>NZ_AULS01000008.1 GCF_000422405.1 Microbacterium luticocti DSM 19459
GTGAGTGGTCCCGCGTCCAGCCCCTCTGCCGTCAGCGACCGGCGCAACGCGATGACGCGTTCCCGAACCCGGTCGGTGACCCGCTGCGGCGAGGACAGCGGTGCCCGGGACCGGGGTTCGACCGCGTCGATTCCACCTTCCCGGTAGCGGGCGAGGAGACGGTGGATATGGCGGCGCGACATCTGGTAGGCGTCAGCGGCTTCGGTGACCGTCAGCTCCCGGGCAACGATCTTCAACACGACGACACGATGCTTCGACATGCCCCCGACTGTGACCTATGACCCGACTCACCAGCGACCCATCATCTGTGACCTATGTCGCGAACCCAGACACCCCATCCTCCGCCATGTGTATCGAGCGTCGTCCCGCAGGGGCGGCGCTCGATACACATATCGGCTGAGCGGATTCGAACCCTTGGGTGGGCCCCCGCGGCCGGAGGCTCCGCGCGACGGCGCAGCCGGCGCGTGGAGTGGCCGTGGGGACGAATCCCCCATCCTCCGCCATGTGTGTCGAGCGTCGTCCCGCAGGGGCGGCGCGTCGCATCCCCGCCTCCCCGGACCCCGCATCCGCGACACGATGTCGCGATCTCTCATGCGGCGCCGGAAGAGCGTGGAATCGCGTCCGCTCTGCCGCGCCTACCGGGGCTGCCGGGGATCGACCCGACCCGCGCTGGTCCACCGAAGTTATCCACAGATCGTGGATTGCGCCTGCGGCCGGGGCACTCACCTGGTTAGCGTGAATCGGCATGAGGCACACACGTTCACGGCTCGCCATCGCCGCGGTTCTGTCCGCGTCGGCCGTTCTCGTCGCCGGATGCACCGTCATCCCCGATGCGAAACCGACGCCGCCCTCCGCGTGGACGCAGGCGGCGACGCCGATCTGGCGCAACCACGAGGCGCTCATGAGCGTGCCCCGGGTGACCGGTGACACGGTGCTCGCGTACGTGTCGGACGGCGACGGCGGCGAGGCCGTGGTGGCGTGGGATGCCGCAACCGGCGTCGAACGCTGGCGCCATGCCGCCGTACCCGGAGAACAGGCGCCCGGCGTGAGACACCGCATCCCGCTCCTCGACGATGCCGGCACCACGTACACCGCGTTCCTGGCACCGCTGCCCGACGACTGGAACGAGAACTGGGGCTCACTGCAGGTCGTCGATGTCGTCACCGGCGAGCCGCGGCGGGACGCCGTGCGCTTTCTGTACGGTACGCGCCCGGAGGTCTGCGGCGATACGTTCTGCCTGAGCGCGCTGTTCGACGGCGAGACGCAGCTGCACGCCCGCCAGTACGCGCTCGACGACGGCACGATCGAGGACGCCCGGCGAAGCGACGACGATCCGGCCCCATACCTCGACGGAGGCTGGTTCCTCGGCGACTACGTCTCGGTGAAGGGCGCCTCCGGCAAGCAGATGCTCCGATACGGAACGGACGGCAGGATCCGGTGGGAGCGCCCGTACACCGACGTGTTCGGCGCCGCGGCGACCACCGAGGGCGGCTGGATGTGGGACGACGGTCACCTCGACCTGCCAGTCATCGGCCTCGGCGGCCCCGCCCGGCAGGCCCGTGGCGACACGTACACCGTGGACGTGGCCGGCTCCCGTCTGGTCGGGCTGGACCGCGCGACCGGAAAGACGGTGTGGAGCATCCCCGGTGCCGGCCAATGCGAGGTGACGCAGGCCTACGTGCGCGACGATGGCACGCTCGTCGCCTGTCGGGTGAACTCGGGCACGGCACAGTGGCCCACGACGGACAAGAAGCTCTCGCGGCTGCGGTTCACGGACTTCGACATGGATCTGATCGGCGTCGACGCGAAGACGGGCACGATCCGCTGGACCGTGCCTCTCGGCGCCGATCCCCGTAACTTCGTGTCGCTCGCCGGCCCGTCGCTGTACAGCGGCGGCGACCCCGTCGCGTGGATCGACGACCGTGCGACGGCGATCGACCCGAAGACAGGTGCGACCACGCCGTTCCCGAAGGACGCCACCCTGCTCTGCGTCGACGAGGCGACCGACATCGACCTGATCAGCGTCTACGGCGACGCCGACACCGGCGAGTTCGCCTACCCGGCGGCGGACCGGCTCTACCCGTGCCGCTCAGACGGAACCCGCCTCGACGACGGCGCGATCAGCTACGGCACGCTCGAGGCGGCCGGATACGACACCTCGCAGCCCGTGGCGCTGAACCTGTCGACGGGTTCGGCCGTGTTCGCCGCTCGGCCGGGCGGATAGACGCCTCCGCACCCGAGCCCGGACACGCCTGTCGGCGCCCCCGAGTAGCGTGGGAGGCCCCTGCCAGCGACGGGAGCCGCCATGACCCCGACCGGACGCGCCGACCGATTCCGCGCCCTGCACCACGGCCCCGGGCCGCTGCTGCTGCCGAACCCGTGGGACGCCGGGTCGGCCGTGCTGTTCGAGCGCCTCGGCTTTCAGGCGCTGGCCACCACGAGCAGCGGCCACGCGCTCTCGCTCGGCCTGCCCGACGGCGCCGTGCCCCGCGATCAGGCGCTGGCGGGCGTCGACGCGATCGTCCGGGCCACATCGCTGCCGGTGACCGCCGACCTCGAGAGCGGATTCGGGACGGATGCCGCAGCCTTGGCCGACACCTATGCCGGCGCTGCGGTCTCGGGCCTCGCCGGCGCGTCCATCGAGGACGCCACGGGCGACCCGGCGCGGCCGCTGTTCGAGCTCGACGAGGCCGCCGACCGGGTACACGCCGCCGCCGAGGCCGCGCACGGCCGCAACCCGGCGTTCGTGGTCACCGCCCGCGCCGAGGGCTATCTGCACGGACGGCGCGATCTGGCCGACGTGATCGCCCGGCTGCAGGCGTATCAGCAGGCCGGCGCCGACGTGCTCTACGCACCGGGCCTGTCGGATGCGGGTGAGATCCGCTCCGTGGTCACGAGCGTCGACCGTCCCGTCAACGTGCTGTTCGGCATGTCCGGGCTCACCGTCGCCGAGCTCGCCGAACTCGGCGTCGCGCGGATCTCGATCGGCGGATCCTTCGCGTTCGCGGCCTACGGCGCCGCGGCCCTGGCCGCGCGCGAGTTCCTCGAGCACGGCACGAACTCATCCGCCGCCCTCGCCCGCGCCGGACACGAGGCGATGGGCTGGAGCTGAGCGGCGCGCTGACACGGCCGGAGCCGGGAGTGTGAAGGCCGCCTGAGGCGAGCGCGAACGGGCTGAGCGCGGCTCGCACCCGGCCCGGCCCGAACACGATGTCACAATCCGGGATGCTGTCTCGTCGGACTGGTATGGACACGCAACGGATCATCGTTCTGGGTGGCGGCTACACCGGCATCGTGGCCGCCGGACGGCTGGCACGACAGGTACGTGCGGATGAGGCATCCGTCACGCTCATCACCGCCCACCCGACGCGCGACGAGCGCATGCGCTGGCACGAGCTGGCAGCGGGTGGACGGTACCCGCTGCTGTCGATCGCGGACGCGCTGGCCGGGTCGCCCGTCGCGCTCGAGATCGGCCGCGTCGAGCGGATCGACCTCGACGGGCACGCCGTGCAGCTGGCCGACGGGCGTTCCGAGCACTACGACCGGCTGGTCGTCGCGCTCGGCAGCGTCATCGACTTCGGCGCTGTGCCGGGCGCCCGCGAGCACGCGCACGGGCTGACCGACGTCGAGTCCGTCCGCGCCGCGGCGGCCACGCTCGGCGCGCTGCCCGACGGCGCCCCGGTCACCGTGATCGGGGGCGGCCTGACGGGCATCGAACTGGCGACCGAGATCGCCGAGTCGCACCCGCGTCTCGCGGTGACGATCGTCGGCTCGCGCGAGCCGGGGCATTGGCTCAGCGACCCCGCGCGGCGCTACCTCGCTCGCGCGTTCGAGCGGCTCGGCATCGCCCACCGCGTCGGACGGGTCGCCCGCATCACCGGCGACGCCGTCGTCCTGGCCGACGGCGCCCAGGTGCCCTCGGCGCTCACATTCTGGGCCGGCGGGTTCCGCGCCAACCCGATCGTGGCGGCATCCGGGCTCGAGGCCGACGAACTCGGCCGCGCCCACGTCGACGCCACGTTCCGGTCGCTTTCGCATCCCGACGTGTGGGTGATCGGTGACGCCGCGCGGGTGCCCGGCCCCGACGGGGTGCCGTTGAAGATGGGATGTCGCACCGGCGCGTTCATGGCGTTCGCCGCCCCGCACACGATCGCGCAGCAGCTGAGCGGCGCGCCGGCAGAGCCGTTCGCCGGACGCTACTTCGCGGAGTGCATCAGCCTCGGCCGCGGCGATGCGCTGCTGCAGTGGTTGACCGCCGACGGAGCCCCCACCGACCGGATCCTGACCGGACGTGCGGCGCGGGTGGTGAAGGAGTACATCCACCGCGGCAACCTGTTCGTGGCGCGCCATCCCGGCCCGTACGGACCGCACCGGCGGGCGCATGTGCGCACCGGTGGCCGCCGCCAGACGATCGGAGCATGATCGGATCATGGCCGAGATCTCCGAGGCACTGCGCCGGGTCGCGTTCGGCGCGGCGTACCGCATGCTGGGCTCGGTCGCCGACGCCGAGGACGTTGCGCAGTCGGCGATCGAACGGATGCTGCGCCTCGGCCCCGACGAGCAGCCCCGCAACGCGGAGGCCTGGCTCACCACCGTCGCGACCCGGCTGGCGGTCGACCAGCTGCGTTCGGCCCGCGCGAGGCGCGAGGAGTACGTGGGCGATTGGCTTCCGGAGCCGCTGGTCGGCGGTGTCCCCGCCTCGCCCGACTCGTCCGGTCACGCCGAGCTCGCCGAGGAGCTCTCGTTCGCGTTCCTGGTGCTGCTCGAGACCTTGAGCCCCAGCGAGCGCGCGGCGTTCCTGCTGCACGACGTGCTCGACTACTCCTACGACGAGGTCGCGTCGGTGCTCGACCGGCCCTCGCCGGCGGCCGCACGGCAGTTGGTGTCGCGGGCGCGGTCGCGCGTGTCGGGCCGGGTGCCGCGCTACCCGGCACCCGCCGCAGCGCACCGCCGGCTGGTGTCGCGGTTCATCGCCGCGATCGAGTCGGGCGACGTGGACGAGTTCGTCTCGGTGCTGACCACCGACGTGGTCGCGACGGCCGACGGCGGCGGCAAGGTGCCTCCGGGGTTCGCGATCTCGCATCCGGTACGCGGCGCCGACGCGGTGGCGCGGTTGCTGGCTTCGTTCGCGCACCGGGCCGCGTACCCGGTGCGCGTCGAGCCGCACGCCGTCAACGGCGGGCCGGGCGTGGTCGTGATCGTGGACCTGCCGGCCGGCGGCGGCGTGGTCGCGGTCATGGCGTTCGACGTGCAGGACGGGCGGATCGCCGCCATCCGCAGCGTGCTCAACCCCGACAAGCTGCACCACCTCGAGCCCGAACTCGGCCCGCTGGCCGACCTCGAGGCGGTCCGGGCCGCCGAACAGGCCGCCCGCTCGCATCCGCGGGGCTGACGACCGCCGTTTGGGGCGGATCTGTGCAGATCAGGCTGCACAGATCCGCCCCAAACGCACAGATCCGCCCCAAACCACGCGGGGTCTCGGAGAGGGCTACCACCCGCGGCGGGTCTGGCTATCCCGAGTGGTCGGCCTTGCTATCCCGAGTGGTCGGCCTTGCGGCCGCCGGCCTCGAGCACGTCGCCGGCGGGCAGCTCTTTGTGCCCGCCGAACTGCAGCCGCATCGCCGACAGCAGCTGGTTGGCGTAGTGGTCCTCGTCGCGTGAGGCGAACCGTTCGAACAGGGATGCCGCGAGCACCGGCGCCGGCACGCCCACATCGACGGCGGCCTTGACCGTCCACCGGCCCTCGCCCGAGTCCGACACGCGCCCGGCGAGCCCATCGAGGTCGTGGTTCTCGGCCAGCGCGGCGGCGGTCAGATCGAGCAGCCACGACGAGATCACCGACCCGCGCCGCCACAGCTCGGCGACCTTGGGCGTGTCGATCGTGAACCGGTAGAACTCGGGCTCTTCCATCGGTGCGATCTCGGCCGAGTGCTCGGCCTCGCGCGCACCGGCGTCGGCGTTGTGCAGGATGTTCAACCCCTCGGCGAGGGCGGCCATGATGCCGTATTCGATGCCGTTGTGCACCATCTTGACGAAGTGGCCGGCGCCGCTGGGCCCGCAGTGCAGGTAGCCCTGCTCTTCGGGCGCGAGGGTACCGGTGCGGCCCGGTGTGCGCGGGATGTCGCCGGCGCCGGGTGCGATGGTGCGGAAGATCGGTTCGAGCCGCGACACCGCGGCATCCGGCCCGCCGATCATCAGGCAGTAGCCGCGTTCGAGGCCGAACACGCCGCCGGAGGTGCCCGCGTCGAGGTAGTCGATGCCGCGTTCGGCGAGCGCCGCGGCGCGGCGAACGTCGTCGCGGTAGTTGGAGTTGCCGCCGTCGATGATCGCATCGCCGGGTTCGAAAAGCTCGGCGAGCTGGTCGACGACCTTTCCGGTGATGGATGCCGGGACCATGACCCAAGCGGCCCGTGGGACCGTGAGCTTGCCGGCGAAATCCGCCAGGTCGTCGGCACCGGTGGCGCCCTCGGCGACCAGCGCGGCGACGGCATCCGGGTTCGTGTCGTACACGACGCAGTCGTGCCCGGCGCGCATCAGCCGCCGCACGATGTTCGCGCCCATCCGACCGAGGCCGATCATTCCCAGCTGCATGTGACATCCTCCCTCTGCCGCCTCGACGGCACGGGGGAAGTCTAGGCCGACCGGCCGGATGCCGCGGGGTTCAGCGCTCACCGACGCCGGTGACCGGCACGCCCAACCAGGTGGCGAGGTCGTCGATCTCGGCGCGCACCATGTCCATCTCTTCGGGCTCGAACTCGACGAGCTCGTGCACGGCGTCGACCCGCAGCACGCCCTCTTTCTTGTCGAAGGTGGCATCGAGCAGCCCGACGAACCGGTCGCCCATCAGGATCGGGTGCGCGAAGTAGCCGTAGACACGCTGCGACTTGGGTTTGAACTGCTCGAGCACATAGTCGAACTCGAACAGCTCGCGCAGCCGCGGGCGGTCGAACAGCATGGTGTCGTACGGGTTCAGGAACGCGACCCGGCCGTCGACCTCGTCGTCGACGCGGGCCAACGCCTCCGGATCGACGCGCCACGTCCACTTCGAACCCTCCACCCGCGCCGGCTCGCCCGCCTCACCGACCGGGGTCCACGGCGAGCGCTGTTTGGCGATGCCGGCGGCCTGCAGCCGGCGCTCGGCGAGCATCCGTTCGGCCTCGTCGGCCGGGTATTCGGGCACATCGGTGCCGAACACGCGCTCGGCCAGGTCCCAGATGCGGCGGCGGCCCTCGCGGGCCGAGACCGCGACGAGCCCCTGCCGGGCGAGGGCTTCGAGCATGCGCGGCACCTGATTGGGTCCGTACCAGCCGTCGGCCGAGTCGTAGGCCACCGCGGCCGTGTCGGGGATCTGCTCCGCCCGCAGCGGGCCCTCGGCGCGCAGGCGCGCGAGCACGTCGTCGCGAAAGGCGGCGTTGGCGTCGAGCCAGTTCCGAGTGCCCTGCCGCTGCGGCCACGCCCGCATCGCCGGGAGCATCGCCGGCAGCAGGCTCGTGGGCCGGTAGGTGCCGTCGAACTCGAACAGCAGCCGGTCGTCCTCGACCGCCTTCTTCAGCTGCACGGTCTCGTAGGCCGGTCCGATGCGGCTGAACAGGGTGGTGTGTTCACAGGAGGCGATGGTGGCGGTCGGGTCGATCTTGATCGCCGCCAGTTGTTCGGCCACCTCGACCACGTCGCCGGGCCGGTCGGCGTCGAGCAGTTGGGCGCGCACGACGATGCGGCGGGCCTGATCGCGGGTCAGCTCGTGCACCATCCGATCAGGGTAGAACAGGCATCCGACACGCGCGGACCGCTCGACCGGCCTCCAGACCGGGAACGTGGCCGCCGCGAGGCATCCGACACGCACGCGGGCGGCTCGGGCATCGATCCGTGTGTTCGCGCGTTGCATTCCGTGGGACCGCTGTCGCAGCCGTGCGGCAGACTGGGACACGACCTGCATCCGCCCGCGGAAGGACACCACCATGACCGACGACGGCAGCATCACCCGCATCCCCGGCACCGAGACCGCCGTCCTGGCGGGCGGCTGCTTCTGGGGCATGCAGGACCTCATCCGGCGACGGCCCGGCGTGCTGCGCACCCGGGTCGGGTACACCGGCGGGCAGAACGACCACGCCACCTACCGCGACCATCCCGGGCATGCCGAGGCGATCGAGATCGTCTACGATCCGGCGCGCACGTCGTACCGCGACATCCTGGCGTACACGTTCCAGATCCACGACCCCACCACGCGCAACCGGCAGGGCAACGACATCGGCACGAGCTACCGGTCGGCGATCTTCCCGCTCGACGCCGAGCAGGAGCGGGTGGCGCGCGAGACCATCGCCGATGTGGATGCCTCGGGCCTGTGGCCCGGGCCGGTGGTGACCACGATCGAGCCGGCGGGCCCGTTCTGGGAGGCCGAGCCCGAGCACCAGGACTACCTGGAGCGGTACCCGAACGGGTACACCTGTCACTTCGCGCGGCCGGACTGGGTGCTGCCCACCCGCGACGGGGCGGCGAGCGCCTAGGTCCGCTTCGCCGCTCCGCCGCTTCGGCGCAGGATGCCGCGGTCCGCACGGCTGCGGCATCCTGCGCCGTCACGACTCGATCGACGACGACGGCAGTCGGCGCAGTGGCCGCGCACGCGGCGAGGCGATGTCGGGTGAGACGACGCCGGCGCCGCGCACGCGGCGAGGGCGGCGTCGGGTCAGACGACGGCGGGTTCGACCTGCGGCGCCATCTCCTCCAGCTGACGCACGGTTTGAAGCGTCACGTCCACGCGCGGCGGCAGCACGACCGGGTGCGTGCCGGCCATCTGCTCGATGACCCGCACGACCTGGCAGCTGTATCCGAACTCGTTGTCGTACCAGACGTACAGCACCACGTTCTCGCCCTCGGCGATCGTGGCCAGCCCGTCGACGATGCCGGCACGGTGCGAACCGACGAAGTCGGTCGAGACCACCTCGGGCGACTCGATGTAGTCCACTTGCTGGCGCAGCTTGGAGTGCAGCGACACCGCACGCAGGTAGGTGTTCAGTTCGTCCTTGACCGCCGGCCGCTCCAGCGTCAGGTTCAGGATCGCCAGCGACACATCCGGGGTGGGCACCCGGATCGCGCTGCCGGTGAGCTTTCCGGCCAACTGCGGCAACGCCTTGGCCACGGCCTTGGCCGCACCGGTCTCGGTGATCACCATGTTCAGCGCCGCAGAGCGGCCGCGACGGCTGCCCTTGTGGAAGTTGTCGATCAGGTTCTGGTCGTTCGTGTACGAGTGGACGGTCTCGACGTGTCCGCGCACGATGCCGTAGGCCTCGTCGATCGCGGCCAGCACCGGCGTGATCGCGTTGGTCGTGCACGACGCGGCCGACAGGATGCGGTCGTCCGCGGTGATGTCGGTGTGGTTGATGCCGTGCACGATGTTCTTGATGTCGCCCTTGCCCGGCGCGGTCAGCAGCACGCGGGCCACTCCCTTGGCACGCAGATGCTGCTCGAGACCTTCGCGGTCGCGCCAACGGCCGGTGTTGTCCACGACGATCGCGTCGTGGATGCCGTAGGCGGTGTAGTCCACGCCGGCCGGATCGTTCGAGTAGATCACCTGGATCAGTGTCCCGTTCGCCAGGATCGTGTCGTTCTCGTCGTCGACCGTGAGCGTTCCGGCGAACGGGCCGTGCACGCTGTCGCGCCGCAGCAGGCTGGCGCGCTTGTGCAGGTCGTCATCGCTGCCCTTGCGCACGACGATGGCGCGCAGCCGCAGGCCCGACTCGCTGCCGGCGTGCGAGATCAGCAACCGCGCCAGCAGCCGGCCGATGCGTCCAAAGCCGTACAGCACGACATCCTTGCCCTCACCGGCGTCCTCGCCGTTGTGCAGGATCGTGTCCAGTTCGCCCCGCAGGAACTCGAGAAGGCTCTGCCCGTCGCCGGCCGACACGTACGCCTCGTGCAGCCGGGCGATGTCGAGCGAGGCAGGGCCCGGCCGCAGCTCGGTCAACGCCTGCAACACCGCGGTCGAGGCATCCAGACTCAGCTCGTCGGCACCGGCCTGCCGCGCGAACTTGTGCGCCTTGATCAAGTCGATCGAGCTCAGCCCGATCAACCGGCGGCCGTGGATGGATGTCACCACCCCGTGGTTGCGGTACAGACCGCCCACAAGCGGGATCAGGCGCTCGGCCTGCTCCTCACGGGCGATCCAAGTGCGGCGGTGGACGTCGACCGGGCTGTTCACAGCACTCCTTCGTGTGCCGCACGGCCTCGTGGACAGGCGGCGATCTCACGGGTGGGCACGCCGAAACGTGCGAAGAGAGGGGGTGCTGCCGATTCTACCGGGCCGCGCCCGGCGACACCTGCGCGAGGGCTGGGGATGCCGCATCCACCGTCTCGCTCACGGTTCGGTGTCGTCGTGGGCGACCACCCGGCTCAACTCCACGCCGCCGCCCGGCAGCGCCCAGTAGTGCAGACGCCGTGCCTGCGGGCGCTTGTGCTCGATGTAGGCGCGCCAGCATTTCGCGCCGTCCGCACGCTGCACGTCGGGGTCGTCGGCGCCGTCACCGCTGCGCAGCGGATGCGCTTCGTGTGACGCGATCTCGCGGATGCGACCGGTGATCGCGTCGACGCACGCGCGCATGGCCTTCGTGAACTGTGCCTCGTCGAGCGGGGCGAGGGATGCCGCGAACCGCTCACCCACGGTGTACGGGCGCAGCGGCCACTGGGCGCGGTCGCCGGGTTCGACCCGGTCGACCCACGCCAGGTAGATCTCGTGGCGCACCCACTCGTCGTCGGTGAGCCATCGGCCCCGTCGTTCCTGCCGTCCGGCGCGCGCCGGGCCCGGGTCGGCCGCCTTGCGCGCCCGGCGCAGCGCCTGGGTGCCGGCCAGCTGCTTCTCGCGCATCTGCCGCAGTCGACGTTCGAGTTCGCCGCGTTCGGCAAGCTCCTGTTTGAGGCGGGCACGGGCACCGCGCGCCTCGGCCCGCAGCCGCTCGATGCCGGAGTCGTCGGCGCCGACGTCCTTCAGCTGCTGCTCGAGTTGCGCGATCCGGGCTCGGGCCGCCGCCAGCTCCAACTGAGTGGAGTGCAGTGCCGACCCGCGCGCCGCGCCCGGTGCGGGTGCGACCCCGGCCTGCGCGCCCGATGCGGGCGATGCGCCGGATGCGGGCGATGCGCCGGACGCGTCCGGCGAGGTCGCAGCCCCCGGCCGCGGTGCGGGTGCCGCCGGGTTCGCGGTGGTGGATGCCGCCGGGTACGGGCCCGGTCCCGGCACGGGAGCGACCACCGGGTCCGACCCGCCGGTGTCGCCCGTTCGCGCGGCACCGCCCGACTCGTCCACCCCGGTCGTACCGTCCGACTCACCCAGCCCGGTCGTACCGCTCGGCTCATCGTCCCCGGTCGTGACGCTGGACTCCCCCGCGCTCGCCCCACCGCCCGACTCACCCAGCCCGGCCGTGTCGCCCGACACGCCGTCCGACCCGGCCCCACCATCCGACCCGACCACGAGACCGGGCGCAGCCCGGCCGTCCGACTCCTCGGCGTCGGGCACGTCGTCGGAGTCGGCCACCGGGTACGCGCGCCCCTCGATGAGCCACGGCGGCCCGTCGTCGACGAGCACCAGCGCGGGCCGCACCGGCTCGTCGTCGTCGATGTCGGTCATGGTCACCCGCATCCCGTCACCGGTGTGCCGTACCCGGACGGCAACCACATCGCCCTCCGCCAGCAGCAGGTCGACGGTGTCGAGCGGGTTGGTCGACACGTCGTCGTGCCGCACCTC
Source organism: Microbacterium luticocti DSM 19459 (assembly GCF_000422405.1). Taxonomy (GTDB): domain Bacteria; phylum Actinomycetota; class Actinomycetes; order Actinomycetales; family Microbacteriaceae; genus Microbacterium; species Microbacterium luticocti. The sequence goes on from NZ_AULS01000008.1 coordinate 11,732, forward strand.
GACGGCCACCTCGGGGTGCAACAGCAGCGTGGCCCGGGACGGGGTCGTCTTCGTCACCAGCGCGAGCGTCACGCAGCCGTCCGGAAACGCGGCACGCAGCGCGGCGGGTTCGGGCGTGCGGTGCGGCAGCAGCAGCCGTCGCGAGGCGAGATCGAGCGTGCCCTGCACCTGCTGTCCGGGCTGCAGCATCCATTCCAGCGGCACCGGCGGGTACAGCAGCTCACCCGACACGGTCGCCATACCGTGCCCGTCGACGTCGACGATGGCGCGCGCACCGAGCACGGCCTTGACCACCCCGCGCACCGGGATCTGCTCGTCCTGGTGCCGCCGCACGAACGTGCCGGCGGCGTTGGCCTGGGTGAGCGCGTCGCCGACCAGCAACGTCGCCGTCCGCGGACCGGGAAAGCGCAACGGCGAGCGCCGCCAGTCGGGGTCTGCACCGAAGTCGACGGGGTACGAGCGTCCCGCGCCGCCGTACACCTGGGTGCGGTCGGGCAGGTGGTCGTCGAGCGTGTGGGTGAGGCGTCCGGTGGGGATGAGCACGATGTCGGCGACCCCGTGGATGCCGTCGCGCACATCGTCGATGTCGAGGGCGACCTCTCCGGTTGCGGGGTCGGTGGAGATCACCACAAGCGGACGCTCGCGCGGCGCCAGGATGCGGGCGGCCAGGTCCACGGCATCCTGAGTCGTGGAGATCCGGGAGATCGCGGCATCGCTTCGCATGATGCTGTGCACCCTACCCGCCGTGCGGGCCGTCCAAGGCCGCATCGCCGGATGCGAGGATGGAACGACACGGAAGGATCCCGATGGCACCGCAACGCACCTGGTCGCTCCTGGCCGACCTGCTTCTCGTCGTGGTGTTCGCGGTGATCGGCCGCGCCAGCCACGGCGAGCCGCTCGATCCCGGCGGCATCGCCCTCACCGCCTGGCCGTTCCTGGCGGCACTGGTCGTCGGGTGGGCGGTGAGTCTGGCCTGGCGGGCGCCGATCCGGCCGGTGCGCACCGGCCTGCCGGTCTGGGCGGTCACGGTGGCCGGCGGGATGCTGCTGCGTGCGCTGACCGGTCAGGGGACGGCCGTGCCGTTCATCGTGGTGGCCTCGGTGTTCCTGCTGGTCACGCTGGTCGGGTGGCGCCTGATCGCCACGGCGGTCACCCGCCGTCGTGCCCGCACCGATCGCGCAGGCGACCGCATCCATTCACCGGAATAGACTTGACCGGCGTACCGTTGCAGCCATCATGCAGCGATTCGGAACGCTCTCGTTCGGGCACTACGGTCCCCTGGGCGGCGGCAGGCAGCTGACCGCCGCCGACTCCATGCTCCAGGCGATCGACCTGGCGCAGGCGATGGACGAGCTGGGGGTGAACGGCACGTACTTCCGCGTGCACCATTTCGCGCGGCAGCAGTCCTCGCCGATGCCGCTGCTGGCGGCGATCGCCGCCCGCACCTCGCGCATCGAGGTGGGCACCGGCGTGATCGACATGCGGTACGAGAACCCGCTGCACCTGGCCGAAGAGGCCGCGGCCCTCGACCTGATCAGCGGCGGACGGCTCGCGCTCGGCGTCAGCCGCGGATCACCCGAGACCGTCGTGCGCGGCTACGAGACGTTCGGCTACACCGGCTCGACCGACGCACGCGGTGCCGACATCGCCCGCGACCACTTCGCCCTGTTCCTGCGCGCGATCGACGGCGAGGGCCTGGCCGAACGCGACCCGGCGAGCCCCTTCGGCGGCGGCACCGGCATGCAGCGGGTCGAACCGTACTCGCCGACGCTGCGCTCGCACGTGTGGTGGGGTGCGGGCACCGTCGAGACCGCCGAATGGGCGGGACGGGTCGGGGTGAACCTGATGTCGTCGACGCTGCTCACCGAAGACCGCGGCATCCCCTTCGACCAACTGCAGGCGCAGCAGCTCGAGGCGTTCCGGGCGGCGTGGCGCGAGGCCGGACACGACGGCGAGCCGCGCACGTCGGTGAGCCGATCGGTGTTCCCGCTGGTGACCGCCGAAGACCACCTGTATTTCGGGCACAGCCGCGAGGGCGAGGGCGTCGGCTACATCGACGGCTTCCGCTCGACGTTCGGCAAGACCTATGCGGCCGAGCCCGACGAGCTCGTCGAGCAGCTGCGGCAGGATGCCGCGGTGCAGGCGGCCGACACGCTGATGCTGACGATCCCCTCACAGCTGGGGGTCGCGTTCAACCTGCGCATCGTGGAGTCGTTCGCCCAGCACGTGGCCCCGGCGCTGGGCTGGCAGCCCACCACGGCCTGACCCGGCGCGGAGGCTCGCCGCAGGCTACGCCGCCGACGCCGCCTGCGCCCGCAGCCGCCGCTGCAGGTCGTCGAGCCGCTCGATCACGATGCGGCGCAGCGCGTGCGGCGCATCCGGTCGCGTGGTCAGCCACTCCTGCGCGGCCCGCACGTCCGGGTGGGTGTCGGCGTCACCGTCGGCCAGCTCCGCGTCGGACGGGAAGAGCCCGGTCACCACGCGCGTGGCCTGCCCCTGGGTCTGCTGCGCCCACACCTGCTCGATCCGCCGCCAGTACTCGGCACTGTGCCCGGCACCGGCTGCGGTCGGGTCGATGCCCAGCCCGTCGATCGTCGCCTGCAGATGGTCGTTCGACAGCACGGCGCCGTCGGCGCCCCGTCCGGAGTACGCGGCCTGGCGCGCGGCATCCTTCACCGCCGCATCGGGTCGCGCGGCCAGCGCCCGGACGAGCCCGGTCGCCGACACCGCGGTCGGCGCCGCCGCCTGTGCCGCGCGCAGTTCGCCGTCGTCGACGCGCCCGTGCGCGCTCAGGACGACATACGCGTCCCAGGTGAGGTCCTCGCCCAGTGCGAAGCCCGGGTCCTCGAGCCACGACCGCACCACGTCGAGCATCGGGTCGACCGGCTCACGCAGCTCGCCGAGCGCCGCGAACAGGGTGCGCAGCAGCACGGTGCGGCGATCCGAGGGCGCCGGATCGTCGACCACGGCCTCGAGCAGGAACGTCGCCCATCGCGACAGCAGCCGCTGCCTGTCGGCGACGACGGTGTACGCGGCGAGCCCGGCGGTCGCCTGCTGCAGCACCTGCGCGAGCACACCGGAATCCTCGATCAGGTGCTGGTTCGCGACCACCCCGTCGGCGAAGCGCTCGGCGGGCAGGTCGCCGTCGCGCACCATGTTCCAGGCGCCGGCCAGAGCCGTCGCCCGCGCCAGCTCGTCGTCGAGGCCGACATCGAGCACGAGCTGCAGCGAGTGCGGATCCTGCACGATCTTCGCGTAGGTGAGGTCGCCGTCGTTCGGCAGCAGCACCCGGTCGGCGGGCGTGCCGGCCAGCTGCGGCAGCGGCACCGACCCGCCCTCGATGCGCACCTCGTGCGACGCCTCGACACACGCCGGCCCGCCGTCGCCTGCGGGTGCGTACACGCCCACGTTCAGCACGTGCGGGCGCAGCACCTCGTCACCGGTGCGCGGATCCACGCCGTCCTGGTGCAGCACCGCCGCGGTGACGACCCCGTCGTCGACGGTCGCCTCCACGCGCAGCCGGTTCACGCCCGCGGTGGTCAGCCAGCTGGTCGCCCAGCCGGTCATGTCGCGGCCGGATGCCTCGTGCAGCGCCGCGAGGAAATCGTCGAGCGTCGTGTTGCCCCAGGCGTGCCGCGCGAAGTACGCCCGGGCGGCGGCCAGGAACACGTCCTGCCCGACATAGGCCGACAGCTGCTTGAGCACCGAGGCGCCCTTCGCGTAGGTGATGCCGTCGAAGTTCTGGTCGGCCGCCTCGAGGTCGACGATGTCGGCGACGATCGGGTGCGTGGTCGGGTACTGGTCCTGCCGGTAGGCCCACGCCTTGCGGCGGGAGGCGAACGTGGTCCAGGCGGTGGTGAAGTCGGTCGCCTCGTCGACCGCGAGCGTGCCCACGTAGTCGGCGAACGACTCCTTGAGCCACAGGTCGTCCCACCACACCATGGTGACCAGGTCGCCGAACCACATGTGGCACATCTCGTGCAGGATCGTGTTCGCCCGCTGCTCGTGCTGTGCTTCGGTCGCCGGCGAGGTGAACACGTACCGTTCGGTGAAGGTCACCAGGCCCGGGTTCTCCATCGCGCCGAGGTTGTACTCGGGCACGAACACCTGGTCGTACTTGCCCCACGGGTACGCGACGTCGAAGTGGCGGTGGAACCAGTCCAGCCCCCGCGTGGTGATCTCGAACACCTCGTCGGCGTCCATGCTCGCCGCAAGCGAGGCGCGGCACGCGATCGACAGCGGCACCGTCACGTCGACACCGGATGCCGTGCGCCCGGCGTACTCGTCGTGCCAGAGCGCGTACGGACCGGCCAGGAACGTGGTGATGTACGTCGACATCGGCTCGGTCGTCGCGAACTCGCGCGTGCTGAGCCCCTCGCCGGCCGGGTGGGAGGCCACCAGCGCCCCGTTGGCGGCGACATGCCAGGTGTCGTCGGCGGTGATGGTCACCGTGAACCGCGCCTTCAGGTCGGGCTGGTCGAAGCACGGGTAGATGCGGCGGCAGTCGACCGGCTCGTTCTGCGAGTACAGGTAGGTGGCCCCGTCGGCCGGGTCGACGAACCGGTGCACGCCCTCGCCCGAACGCGAGTAGATCGACGCCGACTCGATGACCACCTCGTTGTGTGCGGCCAGCGGTGCCAGCGCGATGCGGGCCCCGTCCACGATCGATCCGACCTCCTGCGCCACCCCGTTCAGCGTCACGGTGTGCACGGCGGCGCCCAGGTAGTCCAGGAACGTGGCCGCGCCCGGCTCGGCGTCGAATCGGATGTGGGTACGCACCCCGAACGTGTCCACGGCGGGGTCGGCGGCATCCGAGAAGTCCACGTCGACGGCGTACTCGTGGGTACGCACGGTGCGCGCGCGGGCGGCGGCTTCGTCACGGGTCAGGTTCTCGTTCGCGGGGCGGGGCAGGTCGGTCATGCTCCCAGTCAACCAGCACCATCCGACGCCCGCCGTCCCACCGGCGCGCGCAGCGGTCCGGCAGCCGGCCGGAAAGCCCGCAACCGACCGGAAAAGGAGAAGACCCTCATCGACCCGGGGCTGTCGCCGGGGCCGCTGCCGGGTTTAGCCTGGCGCACGGCCGGTCCGTTCCGCAGGCCCGGCGCCCCCCGATCGAAAGCGAGTCACCGATGATCCGCGCACGCCGTCTGGCAGCCGCATCCGTCACGGCCGCCCTCACTCTGGCACTGACCGTCGCCGGTTCCGTCTCGGCCCAGGCCTACGCGCCCGACCGGTCGCCCGGTCACTCGCATTCTCAGACGCAGCTCGCGCCGCGCACGCACTTCACGATGGCCGCCGACGGGTCGAGCGGGCGCACGCAGGGCGGTGAGGGCATCCCGAACATCGACATCGTGAAGAAGACCATCGCCACCTACTACGGCGACCCCGGCACCGGCATCGCCGACAAGACGCGCTCGCCGTACATCAGCGAGATGGATCGGATCACCGCGAACCTGGAGCGCAAGCTGCCGCAGTACCTGCGGGAGGCCAAGCGCCACCACCGCACGCCCGCGATCGTGGTCGACACCGACGACACCATGCTGTTCACCTACGACATGGAGGCCGGCGACATGCACTTCGTGTTCGACCCCGCCGAGCAGGACGTGTGGGTGCAGGACGAACGGTTCCCGGCCACGCCCGGCATGGTGGATCTGGTGGACCGCGCACAGAAGATGGGCTTCGCGGTGATCGGCATCACCGGGCGCAGCGACGCGCAGAAAGCCGCGTCGATCGCCAACGTCACGAAGGTCGGCTATCGCGGGTTCACGGCGGCGAACTACTACACGAAGTGGCCGACCGGGGCGCAGCCGTCGTACATCCGGTGCGCCACCGCGACCTGCACCACCGTCGAGTTCAAGGCGGGCACCCGGCGGCACCTGGAGCGGGACCTCGGCTACGACATCGCCGTGAACATCGGCGACCAGTGGTCCGACCTGCAGGGCGGCTATGCGAACCACACCGTCAAGCTGCCGAACCCCACCTACTACCTGCCGTCACCGAACCTGCCCGGGGTGCACGAGCCGCGCCTGACGCCGCGCACGCACTTCGAGATGGCCGCCGACGGCTCCAGCGGCCTCACGCAGGGCGGTGAAGGCATCCCCAACATCGACGTGGTCAAAAAGACCATCGCCACCTACTACGGCGACCCCGGCACCGGCATCGCCGACAAGGATCACTCCCCCTACATCAGCGAGATGCGCGCGCTGCTGCGCCGGCAGGTGCCGCAGATCGCGGCGCAGTGCGCACAGGTGAAGCACCGGCACCAGAACCCGGCGATCGTGCTGGACGCCGACGACACCACGCTGTTCACGTACGACATGGAGGTCGCCGACATGCACTTCGTGTTCGACCCGGCTGAACAGGACGTGTGGGTGCAGGACGAGCGGTTCCCCGCGACCCCGGGCATGGTGAGTGCGACGACGCTGCTGCGGCGCGCCGGGTGCACGCTGATCGGACTCACCGGCCGCAACGACGACCAGAAGACCGCGACGATCGGCAACCTGGCGAAGGTCGGGTACACCGGGTTCACCGCAGCGGACTACTACACCAAGTGGACCGGCGTGGGCGATTCGCAGCAGCCGACCTACATCCACTGCGCCGCCGCGAAGTGCACGACCATCGAGTACAAGTCGCAGACCCGCGCGCACGTCGAGACGCGCTCGGGCGGCGGCTACCGCATCGTCGCGAACTTCGGCGACCAGTACAGCGACCTCATCGGCGGCCACGCCGACCGGGTCGTCAAGCTGCCCAACCCGACGTACTACCTGCCATAGCGGCCCGCCGTCGCCCGCACCTGAACGGCGCGGGCGGCGGCGAGAACGGGCGGTCAGCGCCGCGCCGCGGGCCGTCGACAGGCTGAGACCGTCCCCAGGCGCACGACACGCCCCGACGCGCACGATCCCGCCTGTCGACGGTACGCAGCCGCCCGGCCCGGCTAGCGCGGCGGCACCACCGGCCCGAACGCCGCCTCGACGTCGCGGGCGGCGGCGAGCACGGCGGCCCGCCGTAGCCCGCACCGCGGGCCGTCGACAGGCTCAGACGGCCCGGAGGCGCACGACACGCCCCGACGCGCACGATCCCGCCTGTCGACGGTACGCAGCCGCCCGGCCCGGCTAGCGCGGCGGGCCCGCCGGCCCGTACGCCGCCTCGACGTCGCGGGCGGCGGCGAGCACGGCGGCCTCACCGTGCATGGGCCCGATCAGCTGCACACCGGTGGGCAGCGAGTCGGTGCCCCATCCAGTGGGAACGGCCACCGCGGGAAGTCCGAGGAAGTTCACCACGACGACCAGGCGCAACATGCGCCACGCCGCGCTCGCCTGCTCGGGCCCACCGAGATCGAAGTCGACGGGCGGGATGCCGTCGGTCGAGGCGGGCCCCAGGATCACCGGGTATTCGGCCTGCAGCCGTCGCCACTCCGCCTCGATGACCGCACGTCGCGCCCAGGCCGCGCCGTACTCGGCGGCGGTGGTGAACAGCTCGGTGGCGCGGACGCTGGCGCGCATGAACGCGTCCGCCGACCGGCCGAGTGGTGCGGGAAGCGCGCCGCCGTTCATGTCGGTGACCGCCAACCGACGCATCAGGGTGAACGCCTCTTCGAGGTGCGGCGGCTCGACCGCCTCGACCTGCCAGCCGGCGGCGCGCAGTGCCGAGGCGGCGCGCTCGATTCCCGCGGCGACGTCGGGGTGCACGCCCCAGCCCAGCGGATCCCGCACGAGCCCGACCCGTCGCGGACCGTCGAACTCGCCCACGCCAGGCAGCGCGAGCGAGACCGGGTCGTCGACGTCGACACCTGAGGCGACGGCGAGCGCCGCCTCGAGGTCGGCGACGCTGCGGGCGAGCATCCCGTTCACCGCGAAACGCTGCAGGGTCAACGCCACCGGCAGCTCCCCCACCGCCGCCCGCGGCACGCGGCCGAGCGAGGGACGCAGTCCGTACACGCCGAGCGCCTGCGCGGGCAGCCGGATCGATCCGCCGAAGTCGTTGCCCAGCCCCAGGGCGCTCATCCCCGTGGCCACCGCGACGGCGTCGCCGCCGCTCGAGCCGAACGTCGTGCGCGTGTGGTCCCAGGGGTTGAGGGTGCGGCCGAACAGGTCGTTGTCGGTGTCCCAGCGCATACCGAAATCGGGCATGTTGCCGCGCCCGATCGGGATGGCGCCGGCTGCACGCAGCCGCCGCACCACGGTCGCGTCGCGGGCCGGCACGGCGTCGGCCTGCCCGCGCCAGCCCTCGGTGGTGGCCGACCAGGTCAGGTCGATGTTCTCCTTCACGCTGATCGGCACACCGGCCAGCGGTCCCGGATCGCCGCCCGCGGCGATCGTACGGTCGACCTCGTCGGCCAGCCGTCGCGCCCGATCGGTGAACACCACGGTCAGTGCGTTCAGCCGCGGGTTGAGCGCGTCGATGCGGCGCAGGTGCGCGTCGACGACCGCGGCGGCGGCGGTGCGGCCGGCGCGGACGTCGGCGGCCAGCGCGAGCGCTCCGGGCAGGGGAGCCTCGGACGGTACGGACGGTGCAGGGGTCATCGGCATCCATCCCACCATGCCGCAGCCGGCCCCGGCTCGCCGCCCTCGCGACCGGGCCGAAACCATGAGCATCCGATGAGCGGGCAGACAATCCGATGGGCGATCGCCGTGACCTCATCGTTTCTCACGATCACCGGCCCCTGCCCCTGTCACAGCCGGTGATAATGGAGCCATGCCACCCGGATACAGCGCGATCTCGAGCTACTCCCGAGTGCAGATCCTGCATCTGCTGCAGGAGCGACCCGCCCGCACCATCGCCGAACTCACCGCGGCGACCGGGCTGCACGCCAACACGGTGCGCGAGCATCTGCAACGGCTCATCGAAGGCGGCTACGTGGTGCCCCGCACCGAGCATCGCACCACCCGCGGGCGACCGCGCATGCTGTACAGCGCGGTGAGCGGACCGGATGCCCCCTCGAGCCCGATCGCGCGCCGCAAGGTGCGCGAGGCGGCCGAGCGCGGCGACCTGATGCGCCGGGTGATGCCGTGGACCGACACCGAGTTGCCCGAAGCCGCTCAGCACCAGATCGACGCGCTCGTCGAAGACCTGCAGGACGCGGGCTTCGACCCCGTCGTCGATCAGACCGAACTCACCGTCGACCTCACCCCGTGCGCGTACGCGCAGTCGCAGGCCGCGCACCGTGACGTGCTGTGCGCGGTGCACGTCGCCCTGATGCAGGGCGTGCTCAGCGAGGCCGGGGGTCCGCTCGAGGTCGAGGGACTGCTGCCGACCTGCGACCCGGTGAACTGCCAGGTGCAACTGACCATGTCGCCCGCGGCGAAACCGGTATCGTCGCCGGTATGACGATCACGGTGCGCCCGGCGCAGGTGACGGATGCTCGGGCCATCTCGACGATCCGGATCTCGTCGTGGCGCGTCGCCTATGCGGGGCTGATCCCGGCCGCCGTGCTCGACCGCCTCGACGTCGAGGCCGAGGCACAGCGCCGCGCGCTGCAGTGGGAGAAGTACCACACCGACCCCCGCGTCGCAGACTTCGTCGCCGAGGTGGACGGGGCGCCGGCCGGCTGGGCCAGTTCCGGCCCGTGCCGCGACGACGACGGGCCCGACCGCGGTGAGCTGTACGCGCTGTACGCGCTGCCCGAGCACTGGTCGACCGGAGTCGGGCACGCGCTGATGGTGGCCGTCGAGCACGCGCTGCGTGCGGCCGGGTACCGCACCGCGTCGCTGTGGGTGCTGGACGGCAACGAGCGGGCCGCCGCGTTCTACCAGCGGCACGGCTGGCGCGAGGACGGCACGGCCAAGGACGACGACCGCATCGTCGGACGCACCGGGGTGGCACCGCTGCACGAACGACGGCGGGTGCGCGACCTCGCCGAGCCGCTGACCGCCGGGTGAGGCCCCCTCGGGCCGCCAGGCCCTGATCAGCCGCCGATGTACGACATCTCCACGCGCTGCGCGCGCGGGGTACCGGCGGTGCGCAGCTCGGAGTAGCGGTCCGAGCGCCGCGCCCAGATGCCGGCGAGGGCGTCCTGCACCGCGGCATCCGGCGCCCCGGAACGCAGCAGCGCACGCAGGTCGTGCCCGGCGGTGGCGAACAGGCACGTGAACAGCTTGCCGTCGGCCGAGATGCGCGCGCGGGTGCAGGCGCCGCAGAACGGCGCGGTCACACTCGAGATCACGCCGATCTCGCCGGCGCCGTCGGCATAGCGCCAGCGGGTCGCGGTCTCACCCGGGTAGGCCGGCGGCACCGGCTCGAGCGGGTGCACGGCGCCGATCCGGTCGATCACCTCGGCCGAGCCCACCACGGCCTGAAGGTTCCAGCCGTTGGTGGTGCCCACGTCCATGAACTCGATGAACCGCACGGTCACCCCGGTGCCCCGGAAATGCTCGGCGACCGCCACGATGTCGTGGTCGTTGACGCCGCGCTTGACCACCGTGTTGACCTTGACCGGCAGACCCGCCTCACGGGCGGCACGGATGCCGTCCAGCACACGTGCGACCGGAAAGTCGATGTCGTTCATCGCCCGGAACGTGGCGTCATCCAGCGAGTCCAGCGACACCGTCACCCGGTGAAGTCCCGCGTCGGCCAGCGCCTGCGCCTTCACGGCGAGCGCCGACCCGTTCGTGGTCAGTGCCACGTCGGGCGGTTCGCCGTCCGCGGTGCGCAGGGCCACCAGCATCCCGATCAGCTGCTCGATGCCGCGGCGCAGCAGCGGTTCCCCGCCGGTGAGCCGCAGCTTGTGCACGCCCAGCGCCATGCCGGCGCGGGCGACCCGTTCGATCTCTTCGAACGTGAGCAGCTGCTCCCGAGGCAGGAACGCGAAGTCGCGGCCGAAGATCTCTTTGGGCATGCAGTACACGCACCGGAAGTTGCACCGGTCGGTCACCGAGATGCGCAGGTCGCGCAGCGCCCGGCCGCGCTCGTCGCGCACGGTGGGAAGGATCTGCGCGGCCATGTCTTCCACCGTAGCCACCCCGGCGGGGGCCGGGGTCATTTCTTCGCCCGGGTATCCCGCAGCATTCCGGCGACCACCAGGGCGACCGCACCGACGAGCACCAGCAGCCACAGCCCCAGCCAGTACGAGTTGGTGTCGGCCTGGTAGGTGGCGCCCATCACCAGGGGCGGGAAGTAGCCGCCCAGGCCGCCGGCGGCGGCGACCACGCCGGTGACTGCGCCGACCTTGTTCGGCGGGGTGGACGGGCCGATCCAGGCGAACACCGCACCCATGCCCAGGCCCATCGCGGCGGCCATCAGGATGAACGTGACGCCGGTGACGATGCCCTCCGGCGGCTCCTGGCCGACCACGTACGCGGCCGCGACGATGCCCGCCAGCGAGAGCAGCGAGACCACCTTGGGGCCGAACTTGTCGGCGAGCACGCCGCCGATCGGCCGGGCGATCACCGCGGCGACGGCGAACAGGGCGGTGCGGGTGCCGGCGCCGACCGCGTCGACCTCGTCGGGGTAGATGGTCAGCAGGTACTTGGGCAGGTAGGTCGAAAAGGCCACGAACCCGCCGAAGACGATGGCGTACAGGAACGACATCTGCCAGGTCACCAGCAGCCGCAGGGCACCGGTCACCTTGGGTACGAGCTTCTCGTGGCTGGGGGCGAAGGCCGGCGAGTCGCGCAGCACGAACCAGACCAGGATCGCCATCGCCAGCAGTACCGCGGCGATGAGCAGGTGGGTGGGCACGTAGCCGATCGAGGCGGCCAGGCGCGGGGTGAAGAACGCCGAGACGGCGGTTCCCACCATGCCCATGCCGAACACGCCGTTGGCGAAGCCGCGGCGGGCCGGTGGGTACCAGGCGCTCGAGAACGGGATACCGACGGCGAAGATCGTGCCCGACACGCCGAGCAGGAAGCCGCCCAGCACGAGCAGCCAGAAGTTGCCGATCATGCCGGCGAGCATGACCAGCAGCACGGCGGGGATGCCCGCCAACAGGATGATGGTGAACATCTTGCGACCGCCCCAGCGGTCGGTGTACGCGCCGACGACGATGCGGCCGAGCGAGCCGACGAGCACCGGGGTGGCCAGCATCAGCGACACCTGGCCCTGGTTCAGGCCCATCTCCTGCGCGTAGATGTTCTGCAGCGGCGCGATCGCCATCCACGCCCAGAAGCCCGCCGTCGAGGCGAGGGTGGCCAGGATGACCTGGAAGAGTCCACCGCGCAGGTTCGCGGCGGCGGGCACCGCGGCGTCCACGGCGGTGGCGGGTGTCGTGCCCGGGGTGGGGGCCATGTCGACTCCTCTCGTTTGGCGACACAGTAGTAAGGATCGCGCGCGGTCCACCAGGCTCACACCGTGTTTATTGGGGTATGGGCACGGAAGCGTGCCCGCCGAGCGGGCCACGTGCCGGATCGGGATAAAAACGGCCCGCCCCCTGGCGGCGGTGCAGGGGGCGTTCCATACTGAGTCGTACTTGAGGCTGGAGGATTCCGCATGACTCCTGACATCCGCACCGCACATCCGGCAACGGATGGCCCGCTCGCCGAGGCCCTGCTCTCGCTGAGCCGGTACATCCGACCCGGTGAGATCTCGAAGGACCAGCGCACGCTGTTCCTTCAGGGCGGCCGCGACGGCGATGTGTTCTACCGCGATCGGTGGTCGCACGACAAGGTCGTGCGCTCCACGCACGGCGTGAACTGCACCGGATCGTGTTCCTGGAAGGTGTACGTCAAGGACGGCATCATCACCTGGGAGACCCAGCAGACCGACTACCCGTCGGTGGGGCCGGACTCGCCCGAGTACGAGCCGCGCGGCTGCCCGCGCGGTGCCGCGTTCAGCTGGTACACGTACTCCCCCACCCGGGTGCGCTACCCCTACATCCGCGACACGCTGCTCGAGCTGTACCGCACCGCCAAGCGCACCCACCCCGACCCGGTCGACGCGTGGGCCTCGATCGTCGAGGACCCCGAGGCATCCGCCGCCTACAAGCACGCCCGCGGCAAGGGCGGCCTGGTGCGGGTGAACTGGGACGAGGCGGTCGAGATCGTGTCGGCCGCGCACGTGCACACCGTCAAGACGTACGGCCCCGACCGGGTCGCCGGGTTCTCGCCGATCCCGGCGATGTCGATGATCTCGCACGGGGCCGGAGCCCGGTTCCTGAACCTGCTGGGCGGCACCATCCTGTCGTTCTACGACTGGTACGCCGACCTTCCGGTGGCCAGCCCCCAGGTGTTCGGCGACCAGACCGACGTGCCCGAGTCGGCGGACTGGTTCAACGCCGGCTACCTCATCATGTGGGGCTCGAACGTGCCGGTCACCCGCACCCCCGACGCGCACTTCATGACCGAGGCGCGCTACCGCGGGCAGAAGGTGGTCGTGGTCTCGCCCGACTACACCGACAACACGAAGTTCGCCGACGAGTGGGTCTCGCCCCACCCGGGCACCGACGCGGCGCTGGCGATCGCGATGGGCCACGTCATCCTCACCGAGCACTTCGTGAACACGCGCACCCCGCGCTTCGAGGACTACATGCGCCGGTACACCGACGCGCCCTACCTGGTCACCCTCGAGCAGCGCGGCGACCGGCTGGTGCCGGGCAAGTTCGTCACCGCCAGCGACCTCGACTCCGACGCCGCGGCCGCACCGCGCGCGGAGTTCAAGCCGGTGCTTTTCGACCAGGCCGGCGCCCCGGTGGTGCCCAACGGGTCGCTCGGGCACCGGTTCAGCCCCGAAGACAAGGGCCGCTGGAACCTGGACCTGGGCGACGTGGTGCCGCCGCTGTCGGTCGCCGACCTGGACGACTGGGACGGCACGGCGGCCGAGGTCGCGCTGCCCCGCTTCGACGTGGCGCCCGAGCCCGGGCAGGAGCACGCCGGGGGCACCGGCATCGTCGCCCGCGGCGTGCCGGTGCGCACCGTCGCCGGCCGCATGGTCACCACCGTGTTCGACCTGATGCTCGCCCGCTACGGCGTGGCCCGGCCGACGCTCCCCGGCGAATGGCCGACCGGGTACGACGACCCGTCGACCCCCGGCACCCCCGCCTGGCAGGCCGAGATCACCTCGGTGCCCGCCGAGCAGGCCATCCGCATCGGGCGCGAGTTCGCCGACAACGCCGAGCGCAGCGGCGGCCGCTCCATGATCCTGATGGGTGCCGGCACGAACCACTGGTTCCACTCCGACACCATCTATCGCACGTTCCTGGCGCTGACCATGATGACCGGATGCCAGGGGGTCAACGGCGGCGGATGGGCGCACTACGTCGGACAGGAGAAGGTGCGTCCGCTCACCGGCTACAACCAGTACGCGGGTGCGGCCGACTGGAACCGCCCGCCGCGGCAGGCGATCGGCACCGCGTTCTGGTACCTGGCCACCGACCAGTGGCGGTACGACGGCCTGCCGGCCAACCAGCTGGCCTCGCCGCTGGCGCGCGGCCTGTTCGACGAGCGCACCACCGCGGACTGCCTCGTGGAATCGGTCAAGCGCGGCTGGATGCCCAGCTACCCCACGTTCTCGCGCAACCCGCTGGATCTGTGCGACGAGGCCGAGGCGGCGGGCAAAGAGCCGGCGCAGCACATCGTCGACTCGCTGAACGACGGCACCCTGCACTACGCCTGCGAGGACCCGGACGCGCCCGAGAACTTCCCGCGCGTGATCTCGATCTGGCGGGCGAACGTGCTCGGCTCGTCGGGCAAGGGCAACGAATACTTCCTCAAGCACCTGCTGGGCACCGACGCGGCGATCCGGGTCGGTGAGACGCCCGAGGGGTCCCGCCCCCGCGACATCCGCTGGCGTGAGGACGCACCCATCGGCAAGCTCGACCTGCTGGTGACCAGCGATTTCCGCATGACCAGCACCACGCTGTTCAGCGACGTGGTGCTGCCCACGGCCACCTGGTACGAGAAGTACGATCTGTCGTCGACCGACATGCACCCGTTCGTGCACTCGTTCTCGCCGGCGATCGACCCGCCGTGGCAGACCCGCACCGACTTCGAGACGTTCAAGGTCATCGCCGAGCGGTTCAGCGAGATGGCCCGCACGCACCTGGGCGTGCGCCGCGACGTGGTGGCGTCGCCGTTGCAGCACGACACGCCCGACGTGATGGCCACCCCGCACGGCCGGGTCGAGGACCTGCCGCTGGTGCCGGGCGTGACGATGGCCAAGCTCATCGTCGTCGAGCGCGACTACCCGGCTCTGGCCGACAAGTGGAAGACGCTCGGGCCGCTGACCGAGAAGCTCGGCATGACCACGAAGGGCGTCACGTTCCGGCCCGACCGCGACGTCGACATGCTCAAGCACCTCAACGGCACCGTCGAGGCCGGCCCGATGGCCGGGCGGGTGCGCCTGGACACCGACCGGCGGGCGTGCGAGATGGTGCTCGCGCTATCGGGCACCACCAACGGGCGTCTGGCGGTGCAGGGGTTCCGGCAGCTCGAGGAGCAGACCGGGCAGCAGCTGGCATTCCTGGCCGAGGAGCACGAGGGCACGCACATCACGTTCACCGACGTGCAGGTGCAGCCGCGCAGCGTGATCACCTCCCCGGAATGGTCGGGCTCGGAGCACGGCGGCCGCCGCTACACGGCGTTCGCCGTCAACGTCGAGCAGCTCAAGCCCTGGCACACCCTCACCGGGCGCCAGCACTTCTACCTCGACCACGACTGGATGAGCGAGCTCGGCGAGAACATGCCGGTGTACCGCCCGCCGCTGGACATGCATCGCCTGTTCGGCGACGCGAAGGTCGGCGAGGTCGGCCGCGTGGGCGGGCCGGGCGCGCCCGGTCAGACCGAGGTGTCGGTGCGGTATCTGACGCCGCACTCGAAGTGGTCGATCCACTCCGAGTACCAGGACAACCTGTTCATGCTGTCGCTCTCGCGCGGCGGCCCCACGATCTGGATGAGCGTCGAGGACGCCGCCAAGATCGGGGTGCGCGACAACGAGTGGATCGAGGCGTACAACCGCAACGGCGTCGTGGTGGCCCGCGCGATCGTGTCGCACCGCATGCCCGAGGGCACGGTGTACATGTACCACGCCAAGGACCGCACGGTCGACGTGCCGCTGAGTGAGACCAGCGGCATGCGCGGCGGCATCCACAACTCGCTGACCCGCATCCTGCTCAAACCGAGTCACCTCATCGGCGGGTACGCGCAGCTGGCGTGGGCGTTCAACTATCTCGGCCCCACCGGCAACCAGCGCGATGAGGTCACCACGATCCGCCGGCGCAGCCAGGAGGTGCAGTACCGATGAAGGTCATGGCGCAGATGTCGATGGTGATGAACCTCGACAAGTGCATCGGATGCCACACCTGCTCGGTCACGTGCAAGCAGGCGTGGACGAACCGCACGGGTGTGGAGTACGTGTGGTTCAACAACGTCGAGACCCGTCCCGGCGTCGGCTACCCGCGCACCTACGAGGACCAGGAGAAGTGGGGCGGCGGCTGGGTGCGCACTAAGCGCGGCCGCCTCAAGCTGCGCAGCGGCGGCCGGCTGAACAAGCTGGCGCACATCTTCTCGAACCCGAAGCTGCCGAGCATCGAGGACTACTACGAGCCCTGGACGTACGACTACGACATGCTGCTGAACGCCCCCAAGGGCGAGCACATCCCGGTCGCACGGCCGAAGTCGCTGCTGACCGGCAAAGACATGAAGATCTCGTGGTCGGCCAACTGGGACGACGATCTGGGCGGCTCGGTCGAGACGATGCAGGATGACCCGATCCTGCGCAAGATGAGCGAGCGGGTCTCCGCCGAGTTCGAGCAGGCGTTCATGTTCTACCTGCCGCGCATCTGCGAGCACTGCCTGAACCCGTCGTGCGCGGCATCGTGCCCCTCGGGCGCGATCTACAAGCGCGCCGAGGACGGCATCGTGCTGGTCGACCAGGACAAGTGCCGCGGCTGGCGGATGTGCGTGTCGGGCTGCCCGTACAAGAAGGTGTACTTCAACCACAAGACCGGCAAGGCCGAGAAGTGCACGCTGTGCTACCCGCGCATCGAGGTGGGACTGCCCACGGTCTGCTCCGAGACGTGCGTGGGGCGCCTGCGCTACCTGGGCCTGGTGCTGTACGACGTGGACCGGGTCGCCGAGGCGGCCAGCGTCGAGAACGAGCACGACCTGCTCGAGGCCCAGCGCAGCGTCTTCCTCGACCCGCACGACCCGGCCGTGATCGAAGCGGCCCGGCGCGACGGCATCCCCGAGGACTGGATCGAGGCGGCGCAGAACAGCCCGATCCACAAGCTCATCTCGCAGTACAAGGTGGCGCTGCCGCTGCACCCCGAGTACCGCACCATGCCGATGGTCTGGTACATCCCGCCGCTGTCGCCGGTGGTCGACGTGGTCACCGGGTCGGGCAACGACGGTGAGGACGCGCGCACCCTGTTCGCCGCGATCGACAAGCTGCGCATCCCGATCTCGTACCTGGCCGAGCTGTTCACCGCCGGTGACACGGCACCGGTCGACGAGTCGCTGCGCAAGCTCGCCGCGATGCGCTCGTACATGCGCGGCATCAACCTCGACGAGGGCCGCGACGAGTCCATCGCACAGGCGGTGGGCATGACCGGCACCGAGGTCGAGGAGATGTACCGGCTGCTGGCGATCGCCAAGTACAACGACCGCTACGTCATCCCGGCCGCCCACGCCGAGCAGGCGCGCGAGCTCGAAGAGCTGGCGTGCGCGCTGGACTTCGACGGCGGCCCGGGCATGGGCGGCGGCGGTCACTTCGGGTCCTCGAGCGGGCACCCCGAGCCGGTGGCGGTGGAGACCTTCCACGCGCTGAAGGCCCGGCAGACGGCCGACCGGCCCTCGACCGGCGACCGGGTGAATCTGCTCAACTGGGACGGCAACGGTTCGCCCGACGGCCTGTTCCCGCCGCAGAACACCGACACGGAGCGTTGAGATGCCCGCCGCCACCCGTCCCCGGCTGCGGGTCACCCCGCGCCGCAAGCTGCCGCCGCCGCTGGCCGAGCTGACCCTCAGCCGCGAGCAGCGTCAGCGGGTGCACATGGCCGCGTCGGTGTTGCTGGACTACCCCGACGCCGACTGGTACGCGAAGCTGCCCACGATCGCGCAGCTCGTGTCACCGCTGCCGGACGATCTTCGGGTCCCGTTGCAGCGGTTCCTGGATGCCGCGGCCGTCGCCGATGCGGAGGCGACGGTCGCGGCGCAGGCTGCGGCATCCGGCACCGCACGCCCGGCGGCGCACCCGTTCGAGCAGGCGTACGTGAACACGTTCGACCTGAAGCGCAAGTGCAGCCTGTACCTGACCTACTTCGCCACCGGCGACACCCGCAAGCGCGGTACGGCGCTGGTGACGATCCAGGACGCCTACAAGGCGGCGGGCTGGGAGTTCGACGCCGACGAGCTGCCCGACTACCTGCCGGCGGTGCTGGAGTTCTCGGCGCTGTGCGACGACGAGATCGCCGCGGCGCTGCTGTCGAGCCACCGCGAAGGCATCGAAGTGCTGCGGGCCGCGCTCGAAGAGATGGGCAGCCCGTGGGCGGACGTGGTGCGCGCGGTGACACTGTCGCTGCCGCCGATCGACGAGGCCACCCGTGAGCGCTATCTCGACCTGATCAGCCAGGGCCCGCCCACCGAGACGGTGGGGCTGAGTTTTCTGGGCGCCCTGCCGCCGTTCCGAATGAGGGAGGACGCATGAACCCCCTGTCCATGTTCCTGTGGGTCGCGCTGCCCTACATCGCGATCGCGGTGTTCATCGTCGGGCACATCTGGCGGTACCGCTACGACAAGTTCGGGTGGACCACCCGCTCCAGCCAGACCTACGAGAACCGCCTGCTGCGCTGGGGATCGCCGATGTTCCACATCGGCATCCTGTGCGTGCTCGTCGGTCACGCGGTGGGCCTGCTCATCCCCCGGGAGTGGCTGTACGCCATCGGCATCACCGAGCACATGTACCACATCGGCGCGACCGTGCTGGGGACGGCGGCGGCCGTGCTGACCCTGGTGGGCCTGGCGATCCTGATCTACCGCCGCCGCACCGTCGGCCCGGTGTTCTTGGCCACCACCACCATGGACAAGGTCATGTACGTGTTCCTGGGTGCCACCTTGCTGTTCGGCACCCTGGCCACCTTCGTGTACCAGCTGTTCGGCGAGGGGTACGAGTACCGGGCCACGATCAGCCCGTGGGTGCGCAGCATCATCCTGTTCCAGCCGCAGCCCGAGCTGATGGCGCAGGCGCCGATGCTGTTCCAGCTGCATGCACTGACGGCCACGTGCCTGTTCATCCTGTGGCCGTTCACGCGCCTGGTGCACGTGTTCTCGGCGCCGGTGCAGTACCTGTTCCGCCCGTACGTGGTGTACCGCTCGCGCCAAGAGCACCGCAGCGGAACGCGCGCCACCCGCCGCGGGTGGGACCCGGTCTCGGCGCCCGATCCCGAACGCCTGCGCCGACCGTAGCCGCGGCGCGACGTGGGTCGTCAGGCCCGGGGAGCCCGCACGGTGACGACCGAGCCGGGCACCACGCCCGCGCCGGCCGGCAGCCGCAGCACGATCTCGGCACCGTCCGGGCCCAGCGCCCGGACGGTGCCGTCGTCTGCGGCGGCGGTGACACGGGCCTGCCACCCGTGCGCCCCGTGCGGCCGGTCCGCGCTGGGCAGGGTGGCGGCCACGGCGGCCACGAACGGCGTCGCGGGGTTGCCGAGCACCGCGTGCACGGGCCCCGCCTGCGCGATGGCGCCGCCTTCGAGCACGATCAGGCGGGTGGCGAGGGATGCCGCATCCTGCGCATCGTGCGTGGCCACCAGCGCGGTCGTGCCGGTGTCGGCCAGCTGTTCGCGCAGCAGAGCCCGGATCTCGGCGGCGGTGGCGGCGTCGAGCGAGGTGAGCGGCTCGTCCAGCAGCAGCACGCGCGGCGCCGTCGCCAGGGCGCGGGCGAGGGCGACGCGCTGCTGCTGTCCGCCCGACAGCTGCGCGGGACGGCGCTCGCCCATGCCGGCGAGCCCCACGCGGGACAGCCACGCGTCGGCGTCGGCGCGGGCGGTGCGCCGGGCGACGCCGTGCGCACGCGGGCCGAACGCGACGTTCTCGCGCGCGGTCAGGTGCGGGAACAGCCGTGGCTCCTGTCCGAGCATGACCACGCCGCGCTCGTGCGGGCGCACATACGGCCCGGTCGCGGCATCCACCGTCTGTCCGTCCAGGCGCACCTGCCCGCCCGTCAGCGGGACGAAGCCGGCGATCGCGCCGAACAGGGTCGACTTGCCGACGCCGGACGGGCCCATCACCGCGACGATCTCGCCCGCATCGGCCTGGACGTGCACGTCGAGCACGTAGCTTCCGCGCACGATGTGCACCGTGGCATCCAGCGCCGCCCCGGTCATCGGCCCACCCCCGCGCTCACGGTCTGCCCGGGCCGCCAGGCACGCACCAGCAGCAGCACGGCGATCGCGGTGACCAGCAGCAGCAGCGACAGGGCGACCGCCGCGCCCTGGCTGACGCCGGCCCCGTTGAACGCGGTGTAGATGGCCAGCGGCATGGTCTGCGTGGTGCCGGGGGCGTTGCCGGCGAACAGTGCGGTGGCGCCGAATTCGCCGATCGCGCGGGCGAAGCACAGGATCACGCCCGACAGCAGGCCGGGCGCGGCCAGCGGCAAGGTGACGCGCCAGAAGATCGTCCAGCGCCCGGCGCCCAGGCCCGCGGCGGTGCGCTCGTAGTCCAGGCCCGAGGTGCGCAGCGCTCCCTCCAGCGCGAGCACCAGGAACGGCAGCGCGACGAAGGTCTGCGCCATCACCACCGCGGTGGTCGTGAACGGGATCTGCCATCCCGTCCAGCCGAGCCACCCGGCTCGGCCGAACAGGAACAGCAGGGCGAGGCCGCCCACCATCGGGGGCAGCACCAGCGGCACCGTCACCACGGCGCGCAGCACCGAGGCGGTGCGTGCCGGGGCGCGGGCGATCAGCAGCGCCAGCGGCACCCCCAGCACCAGACACACCACGGTGGCGACAAGTCCCGTCGACACCGACAGCCGGAGGGCGTCGAGCGCTTCGGGTGACGTGATGTCGGCCCACAGCGTGCCCCACTGCACCCGGCCGACGAGGGCCGCCAGCGGCAGGACGAGGAAGGCGAGGCCGATCAGGGCGGGGAGGGCAAGGATCGGCGGCGCGTAGCCGCGACGCCTCACGGCTTGTCGAACCCGAACGACGCGAGCACCGCTTGTCCGTCGGCGCCGGTGATGTAGTCGACGAATGCCTGGGCCGCGGCCTTGTCGGGGGCGTCGGTGAGCACGACGATCGGGTACTCGTTGACGACCTTGTCGGCCCCTTCCGGGACGATGGTCTCGACCTCGCCGGGGGCGGTGGCGGCATCCGTCTTGTAGACCAGTCCGGCATCGGCCTCGCCGGTGCGCACCTTGGTGAGCACCGCGGTCACGTTCTGCTCGAGGCTGACCGGGGTCACCTGCACGCCGGCGTCGTCGAGCAGCGTCTTCGAGGCGCTGCCGCAGGGCACTTCCGGGGCGCACAGCACCGTCTTGACCTTCGGACCCGCCAGGTCGGCGAGACTCTTCACGCCGGCGGGGTTTCCTGTCGGTGTGACGATGACCAGGGTGTTGCTCGCGAACACGACCGGGGCGGTGGCAAGGCCCGCCCCTGTCACCTTCACCATGTTCTTCTGGTCGGCCGAGGCGAACACGTCGACCTTCGCGCCGCCGAGGATCTGGGTGGCCAGGGTGGACGAGCCGTCGTAGCTCGCGGTGATCTTCACGTCGGGGTGGGCCTGACCGAACTTCTCGATGGCGGTGTCGAAGGCGCCTTTCAGGGATGCCGCGGCCGAGACCGCGACGTCGCCGCTGAGCCGGCCGGAGGTCTCGGGGGCGCCCGAGGGCGTGCCGCCGTCGCCGGCGGGCCCGCCGGCGCAGCCGGTGAGGGCCAGGGCGGCGGCTGCCACCAGTGCGGCCAGGGCGAGGGTGCGGCGCATGGCGTGCTCCTTCGATCGGTGTGTGGGTGTCAGATGCGCGGGGTCTCGACGATGACCGTGGTGGCCTTCACCACGGCGACGGCGAGCGAGCCCACCTCGAGGCCGAGGTCGCGGACCGCCTCAGCCGACATGAGCGAGACGACACGATGGGGTCCTGCCTGGATGTCGACCTGGGCCATCACCTCGTCGGCCTGCACCCGGGTGACCAGGCCGGTGAAGCGGTTGCGGGCACTCGAGAGCACGTCGGTCGGGTCGTCGGCCGCGTGCGAGAGCTCCACGGCCCGCCGTGCCAGGGCGTCGCCGGGGATCTGCGCGGGGCTGGAGTCGGTCACCGGCAGCACCTGCTGTTCCACCCATCGGCGCACGGTGTCGTCGCTGACGCCGAGCAGGCGGGCGGCCTGCGAGATCTTGTAGGTTGCGACCATGTGCTTACGCTAACACCGCGTCTGCGGATGATCCACCGTGTTTATTCCGCGTACGCGGATACGTGAGGTCCCCGTCGGGGCGTCGGCGCTTCTCACGGCCGGGCCCGGCCCGCACCCCGACGCCGCGAACTACGCTGGGATCATGCCGCTGCCGCCGCTGGTGAACCCGGTCCCCGCCCTCAGCGACGCCGAGGGCGTGCGCACCGCGCGCCATCAACGCCTGGCCGGCCTCGGCCCCGACGGTCAGCGCCGCATCGCGGCGGCCCGGGTGGCGGTGATCGGCGCCGGCGGGCTCGGCTCCCCCGTCGTGCTCGCGCTGGCGGCCGCCGGCGTCGGCGAGCTGGTCGTGTTCGACGACGACGACGTCGACGCCTCGAACCTGCAGCGTCAGGTGATGCACCGCCGCCAGGACGTCGGGCGCCCGAAGGTCGACAGCGCGCGGCGGGTGGCATCCGATCTGTCTGAGACCCGCGTGCGCGCCGAGCGGGTGCGGCTGACGCCCGAGACCGCGGCCGCGCTGCTGTCGGGCGTGGACCTCGTGCTCGACGGCACCGATTCGTTCGACAGCCGTGAGATCGTCGCCGCCGCGTGCGAGCGGCTCGGCGTGCCGCTGGTGTGGGGCACGGTGCAGGAGTTCGCCGGTCAGGTGACGGTGTTCTGGTCGGCGCCGCCCGAACCGTTCGCGCCGGTGCGGCTGCACGACCTGTATCCGCCCGGCAGCGAGGCGCCGGCGTGTTCGGCGGTGGGCGTGTTCGGCCCGCTGTGCCTGCAGGTCGGGGCGCTGATGGCGTCCGAGGCGCTCAAGCTCATCGCCGGCATCGGGCGACCGCTGCTGGGACGGGTCGCGCTGCTCGACGCGCGTGCCGGCACCCAGCGCGAGGTGCCGCTGCGTGCGGCGACGGATGCCGCCGACGGCATACGTGCGAGTGCGGATTCCGCGCCGGGCATGACGACGGCTGCCGCGCCCGCGCCCGACGAGGTCGACGACCCGCAGGATGCGGTGGTGATCGATGTGCGCGAGCAGTTCGAGCTGGCCTCGGGCACGGTGCCCGGGTTCATCCACGTGCCGCTGGCGGCTCTGCTCGCCGACCCCGCCGCCGCCGTGGCCGCGCACGGCCTCGACTCGCGGCGGGCGGTGATCGTGTGCCAGGCCGGTGTGCGGGCCCGCACTGCGGCACTCGCGCTGCAGGCGGCCGGCGCCGACGTCGCCGTGCTGCGCGGCGGCATGGACGGATGGCTGCGGCGGCGGGAGGGGGCGGCGTGATCACCGTCGACGAACATCGCGACCGCATCCTGCAGGCGGTGCGCCTTCTGGAGGCGGTGACCGTTCCGGTGGATGCCGCCGCCGGTCGCACGCTGCGCGAACCGGTGCGGGCGGCGGTGGACCTGCCGCTGTTCGACAACTCGGCGATGGACGGCTTCGCCGTGCGGTTCGCCGATGTCGCCGCCGCGTCGGTGGATCGGCCGGTCGCGCTCGACGTGGTCGCCGACCTGCCGGCGGGCAGCGGCGAGGACCCGGCGCTGGCGGCGGGGCAGGCGGCGCGCATCATGACCGGTGCGCCGCTGCCCGGCGACGCTGACACGGTCGTGCCGTTCGAAGACACCCGCGGCGGCCTGGCCGATTCGTTGGGCCGCATCGAGGTGATCGCCCCGCCTGCACGGCCCGGTGCGCACGTGCGCCGGCGCGGTGAGGAGTGTCGCACGGGCGATGAGATCCTGCCGGCGGGCACGGCTCTGGGGGCACGGCAGCTGGCGGCCGCGGCTGCGGCGGGCGTGTCCACGGTGGTCGTGTCGCGGTTGCCGCGGGTGGCCGTGGTCTCGACCGGCGATGAGTTGCGCCCGCCGGGGTCGACGTACGCGCACGGGCAGATCCCCGAGTCGAACGGCACCCTGCTGCAGGGGTTGTGCCGTGAGGCCGACGCCGAGGTCGTGCTGCGGACGGTGGTGGGGGATGACGGTGAGAGCCTGCGGCGCGCGCTGGCGGAGGCATCCGCTCTCGGCGCCGACGTGGTGATCACCTCGGGCGGGGTGAGCGCGGGTGCGTACGAGCCCGTCAAGAACGTGGCGCCGATGCGGTTCGACAAGGTGGCGATGCAGCCGGGCAAGCCGCAGGGATTCGGGGCGGGCGACCCGCTGCTGTTCGGCCTGCCGGGCAACCCGGTGAGCGTCGCCGTGTCGTTCGAGGTGTTCGTGCGCCCGGCGCTGCTGGCCATGCAGGGGCGCACGCAGTGGCGGCGACGGATGCTGTCGCTGCCCGCCCTTGTGGGTTGGCGCACACCGCCGGCGCGGCGCCAGTACCTGCCGGTCGTCGTCGAAGGCGATGGGGTGCGTCCGGCGTCGTCGGGCGGGTCGCATCTGGCCGCGAGTCTCGGCCGTGCAGACGCCTACGCCGTCGTGCCGGCCGAGGTCGAGGCCGTGGCCGCCGGCGACCTCGTCGATGTCATGCTGGTGTCATGAGCTTCACGCACCTGGATGCCGCGGGCCATGCCCGCATGGTCGACGTCACCGAGAAGCAGCCGACCGTGCGCGCGGCGACGGCGCGCGGGTTCGTGCGCTGCGCGCCCGAGGTGGTCGCGGCGCTGCGCGAGGGCACGGTGCCCAAGGGCGACGTGCTCGCGGTGGCGCGCATCGCCGGCATCGCGGCGGCCAAGCGCACCCCCGACCTGCTGCCGTTGGCGCACGTGATCGGCGTGCACGGCGCCGTCGTCGACCTCGAGGTGGTCGATGCCGGTGTCGAGGTGTCGGCGACCGTGCGCACGGCCGACCGCACCGGGGTCGAGATGGAAGCACTCACCGCGGTGTCGGTCGCAGCTCTCGCCGTGGTCGACATGGTGAAGGGCATGGACAAGTCCACCTCGATCGCCGACGTGCGCCTGGTCGCCAAGACGGGCGGCAAGTCCGGCGACTGGACGAGGCCGGACTGATGCCCGGCCCGTCGTCCGCCCCCACCTTCGCCGCGATCCTCCTCGCCGGCGGCCGTGCGTCGCGGATGGGCGGCATCGACAAGCCCCGGCTGCGCCTGGGCGCATCCACACTGCTGGACCGCGCCATCTCCGCGGCAGGCGTTGCCGGGTGCGATCCGATCGTGATCGTCGGGCCGGAGCATCCCGCCGGGCCGGGGTGCGTCGCCGCGCCGGGACATCCCGCCGGGCCGGAGGATGTCGCCGGGCCGGAGGATGTCGCCGCGCCGGAGGATGTCGCCGCGCCGGAGGATGTCGCCGGGCTGGAGCGTGTCGCTGGGTCGGAGCACCCCGCCGGGCCGGGACATCCCGCCAGGTCGGAGCATCCCACCGGGCCGGAAGGTGTCGCCGAGCCGGGACATCCCCCCGGGTCGGAGCATGTCGCCGGGCCGGACCATCCCGCCTGGCTGGAGCATCCCACCGGGCCGGAACATCCCGCCGGGCCGGAGCGTATCGCCGAGCCGGGACATCCCACCGGCGCGACGGTGCGGTGGGTGCGCGAGGATCCACCCTTCGGCGGTCCGGTTGCGGGCGTGGTCACCGCACTGGCGGCCACCGATCCCACCCGCACGGGGGCGCCCGACGCCGAGTGGACGTTCCTGCTGGCATGTGACCTCCCCCGTGTCGGCGCCGCTGTCCGGCGCCTCGTCGAAGACATCATGCTCCTGCCCTCCGACACCGACGGCGCATGCCTGGCCGACGCGTCGAGCCGCCCGCAGTGGCTGACCGGCGTCTATCGCACCCGCGCGCTGCGCGAGGCCGCGGCATCCCTCGCCGATGCGGGCCGCGACGCGTCGATGCGGGCGCTGCTGGCAGACCTGTCCATCGCCGCCCTG
Organism: Microbacterium luticocti DSM 19459; assembly: GCF_000422405.1. Lineage (GTDB taxonomy): Bacteria > Actinomycetota > Actinomycetes > Actinomycetales > Microbacteriaceae > Microbacterium > Microbacterium luticocti. The sequence goes on from NZ_AULS01000008.1 coordinate 37,798, forward strand.
GCCGACCCGGGTGGCACCGCCGTCGACATCGACACCTGGGAGGATGTCGACGCTTTCACGAAGGAGGAGCCATGAGCGAACACCTGCCCCCCGAGGCCCTGGACCGCTGGGCCGACGCCCTGCGCGAGCGTTTCGAACTCACAGAGCAGGACGTGCCGATCGCACTCATCCTGGACCTGGCGAAGGACGTCGCGAACGGTGTCGCGCGGCCGGCCGCCCCGTTCAGCGCCTTCGTCGCGGGCCTGGTCGCCGGGCGTGCCGGCGGATCGCCCGACCAGGTGCGCGAGGCCGCCGCCGCGATCTCTGAGCTCGCCTCGACCTGGGAGATGTGATGGCCACCGTGCGCTTGTTCGCCGCGGCCGAGGAGGCCGCGGGCGCCGCCGAGTTGCACGTGGCCGCCGCCGATCTCGGTGCGCTGCGCACCGCGCTCGGCGCCGCACACCCAGGCCTGGCGGCGATCCTGCCCCGGTGCGCGGTGCTCGTGGACGGCGCCCGCACTCCCGACGACGCACCACTGTCCGACCAGGCCGTGGTCGACGTGCTGCCGCCCTTCGCCGGCGGCTGAGCGCCGCGCGCCACACCCCGCCCGCCGGGCCCCGAACCCGCCGGGCGCCGCTCGGCGAGAGTGCATCTGACGGACGAAAGCGTGGGTACTACCCGCATCCTCGTCCGTCAGAAGCACTCTCGCGGCTTGAGGCGAGGGCTACCGGCCCGGGGCTCGGGAGCGGGCCACCGATTCGCGCGGGCCGACGGATACCGACCCGCGGCTCCGGCCGAGGGATGCCCGCCCGGCGACCCTCGCCGAGAGTGCATCTGACGGACGAAAGCGTGGGTACTACCCGCATCCTCGTCCGTCAGAAGCACTCTCGCGGCTTGAGGCGAGGGCTACCGGCCCGGGGCTCGGGAGCGGGCCACCGACCCCGGGCGGGGCTAGCCGCCCAGGCCTTTCCAGACGGCGGAGCCGTCGGCGTCGATCTGGCGCTTCCAGATCGGCAGGCTGTGCTTGATCGATTCGATCAGCTCCCGCGAGACCTCGTACGCCACCTGGCGATGCGGCGCGGCCACCGCCACCACGACGGCCGCCTCGCCCACCTCGAGTCGCCCGATGCGGTGGCTGACCGCCACGATCGCGTCGGTGTCGCCGATCGCGGCGACGGCCAACGCGTGCAGCGCGGCCTCGGCGTCGGGGTGCGCGGAGTACTCCAACGCCACCACGCCGGTGGCCGCATCCGGATCATGGTCGCGCACGCGCCCCACGAACGTGATCTCGGCGCCCATGCGCGCGTCGTCGACGGCCGCGGTGTGCGCGGGCACCGACAGCGGCTCGGTGCTGATCCGTGCCAACCGTACGGTCACCGGTGGTCCTCGCCGCGCAGCTGCTCGAGCACGTGCGGCGCCACCGCCACGACGACCGGGATGCCGGCGCGCACCGCGGCGGGCGACCCGGGCAGGTTCACGATGAACGCGGCCTCGGCGATGCCGGTGACCCCGCGCGAGAGCATGCCGCCGGGCTTTTCGGCCGTCGCCCGCCGGCGCAGCTCTTCGGCGATGCCGGGCACGTCGCGGGTGATCACACGCCGGGTGCCTTCGGGGGTCTCGTCGCGCGGGCCGAGACCGGTGCCGCCGGTGGTGACGATGACCCGGATGCCGTCGGTCAACGCGTCGCGCAGGGCCGCCTCGACACTGTCGGCCCCGTCGGGCACGACGACCGGGTCGCCGCACGCGAAGCCCGCCTCACGCAGCGCGGCGACGGCGATGGGCCCGCTGACGTCTTCTCGCTCACCCCGGCTGGAGCGGTCTGACACGGTGATCACGGCTGCCGAATATGTCATGGATCCAGCCTACGCATGGGTGATTTCTCACGGCCCGTTCTGTGGCATCCATCGGGGCATTGTCTAGGGTGAGAGACGGAAGCGATGCCGCGGCCGGGGCCACCCCCGGCGCGGCATTCGTCGTAGAGGCGGACCCTCGTCGTCCCGGCGGAACGGAGAACATCCATGGATCTGCTCGACCCGCTGCTGCTGGCTCGCTGGCAATTCGGGCTGACCACGCTGTACCACTTCATCTTCGTGCCGCTCACCCTCGGCATGGGGCTGATCGTGGCGATCTTCCAGACCTGCTGGTACCGCACCGCGCACGTGAAGTGGCTGGCGCTGACGCGCTTTTTCGGCAAGATCTTCCTCATCAACTTCGCCATGGGCGTGGTCACCGGCATCGTGCAGGAGTTCCAGTTCGGCATGAACTGGTCGGACTACTCCCGCTTCGTCGGCGACGTGTTCGGCGCCCCGCTCGCGTTCGAGGGCCTGCTGGCGTTCTTCCTCGAGGCGACGTTCCTGGGCCTGTGGATCTTCGGCTGGGACCGCCTGCCCAAGCTCGCGCACCTGGCCTCGATCTGGATGGTGTGGATCGGCGCCTGCCTGTCGGCCTACTTCATCCTCGCCGCGAACGCGTGGATGCAGAACCCGGTCGGCTATGAGATGGCCCCCGACGGCAGCCGCGCCGAGCTCGTCGACTTCTGGGCGGTGCTGACCAACCCGGTCGCGTTGGCGACCTTCCCGCACACCATGTTCGCGGCGTTCATGTTCGCCGCCGCCGTGGTGATCGCCGCCGCGGCGTGGCACCTGTCGCGCCACCGCGACGTCGAGATGATGCGCCCGGCGCTGCGGTTCGGCATGTGGGGCATGATCATCGCGTTCGTCGGGGTGTTCCTGGCCGGCGACCAGCTCGCGATGGTGATGGTCGAAACCCAGCCGATGAAGATGGCGGCGGCCGAGGCCGCGTACCACACGGTGTGCGGGGCGGATGCCTCGTTCTCGCTGTTCTCGCTGGGCACACCCGACGGATCCCATGAGATCTTCTCGATCCGGGTGCCGTACCTGTTGGCGTTGCTGTCGACCCACACCTTCGACGGCTGTGTGGAGGGCATCAACGACCTGAACGCGGCGTACCTCGCCCAGTTCCCGCAGTTCGCCGAGCAGCTGGACGGGTCCCTGCCGTTCTCGCCGATCATCTGGGTCACCTACTGGTCGTTCCGCTGGATGATGGGCTTCGGTGCGGCCGCCACCCTGATCTCGGTGGTGGGGCTGTGGCTGACCCGCACGAAGGCGAAGCGCGCGGTGCCGCAGTGGGCATGGCGTGTGGCGATCTGGTCGGCGCCGCTGCCGCTGCTGGGGAGCCTGGTCGGCTGGGTGTTCACCGAGATGGGCCGGCAGCCGTGGATCGTGTTCAGCCTGATGCTCACCGAGGACGGCGTCTCGCCGACCGTGCCCGGCTGGCAGGTGCTGACCTCGCTGATCGCGTTCACCGCGATCTACGCCGCCCTGGCCGTCGTCGAGTTCGGCCTCATCCTGCGCACCGTGCGCAAAGGCCCCGACCCGCTGCCCGAACCCGATGACGGATCGGGCGGGCCGGGCAGCCCGGCCGAGAGCATCCCGTCGACGGTGTACTAGGAGGACGTCATGGATCTCGCCTACCTCTGGTTCTGGATCGTCGGAATCCTGTTCGTCGGCTACTTCGTGCTCGACGGGTTCGACTTCGGCGTGGGCATGTCGCTGCCGTTCCTCGGCAAGGACGACGTCGGTCGCCGGCAGATCATCAACACGATCGGTCCGGTGTGGGATCTCAACGAGACCTGGGTGATCGTGGCCGGGGCCTGCTTGTTCGCCGCGTTCCCCGAGTGGTACGCGTCGCTGTTCAGCGGGTTCTATCTGGCACTGCTGGTGATCCTGCTCGCACTGATCCTGCGCGGGGTGTCGTTCGAGTACCGGCACCAACGCGAGTCGCTGCGGTGGAAGCGCGGTTTCGACACCATGATCGTCGTCGGCTCAGCGGTGCCGGCGTTCTTGTGGGGCGTGGCCGTGGCGAACATCGTGCAGGGCGTGCCGATGGACGCCGACCACAACGTCACCGGATCGCTGCTGACGCTGCTGAACCCGTACGGGCTGCTGGGCGGGCTGACCACGCTGCTGCTGTTCTTCACGCACGGGGTGTACTTCGTCGCGCTGAAGACCGACGGGCAGGTGCGCACGGATGCCCGTCGCCTGGCGACCCGCTCCGGCATCCTCACCGTCGTGGTGGCCGCCGGGTTCCTGGCCTTCACGATCGCGAAGGCCGCGGCATCCGGCGCCCCGCTGCTGGGCGTGACGGTCACGGTCGCCCTCATCGCCGCGCTCGCCCTGATCGGCTCGCTCATGGCGAACCTGCGCGGGGCCGAGGGGTGGGCGTTCGCCGGCGGCGCGGTGACCGTGGTGTGCGCGGTGCTGACACTGTGGACCGCGCTGTTCCCGTATGTGATGCCCTCCACCACCGACCCCGCCTTCGGCCTGACGATCGCGAACGCGTCGAGCACGCCGTACACGCTCACCATCATGAGCTGGGCGGCCCTGGTCTTCTTGCCGCTGGTGCTGCTGTACCAGGGCTGGACGTACTGGGTGTTCCGCCGGCGCATCTCGCGCTCGCGCATCGAACAGGCGGCGGCCGCCGCGGCCCGCTGACGGTGACCGACCAGCAGCACGGATCGGCGCCCGCCCGGCAGCGGCGGACCCCGCCGGTCGACCCCCGGCAGCGGCGGACCCCGCCGGTCGACCCCCGGCTGCTGCGCTACGCCCGGGCCTCGCGGTCGTTCTTCGCCGTCAGCGCGGTGATCGTGGTGGCGCAGACCGCGGTCACGGTGGGGTTCGCCTGGCTGTTGGCGCGCACGCTCGTGGGCGCGATCGCGGGCGAGCCGGTGGCATCCCTGCTGCCGTCGCTGGCGGCCGCGTTCGCCCTGGTGGTGGTGCGGGCGGTGCTGATCGCGCTCTCGGAGCAGGTGTCGGCGGCAGGCGCCGCGCGGGCGTCGCTGCAGCTGCGCGACCGGCTCGTGGCCGCCGTGCAACGGCTCGGTCCGGCGTGGCTGGCGCGGCGCAGCGCGCCCGAGCTGGCGGTGACCGCCGGGCACGGCCTCGACGCGCTCGACGCGTATTTCGGCCGGTATCTGCCGCAGCTGGTGGCCACGGCCCTGACCACGCCGATCGTCGTGGTCGCGATCTTCGCCGCCGACCCGGTGTCGGCTCTGACCGTGATCGTCACACTGCCGCTGATCCCGCTGTTCATGGTGCTGATCGGGCTGGCCACCCGTGCCGTGCAGCGCCGCCAGTTCGACACGCTGGCGCGGCTCGCGGCCCGCTTCGCCGACACCGTCGGGGGCCTGGGCACCCTGAAGGTCTTCGGGCGGCAGCACCGGGCGGCGCGGCGCATCGAGACCGTCACCGCCGACTACAAGCGCGAGACCATGACGGTGCTGCGGGTGTCGTTCCTGTCGGGGTTCGCGCTCGAGTTCTTGGCGAGCATCTCGGTGGCGATCATCGCCGTGACGATCGGACTGCGGCTGCTGGCCGGCGAGATGGACCTGCTGGTCGGTCTGTTCGTGCTGCTGCTGGCACCCGAGGCGTACCTGCCGCTGCGACAGGTGGGCGTACACTTCCATGCCGCCGCCGAGGGCGTGGCCGCCACCGACCGGATCTTCGCGGTGTTGGACGCCGCCGCGACGGCGACGGATGCCGCGGGTCCCGGCACGGGGCCTGGCCCGGGGTCCAGGGCGGATGCCGCAGGTCCGGACGCGGCCGAGACGGCGACGGATGCCGCGGGCCCCGGCGCGACCGAGACGGCGACGGATGCCGCGGGTCCGGGCGCGGGGCCAGCACCGGGCCCGACGACGGATGCCGCGGGGCCGGGCGCGGGGTCAGGGCCGGACCCGGCGTCGGGTGCCCTGTCCTTCGCGACCGTCGCACCGCTGCTGTCGGCGACCGGGCTGCGGGTGCGGCGGGACGGCATGCTGCTGCCGGCGGTGGACCTGCACGTGCGACCGGGCCGTGTGCTGCTGTTGGAGGGGCCGAGCGGGGCGGGGAAGTCCAGCGTGGTGGCCGCCCTGCTCGGCTTCGCCGTCTACGAGGGCGACCTGCGCGTGCGCGGTGACCGTGTCGCCCACGCGCGAGATGAGATCGCCTGGGCCGGGCAGCGTCCGGGACTGGTCTCCGGCACCGTCGCCGAGAACGTCGCGCTGGGTGATGACGCCCGCGACGACGACCTGGTCGGCGCATGCCTGGCCGCGGCGCAGGCGCACCCGATCGCACCCGACCGGGTGCTCGGTGCACAGGGCGCGGGCTTGTCGGGCGGTCAGGCCCAGCGGGTCGCGCTCGCCCGCGCGCTGTACCGGCTGCGCCGGTCGCCGGCGTCGGTGCTCGTGCTGGACGAGCCCACCAGCGCGCTGGATGCCGACACCGAGGCACGCGTCTGGGATGCGGTGCGCGCCGAGGCGGATGCCGGTGCCGCCGTGGTGCTCGTGTCGCACCGCACCAGCGCCCACCGCATCGCCGACGAGATCGTACGACTGCCCGCACCGGCGGTCGCCGGAGGTGACTCATGAGCGTCGACCGTGCTGCGGTGCGGGCCGTGCTGCGCAGCGCGCAGCCGCCCGCACGCCGGTTCGCCCCCGCGGTGCTGGCCGGTTTCGGCACCGCGGTCAGCTCCGTCGCACTGCTGGCGGCGAGCGCCTGGCTGATCACCCGCGCCGCCGAGCGACCCGAGCTGATGTACCTGTCGGCGGTGATCGTCGCGGTGCGCGCGTTCGCGTTGGGCCGCGGCGTGTTCCGCTACCTCGAACGCGTGGCCGGTCACGACGCCGCCCTCGGCCGGCTGGCCGCCGTGCGGGCGGGGCTGGTGCGGCGGCTCGTGCCGCTGGCGCCCGACGGCCTGGGCCGCACCGGACGCGGCGCCCTGCTGTCGAACCTCGTCGACGACGTCGACCAGCTGCAAGACCTGCCGCTGCGCATCGTGCAGCCGCTCGCGGTGGCGGGCCTGACCGCACTGGGGGCCGTGGCGTTCACCGCGGTGCTGAGCCCGGTCGCCGCGCTCATCCTGCTCGGCTGCCTGGTGGTGGGCTTCGTGCTCGCGGTGGGGCTGGGGGCGGCCGCGGGCGCCCGCGCCGAACGCGCGGTGGCACCGCTGCGGTCGCAACTGGCCGATGCACTGCTCGACCAGTTGGTCGCGCTCGACGTGCTCACCGCCTATGCGGCGACGGATGCCGCGGCCCGCGGCGTGCGCGCAGCCGACGAGGCGCTGCGGCGGGCGACGACCCGCCGCGCCGCAGCCCAAGGGCTGACTGCCGGGGCGGTGTCGCTGCTGGCGGGGGTGGCGTCGCTGCTCATCCTGCTCGCCTGTCTGCCCGCCGGACACACAGCGGGTCTGGGCGGTCCGGAGCTGGCTGTGCTGGTGCTGGTGCCGATGGCGGTGTTCGAGGTGTTCGGCCCGGTGCCGCTCGCGCTCTCGTCGTGGCGGCAGGTGCGCGCGGCGGCGCAGCGCATCGCGCAGACCGTGCCGCAGGCGATTCCGACGCAGCTGCCCCAGAACGAGCCCGAGCCCACCGGGGCGGCGCCGGCACTGGGCGACGGGATCGTGCTGCGCGGTGTGTCGGCGGCCTGGCCGCACGCCGCCGACGGCGACGGTGACGGTGATGGTGACGGCCGCATCGTCGATGTGGACCTGCGGATCCGGCCGGGCGAACGCCTCCTGCTGACCGGTCCGAGCGGAGCCGGCAAGACCACACTCGCCCATGTGCTGGTGCGGTTCTTGGAGTGCACCGGGACGTACCGGATCGGCGGGGTGGACGTGCACGGCATCGCCGGCGACGACCTGCGCCGCCGCATCGGACTGTGCGAGCAGACGCCGTACCTGTTCCACGAGTCGATCCGGCAGAACCTGCTGTTCGCGCACGAGGATGCCACCGACGATGAGCTCTGGGCGGTGCTGGACCGGGTGGGCCTGGCCGACTGGGTGCACGGCCGCGGCGGGCTGGACGCCGGTGTCGGGGAACGCGGCGGGCTGGTCTCGGGCGGGCAGGCGCAGCGCATCGCGCTGGCCCGGGCGCTGCTGGCCGGGTTCTCGGTGCTGATCCTCGACGAGCCGACCGCGGGCGTCGACCCCGCGACATCCGACGCCCTGCTGGCCGACCTGCTCGCAGCGGTCGGACCTGACCAGGCGGTGCTGCTCATCTCACACGTGGAGGCACCTGCCGGCCGCATCGACCGGGTGCTGCGGATGGACGCCGGTCGGATCGTCCCGACCTGACCCGGCGTGCCGCCCCACCGCGGAACCGGCTCGGTTCACCCGAGCACACCAGGGATCTGCACCCGCGCGACAGAACCGCGCCAGGGCGCTGCAACCGCGCCACACATCGACGGCGCCGTCGCACAGCACAGGCGCACCCATGTGACACGCGCGTCACCGACACGGGCCGGCCCCGCAGGCGATGCCGCCTGTCGCCGCCTGTCAGCGCCGGCCGGTGCCGAAGATGCCGCGGATGACGCCGCCCAGGATCGTCTGCGTGGTGCGCGAGCCGAGGATCTCCTCCAGCGGGCTCTTGGCGGCCTTCCGGCTGGTGCGGGTCGTGCCGCCGGTCTTGCGCATCAGCCGCTCGTACTCGGCCTGCGCCTTGCGCTGCGCGGCGGCCGCGGCCTTGTCGGCGGCGGCCTGCGCCTTGGCGGCCTCGGCGTCGGCTTTGGCCTGGGCCTTCGCGGCCTCGTCGGCGGCGTGCGCGGCGGCCGCGGCATCCATCTTCTTCGCCAGCAGCTCGCGCGCCGACTCCCGGTCGATGGCGGTGCCATATGTGGCCAGCAGCGGGGATGCCTTGACCGCCGCGACGATCTGCGGGTCGGGCGTCGGCGACATCAGGCCCTGGGGCGCGCGCAGCCGGGTCCACGCGACCGGCGTCGGCGCGCCCTTCTCACTCATCACGGTGACGATCGCCTCACCGGTGCCGAGCTCCTGCAGCACCCGCTCGAGGTCGTAGCCCGAACGCGGATACGTGCCGACCGTGGCCTTCAGCGCCTTGGCGTCGTCGGGGGTGAACGCACGCAACGCGTGCTGCACCCGGGAGCCGAGCTGGCCGAGCACATCGGAGGGCACGTCCTTCGGCGTCTGCGTGACGAAGAACACACCCACGCCCTTGGAGCGGATGAGCCGCACCGTCTGCGTGATCGCGGCCAGGAAGTCCTTGGACGCGCCGCGGAACAACAGATGTGCCTCGTCGAAGAAGAACACCAGCTTCGGCTTGTCGGCATCGCCCACCTCGGGAAGGATCTCGAACAGCTCGGCCAGCAGGTACATCAGGAACGTCGAGAACAGCTCGGGCTTGTCGATGACACCGGGAACCTCGAGCAGGCTGATGATCCCCCGGCCCGAGGCGTCGGTGCGCAGGAAGTCGGTGACGGCGAACTCGGGCTCGCCGAAGAACACGTCGGCGCCGGCATCGGCGAACGTGATGAGCTCTCGCAGGATGACCCCCGCGGTGGCCGCCGACAGCCCGCCGATGCCTTTCAGCTCGTCTTTGCCCTCATCGCTGGTGAGGTAGGTGAGCACGGCGCGCAGGTCCGACAGGTCGACGAGCGCGAGACCGGCCTGGTCGGCGTAGTGGAACACAAGCCCCAGGCTGGATTCCTGCGTCTGGTTCAGACCCAGCACCTTGCTCAGCAGCAGCGGCCCGAACCCCGAGACCGTCGCCCGCACCGGCACCCCTTTGCCCACACCGCCGAGCGCGAGGTACTCCACCGGAAACGCCTCAGGCTTCCAGTCCTGCCCGATCCCCTGCGTGCGCGAGCGCAGCTTGTCGCTGGACTCTCCCGGGGTCGCCATGCCCGACAGGTCGCCCTTGATGTCGGCGGCGAACACCGGCACCCCCTTCGCGGCGAGCTGCTCGGCCAGCCCCTGCAGGGTGCGGGTCTTGCCGGTGCCGGTGGCGCCGGCGACCAGCCCGTGCCGGTTCATCATCGCCAGCGGGATGCGGATCTGCGCCTGCGGCACCGGATCGGTGTTCACCAGCGCGCCGAGGTCGAGCGTGGCGGCCTCGAACGTGTACCCGTCGACGATCGCCTGCACCTGCGTGGCGTCGAGGGGGCCGGATGCCTCGCCCTGCGCCGCGGGTTCTGCCGCCGCCGGTGCGGGTTCGGTCGCAGCCGGCGCTGCCGACTCGGGCGGTGCAGGGGCCGCCGGCGCGGCAGGAGTGGGCTCGGTCGCGGCCGACTCGGGCTGGGGGGCGGATGCCTGCGGTGTCGCCGATTCCCGGGTGTCCGGCGCGGGCGCGGGGCCGGTGGCATCCGTCGCCTGCGCCTTCGCCGCGGCGGCCTCGGCGGCGGCGAGCGCGGCCTTGGCCTGGGCGGCCTTCAGCGCCGCCTCGGCGGCCTCGGCCTCGGCACGCAGGCGGGCGAGTTCGGCGGCGGCGGCATCGTCGGTGGTCATGGCCACAGCCTAGTGACCGGCCCGAACACGCCGGTAGGACACAATGAGCAGATGAGGCTCATCCGCCGTACGCTGCGCGTGCTGATCGCCCCGCTGACCCACACCCGCCTGTTCCGGCGCATCGGGCGGCGGGCGATGCCGGTGCTCGAAGCCGCGTTCCGGGTCGTGAGCGGCGGGCGCATGCCGATCAGCGGCCTGCTGGTCCCGTCGCTCACGCTGCACACCGTCGGCGCGAAGACCGGGCAGCCGCGCGAGGTGCAGCTGATGTACACGCCCGACGGGTCGGGGCGGGCCATCGTCGCGGGCACGAACTTCGCCGGCCCCCGCCATCCCGCGTGGACCGCCAACCTGCTCGCCCACCCGCACGCCGAGATCACGGTGCGCGGGCGACGGATGTCGGTGGTCGCCGAGCCGATCACCGGAGCCGACCGCGACACGGCCTGGGCGCGCATCGAGGCGCAATGGCCGCGCTACCGCTCGTACGAGCAGGAATCGGGCCGCACCGTCCGCCTGTTCCTGCTGCGGCCGGTGCGGCCCGAGACTACTTCTGCGACCCCGCCAGCAGCGCCTGAACGAAGTAGCGCTGGAACGCGAAGAACACGATCAGCGGGATGATCATCGACAGGAACGCGCCGGAGCTGAGCACGTCGATGTTCGACCCGAACTGACGCAGCTGCGACTGGATCGCCACCGTGATCGGCATCGAGTCCGCGTTCGTGAAGATCAGCGCGACCAGCATGTCGTTCCACGTCCACAGGAACTGGAAGATCGCCAGCGACGCGATCGCCGGCAACCCCAGCGGCAGGATGACGCGGAAGAAGATGCGCCACTCCCCCGCCCCGTCGATGCGTGCCGCCTCGAGCAGTTCGCCGGGAACCTGGGTGAAGAAGTTGCGCAGCAGGAAGATCGCGAACGGCAGCCCGAACGCGGTGTGGAACAGGATCACCCCGAGCACCGAACCGAAGATGCCGATCGCGCCGAACAGCTGCGCGAGGGGGATCAGCGCCACCTGCACGGGCACCGCCAGCAGCACGATCACCACGATCAGCAACCAGTCGCGGGCGGGGAAGTCCATCCACGCGAACGCGTAGGCGGCGATCGCCCCGATCATCACCACCAGTACGGTCGCGGGCACCGCGATGACGATGGTGTTCCAGAACGAGCCCATGATGAGCGGATTGCCCAGCAGGTTGGCGTAGTTCTCGAGGGTGATCTGCGCGGGCTTGGTGAAGATCGTCCACCAGCCCGACGACGAGTTGTCGCCCGAGGTGCGCAGCGACATCAGGAACAGCCCGATCGAGGGCACCAGCCAGAACAGTGCCACGATGAGCAGCACGATGTTCACGATGCCCGAGCTGAGCACGCCCAGGATGCGTTGCGCGGCGGTCTTCTTGCCGCGGACGATGGTCAGATCGGCTGCGGCGCTCACCGGCTGCGCTCCTCTCTGAAGCGACGGACGTTGATGATCATCGAGGGCAGCACGAGGATCAGCAGCAGGATCGCCAGTGCCGAGCCCAGGCCCTGGTCGTTGCCGCCGCCGAACGAGACCGTCCACATCTCCACGGCGATCACGTTCGCCGCCGGTTTGGACTCACCGGGTGGGATCACGTACACCAGGTCGAAGATCTTCAGCACGTTGATGATCAGGGTGACGAACACGACGATCAGCACCGGTGACAGCAGCGGCGCGGTGATGCGGGTGAACACCTGCCATTCGTTCGCGCCGTCGATGCGCGACGCCTCTTGCAGCGACCGGTCCATCGCCGACAGCCCCGACGCGATCATCACCATCGCGAACCCCGCCCAGATCCACACGTACGACAGGATGATGACGACGTTGATCAGGGCCGGGCTCAGCCACGACACGCCCTGGAAGCCCTGGGCGAAGTTCGATGCCGGCAGCGCGACACGATAGCTCTGACCGGCCGCAAGGCCCTCGATGGTGAAGGTGCCGCCCGCCCCCGTGGTGGCGTAGCCCTTGACCGAGCCGTCGGGCGCGACGGCATCCACCCGGATGCCCGGCAGGCCCTTCTTGCCGTCACCGATCTGCCCCTGCGTGCCGCCGCCGCCGGGGACGACGTCGAGGAACACCGTGCCGGTGATCTGGTCGGGCTTCGCGGCGGGTGCGGCGGCCGCCTGCTCGGCGGTGTCGGGCACCGCGCTCTGCTTGACGCCCACGAGCGGGAAGTCCTGCACGCTGCCGGCCGCGACCTCGTGCTCGGCTGCGACCACGCCCTTGTCTTCGATGATGCCGAAGCCGTCGCGCGGCCGGGCGCCGGGGTAGCTCGCCTGAGCCGAGAACGCGTCGTTGACCCCGACCAGCACCGCGTTGACGACGCCGAGGTTCGGGTTCTCTTGGAACATGCCGCGGAAGATCACCCCGGCGGCGAGCATCGAGATCGCCATCGGCATGAAGATGATCAGCTTGAACGCGGTCTTCCACTTCAGCTTCTCGAGCAGCACGGCGAAGATCAGGCCCAGCACGGTGCAGGTGATCGGCGCGACGATCACCCACATGATGTTGTTGCGGATGGCGGTGAACGTGCTCTGGTTGGTGAACATCCGCACGTAGTTGTCCCACCCGGTGAACTCGCCGTGCACGCCGTAGAACGAGCGGATCAGCGTGTAGACGATCGGGTAGACCACCAACGCGCCCAGCACCACCAGGGCGGGCGCGAGGAACGACACCAGCAGCAGCACGCGTCGCCCCCGCCCGTTGCGCGGGGAGCGGACGGGATGCCCGCTCCCCGCGGCCGGGTCGGCGGCGGCGTCGACGACGGCGGTCACGATGGCTGCCTTCGCGGCCTACTTGTAGGCGGCCGCGGCGGCCTTCTCGAGCCGGTCCATCGTGCCTTGCACGTCGTCCGGGTGCTGGTAGAACGTGATCATCTCCTGCCAGAAGCCCTGGCCCGGCGTGCCGCCGAACGCGCTGGGGGTCTGGTCGGACATGTCGAACCGGAATGTCTCGGCCTTGGTGAGCGCCTCGGCGATCTGCCGCGACACGTCGTCCGGGTACAGCGAGGTGTCCACCGCCTTGTTCGGCGAGGTCAGACCGCCCTTGGGCACCCACACCTCGGCCGACTCGGGCGAGGCCAGGTACTTCATCAGGGCGTTCGTGGCCTCGTCGTCGGTGAACTGCACCGCGGCATCCCCACCGCCGACCACGGCCGGTCCCGACCCGTTGATCGACGGGAAGTCGTAGAACAGCGCGTTCTTGCCGACCGTGGAGTTGCCGTCGGCGGTGATGTTGCCGGCGACGAAGTCACCCTCGTACACGGTGCCCGCCTTCGGGTCCTTTCCGAAGACCTCGGTCACGCTCTCGGGGAAGGTGCGCTGCGCGCCGCCGGGCTGCAGGGCCGGGCTCTTCCACACCTGGGCGAGGGTCTCAAGCGCGGTCTTGACCGACGGGTCGGTCCACGGGATCTCGTGCGCGGTGAGCTGGTCGTACTTGTCGGGACCGGCCGTGCGCAGGTAGATGTTCTCGAACCAGTCGGTGAGCGGCCAGCCGACGTCGGCGCCGACCGACAGGCCGTAGTAGCCCGAGTCGTGGACGACGTCCAGCTGCTTGAGGAAGTCATCCCACGTGGTGGGGACGGTCGCGCCGGCCTCGTCGTAGATGTCCTTGTTGTACCAGACGGTCGACTTGTTCGCGCCCTTGAACCACACGCCGTAGAGCTTGGAGTCCACGGTTCCGAGGTTCACCCAGTCCTGCGAGTAGTTCTTCTTCACCTCGTCGGCGACGGCGGCATCCAGCGGCTTGATGTTGCCGGCCTTCGCCAGCGACTGCAGCAGGGCAGGCTGGCTGACCACGGCCACGTTCGGCGGGTTGCCGCCGGCGATCTGACCCTGCAGATAGGTGGGCCCGTTGTCGCCGAAGCTGGTGTAGGTGACCTTGGCCCCGGTCTCGTCCTCGAACTTCTTCAGCACCGCTTCGAAGTTCTTCTGCTCGTCGCCCGACCACGAGGCCACGATGGTCAACGTCTTGCCGGAGAGATCCTGCTTCGCGGATTCGCTGGGCGAGGTGCCTCCCCCGCCGCCGGAGCACCCGGCGAGCAGGAGCCCCGCGATGCCGATACCGCCGATCGCCGCCACGAGGCGGCTTCTGCTGTGCGCAGTCATTCGACTCCCCTTCGAGATCCCCGGCACGGGGAAGCGCCGCACCGGAGCACGTTCAGGAAACGCTTCCAGACGCCACGATATTGCGCGGTGGCAATCGGGGCAAGACGAGCAGCATCTCCGTGCGATAACGTTTGGTCACAGATGTGGAACAGCGCATGAGCACACGGTGACGTGTGGAAACGCTTCCACGACCGTCGTGAGGAAGAGGCGGTGCATGGTCGGGATCGCGGAGGTGGCACGTGCCGCGGGGGTCTCCCCTGCGACCGCCAGCCGCGCACTGACCGGCCGCGGCTACGTGGCCGCCGCCACCCGGGACCGGGTGGCGCGCACCGCCCGCGAACTCGGCTACGTCGCCTCGCGCAGCGCGGCCAATCTGGTCACCGGACGCACGCAGACCGTCGCCGTGCTGGTGCCGACGCTGTCACGCTGGTTCTTCGCCGAGGTGGTCGAGGGCGCGCAGTCGGCGCTGTGGGCCGAGGGCCACGAGCTCGCGCTGTACGCGGCCGCCGCCGGCACGCCCGTGCGCACCGAGGTGTTCGACGCGCTGCTGTCGAGCAAGCGGTTCGACGGGATCGTCGCCGTCGGCATCGAACCCGACTCCCGCGAAGAGGAACGCCTGGCCGCATTCGGCCGGCCCGTGGTCGGGGTGGGCGCGCACAGCGTGGCCGTGCCCAGCGTCGGCATCGACGACGCCGCCACCGCACGGGTGGCCGCCGAGCACCTGGTCGAGCTCGGTCACCGCGACATCTGCTTCATCGGCGGACCGCCCGACGGCGGCAGCCACGGGGACCGGCAGCGGGTGGCGGGCGCGCAGGCAGCGCTGCACGAGGCCGGCCTGCCGGTGCCGATGCGGGTCATCGACTGCGCATCGACGACCACCCCGGACGGATTCGCCGCCGCCGGCGCGGTGCTGGCCGACCGGCGCACCCGGCCGACGGCGCTGGTCGCGGTGTGCGACGAGGTCGCGGTCGGGGCATCGATCGCCGCCCGACGGCTCGGCATCCGGGTGCCCGCCGACCTCAGCATCGTGGGCATCGACGACCATCCGATGGCCGAGATGTTCTCGCTGACCACGATGCGCCAGCGCCCGCGCGAACAGGGCGAACGCGCCGTGCAGCTGCTGATGCGCGGCATCCGGCATCCCGACGCCGCGCCCGACGCGGCGACCGCGCTCACCCAGCTGGTGGTGCGCGGCAGCACGGCCGAGCCGCGCACCGCGGCACGCGGCTGACCGCCCGCCGGCGAGCGCGTGCGGCGAGTGCGCCCGGCGAGGCCGGCCGGCGAGTGCGGTCAGGGCGTGAGCTGGGGCACGGTGCGCGGGCGCACCACCAGCCACAGCGACAGCACGCCGACCACCGCGCAGCCGATCATCACGACGGCCATGGTCGTCGGGGTGATGCCCGCCTCGTGGGCGATCAGCCCGACCAGCGGCGAGATCAGGCCGGCCACGGCGTTGTTCGAGAATCCGATGAGGGATGCCGCGGTGCCGGCCGCCTTGCCGTGCCGGTCGAGCGAGAGCACCTGCACGCACGGGAACGTGAACCCGCAGGCCGACATGAACACGAACAGCGGCACGATCGTGCCCCAGAGCCCTGCGCCCAGCTGGTCGCACACGGCGATCGCGGCGGCGGCGAGCACGAGCACCGCCGTCGAGAAGGCGAGCACCCATTGCGGGCCGAACCGGGCCGCGAGCCGCGCGGCGATCTGGTTGCCGATGACGAGGCCGATCGAGTTCGCGGCGAACAGCAGCCCGTACTGCTGGGCGTTGAAGCCGTAGGTCTGCTGGAACAGGAACGACGAGCTGGACAGGTACGAGAACAGTCCGCTGAAGGTCATCGCGCCGATGATGAGCACGCCGATGAAGATGCGGTCGCGGAACACGGCGGCGTAGCGCTGCCGCATCGTGGTGACGCCGCGGTCGTGACGGCGCGCCCTGGGCAGCGTCTCGGGCAGCACGAAGATCGCGCAGCCGAGCATGACGACGCCGTATGAGGCGAGCACGACGAAGATGCCGCGCCAGTCCATGACCGACAGCAGCGCCGAGCCGATCAGCGGCGCGATCACCGGCGCAGCCCCGGTGACCAGGGCCAGGCGGCTGAGCATGACGACCAGGCGCCGCCCGCCGAACAGGTCGCGCACCATGGCCATGGCCACCACGCCGCCGGCGGCGGCGCCCACCCCCATCAGCACGCGCGCACCGCCCAACAGCACGAGCGTGGGGGCCAGGGCTGCAGCGACGGACGCCACCACGTGCACACCGGTGACGATCAGCAGCGGAATGCGGCGGCCCAGCTTGTCGCTGAGCGGTCCGACGATCAGCTGGCCGAGCCCGAAGCCGATCATGGTGCCGGTGAGGGTCAGCTGCACCGCCGCGGCGGTGGTGTCGAAGTCGCGCTCGAGCACGGGGAACGCGGGCAGGTACAGGTCGACGGTGAACGGGCCGAGGGCGGTCAGCGCCCCCAGCAGCACGATGTACAGCACCCGGCGTGCGGTCGAGATCGCATCGCCGGGGTGCAGCATGATCGGCGCGGTGGCCGGGTCGGGGCCGAGCGTGCGGATGGCGGCGGTGGCGGCGGGGATGCGGATGGAGCCGGTGGCGGTGCGGATCGACCCGGTGGCGGTGCGCGTCTCGCCGGGGGCGAGATCGGTGGATGCCACCGGCTCGCGCGACGGCGCGGCATCGCCGCCGGCGGCGTGCGCGGCAGCGGGCTGGTCGGGCGCAGGTTCGTCAGCGGCGTGCGCGGCGGGTTCGTCGGCGGCGGCGGGGACGGTCGGGTGTGCGGCGGTGTCGGCGGTCACGGGGCTTCCGGTCGAAGGGTCAGGCGGAGGGTCGGCAGAGGGTCGGTCGGTGGCAGGCGGGGTCAGGCAGGGGTCGGACAGAGTTGCGGACGGAGTGCGGACGGAGTGCGGCAGCACGGACGGCGGGCGTACCGCGACGGCGGTGTGAGGCCCCACGCGACATGGTCCGGTGGCCTCGCGCCCGGGGCGTCCGCGGCCCACGAGGGAACAGAAAAAGGTCGAATCGATTCGACCTTTCTTCATCATACCCGACCGGCGTCTGCTGTTTCGGCTCGTTCCCGCTGCCGCAACCACAGTCGCTGCAGCAGAAAGGCCACGCCGATCAGCACGATGCCGACGGCGCCGATCCATGCGACGAGCACGAGCAGTTCGGGGCGGGGTGTGTGCAGCTGGAAGAACCAGGCGGTGAACGGCACCCAGGTGACCAGCAGGTATCCGGCCACCATCGCGGCCACGACCAGCGCCTTCACCCCGGTGGGCGGCAGTGAGACCAGCACCAGCACCCACAGGCCCAGGATCGCCACGAGCATGGTCGCCGCGGTGCGGGTCTCTGGCAGCGGCAGCTGCCACACGTCGCGACCGATGTGTGCGAGCATCGTCATCCCGACCCCGATGACCACCCCCGCCGGCACCGCGAGACTGAGCGTGCGGCGCAGGAATCCGGGTCGGTAGCGTCGGGCGTTCGGCAGCAGGGCGAGGAAGAACGCGGGGATGCCGATGGTCAGGCCGTCGGTGATCGACAGCTGCCGCGGCAGGAACGGGACCTGCATGATCAGCACCCCGAACAGCACCGCGATGACGGTCGCATAGACGGTCTTGGTCAGAAACAGCACCGACACCCGCTCGATGTTGGCGATGACCCGGCGGCCCTCGTCGACGACGAACGGCAGGTGGGCGAAGCGGCCGTCGAGCAGCACGAGCCGGGCGACGGCCTTGGTGGCGGCGGCGCCGCTGTTCATGGCGATGCCGATGTCGGCCTGCTTGATCGCGAGCGCGTCGTTGACGCCGTCGCCGGTCATCGCGACGGTGTGGCCGCGGCGCTGCAGGGCGATCACCATCGCCTTCTTCTGTTCGGGGGTGACCCGTCCGAACACGGTGGTGCGCTCGATGACCTCGGACAGCGCGTGCGGGTCGCCGGGCAGGGTGCGGGCGTCGACGCCGGCGGGGTCGGGAACGCCGACCTCGCGGGCGATGGCGGTGACCGTCTCGGCGGCATCGCCCGAGATGATCTTGACGGCCACGCCTTGCCGTGCGAAGTAGGCGAGTGTCGAGGCGGCGTCGTCGCGCACCCGCTCGCGCAGGGTGAGCAGCGCGACCGGGTGCAGGCCCGCGGGCAGGCGCTGCGCCTGCACGTCGTCGTCGTCCAGCGGTGCGGCCGTGTGCGCGAGCACCAGGGTTCGTCGGCCGGTGGCGGCCAGCTCGTGCACCGCCGCGGCCAATGACGCCTCGCCTTCGTCCGCGGCGGCTCCGTCCCACGGCACGGCGCGGTGCGTGGCATCCGCGAATATGAGGCCGGGAGCACCGAAGACCCACGTGCCGTCGTCGAGCGTGACGGCGCTCCACTTGCGGGCCGACGAGAACGGGATCTCGGCGCGCGCCGCGGGGGCGGATGCGACCGGGTAGGCGCTGGCGAGGCTGTGCGCGGTGGCGTTGGCGTTCGGGTCGGCGCCGAACCAGGCGAGCGCGTCGCGCCAGCCGGGTGCCGGCCGGGTGTCGAGGGGATGCTCGGCGTCGAACGCGATGTCGCCGTGGGTGAGGGTTCCGGTCTTGTCGAGGCAGACGACATCCACTCGGGCGAGGCCCTCGACGGCGGGCAGCTCCTGCACGAGCACCTGGTCGCCGGCCAGCCGCGCGGCGCCGACCGCGAAGGCGATGCTGGTCAGCAGCACCAGCCCGAGCGGGATCATCGCGATGATCACGGCGATCGAATCGACCGCGGCCAGGCGCCAGCCGCCGCTGCGCAGGGCGTGCTCCCAGCCGCCGTGCACCTGCACCTGGGCGTTGGTGACCAGGGCGGCGACCGGTCCGATGCCCCAGGCGACCCAGGCGAGGATGCGGTTGATCGAGCGGCGCAGCTCGGAGTGGGCGAGGCGGAACCGGCGCGCCTCGTGCGCGAACCGGCTGGCGTAGGTGTGCGCGCCGACGCGGGTGGCGCGGGCCAGGCCCCGGCCGGCGACGACGGCGGATCCGGCGAGCACCTCGTCGCCGGGGACTTTGTCGACGGGGTCGGCCTCGCCGGTGAGCATGGACTCGTCGACCTCGAGTCCGCCGTCGCCGGCGACCACCGCGTCGGCCGGGATCTGGTCGCCGGCGCGCAACACGAGGATGTCGCCGAGCACGACCTCGGCGGGCGCCAGCTCGGCGTCGCGTCCGTCGCGGCGCACGCGGGCGTGCGGCGCGTTCATCAGCGCGAGCCGGTCGAGGGCGATCTTGGCGCGGATCTCCTGGTAGCAGCCGACGAGGGTGTTGAACAGGGCGGCGAGCCCGAACAGGGCGTCCTGCCAGTGGCCGAGCACCAGCAGTGCGGCGAAGCACGCGAACACGATCGCGTTGAACAGGGTGAACACATTCGAGCGGACGATGCTCCACCAGGTGCGGCTGGTGTCGGCCTCGAACGCGTTCGACAGGCCGGATGCGGCGCGCTCGCGCGCCTGCGCGGTGCTCAGGCCGGTGGTCGGGTCGGCGTCGACCAGCGGTGCGGATGCCGCCGGGTGCGGTTGTCTGACGTGCGCGGCATCCATGTGGCCAGCGTAAGAGACGCGGTCAGCCGTTGGTGTACGTGCATGTGGGCGCGCCGCCGAGGAGTGGGGCGTAGTAGGTGAAGGTCGTGACGCCCGGCGAGCTCCACGCGCCCATCGTCGTCCTCATCTCCACGGTGATGTCGGCTCCGAGCAGACTTCCGAGAAGTCCCGACAGCAGTGCTGTGTCGAACGCCGAGGTGTATCGGCCATCGCCATCGGATACGGTGCTCGGCACCTCGACGTTGCCGTCGATGGTGAAGCGCACGTTCGCGGCGGCCAGTCCCGAGTAGGGTGCCGCGGCGAGGGGCCATTGCCACCGGATGGAGAACACGGTTCCCCCCAGCGCCGGCGGCCGCACGCACCGCGGGATGCTCACGATCTGGGGCGGCCGGAGTGTGAGAGCCGTGACGGTGCCGCGGGCGTACTCCGAGTCCGTGAACGCCGCGTCAGTCGGCGCGGCTCGGGGAAGCGCCACGATACCCAGTACCAGAGCTGCACCGGCCAGTGCCGCCACGAGCCGCCGCCCGATCACGGGCCACTTCCCTGTGGAGCCGGTCTCGCCGCCCGGCGAGCGTGTGGCCGCCGGTGCCGTCGCGCGACCAGCAGCACTCCGACCACGAGCAGCACGGCGCCGGCGTCGAGCAGCCAGGGCAACGAGCCCGGCAGTCCGCCGGTGCGCGGCAGGTCGCCACCGGGGGCGATCGCCTGCGACTGTCCCCACCCGTGCGCGTGCACCAGCAGTGCCGACGTGCCGCGCGCTCCCGCGGCGACCGTGACCGTCAGCCGCAGCCGGGCGACGTCGGCCGCGGCCATCCGCACGAGCGGAACCTCGGTGCCGTCGCGGGGGACGACCCAGTCGGTGCGCAGCACCGTCACGACACCCGGGCAGCCGGATGGGGTCCACGCCCGGGTGCAGCGTGCGACCGCGATCACCAGCGGTGCCCGCCCGGTTGCGCTCACCCCGATCCGCACCGTGCCCGGGCTCGGCGCGTTCGCGCTGACGGTGACATCCCAGTGCACCGGCTGTCCGGGTTGCAGCCGGGATGCCGCCGCCCAGTCCGCGACCGATACCAGGCGCAGCACAGGGCCGGCCACTACCTGTGTCGTGGTGGCCGCGGGCACCGGGCCCGCGGCATCCGTCGCCTGCGCCGCCGCGCCCGTCGACGCGACCGATGCGGCGAGGGCCGCTGCGGCCGCCGCCAGGAACAGGACGACCCGCCTCACGTGTCCGGCTCCCCGTCGCCGGGATCGAGGTGGCGCCGCGGCCAGAACGCCCACACCACGAGGGCCGCTGCGGCCACGGTGATGCCGCCGAGCACGTACGGGTTGCCCATCAGCACGACCACCGGCGCGAGGCCGGGCACCGAGAAGCGCACGATGCGCACACTGGTGACGGTGTAGGGCGCCGGGTCGTCGTCGGCGTTCGCGTCGCCGCGCAGGGTCAGCACGCGTTGCGCGGGTGTGGGTCCGTCGGCGACCTGACGGACCCGGTGCGTCACCGGCAACTGCCCGGGCCGGTCGACCGTGACGATGTCGCCGACGGCCACATCGGCGGCCGGGATGCGCTGCACCACGGCGACCGACCCGGCCGGGATGGTCGGCGCCATCGAACCGGTGCGGAACATGATGAGCGTGATGTGTGCGGTGAACGCGAGCACCACGAGCACGATGCAGACCACGCCTGCTGCCGCCGCCAGCCAGAGCAGAATCTCGCCCAGCGCGCCGCCGATCCGGGGGCGGGGGCGGGCTGCCGCGCCCTGCGCGACGTGGCTGGCGCTGTCGTGGCGCGGCCTGTCTCGGCTGCGGCGGGCAGGTGTGGGTGCGTCGGTCGTGCCGGTCATGGCGCCGCCGAGGTCGCGTCGACGTGCCAGTGCACGGCGGCGGTCAGACCCTGCGCGCCGTTGCCGGTGGCCGCGGGCATGGTGACCGCGAAGCAATAGGTCACCGGGCCCGCACCGTTCGCGCCCGCGTGCTGCGTGCCGCTGCCGTCGGCCGTGAGCGCCGAACCGGTCGCGACGACGGCCGTGCCGGCGGCGAACGCCTGTGCATCGCAGGTCGCGCCGGCCACCGTCCGCACGCCGTAGGTCAGGTACTGCCCGAGACCCGCGGTGTTGCCGGGGTCGGCGCGCAGCTGCAGGGTCGCCGGCAGCGATCCGGCCGCGGTCTTGATGCGCAGGAGCGCGTACACCGTGGCGCCGGGTGTCATCGCACCGGCCGGCATCGAGAAGCCGAGCGTGGCGGGCGCGCCCGCCGGGTGGTCGCCGAACGTGCTGCCGTCGACCGAGCCGACGATGCCGAACGTGCCGGCGGTGATCGTCGCCGTCGTGTACTCGGAGTCGTTCCACGCCGCAAGCGTCGCGGTGGCGCCGATGCCCAGCACGACGCCGCCGGCGAGCACGGCGCGGATCCGACGCGAGCGCAGCCGTCGCGCCTGCCGCACCCGGGTGCGGTCGCCGCTCATGTCAGTTCGCGGTGGAGGTCGCGGTGAACTGCCAGGTCTCGGTACTGGTGGTGCCCTGGGTCAGAGCCGCGTCGGCGGTGACGATGAAGCACAACTGCACGGGCGTTCCGGCCGCGCCGCCCGTTCCCGCGGTCAACGTGACCGGCGTACCGCCTTCGATCGCGTCGAGGGTGGCGCCGGATGCCACGACCGGGCCTGCGGCATCGGCGTCACAGGTGTCGGTGGGGCCCAGCGCGCGCACTTCGTACGACAGGTGTGCCGCGTCGCTGCCGGTGCCGGGCTGGACCCCCGCGGCCTCGAGAGTGGCGCCGTTGGTGGTCGTGGCATCCAGTCGCACCCAGAACGGCGCGGTCACGACGTCACCCGGCGACATCGCCGCGGCCGTGGCCGGCAGTTGGAACGACAGCGCGGCGGCGCCGTTGCTCGAGGCATGGTCGGTGTAGGTGCCGCCCGCACCGTCGGTGGCGCCCTGCAGGTTGAACGAGCCGGCGGTGAAGACGCCCTTCGCGAATTCGGAGTCGTTCCAGGCCGCCAGGGTGACGGCGGTGCCGACCCCCAGCACCAGTCCTCCCGCCAAGACCGCCAGGATCTTGCGCCGTGTCGTACGTGTCACCATGTCCGCAGCTCCCCTCTGGAGAATCGAATGCGTTCGTGAACGTCATCACGACCTTCCCCAGCGGTCGACCGAGCTGTTCTGCTGTCATCTTGGCGCACCGGCATCCCGTCATCAAGCCCTGTGTGTCATGCGGCGAGTGCGCCGGGATGCACGAAAGCCCCGGGCGGGTGCCCAGGGCTTTCGTGGAACGCGATGCGTCACCGGGTCTGCGACCCGGTCCGGCTCACTTCAGGTTGACGGTGGCGCCGGCCTCTTCGAGAGCGGCCTTGGCCTTGTC
This sequence comes from Microbacterium luticocti DSM 19459, assembly GCF_000422405.1. Lineage (GTDB taxonomy): Bacteria > Actinomycetota > Actinomycetes > Actinomycetales > Microbacteriaceae > Microbacterium > Microbacterium luticocti. The sequence continues at coordinate 61,080 of NZ_AULS01000008.1, forward strand.
GGCGGTCTCCTTGTTGGCGCCCTCCAGAACCGGCTTGGGCGCGCCGTCGACGAGAGCCTTCGCGTCGCCGAGGCCGAGCGAGGTGAGCTCGCGGACGACCTTGATGACCTGGATCTTCTTGTCGCCGACCGACTCGAGGATGACGTCGAAGGAGTCCTTCTCTTCAACCTCTTCGGCCGGGGCGGCGCCACCGGGCGCGGCAGCGGCCACGGCGACCGGAGCGGCGGCGGTGACCTCGAAGGTCTCCTCGAACTTCTTGACGAACTCGCTGAGCTCGATGAGCGAGAGCTCCTTGAAGGCGTCGAGCAGCTCGTCGGTGCTGAGCTTTGCCATGATGATTCTCCTTGATCGGGGTTTGTTCTAGCCGCGCCCTGTTCAGGCAGCGGACTCCTGCTTCTCACGCAGCGCGTCGACCGTGCGCACGGCCTTCGACAGCGGTGCGTTGAAGACGTATGCCGCCTGGAACAACGAGGCCTTCATCGCGCCGGCGAGCTTCGCCAGCAGGACTTCACGGCTCTCGAGGTCGGCGAGCTTGCCTACCTCTTCGGGGGTCAGGGGGGCACCGTCGAAGTAGCCGCCCTTGATCACCAGCAGAGGGTGTGCCTTGGCGAAGGCGCGCAGACCCTTCGCGACGGCGACCGGGTCGCCGTGCACGAACGCGATGGCAGACGGCCCCTTGAGGTCGTCGTCCAGTCCCGAGATGCCGGCCTTGTCGGCGGCGATCTTGGTCAGCGTGTTCTTCACCACGGCGTATTCCGCGTCGTGACGGATGCTGTTGCGCAGCTCTTTGAGCTCGGCAACCGTCAGACCGCGGTACTCGGTCAGCAGAACGGCGGACGAGTCCTCGAATTGCTTCGTGAGCTCGGCGACCGCCTGGTCCTTCTGCGCCATGGCCACTCCTTGTCTGTGTCGCACGCTCCGCGGTGGCGGAGCGCGGCCTGGGACTTCCGGTCACACGGCAAACAAAAACGCTCCGGCGCAAGCGCACGGAGCGAATCGATCGTTCGGTGTCACCTGCGCGGGCCCCTGCAGTGCAGTGCTTCGATCGTCCTGTTCGCACACGACGATGACCGGCGGTCTTCGGCTCAGATCAGTGTACGGGATGCCGCGGGCCCCGCCAAATCGCGGGCGGGATGGGTCATGCCGCGCCAGATCGCGGGCGGGATGCCGCATCCTGGCCGCGGCGCGTCATGCCAGGCACCCGGAGGGGTCGTCACCCCTCAGACTCGGCCGCGACGCCGAGCTCCCGCGCCGCGTGCGAGATCGCGGCCGCGAGCTGGGCATCCTTTCGCGTCAGGCCGCCGGCCTCATGGCTGATCAGGTGCACGCGCACGCTCGGATAGGTGATCTCGACGTCGGGGTGGTGGTTCGCGGCTTCGGCGAGCTCGGCGATGACCGCGAACAGCCGGGCGCCCGTGGCGAAGTCGCCGGTGTGGAATCGGACGGCGGCGCCGTCGCCATCGGCCCGCCAGTCATCGACGCCGTCGAACCCGCTGAACTGCTCGAAGGTGAGAGTGTCCATGCTCCGACCCTGCCACTCTCGCCGACGGACGCAACCCCCTGGCAGCACAAGAGCCGGCGGCACATGCCCCGCGCGCCCGCCGGCACAGCCCCCACCGGCGCGGGCGCCGGCGGCACACGCTCCGCGCGCCCGCGGGCACAACCCCCCACCTGCGCGGGCGCCGGCGACACCAGGCGCCGGCATCATCGCCGCCTCCCCACCCCGAGGCCGGCTACCGCCGTCCACCGTTGCGGGCGCGTTCAGCCCGGAATGCCGCCATCGCGTCCGGCCCCGCTCCTACGCTGGCCGACATGCTGCGATCCATCGAACGTCATGAGCGACCCCACGAAGTCGCCTACCTGGTGCCGTGGCTGGTGATCCGCGACGACCTGCCCTGGTGCACGGTGCGCAACATCGGCGACGAGCGCCTGAGTTGCGTGTCGACCCAGTTCTTCGGCGAGGGGTGGGCGGAGCCCGCGGTTCCGCGCGCGTCGCTCGACCCGGGCGAGGAGCTGCGGTTCCTCTTCTTCGGGCAGCGGGCGATCGAGACCGGCCGGGTGACCCTGCATTGGCGACGACCCGACGGACGGGAGTACGCCTGGACGTTCGTGTGCTGAACGGCTCGCTGCCGGTCGTCGAGGGGACCGCGTGCCGCGCGGACGACGACCGGCAGCCACCTCCGTCATCGAGCGGGGTCGCGCGCAGCGCGGCCGGTCATCGCTCTCCGTGCACATGAGGTTCCATGAGGGTGCGAGGCTCCCCGCGTCTCGAATGAGTGCCACACCGACGCTCGCGCTTCCTGGGCCGGCTTGACGATCACGGGCTCTTGCGCATCCTGACCGCGCCGCGTCGCGACCGGGCACCGTCCGCAGCCGGGTCTACCCTCAGAGGGTGACCCCCGATCTAGCCGAGCGCATCGTCGCGGACTCCCGCGACCGGGTCGCCTGGCTACGGGCACGCTCGCGCGGCATCACCGCGACCGATGTTGCCGCGCTCACCGGTGAGCGGGCCATCCCTCGCGCCGCGCAGACCAAGCTGCGCGGCAGCGGCTTTTCGGGCAACGCCTACACCGACCACGGCCGCCGCCGCGAGCCCGAGATCGCCCGCTGGATCGCCGCCACCCACGGTATCCAGCCCTCCTCCGCCCTGTTCCGCGCGGTCGTGGAACCCCGTCACCTCGCCACACCCGACGGGCTGGTCCAGGATGACTCCGGCCGCATCGTTCTCGCCGAGATCAAGACCACGAACAAGGCATGGCGCAGCATCCCCCGCTCATATCTGCGTCAGGTGTGGTGGCAGCAGCACGTGCTCGGCGCGGAGCGCACCCTGGTCGTCTGGGAACAGCACGACGACTTCGTGCCCGTCGCCGACGAACCCCGGTGCGCCTGGGTCGACCGCGACGACGCCGAGATCGCCCGGCTGGTTCGACTGGCCACCGCGCTGATCGACGAACTGCACCGGCGCACCCACCCGGCTCCTGCCCGCGAGCAGTACCGCGCCCTCGCCCTGGCCGACTGACGTAGGCGCCGGCACGGCCACCCGGACCGCACAACCACCCGATCCGCACGACCACCCGATCCGCACGGCGGCCCGTCCGGAACCCGATCTTGTTTGACAGATGTCAACCATCGGCATATAGTTGACTCTTCTCAACCGTTGACTCCGATCAACCTTTCGCGCCAGCGACGCCGCGACTGACATCCGAACCGCGAAGGACCCGCATGACAGACGCACCCCATTCCGCCGGCATGAAGCCGGCCATGACCCATCGACAGGTTCTCGAGGCCCTCTCCGGCCTCATCCTGGGCATGTTCGTGTCGATGCTCGCATCGACCGTCGTGTCGAGCTCGCTGCCGGTCATCGTCCACGACCTGGGCGGTGACCAGACCGCGTTCACCTGGGTGGTCACCGCAACCCTGCTGACCACCGCGATCGCCACGCCGATCTGGGGCAAGCTCGCCGACCTGTTCAACCGCAAGCTGCTCTTCCAGCTCGCGATCGTCATCTTCATCCTCGCCACTGCCGCCGCCGGCTTCTCCCAGAACCCCGGCATGCTCATCACCGCGCGTGCTGTGCAGGGCATCGGCGCGGGCGGTCTGGCCGCCCTCAGCCAGGTCATCATGGCCGACATCCTCAGCCCCCGCGAACGCGGTAAGTACATGGGCCTGTTCGGCGCCGTCATGGCCGTCTCGACCGTGGGCGGACCGCTTCTGGGTGGTGTCATCACCGACGCCTGGACCTGGCGCTGGAACTTCTACGTCGCCCTTCCGGTCGCCGTCGTCGCCCTGATCATCGTGCAGAAGACACTGCACCTGAGCCCGCTGGTGCACCGCAAGGTCCGCATCGACTACCTCGGCATCGTGCTGCTGTCGGCAGCCGCCTCGCTGCTGCTCATCTGGGTGTCGTTGGCCGGTACCGCCACCGGGTTCCCGTGGAACAGTGTGCAGACCTACCTCATGGTCGGCGGCGCCGTGCTCGCCACCGTGCTGTTCATCATCGTCGAGCTGCGCTCGAAGGAGCCGCTGGTGCCGCTGTCGATGTTCCGCAACCGCACCTTCAGCCTTGCGGTCGTCGCATCGATCTCCACCGGCATCGCCATGTTCGGCGCGTCGGTCTTCCTCAGCCAGTACATGCAGCTGGCCCGCGGCGCCACGCCCACCCAGGCGGGACTGATGACCATCCCGATGATCGCCGGCCTGCTTCTGGCATCCGTCATCATCGGCGCTCTCATCTCGAAGTACGGGCACTGGAAGCCGTATCTGATCGTCGGTGGCGCCCTGCTGATCGCCGGCTCGTACACCCTGTCGACCATCCACTACGACACGAACTTCGCCCTCGTCTCGCTGTACATGTTCCTGCTCGGCGCCGGGGTCGGCATGACGATGCAGAACCTCGTGCTGGTCGTGCAGAACACCTGCAAGCCCAGCGAGCTGGGCGTGGCAAGCTCGGGCGTCACGTTCTTCCGCAGCCTCGGCGGCACCATCGGCGTCTCGGTCATGGGCGCCGCACTGGCCTCGAAGGTCGTCGACCTCATGAAAGAGCACATGCCCGACCTGGTCAAGGCCATCATGGGCCTGGGCGACAAGGCGCAGTACTGGCAGCAGCAGCTGTCCAGCGGCACCATGCCCGAGGTCTCGACGATGCCGCAGACGCTGCGCGTGATCATCGAGGACATCTACGCCCAGGGCATCTCGCACTCGTTCCTGATCGGCGTGCCGTTCGCGGTGCTCAGCCTGCTCGCGATCCTGTTCATTCCGAACAAGCCGCTCAACCGCATGACCAACGTCGAGCGCATGCAGGCGGGCGAGGCCGACCTGGCGACTGTCTCGGTGCCCGAGGCGATGGAGACGCTGGCCCACACCGGCAGCATCCCCGTCGGCGGCAGCACGGATGCCTCGACCCGGCGCGGTCCGGACGACCGATGACCACGCGACCCGGCCCCGAGGCGACCTCCCCTGCGGATGTCGCCTCGGGGCGCTCGCCCCACGAAGGCACCCCGCGCTCGCCCCGCGAAGGCACCCCGCGCTCGCCCCGTGAAGGCACCCCGGACGCCGCCACACGCGGCGCCGCGGTGCGCGCGCTGGAGGCGTCGTTCGCGGGCCTGTTCACTCAGCTGCGCGACGCCTACGCGCGCGCGGCCGCATCGGTCAGCCCCGGCATGATGCCCGGCACCTTCAAGGTGTTCACCACCATCGAGCGGATGGGACCGGTCACCCTGTCGGCGGTCGCCGAGCTCATGCAGGCCGACAAGGGCATGCTCAGCCGCGCCGTCAGCGAGCTGGAATCGCTCGGCTTCGTCGAGCGCAGCCCCGACCCCTCCGACGGCCGTATGCGGCTCATCGCCGTCACCGACCTCGGCCGCTCCCGACTCGAGGCCGTGCGCTACCCGTACATCGACCGACTCGGCGAAGCCCTGGCCGACTGGCCGGTCGACTCGATCGAGAAGCTCACCGACATGCTCAACGCGCTGGCGACCGGCATCACCCCCGAGCCCTGACTCCCGTGCCCTGATCCCCGAGCCGGACCCCCGAGCCCCGACTCGCGCGGCCGTGATCCCGCACCGCCGAACCGGCGGGCGCCGAGAGCCGCTGCTCCGGATGCGTTCAGCCCGATTGCCGCGACCCGCCCGGTCGGCGACGTGTGACGGCATGTGAAGCCCGGACTGGGTGCACCACCGCCTGTCACGTAGCATCCCCACACGTGACCGACCGCACAAGCGCACCCCACCTGATCCGCTCCGCCGACGACGTCCACGCCCTGCTGGCACGCTTCGGCTCGCAGAGCCGGCGCACCCGCGGCGTGATCCTGCTGGCGCTCGGCGGCATCTTCATGGACGCCTACGACTTCTCATCGCTCGCGTTCGGCATCACCGCCATCAAAGAGCAGTTCGGCCTCGACGGATTCACCACCGGCCTGGTCAACGCGGCGATCATGATCGGCGCCGTGGTCGGGGCCCTGGCCGGCGGTGTGCTGGTGGACCGGTTCGGCCGCTACAAGCTCTTCATGGCCGACATGGTGTTCTTCGTCGTCGCCGCCATCGGATGCGCGCTGGCGCCGAACGCCGCCGTGCTCATCGCGTTCCGGTTCGTCATGGGCCTGGGCGTCGGCCTCGACCTGCCGGTGGCGATGGCCTTCCTCGCCGAGTTCTCGAAGCTCGCCGGCCGCGGCAGCCGCTCGCAACGGGTCAACGCCTGGTCGCCGGCCTGGTACATCGCCACCGGCTTCGGGTACCTCGTGGTGCTCGCGGTGTTCCTGCTCCTGCCGCACGACCAGCACACGATCCTGTGGCGGATCGTGGTCGGCTTCGGCGCGGTGCCCGCACTCGCGGTGCTCATCGCCCGCCGCCGCTACCTCGCCGAGTCGCCGCAGTGGCTCGCCGACCAGGGCGACCTGCGCGGCGCGGTCGACGTGATGCGCTCGCACCACGGCCTCGACGTCGCACTGGCCCCCGACGCCCGCACCGGCGCCCGTCGTGACACCGGACACTGGCGCAACATCGCCGAACTGTTCTCGCGCCGGTACCGGCTGCGCACGATCGCGACGCTGAGCGTCTCGGTGTTCTCCACCATCGGATACAACGCCGTCGCCTACGGCACGCCGCTGATCATCTCGCTGTTGTTCCTGCAGAGCGAGATGGTGACGATCGTCTCGGCGCTGGTCATCAACCTGGGCTTCGGCGCGGCAGGCGGCATTCTCAGCGTCGTCGCCGTGAACCGCGTCGGCGCCCGACGGCTGACCCTCATCGGCTTCGCCGTGCAGACCGCGTCGCTGGGATGCCTCGCCCTGGTCGGCGTGCCCACGTCAGCCGTGGTCGTGGTCGCACTGGCGATGCTCGCCGCGTTCGTGTTCGCCCAGTCGTTCGGCCCCGGCGCGAACCTGATGAGCTATGCGACGCTGTCGTACCCGACCCGCCTGCGCGGCGTGGGCGTCGGCTTCAACCAGGCCGTGCAACGCACCTTTTCGATCCTGTCGCTGCTGTTCTTCCCGGTGCTGACCGCGGCGTTGTCGACGAACGTGTTCTGGCTGCTGGCGTGCGCACCGCTGGCCGGCGTGATCGCCATCGCCGCGATCCGCTGGGACCCCACCGGCAAAGACGTCGACGGCGAGGACGCCGCCGCAGGCCGGGCGGCGCCCGCTCTCGTGCGGGAGGCGTGAGGCGCGGCATCCTGCGATGATGGCCTCATGCGACGCGTGCATGTGATCGTGAGCGGCGACGTGCAAGGGGTGGGATACCGCTACACGATGCGACTGGAGGCGCGGGAGGCGGGCGTCGCGGGCTGGGTGCGCAACCGCCGCGACGGCTCCGTCGAGGCCGAGATCGAGGGCACCGACGAGCAGGTCGACGCGCTGCTGGCGTGGATGGCGCAGGGCCCACCCGGTGCCCGCGTCGACGACGCGCGGCTCACGGATGCCTCACCCACCGGCAGCACCGGATTCGAGGTGCTCCCGACCGTCTGAGCCCCGGCGGCCCGTCGCCGGTGCGCGAACCGCACCGCACGCGAACCGGGCCCGGCGCGAAACGGGTGCGGCGCGAACCGCGCGCGGTGCGCGAGTCGCGCCGCACGGAACATCGCCCCGGACGCGAAACGGGGCCCCGCCCGAAGGCGGAACCCCGTCTCACTTGACGCTCAGGCTCAGATGGCGTTGACGTCCAGCGGGATGCCGGGGCCGAACGTGGTCGACACGGCGCCCTTCTGGATGTAGCGACCCTTCGAGCTGGCAGGCTTGAGGCGCACGATCTCGTCGAGCGCGGCCTTGAGGTTCTCATCCAGCTGCTCGGCGGTGAACGACGCCTTGCCGACGATGAAATGCACGTTGGCGTGCTTGTCGACGCGGAACTCGATCTTGCCACCCTTGATCTCCTCGACGGCCTTGGCCGGGTTGGGGGTCACGGTGCCGGTCTTCGGGTTCGGCATCAGGCCGCGGGGGCCCAGCACCTTGCCGAGTCGACCGACCTGGCCCATGAGCTCGGGCGTGGCGACGGCCGCGTCGAAATCGGTCCAGCCGCCGGCGACCTTCTCGATCAGCTCAGCGCCGCCGACCTCGTCGGCTCCGGCCGCGATCGCGGCCTCGGCCGCCGGGCCGTTGGCGAACACGATGACCCGGGCGGTCTTGCCGGTGCCGTGGGGCAGCATGACGGTGCCGCGCACCATCTGGTCGGCCTTGCGCGGGTCGACCGACAGCTTGAGGGCGACCTCGACGGTCGAGTCGAACTTCTTCGACCCGGTCTGCTTCGCCAGCGCGACGGCCTCGCTCGGGGTGTAGTACTTGTCCGCCTCGATCTTCTCGACGGCGGCGCGGTATGCCTTGGACTTGGTGGCCATGTTCGTTACTCCCCTCAGTCCTCGACCGTGATGCCCATGGAACGGGCGGTGCCGGCGATGATCTTCGAGGCGGCCTCGATGTCGTTCGCGTTCAGGTCGGGCTGCTTGGTCTCGGCGATCTGACGCACCTGCTCACGGGTGAGCTTTCCGACCTTGTCGGTGTGCGGGGTCTTCGAGCCCTTCTGCACGCCGGCGGCCTTCTTGATCAGCTCTGCGGCCGGCGGGGTCTTCAGGATGAAGGTGAAGCTGCGGTCCTCGTAGACGGTGATCTCCACGGGGATGACGTTGCCGCGCTGCGACTCGGTCGCCGCGTTGTACGCCTTGCAGAACTCCATGATGTTGACGCCGTGCTGACCGAGCGCGGGCCCGATCGGCGGCGCCGGGTTGGCGGCGCCGGCGTTGATCTGAAGCTTGATCAGGCCGGTCACCTTCTTCTTCGGTGCCATGTGTTGTTCCTTTCAACGAGCGGATGCCTCGTGGCATCCCTCTCCCACGCACCCGGGCGGGCGGTGGTGTCTGTGCGACCCGGGGAACCCCGGATCAGAGCATCTTGGTGACCTGGTCGAAGCTCAGCTCGACCGGGGTCTCGCGCTCGAACAGCGAGACGAGCACGGTGAGCTTGCCACTGGCAGGCTGGATCTCGCTGATCGTGCCGGGCAGACCCGCGAACGAGCCTTCCTTGATCGTGATGGTCTCGCCCACCTCGAAGTCGACCTCGGCGGGGATGACACGGGCCGCGGCCGCACCGCCCTTGGCGGCACCGCCCTTCGCGGTGGCGACCTCCTTGACCTCGACGAGGGATTTCAGCATGGTGAAGGCCTCTTCGAAGCGCAGCGGCGTCGGGTTGTGCGCGTTGCCGACGAACCCGGTCACGCCCGGCGTGTGCCGCACGACCGACCAGGTGTCTTCGTTCAGCTCCATGCGCACCAGCACATAGCCGGGGATCCGCACGCGGGTGACCATCTTGCGCTGGCCGTTCTTGATCTCGACGACGTCCTCCATCGGGACCTCGACCTGGTAGATGTCGTCCTCGACCTCGAGCGTCGACTTGCGCTGCTCGATGTTGGCCTTCACCTTGCGCTCGAACCCGGCGTACGAGTGGATGACGTACCACTTGCCCGGCAGCGACCGCAGTTCGGCACGGAACGCCTCGTACGGGTCCTCGTCGTCGGCCGCGTCTTCCTCGGCGTCCTCGACCACCGCGGCGGCGGCATCCACCTCGTCGACGACGTCCTCGTCGAGCACCGGACGGTCCTCTTCGCCGTTGACGTCGGGGCCGTCGTACGGGGTGACCTCCTCGGCCGCTGCGGCGGCGCGCTCGGCGGCTTCGTCCGCCGCGTCGTCGCTGAGCACTTCGGCCGCGGCCTCCGCCTCAGCGGTCTCGTCGATGTGCAGTGCGTCGTTCACGATCGCGTCCGCCTCCGGGTCGTCGATGTCGATGTCGTCCAGATCCTGGTCGTCCTCGTCCTCGTTCTCGTCCTCGTCGACCACGTGCAGCGCGGTGTGCTCCGCCGGCTCGACGGCGCGCTCCTCGGCCGCGAGGATGTCGCCCTCCTGGGCTTCGTCGTCCTCGCTGGACTGCTCGGCGGCAGTCGCCCAGTCGACGTCGTCGGGGAATCTGTCAGGCACTTGTCCTCTTCCGTTCGTGTGGGCCGGTGCGTGCGCGCAGGGCGCGACTCACGCTCCCGGCGTGCCGAACACCCAGCCGGTCATCCACGAGAACAGGATGTCCAGCCCGTAGACGATCGCCATGACGACCACCACGAACGCGATCGACACCAGCGTGTACTTGATCAGTTCCTGGCGGGTCGGGGTGACGACCTTGCGCAGTTCGGCGAAGACCTGGCGGATGAAGATGGCGATGCGCTGGAAGAAGTTCGGCTTCTTCTCGCGCGGCCGGTCGCTCGCGGCGACGATTTCGCCGTTCGGCTCGTCCTGGACCATCGCCCCCACCTGGATCGTTCATCGTGAGTCAGCATGCGCTGACGCGCAGGGCGGACAGGAATCGAACCTGCAACCTGCGGTTTTGGAGACCGCTGCTCTGCCAATTGAGCTACCGCCCTAGAGGCCCATGGGGGCCTCGGCCTGTTCGCACTCCTGCGCTGCGACCAGACGATTCGGGGTTCGTGCCCCGGCCCGAGGGCACAGCGAAAGAATGCAGAAAAGACTGCCTCTCCAGTGTAGAGCATGCCCTCGTCGGCCGCGAACCGGGCCGGTCGGCACCGCTCAGTACGGCTGGATGCCGTACCGGTCGGGCTCGGGCGCACGGCGGAACGCCCGTCCCGAGACCGTGCGCGGCTGGATGCGCACGTAGTTGTACTTCAGCGTCGGGATCCACGGTTCAAGGCCCAGCGTGTCGGCTCGGGCCACGTCGGCGGAGTGCACGAGCCGGTGCGCGTTGCCGCGCACCACGACGCTCCAGGCGTCGTCGTCGGTGTGGTCGTCGACCTCGAACAGCACCCGGTCGTCGACGGTCAGCTCGAACAGCTTGCTTCCTTCGGCGGTGCGGATCAGGATGGTGTGCTCGTCGACGATGTAGTTCACCGGAAAGATGTCCATGACATCGCCCACCCGCGTGACGATGCGCCCGAGCTGCTGACTGCGCAGCCGCTCCCAGCACTGCTCGTCGTCCAGGGCGTGCACCCCGTCGCTGTCGGTCATGCCCCCATCATCGCACGCACCGGCCAGGGCGGGACGGGACCGAGGTCCCTCATGCCAGGGCAGCTCCCACCGCGTCGAACGCCGCGATCGTCGACAGCAGCTTCTCTCCGTCCTGCGGTGTCGGCCAGGTCGACACCTTGGCGGCGACCACCCGGGTGCGGCGGTTCACGTAGACCATCTGACCGTGGATCCCGAGTGCGAGCAGCACGTCGGATCCGGCGCGCGGGAACCAGAAGCCGTTGCGGTACATGCCGCCGTCCATGAGCGTGATCTCGGTGCTCGCCGCGAACGCCTCGCGCGAGTCGGCGGCGCCGGCGAGGGTGTCGGCGACCCACGCCGGCGGCAACACCGGCACGCCGTCCAGCGCGTACCCGTCGTGCAGATAGAGCGTGCCGAAGCGCGCCAGGTCGCGCAGTGCGGCCGACACTCCCCCGTCGAGCATCGGCGCGGCCACCGAGTCGACGCCCACGTGCGCGTCCTGCTCGGCCCCCATCGGCTGCCACAGCCGCGCACTGATCACATCCGCCGCATGTGCGCCGGTGGCCCCGGCGATCACGAAGCCGAGCACGTCGGTCTCGCAGGACTTGTAGTCGAACCGGCCGCCGTGCGGGCGGTCGGCGCGCAGCGAGGCGAGAAACCCGAGCAGGGTCGCGGGAACGGTGGCATGGCGCCGGGGCGCCCAGTCGATCGCCTCTTCGAGCAGGCGCACCTCGGCGTCGCCGTCCAGATAATCCTCAGAGAAGTGGATGCCGGTGCGCATGTCGACGAGGTCGCGCACCCGCGCCCCGACGTACCCCGACGACGCGAGCGCCGGAACATAGTCGGTGACCTGGCGCGTGACATCCACCAGACCCGCCCCCGACAGCGCACCCACCGTCGCGCAGGTGAGCGACTTGCTCACCGACATGAGCAGGTGCAGGGACGCCACGGTCATCGGCGCCGTGTACTGCTCGTCGATGATCGCCCCGTCACGGGTCACGATCCATCCGTCCGTGCACGTGGCGAGCATGACCTCGGCGAAGGTGCGCACCGGGCCGCCCCACGGGTGCGGCACCGGCACCGCACCCAGCGGCTGCGGCGCGGCGCCGAACGCGGTCGTGCGCGTGCCGCGCGGGATCGGACGCACCGGCAGGAAGCGGGCGATGTTCTGCATCGACCAGCGCAGCCGGGCAGGCGACTGCCACTGCTGGTGTGCCGCGGACAGGGACGTGAGGTCGGGGCTGGGTGTGGACACGGCTGGTCGATCGGTTCCTTCCTGAAGGCGGGCGTCGGTCACAGGCTCTTGGCCGCCCGCGCCGGCATGCGGGGCTCGGCGACCTCTTCCAGCGGCGTGGTGACGTACATGTCGCGGATGGCGTCGATGAACTGCGTGGCGCGGATGGTCAGGTTGCCTCGCGGCGTCTGCATGCGCCCCTTGGCGACGAGGATGCCGAGGTCGGCGCCCTTGAAACGATAGTCGCCCGGCCCGTACACCCGCAGGAAGAACGCCTCGTCCTCCCCGGTGAGCAGATGCCAGTCCGGGGCGAAGCGCGCGAACCGCAGGGCGCCGTCCGCGCCGACGACATAGCGACCGGTCTCGGGCGCGGCATCGATGCGCTCGACGGCGGGGCCGAGCTGTTTGATGATCATCGTGCTCCACTCGTCACCGGAGGCCAGCTCGTCCCAGCGCATGTTGATCTCGCCGACGTCGAGGTCGAAGTCCACGCCCGCGTACTCGAGCAGGTGGAAGACGAACAGCGGCACATCGGCGTAGGCGCCGGCGGTGACGTTGGTCACGGCCGAGGCCCCGCTGATGCGCGGGTTCAGCTCGCCCAGGTACGCCTGACCGGAGTCGGTGTCGACCAACAAGTCGACCTCGAAGAACCCGCGGTAGCCTTCCTGCGCCAGCCGGTCGCCCAGGCGCACCACGAGGTCGGCGGCGGTGCGACGGGTCGCCTCGTCGAGCACGTCCGAGAACATCTCGTTGCCGCTCCACCCGCCGCGGTAGGGCGTGAGCGCACGATGACCGGTGATCTCGGTCATGAACGGGCCGACGACGGTGCCGTGCCGGGTGATGACGGCCTCGACGGCGATCGGCTGGTTGTTGATCCGTTTCATGATCTTCACCTGTTCGCCGACGACATCGTCCGCGATGCGCGCGAAGTCCTTCTCGTCGGCGACGAAGAACGTCGTCTTGCCCGAGTCGCCGTAGGCGGTCTGGATCACCAGGTCGGTGCCCAGCCGCGCGGCATCGGCGGCGGCGACGACGTCGTCCCAGCCGTGGACGGTCGTGATCACGTTCGGGACCGAGGGAACGCCCACCTCGTCGCCCAAGCGGGTGGTGACGATCTTCGAGTCGAGCCGTTCCCGCAGCGCCGCCGGGGGCAGGATGAGGTCGTACCCGAGCTCCTCGCAGATCTGCTCGGTCTCTTCGTCGAAGAAGACCATGGCGACCTGCGGGCGGGTTCCGGCCGGCGTGCGCCGGGCGATGTGCGCGCGCACCTCGGCGTTGCGCAGCAGCCAGTTGTTGATCTCTTCGCCGCTGTGGAACTCGATGTACGGCTTGTGCGCCGGACTGAACACGTTCTGGTGGGCACCGTCCCAGCCGTCGTAGTAGACGATGTAGCTGAATCCCCGCACCCACCGGTCGAGCCCGAGCAGGTTGAACGCGGTCGCACCGACGAAGAACACCTGCTGGATGCTGGTGCGGAAGTGGTGCCGGATCTCGGACATGTTGCGCAGCGGGTGCGTGATGGCGGTCACCGTCGCCGCCGGGATCGCCGGGTGTGCGGGCTCGGGACGCACCACCGCGGGGCGTGCACCCGCTCTGACGGAGGCTGCGGTCTTCTGCGTCGCGGGGGCCTTCGGCGTGGCCGGGGCGTGCGAGGCCGCGATGGCCTTCGGCTCAGCTGCGGTCCGCGCCTTCGCGGCGGACCTCGGCGTGCCCGAGGCGTACGGCGTCGCGGCGGACTTCGGCTCCGCCGCGGCCGGCGTCTTCGCGGCGCTCTTTCGCTCAGCGGTGGCCCGCGCCTTCGCGGTGGCCTTCGGCCCAGCTGCGGTCGGCGCCTTCGCGGCGCTCTTCGACTCCGGCGTGGTCCGCGCTTTCGCGGCGCTCTGTCGCTCAGCCGTGGTCCGCGCTTTCGCGGCGCTCTTCGGCTTCGGCGTGGTCCGCGGGGCCGCCGCGGGCTTCGGCTCGGCCGCGGTGGAAGGTGTGCTCGTCGTCGTCGACGTGGCATCCGTCACCGCGGATGCCGCTTCGGTTGCGGCAGTGGATGCCGGTGTGCGCGCCATGATGTGTCCTCCTTGACACTCGTGGGCTGTCATCCCCACCTCGGTGGGGCGGCTGCGAGGCCACCCCACCGAGGCCGGGACTCATCCGATGCGGATGAGCTTCTTGTTGACGAACTCGTCGGCTGCCAGCAGCCCGAGCTCGCGCGAGGTGCCGCTGCGCTTGACACCGCCGAACGGCAGCTCGGGGCTGTCGGCGAGCACCAGGTTGACGTAGACCATGCCCGCCTCGATGCCGTCGGCCACCCGCTGCGCCTGCTCGGGGTCGGTGGTGAACACGTACGACCCGAGCCCGAACGTCGTGTCGTTGGCCACGCGCACCGCCTCGGCCTCGTCGGCCACCCGGTACACGACCGCCGCCGGTCCGAACAGCTCCTCCCGGTACACGTCCATCTCGGGCGTGACGTCGGCCAGCACGGTCGGGGGGAAGAACGCCCCCTCGCGCTGTCCGCCGGTCAGCACCGTCGCGCCCTGCGCGCGTGCGGTGTCGATCTGCTGCTGCAGCCGCTCGGCCGCCGCCTCGGACGACAGCGGGCCCAGCACGGTGTCTTCCCGGGTGGGGTCGGATGCGGTCACCTCGGCCATCTTCGCGACGAACCGCGACACGAAGTCGTCGTACAGCGCGTCGACGACGATCATGCGCTTGGCGCCGTTGCAGGCCTGACCGTTGTTGTCCAGACGGGCGTCGACGGCCGCCTGCACGGTGGCATCCATGTCGTCGGTGGACAGCACGATGAACGGGTCGGAACCGCCGAGCTCGAGCGCGACCTTCTTGAGGTTGCGCCCGGCGATCTCGGCGACGGCCGCCCCGGCGCGCTCGGAACCGGTCACCGACACGCCCTGCACGCGCGGGTCGGCGACGATGCGCGCGGCCTGCTCGTTGGTGGCGAACACGTTGACGTAGGCGCCGGCGGGAAGGCCCGCGTCCTCGTAGATGCGCTCGAGCAGAAGCGCCGACTCGGGGCATTGCGGGGCGTGCTTGAGCAGGATGGTGTTGCCCAGCACCAGGTTCGGTGCCGCGAACCGTGCCACCTGGTAGGCGGGGAAGTTCCACGGCATGATGCCCAGCAGCACCCCGATCGGGGCACGGCGCACCACCGCGGAGCCGTCACCGAGGATGTCGATGGGCTGGTCGGCGGTGATCTTCTCGGCGTTGTCGGCATAGAACTCGACGATGTCGGCGGCGAAGTCGACCTCGCCTTCCGCCGCGGCGATGGGCTTGCCCATCTCGCGCACGATGATCTCGGCGAACTCGTCGCGCCGCTCGCGGTGGAGCTGTGCGATGCGACGCACCACCGCGGCGCGCTCGGCGACCGGCGTGCGCGCCCAGACGAGGAACGCCTCGTGGGCGGCCGCGATCGCGTCGTCGATCTGGGCGTCGGTGAACGTGTCGTAGGTGGCCAGCGTCTGGCCGGTGGCGGGGTTGACGACGGCGTAGTCGGTCATCTCCGGTCCTCTCAATCGGTGGGGATCAGGGTGTACTTCGTGGACAGGTACTCGTGGATGCCCTCGGGGCCGCCCTCGCGGCCCATGCCGGACTGCTTGACACCGCCGAACGGGGCCGCCGCGTTCGAGACGACGCCGACGTTCAGGCCCATCATCCCGGTCTCGAGCCGGTCGATCATGCGGTGCCCGCGGGCGAGGTCCTCGGTGAACACGTACGAGACCAGGCCGTACTCGGTGTCGTTGGCCAACCGCACCGCCTCGTCCTCGTCGCGGAACGGGGCGATCGCCAGCACCGGGCCGAAGATCTCTTCGCGCAGGATGTCGGACCCGGCCGGAACGTCGGCGATGACCGTGGGCTCGAAGAACGTGCCCTCGGACTCAACGGCGTTCCCACCGGTGCGCAGCGTCGCACCCCGGCCGACGGCATCCGCCACCAGCTCGCCGGCCTTCGCGACCGCGTCGGCGTCGATGAGGGGGCCGATCGTGACGTCCGCCTCGGTGCCGCGGCCGATCTTCATGGCCTTCACCCGCTCGGTCACCCGGTTCGCGAACTCGTCGGCGATCGACTCGTGCACGATGAACCGGTTGGCGGCCGTGCACGCCTGGCCGATGTTGCGGAACTTGGCGATCATCGCCCCCTCCACGGCCTTGTCGAGGTCGGCGTCCTCGAACACCACGAACGGGGCGTTGCCGCCCAGCTCCATCGACACGCGCAGCACGCCCTGGGCGGCCTGCTCGATGAGCTTGCGGCCGACCGGGGTCGATCCGGTGAACGACAGCTTGCGCAGCCGCGGGTCGGCGATGATCGGGCCCGAGACCTTGCTCGAGGTGGTCGTCGAGACGATGTTGACCACGCCGGCGGGAAGGCCGGCCTGCTCGAGCAGCCGGGCGAAGAACAGCGTGCTCAGCGGGGTGAGCGCGGCGGGCTTGACCACGACGGTGCAGCCGGCGGCCAGCGCCGGTGCGATCTTGCGGGTGGCCATCGCGAACGGGAAGTTCCACGGCGTGATGAAGAACGACGGGCCCACCGGGCGCTGCGAGACCACCATGCGTCCGGTGCCCTCGGGGTTCAGCCCGTAGCGGCCGCTGATGCGCACCGCCTCTTCGCTGAACCAGCGCAGGAACTCGCCCCCGTAGGCGACCTCACCGCGGGACTCGGCCAGGGGCTTTCCCATCTCGAGGGTCATCAGCAGCGCCAGGTCCTCCTTGTGCTCCTGCACGAGCTCCCAGGCACGGCGCAGGATGTCGCTGCGGGTGCGCGGCGGGGTGGCCGCCCACGCGTCCTGCGCGGCGACGGCGGCATCCAGGGCCCGGATGCCGTCGGCGGGTGAGGCGTCGGCGATGGTGTGGATGACGCGGCCGGTGGCCGGGTCCTGCACGTCGAACGTCTTGCCGTCTTCGGCGTCGATCCACTCGCCGCCGATGAACAGACCGGTGGGAACCCGGTCGAGAAGCTCTGCTTCCTGCTGCGCGGTCATATGCGTCCTCATTCCTTGTCTGCGGGTGCGGCGGCGACCGGCCGCCGCAGGCTGGGTGGGGCGTCCATGGCAAGTGTCTCACCACGGAAGAAGGCGGGGCGTGTGACGGCCTGCCAGATCATGACGACCACGCCGAGCAGGATGACGGCGACGCCCAGCACGAACACCAGTCCGATGCCGAACACGCTCGACCCGCTGCCGTAGTCGGGGTCCATGCTGTCGATCAGGGTCGACACGAACAGCACGGCCAGGATCGCGCCGCCGACCAGCGGGAACAGGAACGTGAAGAACACGTTGCGCACCGAGTCGAACCACTGCCGGCGGAAGTACCAGACGCACGCGAACGCGGTCAGGCCGTAATAGAAACAGATCATCATGCCGAGCGCGGTGATGGTGTCCCACAGCACGTTCTCGCTGACGAAGCGCATCACGGCATAGAAGACGGATGCCACCACGGCCGAGGTGATCGTCGCATACCCGGGCGTGAAGAAGCGCGGGCTCACCCGGGCGAACCGCGGGCCCAGCGCCCCGTAGTGCCCCATCGACAGCAGGGTGCGCGCGGGCGAGACGAAGGTGGACTGCAGCGACGACGCCGAGCTGGTGAGCACCGCCAGCGACACCAGGAACGCGAGCGGTCCGAGGATCGGTCCGGACAGGTAGAAGAACACGTTCTCTTGGATGGCCTCGTTGCCCAGTCCGTATTCACCGGTGCCGACACCGGCGAACATGATCATCGCCACCGACAGCAGCAGGTACAGCGACACGATGGTCAGCACGGTGACGGTCGCAGCCCGGCCGGGGGTCTTCTCGGGATTCCGGGTCTCTTCGTTCATGGTGAGGGTGACATCCCACCCCCAGAAGATGAAGATCGACAGCGACAGCCCCGCCGCGAACGCACTGAAGGATGAGACCGCGAACGGATTGAACCAGCCGATGTCGAACGCCTGGTAGTCGAATCCGTTGCCGGCGACGGCCTGCGCGATCGCGGCGACCGCGAAGAACAGCAGCACCAGCACCTGGAAGCCGACCAGCACGTACTGCAGCTTCTGCGTGGTCTGCATGTCGCGGTAGGAGATGAACGTGGCGGCGAGCATGAACAGCAGGCACACCACGATGTTGATCCAGGTGACCTTCGACAGTTCGGCGATCTGGTCGTTGCCGGTGATCTGCGCGATGAGCAGGAACAGGAACTCCACGGCGATGCCGGCGAGATTCGAGAGCACCAGGATGGTCGCGGCGACCAGACCCCAGCCCGCCATCCAGCCCACCCACGGGCCGAACGCGCGACTGGCCCAGGTGAACGAGGTGCCGGCGTCGGGCATGCGGTTGTTCAGTTCGCGGTACCCGAAGGCCACCAGCAGCATCGGGATGAATCCGACCAGGATGATCGCGGGGATGTGGTCGCCGACCACCGAGGCGACCGGGCCGACGGCGGCGGTGAAGGTGTAGGCGGGGGCGATGCACGAGATGCCGATGACGACCGCACCGACAAGCCCCACCGCCCCCGCGGACAGTCCCTTGCGCGACAGGGCGCCGGCCTGGGCGTGCGTGCTCGTGTGCGTGGCGGTGTCGGTGGCCGGTTCTGCCGCCACCGGCGGGGTGCGGTCGGTCGCGGTCATGGCCGGGCGTCCTTCGGTGCGGCGGTGCGGGCGGCGGTGAACCGGGCGACGCCCTTGGGCTTTCGGGGTACGACGATCATCGGCACCGGCAGGCTGCGCAGCATCTTGGCCGCGGTCGCGCCCAAGAACAGCCGGTGCTTGCGCGCGAGGCGGCTCGATCCCACCATCACCAGTTCACCGGGCTGCCAGTCCAGCCCGTTGACGGCGTCGTCGATGCTCTCGCCGTCGGCGATGACGGCTTCGGCGACGCCGCCGTCACCGAGCGCTGCCCGCACCTGCGCGAGCACGTCGTCGGCATGGGCGGTGCCGGCCAGCCGGATCGCACCGGTGTCGACGCTGGACGGAAGGTCGACGGCGACCAGCGACACCAGCCGCAGCGGCGCACCGGTGGCGGCGGCCAGGTCTGCGGCGGCGGCCAGCAGCGGCTTGGCACCGGCCCGGGCGCCGGTGGCGACGGTGATGCGCGGGATGCCGGTGACCATGCTCTTGCGTTCGCCCTTCGGCGCCAGCAGCACCGGTACCGCGGCCGAGTGCAGCAGCGCCGCGGCGACCGAGCCCAACCGGTGGCGCCCGCGTGGGCCGCCGCCGGCGGTGCCGAGCACGATCAGCGACGCCCGCATCCGGTCGGCGGTCTCGCTCAGCCCGGCGGCGACCGAGTCGCCGTACCGCACGTGGGTGTGCACGTCGACGCCGGCCGGTACGGCGTCCGCAGCGGCGGTCAGCCACTGCGTCGCCTGGTCGCGCAGATACCGGTCGTATCCGGGGCTTGTCGGGGTGATCACCGATCGCTCGTCGCCGGGCAGCACGAGCACCAGCTCGAGCACCGCACCGACGGCGTGCGCGAGCCGCGCGCCCAGGGCGACGGCATCCGCCCCCGCCGTGGTGGCGGTGTAGCCGACGAGGATGCGGACGGTCACTCCCGGCTCCGCCCGACGATCGCGGCGGCGGCGGCCCGGCCCATGCGGATCGCGCCGTCGACGTGCTGGTAGCCGGCGCCGGCGATGTCGCTGCAGGCGAAGTGGATGGGACCGACCGGGGTGCGCAGGTCGGCGCCGTAGCGGGACAGTCCGCCCAGATCGAAGCTGGCGGCGTACGCGCCGCGGGTCCACTCCTCGCTGCCCCAGTCGCTCTCGTAGTAGACGACGGGGTTCTTCGCCTCGGGCCCGTAGTAGTGCGACAGTGACTCGAGGATGCGTTCCCGCCGCTCGGCGGCCGACAACCGGAACACGTCGTCGGCGTGCCGGTCCGACACGAAGCCGACCAGGGTGCCGCGCTCGTCGCCGTGGTTGGTGTTGTCGTACGCCTCGTGCGAGAGCTCGTACGGGCTGAACGCGGTGCCCGACAGGCCCTGCTCGCGCCAGAACGGCCGGTCGTAGACGGCGTGCACCTTGATCACGAACCCCATCGACAGGTGCTGGTGCAGCTGCTGCTGCAGCCGCGGCAGCGGCGGGGTGAACGAGATGCGCTCGTACAGCACCGGGGCGTGCGCGAGGATCGCGTACCGGGCGCGCACCGTGATGCCGTCGGCCCGTGCGGTCACACCGTCCGCGTCCCAGTCCAGAAAGCGCACCGGCTGGTTCAGGAACACGTCCTCGCCGAGGCGCTCGGCGAGCAGGATCGGCACCTGCTGCAGGCCGCCGACGACGCGCTTGTCGAGGATGAAGTCGGCGTCGACCAGGTGCGAGAAGCTGCCGGCGCTGGCGGCCATGAGCAGCGCCTGCAGTGCTGAGAACGCGTGTGCGGGCTTGGTGAGCATGGCCCCGGCGATGAACAGGGCGATGTTGTCGACGGCCTCCTGGTCGTCGGTCTGGCTGCGCAGCCACGACTCGAACGACACGGCGTCCAGGGCGTCGGCATCGGGCGTGGCCCAGGGGCGGTCGGGGTCGACCTGGGCGACGAGGGCGTCGAGCTTGTCGATCAGCTCGACCATGGCCTGTTCGGTCGCCGGCGGCACCGGGAAGATCTCGCCGGTGAACCGGGTGCGCGTTCCGTCCGGGCCGATGTACACCGAGTCGCCCTCACGGTAGCGGCTGAAGGTCTGCAGGCCGAGCTCGTCGATGGTCTCGATGAGGGCGTCCTGGTCGGGAGAGACCCATTGCCCGCCGATCTCGAGCACGGCCCCGTCGACGGTGTCGGTCCAGACGCGTCCGCCGACGCGGTCCCGCGCCTCGAGCACCGCCACCGACAGCCCGGCCTTCTTCAGCTCGCCGGCCGCGGTGGTACCGGCGGCTCCCGCACCGATGACGACCACGTCACGGGTGATCAGGGGGTGTTCGGCCATGTCTTCCTCACTTCGTCGTGTGCGTGCACAGGGGTGCGGGCGGGTATGCGGCGGCATCCCACCCCCGGATTCGGGCGCGGGGCCGGGATGCCGCCGGGGTGCGGCTCAGCGGGCGGCGAGCGCGGCCGCGACCTGGTCGAGACCCTCGGAAAGCAGCGCGTCGTCGATCGACAGCGGCGGCAGGAACCGGATGACGTTGCCGTAGGTGCCGCAGGTGAGCACGATCACACCCTGTGCGATGCACTCCTTGGCGATCGCCGAGGCCAGCGCCGCGTCGGGCTCACCGGTGGTCGGGTCGACGAACTCGGCGGCGACCATCGCGCCGCGGCCGCGCACGTCACCGACGCGCGGGTCGGCGGCCTGCATCTCGTGCAGCCGGCCGAGCAGGATCTCACCGATGTGGGCGGCGCGCGCGGCGAGTCCCTCGTTCTCGAACACGTCGATCGCGGCAAGGGCCGCGGCGCAGGCGATCGGGTTGCCGCCGTAGGTGCCGCCCAGGCCGCCCGAGTGCGAGGCATCCATGATCTCGGCGCGTCCGGTCACCGCCGACAGCGGCAGACCGCCCGCGATCCCCTTGGCCGTGGTGATGAGGTCGGGCTCGATACCGAAGCCCTCGCAGGCGAACATCGCGCCGGTGCGGGCGAAGCCGGTCTGCACCTCGTCGGCGATGAACACCACGCCGTTGGCGCGGCACCAGTCGACGAGCGCGTTCAGGAATCCGTCGGCGGGGACGATGAAGCCGCCCTCGCCCTGGATCGGTTCGATGAGCACGGCCGCCACGTTGTCGGCGCCGATCTGCTTCTCGATCATCGCGATCGCGCGCTCGGCCGCCTCGGGCCCGGTGAGGCCGTCGCGGTATGGATACGACATCGGCGCGCGGTAGACCTCGGCGGCGAAGGGCCCGAAGCCGCTCTTGTACGGCATCGCCTTGGCGGTGAGCGCCATGGTGAGGTTGGTGCGGCCGTGGTAGGCGTGGTCGAACGCGACGACGGCCTGGCGGCCGGTGTGCTTGCGGGCGATCTTGACGGCGTTCTCCACCGCCTCGGCACCGGAGTTGAACAGGGCGCTCTTCTTCGCGAACGAACCCGGGGTGAGGCGGTTCAGCGCCTCGGCGACCGCGACGTACGACTCGTACGGCGAGACCATGAAGCAGGTGTGCGTGAACTGCGCGACGGCGTGCTGCACGGCCTCGACGACCTTGGGGTGCGCGTTGCCGACCGTGGTCACGGCGATGCCGCTGCCGAGGTCGATCAGCGAGTTGCCGTCGGCATCGACGACCACGCCGCCGCCCGCCGCGACGGCGGCGATCGGGGCGGTGTGCCCGACGCCGGCGGCGACGGCGGTGGACTTGCGCTCCAGCAGCTCCTGGGAGCGGGGACCGGGGATGGCAGTGACCAGGCGACGCTCCTGCGGGAGCGAAGGTCCGCCGACGGGGATGGTGACAGCCGCGTTACTCATACCGGCGAGCGTAGGCGTCACTCGCGACATCACGCACTCGCCGTGAGGTACATTCTCACGAGATGGATGTACACCGCGTACAACCCGATGTGACCGTAAGGAGTGCCGGATGGCGCAGACGGATGGCACGACCGTGCGGGCGTTGCTCGCGCGCCGCGATCTGCATCTGCGCCTGGCACTGGACGAACACCGACTCGCCCCGGGGGCGCTGGACGCCCCGGTCCGCTGGGTGCACAACTCCGACCTGACCGACCCGACTCCGTTCTTGACCGACGGGCTCGCGCTGCTGACCACCGGCACACAGTTCGCCGACGTCGACGACCCTGCGGCGTTCGACGGGTACGTGCGACGGCTGGTGCGCAGCGGCGTGGTGGCGCTGGGGTTCGGCACCGAGGTGGTGCGCGAGGGCATCCCGCCGCTTCTGGTGACGGCGTGCGCCACGCACCGGCTGCCACTGTTCGAGGTGCCCTACCGCACCCCGTTCATCGCGATCGGGCGGGCCAACGCCGAGGC
Source organism: Microbacterium luticocti DSM 19459 (assembly GCF_000422405.1). Lineage (GTDB taxonomy): Bacteria > Actinomycetota > Actinomycetes > Actinomycetales > Microbacteriaceae > Microbacterium > Microbacterium luticocti. The sequence continues at coordinate 84,128 of NZ_AULS01000008.1, forward strand.
GATCGCCGCGCAGGCGTTCGCCCGGCGCAGCTGGGCGCTGGCCGCGCAGCGGGCGATCGCCCTGGCGGCCCTGCGGCCCGACGGCCTGGCCGCGACGCTGGCGGAGCTGGCACGGCAGCTGGACGCGTGGGTGGGGCTGTTCGATGCGGCGGGCGTGCTCACCCGCGAGCATCCGTCCGGCGCGCTGGATGCGGCGACGGCGGCCGCGCTGGCGGACGAGGTGTCGGCGGTGCTGCGGCGGGGGGCCCGGGCCGGATCGTCGCTGCGGCTGGGCGATGTGCCGTTCAGCCTGCAGACGCTCGGCCGGGGCGGGCACCTGCGCGGGGTGATCGCGATCGCGTCGGGCGAGCTCGACCAGGAGGGGCGCGGCGTGCTCACCTCGGTGATCGCGATGGCGGGGCTCGCGCTCGAGCAGAACGAGGGTCTGGCCCGGGCGCGGGCGCTGTTGCGTGCCGGCATGGTGCAGTCGCTGCGCACCGACGATCCGACCCTGGCGCGGCGGATCTCGCGGGACATGTGGGGCGGGTTGCCGGCGGCGCCGGTGCTGGTGGCGGCGACGGATGCCTCGGCCCGCCGCGACGCGGTGACCGAGTGGCTGGAGCTGCGGGCGCACGAGCGTGCCGGGCGGCTGTTCTTCGGGCGCGACGAGGACGGTCTGCTGCTGGTGGTGCCGGCGCGCAGCGACGCCGGGATGGCGGATCTGACCGAGCTCGCCGAGCGGTTCGACGTGCACATCGGCGTGTCGGACCCGGCGGCGTACGGGGAGTTCTCACGGGCGGCGGGCGAGGCCGCGGTGGCGTTGCGCCGCGGATCGGCGCCGGTGTCGCGCTTCGGTGAGGTCGCCGCATCCGGCGTGCTGTCGGCGCTGGACACCGAGGCGGGGCGCACCCTCGCGCGTGCGGCCATCGCGCCGCTGGCGGCATCGGACGCCGAGGACGGTACGGCGCTGGTCGAGACGGTGCGGGTCTGGCTCGAGCACGACGCCCGGTTCGACGCCGCCGCCACCGCTCTCGGCGTGCACCGCCACACCGTGCGCGCGCGCATCGCCCACGCGCAGCAGCTGCTCGGCGTAGACCTGGCCGGCTTCGCCGCGCGCGCCGAGCTCTGGGCGGCGCTGCGCACGCTGGGGTGAGGGCCTGCGCTCCGTCGCCGGGCCCGACCACGTCGCACGGCGGTGACGACGCCGCCAGCCGCCGGTCGATGGTGCCGCCATGGGTCGTCGCCGGCGCGCAACGCGGCGTAACCGAGACCCCACGCCGACACGTCGCACCCCGGGCAACCGCCGCGCACCGCGTCGGCATTCCGCAAGGATCGACGAGCGGTCCGCAGCCGCGCGACCGCGGGCGACGCGGGTCATGCCGGGCGGGCGGACCCCGGAATCACTCAGATCCGGTGAGCACTGCCAAAACGTAAACATCCGATGAGAAGACGGTGAAATCCGGGTGTGCGCTTTCGCCGAACGCAACCGGATCGTTACTGTAAGCGTCACGTCCCACCCTGGTGGGGCGAGCAGAGGTCGCGCCTGGCGTGCCCTCTGCGGGGGGAAGGACACAGATGCTGCACGAGCAGATCGCCGGGGCCGTCGCCGGCGTACCGAAATCGAAGACACCACACGTCATACCTCAACAGCGTCGTTGCGACCACGTCCGCGTGGGCGAGACGCTCGTGTTCGCCGGCGATCTGGCGACCCTGTGCGGACCGGCCGCGCCCGGCCCGCTGCCGCCGCCGCCCGACACGGCGGTGCTGCTGCTGATCACCCGCCCGCGCCCCGATCACCGCGGACGCACCCACGGCGCGGTGGTCACCACCGGTGCCGAGCTGCCCGGCCTGATCAGCGCCGACGGCAGTCGTGCGGTGGGCGCCGCCGTGCCGCTGGACCGGCTGCGCCGGCACAGCCCGCTGGTGACCGCCTGGCTGCCGCCGTCTCCGCTGCTGCATGCGGCCCGACCCACCCTGCTCGGCATGCTCGAGGCGTTCCTGCGCGTGCCGACCCCGCAGCCGGCGGCCGAGGCGGTCGTGGTGAGCCTCATCCGCGGCCTGATGCCCTCCGGGCCGACGGTGCCTGTGGTCGCCCCCGGCGACGACGACTTCGAGCGCCGGGTCACCGAGCTGGTGCGCACCCGGCACCGCGACCCGTCGTTCGACGTGGACGCGCTGGCCCGCGAACTGTGCATCAGCCGCCGCCACCTGTACCGGCGGGTGACCGGCAGCACCGGCATCGCCGACATGATCGCCCGCCAGCGCGTGCTCACCGCGCGCCGGCTCATCCAGCTCGACCCGGCGCTGCCGTTGGCCGAGGTGGCCAGGCTTTCGGGCTTCTACCGCCCTGCGAACATGCGCGCGCAGTTCGTCGCGCGCCTGGGCATCACCCCGAGCGCCTACCGTGAGCTGGCGTTGCAGGGCGGGATGCGGCGGGCCGGCCGCCCACGCGTCGAGCTGCTGTCACTGCGCGGTGATGCCGACCGGCCTGTCGCCGGCTGAGCACGCGGCGCACTCGCCGACCAGGGTGCTGGCCGCGGCATCCACCTGAAAACCCGTCGCCGCGCGCACCGCGGTGACGGTGGGCGCCATGGCCTCGCCCGGCAGCACCACCACGGCCCCGCACACCCGGCACATCCCGTGCAGGTGTGCGGCCGCCGGCGCCATCGTCGCCAGGTGGTAGCGCACCGCCCCCGACCCGGTCGGCCGCAGCGACACGACCCCGGCCGCGACCAGCAGATCGAGGGTGCGGTACACGGTCGCCCGATGCGCGTGCCCGGCCTCGACGGCGCGCACGATCTGCTCCGCGCTCAGGTGCTCGCTGTGCGCGGCGAGCGCCTGCAGCACGGCGCGGCGCCCCGCGGTCACCCGATGCCCGCGCACACGCAACGCGTCCAGCGCGGCCTGCACCGCCTCGTCGGCGGCGTGCGCGTGCAACCGCGCGTGCTCGGACTGGGCCATGCCTCACATGGTGCCATGCCGGGTGGTTCTCGACACCGGTTGCCCGCCCCCGCACGGTGTGTCATCCTGAAAACGACGGCGATGGAGTCCGCCGGGGCGAAGCGCCCGAACCGCCGAATCGGCTGATGGCACCTGTGACGAGAGGAGTCACGGGTGTCCACTGTCGAAACCGGCACCATGCCTGCCCGCACCGCCTTCCGCAGCATCCTCACGCCCACCGGCGAGGTCGCCGCCGGCGGGCGCCGCACGGCCGACGACGTGCTGCACGACCTTGCGCTCGACCAGGTGCTGGCGCGCACCATCGAGAAGGCGCCGGCCGCCGCAGACGCCTTCCGCACCCTGTGCGCCGACGAATCCGAGATCGCCTACCGCCACGAGGTGTTCGCGGCCCTCGGCGACGCCGACCTGAGGACGGCGGTCGACACCTTCTTGGAGGGCATGCGGCGCAGCGGCATCGCGGACGGTGCGACGTCCCACCCGCACTACCCGTTCGAGCACGATCTGTGGCGGCTGTCGGCGGTGCTGTTCTACACGGGTGCCGTCACCGCCCTGGGCGATGCCCTCGCCGACAGCGAGGCGGCGGCGGGTTCTCGGGCGCTGCGCGGGCTGTCGGATCATCTGACGACCTACCGTTCGTCGCCGGCCTTCACCGACCTGCAGTCCGGCGCCGCAGCGTGCCGCGACCAGATGGATGCCGTGCGGTACAACGTCCTCATCCGGGACGCCCGGCTCACGATCGCCCCCACCGACGACGAGGACGACCTGCGCCGACTCGTCCTCGACACGTTCGCGCGGTTCCGCACCCGGGAGCAGGCGGCACGCGTGGAGACGTTTCCGGATCGCGGCCTCGACCACGTGCAGGCCTGGGTGCTGGAGAAGGCCGCGCAGGTGCACCCCGAGGCATTCGCGCGACTGCGGCGCTTCGTGCAGACCACCGACGGTTACCGCGATGCGACGATCGAACTGTTCACCGCTGAGATCTGGTTCTACCTCGCCTGGCTCGACCACATCGCACCGCTGCGCCGCGCGGGCCTGCCGTTCTGTACCCCGGTGGTGTCGGCCGAGGTCAAAGACCTCGACGCCCGCGACACGTTCGACGTGGCACTGGCCGGGCGCATGGTCGCCGACGGCGGTGACCTCGTCCGCAACGACCTGCGTCTGACGGGCGGCGAGCGGGTGATCGTGATCTCGGGGCCGAACCAGGGCGGCAAGTCCACGACGGCGCGGGCGTTCGGCCAGCTGCACCATCTCGCCGCCATCGGATGCCCCGTGCCCGGCCGCTCGGTGCGCATCTTTCTGTGCGACCAGGTGCTCACCGCGTTCGAACGCGAAGAGCAGCTCGACGATCTGGCCGGCAGGCTCGGCGCCGAGATCGGGCGCATGCACGAGATGATCGAGACCGCCACCGACCGTACGGTGCTGGTGCTCAACGAGGTGTTCTCGTCGACGGCGCTGCAGGATGCCCGCATCCTCACCCGCGACATCCTGGAGCGGATCCTGGCCAAAGACGCGCTGGCGGTGTGCGTCACGTTCATCGACGAGTCGCGGATCGATGAACGCACGGTGTCGATGGTCAGCACCGTCGACCCTCACGACCCGGCGCGGCGCACGTTCCGGATCGAACGGCGGGTCGCCGACGGGCGGGCCTACGCTCGCGCACTCGCCGCAGTGCACGGCCTGACCGGTCCGCAGATCACCGAGCGGATCACCGCGCAGATGGCCGAGCGCGCGGCCGGCGACACGCAGACGGAGGCGGACCGATGAAGGTGCGACTGATGGACCCCGACCGGGACTTCGACCCGGACCTGCCGGAGCCGGCGACCGCCGACGATGTGCGACGCGACCTCGAGCTCGACTTTCTGTGGGACGCCATGGCCGCCGGAGACGGCTTTCTGCGAGCGGTCGCCCGGGCTGCGACGGTGCAGTCGGTAACCGATCCCGCCGTGATCGCCTACCGTCAGGACGCGCTGGCCGACACGATCGAGCACCCGGACGCGGTCGACGAGGTGTACGCCGTCGCGATGGATGCGCTGAGCGTGCGCCGCGGCATCCTCACCATGCCGGTGCGCGGGCACCCCGAACTGACCCTCTCGCACTCGGTGCGCATGCTGACCGCGTTGGCCGAGCGGCTGGAGCGCCTGCACGAGGTGTGCGGCCGCGTGGGCGGGCTGTTCCGCTCCCGCGCCTTCCGCGAGCTGTGTGCGGTGGTGGCGACCGAACTCGACGAGACGTACCTGAGTCGGCTGCGTGGGCACCTGGCCGAGCTCGAGTTCGGCCAGGGCATGCTGATGAGCGCCGGCGTCGGCCGCGACGGCCAGGTGGTGCGCCAGGTGCTGCGCCGGCCCAAGCGCGAGAACCGCGGATTCTTCGACCGCACCCCGTTGCGCAGACCCCGATTCGGCTTCGCGATCCCCGAGCGCGACGAGGCCGGATTCACCGCGCTGGCGGAACTGCGTGCCCGCAGCGTGGCCGACGTCTCGGCCGCAGCGGAACAGTCCGTCGACCACGTGCTGGGGTTCTTCCTGCAGCTGCGCATCGAGATCGCCTTCTACCTGTCGGTGCGCACCCTGCGCACGACGCTCGCCGCGCTGGGCGTGCCGGTGTGCCTGCCGGCGGTGTCACAGGACCCTGCGTGCACCGCCGAGGCGCTGTGCGATCCGTGCCTCGCGCTGCGCGCGTCCCGCGCCCCGGTCGGCAACGACCTCGACCTGCACGACGGCCGGGTGCTGGTGATCACCGGCGCGAACCACGGCGGCAAGTCGACGTTCCTGCGCGCCCTGGGTGTGGCGCAGCTCATGGCCCAGGCGGGCATGGTGGTGGCCGCGCGGCGGTTCTCGTGCCCGGTCGTGCATCAGGTGCTCACACACTGGACCCGCGAGGAGGACGCCGAGCTGCGGCACGGCAAGCTGGACGAGGAACTCGACCGGATGAGCCGGCTCATCGACCTCGTGCAGCCGGGCGACCTGCTGCTGTGCAACGAGTCGTTCGCCTCGACCAACGAGGCCGAGGGTTCCCAGATCGCGTTGGAGGTGACATCCGCGCTGGTGCGCGCCGGCGTGCGCGTGCGCTACGTGACCCACATGTACGACTTCGCACACGCCGTCGAACAGGCGGGCCTGGGCGCCGAGTTCCTGCGGGCGCCGCGGGATGCCGCGGGCACGCGCAGCTACCGGCTCGAGGCCGGGCCGCCGCTGCCCACGAGTTTCGGCGTCGACCTGTACGACCGCGTCTTCGGGACGAGCCTTGCCCAGGCCTGACGGCCCGGCGCGGATCGCGCGGAGTCGATCGCCCGGCCGGTGGAGCCGCCGGTCGGGCGGCGGGTCGGACCCCCGGGCGGGCGGGCGGCAGGGGAGCCGGTCGGGCACAGTGCCGCCGGCGGCCTGGGCCGTGGGCGCGGCGAGCTTCTTCTCGGACACCGGGCACGAGATCGTGACGAGCGTCATGCCGACCTTCGTCACCGGCGTGCTCGGCGGCTCGGCCGCCGCGCTGGGGGCGATCGAGGGGATCAGCGACGCCTGCACCGGCATCGCCAAGGTCGTCGGCGGTCCGCTGGCCGACGACCCGGCGCGGCGGCGCGCCATGGCCACCGGCGGGTACCTCGTCACCGCGGCGGCCACCGCGGCGATCGGGCTGACCACCGCGGTGTGGCAGGCCGGGGTGCTGCGGGCGGTGGCGTGGACGGCCCGCGGCGGCCGGTCGCCGGCGCGTGACGCCCTGCTCGGCTCGATCGCCTCGCGCGACGGCTACGGCCGCGCGTTCGGCCTCGAGCGCGCCGGCGACAACCTGGGCGCCGTCGCCGGCCCGCTGCTGGCGGCGGTGCTGGTGGGCTGGCTCGGCATCCGTCCCACGATGTGGTCCGCCCTGGTGCCCGGCGTGCTGGCCGCGCTCGCGATCACGCTCGCCGCACGTGCCGTGCACGCCGCACCGGACGGCGAACGACGCCGCGTGTGGCTCGACCTGCGCGGCCTGCACCGGTCAGGGCTGACCCGGCCGATGCTGCCGATCGTGCTGTTCGAGTGCGGCAACCTCGCCACGACGCTGCTCATCCTGCGCGCCACCGACGCCCTCGACGCGTTCGGTGTCGCCGGGGCGGCGTCGCTGGCGATCGCGCTGTACGCGGGGCACAACGCGGTCGCCGCGGTGGTGGCCCTGCTCGGCGGCGCGTGGCTGGACCGCACCGGACCGCGCCGCGTGTTCGCCACTGGAGCGGCCGCCTACCTCGTCGCGTACGCGCTGCTGGCGGCCTCGGCCACCGGCCCGGCCGGCCTGATCGCCGGCTTCCTGCTCGCCGGCGCCGGCATCGGTCTGGCCGAGACCGCCGAGTCGGCCCTGGTGGCCGGCATCCTCCCCGACCGGCTGCGCGGCAGCGGGTACGGCGTGCTGGGCGGCGTGCAGGCCGTCGGCGACGTGGTGGCGACGGTGGTGGCAGGGATGCTGTACACCGTCGCCGGTGCCGGCGCCGCGTTCGGCTACGCGGCCGGCTGGATGGTGCTGGCGGTCGCGGCATCCGTGCTCATCCGTCCCGCGCGACCGACCGGAGGGGGGCAGCTGTGACCGCGTCACGCCGGGTGTGCCGGCTCGCGAAGGTGCGCATCGCCGTCGCACGCAAGACGCTTCTCGAAGAGACCTCGCTCGAGGCCCACACGGCGTTCCGCACCGCCGGTGCTCCGGCCGTGCGCCTCGCACAGGACGGGTGCGGGAGCGCGACCGCCCCGAACCCGTTCGACATGCCCACCGGCGCGCCCGCGCGCGGCGAGCGCATCGTGACGTACAACGTGGAGTACAACCGGCTCATGCAGATCGAGCAGGACTCCCCCGGCATCGGCTACGGCCTGACCGAAGGGACGGTGCGATGACGACCTCGATCCTCCTCGTGCGGCACGGCCGCACCGTGCTGAACGCGCAGGACCGGCTGCGCGGGCTCGCCGATCCCCCGCTGGACGAGGTCGGCCTTGCCCAGGCGGCTGCGGTCGCCGACGCGCTCGCGGACCGCGACGTCGCCGCCGTGCACTCCAGTCCGCTCGTGCGCGCCGTGGCCACCGCCGAGGTGATCGCGGCGCGCTTCGGGCTGACCGCACAGGCCGATCCGCGGTTCAACGACCGCGACTACGGGCCGTGGACCGGCCACGAGCGCGCCGCCGTCATCGCGCAGTTCGGGTCGGTCGGTGCCGCGCCCGGCGTGGAGCCCACCGACACCGTGCTGGCGCGGGTGCTGCCGGCACTGGACGCGGTGCGCCGGGATGGACGCGGGGTCGTCATCGTGTCGCACGACGCCGTCATCGGTCCGCTCGTGGCCGCGCTCGGTTCGGACATCGACGTGCCGATACCGACCGGCTCCTGGTCTGAGCTGGTGTGGCACGACGGACGCTGGGCCGTGCGGTCGGTCGGAAACATGCCCCAGCACTGAGGGCACAGCGCCGAAGGCACAGTGCTGCGGGCACAGCGGGGAGGGCACACGGACGCGGGATGCCGCGGATGTTCGCGCACTCGACGGCAGTGCCGACGGCACGCTGACGCCGGATGCCTCGCATGTCCGCACTCTCGACGGCACAGTGCTGAGGGCACGCCGACACAGGATGCCTCGGATGTCCGCACTCTCGGCCGCCACCGATCCGTGCCCGCAGGGTCGGATCCGCGCCGTCCCTCGCGACAGGTCTCGACTGATGCGACGATGTCGCATTACTGTGCGTGACAGACCCCGAGGATCGGAGCCAGATGCACGTCCCAGACGGATTCCTGAACATCCCGACATCCATCGCCACGGGCGTGATCGCCGCCGGCGGCATCGCCGTGGCGATCAAGCTCGCCGCCCGCGAACTGGTCGATGATCGCAAGGCACCCATGGTCGGCATCGTGGCCACGGTCGTCTTCGCGGCCCAGATGATCAACTTCCCCGTCGGCGCCGGCACCAGCGGACATCTGCTCGGCGGGGCGTTGGCGGCGGTGCTCGTCGGCCCCGGCACCGGCATCCTCTGTCTGAGCGTGGTGTTCATCGTCCAGGCGTTCCTGTTCGCCGACGGGGGCATCACCGCACTGGGCACGAACATCACGCTGATGGGCATCGTCACCGTCGTGGTCGGCTGGTGGATCTTCCGCGGCGTCGTGGCGCTGCTGCCCCGCGCACGCTGGTCGATCGCCGTCGCGGCGGGCGTCGGCGCGTTCGTGTCGGTGCCGGCCGCTGCGTCGTGCTTCACCCTGCTGTTCGCGATCGGCGGGCAGGTGCCGGTGCCGCTCGGCTCCGTGTTCGCCGCGATGGTGGGCTGGCACACGCTCATCGGCATCGGCGAGGCGGTCATCACCGCACTCATCGTCTCGGCCGTGCTCGCCACCCGCCCCGACCTGGTCTACGGCGCCCGCTTCGGCACCGTATCCGCCCGCCCCGCGATGACGGAGGCCCACGCATGAGCACCCCGCCGAGGCCCTCCGGGCAGAGCCCGTCCGGGCAGACCCCATTCGGGGATGCCACGGCCACCGCGATCGCCGCACCCGGCCGCATCTCCACCCGCACCTTCACCATCGGCGCGCTGATCGCGGCACTGCTGATCGCCTGTGTGATCAGCCTGTGGGCGTCGTCGTCGCCGGACGGCCTCGAGTTCGTCGCCGCCGCGACCGGGTTCGAGAAGGCCGCCGCCCCGCACGCGATGGACGGCTCGGCCCTGGCCGGGTATGAGACCGCCGGGGTGCACAACACCTGGCTGTCGGTGGCCATCGCCGGGTTCGCCGGGTGTCTGGTCACGTTCGCGATCGCCTGGGTCATCGGCCGGCTCACCAAGCGCCGCGCCGCGCGCGCAGGGGCGTAGCCGGTGGCATCCCCCGCCGTGTCGGCGTTCTCGGTGCCGTGGCGGCATCGCGCCGGCACCACCGTGGTGCACCGGACCTCACCGCGGGTCAAGCTCGTCGCGGTGATCGTGTTCGCGGTGATCGTGGTGGCGACCCCGCGGGAATGGTTCGTCGCGTACGCCGGCTACGCGGCCGTGCTCGTCAGCCTGTTGGCGGTGGCGCGCATCCCGGTGGGCACGGTGCTGCGCCGCATGACGATCGAGATCCCGTTCCTGGTGTTCGCGCTGCTGATGCCGCTGATCGCCACCGGCGAGCGCATCGACGTGTTCGGGATGTCGCTGTCGGTGGCGGGCCTGTGGGCGGCGTGGGGGTTGCTGGCCAAGGCCACGCTGGCGCTGCTGGCGGCCGTGCTGCTGGTGACCACCACCGAGCCGCGCCGGATCGTGCTGGCTTTGGAATCGCTGCGCCTGCCACGGGTGATGATCTCGATCATGGGCTTCATGCTGCGCTACCTCGACCTGATCGCCGACGAGTCGCGGCGGATGGCGATCGCCCGCGCCGCCCGCGGCTTCTCGGCCCGCAGCCCGCGGTCGTGGCGCGTGCTCGCCCAGGCGGTCGGCGCGCTGTTCGTGCGCGCGCACGCCCGCGGCGAGCGCGTGCACCTGGCGATGCTCGCCCGCGGGTACTCGGAGCAGGGTGCGCCGAAGCAGGACGTGCCGGAGCGGGAGACGCCGGAGCAGGGCACGCCAGGGCGTGGCGTGCCAGGGCCCAAAGCTTCGGAGCAGGGCGTTCTGGAGCAGTCCCGATGACCGCGGCCGCGGTGCGGGTGCGGGGTCTGCGGTTCGCGTACCCGGGGGCCGACACCCCGGTGCTCGACGGCGTGGACCTCGACATCGCGCCCGGTGAGCGGGTCGCCGTGCTCGGGCCGAACGGCGCGGGCAAGACCACGCTCATGCTGCACCTGAACGGCATCAACCGGCCGCTGGCGGGCACCGTCACGATCGGCGACGACGTCGTGGACGCCGCCACCGTGCGCGAAGTGCGTCGTCGGGTCGGCATCGTGTTCCAAGACCCCGACGACCAGCTGTTCATGCCGACGGTCGGCGAGGACGTCGCCTTCGGGCCGGCGAACTTCGGCGTACCCCCCGACGAACTCCCCCGCCGCGTGCACACCGCCCTGGCACGGGTCGGGCTGCCCGACGCGGCCGGCCGCGCACCGCAGCACCTCTCCCTCGGTCAGCGCCGCCGCGCGGCGATCGCCACGATCCTGTCGATGGACGTCGACGTGATCGTGCTCGACGAGCCCACCTCGAACCTCGACCCGGCATCGCGCCGCGAACTGTCGGCGGCCCTCGGCGATCTGGAGTGCACCCTCGTCGTGGTCACCCACGATCTGCCGTACGCGCTGGAGCTGTGCGAACGGTCGGTGATCCTCAACGGCGGCCGCATCGTCGCCGACGGGCCGACCCGTGACATCCTGGCCGATGCCGCGCTGCTGGCCGCGCACGGGCTGGAACTGCCGTGGGGGTTCGACCCGCACCGGGCACCGACGCTGCGCGAGCGGAGTCAGGTGCGCCGCAGCGACGTCACGTAGAAGGCGATGATCAGCGCCGCCCAGGTGGTGAGGATGTACGGCCAGGTGTAGGTGACAAGGCCCGCGCGGTGCATGAGCACGGTGACCACCGCGGTGATCACGATCCACGGCAGGCTGTACAGCCACGAGGCGCGCGAAGCCGTCACGAACGTGACGGTCAGCGCGATCGCGGTGAGCACCCCGGAGTAGTTCGCCAGGCCGTTCGCGATCTCGCTCCACGGCTCGCCCATTGCCATCGCGGTGAGCGAGCCGAGCGCGCTGCCCAGCACCGCCGCCAGGCCCACCTTCCAGCTCGCGATGAACAGGCCGAGCAGGATGAGCGCCCCCGAGAACACGTTGTCGACGAGCACCACCTGCGACACGTTGGTCAGCAGCGAGGTGAAGAAGGCGGCCACCGGCTGATCGGGCAGGTGCGAGGCCGGTGCCGGCACGGCCAGGCGCAGCGTCGAGACCGTGATGACGGTGGCGGTGATGCAGAACGGCGCGGTCGTGTACGGCAGCTCGAAGCGCTTCAGCGCGGGCGACGCGAACAGCTTCACGATCACCCAGGTCACCGGCCCGGTGACCAGTCCCCCGAGGAACGCCAGCAGATAGCACCACCATCCGTTGCCGCCCAGTGCCGCGAACACCGCGGCGCCGACGAGTGTGCCGCAGAACGACTGCATGCCGGCGGCGATGTTCGCCAGGCCATTGCCGCAGGCCCGGCCGCCCAGCATCCCGCCGACCCCGCCGATCACGGCCAACACAGCCATGCGCCAGTCGGCGACGACGAAGGCGGCCAAGATCAGGATGCCGCAGGCCCAGTTGGTCTGGAAGTAGATCTGCGATGCACCGTTCAGCACGCCGACGCCCCACTGCGCGAGCGGTGTCGCGGTGCGCGCCCCTGCGGTCGTCATAGCACTCCCGTCGCCTGTTCCGATCAGTACTTTCTGATGTGCGGCGCGGGCAGCCCGGTGAGCAGCTCGTGCACGGCGGCCGCGGCGGCCGTGTTCACCCGGGTCGAGAGCACGGTGTCATCGCCGACCCAGCGCAGCCACGCACCGGCGTCATCCGGCAGGATGCTCACGCCGAACCGGGCGCTGTCATCGTCCGCGGCGGCACAGACCGCCGTGACGGTCTCGTGCAGCACCTCGGCGATACGCGCCGCCGGAACCCGATCGGTGACCACGTACAGCGACGCCACCACGTCGCGGCCGCCGAGCACCGCGGCACCGCCGACATGGCCGTCGCGCGGCACCAGCCGCACCCGGTCGAACGCCACCGGCGTGCCGTCGGGCCGTCGCACCTCGAAGTCGCTCGCATACGCGGCGTAGGCGTTCCGCTCCCCGCGCGAGAGCCGGCCGGCATAGATCGTCTCGCCCGCGACCAGGGTGGCCGACTCATCCAGTCGCACGGTCGTGCGCTGATAGAACCGGGAGTCGACGTACGGGATGATCGGGTCGGGCAAGTATTCCACGTACGCGCCCGCCTCGATCTCCAGCCCGGCGAGCGCCGTCGCGTAGCCGGACTCCATGCGGTACACCTTGGTGTGCGCCTGGGTGGTCACGTGCGCTGCGGTGCCGGGGCCGAAACGCAGGTCCATGCGCTGCCGGTCGTTGTGCAGGATGCCCCCGCCCGTGGTGATCAGGTAGGTGTACGGCACGTCGGGGCGGTGCGGGTCGAAGTACAGCGGCTTCATGATCTGCAACGGGGACTTCTGGAAGTGCCCCACCAGCTCGGTGCGCCGGGCGTCACCTTCCCCGCGCAGCTCGAAGTCCAGCTCGAGGATGCCCACCTTGCCGGGGCTGCCCACCGGCAGGGTGTCGGGCTGCGTGCCGTACCGCGCGACCTCGATCGGCACATGCGCCGGCTCGAAGTGCGCCGGCTGCAGCCGCGGTCCGCCGTACGGCTCGGTCTGTGTCACGCGACCAGCTCTCCGCGGCGCTGCGCCCACACCGCCATGATGGTGTCGAACAGCTCCTGCACGCCGACGCCTTCGAGCGAGTTGGTCATCACGACCGGCTTGTCGCCGCGCACGGCGTGCGCGTCGCGTTCCATCACCGCCAGGTCGGTGCGCACGTACTGGGCGATGTCGATCTTGTTGATCACGAGGATGTCGCTGTCGGTGATCCCCGGGCCGCGCTTGCGCGGCATCTTCTCGCCCTCCGAGGTGTCGAGCACGAACACGAACACATCGGCCAGCGACGGCGAGAAGGTGAGGGTGAGGTTGTCGCCGCCGGACTCGTAGATGATCGTGTCGATCTCGGGAAACCGCTCCACGAGCTCTTCGCCGGCGGCGAGGTTCATGGTGGGGTCGTCGCGGACCGCGGTGTGCGGGCAGGCGCCGGTCTCGACCCCCACCACCCGCTCCGGGTCGAGGATGCCGGCAAGCTCCCGCCGCACATGGTGGGCGTCCTCCTGGGTGTAGATGTCGTTGGTGATCACGCCCGGGGTGCGCCCGGCGGCGATGAACACCGGCACCAGCGCCTCGGTCAGCGCGGTCTTTCCCGAGCCGACCGGCCCGCCGATGCCCACGCGCAGCACGTTGTGGTCCATATGTGTTCCTTCCTCAACTCGTGAACAGTCGGGCCTCGGCGCGTTCGTGCGCCGCCGACATGATGTCGCCCGTCGGCGCGAAACCGCCGATGTCTTCCACCGGCCGCACCAGGGCGTCTTCAGTGACCGCCATGATGACCGGCTGCGCCCGGCGCAGGATCACCTGCGTGGACCGGTGATCGGTCAGCCGCAGCCGCAGTGCGGCGCCGGCGAAGCTGGTGGCGAACGCGAACAGATCGGATGCCACGGCCTGCGCCGTCGGCACCCCGGTGGCCGCGTACACCACGGCCGAGACCACCGCCTGGCATCCCGGGGTCTGCCGAGCCTTGACCCGCGCCGCCCACGCCGCGATGTCGTCACCACCGAACACCTCGGCGGCGATGTCGGCGACCTGCCGGCCGCTGCGCACGCTGGAGCGGCGCAGCTCGGCGTTCAGCTTCGAGGCGTACAACAGGCGGTCGATCTCGGCGACCGACTCCCAGTCCCCGCGAGCGGCGGCCTGGTGGGCCCGGGCGAGCGCGGTCGCGTCGCCCGGGCCGACGGTGGCCGTCAGCATGTCGTCGAGCAGATCGCCGATCGTGCCCGCGTCGACCAGTCCCGCCTGCGCGAACCCCTCGAGCCCGTGCGACATCGTGTAGAAGCCGCTCGGGAACGCCGAATCGCTCAGCTGCAGGCTGACCAGCAGGGCCGCCGGGTCGAACCGCTCCGACGTCGTCATGCCAAGAAGAACAGCTGCGTCAGCGGCAGCGACTGGGCCGGTTCGATGTGCGCGGGCTCGCCGTCGACGGTGACCTTGTAGGTCTCGGGGTCGACCGCGATCACCGGGGTCGCGTCGTTTCGCACCATGTCCTTCTTGCCGATCGTGCGGGTGCGCCGCACCGGCAGGGTACGGCTGCGCAGGCCGAGCTTCTCGGGCACGCCCGCGTCGATCGACGCCTTCGACATGAACGTCACCCGGGTCGCCGCCTGCGCCGCGCCGAGCGCTCCGAACATCGGCCGGTAGTACACCGGCTGGGGCGTGGGCAGCGACGCGTTCGGGTCGCCCATCAGCGCCCAGTTGATCAGCCCGCCCTTGATCACCATCTTCGGTTTGGCGGCGAAGGTGTCGACCGGCCAGAGCACGATGTCGGCGATCTTTCCCGGCTCGAGCGAGCCGATGTAGTCGCTCATGCCGTGCGTGATCGCCGGGTTGATGGTGACCTTCGCCAGGTACCGCAGCACCCGGAAGTTGTCGTTGCCGGGTGCGTCTTCGGGCAGCGGGCCGCGCTTGTCTTTGCAGTGGTGCGCGGTCTGGAAGGCGCGGGTGACCGACTCGCCGATGCGGCCCATCGCCTGCGAGTCCGACGAGAACATCGCGATCACGCCGAGGTCGTGCAGCACGGTCTCGGCCGAGATCGTCTCGGCGCGCACCCGTGAGTCGGCGAAGGCGATGTCTTCGGGGATGTCGTACGAGAGGTGGTGGCACACCATCACCATGTCGAGCAGCTCGTCGATCGAGTTGACCGTGTAGGGCAGGGTCGGGTTCGTCGACGAGGGCAGCACGTTGCGGTACCCCGCCATCTCGATGATGTCGGGCGCGTGCCCGCCGCCGGCACCCTCGGTGTGATACGTGTGGATCGTGCGGCCGTCGATGGCCGAGATGGTGTCTTCGACGAAACCCGCCTCGTTCAGACTGTCGGTGTGCACCGAGATCTGCACGTCGTACCGGTCGGCGACGCTCAGCGCCTGGCTCAGCGCGGCCGGGGTGGCGCCCCAGTCCTCGTGCACCTTCAGACCGGCCGCGCCGGCCTCGATCTGCTCGGCGAGCGCCTCGGGCAGCGACCCGTTGCCCTTCCCGTGGATGCCGACGTTGACCGGCAGCTCGTCGAAGGCCTGCAGCATCCGGTGGATGTGCCACGCACCGGGGGTGCACGTGGTGCCGTTCGTGCCGTCGGTGGGCCCCGTGCCGCCGCCGAACACGGTGGTGACGCCGTTGGACAGGGCGGCGTAGGCCTGCTGCGGCGAGATGAAGTGCACGTGCGTGTCGATGGCGCCGGGCGTGGCGATCAGGTGTTCGCCGGCGATCACCTCGGTGCCCGGGCCCACGATCAGACGCGGGTCGACGCCGCGCTGGGTCTGCGGGCTGCCGGACTTGCCGATGCCCACGATCAGCCCGTCGCGCACGCCGATGTCGCCCTTGACGATGCCGAGCACCGGGTCCATCACGATCGCGTTGGTGATCACCAGGTCGAGCGCGCCCTGCGCGCGGGTGGCCTGCGGGTCGGCGGCCATGCCGTCGCGGGCCGACTTGCCGCCGCCGTAGACCACCTCGTCGCCGTAGCTGTCGGCGGCGTAGTCCTTCTCGATCTCGATGACCAGGTTGGTGTCGGCCAGATGCACCTTGTCGCCGACGGTGGGGCCGAACAGGTCCGTGTACTGCTGGCGAGGGATGACGGCCATGATTACTTGCTCCCCTTCTTCGCGGCCGCGGCCGGGGTCTTGCCCCGCGCGGGCGCACCGTTCTCGAATCCGCGTTCGGCGAGCAGTCGCATCGCCGCGGCCTTGGTGGCGGGGGCGTCCAACCCGCCGCTGACCAGACCGTTGAAGCCGATCAGATGCCGGGCGCCGCCGTAGGCGACCAGTGTCACTTCCTTGGTCTCGCCGGGCTCGAACCGCACCCCGGTGCCGGCGGGGATGTCCAGGTGCATGCCCCAGGCCTTCTCGCGCTCGAAGCGCATGGCGCGGTTGACCTCGAAGAAGTGGAAGTGCGAGCCGATCTGCACGGGCCGGTCACCGGTGTTGGTGACCCGCAGCGTGACCGAATCGCGACCCGCGTTGATCTCGATGGTGTCGGCGCCGTGATGCACCTTCGCCTTCCTGCTGGCCATGATGTTCCTCCCGCTCAGTGGTGGTCGTCGTGTGCGGTGCTGCCGTGCACCGCGTGCTCTGCCGCGCGGCCGTGGCCGTGCGCGTGGTGATGGTGGTGACCGTGACCGTGGGTGTGGGGGTGCGACCCGGATGCCTCCTCGAAGGCGTGCGAGTGCGCGTAGCCGTGTCCGTGGTCGGCGTCCAGCCCCGCCGCGATGCCGTCGTCGCCGTGGCCGCGCAGCGCGTGCAACGCATCGTGCACGCGGTCGCGCACCTGCCGGGTGATCGCGGTGTCGCTCATCAGCGGGCCGACGTCGGCGACCCGGCACACCGGGATCTCGGCCGCGAACCCCGCCGGCACCCCCGCCACGGTCTGCGCGCCGAGCCGGCGCATCCGCTCGGCGGCCGCCTCGAGCTCATCGGCGTCGTCGGCCAGTGCCGCCTCCACGTTCGCGATGCCGCCGTGGGTGCGCACCAGGTGCGCGATGCGGAACAGCTCGGCTTCGTCGAACGGGTCGGAGTGGGCCCCGACGATCAGCAGCGCGTCGGCGTCGTGCCGGGCGACGGCGCGGTGGGCGGCGGTGCGCAGCCACGCGATCAGGTGGTCGGGCTGGCCGAACGGCGCCGCGAACGCGAGGCGCCCGGGGTGCTTGGCCGCCAGCCACGCCGCCGTCTTGGCGGCGTCGGCGACCATGGTCGGGTTGCGTCCGAACGTCATCGGCACGACGACGACCTCGCCGCCGGCCGTCAGTGACTGCTCGATCAGATCGTGCAACCGGCGACCGGTCGCGCAGGCCACAGCATCCGGAATGCGTGCACACAGCCGCTGCAGCTGCGCGCCGTCGCCACTCTCGTGACCGCCGACGAGCACGGTGCGCGCAGGTGCGGCGGGTGCGGGCGGGTGGGATGACACCGGGTCAGCCGCCGATCGGGTCGTGGCACGAGATCAGCTTGGTGCCGTCGGGGAAGGTGGCTTCCACCTGCAGCAGCGTGACCCGTTCGCGTACGCCGGGCATGCAGTCGGCCTCGGCCACGACCTTCTTGCCCAGGGCCATGCACTCGGCGACCGACTTGCCGTCACGCGCGGCCTCGAGGATCGCCTCGGTGACCAGCGCCTGCGCCTCGCTGACGTTCAGTTTCGTGCCCCGCTCGCGTCGCCGACGGGCGAGCTCGGCGACCTGATAGACGTACAGCTTGTCGATTTCACGCGGAGTGAGGTCCATGTCAGCTCCTGACCCGGCGACGGCCGGACTCGTTTGTGCCGTTTCGCCCATCGTGGCACGCGATCGCCCGGCGCGCTGGGGGCGGGCACGGATCCGTGCCGACGGACGCGGCTCGGACACGGAACACACGCGCATCTGCGACCCGGTCGCGCCTGCGGGGTCCTGACCGCGTGCGGCCGGTGTCGCCGTCGCTATAGTCGAGGCACTCCGTCCGCCGATCGGGAGGTGCGATGACCCGGCGTGCCACCGGTGTGGGCGCCCCGGCACCTGCCGGTCTGGGGCTGCGCCTGGTGCTCGCCTGCTGCCTGGCCCAGTTCGTGCACACCGCGTACGGCAGCGTCGTCACCATCGCCCTGCCCGACATCGCCGGCCGGCTGCACGCGGGCATGGGCGCGCTGCAGTGGCTGCAGGCCGCGTACATCCTGCCACTGGCGGCACTGCTGACCTTCTCGGGCACCCTCGCCGACCGGTGGGGGCGGCGCCGGGTGCTGCTGTGCGGCACCGCGATCATGACCGCCGGGTCGCTGCTGTGCGCGCTGAGCCCGTCGGTGTGGATGCTCGTGGCCGGGCGCGCGGTGCAGGGCGTCGGCTCGGCGATGGTCGCCCCGGCCGGGCTGTCGCTGCTGACGGCGGCGGCGCCGAAGGCGGGCCGGGCGGTGGCGGTCATGTGGTGGAGCACGGTGGGCACCGCGTCGCTGGCGGCGGCGCCGATCCTCGGCGGGCTGCTTGTGCGGGCGGCCGGGTGGCCGTCGCTGTTCTGGGCGGGGGTCGTGCTCGGCGTGCTCACGGCGGTGCTGGTGCTGGTGTTCGTGCCCGAATCGCACTCGGACGCCCCGGAACGGTTCGACCCGCTCGGCCAGACCCTGCTCACCCTGGGTCTGGCCGCCGTGACGTTCGTGCTCATCGAGGGCCCCCACCTGGGCTGGGTGTCTCTCGCCGTGCTGGTCGCGATGGTCGTCGCCGTGGCCGCCGGCGCGGGGCTGGTGCGCTCCGAGCGCGACCACCCGCATCCGGTCGTGCCGTTGCGGCTGCTGCGCACCCGGGCGTTCGTGGTGGCACTGACCACCGCGGTGCTCGGCTATCTGGCCCTGGCCGGACTGCTGTTCGTGAACACGTTCGCGCTGCAGTCCGAACGCGGGCTCGACGCGATCGGCGCGGGGCTGGCGACCATTCCGCTGGCGGCCGGGGCGACCCTGTCGGCGGTGTTCGCGGCGCGGCTGGTGGGCGAAGGCAGATCACGGCCGGCGCTGATGCTGGCCGGGACGCTGATCGCGGCGGGATCGCTCGCACTGTGGGCGACCGAGCACGCGCCGCTGTGGACGGTGCTGGTCCCGTCGCTGGTGTTCGGGCTCGGGTTCGGGCTGATCCCCGACCCGATCAGCGTGACCGCGCTGGCCGCACTCGACGAGTCCGAGGCGGGGCTGGCGTCGAGCCTGATCTCGACGTCGAAGCAGGTCGGGCAGATGCTCGGCGTGGCCCTGGTGGGCATGCTGCTGGCGGTGTCGGCCACCGGTGACCCCGCCGCCGAGTTCGACGACATGGGCGGGTGGGTGTGGATGCTGCTGGCGGTGGCCGGCGTCGTGATCGTGCTGGTGAACGGCCTGGAGCACCGGCGCGCGCGGCGGCAGGCTACAGGCCGCGGCCGAGCATGAGCCCGAGCCAGGCGCCGAGCACCGTGAGCACCAGCATCCCGATGCTGTTGCCGAGTGCGAGAGAGAACTTCTGCTTCTGCAGCATGTGCACGGTGTCGACCATCGCGGTGCTGAAGGTGGTGTAGCCGCCCATGCAGCCCACGCCCAGCACCTGCATCCACTGCGCGTCCAGCACCGACGAGTCGGCCATGCCGGTGAGAAACCCCAGCAGGATCGCGCCGCTCGTGTTGATGACGAACGTGCCCCACGGGTAGGTGCCGCCGGCCCGGCGCATGATGATGCCGTCGAGGGTGAACCGCACCGATGCGCCCACTCCCCCGCCGACGGCGATCAGCAGGAACAGTCCGGGGTTCATGCGTGCACCGTGCTCAGGTCGACGCGGCGGTGCACGAGGGCTTTGGCCGCGATCACGCCGATGCCGGCGCAGGCGACGCCGCCGAGAACCGTCAGGAGCGCAAAGCTGATCGCGAGTACCGGGTCGGTGCCGAAGATGACGGCGGAATCGCTGGCCAGCTCGCTGTAGGTGGTGAACCCGCCCATGATGCCGGTGCCGGCGAACAGCCGGACGTCGCGTCGGGCGTCGGTCTCGGGGGTGCGCACGGCGAGCGCGGTGAGCAGAAAGCCCAGCACGAGCGCGCCGCACAGGTTCACGACGAGGATCGTCCACGGCACGGTTCCGGTCCACGGGAACGCGAACGCGAGCACCGCACGGATGGCCGTGCCGACCGCCCCGCCGACGAAGACGAACAGGATCAGCTTGGGGTGCAGCGCCACCGGCCGATGGTGACGGCGCCGATTGTCACGCTGGTGTTCGACGAGGGTCATGGCTCTCCTTGCGGCAGATGCCACACATGGTGGCATCCCCCCGCCGCGCGGGCAATCGCCGCCGACGGATCTGTGCCATGCCGACACGGACGCGGCAGGCCCCGCCCGGCGCACCGGAGCGCGCCGTCAGTGCGGCGCGTGCGCCTGCAGGAACTCGTACACGTCGGTGGTGTCGACCCCGGGAAAAGCCCCGGTCGGCAGGGTCGCCAAGAGCGTGCGCGGCGTCTTCACATTGGGCCAGGCGTTGTCGCGCCATGCCTGCTCGAGCTCGGCCGGCGCCCGCCGGCAGCACACCTCGGTGGCGTGCTTCGACACGGCGCGGTTGGTGGTGTCACGGCCGAGGAACCACTTGGTGTCGTCGAAGCGCACGCCCACGCTCACCGAGTGCGCGCCCTCGCTGGAGTTCTCGACCCGGGCGGTGCACCAGTAGGTGCCGTTGCCGGTGTCGGTGTACTGGTAGTACGGGTTGAAGTGGTCGTCGACGTCGAACACGACACGGCTGGTCCAGGTGCGGCAGCACATCTGTCCCTCGATGGCGCCCAGCCGGTCGGCGGGGAAGTTCACGTCGTCGTTCTCGTACGCCTTGGTGATCGTGCCGGATTCGTGCACCTTGAGGAAGTGCACCCGGATCCCGAGGTGCCGGGTGGCGAGGTTCGTGAACCGGTGTGCGGCCGTCTCGTACGACACCGAGTAGGCGTCGCGCAGGTCTTCGATCGAGATCGCCCGGTCCTTCTTCGCGTCCTGCAGGAACGGCACGGCGTGCGACTCGGGGATCAGCAGCGCCCCGGTGAGGTAGTTGGTCTCCACCCGCTGACGCAGGAACTCGGCGTAGCTGGCCGGTTCGCCGTGGCCGAGGATGCGGCTGCACAGCGCCTGCAGCACCGCTGTGCGCGGATCGCCCTTGGCGGTCAGCCGGCTCGACAGGTACAGCCGGCCGTGCTTGAGGTCGGCGACCGAGCGGGTGGTCTGCGGCAGGTCGGGCACGTAGTGCAGCGTGAAGCCGAGGTGCGCGGCGATGTCGGACGCGGTGCGCTGGGTGAGCGGCCCGCCGGGGTGGTCGACCGCCTTCAGGATGCGCTGGGCCTGCTGCTCGAGCTCGGGAAAGTGGTTGTCCTGCGTGCGCATCAGCCGCCGCAGCGCCACGTTCGCCCGGCGGGCCTCTTCGGGGGTCGCCGCACGCTCGTCGCGCAGCCGTTCGATCTCGCCCTGCAGCGCCAGCAGGGCGTCGAGCACCTCGTCCGACAGCGAGCGCGGGATCCGGAACGGCTCGATCCCCAGCGACCGGAAGGTCGGCCCCTTCATGGCCCGTTCGAGCGCCACCTCGCGCTGCGCGCGCTCGTCCAGCGGCTCGGACTCCAGCAGCGCGTCCAGCGTGGTGCCGAGGGCCCGCGCGATCGACTGCAGCAGCGTCAGCTTGGGCTCGCGCCGTCCGTTCTCGATCATCGACAGCTGGCTCGGCGCGCGCGACACCGCCGCGGCCAGCTCTTCGAGCCGCATCCCGCGCGCGGTGCGCAGCTGCCGGATGCGCCGGCCGATGGTGAGGGTGTCCACCTCTTCATCGTCGACGGCAGCGGTCGCGTTTTCGAGGGCGAGCAGGTCGTTCATCCGGCGATGATCTCACGAGAACAGAAATCCGGCAAAACTTCACGCCGGATTTGGTCGTGGATACCGCAGCACTTCACTCAGAGTGGATGTCACAGCCCGGGCCCACCGCCCCGGCCGACCCCCGAAGGAGAACGCCATGACCCCCACGCCATCCGCCGCCCCCCTCCGCGCCGGCGACCAGGTCCAGACCGCGGCCGAGCTCCAGGAGATCTGGGACACCGACCCGCGGTGGGACGGCCTCGAGCGCACCTACACCGCCGAGGACGTCATCCGGCTGCGCGGCACTGTCCGCGAAGAGAACACGCTCGCCCGCCGCGGCGCCGAGAGCCTGTGGAACCTCATCCACACCGAGGAGTACGTGCGGGCACTGGGCGCGTACACCGGCGGCCAGGCCGTGCAGCAGGTGCGCGCCGGGCTGAAGGCGATCTACCTGTCGGGCTGGCAGGTCGCCGCCGACGGCAACCTCGCCGGCCAGACCTACCCCGACCAGTCGCTGTACCCGGCCAACTCGGTGCCGGCGGTGGTGCGACGTATCAACAACGCGCTGCTGCGGCAGGACCAGCTCGAGCACGCCGAGGGCCGTGTCACCCGGGACTGGCTGGCCCCGATCGTCGCCGATGCCGAGGCCGGGTTCGGCGGACCGCTGAACGCCTACGAACTGGCCCAGTCGATGATCCAGGCCGGAGCCGCCGGCATCCACTGGGAGGACCAGCTGGCCAGCGAGAAGAAGTGCGGTCACCTGGGCGGGAAGGTGCTGGTGCCCACCCAGCAGCACATCCGCACCCTGAACGCGGCGCGGCTGGCCGCCGACGTCGCGGGCGTTCCCACCGTCATGATCGCCCGCACCGACGCCCTGGCCGCCGACCTCATCACCAGCGACGTCGACGAGCGCGACCGCGGGTTCCTCACCGGTGAGCGCACCACCGAGGGCTTCTACCGGGTGCGCCCGGGCATCGAGCCGGTGATCGCCCGCGGGCTCGCGTTCGCCCCGTACGCCGACCTGCTGTGGGTCGAGACCGGCGAGCCCGACATCGAGCTGGCCCGCGAGTTCGCGAACGCCGTCCACGCCGAGTTCCCGGGCAAGAAGCTCGCCTACAACTGCTCGCCGAGCTTCAACTGGAAGCGGCACCTGGACGACGCCCAGATCGCCACCTTCCAGGACGAGCTGGCCGACCTCGGCTACGCCTTCCAGTTCATCACGCTGGCCGGCTTCCACGCCCTGAACCACTCGATGTTCGACCTCGCCCGCGGGTACGCGCAGCGCGCCATGAGCGCCTACGTCGACCTGCAGGAGGCCGAGTTCGCCGCCGAGGCCGACGGCTACACCGCCACCAAGCACCAACGCGAGGCGGGCACCGGCTACTTCGACGCCGTCTCGACGGCGCTCAACCCCGCCAGTGCCACCCTCGCCCTGGCCGGCTCCACCGAGGCCGCCCAGTTCCACTAGACCGACCGGCGAACCCCCGGTCCCGGATGCCTCGGCCCACCGAATCCCTCGGGCCGAGGCATCCACCCCCTTTCCCTACGCGGTTCGGGGCGTATTCGTGCCTCAGATCACGCCCATATCCGCCCCGAACGCACATATCCGCCCCGAACCGGGCTCACAGACAGACAAGGAACCATCATGACCATCACCCTGGGCACGGTGCCGACCACCGGCCCGATCACGACCCACCGACCGACCATCGAGGTGACCGGCCCGATCCGTGAGAGGTACGACGAGATCCTGACGCCTGCGGCGTTGGAGTTCCTCACCGCACTGCACCACCGCTTCGCCGGGCGCCGCCACGACCTCCTGGCCGAGCGGATGCGCCGCCAGTTCGAGATCGGCAACGGCCACGACCCGCACTTCCGCGCCGACACCGCGCACATCCGCGACGACCCGCACTGGCGGGTCGCCGGCGCCGCACCGGGCCTGCAGGACCGCCGCGTCGAGATCACCGGGCCCACCGACCCGAAGATGACCATCAACGCGCTGAACTCGGGCGCGCGGGTGTGGCTGGCCGACCAAGAGGATGCCACCAGCCCCACGTGGGGCAACGTGATCGGCGGCCAGCTGTCGCTGTTCGACGCGATCCGCGGGCAGTTGACGTTCACCAACGACGCGGGCAAGCGGTACGAGGTGACCGCCGAGCGCACGCCGACGATCGTGATGCGCCCACGCGGCTGGCACCTGGTCGAAGAGCACATCCGGTTCACCGACCGCACCGGGCGCACCATGGCGGCATCCGGCTCGCTGGTCGACTTCGGCCTGTACTTCTTCCACAACGCACAGGCGCTGATCGACAGCGGCACCGGACCGTACTTCTACCTGCCGAAGCTGGAGAGCTCCGAAGAGGCGAAGCTGTGGGACGACGTGTTCACGTTCAGCGAGCGTGCCCTGCACATCCCGCACGGCACGATCCGGGCGACCGTGCTGATCGAGACGCTGCCGGCGGCGTTCGAGATGGAGGAGATCCTGTTCCAGCTGCGCGACCACTGCGCGGGCCTGAACGCGGGCCGGTGGGACTACATCTTCTCGATCATCAAGAACTACCGCGGCCGCGGCGCCCGGTTCGTGCTGCCCGACCGGAGCGAGGTGACCATGACCGTACCGTTCATGCGCGCCTACACCGAGCTGCTGGTCAAGACCTGCCACCGCCGCGGCGCGTTCGCGATCGGCGGGATGAGCGCGTTCATCCCCAACCGGCGCGACCCGGAGGTGACCGCTCAGGCGCTGGAGAAGGTGGCCGCCGACAAGAAGCGCGAGGCCGGCGACGGATTCGACGGCACCTGGGTGGCGCACCCCGATCTGATCCCGGCGGCGCAGGCCGAGTTCGACGCGGTGCTGGGCGAGAGACCGAACCAGATCGACCGGCAGCGCGACGACGTCGAGGTGACGGCGGCCCAGCTGCTGGATCTGCGCATCGGCCGCCCGATCACCGAGGCCGGCGTGCAGGGCAACGTGTCGGTGGCGATCCGGTACATCGAGGCGTGGCTGCGCGGCCAGGGCGCGGTGGCGATCGACAACCTGATGGAGGATGCGGCGACCGCCGAGATCTCGCGGTCGCAGATCTGGCAGTGGATCCATCAGGACCGCTCCACCGCCGAGGGCACCGCGATCACCCGCGAGTACGTCGAAGGACTCATCGGCGAGGTGCTGGAGACGGTGGACCGGTTCGACGGCGACCGGTTCGACGACGCCGCCGCCGTGTTCCGCGAGGTCTCGCTGCGCGAGGAGTTCCCGGCGTTCCTGACCCAGGACGCCTACTCGCGGTACCTGGTCGAGCGCGACTGAGCGCCTGACTGCGGCGCCCGGTCGCACGCGGCTGATCGCGGTTACCCGGTCGCGGCTGATCGGCCACGCGCCGCCTGACCGGCGCAGCACGAACCATCCGGCGCGGCCCGCTCACCCGAGCGGGTCGCGCCGGATCGCGTACCGGCCCGGTCCGCCCTCGCCGAGCGCGGCCCGGGTGGGCCTTCGCGCAGGCCCCGGGCGGCCGCGCAGATCCCGGGCCGGCTCAGGCGATCTCGCCGGCGGCGACGGTCTCGGCGAGCATGTGCACGCGCGGCAGGTGGTGCGCGCCGTAGAAGTCCGCGTCGGTCAGCCGCGCGGCATCCGTCGCCTGTGCGGTGTCGTGGGCCAGCACCGCCGCCACGGCCAGGCCGTGCATCCAGCCGCCGGCGAGCGTGCCGAGCATCATCAGGTACGGCACGCCCACCGCGTAGGCGTCGCGGGTCGCGCCGAAACCGATCAGCCGGCCGGTGGCGCGGCGGGATGCCTCGACCGCACGCGCGAGGCGCTCGGCCTGCCGGTCGGCCACCGGATGCCCGGCCGCGCGCAGGTCGGCGACGGTGCGCTCGATGCGGCCGAACAGCTGCTCGGCGGTGGCGCCGCGGTCGCGGATCACCTTGCGGCCGACCAGGTCGTTGGCCTGGATGGCGGTGGTGCCCTCGTAGATCGGCATGATGCGCGCGTCGCGGTAGTGCTGGGCGACGCCGGTCTCTTCGATGAAGCCCATGCCCCCGTGCACCTGGATCGCCTCGCTGGTGACGGTGACGGCGTCCTCGGTCGTCCACCCCTTGAGGATCGGCACGAAGAACTCCGCCAGCGCCGTCTCGTCGCGGTCGAACAGGTCGCCCACGCACACGCCGAGGGCGCGCATCGCGAAGATGCGGCTGCGCATCGACAGCAGCAGCCGCCGCACATCGGGGTGTTCGGCGATCGGGGTGCCGGCGGGCCGGTCGAGCACGGCACCCTGCAGCCGCGAGGCGGCGTACGCCGCGGCCTGCTGGTACGCGCGGTCGGCGATGCCGGTGGCCTGGAAGCCCATGCCGGTGCGCGCGGAGTTCATCATGACGAACATGCCCGAAAGGCCCCCGCCGACCTCGCCGACGAGGTAGCCGGTGGCGTCCTCGTACGCGAGCACGCAGGTGGGACTGCCGTGGATGCCGAGCTTGTGCTCGATCGCGACGGTGGTCACCGCGTTGCGATCGCCCAGCGACCCGTCGTCGTTCACCAGGATGCGCGGCACGACGAACAGCGACAGTCCCTTGGCGCCGGCCGGGGCATCCGGCGTGCGCGCCAGCACCAGGTGCACGATGTTCTCGGCGAGGTCGTGGTCGCCCCAGGTGATGAAGATCTTCTGCCCGCGCACCGACCAGGTGCCGTCGGGCCGCGGCGTGGCCATGGTGCGGATCGCACCGAGGTCGGTGCCGGCGTCGGGCTCGGTGAGGTTCATGGTGCCGGTCCACCGGCCCGACACGAGCTTGCTCAGGTAGGTCTCGCGAAGTTCGTCGGATGCCGCGGCGTCGAGCGCATGGATCTGTCCGGCGGTGAGCAGCCAGCACAGGGCGAAGGCCGCGTTCGAGGCGTTCCAGATCTCGCCCAGGCCCGCCCGCACGACCCCGGGCAGTCCGTCGCCGCCCGCGGAGGCGGGGGCTTCGGCGGTGATCCAGCCGGCCTCGACGAACGCACGGTACGCGTCGGCGAAGCCGTCGGGCAGGTGCACGTCACCGTTCTGCAGGCGCGCGCCCACGCGGTCGCCGACCGTCTCGAGCGGGGCGAGCACCGAGCCGGCGAACTCGCCGGCAGCGGCGATGATCTCGGTGGCGTCGGCGGCGGTGAGCTCGCCGCCGGTGGCGCGGGCCGGCAGGTCGAGGCCGAACGCCTCGCCGTACAGGAAGGCGTAGTCGTCGACGGGCGGGGTGTAGGCGGTCTCGGCGGCCATCGCACTCTCCTCGATAGTGAAACTGAAGCCCAGTGTAAGCGACACTGAGTCTCACGTATACCCCGGGTCGTGGCATCCGGCACCCGCCCGGCGCCCGCCCCGCGTATTGTGCACGGGTCGGGCCGTGTCGGTGCTCGCGCCGGCGGGCTACGCTGGAGGGGTGACCGAACGCGCCCCGTTGTCCCGCAAGCTGTCCGCGATCGCCGAATCGGCGACCCTCAAGGTCGACGCCAAGGCCAAGGCCTTGAAGGCCGAGGGCAAGCCCGTCATCTCGTACGCCGCCGGCGAGCCCGACTTCGCCACACCGCAGTTCATCGTGGATGCCGCCGCCGACGCGTTGCGCGATGCGAAGAACTTCCGCTACACGCCCGCGGCGGGGCTGCCCGAACTGCGGCAGGCGATCGCCGCCAAGACGCTGCGCGACTCGGGCCTGGCGGTCGACCCGACTCAGGTCATCGTCACCAACGGCGGCAAGCAGGCCGTCTACCAGGCCTTCCAGGCCGTGGTGAACCCGGGCGACGAGGTGCTGCTGCCCGCGCCGTACTGGACCACGTACCCCGAGGCGATCAAACTCGCCGACGGTGTGCCGGTCGAGGTGTTCGCCGGCGCCGACCAGGACTACAAGGTCACCGTCGACCAGCTCGAGGCCGCGCGCACCGACCGCACCACCGCGCTCGTGTTCGTCTCTCCCTCGAACCCGACCGGCTCGGTCTACACCCGTGACGAGACCGCGGCGATCGGCCAGTGGGCGCTCGAGCACGGCATCTGGGTGATCAGCGACGAGATCTACCAGAACCTCGTCTACGACGGGGTGAAGGCGACCTCGATCGTCGAGGCGGTGCCCGAGGTGGCGAACCAGACGATCCTGGTCAACGGCGTCGCCAAGACCTATGCCATGACCGGCTGGCGGCTGGGCTGGATGGTCGGCCCCGCCGACGCGATCAAGGTCGCCGCGAACCTGCAGTCGCACCTGTGCAGCAACGTCAACAACATCGCGCAGCGCGCGGCGATCGCGGCGCTGAACGGCCCGCAGGACGAGGTCGAGGCGTTCCGCGAGGCGTTCGACCGCCGGCGTCGGCTGATCGTGGCCGAACTGTCGAAGATCGACGGGATGACGGTGCCCACACCGCAGGGCGCCTTCTACGTGTACCCGGATGTGCGCGGGCTGCTCGGCCGCACCTGGGCGGGTAAGACCCCCAGCACGTCGCTGGAGCTGGCCGACCTGATCCTCGACGAGGCCGAGGTGGCCGTCGTGCCCGGTGAGGCGTTCGGTCCGAGCGGCTACCTGCGCCTGTCGTACGCGCTGGGCGACGACCAGCTGCTCGAGGGCGTGCAGCGGCTGCAGAAGCTGTTCGGCTGACGCGCCGGGCTGAGCCCGCCGACATCTCGAGCGCCCGCAGCTCGCCTGCCCGCAGGTCGCCCGCCGAGGGCTCGCCTGCCCGCAGGTCGCCCGCCGACGGCTCGTCCGCCTACAGCTCGACGTTCACGAGCACCGGTTCGGGCTGCAACAACAGCCCGAACTCGCTGTGCACGCGACTGCGCACGAAACGCGCGAGCTCGGCGATCTCATCGGCGGTCGCGCCGCCCCGGTTGGTCAGCGCGAGCGCGTGCTTGGTCGACAATCCGGCACGCGAGCGCGGCAGGCGGAACCCCTTGCCGAAGCCGGTGTGCTCGATCAGCCACGCCGCACTGACCTTGACGTCGGGCAGCGGCGCGGGCGGCAGCGGGTCGAGTCCCGCGTACTCGTCGAGCGGGATCACCCGCACCGGCGCCGGGTCGGGCGCCATCGGCCACCGCGGGCACTCCGGTGGCAGGGTGCGGGCGAACGCGTCGGTGACGATCGCGTTCTGAAAGAACGACCCGGCGCTGTAGGTGTCGGGGTCGGCGTCGTCGAGCACCATGCCCTTGCCGCGGCGGATCGCGATGATGCGCTCGCGGATCCAGGCGAGGGTCACCGCATCCTGCTCGTCCAGCCCGAGCGCCGTGCGCAGCTGGGAGCCGGGCACCGGCTGGGCGCCCGAGCCCACCTCGCGCAGTTCGAGGGTCAGCGCCACGATCACCGCCCGGCGGGCCGGTACCGACCCGTAGTGGTGTTTGAGCACCGAGGTGCGAAAGCCGAGCCCCAGATCGGATGCCGGCACCGTGGCGACCTCGCCGGTGTCTTCGTCGATCAGGTCGACCTCGACGAGGGTCTGCACGATCTCCTGCCCGTACGCGCCCACGTTCTGCACGGGAGCGGCCCCGGCGGTACCGGGGATGCCCGACAGCGCCTCGATGCCGGCGAGCCCCGCGTCCACGGCGTGGGCCGCCACCTCGTCCCACGGATGCCCGGCCTGGATGCGCAGCCGCACGTGCCCGTCGCGGGGTGACGGCATCCGTTCGATGCCGCGGGTGAGCACCCGCACGACGGTGCCGTCGAACGGGGCGTCGCCGACGAACAGGTTCGACCCGCCGCCGAGCACGAGCCAGTCGTCGCCGTCGGCCCAGACCTCACGCAGGGCGTCGACGAGTTCGGCGGGGGTGTGCGCGTCGATCATGCGGGCCGGCGCGCCGCCGGTGCGCAGCGTGGTCAGCCGCGACAGCGGCTGCGGTGCGACCTCGGGCATGTCAGTCCAGCCGCACCCGCACCTGGGCCTTGCCCAGCACGGTGGTGCCGGCGCAGGTGACGGTCAGGTCGATGCGCGCGGCATCCGCCTCGACCGCGCCGACCTTCGCGGTGACGGTGACGTCGGCGCCGGTCTCGGGGTCGACGACCACCGGACGGGTGAACCGCACGCCGTAGTCGAGGATGCGGCCGGCGTCGCCCAGCCACGGCACGATGGTCTCGACCGCCAGCCCCATGGTGAGCATGCCGTGGGCGAGCACGCCGGGCAGGCCCACCCGGGCGGCGACGTCATCGCGGTAGTGGATGGGGTTGAAGTCGCCCGAGGCGCCCGCGTAGCGCACCAGCGATTCGCGGGTCAGGTGCACGGTGCGCTCGGCGATCTGGTCGCCGACGGTCGGCGTGGCGGTCATTCGTCTCCCCCGATGAGCAGGACGGATGTGGCGGTGACCACGTGCGAGCCCGCGGCATCCGTGATCTCGGCCTCACTGGTGACCATGGCGCCGGTGCCGATCGGTCGGACCGCCGTGATCGACAGCCGCCCGGTCAGTTCGTCGCCGGCGACGATGGGGCGGGTGTAGCGGAACCGCTGCTCGGCGTGGATGGTGCGCTCGAGCGCGATGCCGGTGTCGGGTTCGGCCAGCAGCTGCTGCAGGGTCAGATCCTGCACGACCATGGCGAAGGTGGGTGGGGCGACCACGTCGGCATAGCCGAGCGCGCGGGCGGCGTCCGGGTCGGTGTGCTGCGGATCGGTGGCGAGCACGGCACGGGCGAACTCGCGCACCTTCTCGCGCCCCACCAGGTACGGCGCGGTCGGCGCGAACACACGGCCGACCAGATCGGGATTCACGCTCACCCTGTCATCCTATCCGGGACGGTATGGCCGCCTCTCCGGCCCGGTATCGCCGCCTCTCCGGCACGGTATCGCCGCCCGAGCGGCGCCGGGCGGCGCCCGGAGGGGTGCGTCGCGGCCAGGACTGCCCGGCCGCCAGGCCGCAGCATCCGTTCACAAGGTTCGGAGGATCGCATCAACCTCGGACCGATTCCCCCGGATCATCCGAACTTCGCGCGATGTTCCGAACTCTGCGAGGGGCGAGAAGGACCTCGTGGCGGCGCGGGGATGCGGTCAGGCCTTCTTCGGTCGACCGCCGCGCCACGCCTTGAGCGCCATCTGCACGGCGATGAACGCGACGAACACGGCGAACAGGATGTTGGCGGCGGTCGGGTTCAGCAGGGTGGCAAGCCACGCGCCGACCGCGGTCATGGTGCAGGCCGAGACACCGACCAGGGCCGCAGCGAACAGGTCGACGTTGCCGCGGCGCAGGTTGCCGATCGTGCCCGACAGGGCGGTCGGGATCATCATGAGCAGCGAGGTGCCCTTGGCGATCAGGTCGCTCACGCCGAAGCCGAGCATCAGCGCGGGCACGATGATGACGCCGCCGCCCACGCCGAGAAGGCCCGACAGCACCCCGGTGAGCAGGCCCACTGCGATCAGCCCGAGCACGCTGAGCCAGGTCAGCGGCAGCTGCGCGTCACGCGACGGGATGACGAAGAACAGGCCGATGATCACCACCACGAGAAAGCCGACGAACACCCAGCGCAGCACGTTCACCGGCATCCGGGCGAGCAGCCACGTGCCGACCTGCGCGCCGATCACCGCCGCGGCGGCCAGGATGAGCGCGGGGATCCACGCCACGGCCCCGTGCACCGCGTACGAGATGACGCCCACCGCCGCGGTGGGCACGATCGCCGCCAGCGACGTGCCGGCCGCCCGCCGGTGCTCGAACCCGGCCAGAAAGGTCAGCATCGGCACGATGACGGTGCCGCCGCCGACACCGAACAGCCCCGACAGCAGGCCGGCCGCCAGGCCGATGCCGATGAGCAGAAGGACGGTTCGGGCGCTGCGTTCACTCGTGCTCATCGACCACGAGCCTACTGCTGCGGACGCGTGCAGGTGACTTCGGCGGCCGTGGTGCCGGTGATGCCGCTGGGCAGCTCGACGGCATCGGACGGCGCGCTCGGCGACGAACTGGGCGACGCACCCGGGGTGCCCGAGGCGGTCGGGCCCGGGGTGGGGCCGGATGCCTCGCCGGTGACCTCGACCCCGTTGCCGGCGCTGGCCGACCCGGTGATGGTCAGCGGCTTGTTCTCTTTGAGTGCGGTGAACAGCACCTCGGCCTGGCTGCGCACCGGCAGCACACGATCGTTGTCGGCCGGGTCGTACTGGGTCGGATACTGCACGAACACGATGTCTTTGTAGGGCACCGACTTCACGGCCATCGCGATCTGCACCATGCGCGTCGGGTTCGCCAGGTTCGAGTCGAGCACCAGCTGCTTCTCGTTCACCTGCTGCAGCGCCGTGGTCGCCAACGCGAACAGCTTCTGCGGGTCGGAGAGCACCCCGCCGGACTGCAACTTGCGCACCAGCGACGACATGAACTGCTGCTGGTTCGAGATGCGCCCGAGGTCCGAGCCGTCGCCGATGCCGTGCCGGATGCGCAGGAACTGCAACGCCTGGGCGCCCACCAGGGTGTGCTCGCCGGCCTTCAGATGCAGGCCGGTGTGCTTGTCGTTGATGTCACCGGCCACGCACACGTCGACCCCGCCGATCGCGTCGGACATGTGGATGACTCCGGTCCAGCGGATCGCCGCCGCGAACTGGATGTCGACGCCGGTGAGCTCCTGGATGGTCAACGCCGTGCAGGCCAGGCCCCCGTACATGTACGAGACGTTGAGCATCTGCGCGCTCATCGCCGAGTACCGGCCGCCGTCCGGCGACGGGCACGACGGGATCGGCACGATCATGTCGCGCGGGAACGACACCACCGTCACCCGGCGCGGGTCGTCACCGATGTGCACGAGCATCGTCACGTCGTTGCGCTCGCCGCCGTCGTCGTGCTTGCACCGCGGGAACAGCTTGACGTCCTGCCCCTGGCACGAGTCGGTGCCCACCAGCAGCAGGTTCACCCCGCCCTCGATCTCACCGATCGACGGCGGCAGCGGCTTGCTCGACTCCAACGCGATCGCGTTGTCCTGTACTGAGCTGACCGCGTTCCACGCGGCGAACGCGGCCGTGCCCGCCAGCCCCACCAGCGCCACCACCAGGGTGGCCGCCACCACGACCGCGATCTGCGCGACCGGGTGCGGCGAGCGCAGCCGGCCGTGTCGCGCCAGCGGCGCACGCGGGGTCTTCGGGCTCATGGCTCGGTCCTCTCGTGCGGGCGGCGGCACCGGCTCCAGGCGGTGACCACAGACGTGCAAAGACGGCGCGGCGGTGCCACGCGGCATCCGAATTCTATGGGATTCCTCCTGTGCACAGCCCGGGAGAAGACCCTCCGTCGCCCCTCAGGCAGCCGGGGAGGTCCCGGTGTCGTCAGCGGCCGGTGCGCTCGTAGCGGCGCACGTGGTCGCTCACCCCGGCGAACCGGAACGGGCCGGTCGTCTCGGCCGGGGTGCGATCGTCGCCACCGGTGGTGGCATCCACCCGCTCGTGCAGGGCGCGGTAGCGGTCGTAGCCGATCGGCGTGCGATCCGCCAGCGCCCGCGCGTCGGCCTCGGTGCGCAGAAGCGACCGGTACCCGGGCTGCACCACGCCCGTGAAGAACTCCGACACGCTGCCCGACCCGTAGCTGAAGAACCCGATGCGCCGGCCGGCGAGGTCTGCCTCGTCGTGCTCGAGCAGCGACAGCAGCCCGACATAGATGGATGCCGTGTAGCTGTTGCCGGTGCGCCGGTTCATGCGCAGGCTCGCCTCGATCTGGGCGAGCCGGCCCGCCTTGTCGAGGTCGGCGCCGGCGATCGCCACGAGCCGGTCGTGGGCCTTGACCGCCATCTTGGTGAACGGCTGGTGGTAGCAGAACCGGTCGATCTTCTCGAACCCGACGCCGCCGCGCGCTCGGTACTCGTCCCACGCGCCCTCGAGCGAGCGCAGGTATGCGGCCAGCGAGTACTTGCCGTCCACCAGCGCGGTGGACAGGTAGTTCGGCCGCCAGAAGTCGGCGATGTCGTCGGTGTGCAGCCCGGTGACCGGTTCGATCTCGACCAGGGCCGGGTCGGCGGTGACCAGGAACGCGACCGCCGCGGCGCCCTGCGTGGGCTCACCACTGGAGTCCAGCGCGTACCGGGCGATGTCGGCGGCGATCACCAGCACCTGCTCGCGGGGATCGCGCGCGACGATGCCCAGGGCGAACTGCAGCGCGGCGGTGGCCGAGTAGCAGGCCTGTTTGAGCTCGACCACCCGGCAGTTCTCGCCCATGCCCAGCAGCGAGTGCACGAACACACCCGCCGACTTGGACTGGTCGATGCCCGACTCGGTGGCGAACAGCAGGGTGCGGATGCCGTCGGTCGTGCCGTCTCGTTCCCGCAGCCGATCGAGGATCTGCGCGGCGGCTCCGGCCCCCATCGTCACGATGTCCTCGTCGGCGCAGGGCACGCTCATCTCGCTCTGCCCGATGCCGACGTAGTACTTGCCCACATCCACGCCGCTGTGCTCGGCGAGCACCGCCAGGTCGAGCACCTGGTGTGCGGTCGCGAACGCCAGGTCGTGGATGCCGACGCGCGGGGTCATCGCGCCTTCCTCTCGATGGTCAGGTGGGCGGCCATCAGCTCGCCCGGGTTGGTCTGCGCGGCCATGAGGCTCAGCTCGCCGCACAGCACGGTCGCCGCGCACAGCACGGCCAGTCGGCGGGCGTTCTCGCCCGGCTCGCGGTCGTCGGCGCAGCCGAGCCGCGCCAGGTTCTCGCCGACGAACGGCAGGTCCTTGCCGTTGCCGACGGTGCCGACGATGAGGTTCGGCAGCGTGCACGAGAAGTACAGGTCGCCGTCGCGGGTCTCGGCGTGGGTGATGCCCTGCGACCCCTCGACGATGTTCGCGGCGTCCTGCCCGGTCGCCAGGTAGAACGCCAGCAACATGTTCGCGTAGTGCGCGTTGGCGCTGCGCAGCCCTCCGGCGGTGATGGTGCCGATGAGGTTCTTGCGCACGTTCAGCTCGGCGATCGCCTCGGGCGTGGTGTGCAGGCGCCGGGTGACCACCCCGCGCGGGATGAGCAGCTCGGTGACGACGTTCTTGCCGCGTCCCAGGATGCCGTTGACCGCGGTCGCCTTCTTGTCGGAGCAGTAGTTGCCCGAGATCGACCCGTAGCGCAGCCCGGGCACGGTGGCCAGGATGTGCTCCATGAGCCGGTCGCTGGCCAGGGTGACCATGTTGTGCCCCGAGGCATCCCCCGTCGACAGCTCGAACCGCAGGAACAGCAGGTTGCCGACGATCTGGTGGTGCATGTCGAGCAGCCGCGCGAACCGGCTCGCGCCCGAGATCACCTGCTGCAGTTCGTCGCGGCGGGCGTTCAGCGCCTGCACCGCTGCCAGAGCGGTGGCGGCGTCGTCGGCCTCGAACAGCACCGAGCGGGCCATGCGCTCGTCGACGAGGGTGGCGACGATCCCCCGCTCGGTGAGCGTGGAGATCTTCGCGCCGCGGCCGACCGAGGGCCACAGCGGGGTCTCGTAGGTGGCCAGCGGCACCTGCTGCAGGCCGGTCATCACCGCCCCCGAGACCGAGATCGGCCCCACCCATTTCATCGGCACCGGCGCGGCGCCGATCGTCTCGTCCCTCATCGGTGCTCCTCGTGTGCGCTGCGGCGGCTGTACGCGGCCGCGTCGATGCCGCGCAGCTCGCAGAACTCGTGCACGGCGCCGCGCAGCAGCAGGTCGGTGGCGGTCAGAGCCGCCGGGTCGGACGCGCCCAGCAGCGCGTGCAGCTGTCCGAGCTGGGTGAGCCATGCCCGGATCTTGGCGACCAGCGCCTCTTCTCCCCCGCCGAGCACCGCGTGCAGGAACACACCCGACACCCCGACCGCGCGGGCGCCCAGGGCGAGCGCACGCACCACGTCGAGCGGGGTGCGCACCCCGCCCGAGGCCAGCAGCGCGGGGATCGGGGACGGTGTCGCCGGTGTGGCGGAGGGTGTGGCATCCGCCGCCGTCGGGCCCGTCGTGTCGCGGTGCGCGGCGTCGAGCAGGCAGCACACCGCGGACTGACCCCACCCGGCCATGAACGCGTAGTCGGCCTCGGGGCGGCGGGAGTTCTCGATGCGGGCGAAGTCGGTGCCGCCCGCCCCGCTCACATCGGCGACGGCGACGCCCAGGCCGGCCAGGCGTTCGAGGGTGCGGCGGCTCAGCCCGAACCCCACCTCTTTGACCACGACCGGCACGTCGACGGCGGCGACGATCGCCTCGATGGCCGCCGGCCACGCCGAAAAGCCGCGGCTGCCTTCGGGCATGACGGTCTCTTGCACGCTGTTCAGATGCAGCTGCAGGGCGTTCGCATCGACGAGCTCGACGGCACGGCGGGCCTGGTCGGGATCGGCGTCGGCGCTCAGGTTGGCCAGCACGAACCCGTCGGGGTTCTCGTCGCGCAGCACCCGGAAGGTGGGCGCGGTGTCGGGTTCGCGCAGGGCGATGCTCATCGAACCCGACGCGATCGGGATGCCGGTCTCACGGGCCGCGATCGCCAGCGCCCGGTTGATGCGGCCGGTGCGGTCGCTGCCGCCGGTCATGCCGTTGATGTACAACGGCACCGGCCAGGTGATGCCGGCGAACGAGGTGCGCAGGCTCACCCGGTCGCGGTCGATGCCGGCCAGGGCGTGGTGCACGAACGCGACGTCGTCGAAGTCGTTGCGGGACGGCGGGGCCGCCTGTTGCGCGGCGGCGAGGTCGACGTGCTGGTCTTTGCGCTCGCTGCTCATGATCGCTCACCCATCGATGGCTCCCTGCGCCTGCTGCACGCGCAGGTCGAGGTGGCGGATGTCGTGCAGCTCCCACTGTGTCAGCATGCCGTGCACATCGGCGTCGGCGGGGGCCAGCACAATGCCGCAGTCGCCGCCGCCGGCACCCGACGACTTCGCGGCGGCTCCGCACGCCTCGGCGATGTCGCACAGCGCGGTCAGCTGCGCGGTCTCGATCTGCAGTCCGGCGTGACGGGCCAACTCGCGCAGCACGGCGCGGGCGCGACGGATCGCGTCGAGCGCGGCCGGTGCGTCCTGCGCGTCGAGCGCGGCGGTCAGATCCTGCACGGCGGCGCGGCTGTCGCCCAGGAACCGCCGGTACCGGTCGGCGCCGGCGACGCTGCGGTGCACGCTGCCGACCAGCCGCTCGGTCGAGGCCGGCTGCCCGGTCCACCCCACCAGCAGCCGCAGGTCGCGCGGTGCGGGCACCCGGCGCACCGAGAATCCGGGCCAGTCGGCGTCGAGCGCGGCCTGCACGCCCGCTGCGGCCAACTCGCGCACCCGGGCGCGGTCGGGGGCGCTGTAGGCGATCCATCCGCCGAAGGTGCTGGCGGCGACATCCCCGCCGGATGCCGCGGGCGCGACCCGCACGGTGGCGATGAGCGCGAGCCGGAACAGCTGCCGCGGGGTGAGCGCGAGGTCGTAGAAACGGTCGAGGGCGCGGACGGTCGCGACCGTGACGGCCGCCGACGAGCCGAGACCGAACTTGCGGCCCGACACGTCGTCGAGTTCGCTCGAGATGCGCAGGTCGCAGAACCGCACCGGGATGCCCCGTTCGGCGGCGAGCGCGTCGACGGTCGCCAGCGCCGACAGCACGTAGTCGTACGGGCGGTGGTCCTGGTCGAGCACGACGACGCCCCCGTCGCGGGTCCACAGCACCGGCTCGCGGCCGTACTGGTCGGACGAGATGCTGCCGCGGCCGGTGGCGGATTCGAGTTCGACGGTGATGTGCCGGTCGACGGCGACCAGTACGGCCGGTTCGCCGGGTTCGACGACCGCGTATTCGCCGGCGATGAACAGTTTGCCGGGCGCCTGGGCGCGGATCATGCCGCGCCCTCGACCAGATGCGCCCCCGGGCCGGCATGGGCGGCCACCAGACGGTCGGGTGCGATGCCGGCGGCCGGGTCGGCGGCCACCGCATCGCGCACCGCATCGACGTCGGCGCCGCGACACAGGAACACCACGTTCGGGCCGGCGTCGGCGGTCGCGTACGCCTCGAGCCCGTCCGCGCGCAGCCGGGCAGCGGTGTCGAACAGCGCGATGCTCTGCGGCGCAAGGTAACGCACCGGCGGCCGGGCGGCCATGATCGCGGCGTGCATGCGCAGCGCGTTCGACTCGGTCAGCTCGCCGATCGCCGTGACGTCGCCGCGGGCGAACGCCTGCTGCATCGCGGCCAGGTCGGCCTCGGTGGAGCTCACCCAGGCGGGCAGGTACGGCGAGGTCTCGATGGTGCGGCGCATGGCCTGACGGCTCGAGATCGGTTTGGCTGCGGCATCCACCACCGCGATCACCATGCCCAGGTCGGGACCGGCCACCGGCTCGGCGAACGACGAGTCATCGTCGCTGCCGGCGTGCCAGATCGCGGTGCCGCCGACGATCGAGCGGCAGGCCGAGCCCGATCCGCGACGGGCCAGTCGGCTCAGTGCCGCATCGTCCAGGGCGAGCCCGTACGCGGATGCGGCGGCGACGGCCAGCGCCGCGAACCCCGACGCCGACGAGGCCAGGCCCGCACCGGTGGGCACCGAGTTGCGGGTGTGCACGCGGGCGCGGGTGGTGCTGCCGGCCAGGCCGCGCACCAGGTCGAGGAATGCCACGATGCGTTCGGCGGCACCGGCGGGTGCGCCGTCGAATAAGACCTCGTCGACCGCGCTGTCGGGTGCGAGTGTGACGGTGGTGGTGGTCGGGAACACGTCGAGGGTGAGCGAGAGGCTGCCGGTCAGCGGCAGGATCAGTTCGTCGTCGCGCTTGCCCCAGTACTTGATGAGCGCGATGTTCGGGTGGGCGATCGCGGTACTCATGCCGCGATGTCTCCGGGTCGCAGCATCCAGGTGCGCTCCGCACCGTTCTCGCGCAGTGCGGCGGCGATGCGGCGGGCGTCGTCGTCGGTGTCGGCGAGGGCGAGCACGCAGCCGCCTCGGCCGCCGCCGGTGAGCTTTGCGCCCAACGCCCCGGCGGTGTCGGCGGCGGCGACGAGGCGGTCGAGGTGAGGGCTCGACACCGTCAGTTCGCGCAGCAGCGCGTGGGTGTCGCGCATACGGGCGCCGAGCGCGCCGCGGTCGTCGCCGGCGAGGTCGGCCGCAGCCTGCTCGGTGTGCTGCTGGATGCGGGCGAGGATGCCGGCGACCCGGGCCGGTTCGGCCGCTTTGAGGGCGGCGACCCCGGCGACGGCCTCACGGGTGCGCCCGTGCACGCCGGTGTCGGCGATGACGAACACCCCACCGAACGCGGACGGCAACGGCTGCGCCTGCCCGGCACGGAACCACATGGGCGCGGCGGACACGACAGAGCGGGCGTCGAGGCCGCTCGGGGTGCCGTGCGCCACGCGTTCGGCGGCCTGGATGAGC
This sequence comes from Microbacterium luticocti DSM 19459, assembly GCF_000422405.1. Lineage (GTDB taxonomy): Bacteria > Actinomycetota > Actinomycetes > Actinomycetales > Microbacteriaceae > Microbacterium > Microbacterium luticocti. Next base: position 123,281 of record NZ_AULS01000008.1, read on the forward strand.
TCGAACTGCTCGTGCGGGTCGAGGTCGACGCCGTGCGCGCGTGCCACGGCGGTGCTGATCGCGGCGGCGACGGCAGCGCTGGAGCCCAGGCCCCGTTCGGCCGGGATCTCGCCGTCGATGCGCACCGACAGACCGGTGGCGGCGGCGCCGACGAAGCGCAGCGTCGCGGTGAGGGCGGTGACCGGGGCGGCCAGCAGGTCGGGGGCGTCGGCGACCGGGCCGCGGTAGAGCACCGAGTCGATCCACAGGTCACGGTCGGTGTGGGTCGCGGATGCCTGCAGGGTCAGGCTGTGCACGGGCAGGGCGATGGCGGGGGCGCCGTGCACGACCGCGTGCTCGCCGAGCAGGATCACTTTGGCGTGGGCGGTGCCGACCCCGGAGGCCGACGGCTGTGCGGGGGCGGCTGTCGGGAGGATGACGCGACCTGTCACGCCGGCCATGTGTCGTCTCCTGGAGCTTGGTGAACGCGGGGATGCGGCCGGGTGCCTGCGCCGGGGCGCACGCTGCGGGTCCGTCCGCTGATCCTCGCGGGTGCGCTGCCGCGCACGCCATCGGTCGATTTTATCCGTACCGGCGGCCGGGTGGCTGGGACCGGGCCGTGTGTGATCGGCGTCGGTCACGCGGGCGCGCCGGGAATCGGCATCCGCGCCACAGATCGGCGGCGCCGTCGCCGAACGATGGCGCAGTCGTGTGGCGCACGGGGAGCCCGGCCACATGCCCGATCAGACCGTCACCGACCGGATGCGACGGGCTGCGCGGGCGGACGGCGCTCTCGATCGTGCATGCTCTCGGCGGCGGTCAGCCGTGCCCCGACCCGGCGTGAGGCACGGAACGCCCACCATGCCAGCGGGTGTCGGCTGCCCTTGCGGTACACCCGGTGCGGCACGTGCGCGTCCTGCGGGCGCGGATATCCGGCGGCGGCGCACACGCTCGGCAGGATCGCGTCGGCGGCCGCCCGGTAGCCCGCGTCGGACGGATGCAGGTGGTCGTGCGGCGAGAACATGCCCTGCGGGTCGTGCCGGAACAGCGGCCCGAGCGTGTCGGCCAGCGACACCGTGCGTCCGCCGGCGCGCAGCACGACGATGGCCTGCCCGGTGGCCGTGACCCGGCTGTACCAGTGTGCGAAAAAGCGCAGCGGCTGCGAGAACGGGTGCACGGTGCCGAGGTCGGGGCAGGTCGCCACCACGACCTGTACGCCGTCGCGACGCAGGTGCCGCACCACCTCGGCGAGCGGCCACAGCGCGTCGGTGAGGCGCTTGAGCCGCATCACGTCGTTGGCCCCCACGACGATGACCACCACGTCGGGGTCGGTCAGCTCGCGCAGGTGGCCGAGCTGACCGAGCAGCGCGGTGGACTCGGCGCCCACCGCGGCGACGTTGGTGAGGGCGACGGGGCGAGAGGATGCCGCAGCCAGCCCGCGCGCCAGGAGCACACCGGGTGTGTGGTCGGGGTGGTCGGCGCCGTAGCCGACGGCGAGCGAGTCGCCCATCAGGCCCAGCCGGATCGGCGTGCCGGGCGAGTGTGCCCCGTACACGCCGCTGTGCGGCAGCACCGAGCCGAGCCGGGTGGGCGCGAGCCGTTCCCGGGCGAGCAGTCCCTCGGCCGTGGTGACGATGCCGACCGTCGCGACGAGCCCCACGGCCGCGCCGGCGGCCACCCCGGCGGCGTGCGCGATCCGCCTCCCAGCGCCCATGGCCGCCCCCTCTGCGCCCAGGCTACGCCCGTCCGCCCCGACCCGCCCGGCGCACGGCATGGGACTTTCGTCCCGTGCGCATCACGGGCGGCGGCGCACACTCGAGGCGTGCCGATGCGGGAGTTCCCTCGGGCGCCGCAGACGCCCGGCGGGTTTCCCCCTTCGGTCTGAGAGCATCGCGCCGCGACGATACGGGCATCCGCGGCCGCGTCTCCCGAAGGGGCACACGAGGGGCGCCGTCGAGGATCGGCGCTCCTCGTCCGTGTGCGCGGGCCGCCTAGGGCCTGGCGGTCGGCCCACTGTCAGGCACGCAGCGGCACGCGCCAGCACAGCCGGGTGCCTCCGCCGTCGGCTCGGGCCACGGTGAGGGTTCCGCCGTGGCCGGCGGCCCGCTCGGCCAGGTTGGCGGTTCCGCCGGTGCGTGCGGCATCCGGGGCGATCCCGACGCCGTCGTCGACGACGGTGACGGTCAGCTCGCTGCCGCCGACGGTGACGTCGACGCTCACGTGGTCGGCATGGGCGTGCCGGGCGACGTTGGCCAGCGCCTCGCGCAGGACGGCGACCACGTCATCGGCGACCACTCCCGTCAGCACGAGGTCGACCGGCCCGGTGAACGTGATCCGCGGCGGGGCGGGCAGGGTGGGGGTGAGCGCGGCGACCACGTCGAGCATCCGGTGCCGGGCCGCCGCACCGCCGGTCGCGGAGCGGCTGCGCAGGGTGAAGATCGCCGTGCGGATGTCGGCGATCGCCGCGTCGATGTCGTCGACGTGGGCGCCGAGGCGTTCGGCCACCGCCGGTTCGGCCTCGGCGAGCGCCTGCAGCCCGAGCCCGGTCGCGAACAGTCGCTGGATGACGTGGTCGTGCAGGTCTCGGGCGATGCGACTGCGGTCTTCGAGCACGTCGAGTCGTTGCCTGTCGGCCCGCGCCCAGGCCAGCGAGATCGCGATGCCGGCCTGGGCGGCGAACTCGGCGACGGTGTCGAGTTCGGCGTGCGTGAACCCCGCTTCGCCGGGCGCGCGCGACACGCACAGTGCGCCGATCGCCCGACCCGAGACCACCAGCGGCACCGCCACGGTGGGCCCCAGAACCAGCGACCCACCGGTCAGTTCCCGTTCGACGCGCGGCTCGACGGCGACCGTGCCGGTGTTCATGGCCCGGGCGGCGAGCGAGGATGCCGCCGGCAACGTCGCGCCCTGCACCCGGCCGGCATCCACGCCGCGCGCGACCTCGATGCGCACCGAGTCGGCGTCGCCGCCGGGCACGACGACCGTGACCAGCGCGGCCGACACGACCAGTGCGACCCGCTCGGCGACGACCCCGAGCACATCGCCGCCACCCGGTGCCAGCAACGCGGCGGCGATCTCGGACAGCGCCTCGCTCAGCCGCTGCCGCCGTTGCGCCTCGTCATAGAGCCGGGCATTCTCGATGGCGATGCCGGCACTGGCGGCGAGCGACTCGATGACCTCCTCATCCTCTTCGCTGAACACGTCCTCGCGCCGATCGGCGAGGTACAGCACCCCGTAGATCTCGTCGCGCACGCGCAGCGGCACCCCGAGGAACGCGTTCATCGGCGGGTGAGCGTCCGGCAGCCCGACCGAGCGCGGGTCATCGCTCAGGCGCGCGAGCCGGATGGTCTGCCCGGTGTCGATCACGGCGGCGAGCAGGCCGTGGCCGGCGGGCAGGTGCCCGATCGCGTCGACCTCGTCGCCGGTCATGCCGACGTGCACGAACCGTTCCAGCTCACCGTCGCCGTCCACCACGCGCAGCGCGCCGTAGCCGGCGTCGACCAGTGCGACCGCCGCGTCGACGACCCGGGCCAGCACACGGTCGAGGTCGAGTGCCTCGACCACCGCACGGTTCGCCGCCAGCAGGCGGCGCAGCCGGCCCTGCACGGTGAGCACATGCTCGGCCCGCGCGATCAGGTCCCCGATCGTCTTCTCGAGCTGAGCGTGGGGGACGTCGGGGAACTGCAGGGCAGAATCATCCATCACGGCCACCTTCGGCGTGTGGGTCGAGTGTATCGCCGGAGCGGGACTTTCGTCCCGGCACGAGCGGCATCGGCGCGCGATGATGACGGCGAGCGGAGAGTGCCGATGAACGCACGGTATGTGGTCGGAGTCGACGATTCCCCGGCATCGAGAACCGCCTTGCGCTGGGCGCGTGAGCGGGCCACGGCACAGTCGCTGGCCTGCGTGCGGGTGCACGTGCGGGGCACCGGATCCGCCGTGCCGGCCGACGAGACGCTGCCCGAGGGCCCGGTCGCCGAGGCGTTGGCGGCGTGTGCACGGCCGGGAGATGTGCTGGTGGTCGGCACCGACAAGACCGGGTTCATCCACGGTCGGGTGTTCGGGTCGCTGGGCATCCAGGTCACCGCCCTCGCCGTGGCCCGGGTGGCGGTCATCCCCGACGTCGACACCCGGTTCCGTTCGGGGGTCGTGGTCGGCATCTGCCATCACGACGCGGCGGTCGCGGTGGCGACCGCCGGTGCTGACGAAGCGGCGCGATTCGGCGGGATGCTGCAGCTGGTGCAGGCGGTGGCACCCCAGGCGGCATCCACCGCGCAGCGCGTCGACTCCGCGGTGGCCGTCGGCGAGCTCGCCGTGCGGGAGCGGCATCCCGGGCTCGAGGTGCAGGTGCGGATCGTGACCCGTCCCCCCGCCGAGGCGCTGTTGGATGCGGCCCGGAACGCGCGGCTGCTGGTGCTCGGCCCGGGGCGCGTCTGGGGCCCGGAGCGCACCGCGCCGGGCCGGGTGCTGCACGATGTGCTGGTGAACGCGAACGCGCCGGTGCTCGTCGTGCGCGATGCCCGCGCCGTGCCGGTCGACGCGGGCACCCCGTGACGACCCCGTGACGAGGTGGGATCGTCTCAGACCGCAGCCCAGCCGCCGTCCACGGGCAGGATCGCCCCCGACACGTCCGAGGCGTCGTCGCTGAGCAGCCAGGTGATCGCGGCGGCCAGCGCGTCGGGCTGGGCCAGCGCGGGGATGTTCGTCTGCATCAGCGGGCCGAGCCGCTCCTGTGCCCAGGCGGAACGGAACGGCGCCTCGATGTTGGTGGCCACCGGTCCCGGCGCGACGGCGTTGCAGCGCACGCCCTTGGGCGTGTAGAAGAACGCGGTGCTGCGGGTGAACCCGTTCACGGCATGCTTCGACACGGTGTACGGGGTTCCGGCGGCCGAGCCGCGCAGCCCCGCCTCGGAGCTGACGTTCACGATCGCGCCGCGCCCGCGGGCGATCATGCCGGGCAGCACCGCGCGGGTGAGCCGCATCATCGCGGTGACGTTGACCGCGAACACGCGATCCCAGGTCTCGTCGGCGATCTCGGCGGTCGGTTCGAACCCGTCCATGATGCCGGCGATGTTCGCCAGGCCGTCGACGCGGTCGCCGGCGGCGGCCACGGCACGGTCGACGGTGAGCTGGTCGCTCAGGTCGCCGTCGACGGTGACGACGCGACCGGAGATCTCGGCGGCGACCTGGCGCAGGCGTTCGGCCGAGACATCCACCGCCACCACCGTCGCGCCCTCGGCGGCGAGGCGCTGCGCCGTGGCTCGGCCGATGCCGGAGCCGGCACCGGTGACGATGACGGTCTGGTCGTGGAAGCGGGGGTCGGTCATGGGTGTGCCTTTCGTGTGCCGCCGCGGCGGGCGGATGCTCCCAGTCAACGGGGAGCCGGATGCCACCGCCGGGCCGAAAGTCCCGTTGTCGGGCCGGGCCGGTGGCATCCTGCCGTGTTCGACCGGTTCCGCCGTCGGTGCCGCGCGGGTACAGTCCTGCACAGGATGAGGAGAGGGATGCCATGGTGCGGGTCTTTCTCGTCGACGACCACGAGATCGTGCGGCGCGGGGTGGCCGATCTGCTCGAGGCGCAGGGACTGGACGTGGTCGGCGAGGCGGCGAACTGCGCCGAGGCGGTCGGGCGGATCGCCGCGACCGCACCGGATGTCGCGATCCTCGACGTGCATCTGCCCGACGGCAGCGGCATCGACCTGTGCCGGCAGATCCGGCAGGAGCATCCGGCGGTGGGCTGCCTGATCCTCACCGCATACGACGACGATGATGCGGTGATGGCGGCGGTGCTGGCCGATGCATCCGGGTATCTGCTGAAGACCGTGCACGGCACCGATCTGGCGGGCGCGGTGCGGGCCGTGGCGGCGGGGCGGCGGCTGCTGAACCCGGTGACGGCGAAGCGGGCGACGCAGCGGATGCGCACACCGTCCGACCAGGACCCGCGGTTCGGGTCGCTCGGGCTGCGCGAGCGGCAGATCCTCGCGCTGATCGCCGACGGGCTGACGAACCGGCAGATCGGCGAGCGGCTGCACCTGGCCGAGAAGACCGTGAAGAACTACGTGTCGACGATGCTCGGCAAGCTCGGTCTGGAGCATCGCACCCAGGCGGCGGTGTTCGAGATCGAACGCACCCGGCACCGACCGGATGCCGCGGGCCGCTGATCCGGGTCAGTCCTGGTCGGACTCCTCCAGGCCCCCGACGTCGACGGTGTCGATCGCGGTGGTCGGCTCGCCGAGGTCGCGATCGTCATGGCGACCGTGGACGATCAGCACCGGGCACCGCGCGTGTGCGGCGCAGGCAGCACTGACCGAACCGAGCAGCAGTCCCGCGAAGCCACCGTGTCCGCGGCTGCCGAGCACCAGCATCCCTGCGCGCCGACTGGCGTCGATCAGGGCTCGGGCGGTCGGACCGCGCAGCACCGTCCGGCGCAGGCCGGTCGGCGGCGCGCCGCCGAACGCCTGGTCGATCGCGCTCTCGAGCGTCGCCTGGGCGTCGGCCTCCGGCGACCAGTCGACCACGGCGTAGTAGTCGGCGAAGGCCGGGTACTCCCAGACCGTGACCGCTTCCAGCGGCGCGTCGAGCGCCTGTGCCAGGCGTGCCGCGTGGCGCAGGGCGTCGATCGATGAGTCCGATCCGTCGACGCCCACCAGCACCGGGCCGGTATCGATGTCGTCCATGCCTCAAGCCTTCGCCGCGGGGCGGTCACTCCACGGGACGAAAGTCACTCGGGCCCCTGCGACGGCCTTGACGCGGGCGGTGCGCATCGCACAGGATCGGGCACGTACGGGCGTTTCGACGGGAGGTCGGACATGGGCAACCGGTCGGGCCATCGTCGCCCGGATGACGTGTACGACGATCGCGCCGATGCCGGCCGCCGGCTGGGCCGGCATCTGGCCGGGTTGGGGCTCGGCGAGGTCGTCGTACTCGGTGTGCCGCGCGGGGGCGTGCCGGTCGCCGCCGAGGTGGCACACGCGCTGCAGGCGCCGCTGGACGCCGTCATCGTGCGCAAGGTGGGGATTCCCGGCCATGCCGAGGTCGCGATGGGCGCGATCGGCGAGGGCGGGGTGCGGGTGCGTGACGACGAGTTGATCGCCCACGCCGGGGTCTCGGATGAGGCGTTCACCGAGGCGGAGGCCGCCGAGCGCGCCACGGTGAACGCCCGAGTGGCGCGCCTGCGGGGCGGACGTCCGGCGCTGGATCTCACCGGCCGCACCGCGCTGATCGTCGACGACGGCATCGCCACCGGCGCCACCGCGTCGGCGGCGTGCCGGGTGGCGCGGCGGCTGGGGGCGGCCCGGGTGATCGTGGCGGCTCCGGTGGCGAGCCCCCTCGCGGTGCGGAAGATCACCGGCGCAGACCGGGTGGTGTGCCTGCAGCAGCCCGAGTGGTTCGAGGCGGTCGGCGCGTATTACCGCCGGTTCGAGCAGACCACCGACGACGAGGTCGAGAGCCTGCTGCGCACCGTCGACGCCGAGTGAGCCGCCTGCGGGCGCCGGAGACGACAAAACCCCCGGAGAACCGGGGGTCTCATTCTGTAGCAGGAGCGGGGCTCGAACCCGCGACCTCACGATTATGAGTCGTGCGCTCTCACCATCTGAGCTACCCTGCCGCGACGCATCCGGATGCGGTCCGGGTGCCTGCGAGCCCCGAGTCAGGATTGAACTGACGACCCCTTCCTTACCATGGAAGTGCTCTGCCACTGAGCTATCGGGGCGCTGCCCGGAGCGGTCCGGGCAACCAGAAAAGAATATCAGAGCGACGCCGGATTGCCGAACCCGCACGGGCCGGTCTCAGCGTCGGCGATCAGCACTGGTTGTGCTGGCGCAGCCACGGCAACGGGTCGATCGGCGTGGTGCCGTTCTGCCGGATCTCGACGTGCGTGTGCGCGCCGAACGAGAAGCCGGTGTTGCCGGTGCGGCCGATGTACTGACCCACCCGCACCTTCTCGCCCGCGTGCACCTGCAGCGACCCGTACTGCATGTGCCCGTACAGGCTCGCGACGTGCTGGCCGTCGATGACGTGGTCGATGATGACCGCGACGCCGTAACCTTGGTAGCCCTCCTGCGCGACCCGCACGGTGCCGTCGGCGATGGCCTGCACGTGTGCGCCCGCGCCGGGGGTGAAATCGGCGCCGGTGTGGAACTCACCGGGGCGGGGGCCGAACCCGTAGGTGATCGGCACGCCGACCGCGAACGGCCACTGCACGTCGCACGCCGGGTTGTTCGTGAAGAACCGGTTCGACACGTTCGAGATGCCGGTGGTGCCGGCCATCTCGGTCAACGTCGCGGTGGTGTAGTTCGCCGACCGGTCCAGGTCGGCCGTGGGCGCGGCGTCGGCCGGCGCCACGTACGCCTGGATCTCGTCGTCCGCGGCGGCTGCGGCATCCCCCGCCTGCTGCACAGGGGCGGCGCCGACAAGCTTCGTGTTCGGGGCTGCGACCGCCTCGGCGGGAACGGTGGCGCCGACGGCGAGCAGACCGACCGCGACCATGGCGCTGAACGACACGGATGCCGCCGCCACCCGGTTCACGGTCGCACGCCGCGACCGGGCCGGGCGCGGGCCGGACGTGCGGCGCGACTTCTTCGCCTTCTGGGGACGGTTCGTGACCCGGCTCTTGGCACGGTGCGGTGCGGGCGTCGCATCGCCGGTGTCGGTGTCATCGGCCGGCTCGGTACGGCGCTCACGCTGCACGGGCGTCTCGCCGGTGAACGAGAGCACACGGGCCGCGGCCTCGAACGGGTCGGCGGTGACGGATGCCTCGGCGCGGCCGGTGTCGTCGGTCTGCGCCGCTGCTGCGGTCGGCGCGGTGACCGCGGCCGGGCCGGCGTTCACGGTCTGCACCGGGGTGGTCACGACGGTGGGTTCGGGCTGCGACACCGCCATCTGCTCGTCGCCGTGCGAGGCGGAGGCGGGGGCGGAGCCGACAGGGGCGACGGTCGATGCGGTCTCGACCGACGCGGCCGCGGTCGCCGACTCGGGCGCCAGGACGGTGGTCGATGCGGGCGGCACGGGCACGGCGCCGGTCTGCCGGCGACGGCGGCGCGTCATCGGCGCGGGCTCGGTGGTGGGCGTGGCCGTCGTGTCCCGCTCGGGCGACACCGTGGCGGTGGCCGCAGCGCCGTCCACGGGCTGGGCGGTGGACTGCGCGGCCGGCGGGGTCGGGATCGACGCCTGGTGTGCCGATGCCACGGGTGCGTGCGACGACGTGGTCTGCACGGCTGCGGCATCCGTCGACGCGGCTGCCGCGAGTTGGGCGCGCCGACGCGCCTCGGCCCGGGTCAGCACCGTCGCCTCGGTCGCCTGTACGGGCACGGGTGAGGTGCGTGCCGAGCGGCGCGTGCGCGCCGGGTCAGCCGTCGGGGCGTCGAAGGACAAGGGTGGGCGAGCTCTCGTGTCGTGTCGCTGGGGGGCAACGGTCGTACGTCGGGATCTGATCACCCCCGCCGTTCGGGCCGGCGAAGGTAACGAATGGGTAAACACTACCCCCGAAAGCCTGGGAATGTCATCCACCCCGCCGATATATCAGCGGCCGTCGATGGCCGTCACGAGGGCGTCGAACAGGTCGGGGCCCGCGGCGACGGTGAGCTCGGTGCCGGGACGTCCGCCCGGGATGCCGCCGACGCGGCCGCCGGCTTCTTCGACCAGAAGCGCCCCCGCGGCGTGGTCCCACGGGTTCAGCCCGCGCTCGAAGTACCCGTCGAGGCGGCCGGCGGCGACGAAGGCGAGGTCGAGTGCGGCCGAGCCGATGCGGCGGATGTCTCGGGCCAGTGGCATCACCCGGGACAGACGGGCGAGGTCGCCGGCGTGGGTGGCGGGGTCGTACCCGAATCCGGTGGCCAGCAGGGCACCCGCCTCGCCCGGCTGGGCGTTGACGTGCAGCGGTTTCGGACCGTCGGGGGTGTGCAAGTGGGCACCGCCGCCGCGGACGGCCGTGAACAGCTCGCCGGTGGCGACACCGAACACGGCACCGGCGAGCGCCGTCCACCGCTGCGGGTCGGGGTCGCCGGTCACCGCCGCGATGCTCACCGCATAGGCGGGGATGCCGTACGCGTAGTTGACCGTGCCGTCGATGGGGTCGACCACCCAGGTGATGCCGGAGGCGCCCGGTTCGGCACCGGACTCTTCGCCGAGAAAGCCGTCGTCGGGGCGGGCTCTGCCCAGCCGGCGGCGGATGAGCTGCTCGACCTCGCGATCGGCGGCGGTGACGATGTCGGCGGCGGCCGACTTGGTCGCGGCGATCTGCACGCCCTCGACACGCCGGCGCCGTGCGAGCTCGCCCGCTTCGATCGCGATGTCGGCGGCGAGGCGGGCGAGGTCGGCGGAGACGGTCATGCCTCCACGCTAGCCGGGCACCCCGTGGTGCGGCGTGGCAGGGTCAGTGCCGGTGCGGCGACGCGGTCGTCACCTCTCGTGCGGCGGGGCGGGTGGCGCCGGGTAGCCGTCGAAGCCCGGTGCGGGCGGCTGCGGGCCCGGCGTGGGCGGCTGCGGGCCCGGTGCGGGCGGCTGCGGCGTGGGCGGCTGTGGGCCCGGTGCGGGCGGCTGCGGTGCACCGGGCATCGGCGGTTCGGGCGTACCCGGGATCGGAGGCTCGGGGGTTCCCGGTGCCGGAGGCTGCGGTGCGGGCGGAGCCGGCTCGGGAGGGAACGGATGCGCCGGCTCGGGCACCGGCGGCGGCTCGGGCGACGGCTGGGGCGGCATCGGCGGCTGCGGCTGCGGCGGAACGGGCGCCGGCCAGTCCGGTGTCACGGACGGCGACGAGGCGTCGGGGGCGGCCGACGGGATCGTCGGCGGCGGCCACCCGGCCATGTCGGAGCCGTGCGCGGGGGCTGCGGCATCCGTCACCGGCACCGTCGCGTGCGGCGGCGCGACCGCCGGCGCGGGCTCGGGTGCGGCCCAGCCGGTCGGCGTGGTCGGGCGGCCCACGTAGTAGGCGTTCCAGTCGGGCTGTCCGTCACCCAGCACGGGCAGCGGCGTGACGCCGTCTGCGTAGGTGGGCCAGCCGGGCACATGCGGGTGCGGGCGGGTCTCGCGCGGCGCGAACAGGGCGTTCATCAGAGGCACGAGCGCGGTGCCCACCGCGGCCAGGATCGCGACGGCGACGGTGAGCCGCCAGTACAGATCACGGAAGTGCACCCATTCCTTGAGCATCAGCGGCAGCACGAGCATGAGGGCCAGCAGCGCGACCAGCACGATGGTGATCCACGCGACGATGTTCGTGAAGGTGGTGCGGTTGCGTGCCCACGCCTTGGTGTAGAGGCGTACGTGCAGCACCGCGAGTTGCAGGATCAGCACGATGAGCAGGAATGAGAAGAACCTGCCGGCCCCTCCGCCGAACTGCAGCAGAGACATCATCCGGAACGGCATCCAGATCAAGACCGCGCCGATGAGCAGGGTGATCACCCAGACGACCATGCTGGTGAGCGCGAACCAGGCCGGGCGGCGCGGCGCGAGGTAGGTGTCGAGGATCGTGACGCCCGCGAAGGCGACCATGAGCAGGATGGTGAGGAATGCGCGCGGCACGATGCCGTTGGCGGTGCCGACCAGCACCATGACGACGCAGACGATCGCCGCTGCGATGAGGGCGCCGATGGCGACCCAGATCGCCGCGCGCAGAAGCTTGGAGTTCGGCACGTCCGTTCGCGGAGGCGTCGCACTGGGCACGGTCATGAAGATCCTCTCGTCGGCGGGCGGTGTCCGCATCCCCCATCCTGACACGGAGCCCCGACGCGGTGGGAGGCCCGAGCGCTCACTGTGGAAAACCCTCGGCCCAGGCCGGGATGCCGTGCGTTCGGGACGCGTCGCGGGGCACGGCCGGGGCACGACACCGGCACGACACGGCGAATGCCCCCGGCCGACGGGCTGTCACGCCGGAATATCGACCCGAGCACACTACTGGCGCAACACACAACAAGAGCCCGGCCGATGGCCAGGCTCCCGCTCATAAGCGTCGCCTTTGTCGCAACGCATGAGTCGCCCATATCGCGACTCAGGACAATGGTGGCGAGTGAGGTGTTGGACTTCACCACATCGTTGACAGCTATTCGCGGGGGTTGTGCTCGTGATCGTTGACGGGTGAGTCGCGTCATCGTTGACTGGCGGGGGCAGATGATCGTTGACGGGTGAGTCGCGACATCGTTGACGCGTGAAACCGAAGAATCTCGTCATCGTCCGTGCCGTCACCGATCAGGGACTCACCCACGCCGAGGCCGCCGCCCGGTTCGGGGTGACCCGCCAATGGGTGCATGTCCTGGTCCGCCGTTACCAAGCCGAAGGTCCGGACGGACTCGCCCCGCGCTCACGCGCGCCCAAGACCCACCCGGGGGCAACGCCACCCCCCATCCGGGAACGGATCATCGCTCTGCGACACGAGCTGCGCATCGCGGGTGCTGATGCCGGACCGGTCACGATCGCCTGGCATCTCGAACAAGAAGGACACCGACCACCATCCACCTCAACGATCCGCCGTATCCTGCACGACGCAGCACTGATCGACCCCGCCCCGAACAAGCGCCCCCGCAGCTCCTACATCCGTTTCGAAGCCGACTTGCCCAACGAGTGCTGGCAGGCCGACATCACCCACTGGTTCCTCTCCACAGGCACCCGGGTCGAGATCCTCGACTTCCTCGACGACCACGCCCGATACCTCCTCGACATCCGCCCCGCCGAAGCGTTCACCGGCCCAATGGTCGTGGCCGTGATGACCGAGCTGATCACCCGCTACGGACCGCCCTACTCGACCCTCACCGACAACGGGCTCGTGTTCACCACCCGCCTGGCCCGCTTCAAAGGCGCCCGCGGCGGATTCGAGAAGCTGCTGGCCGCACACCGCATCACCCAGAAGAACGGACGCCCCGGCCACCCGCAGACCCAGGGAAAGATCGAACGCTTCCAACAGACCCTCAAACGCTGGCTCAAAGCCCGCCCCCTGCCCGACACCATCGACGACCTCACCACCCTGCTCACTCAATTCCGGACCTGGTACAACACAGCCCGACCACACCGATCCCTCGCCGGTCGCACGCCCGAACAGGCCTACACAGCCCTCCCGAAAGCAGCCCCCACCACACACCCGGCCACGACCGAATGGCGCTCCCGCACCGACACCGTCGACAAGCACGGCAAAGTCACCATCCGCTACGCCGGACAGATCCGCCACCTCGGCATCGGCCGAGCCCATGCGAGCACGCCCGTGCTCATCCTCATCCACGACCGCAACGCCACCGTCAGCAGCACCAACACCGGAGAGATCATCGCCGAGTTCACCATCGACCCCAACAAGAACTACCAAGCCAAGAACCCGTGACCCCCGACGTCAACGATCACGCGACTCACCAACCCCGCGTCACACGTCAACACCCCAGACCACAAAAAAGTCCTGAGCCGCGACACGTCCGTAAACGATGTCGCGACTCAGGACAATGGTGGCGAGTGAGGTGTCTGGGTTCGCGACATAGGTCACAGATGATGGGTCGCTGGTGAGTCGGGTCATAGGTCACAGTCGGGGGCATGTCGAAGCATCGTGTCGTCGTGTTGAAGATCGTTGCCCGGGAGCTGACGGTCACCGAAGCCGCTGACGCCTACCAGATGTCGCGCCGCCATATCCACCGTCTCCTCGCCCGCTACCGGGAAGGTGGAATCGACGCGGTCGAACCCCGGTCCCGGGCACCGCTGTCCTCGCCGCAGCGGGTCACCGACCGGGTTCGGGAACGCGTCATCGCGTTGCGCCGGTCGCTGACGGCAGAGGGGCTGGACGCG
>NZ_AULS01000009.1 GCF_000422405.1 Microbacterium luticocti DSM 19459
GATGGACAACGGGTTGATATTCCCGTACCGGCGAAGAACCGCCCCAGTCAATCCAGTGGTGCTAAGAGTCCTAGCCGGGACATGCCGGATCCCTTCGGGGTGATGGTGGTCTCGTGTGAACGCTCGACCCCATGCTGGTGCGGCTAGCGTATTAACAGGTGTGACGCAGGAAGGTAGCCCAAGCCAGGCGATGGTTGTCCTGGTGCAAGTGCGTAGCCCGACTCCTAGGCAAATCCGGGAGTCATCAAGGGTGAGACACGATGCGGATGAAAAGTGGGTGATCCTATGCTGCCGAGAAAAGCATCGACGCGAGGTTCAAGCCGCCCGTACCCCAAACCGACTCAGGTGGTCAGGTAGAGAATACCAAGGAGATCGAGAGAATCGTGGTTAAGGAACTCGGCAAAATACCCCCGTAACTTCGGGAGAAGGGGGGCCATCCACTTATACCCACATGCTGGGAAAAGGGTGTGGTGGCCGCAGAGACCAGTGGGTAGCGACTGTTTACTAAAAACACAGGTCCGTGCCAAGTCGCAAGACGATGTATACGGACTGACGCCTGCCCGGTGCTGGAAGGTTAAGAGGAGCGGTTAGCCGTGAGGCGAAGCTGCGAATTTAAGCCCCAGTAAACGGCGGTGGTAACTATAACCATCCTAAGGTAGCGAAATTCCTTGTCGGGTAAGTTCCGACCTGCACGAATGGCGTAACGACTTCCCAACTGTCTCAACCGCGAACTCGGCGAAATTGCATTACGAGTAAAGATGCTCGTTACGCGCAGCAGGACGGAAAGACCCCGTGACCTTTACTACAGCTTGGTATTGGTATTCGGTGTGGCTTGTGTAGGATAGGTGGGAGACTGTGAAGCCCGGACGCCAGTTCGGGTGGAGTCATTGTTGAAATACCACTCTGGTCACTCTGGATGCCTAACTTCGGACCGTGATCCGGTTCAGGGACAGTGCCTGGTGGGTAGTTTAACTGGGGCGGTTGCCTCCCAAAGAGTAACGGAGGCGCCCAAAGGTTCCCTCAACCTGGTTGGCAATCAGGTGTCGAGTGTAAGTGCACAAGGGAGCTTGACTGTGAGACTGACAGGTCGAGCAGGGACGAAAGTCGGGACTAGTGATCCGGCAGTGGCTTGTGGAAGCGCTGTCGCTCAACGGATAAAAGGTACCTCGGGGATAACAGGCTGATCTTGCCCAAGAGTCCATATCGACGGCATGGTTTGGCACCTCGATGTCGGCTCGTCGCATCCTGGGGCTGGAGTAGGTCCCAAGGGTTGGGCTGTTCGCCCATTAAAGCGGTACGCGAGCTGGGTTTAGAACGTCGTGAGACAGTTCGGTCCCTATCCGCTGCGCGCGTAGGAAGTTTGAGAGGATCTGACCCTAGTACGAGAGGACCGGGTTGGACGAACCTCTGGTGTGTCAGTTGTTCCGCCAGGAGCACCGCTGATTAGCTACGTTCGGGATGGATAACCGCTGAAAGCATCTAAGCGGGAAGCCGGCCTCGAGATGAGACTTCCATGGGCTACGGCCCGAGAGGCTCCCAGCTAGACTACTGGGTTGATAGGCCGGATGTGGAAGCGCAGCAATGCGTGGAGCTGACCGGTACTAATAAGCCGATGACTTGATAACACCCATCCATTCTGTGATGCCCGCGTCCACTTTGTGGTTCTCGACGTACGGTCGGGAACATGAACCGTTCATCCCGTGAACGGCACCGTAAACGTCAACATTGTTTCGGCGGCCATAGCGAGAGGGAAACGCCCGGTCCCATACCGAACCCGGAAGCTAAGCCTCTCAGCGCCGATGGTACTGCAGGGGCGACCCTGTGGGAGAGTAGGACACCGCCGAACACCTCTTCAAGAGGCCGCCCTCCGGGGCGGCCTCTTTTTTTGTGCGGCCCGCCTGTCGCGCTGCGCGCGCTGTCGGTGCGGCTCGGCCGGCATCGCGTGACCGCCGGCGGCTGCGGCCGTCGCGCGCAGGCCACCCGGATCGGTGGAGGTCAGCCTGACCGGAACGGCTGGTGTTACCGGCCTTCGTGTCGTGACACACGTTCTGACTCGGTGGAGCTCGTCTCTCGGCGGTGTCCCTGTAGCGCGGTCGGCGCGTCAGCGGCACCCCGGGCCGGGGACATCGCAACAGGGCCGTGGCATCCATCTGCAGCAAACCCACGGGTGGCGGACCGCTCTCGGTTTGCGACACGCCCGGGATACACGTAGACTGTTGAGGTTCCATATTCCGGTGTGCGCTTCGGCGTGCATGCGGATCACTGCCAGGGCAGTGCATAGGCAGCGCATCAGCGCCAGATCCTAGGCCGCGGGCAGCAGAACGAGTGCAGCACGGGGACACCCCCGTCACGCTGCGCGACACCTCCCGCACCCGATGCCCGGTTCCCCGGGCAGACGTGCGTGCGGGGCCGGATGCCAGCATCCGGACTGACAGCAGAACAGCGGTGCAGCATCGCCGGCGCGAGCCGGTGCGAGTGCCCCGGCGCAATCCGCGCCGCCGTGCGTCCAATGCGCGAGAGCGTACGACGCGAGAAAGAGAGTGAGCAGACAATGGCGGGACAGAAGATCCGCATTCGCCTGAAGTCGTACGATCACGCCGGCCTGGACTCCTCGGCCCGCAAGATCGTCGACACGGTGACCCGAGCCGGCGCCTCCGTCGTGGGCCCGGTGCCGCTGCCGACCGAGAAGAACGTCGTGTGCGTCATCCGGTCGCCGCACAAGTACAAGGACAGCCGCGAGCACTTCGAGATGCGCACCCACAAGCGTCTGATCGACATCATCGACCCGACGCCCAAGGCCGTCGACTCGCTGATGCGCCTTGACCTGCCGGCCGACGTCAACATCGAGATCAAGCTCTGAGGTTCGACATGGCTGACATCGACAACAAGACTTCGAAGGGCCTGCTGGGCACCAAGCTCGGCATGACCCAGGTGTGGAACGAGCAGGGCAAGCTCGTGCCCGTCACCGTCATCCAGGTCGCTCCGAACGTGGTCACCCAGGTTCGCACGACCGACAAGGACGGCTACGCCGCGGTGCAGATCGCCGCCGGCCAGATCGACCCCCGCAAGGTGACCAAGCCGCTCGCCGGCCACTTCGAGGCCGCCGGGGTCACCCCGCGCCGCCACGTCGCCGAGGTGCGCACCGCGGATGCCGCTGACTACTCACTCGGTCAGGAGCTCACCGTGGACGGCACCTTCGAGGCCGGCCAGCTGGTCGACGTCGTCGGCACCAGCAAGGGTAAGGGCACCGCGGGTGTCATGAAGCGCCACAACTTCAAGGGCGTCTCGGCCTCGCACGGTGCACACCGCAACCACCGCAAGCCCGGTTCGATCGGCGCCTCGGCCACCCCGAGCCGCGTGTTCAAGGGCATGCGCATGGCCGGTCGCATGGGTGGCGAGCGCGTCACCGTCCTCAACCTCACGGTGCACGCCGTCGACGCCGAGAAGGGTCTGCTGCTCGTCAAGGGCGCCGTCCCCGGCGCGCGCGGTCGCATCGTCTACGTCCGCAACGCAGTGAAGGGTGCCTGAGTCCATGGCTGAGAAGACCCTCGACGTCCGCAAGGCGGATGGCAAGAAGGCAGGCGCCGTCGAGCTGCCCGCCGCCATCTTCGACGTCAACACCAACATCCCCCTGATCCACCAGGTGGTCGTCGCCCAGCTGGCGGCCGCGCGCCAGGGCACCCACTCGACCAAGCGTCGCGGTGAGGTCTCGGGCTCGGGTCGCAAGCCGTTCAAGCAGAAGGGCACCGGCAACTCGCGTCAGGGTTCGATCCGCGCCCCCGAGCACACCGGCGGTGGCATCGTCCACGGGCCCAAGCCCCGCGACTACTCGCAGCGCACGCCCAAGAAGATGATCGCCGCGGCCCTGCTCGGCGTGCTCAGCGACCGCGCCCGTGGCGAGCGCCTGCACGTGGTCGAGACCTTCGGGCTCGACGGTGTGCCCTCGACCAAGACCGCCAAGACGGTCCTGGGCGGGCTGGGCGCCGTCAAGAACGTGCTCGTGGTCATCGAGCGTGACGACGAGCTGACGCTCAAGAGCGTGCGCAACCTCGAGTTCGTGCACGTGCTCAGCTACGACCAGCTGAACGCCTACGACGTGGTCGTCTCGGACGACATCGTCTTCACCAAGGCCGCCTTCGACGCCTTCGTGGCGTCCAAGACCGCCGCCACCGAGGAGGTCTCGGCATGACCGCCGTCAACAAAGACCCGCGCGACATCATCCTGAAGCCGGTCGTCTCCGAGAAGAGCTACGGTCTGATCGACGAGGGCAAGTACACGTTCTACGTGGACCCCCGCGCCAACAAGACCGAGATCAAGCTCGCCATCGAGAAGATCTTCGGCGTGAAGGTCGCGTCGGTGAACACGCTCAACCGCGTCGGCAAGGCCCGCCGCACCCGCTTCGGCACCGGCAAGCGCAAGGACACCAAGCGCGCCGTGGTCACCCTGAAGTCGGGCACCATCGACATCTTCACGGCAGTCGGCTGACGGTCGGGACGAAGGACAGACAACTATGGCTATTCGCAAGTACAAGCCCACGACCCCGGGTCGCCGCGGCTCGTCGGTGGCGGACTTCGCCGAGATCACCCGATCGACGCCTGAGAAGTCCCTGCTGAAGCCGCTGTCGAAGACCGGCGGTCGCAACAACCAGGGTCGCATCACCACCCGCCACATCGGCGGCGGCCACAAGCGCCAGTACCGGGTGATCGACTTCCGCCGCAATGACAAGGACGGCATCGACGCCAAGGTCGCGCACATCGAGTACGACCCGAACCGCACCGCGCGCATCGCGCTGCTGCACTACGTGGACGGCACGAAGCGCTACATCCTGGCGCCCGAGAAGCTGCGCCAGGGCGATGTCGTCGAGTCCGGTCCGGCGGCCGACATCAAGCCCGGCAACAACCTGCCGCTGCGCAACATCCCCACCGGTACCGTGATCCACGCGATCGAGCTGCGCCCCGGCGGCGGTGCCAAGCTGGCCCGCTCGGCCGGTGCCGGCGTGCGCCTGGTCGCCAAGGACGGCCCGTACGCCCAGCTGCGTCTGCCCTCGGGCGAGATCCGCAACGTCGACGTGCGCTGCCGCGCCACCATCGGCGAGGTCGGCAACGCCGAGCAGTCGAACATCAACTGGGGCAAGGCCGGCCGCAAGCGCTGGAAGGGCGTGCGCCCGACCGTCCGCGGTGTCGTGATGAACCCCGTCGACCACCCGCACGGTGGTGGTGAGGGTCGCACCTCCGGTGGTCGTCATCCTGTCACGCCGTGGGGCAAGCCCGAGGGCCGCACCCGCCACGCGAACAAGGAAAGCGACAAGTACATCGTTCGCCGTCGCACCGCCGGCAAGAAGCGCAAGTAGGTAGGAACAGAAGATGCCACGCAGTCTCAAGAAGGGCCCCTTCGTCGACGAGCACCTGCTTCGCAAGGTCGTGTCGCAGAACGAGGCGGGTACCAAGAACGTCATCAAGACGTGGTCGCGTCGCTCCATGATCGTGCCGGCCATGCTCGGCCACACGATCGCGGTGCACGACGGCCGCAAGCACATCCCCGTGTTCGTCAGCGAGAGCATGGTGGGTCACAAGCTGGGCGAGTTCGCGCCCACCCGCACCTTCCGCGGCCACGAGAAGGACGACAAGAAGGGCCGCCGTCGCTGAGGCGCCGGCAGAGGAGAAGAAATGGTGGAGTCCATCGCACGCGTGCGACACATCCGCGTGACCCCTCAGAAGGCTCGTCGTGTCGTCGCTCTCATCAAGGGCAAGCAGGCCGAAGAGGCCCTTGCCATCCTGAAGTTCGCGCAGCAGGGCGCCAGCGAGCCGATCTACAAGCTCGTGGCCTCGGCCGTGGCGAACGCCCGCGTGAAGGCCGATCAGACAGGCGAGTTCCTGGATGAGCGCGACCTGTTCGTGAAGAACGCCTTCGTGGACGAGGGGACGACGCTCAAGCGCTTCCAGCCCCGCGCCCAGGGCCGCGCGTTCCAGATCAAGAAGCGCACCAGCCACATCACCGTCGTGCTGGCGACCCCCGAGGTCGCCGAGGCCGGCGCAGCAACGAAGAAGGCGAGCAAGTAATGGGACAGAAGGTCAACCCGTACGGCTTCCGCCTCGGCATCACCACCGACCACGTGTCGCGGTGGTTCTCCGACTCGACGAAGCCGGGTCAGCGCTACGCCGACTACCTTGCCGAGGACATCAAGATCCGTCAGCTGCTGACCAAGCAGCTCGACCGCGCCGGCGTCTCGAACGTCGAGATCGAGCGCACCCGTGACCGCGTCCGCGTCGACATCCACACCGCCCGCCCGGGCATCGTGATCGGTCGCCGCGGCGCCGAGGCCGAGCGCATCCGCGGTGAGCTCGAGAAGCTGACCGGCAAGCAGATCCAGCTGAACATCCTCGAGGTGAAGAACCCCGAAGCCGACGCGCAGCTGGTCGCCCAGGGCGTCGCCGAGCAGCTGAGCGCCCGCGTGGCGTTCCGTCGCGCGATGCGCAAGGGACTGCAGGGCGCGCAGCGCGCCGGCGCCAAGGGTGTCCGCATCCAGGTGTCGGGGCGTCTCGGCGGTGCCGAGATGAGCCGGTCGGAGTTCTACCGCGAGGGCCGGGTGCCGCTGCACACGCTGCGCGCGAACATCGACTACGGCTTCTACGAGGCCCGCACCACCTTCGGCCGCATCGGCGTGAAGGTGTGGATCTACAAGGGCGATCTGACCAACAAGGAGCTCGCCCGCGAGCAGGCCAACCAGAAGCCCGCCCGCGGCGACCGCCCGCGTCGTGCCCCGCGCAGCGAGGCGCCCGTCGCAGAAGGAGCACCGGCGTAATGCTTATTCCCCGCAAAGTCAAGTACCGCAAGCAGCACCACCCGGGCCGCAGCGGCCAGGCGACCGGCGGCACGAAGGTCTCCTTCGGCGAGTTCGGCATCCAGGCGCTGACCCCCGCGTACGTGACCAACCGTCAGATCGAGTCCGCTCGTATCGCGATGACCCGTCACATCAAGCGCGGTGGCAAGGTGTGGATCAACATCTACCCCGACCGTCCGCTGACCAAGAAGCCCGCCGAAACCCGCATGGGTTCGGGTAAGGGCTCGCCCGAGTGGTGGGTCGCGAACGTCAAGCCGGGCCGCGTCCTGTTCGAGGTCGCGGGCGTCAACGAGCAGCTCGCTCGTGAGGCGCTGACCCGTGCCATCCACAAGCTGCCGCTGAAGGCACGCATCATCAAGCGCGAGGAGGGCGACGCGTAATGGCGATCGGCACCAAGGAGCTCGCCACCAGCGAGCTCGACACGTTCGAAGACCAGCGCCTTGTCGAGGAGCTGCGCAAGGCCAAGGAAGAGCTGTTCAACCTGCGCTTCCAGTCGGCCACCGGCCAGCTCGAGAGCCACGGTCGCATCCGTGCCGTCAAGCGTGACATCGCGCGGCTGTACACCGTGATCCGCGAGCGCGAGCTCGGCATCCGTGCCACTCCGGCTCCGGTCGAGACGGGCAAGACGAAGAAGAAGGCGAAGAAGGCGGATGCTCCCGCCGAAAGCGCCGAGGTGAAGGAAGAGGCTGAGTGATGGCCACTGCGAAGAAGGCCGAGGCTGCGGTCGAGGCCGCCGGCCACGAGCACGCTGAGCACGACGTCCGCGACGCGGACGCGCGCGGCTACCGCAAGGCCCGCCGTGGCTACGTCGTCAGCGACAAGATGGACAAGACGATCGTCGTCGAGGTCGAGGACCGCGTGAAGCACCCCCTCTACGGCAAGGTCATGCGTCGCACCTCGAAGGTGAAGGCGCACGACGAGGGCAACACGGCCGGCATCGGCGACCTCGTCCTCATCCACGAGACCCGGCCCCTGAGCGCCACCAAGCGCTGGCGGCTGGTCGAGATCCTCGAGAAGGCCAAGTAAATGATTCAGAACGAATCCCGACTCAAGGTCGCCGACAACACCGGCGCCAAGGAGCTGCTCACCATCCGGGTGCTCGGCGGCTCCAACCGGCGCTACGCGGGCCTGGGCGACGTGATCGTCGCGACGGTGAAGGACGCCATTCCCGGCGGCAACGTCAAGAAGGGCGACGTCGTCAAGGCCGTGGTCGTGCGCACCGTCAAGCAGACCCGTCGTGCCGACGGCTCGTACATCAAGTTCGACGAGAACGCCGCCGTGATCCTGAAGAACGACGGGGAGCCCCGCGGCACCCGCATCTTCGGGCCGGTCGGCCGTGAGCTTCGCGACAAGAAGTTCATGAAGATCGTCTCGCTGGCCCCGGAGGTCATCTGATCATGGCGAACATCAAGAAGGACGACCTGGTCCAGGTCCTCTCCGGCACCGACCGCGGCAAGCAGGGCAAGGTCCTCCAGGTCCTGCCCGAGCAGAACCGCGTCATCGTCGAGGGCGTGAACTACGTCACCAAGCACACCCGCATGGGTCAGACCCAGCGCGGCACGAAGACGGGCGGCATCGAGACGATGGAAGCCCCGATCCACATCTCCAACGTCGCCATCGTCGACCCTTCGACCAAGAAGCCGACCCGTGTCGGCCACCGGGTCGAAGAGAAGGTCAAGGACGGCGTGAAGCGCACGGTCCGCGTGCGCTACGCGAAGAAGTCAGGCAAGGACCTCTGAATATGAGCACCACCGCTGCCGCGGAGGCTGGCAAGATCCAGCCCCGCCTGAAGCAGAAGTACAAGGCCGAGATCCAGCAGAAGCTGCAGGACGAGTTCGGGTACCGCAACGTCATGCAGATCCCGGGCCTGGTCAAGGTCGTCATCAACACCGGTGTCGGCGAGGCCGCTCGTGACAGCAAGGTGATCGAGGGTGCGGTCGACGACCTCACCAAGATCACCGGTCAGAAGCCGGTCGTGACCAAGGCCCGCAAGTCCATCGCGCAGTTCAAGCTGCGTGAGGGTCAGCCCATCGGTGCGCACGTCACGCTGCGCGGCGACCGGGCGTGGGAGTTCCTGGACCGACTGATCAACCTGGCGCTGCCGCGCATCCGCGACTTCCGCGGGCTGAGCGCGAAGCAGTTCGACGGTCACGGCAACTACACCTTCGGTCTGCAGGAGCAGTCGGTGTTCCACGAGATCGACCAGGACCGCATCGACCGCGTGCGTGGTTTCGACATCACGATCGTCACCTCGGCCTCCACCGACGACGAGGGCCGGGCGCTGCTGCGCCACCTGGGCTTCCCGTTCCGTGCGGCCGACGCGGCGGCGTGAGACCCCACAACTGAACAGCCGTCATAGAAGGTCGGCCGTGGGTGGACCCGCGTCCGAAACCTTATGAACAAAGGAAACAATCCATGACAATGACAGACCCGGTCGCAGACATGCTGACCCGGCTGCGCAACGCGAACGCGGCGCACCACGACACGGTGTCGCTGCCGAGCTCGAAGCTGAAGAAGAACATCGCCGAGATCCTCAAGCAGGAGGGCTACATCGCCGGCTGGACCGTCGAGTCCGCCCGCGTCGGCGAGACGCTGACCCTGACGCTGAAGTACGGCCCGAACCGCGAGCGGTCGATCGCCGGCATCAAGCGCGTCTCCAAGCCCGGTCTGCGCGTGTACGCACGCTCGACCGAACTGCCCACCGTCCTCGGCGGCCTGGGCGTGGCCATCCTGTCCACCTCCTCTGGCCTCCTCACGGACCGCCAGGCCGAGCAGAAGGGCGTGGGTGGGGAAGTCCTCGCCTACGTGTGGTGATCGACGATGTCGCGAATCGGACGTCTTCCCATCGACATCCCGGCCGGTGTGACCGTCGAGGTCACCGGGCAGCGGGTGCAGGTCACCGGCCCCAAGGGTGAGCTGGAGCTCACCGTGGCGCAGCCCATCGAGGTCACCGTCGAACAGGGCCAGGTGCTGGTCTCCCGTCCCGACGACGAGCGCGCCTCGCGTTCGCTGCACGGACTGACCCGCACGCTCATCAACAACAACATCATCGGTGTCACCCAGGGCTACTCCAAGGGCCTCGAAGTCGTCGGCACCGGCTACCGCGTGCAGCAGAAGGGTGCGGCCGTCGAGTTCGCGCTCGGCTTCTCGCACCCGGTGCTGGTCGAGCCGCCGACCGGGATCACCTTCACGGTCGAGGGCAACAACAAGCTCACCGTGAGCGGCATCGACAAGCAGGCCGTCGGCGAGGCGGCTGCGAACATCCGCAAGATCCGCAAGCCCGAGCCGTACAAGGGCAAGGGCGTGCGCTACGCCGGCGAGGTCGTTCGGCGCAAGGCCGGAAAGGCTGGTAAGTAAGCATGGCTGTGATCTCGAAGTCCGACGCCCGTGCGCGTCGCCACGCCCGTCTTCGCAAGAAGATCGTCGGCACCGCCGAGCGGCCGCGGCTGGTCGTGACCCGTTCGTCGCGTCACGTGTTCGTGCAGCTCGTCGACGACAGCAAGGGCCACACCCTGGCCAGTGCATCCACCCTCGAAGCCGACCTGCGTGCGTTCGACGGTGACAAGACCGCCAAGGCCCGCAAGGTGGGCGAGCTGGTCGCCGAGCGCGCCAAGACCGCCGGCATCGCCGAGGCCGTGTTCGACCGCGGTGGCAACCGGTACGCCGGTCGCGTCGCCGCCGTCGCCACCGGCGCCCGCGAAGGAGGGCTGAACCTGTGAGTGACAACAAGGAGACCGAAGTGACCGCCGACCAGGCAGCGCCCGAGCAGGGTGCCCAGGCCACGGCCGAGACCGCGACGGAGCGCGAGCCCCGTCGCGGCGGCCGCGACCGCAACTCCCGCGGCGACCGCGGCGGCCGTGGCTCGCGTGACCGGGGCGACAGCCAGTTCCTCGAGCGCGTGGTGACCATCAACCGCGTCTCGAAGGTCGTCAAGGGCGGTCGCCGGTTCAGCTTCACCGCACTCGTGGTCGTCGGCGACGGCAACGGCGTGGTCGGTGTCGGCTACGGCAAGGCCCGCGAGGTGCCGCTGGCCATCTCGAAGGGCGTCGAAGAGGCCAAGCGCAACTTCTTCCGCGTGCCGCGCGTGGGCAAGACCATCCCGCACCCGGTGCAGGGTGAGGCCGCCGCCGGTGTCGTGCTGCTGCGTCCGGCCGCCGCCGGTACCGGTGTGATCGCCGGTGGCCCGGTGCGTGCTGTGCTCGAGTGCGCCGGCATCCACGACGTGCTCTCGAAGTCGCTGGGCTCGTCGAACACGATCAACATCGTGCACGCGACCGTCGAGGCGCTGAAGTCGCTCGAGGAGCCGCGCGCGGTCGCCGCCCGTCGTGGCCTGGACTTCGACCAGGTCGCGCCGGCCCGCCTGGTGCGCGCCGAGGCCGCCGAGGCCGCCGCCGCACGTGAGCAGAAGGTAGGTGCCTGATGGCCAGCCGACTGAAGGTCACGCAGATCAAGTCCAAGGTGAGCGAGAAGCAGAACCAGCGTGACACGCTGCGCAGCCTCGGTCTGAAGCGGATCGGCGACTGTGTCGTCCGTCCGGACGACGCGCAGACGCGCGGGTACGTCAAGACCGTCGCCCACCTCGTGAAGGTTGAGGAGATCGACTGATGGCTGACAAGGCCGAGAACACCACCGCGGCCGCCGAGGCCGAGAAGAAGGCGCCCGCGAAGAAGGCTCCCGCCAAGGCGGCCGCCACCAAGTCGCAGGCGACGGATGCCACTGCCTCGCGCCCGGCCGTGTTGAAGGTGCACCACCTGCGTCCGGTCCCCGGCGCCAACACCCCGAAGACCCGCGTGGGTCGCGGTGAGGGCTCCAAGGGCAAGACCGCCGGTCGCGGCACCAAGGGCACGAAGGCGCGCTACCAGGTGCGCCCCGGGTTCCAGGGCGGGCAGCTGCCGCTGCACATGCGTGCACCCAAGCTGCGCGGCTTCAAGAACCCGTTCCGCGTCGAGTACCAGGTCGTGAACCTGGCCAAGCTCGCCGAGCTGTACCCGACCGGCGGCGACGTGACCGTCGGCGACCTGGTGGCCAAGGGTGCGGTGCGCAAGAACGAGAAGGTCAAGGTGCTCGGCACCGGCGACATCGCGGTCAAGCTGAACGTGACGGTCGACAAGATCTCGAGCTCTGCGGAGCAGAAGATCGTCGCCGCCGGCGGCACGGTCGCGGTCACCGGCGCCCAGTAATCCCTGAGAACGGGGCCGGAGGATCCTCCGGCCCCGTTCTGCATCCGGCGACACCCGCGGCACGCGCAGGCCGCGCGCTGGGTTACCCTGGTTGTCTGTGTGCACCCTGCGTGCGCCGGAACCCTTTCTGGAGGAATCCACTTGTTCAGCGCCATCGTGCGGGTCTTTCGCACCCCTGACCTGCGTCGGAAGATCGGCTTCACCCTGGCGATCATCGTCCTGTACCGTCTGGGCGCGCACATTCCGACGCCGTTCGTCGACTTCGGCAATGTGCAGCAGTGTCTGCAAGACAGTGCCGGCACACAGGGCCTGCTGTCGATGGTGAACCTGTTCTCGGGTGGGGCGCTGCTGCAGCTGTCGATCTTCGCGCTGGGCGTGATGCCGTACATCACCGCGACGATCATCGTGCAGCTGCTGCGCGTGGTGATCCCGCACTTCGAGACGCTGTACCAAGAGGGTCAGTCAGGTCAGACCAAGCTGACCCAGTACACCCGGTACCTGACGATCGCGCTCGCGCTGCTGCAGTCCACCACGCTGGTGACCGTGGCCCGCAGCGGTCAGCTGTTCGGCTCGTCGGCCGCGACCAGCTGCCAGCAGCTGCTCACCAACGACGCCTGGTGGGCGCAGCTGCTGATGATCCTCACCATGACCGCCGGCACCGGCCTGATCATGTGGTTCGCCGAGCTGGTGACCGAGAAGGGCATCGGCAACGGCATGTCGATCCTGATCTTCACCTCGATCGCCGCCACCTTCCCCGCCGCGATGTGGCAGATCGAGCAGTCGCGCGGCTTCGAGGTGTTCCTGCTCGTGCTGCTGGTGGGCGTGGTGATCATCGCGCTGATCGTGTTCGTGGAACAGTCGCAGCGGCGCATCCCGGTGCAGTACGCGAAACGGATGGTGGGCCGTCGCACATACGGCGGCACCAACACGTACATTCCGATCAAGGTCAACATGGCCGGCGTGATCCCGGTGATCTTCTCGTCGTCGCTGTTGTACATCCCCGCACTGATCGCCCAGTTCAACCAGCCCGCGCCCGGCCAGGAGCCGGCCGCGTGGACGGTGTGGATCAACAACTACCTGGTCAAGGGCGACCACCCGATCTACTGGCTGCTGTATTTCCTGCTGACCATCGGCTTCACCTACTTCTACGTCGCGATCACGTTCAACCCGACCGAGGTCGCCGACAACATGAAGAAGTACGGCGGCTTCATCCCCGGCATCCGGGCCGGTCGCCCCACCGCCGAGTACCTCGACTACGTGCTCACGCGCATCACCCTGCCCGGCTCGATCTACCTGGGTCTGGTCGCGCTGATCCCGCTGATCGCCCTGGCCACGGTCAGCGCCAACCAGAACTTCCCGTTCGGCGGCACCTCGATCCTCATCATGGTCGGTGTGGGTCTTGAGACCGTCAAGCAGATCGACGCGCAGCTGCAGCAACGCCACTACGAAGGACTCCTGCGATGACCCAGACCGCACGCCTGCTGATCGTCGGCCCTCAGGGCTCGGGCAAGGGCACCCAGGGCGCGCGCATCGCCGACGCCTTCGGCATCCCGGCCGTCTCCACAGGCGACGTGTTCCGTGCGAACATCGCCGCCGGCACCCCGCTGGGTGAACAGGTCAAGGCGATCACGGCGGCGGGCAACCTCGTCTCCGACGAGCTGACCGGGCAGATCGTGCGCGACCGGCTCGCACAGCCCGACGCCGCCGAGGGCTTTCTGCTCGACGGGTACCCCCGCAACCTGCAGCAGGTGCGCGACCTCGACGGGTTCCTCGCCGAGCACGGCCGGCAGCTGGACGCGGTGATCGAACTGAGCGTGCCCCGTGACGAGAGCATCGCCCGGCTGGCGCTGCGCGCCGCCGAGCAGGGGCGCACCGACGACACCGACGAGGTGATCGCCAAGCGCCTGGCCATCTACGAGAACGAGACCGCGCCGATCCTCGACGTGTACCGCGGGCGCGGCATCGTCGACCGCATCGACGGCGTCGGCACGCTCGACGAGATCACCGAGCGCATCATGGCGGCGCTGGCCGCGCGCGGGATCGCCCGACCCGCGGCCGTCTGACGTGGGCCTTCGTCGCGGCATCTACAAGTCGCCCGCGCAGCTGCGGGCGATGGTCGAGCCCGGCCGCATCACCGCCGCCATGCTCGACGCGGTGCGGCCGCTGATCGTCCCCGGCACCACGACGCTGCAACTGGATGCCGCAGCCGCCGCCGTACTCACCTCGCGCGGCGCCGTGTCGAACTTCCAGATGGTGCGCGGCTACCGGCACACCGTGTGCGTGTCGGTGAACGACGAGGTCGTGCACGGCATCCCCGGCGACCGGGTGCTCGCGCCCGGTGACATCGTCTCGGTCGACGCCGGGGCGCAGTACCGCGGCTGGAACGGTGACTCCGCCATCACCGTCGTGATCGGCGACCCCGACCGTCCCGAGCTGGTGGCCGAGCGGCGGGAACTCTCGCGTGTGACCGAGGGTTCGCTGTGGGCCGGCATCGCCGCCCTGGCCGGTGCCTCGCACCTGGGCGAGGTGGGCCAGGCGGTGCAGGCGTACGTCGAGGCATCCGGTCATGACTACGGCATCCTGCGCGACTATGTCGGCCACGGCATCGGACGTCGCATGCACGAGTCGCCGTCGGTGTTCAACTACCGCGTGCCCGACCCCGGCCCGGTCGTGCGGCCGGGTCTGGTCGTGGCGATCGAGCCGATGGTCGTCGCCGGCAGCGAGGCCACGTTCGTCGGCGACGACGGCTGGACCGTCTCGACCGTGGACGGCACGGCCGGTTCACACTGGGAACATAGCGTCGCCGTGCATGATGAGGGTATCTGGGTGCTGACCGCGCCCGACGGCGGGGCCGCGGGGCTCGCCCCGTTCGGCATCGAACCATCCCCGATCAAGTAGAGCGAGGACATCCATGGCCAGCACTGTGCGCAAGACGAACTGGTTCGCCATCTGGGTCAGTGTGGCCGCGGTGGTCGCGCTGGTCGTGGTGACCGCGGTCGTCATCAACATCAACACCGCGGCATCCGGCCCCGGCGCCGACCCCAAGGGCAAGATCATCGACACGGATGCCGGGGCGGTGACCTTCGGCGACGGCGACAACGTCATCGAGACCTACGTCGACTTCCTGTGCCCGATCTGCCACGAGTTCGAGAAGGCCGAGGGACCGGCGATCAAGCAGCTGGTCGACGGGGGCAAGGCGACGCTGAAGGTGCACCCGGTCGCGATCCTCGACGAGTACACCTCGCCGAAGGGCTACTCCAGTCGTGCCGCCAGCGCGTTCTACGCCGTGGCCGCCGCCGACCCCGACAAGGCCTACGCGTTCATGCAGGCGATGTACGAGAACCAGCCGGGCGAGAACTCGGCGGGTCTGACCGACGAGCAGATCGTGCAGATCGCCAAAGACGCCGGGGTGAACGTGACCGCGGACCTCGAGAAGGCGATCACCTCGAACCGGTACCAGAAGTACGTGCAGGCGCACGGGCTGGCCGAAGGCATGCGCGGCACCCCGACGCTCGTGATCAACGGCGAGATCGCGCCGATCTCACAGCAGATGGACCCGAACACCGACATCCTGCCGCACCTGAAGTGACGGCATCCGTCCGCGGCCGGGCCACCGCGCCGGTCGGTGCCGGGGGCCGCCGACCGCGAAGTTGCCGGTTGCGGGCGGGTGACGTACACTAATTCTTTGGTGCCTTGCGCCTGTTTCGGCGTGTCCGAGCGCGCGATCTTTGCACCACCATCCCATCCACGCAGACCGACCGGTCTGCAGAATCGATAGCGAGGCTATGGCGAAGAAAGACGGCGTCATCGAGATCGAGGGCGTGATCTCCGAGGCTCTGCCGAACGCGATGTTCCGCGTGGAGCTGACCAACGGACACAAGGTGCTCGCCACCATCTCGGGAAAGATGCGGCAGAACTACATCCGCATCATCCCGCAGGACCGCGTGGTCGTGGAGCTCAGCCCCTACGACCTCACCCGCGGCCGAATCGTCTATCGCTACCGCTAGACCGGTCGAGAAGTAACGCCCCGGGCACACCCGTGCCCGCCCGGCGAAGACAGCGAACAGGAACATCATGAAGGTTCAGCCGAGCGTCAAGCCCATCTGCGATCACTGCAAGGTGATCCGCCGTCACGGGCGCGTCATGGTCATCTGCAAGTCCAACCCGCGCCACAAGCAGCGTCAGGGTTGAGACGACGGATGCCGCCGGCGGTGGCATCCGTGTCGAACAACTCAACATCACACCAGGCAGGATCAGAACCCGCGAGGGGGACACCCCGGGGCGGAGGCCCGGGCACCGATCCTGCTCCACACCTCCACCACACTCCCAGGAGACCCGCATGGCACGTCTTGCCGGCGTCGACATCCCGCGCGACAAGCGCGTGGTGATCGCACTCACCTACATCTACGGCATCGGCCGCACCCGCTCGAACGAGATCCTCGCCGCGACCGGGATCGACGAGAACATCCGCGTCAAGGACCTCACCGACGACCAGCTCGTCGCGCTGCGCGACCACATCGAAGGCAACTACAAGGTGGAGGGTGACCTGCGCCGCGAGGTCGCCGCCGACATCCGCCGCAAGGTCGAGATCGGCTCTTACGAGGGCATCCGCCACCGCCGTGGCCTGCCCGTGCGCGGTCAGCGCACCAAGACCAACGCCCGCACCCGCAAGGGCCCGAAGCGTACCGTCGCCGGCAAGAAGAAGGCGCGCTAGGCCCCCGCCTTCGCTGACAGGATTCAGGAGAACAGCACATGGCACAGGCCAAGACCGCCGCGCGCAAGCCGCGCCGCAAAGAGAAGAAGAACATCGCGCTGGGCCAGGCCCACATCAAGTCGACGTTCAACAACACGATCGTCTCGATCACCGACCCGTCGGGCGCCGTCATCAGCTGGGCGTCGTCGGGTGGCGTGGGCTTCAAGGGCTCGCGCAAGTCGACCCCGTACGCGGCCGGCATGGCCGCCGAGTCGGCCGCCCGCCAGGCCGCCGAGCACGGCGTCAAGAAGGTCGACGTCTTCGTGAAGGGCCCCGGCTCGGGTCGCGAGACCGCGATCCGCTCGCTGCAGGCCGCGGGCCTGGAGGTGGGCTCGATCCAGGACGTCACGCCGCAGGCGCACAACGGCTGCCGCCCGCCCAAGCGCCGCCGGGTCTGAGATCTCGGTGCCGGATGTCTTCTTGTGAGGCATCCGGCACCCCTGCGCTACCGGATGCCTCGGGCCCGAGGCATCCCTCGGAGAAAACTCAACACCTCACCCACTGCACGTGTCATATAGCGGGCACGTCGCACGAAAGGAACACATAGTGCTCATTGCACAGCGTCCCACCCTGACCGAGGAGAAGATCGGGGAGTTCCGCAGCCGTTTCGTCATCGAGCCGCTGGAGCCCGGCTTCGGCTACACGATCGGCAACGCCCTGCGCCGCAGCCTGCTCTCCTCGATCCCGGGGGCAGCGGTCACCAGCATCCGCATCGACGGAGTCCTCCACGAGTTCAGCACCATCCCCGGTGTCAAAGAGGACGTCACCGAGATCATCCTGAACATCAAGCAGCTGGTCGTCTCGAGCGAGCGCGACGAGCCGATCACCGCCTACCTGCGCAAGACCGGCGCCGGTGAGGTCACCGCGGCCGACATCTCGGCCCCCGCCGGCGTCGAGGTGCACAACCCCGAGCTGGTCATCGCGACCCTGAACGACACCGCCCGCTTCGAGCTGGAGCTCACCATCGAGCGCGGCCGCGGCTACGTGTCGGCCACGCAGAACCGCAACGAGTACGCCGAGGCCGGGCAGATCCCGATCGACTCGATCTACTCGCCGGTGCTGAAGGTCAGCTACCGTGTCGACGCGACCCGTGCCGGGGAGCGCACCGACTTCGACAAGCTCGTGCTGGACGTGGAGACCAAGCCGGCGATCTCGCCGCGCGACGCGGTCGCCTCGGCCGGTCGTACCCTCACCGAGCTGTTCGGCCTGGCGCGCGAGCTGAACGTCGACGCCGAGGGCATCGAGATCGGCGCGGCGCCGGTGGAGACCGCGGTCTCGACCGAGCTGTCGATGCCGATCGAAGACCTCGACCTGTCGGTGCGGTCGTACAACTGCCTCAAGCGCGAGGGCATCAACACCGTCTCAGAGCTGGTCGCCCTGTCTGAGACGCAGCTGATGAACATCCGCAACTTCGGTCAGAAGTCGGTCGACGAGGTGCGCGACAAGCTCGTCTCGCTCGGTCTGTCGCTGAAGGACTCGGTGCCCGGTTTCGACGGCGCCCACTTCTACGGCGGATA
Source organism: Microbacterium luticocti DSM 19459 (assembly GCF_000422405.1). Lineage (GTDB taxonomy): Bacteria > Actinomycetota > Actinomycetes > Actinomycetales > Microbacteriaceae > Microbacterium > Microbacterium luticocti. Next base: position 18,292 of record NZ_AULS01000009.1, read on the forward strand.
CGACGACGACACCGAGACCGTCTGATTTCTTTCACACTGGAGTAACTGAGAATGCCTAAGCCCACCAAGGGTCCCCGCCTCGGAGGCGGCCCCGCCCACGAGCGTCTGCTGCTGGCGAACCTGGCTGCCGCGCTGTTCACGCACAAGTCGATCAAGACCACCGAGACCAAGGCCAAGCGCCTGCGTCCGCTGGCCGAGCGGCTGATCACGTTCGCCAAGCGCGGCGACCTGCACGCGCGTCGCCGGGTGCTGTCGGTCATCGGCGACAAGGGCGTGGTGCACGAGCTGTTCACCGAGATCGCGCCGCTGGTCGCCGACCGTGACGGCGGCTACACCCGCATCACCAAGGTCGGCAACCGCAAGGGCGACAACGCGCCGATGGCCGTGATCGAGCTCGTGCTCGAGCCGGTGCAGAAGAAGAAGGCCGCTCCGGCTGCCAAGAAGGCCGCCGCGCCCAAGGCCGCTGCCGCCGAGGCTCCGGCCGAAGAGGCTCCGGCTGAGGACGCTCCGGCTGAGGGGGCTGCGGCTGAAGAGGCCGCCGAGGCCGAGGCTGCGGTCGACGCGCCGGCAGCCGAGGCGACGGATGCCGCGGCCGACGCGCCCGCCGACGCCGAGAAGGCCGACGCCGAGAAGGCCGAGTAAGACCCGAGCGAGACACGACGAGACCCGCGAGCCGTTCGGCTCGCGGGTCTCGTCGTCTGTGTGGCGGTGGTGCTCACAGCTCCATGAGGTCGCGTCCGACGATGATCGTCCCGTCGAAGCCGCGGGATGCGGCGGCCAGCCACTGCTCGTCGCTGACGCCGCCGTCGGAGGGCACGAGATGGGAGAGGACCAACGTGCCCACCCCGGCCCGGGCCGCCACGTCTCCGACGTCGGTGGCCATGGTGTGGCTGTTCACGAGGTGTTCGCGCAGTCGCGTGCCGTTCGACCCGGCGGTGATCCAGTCCAGCGCCGGTTCGTACAGCACCTCGTGCACCAGGATGTCGGCACCCCGTGCCAGCTCGATCAGGGCCGGGCACGGTGTGGTGTCGCCCGAGATCACGATGGAACGGTCGTCGGTGTCGATGCGGTAGCCGAGCGCGACACCGAACGGCGGATGGTCGACGAGCGCCGCCGTGATGCGCACACGATCGTCTTCGTGCACGACGCCCGGCTGTGCGACCTCGGCGACCGTGACGAGGTCGTCGAGCGCGCGGCGACCTTCGTCGTCGACGCGCGTGTCGATGTCGACACGGCTCTGTGCGAAGAACGCCGCCATCACCGCCGACAGCGGCGGCGGCCCGTACACGGCGACCGGTCGGTCGAGCTCGGCAGCCCAACTCAGAAGCAGCACGGTGCCGATGTCGGCGTTGTGATCGGAGTGGTGGTGGGTCAGCAGTACCGTGTCGAGCGACCCGTGCGGCAGGCCGGCCAGCGCCATCTGCCGTGCCACTCCATTGCCGGCATCCACCAGGTACGTATGGCCGTCGACCACGACCGCCTGTGCGGGAGCGCTCCGTGACACCTTGGGCGTCGGCCCGCCGGCGGTTCCGAGAAGGATCAACCGGGTCGTCATACGCTCCGTCCTTCCGTCGCCTGTGCACCGGTCTCCGCGCGCACGCGACGCAGAAAGCTGCGCGTGCGTTCGTGCTGCGGGTTCGCGATCACCTGCTCGGGCGGACCCGACTCGACGATCACGCCGTCGGCCATGAAGGTGATCGTATCGGCGACGTCCCGGGCGAAACCGAGCTCATGGGTCACCACGATCATCGTCATGCCGTCCGCGGCCAGTTCGCCCATGACGGCGAGCACCTCGTCGACGAGCTCCGGATCGAGCCCCGACGTCGGTTCGTCGAACAGCATGAGCTTGGGTTCCATCGCCAGGGCACGTGCGATCGCGACACGCTGCTGCTGACCGCCCGACAGCTGGCTCGGATAGAAGTCCGCGCGGTCGGCGAGTCCGACCTTGCCGAGCAGGTGCCGGGCCCGCTCGACGGCGGCCGCGCGGGGCACGCCACGCACGGCGATCGGGCTGAGCACGATGTTCTCGAGCGCGGTCATATGCGGGAACAACTCAAAATGCTGGAAGACCATGCCGATGTCGCGCCGTTGCCGCCGCGCCGCCGACTCCTTCAGGTGGTGCAGGCGGCGACCTCGCACGTCATAGCCGATGAGGTCCCCGTCCACCCAGATGTGACCCGAATCGATGGTCTCGAGGTTGTTCACGCAGCGCAGGAACGTGCTCTTGCCCGACCCGGACGGGCCGATCAGGCACAGCACCTCGCCGGTGTGCACCTCGATGTCGATGCCCTTGAGCACGTCGACGTGTCCGAAGCTCTTGCGGACTCGCTCCGCCAGCACCATCGTGTTCATGCGGTCCTCCGGGATCCGAGCATCCGGGCCCACCAGCCGGCGCGGCGGTGGCCCCGATCGAAGCGGCGCTCGAGGATGGACTGGGCGATCGACGCGATCGTCGTGCACACCAGATACCAGCCGCTGGCCACGAACAGCAGTTCCATGGTCTGCAAGTTGCCCGCCGCGATGTTCTGGGCCTGCGTCAGCAGATCACCGCCGGCGATCACCGACACCAGCGAGGTCATCTTCAGCATATTGATGAACTGGTTGCCGGTCGGCGGGATGATCACGCGCAGCACCTGGGGCAGGATGACCTTGACCAGCGCCTGCGACCGCGACAGGCCGAGCGCACGTGCGGCTTCGTGCTGGCCGGTCGCGACCGACAGCATCCCCCCGCGGATGATCTCGGCCATGTACGCGGCCTCGTTCAGGCTCAACGCCAACAGCGACGCGACGAACGGTGTGAGCACCGCGTTGGTGTCCCACGATGCCCACAACACGTCGGTTCCGGGGATGCCGATGTCGATGCGCCGGTAGAACAGCGCGAAGTTGCCCCAGATGAGCACCTGCACTAGCAGCGGGATGCCGCGGAACAGCCACACGTAGACCCATCCGACGACGGCGGCGACCGGATTGCGTGACATGCGCAGCAGCGCGACGAGCAGACCGATGACGATGCCCAGCGCCTGTGCGACCACCGCGAGCAGGATCGTCGTGCCGAGTCCGGTGAGGATCGCGGGGCTGAAGAAGAAGTCCTTGACGGTCGCATGGTCGATGTTCGGGTTCGTGAACACCGAGACGCCCACACCGACCGCGAGTGCGGCGACGAGCAGGCCCGACACCCAGCGGCCCAGGTGAAGTCGCGGCGCGATCAGGTCGGGCACATCGACGTGCGTCGCCTCGCCCACGGTACGTGGTCGGGTCATCATCTCGATCACGAACCGGCGGCGTTCACGAGGGGCTTGTCGAGTGCGAGGTCTTCGAGCCCGTACTTGGCCAAGACCTTGCCGTACGTGCCGTCGGCGATGACCGCGGTCAATGCGGTGACCAGGGCGTCACGCAACTGGGTGTCGGACTTGTCGACGGCGATGCCGTAGTACGAGGTGTCGCCCTGCAACGGCACCGCCGAGAACGCGTTGCCGGAGTCTGCGGTCTTCGCCAGGTACAGCAGCACCGGGGTGTTGCCGATGAACGCGTCGTACTTGCCGTTCTGCACCTGCAGGCGCGCGTCGGCGGCCGACGGGAACTGCTGGATGGTGATCGGTTTGTCACCGTCATCCGTGCACTTCTGCGAGGCGGCCTCGACCAGCTTGATCTGCACCGATCCGGCGACCGTCGACATGCTCAGACCGCACATGTCCGACAGGGCGGCCAGGTGATGCGGATTGCCGTGCTGGACCAGCAGGGTGTCGCCGGAGGCGAGGTAGTCGATGAAGTCGAACTGGGCCTCGCGCTCTTTCGTGTCGTTGATGACGTCGAAGATCGCGTCGATCTTGCCGGCCTTCAGGGCCGGCTGGAGGCCGGGGAACGCGTACTGGGTGAACTCCGCCTTCACGCCCAGGTGTTCGGCCATGGCCTGACCGAGGTCGTGGTTGACCCCGGTCTGCGTGGTGCCGTCCGATTCGAAGAAGGTCATCGGCGGCACGGTCAGCTCAGCGCCGAAGTCGATCTTGCCGGCCGATGCGATCGACGCCGGAAGATCCCCGGACGCACCGCCGGTGGTGGCGGGTGCCGGCGCGGTGCTGCTACAGGCGGTGAGAAGAAGGAGGGTTGCCGAGGCGGCGGCGATGCCGACCAGAGAGCGCTTCATTGCGGTGCCTTTCGAGTTGTGCGCATAGCGCACAGAATGTGCGCTGCGTGCACACAGTGTCACACCGTAGGATCGAATCGTCAAGTGTTCCTTGCGCGGATCGCGCGATCGGGAGAGGTGCGCCATGAGCGGGGAGCCGGAAGGCGGGGGCGGCCGGGACTTCATCCAGTCGATCGATCGTGCGTTCGCGGTGCTTCGCTGCTTCAGCCTCGAGACGCCCGAGCCGACCCTCGGCGAGGTGGCCGAGCACGCCCGGCTCGACCGTGCGGCGGCAAGACGCTATCTGCTCACGCTGGAGCGGCTGGGCTATGTCGGCAAGCGGGGTTCGCGATTCCATCTGCGCCCCCGCATCCTCGAGCTGGGGTACTCGTACCTGTCGTCCCTGTCGCTGCCGCGACTGGCGCAGCCGTTCCTGGTCGATCTGGCCACACGCTGTGAGGAATCTTGTTCTCTCACCGTGCTCGACGGCACCGAGATCGCGTATGTGGCCGTGGCGAACGCGGTCCGGGGACTGTCGATCACGCTGACCGTGGGAAACCGGCTGCCGGCGTACTGCACGGCCGCGGGCCGTGCGCTGCTGTCGGGGCTCGGCGACGATGCCGTGCGCGAGGTGTTGACCGCAAGCGGGATGCGGGCGCACACCGCGACCACGGTGTGGGATGTCGATGCCGTGCTCACGCGGGTGCGGGCGGCCCGCGAGCGCGGGTGGTGCGTGGTCGATCAGGAGCTCGAGGACGGTGTGCGGTCGGTGTCGGTGCCGGTGCACGGGCGCGATGGCAGCGTTGTCGCGGCCGCGACCGTGAGCGTGCCGTCGTCGCGGATCTCGACCGAGGCGCTTGCCGGCGAGATCCGCGAGATGCTGCAGCAGACGGTCGCCCAGCTGGAGACCTCCACGCGGGACGCACCGGTACGGCCACCGGTCGGATGAGCATCGCGCCGGCCGCGGGCCGCGCTGGCGGGGGATGCGCGCGCCGCGCTGGCGGTGGGATGCGCGGGCCGCGCTGGCGGTGGGATGCGCGGGCTGTGTGAGCGGTGCGATGTGCGAGCGGTGGGAGCCGCGGGTCGCGCTGGCGGGGTGATGCGCGGGGCGCGCTGGCGGTGGGAGGCGCGGGCCGCGCTGGCGGTGGGACGCGCGGGCCGCGCTGGCGGTGGGATGCGCCGGCCGCGGGCCGCGCTGGCGGTGGGCTGCGCGCGCCGCGTTAGCGGTGGGATGCTCGGGGCTCGGCCAGGTCGTATGCCCGCAGCGTCATCTGCTCGCGCGCGGCGGCCTGCTGCCGCTGCGCCTGGGTGATCGCGTCGGCGACGGTCTGCGCGTAGATCCGGCCCCCGGCGCCGCCCGGGTGGATCTGGTCGCCGGCCAGCAGGTCGACGTGCGGTGCGATGGCGCCGGCCCAGTCGGCGACGATGACGGTGGGATGCCCGGCGGCATACGCGTGCAGCGCCTTGTTCACGCCCGGGATCCACGACCGCGGTGCGAACGCGGTGACCAGCACCAGCCGGCGGTGCGGCCCGAGCCGGTCGACGACCAGATCGAGTGAGCGCTTGTCGATCGACCCGTTCGTACCCAGGCCCAGCACCACATAGCGGCGCAGCGTGCCCTGCGCGGCGAGTCGGTCGACGATACCGGGAGCGGCATAGATCGACCGCGACACCTTCGCGTCGATGCGGATGCCGGGATACTTCTCCATCAGCGCGGGAGCCGACGCCAGCATCACCGAGTCGCCGATGGCGTCGATCTGTCGACCGTCGACCGCGGCCGGCGCCTGGGGGAGCGCAGAGTCGGGCGACGAGGCATCCTCGGCCACCAGCGGGGGGCGCGGACCCGTGGGCTGTGCCAGCGCCGTGCGGCCCTGCTGCACGACGGCCTGCCCGGACGAGGTGGCGGGCGCCGTCGCGATGCCCGCAGTGGTGCCGGCCACCACCACGATCGAGGCCAGCAGCACCCCGAGCGCCGGAAAGAACGTGCGCGGCGGCCCGACCAGGTGGTCGCGGCAGCGGCCCAGCGCGCCTCGGAAGCCGAGCCGGCGCACCGGCTGCTCGACGAACCGGTACGACACGGTCGCGCAGATCGCGGTGAGCACCAGCGCCACCGACCCCACCCACGGCGGGATGGTGTCGGCACCGGCCGTCACGCCCGCCATCGCCGACACGAGCACGAGCAGCGGCCAGTGCCACAGGTAGATGCCGTACGAGCGGTCTCCGATCCAGCGCAACGGCGTGGCATCCAACACCGGCCCCAGCCACGAACCGGGCAGCACGCCGCAGACGATGGCCACGGCAGAGGCGACGCTGGCCGCGGCGAGTGTGCCCGGGAACGTCGCGACGTCGTTGTGCTCGGGCAGCAGCGCCAGCGCGAACAGAGCGAGCACCGCCACCGATCCGGTGACCGCACCGGCGATGCGGGCGCCCGGATGCCGCAGCCAGGCCGGCGGGCTCACCAGCACGCGCTGCAGCCCGACCGCCAGTGCCACGCCCAGCAGCAGCCCGAACGCATGCGTGTCGGTGCCGAAGTAGGCGCGGGTCAGGCCGCCGCCGGCGGCGACAACCTGTGCCATCCAGAGCGCCGATGCCACCGCGGCGACCAGGGCGAGAGCGGCCCGGCCCCAGCGGCGCGGGATGAGCAGCAGCAGCGGAAGGATGAGCGGCCACAGCCAGTAGAACTGCTCTTCGACGGCGAGCGACCACAGGTTGCGCAGCAGCTCGGGGGTGTCGGCCGAGAAGTAGTCACCGCCCCCGGCGACCGAGATCCAGTTGTAGCTGAACGTGGCCGCGCCCAGCACCTGCCAGCCCAGGCGCACCAGCACGTCGCCGCCGACGAGCCATGCCCAGGTGGCGCACACGGTGACCACCAGGGCGAGAGCGGGCAGCAGTCGGCGCGCCCGGCGGCGCCAGAAGTCGACCAGCGCGATGCGCCCGGTGCGCTCCCGCTCGCGCAGCAGCAGCGAGGTGATCAGGAATCCGCTGATCACGAAGAACACGTCGACGCCGATGAAACCGGAGTGCAGCCACCAGCCGGGGAACAGGTGGTAGACCACGACGAGCACGACGGCGACCGCTCGGAGCCCGTCCAGACCCGCGAAGCGGGAGTGCGGGAGCGTGGCGGAAGAAGGCGGTGTCATCGGTGGGGCAGGGCTGATCCGGGTCGAGCCGATCGGGGCGATCCGTGAGGCGGGATCAGGGTTCGATTCTACGGTGGACGCCTGAGTGTTCCGGGCGGCGCGAGGGCGAAATGTAGGGTGAAGGCGTGCGCATCCGCCTCGACATCGCCTACGACGGAACCCACTTCCGCGGATGGGCGCGCCAGCCCGGGCTGCGCACCGTGCAGGGCACCCTCGAGCAGGCGTTGGGGCGCATCCTCGGCGGCGAACCGCGGCTGGTGGTCGCCGGGCGCACGGATGCCGGTGTGCACGCGCGTGGTCAGGTGGCGCACCTCGACCTGGACGACGGGCAGCGCGAGCGCCTGTTCACGCGCACGCGCCGGGATGCGGCATCCGACCCGGTGGATCGGCTCGCGCACCGGGTGCGCGGGGTGCTGGGCGCCTATGCCGACGTGACCGTGCACCGCACCTGCGTCGCGCCGGCCGGGTTCGACGCCCGGTTCTCGGCGGTGTGGCGCCGGTACGAGTATCGCGTCGCCGATCAGGTGACCGGCTACGACCCGCTCGCGCGGGCGTACACCACGACGGTGCATGCGCGGCTCGACGTTCAGACGATGGATGCCGCGGCCCGGTCGTTGATCGGGTTGCATGACTTCGCCGCGTACTGCAAGCCGCGCGACGAGGCGACCACGATCCGCACGCTGCTCGAGTTCGGGTGGCACCGCGACGCCGACGGCGTGCTCGTCGCCGCCGTGCAGGCCGATGCGTTCTGCCATTCCATGGTGCGCGCACTGGTGGGCGCGTGCGTCGCGGTCGGCGAAGGGCGGCTGGCGGTGGAAGATGTCGCCGCGCTGCGCGACGCCGGCCGGCGCACGAGCGCCTTCCCGGTGCTCGCGGCGCGGGGGCTCACGCTGGTCGAGGTGGGATACCCCGCCGACGACCTGCTCGCCGCCCGCGCCGAGCAGACCCGCGCCCGCCGCGACCGGGGCTAGCCGGGGCGCGCCTACCGCACCCGCGAACAGCGCGCGGCCGTGGCATCCCGTGCACAACGGCGGAGATTTTCGTCGACACGCCGTGTTCGCGGCGGTTTCGGCGGCGTGTCGAGCAAAATCCCCGCAGTTGTGAACGCCGTAGCGGCGGCTGGGCCCTGACCCGCGGTCAACCCGTGGTCGTGCGCCGGCTCGCGGCATCCCGTGCACAACGGCGGAGATTTTCGTCGACACGCCGTGTTCGCGGCGGTTTCGGCGGCGTGTCGGGCAAAATCCCCGCAGTTGTGCACGGCGTAGCGGCGGCTGGGCCCCGACCCGCGGTCATGCGCCGGCTCTCGGCACGCAGGCACGGCCGGTGCGCGAAGGGAGGGAGGACGCCTGGGGGCCTAGAGTCGGGCCTGCTCGGTGGCGAGCTTGCGGTTGCGATGCACGCTCACGGCGACGGCGATCGCGCCACCGGTGAGCATGATGCCGCCGGCGGCGATCCAGATCGTGAGCAGCCGTGACGCGGCAGGATCGATGGCCGGCTGTGTGTCGGTGCTGCTTCCGTCGCCCGCGATCGGTGCGGTGCCGTCGGCGGTCACCGTGATCGATGGTGGAGCAAGCTCGTCGGCCATGGCCGCAGCGGGCATGGCGAATGCCGCGGCCCCGATCACCGCCGAAACAACACCAGCACCGATTTTCACACCAGTACGCACCAGCAACTCCTGTCCCCGCTCTGCGCGCACAACGCCCCCACGCTGCACGCGACTGTCTGATTCTATGGGGTTACGCGCGTAATTCCAACCCTCAGCGATCATGTGCGCTCGTGCGCATGCTGGGGCGCCGCCGTGCGCTTCGTGCAGTCGATTCCGCAGTTGCTGGGTCTCGCCCAAGCCGCGTGACGTCGTAGACCGGCGACGGACCCACGCCCGCCGCGACCGGGGCTAGCCGGGACGCGCCCACCGCCCCGGGAGCAGCGCGCGGCCGCGGCATCCCGTGCACAACGGCGGAGATTTTCGTCGACACGCCGTGTTCGCGGCGGTTTCGGCGGCGTGTCGGGCAAAATCCCCGCAGTTGTGTACGCCGTAGTGGCGGTGTGCACGGCGTCGCGGCGGTTGGGCCTTGGCCCGCCGTCAGCCCGCGGTCCTGCGCCGGCTCCCGGATCGGCGCTGACGGCGCGGCCGGTGGGCGACGGCAGGGCGGATGCCCGTGCTCTCGCCCACCGGCCGTCTTTCGCGGGGGCCGGTCAGCGGCAGGCGGGCACGCGGTACGGCTCGAGAAGGTCGAGCACGCCGTCGGGCCCGTCCACCCGCACGGTCACGGTGCCGTCGGCGGTCGCGCCGTGCCGGGCGTGCTGCACGAGAACACGGCTCTGGCCGGCACCGAGGTGCGGGAACGACCGGCTGCCCAACGACGAGGTGACCGTGACATCCAGCTTCGCCCGCTCGGCACTGGCCACGCGGGTCTTGAGCTTCACCGAGTGGCCGGTGCAGGTCGCCTGCGTCGACACCGACACGTCGTACCACGGCGCCTTGTAGGCGGTGGCGTGTCCGGTCAGCGGCTCGGTGATCGCCGACAGGTAGTCGGAGTGGTCGCCGGCGGTGAGGTTGTAGGTGACATACACGCCGTAGCCCTCGTCGACCGTGCGCTGCGCCAGCGCCGCCGACGCGCTCTGCGGGGTGGCGGTGAGATCGACGGCCGCAGCGCCGAACTGGGCGCGGCTCATGTCGGGCAGCTGCGGCGGCAGCCACGCGCCGTAGTACGGGTTCCACGCGTAGTCCAGGTCTGCCGCGGCACCGGTGCCCGCCCAGTCGGTGGTCTGGTACGCCGGTCCGATGTCGTACAGCGTGATCAGCTTGTCGGGCCCGAGTCGGTCGCGCAACGCGTCCAGCAGATAGGCGAACGACGTGCCGTTCGGCTGCGCCGTGCCGTTCTTGCCGTACTCGGCCCACTCGTCGTCGAAGTCGATGCCGTCGAGCCCGTAGGTGTGCACGGCGTCGGCGAGCTGGTCGGCGAACGCCGCAGCATCCGCCTGCGAGGTGAAGTTCGCAAAGCCCGCGCCCTGGTGGTTGCCCAGCACCGACAGCAGCACCTTCGTGCCGTGCTTCTGCAGCGGCCGGATCTGGTGCTCGGCGTCGTCCAGGGTCTCGGTGACGCGGTCGTTGAACGAGAGGTACGCCGCGTGCGTCGTCGTGTCGTAGTTGATGTTCGCGGCGAAGATCATCGCCATGTCGAACACCGGCCGGGTCGTGCCGGCGAGCGTGTAGTCGGCGACGTTCGCCATGTCGTTGCTGTTCACCTCGACGTACACGACGCGCTTCGGGTCGGTCGATCCGGGCGCGGGGGTCGGGTCGTGGTGCCCGTGCGCGGCGACCGATCCGGCCGTCGAGGCGGCGGCCGGATCGGTGGTGGCCGAGGCGGCGGCCGGAGCGCCGAGTGCGGCGACCGCGATGCTCACTGCGGCCACGGCGGCGAACCGCCACCGGTGCTGCGGGCTGGGGAGGGTGGTCATGGGGACTGTTCCTTTCGTGCGTCGTTGCAGGTGGGGTGGGGGGTCGTGGGGGAGGGCTCGTCGAGGGCGAACACCTCGAGCTGCCGCAGCGTCACCGCCGTGGTCGCACGCACGCGCACGGCGTGCGCGGTGACCGGCTCGGCGAGGCGGAACGGGGTGGTGCGGCCGGGGATCAGCAGCTCACGGTGGGTGGTGGCGATGTCGCGCCAGTGGCCGTCGGATGCCTCGGCCTGCCACGTGAGCGCGTCGGCCGTGGCATCCGCCGCCGCCGTCACGGTGACGTCGGTGACGGTGCGCGGCGCGGCGAACCGCCAGCCGGCCGTGTCGCCGGGCTGCAGCGACACGGCCGAACCCGGCCCGGAATCGGGTGCGGCGCCGTCGTCGAAGAGCACGGTGTGCGCGAGGTCGAGCGGATGCCCGCCGGTGCCGGTGAGGTCGGGATGCCACGCCGTGACCGGCTCGTCCGCCGCAGCCCACAGCGGGCTCGCGGCCACCTCGTCGGGGTCGGATGAGAACCACAGCTCGAGCACGTGATCGGGGCCGGGCGCGTCGCCCGCCGCACCCGCGTCATCGCCAGCCGCGTCGTCACCACCGGCCGCACCGGTGAGCGCGTCGACCTGCAGCACCGGCCGGTCGCAGTCCCGGCCGTCGAGCGCGGCCCGAACCAGCAGGTGTGCGTCGGGGCCGGCCCGGTGCGCACGCACCCGCAGGCTGCCGCCGCCCGCGCGACGGACGGTGATGTCGTCGAACAGCGGACTGCCGATGCGCAGCTCGCCCGAGGCGAGCTCGAGCGGGTAGAGGCCGAGCGCCGCCCACAGCCACCAGGCGCTCATCTCGCCGTTGTCTTCGTCGCCGGGAAAGCCCTGACCGATCATCGCGCCCGTGAACAGCCGGCGTGCCAGCGCGTGCACGGTCTGCCCGGCCTGCCACGGCCGGTCACCGTGCACGTGTATCCACGGGATGTGGTGGGCGGGCTGGTTCGAGATCGCACACATGCCGCTGCGCAGCGCCCGCGCCTCGCGTTGCTCGTGGATGACCGTGCCATAGCCGCCGGCGAACGCCGCATCGGCGGTCTCGGGCTCGGCGAACAGCCGGTCCAGATGCGCACGCAGACCGGTGGCACCGCCGTACAGTGCGGCGAGGCCGGCGCCGTCGTGCACGGCCGCGACCGACATGCCCCACGCGTTGGTCTCGACGTTGTCGCCGCCCCACACCCGCGGGTCGAACGGTGCATCGCCGAACCGGCCCGCGGCATCCCGCCCCCGGAAGAACCCGTGCACGTGGTCGAACAGCAGCCGGTACGAGCGGGCCCGATTGTCGAAGTAGCGGGCGAACGCGTCGTACCGTGCCGCGTCGGCGCCGCCACGGTCGGCCAGTCGCCGGGCGAAGCGGGCGATGGCGGCGTCCGAGATCGCGTTCTCGAGGCTCCAGCTCATGCCTTCGGGCACGTCGCGGGCGACGTACCCGGTGAACCGCGCCCGGGCGATGCCCTTGCGCCCACGGCGGGGGTCGTCGGCGGGCTCGCAGGCGTTGCGCCAGGCGCCGGCGAATGCGGCGTCGTGGTCGAACGCCACCGACCAGCGCTCGGCGTCGGCGAAGATCTGGTCGCTCGAGGTGCCGACCATCGAGTCGACGTATCCCGGAGCGCTCCACCGGGCCATCCAGCCGCCGCGGCGCCACTGCGTCAGCACGCCGTCGAGCATGCGGCCGGCGCCGGCCGCATCGAGCAGCACGAGCGCCGGCCACGCGGTGCGGTAGGTGTCCCAGTACCCGTTGTTGACGTACAGCTCGCCGTCGGCGACCGGGGCGCCGGTGCGCTCGCCGTGGTGCCCGGCTGCGGGCACCATCGGGTCGGCGAAGCGCAGCCGCCCGGCGGCGGCCGTGCCGGTGTTCTCCGACATCGTGTTCGGGTACAGGTGCAGCCGGTAGAGCGCGCTCGCGAGCTGGGCGCGCGCCTCGTCGTCGGCGAGCTGCCGCCACGGCCGGGCGGCCGCCTCCAGCGGCGGCAGGGTCACCGCGCCCAACAGCGCATCCCACTGCGCGTGGAGTCCGTCGCGCAGTGCGTCGAAGCCCGCGGCATCCGGCATCTGCTGCGCCAGCGTTTGCCGGGCCTGCGCGATCGACAGGAACGACTGTGCGATGCGCACCTCGACGCGGCCGGTGCCGCGGATCCGCCCGTCGGCGTCGACGGTGCCGCCGTGCACGACGCCGGCGAAGAACGTGCGCGGCGCCGCACCCCAGTCGGCCGGGCCCTCGGGCACCCAGCCGTCGAAGTGCCGGCCGTCACGTGCGGTGAAGCCACCGGCACCGTCGGGCGTCGTGACGGTGAATCCGACGGGGGTGGATGCCGCAGCCGCCGCGGCCTCGAAGGCTCCGGCGTGCGTGGTCGCGGTCATCCGCACCCGCACGCCGCCGCGCAGGTGGGCCTGGTAGACGAAGGGATGCGCCCGTTCTGTGCCGGGAACGATCCGTGGCGCATCGACCGCGTGGGGCGGGCCGAGGACGGGCCGTTCTGCGCCCGACGCGGCGGCCTCGACGGGCAGTGCGTCGGACGCGTCCGACGGCGTGAACGGGCGCAGCTGCAGCACGCCCCGGTCGCCGATCCACGGGCTCGGCTGGTGCGAGAACTGCAGGGCCTCCAACCGCCGGCCGCGGTCGTCGTCGTGCACCGACCAGCGGTATGGCCACCGGGTGTCGGACGCGTCGGTCGCCGGTGTGAGAAAGCAGAAGCCGTGCGGTGCGGCGACGGCCGGGATCGTGTTGCCGCGCGAGAAGCGCGGCCCGGCATGGGTGCCGCGCCGGGCGTCGACCCGCTCGGCCGGGGTCAGCTGCGCGGTGTCGGCGCGGCGGCCGACGACGACCTCGACGAAACCCTCGACGGCGCCGGCCCCGTCCGCCTCAGCGTCCTCGTCCGCCTCAGCGCCCGCGTCTGGCTCAGCCTCCGCGCCCGCGGCCTCAGCGCCCCTGGCCTCAGCGCCCCTGGCCTCAGCGCCCCTGGCCTCAGCGCCCGTCGCCTCAGCACCCGTCGCCTCGGCGCCCGCGTCTGACTCAGCCTCAGCGCCCCTCGCCCGCGCGCCCGCCACCTCAACGCCCGCGGCCACGGCGAGTCCGGGCGCGCCGAGCACCGCCATGACCCGACCGGTGCGCCCGGCCCACGGCTGAAGCGAGACCGTGTCGGCGTTCCACTGCTCGGGCAGCGCCCACGCCGCGTCGAACTGCGCCGCGGCGCCCATGGCGAACCCGTACCGGTCGCGCACCCGGTCGTCGGCCGACAGGTACGACCCGTCGTCGAACTCGACGTCGATCGTGACGGCCAGGCCCGCGTACGGCGCGTGCACTGCCGCCGGCCCGTCGGCGTAGAACGCCCAGTGCAGCACCGTGTCGGATGCGACCGTGATGTGCTCGAGACCGGGCACGGGCATCCGCTGCACGCCGGCTGACGGATCGAACCGGAACGCGAACACCTGCCCGCCCAGCACCCCGGCGCCCGGCCGTGACGACGGCGGGTCGGCCGGGCCGGAGGCGGGCCGGAGCACGGCCGGGCGCTCGGGGGTCATCCCTTGACGGCACCCTCTTGCACGCCGCGGAAGAAGTAGCGCTGCAGCACCGAGAACAACACGATGATCGGGATCAGCGCCACCATGGTGCCGGCCGCGATGAGGCGGGGGTCGGGCGAGAAGTTGCTGTTGAGGTAGGCCATGCCGACGGTGAGCGTGTACTTGCTCGGGTCGGTGAGCACCATCAGCGGCCACAGGTAGTCGTCCCACTGGCCGATGAACGTGAAGATGGCCACGACGCTGGCCATGCCGCGCACGTTCGGCCACACGATGTGCCGGATGCGCTGCCAGGTGCTGGCGCCGTCGACGGTCGCGGCATCCAGCACGTCGCGCGGGATCATGCGGCACGCGGTGGCGATCAGCAGCACGTTCATCGCGGCGATCGCACCCGGCAGGAACACGCCCCACAGGCTGTTGGCCAGGCCCAGGGCGTTGATGGTGAGCAGGTTCGCGGTGATGGTCACCTCACCGGGCAGCAGCATGGTCGAGACCAGGATGCCCAGGGCGATGAACTTTCCGCGGAACCGCATGCACGCCAGTGCATACCCGGCGAACACCGAGAGGACGACGTTCGTGATGACCGACCCCACCGCGACCAGCAGCGAGTGCCACGCGTACTGGTAGACGGGGATGACGTCGTTGACGGTCTTGTAGTTCTGGATGGTCGGGTCGGTCGGGATCAGGTTCGGCGGAAAGATGTACAGGTCGTCGGCCGGGCCCTTGAACGACGTCGACAGCTGCCAGACGAACGGGCCGATCACGATCAGCAGCATCACCAGCAGCAGCGCGTACCGCACGATCAGACCGCCGAGCGTCGGCTTGCTGAAATCGCCCGAGCCCTTGCGGCGGATGCGGCGGTCGCGCCGGACGGGCTGCACGGGTTGCTCGGTCACGGCGGTCATGCCGGCACCTTCGCCTTCTTCTCACGGTTGAGCAGGGCGATCGCGACCAGCGGCACGAGCGTGAGCAGGAACAGTGCCACGCTGATCGCCCCCGCGTAGCCGAGGTTGCCGTTCAGACCCGCCCCCACCTGGCGGATCAGCATGACGATGGACATGTCGTAACCGCCGGGGCCACCGGTGCCGTGGGTGAGGATGTCGAGTTCGGTGAACACGCGCATCGCCGAGACGGCCACGAGCACCGAGATCAGCAGCATCGCCGGGCGCACCCCGGGGATGGTCACGTTGAAGAAGCGCCGCACACCGCCGGCGCCGTCGAGCATCGCCGCCTCGTGCAGGTCTTTGCTCACGTTGCCCAGGGCCGCCAGGTACACCACCATGTAGTAGCCCAGGCCCTTCCACACGGTCAGCAGGATGGCGCAGCCCAGCAGCCACCAGCGATCGACGAGGAACGCGATCGGCTTGTCGACGATGCCCATCCATTGCAGGGTCTCGTTGATGATGCCCTTGGAGTCGAACATCCAGCTCCAGATCAGCGCGACGACCACGGCCGAGGCGATCACCGGAAAGTAGTAGGTGGTGCGGAACAGCGCGATGCCGGGGATGTTCTTCTCGACCAGCAGCGCCAGCAGCAGCGGCAGGATCGTCAGCAGCGGCACGCACACCACGACGTAGACCAGGCACGTGATCAGCGCGTAGCGGAACTGCTCGTCGCCGAGCAGCCGCTCGTACTGGGCGAATCCGACCGGGGTGGCCGGTCGCAGCGGCCGCGCATCGGTGAAGCTCAGCGCGACCGTGTTGATGAACGGCCAGAGCGAGAACACCAGCACCCAGAGCACGGCCGGAGCCAGCAGCAGCCAGGGGGTGAACCAGCGGTGTGATCTCATCGATCGCCTCCTTCGGGTGCTGGTGTTCTCATGCTCACTTGTCGATGCGGTTCTGGTTCGCGTAGGCGACGATCTTGTCGAGCGCTGCCTTGGGCGTGACGTCGCCGCGGATCGCGAGCGCCATCTGCTGGTTCAGATAGTCGGTCATCGCGCCGGTCCACTGGTACGGGGTGGCCTGGGCCTTGTCGAGCGCGTCGAACATGATCTTCATCGCGTCGGCCTGAGCCGGGTCGAGGTCCTTGCCGACCTCGGCGACCACCTGGTCGGTGCCCTGCGCGGTGCCGGGGGCGAAGCCGACGGCGATCTTGACGAAGTCGACCTGGTTCTGCTCGTTGGTCACGTACTCGGCGAACGCCAGCGCCGCGGCCTTGTTCTTCGAGTCGGCCGCCACGTTCACACCCTGCACGAACAGGGGCGGGATGCCGGGACGCGCGGTGGCCACGGTGTGCTCGAGCAGCGACGGGGCCTTGGTGCGCAGGTCGCCGGCGAAGCCGGAGCCGCCGCTGGTGTAGGCGACCTTGCCCTGCAGGTACATCTCGGCGTTGCCGGCGTAGCTGCCGGTCAGCGCCTCGGGCGGCATGGCGCCGGCCTTGTACGCGTCGGCGTACTTCTGCACGATCTGCTCGGCCTCGGGCGTGTTGAACACGAACGCGCCGTCCTTGTCCATGATCGGGATGCCGGCCGACACGAACGTGTCGAGCCCGGGCATCGACGAGACCAGCTGCACCTTGCCCTTCGACTCGGTGGCGACCTTCTTGGCCAGGTCGAGCCAGCCGTCGGTGGTGTCGGGCAGCGAGTCCTTGGTCACCCCGTACGGGGCCAGCTGCTGCAGGTTCCACCACGACTCGTCACTGCCGAGGTACCAGGGCAGTCCGTAGGTGCCCTTCACGCCGGTGAAGTTGCTGTAGGCGTCCCAGGCGCCGGGGTTGTAGACCTTCTTCAGGTCGGGGTCGGCGGCGTTCAGGTCGAGCAGCTTGCCGGCCGCCACCAGCGGGTAGGCGATGTCGGGCGGCAGGTTCAGCACGTCGGGCAGCGTGTTCGAGTTGGCCTGGCTGAGGATCTTGTCCTGGTAGCCGTCGCCGGGCTGATCGATCCAGTCGATCGTCACGCCGGGGTGGTCCTTCTCGAACTGGTCGATCAGCTTCTCGAAGTACGGGGTGAACTTCTCGTTCTTCAGCGACCAGGTCTGGAAGCTGACCTTTCCGCTGAGCTTTGCCGAGGTGTCGACGGGTCCGCTGTCGGCGGGGCCCGGTGCCGTGCCGCCGGTGCAGGCGGTCAGGGCGAGGGCCGCGGCGGCCGCGATCCCCACGGCGAGCGTCGATCGGATCTTCATGGACATTCTCCTTCGAAGTACCAGGGCGTTGACGTCAGGGCTGACTAAAACGCTATAGTGCTCCTACTATGCCACACGCCGTCTCGCCCGCAACACCCCGAATCCGGCAGGTCAGGTTCGGCGCCAACTACACCCCGGCGACGAACTGGATGCACGCCTGGCTCGATCTGGACCTCGACGACGTGCGCCGCGACTTCGAGCCGCTCGCGGCGCTCGGCCTCGACCATGTGCGGCTGTTCCCGCTGTGGCCGCTGCTGCAGCCGAACCGCACCCTCATCCGCGACCGCGCGCTCGACGACGTGCGCCGCGTGGTCGACGTGGCTGCGGAGTTCGGCCTCGACGCCACCGTCGACGTCATCCAGGGGCACCTGTCGAGCTTCGACTTCGTGCCGGCGTGGCTGGGCAGCTGGCACGACACCAACATGTTCACCGACCCGGCCGCGCTCGCCGCCCAGGCCGAGCTCGTGCATCGCCTCGGCACGCGGCTGGCCGACGCGCCCACGTTCCTGGGGCTCACCCTCGGCAACGAGCTCGACCAGTTCTCGGCCCGCACGCACCCCTCGCCCTGGCCGGTCACGCCCGACGAGGCGGCGCGGTGGCTGGTGACGCTGCTGGATGCCGCCGGCCGGGCCGCGCCCGGACGTCTGCACGTGCACAGCGAATACGACGCGGTCTGGTACCTCGACGGGCACGGGTTCACCCCGACCCACGCGGCCCGGCTGGGGGATGCCACCACGGTGCACTCGTGGGTGTTCAACGGCACCGCGGCACGCTACGGCGGCCGGTCGGTGGCATCCGACCGGCACGCCGAGTACCTGATCGAGCTGTCGCGCGCGTTCGCGACCGACCCGCACCGCCCGGTCTGGCTGCAAGAGGTCGGGGCGCCGGCCAACTGTCTGACCGCCGACGAGGCGCCCGACTTCCTCGAGGCGACGGTGCGCGCCGCGTGCCGCACCGAGAACCTGTGGGGTGTGACCTGGTGGTGCTCGCACGACGTCAGCCGCGACCTCGCCGACTTTCCCGAGCTCGAGCACACCCTGGGCCTTCTGGGCGCGGACCGCTCGGTCAAGCCGATCGGGCGACGGTTCGCCCAGATCGTGCCCGAGCTGCGCACGCCGCAGCCGGCGCCGGCGCGCACGCTCGGCATCGTCGTGCCCGTCGACGCCGACGATGTTCCGATCAGCCGCGGGGCGCTCTCACCCGGCGGCCCGGTGTTCCAGGCCTGGGTCGACGCGTGCACGGCGGGCGTGGACCCGGCCCTGGTCACCTCGCGCACGGCCGAGGATGAGGCATCCCTCGCCGCACGCGGCATCAACGAGCTGGTGCGGCCCGACGTCTCGGGCGGATTCGCGTACCGCTCGGTGAACACCGTCGTCGACGGCTGAGCAGG
Organism: Microbacterium luticocti DSM 19459; assembly: GCF_000422405.1. Lineage (GTDB taxonomy): Bacteria > Actinomycetota > Actinomycetes > Actinomycetales > Microbacteriaceae > Microbacterium > Microbacterium luticocti. The sequence continues at coordinate 37,083 of NZ_AULS01000009.1, forward strand.
TGCTGCTCAGCCCGGCGCGGCGGTGCTCTCGCGCACGGTGAGCTGGGGGGTCGGCCCGGCGCGGTCGAGCAGGGCCGTGCCCGACTCGATCTGCTCGAGCAGGAACGTCGCCGCCTGCTCGCCGAGGCCGAACGTGTCGCGGGTCAGGCACGTCAGCGCGGGCCGCACGAGTGCGGCGACGACCGAGTCGTCGAAGGATGCCACCGACAGGCGTTGCGGCACCCGCACCGCCATCTCTTGGGCCACGCGCAGCCCCGCGATCGCCATCACGTCGTTGTCGAACACGATCACCGCGGGGGGCTCGGCATCGCTCAGCAGTGCGCGGGTGGCGCCGGTGGCCGCGGCCGGCGAATAGTCGGTCGGCCGGGTGCGCGCCCGCACCCCGCGGGCGGCGAGACCGGCCAGCACGTCGATGCGCAGCCGGGTGTGCTGAAAGTCCTCGGGGCCGCACACGTACGCGATGTCGCGGTGACCGAGCGCGACCAGGTAATCGAACAGGGCATGCGCGGCCTGCTTGTCGTCGAGCCAGATCGCCGGCGGCTCGCCCGAAAGCGCCGGTCGTGAGCCGATCACCACGCTGCGCAGCCCCAGCCCGGTCAGCACCGGCAGCCGCGGATCGTCGTCACGGGGGTCGATGACGATGACCCCGTCGACCTGGCGCGCGCTGTGCCAGCGCCGGTAGGTGGCGATCTCGTCGGCCAGCGACGAGACCACGACCAGCTGCAGCGCGACCCGGTGCGCGGCCAGGGCCTGCTGCACACCCGCGATCAGGTCGGCGAAGAACGCCTCCGACCCCAGGGTGCGGGCCGGGCGGTTCACCACGAACCCGATCACGTCGGTGCGCGAGCCCACCAGGGCGCGGGCGGCGGCGCTGGGCTGGAAGTTCTGCGCGGCGGCGATCTCGAGGATGCGCTGCCGGGTCTGCTCGCTCACGCCCGGCCGCCCGTTCAGCGCGAACGACACCGCACCCGGCGACACGCCGGCCAGCCGCGCGATGTCGGCGATGGTGACGCGTTTGGCTCGTGGCATAGACTCACCGTACCGGCCGCTATACCGCTTTAGCGACCCCGGGCCCGATCCGCCGCCGCCCATGAGGGCGGTGGCCCCCGATCCGCCGAAGGAAGTGCCATGCACGACGACGCCGCGCTGACCGTGGGACGCGTCACCCGCGTCCTGAACGAGCGGGTCCGCCCCGCCGTCCACCCCGCACGGGTGCCGCTGTATGTGAGCGCGCACGACGTCGACGGCGAGCCGATCCCGCCCGCCGAGGCGCTGGCGGCCGAGTACCGCCCGTTCGAGGTCGGCACGCCGTGGGGGCCGGCCTGGAGCACCACCTGGTTCCGGCTGACCGGGCAGGTGCCGGCGGAGTGGGCGGGCCGGCGGGTGGAAGCGCTGGTCGACCTGGGCTTCGACGTGAACATGACCGGGTTCCAGTGCGAGGCGCTGGCGTACCGTCCCGACGGCACCCCGATCAAGAGCCTCAACCCGCGCAACCAGTGGCTGCCGGTGACCGATGCCGCCGACGGCGGCGAACTCGTCGACCTGTACCTCGAGGCGGCCGCCAACCCGGTGCTGCTGGACTACCACCCCTTCCTGCCCACCCAGCAGGGCGACGTGCTCACCGCGTCGCGCGAGCCGCTGTACCGGGTGCGGCATATGGACCTGGCGGTGTTCGACCCCGAGGTGTTCGAGCTGGCCGCCGATCTCGACGTGCTGCTCGAACTGCAGGCGCAGCTGCCCGAGACCGGGCCGCGGCGCATGCGCATTCTGCAGGCCCTCGATGACGCACTCGACGAACTCGACCTGCAGCGCATCGCCGAGACCGCCTCTGCCGCCCGGGCGTGCCTGGTCGACGTTCTGGCCGCGCCCGCCGAGCACAGCGCACACCACGTCAGCGCGATCGGCCACGCCCACATCGACTCGGCGTGGCTGTGGCCGGTGCGCGAGACGATCCGCAAGGTCGCGCGCACCACCTCGTCGATGGCGTCGCTCATCGACGACGAACCCGAGTTCGTGTACGGGATGTCGAGCGCCCAGCAGTACGCCTGGATCAAGCAGCATCGACCCGAGGTGTACGAGCGCGTGCGCCAGGCCGTGGCATCCGGCCGCTTCGTGCCGCTGGGCGGCATGTGGGTGGAATCGGACACCGTGATGCCCACCGGCGAGTCGCTGGTGCGGCAGTTCTTGTACGGGCAGCGGTTCTTCCAGCGCGAGTTCGGCATGCGCTGCCGGGGCGTGTGGCTGCCTGACAGCTTCGGGTATTCGCCGGCGCTGCCGCAGCTGATGCGCCGCGCCGGGTTCGAGTGGTTCTTCACGCAGAAGATCTCGTGGAACCAGCGCAACCGCTTTCCGCACCACACGTTCGAGTGGGAGGGCATCGACGGGTCGCGCGTGTTCACGCACTTTCCGCCGATGGACACCTACAACTCGCAACTGTCGGGTGCCGAACTGGCGCTGGCGACGCGGCAGTTCGCCGAGTCGCGCACCGCATCGGGCTCGATCGCACCCGTGGGGTGGGGCGACGGCGGCGGCGGCACGACCCGCGAGATGACCGCGCGGGCCAAGCGGGTGCGCGACCTCGAGGGCAGCGCCACGGTCACCTGGGAGAAGCCCGACGACTTCTTCGAGAGGGCCCGCGCCGAGCTTCCCGACGCGCCGGTGTGGGTGGGGGAGCTGTACCTCGAGCTGCACCGCGGCACGCTGACCAGCCAGCACCAGACCAAGGCGCTGCACCGCCGCGCCGAGCACGCGCTGGTCGAGGCGGAGCTGTGGTGCGCGACCGCGGCCGTGCGCGAGGGTGCGCAGTACCCGTACGACGAACTCGACCGGCTGTGGGAGCAGGTGCTGCTGCACGAGTTCCACGACATCCTGCCGGGCACCTCGATCGCGTGGGTGCATCGCGAGGCGGTGGCGGTGCTGTCGCAGGTGCTGGCCGACGCGTGGGCGCTCGCCGACACCGCACGACGGGCCCTTGCCGGCGAGGGCGATGTCGCGCTCGAGTTCGTGCCGACCGGGCTGGGCTGGGCGGGCGCGCGGGCCGCGCTGAACGACGGTCGGGCCGGCGGCGAGTCGGCCGGGGCGGACGGTCCGGCCGCGCGTGCCGCGCTGAGCGGCGGCCAGGAGGCGACGGCAGACGCGTCGGGCGCGCTCGGCGCCCGGCGGGTGACCGCGCCGCAGGGCGTGGCATCCCTCACCCCCGTCGGGGACGGCTGGGTGCTCGAGAACGCGCACGTGCGGGTGACGGTTTCGGGGCAAGGGCTCATCACCTCGGCGGTCGACGTGGCCAGCGGGCGCGAGGCGATCGCGCCGGGGCAGGCGGCGAACCTGCTGCAGCTGCACCAGGACTTTCCGAACATGTGGGATGCCTGGGACATCGACCGCTTCTACCGCAACCGCGTCACCGACCTCGACGAGGTCGCCGAGATGCGCGCGAGCGTGGACGACGGCGTGGCGCGGGTGCAGGTCGACCGGGCGTTCTCGCAGTCGACGGTGCGGCAGACGATCGAGCTGGCACCCGATGCGCGCACCGTGGTGCTGCGCACGCGGGTGGACTGGCACGAGACCGAGAAGCTGCTCAAGCTCGCGTTCCCGCTCGACGTGTTCGCGGCGGCGACCGTGGCCGAGACGCAGTTCGGGCACCAGTCGCGGGTGACGCACGTGAACACCAGCTGGGAGGCGGCCAAGTTCGAGACGTCGATGCACCGGTATGTGCTCGTGCAGGAGCCGGGCTTCGGCGTCGCGCTGGTGAACGACTCGGTGTACGGGTACGACACGACACGGGATGCCACCGACGACGGGGTGACCACGACGGTGCGGCTGTCGCTGCTGCGGGCGCCGCGTTTTCCCGATCCCGAGACCGACCACGGCGTGCACGAGATCACCGCGGGTCTGGTGGTCGGCGCCGACGTGGCGCTCGCGACCGAGGAGGGGCTGCGCCTGAACACGCCGTCGACCGTGGTGCGCGGCGCACACGAGGTGACACCACTGGTTCATGTGGCCGGAGACGGGCTCGTCGTATCGTCGGTGAAGCTCGCCGCCGACCGATCGGGCGATGTCATCGTGCGCGTGTACGAGGCGCTCGGCCGGCGTGCCGCGGGGGTCCTGACGGTGCACATGGCGTGCACCGGCGTGCGCGAGGTCTCACTCATCGAGGACGACCTGCCCGAAACGGGCTCGGCGGCCGGCGCGGCCGTGGGCGCGCTGGGTGCCGGGGCGGGCGCGGCTGCTGGTGCGCCGGGTGCTGGTGCGGGCGCAGCTGCCGCCGTGGCGGATGCCGCGGGTTCCGGCGCGTGGTCGGGCTCGGACGCATCGTGCGAGGTGCCGCTCACGTTGCGCCCGTTCGAGGTGCGCACCCTGCGCATTTCCCGCTGAGGCGTCTGCCCCGACGAGCACGGCTGCGCCACCGTTTGATCTCCGCTGGAGGAACCTCGATCGTGCAGCTGCTGCATCTCGATCCGGTCTTCAAGAGTCAGCTGACGGTAATGTGTGGTCAAGGAAGCGCAACCCTCCGGTCGTCGGCGTGAACAACCACAACCTACGAGGTGTTGCGCTTCCGCCTAGAACCCGGGCGTTCGGCTCGACGACCCGCTCGATAGGCTGACGATCGTGGCTCGTGGCGTGGCATCCGGTCGCCGGCGGGTGCGCGACGCGCACACCTGGCTGGTCGTGTACATCGTCGCGCTGGCGCTGGTCGCGTTCTGGCCGACACATGTCGACGGCGGCAAGGGGCCGCTGCTGCGGTGGATCACCCGGCACGTGCCATGGCTGACGTACGGGCGCATCGAGTTCTCGGCGAACATCGCGCTGTTCGTGCCGTTCGGGGTGCTGCTGATGCTCATCATGACGCACCGCTACCTGATCGTGCCGATCGTGCTGACGGCCACGGTGACGATCGAGGCGGTGCAGTCGCTGATGGACGGGCGGCGCACGCCGAGCATCCTCGACATCGTCGCGAACCTCACCGGCGCGTGCGTCGGCATGCTGCTGGTCGCCCTCATCGAGTGGCTGCACAGCCGGCGACGGATGCCCCACCCGTAGCGGGGCTGCGACACGGGCGCCGTCGTATCCGCGCGTGACCGCGACCGTCGCGCTCAGCCCGACCATAACCGCTGCGGTCTACCCTGGTTGGCAGGATGAAGCTCATCTCGTACAACCTACGCAAGCATCGCGCCGCGACCGAGTTGGCCGATCTGGTCGACGGGCACGGCGCCGATCTGCTGTGTCTGCAGGAGTGCGACACCTCTGACATCCCCGGGCAGATCGCGGGTCTGCGGCTGGCCGACGTGACACATCGCAACCGGCTGGGGCTGGCGGTCTACTTTCGCATGGAGATGTACCGCCCCCTCGAGGTGCGCTCGATCTCGTTGAAGAAGTCGCTGCACGACCGGGTGCTCAAACCCGCCGAAGAACGGATGCTCGGGGTGCGGCTGCACGACATCGACCAGGGCCGCGATCTGATCGTGGCCTCGTTCCACGCCGCCCCGTTGACCGCACTGAACCGACTGCGCCGGCACCAGATCCGCACCGCGTTGACCGAACTGCGGGAAATCGGACCGGGCCTTCCCGCCCTGATGGTGGGGGACTACAACTACCCGGTGTTCAAAGAGAACCTCGGGCAGAAGGTGCGCGAGCAGGGGTACGAGCTCACCCTCAGCGACACCCGCACGTACACCCGGTACCGCTACTTTCGCGGTCACTACGACTTCGCGACGTCGGTCGGGTTCGACATCGAGCGCATCCGCACCCTGCCGCAGGGGCAGTCCGATCACCTGCCGATCCTCATCACCGCACGGATGGTGCACCCCGGCCACGACGAAGCCGGGGCCGACGACGGCGGCATGGCGACGGCATCCTGACACCCACGTCGTTCGCGTGGGGTGGTCGGACGCGGTAGCCTGGGAGGGTCGCACAGACTTCCTGGGAAGGATCCGCATGTTCATCCTCTGCTTCGTGCTCTTCGTGGCGGGCTTCGCATGCTTCGGCTACGCGCCGTTCGTCGACGGCTGGCAGTCGCTGATCTTCGTCGCCGGGATCCTGCTGTGCTCGATTGCCATCGGCATTCCGATGCACCGCTCGCGCCACGAGCACAAGAGCAGCGAGCTTCCCTGATCCTCACCTGCTGAACGCCGGGCCAGCGCGGTCCGGCGTTCGCCGTTTGGTCGTGGCATCCCCGTGTCGTAGACTGGGCTGTTGGTGCGTCGCCCTGCCGGCGCACTGCGAACGTGAGCCCTCCACTGGCGTGTTCGGCGGACTACCGCAGAACCACCCCGGAGCGGGATTCACGAACGTCTCCGTTCGATCAGAAAGCAGCACTAACGTGACGCGCACTTTCACCCCCAAGGCTGGCGAGATCCAGCGCGAATGGCTGGTCATCGACGCCACTGACGTCGTGCTCGGCCGCCTGGCCTCGCACGCCGCCGCACTTCTGCGTGGCAAGCACAAGCCGACCTTCGCGAACCACATCGACACCGGCGACTTCGTCGTCATCGTCAACGCAGACAAGGTCGCCCTGACCGGCCAGAAGCTGCAGAAGAAGATCGCCTACCGCCACTCGGGCTACCCGGGCGGACTCAAGTCGGTCTCGTACGAAGAGCTGCTCGAGAAGAACCCCGTCCGCGCGGTCGAGAAGGCCGTTCGGGGCATGCTCCCCAAGAACAGCCTGGGCCGCCAGCAGCTGTCGAAGCTCAAGGTGTACGCCGGTGCCGAGCACCCGCACGCCGCGCAGCAGCCCAAGCCGTACATCTTCGACCAGGTCGCCCAGTAAGCGCCGCAGACACTAAGGACACACTCGTGGCGAACAACGACACCGAACTGACCACCTACTCGACCGAGAGCACCCCCGACGCCGCCGCCGAGGCCGCGGCGCCCCGCCCCGTGCTCACCGTGCCCGGCTCGGCCGTCGGCCGCCGCAAGCAGGCCATCGCCCGCGTGCGACTCGTGCCCGGCACCGGCACCATCACCATCAACGGCCGCACGTTCGAGGACTACTTCCCGAACAAGCTGCACCAGCAGCTGGTCACCGACCCGTTCACGGTGCTGAACCTCACCGGCGCCTACGACGTCATCGCCCGCATCCACGGCGGCGGCCCCTCGGGCCAGGCCGGTGCGCTGCGCCTGGGCATCGCCCGCGCGCTCAACGAGATCGACGTCGAGAACAACCGCCCGACCCTGAAGAAGGCCGGCTTCCTCTCGCGCGACGCCCGCGTCAAGGAGCGCAAGAAGGCCGGTCTCAAGAAGGCCCGCAAGGCCCCGCAGTACTCGAAGCGCTGATCGGATCCGTCTCGATGCCGCTGTTTGGCACGGACGGGGTGCGGGGGCTGGCCAACGGCCCCCTCACCGCCGATCTCGCACTGTCCCTGGCCCAGGCGACCGCTGTCGTCCTGGGCCAGGGCCGTACCGCCGAGGCGCGTCGGGCCGAGGGCCGGCGGCTGAGCGCCGTGGTCGCCCGCGACCCGCGGGTCTCGGGTGAGTTCCTTTCGGCTGCGGTCGCAGCCGGGCTCGCGGCATCCGGAGTCGACGTGCTCGACGCGGGCGTCATCCCGACCCCCGCCGCCGCATACCTGGTCGGCTCGATCGACGCCGACTTCGGCGTCATGGTCTCGGCCTCGCACAACCCGGCGCCCGACAACGGCATCAAGATCTTCGCCCGCGGCGGCGTCAAGCTGCCCGACATCGTCGAGCAGCGCATCGAGGCCGCGCTGTCGGGGCCCAAACTGCTGCCCACCGGTGCCGACGTCGGGCGCATCCGTCGCTTCGCCGACGCCGAAGACCGCTACGTCGTGCACCTGTTGCAGTCGCTGCCGCACCGGCTCGACGGCATCCATGTCGTGCTCGACTGCGCCAACGGCGCCGCCTCGGGCGTCTCGCCCGAGACGTTCCGCGACGCCGGCGCACAGGTCACCGTCATCGGCGCCGACCCCGACGGCATCAACATCAACGACGGCGTCGGATCCACCCACCTCGACTCGCTCGCCGAAGCGGTCGTGCGGCTGGGTGCCGACGTCGGCATCGCGCACGACGGCGACGCCGACCGGTGCCTGGCGGTGGATGCCTCGGGCGCCATCGTCGACGGCGACCAGATCATGGCGATCCTGGCGGTGGCCATGAAGGAGCGCGGGGCGCTCGCCGACGACACGCTCGTGGCCACGGTGATGAGCAACCTCGGACTGCACCGCGCGATGGCCGCGCAGGGCATCCGCGTCGAGCAGACCGCCGTCGGCGACCGCTACGTGCTCGAGCGGATGACCGAGGGCGGGTTCTCGCTCGGCGGTGAGCAGAGCGGCCACGTCATCATGAGTGAGTTCGCCACCACCGGCGACGGGCTGCTGACCGGGCTGCACCTGCTGGCGCGCATGGCCGAGACCGGGCGCTCGCTGGCCGAGCTCGCGTCGGTGATGACGGTGTATCCGCAGGTTCTGGTGAACGTGCGCGACGTCGACCGCACCCAGGTCGGGCACGTCGCCGTGGCGGCCGCCGTCGCCGCCGCCACCGCGCGGCTGGGCGACAGCGGCCGGGTGCTGCTGCGCGCCTCGGGCACCGAACCTCTCGTGCGCGTCATGGTCGAGGCATCCGACCCCGACGTGGCCGCCGCGGTGGCCGGGGAACTCGCCGACGTGGTGCGCGAGCACCTGGCCCTTCCGGCGTAGGGGCGCCGGGGCGCGGGCCGCCGGGCAGTCATCGCAGTGTCCGTGTCGACATCCACCGCGTACACAACTGCGGGGATTTCCGGCGACACGCCGAGCGCGGCGCGGCTGTCACGGCGTGTCGTCCAGAATCCCCGCCATTGTGCACGAGCACTGTGCACGAGCACTGTGCACGGGCACCCGGCGGGGTCAGCGCGTGGGCGGGGTCCAGCTGAGCGATTCGATGTAGCGCAGCAGCACGCCCTCGCGCAGCGCCCACGGCGAGACCTCGAGCGCCTCGGCGCCGAGCATCTGCATCGCGGTGTGCAACACGACCGCGCCCGCCACGATCTGGAAGGTGCGCTCGGGTGTGATTCCCGGCAGTTCTTGGCGGGCGGATGCCGGGATCCGCGCGAGCCGCGGAATCCACGCGCCCAGCGCGGTCCGCGGCAGCACCATCCGCTCGGTGCCGCTCCAGCCCGGCATCGGGGCGCCGGCCAGCCGCGCCAGCGACCGGATCGCCTTCGACGAGCCGACGATGTGATCCGGGCGGCCCAGGGCCGCGAACCGTTCGGCCACCGGCGCGAGCGTCGTGCGGGCATGCGCGGTCAGGGCGGCCACCGCATCCTCTCCCGGTGGGTCGTGCGGCAGGAACCGGACCGTCATGCGGCCTGCGCCGAGCGGGACGGATGCCGCCAACTCGGGCAGTTCGTCGGGCCCGGCCGCGAGTTCGAGCGAGCCGCCGCCGATGTCGAACAGCTGGATGCGCCCCGACGCCCAGCCGAACCAGCGCCGCACGGCCAGGAACGTCAGGCGGGCCTCGGACTCGCCGTCGAGCACCTGCAGCGGTTGCCCGAGGATGCCCTCGAGCCGGGCGATCACCTCGGGGCCGTTGGCCGCGTCGCGCAGCGCCGAGGTCGCCGTGGCCAGCAGCTCGTCCACGTCGTCGTCTTCGATGACCGCGCGTGCCCGGGTGACGGCATCCGTCAGCGCCCGCACACCCTCGTCGCTGATCGCACCCTCAGGAGTGAGAAACCGCATCAGCCGCACGATCGAACGTTCGCTCGTGGTGGCCAGTGGGCGGCCGCCCGGGCGCACATCGGCCAGCAGCAGGTGGACGGTGTTGGATCCGACGTCGAGGACTCCGAGGCGCACGGATAGAGCGTAATGCGGCGGCGCCCGGCTACGGCGCGGTCAGCTCGACCTGAGGCATCCGGAGCAGACGTGTGGCTTCGCGCAGCGCGCTCGACATCGCGCCGTCGGCATAGCCGAGGCGGGCGCGGCTGGTGTGCTCACCCGCGAACAGCACGCGCCCGGCGGGCATGGCGAGTATGTCGATGTCGGCGTCGGTGCGGTCCGGCCGGATGTGCGCGTAGCTGCCGCGCGCGAACTCGTCGTGCAGCCAATCGGTCGCGACCACCTCGACGGGGTCGGGCACCGGCATCCCGCACAGCGCCTCGAGCTGCGCGAGCGCCCAGCCGCGCGGATCGCGCCAGGCCGAGGCGGTCGCGCTCTGCGCGACGAGGAACATCATCGTCGGCCCGAGGCCGAAATCCCACGCCCAGGCGGATGCCTCGCGCCGGTCGGCCGGCAGCACAACGGCGTGACGGATGCCACGGCCGCGCCAGAACGGCTCGTCGAACGCGAGCACCACCTTCTCCATGCTCGAGAACCCGGTGCTCTCGATCGCCCGGCGGTGGGCGAGCGGCAGCGGCGGAGAGAACTCCACGGCTTTCGCGCGCAGCACGCCCAGCGGAACGGTGACGATCACGTGCGAGCCGTGCTCGGCCCAGCCGTCGCCGGTGACCTCGACGCCGTCGGCGCTCTGCGCGATGCGGCGGACGGGGGAGCGCAGCCGGATCGCCGGTGCCCCGGCGGCGAGCGGGGCGAGCACGCTGCGATAGCCGCCGGTGGGCACGTTGTCGACCACATCGCCGACCAGGGCGCTCGTCGAGAACGCCCAGCGCGCCGAGATGTCGTCCAGCGGCGCCGCACCGTCCTGCTCGATCAGGCCGGCCATGATCTGACGCAGCCGGGGCGCATCGGGGCGGCCGGCCAGGTACTCGTCGAGCACGGCGGCGACCGAACGGTCGGGGCGTGCGGCTGCGGCATCCATCTCGACCAGCGCCGCGACCGGATCAAGCGCGGCATACGACGCCAGCTCGAGCTCGTCGGCGGTGAGCGGCCGGCGATCGGCCATGTCGTATCCGGCGAACGCGGATGCCGTCGTGTCGGGCACCCACGGCACTGCCGCGAAATCGACCCAGTCCGAGATGACGTTGCCGCCGGGATGGTGGATCCACGAGCCGCCGAGATCGGCGATGCCGGCGCCCACGTCGACGGTGTGCAGGCGGCCGCCGATGCGATCGCGCGCTTCGACGACGACGCAGTCGATGCCGGCGGTGCGCAGCGCATTGGCCGCGGTCAGGCCGGCGATGCCGGCACCGACGACGATCACCCGCTCGGGTGTGCCGGGCGCGGCGGGCGGGATGGCGGCATCGCCGTCGTGGAACGCGCGCGTGGGCATGCGCACAGCTTAGGGGCGTCGGCGACGGGCCGGATGCGGGGCGGCAGGGCGTGTGGCTCGGGGCGGGCATCCCGCGAGTCGTCGGCTGCCGGCAACCGCTGTGGCCTGCCGAGGACACATCGACACCGGCGCCGCGATGAGTGGGCGGAGCGGCCAGATAATCGCAATATATTCTGACTTGACGAATGCATTACCATGCAGGTAACGTACTTTCAGGTCGAGGGATCGACGGTCGATGAGGACATTCGCGGGAGGGTGCGAACGACATGAGCTTCGTTATCAGCGTCCTTGTCGCCGGTCTCGCCATCGGCAGCGTCTACGCGCTGCTCGCGTACGGGTACGCGCTCGTGTTCAAGGCGTCCCATACGATCAATCTCGCGCTCGGCGCGTTCATGCTGCTCAGCAGTTACATCGCCCTCGAGCTGGGGGCGACAGGACTGGGGCTGCCGTTCTGGGCGGCGTTCTTCCTGGCTGCCGCCGCCATCGGGTTGCTGGGGTGGTTGGCGTTCCGGTTCGTCGGGCTGCCTCTTGTGGGGGCGTCTCCCGATGCGCTGGTGGTGGCGACCATCGGGCTTGACCTGGCGATCCGTTCGCTGATCCAAGCCAACCACAAGTGGGTGCTCACGACGCACGATGTCGGAGCGCCCTGGTCGGCGCCGGTCGGCATCGCCGGGGTGAGCATCGCGCAGGCTGACCTGTGGATCATCGGGATCACGGCAGCAGTCCTCATCGTTCTCGGCGTGCTGATCAGTCGCACCAGCTTCGGTCTGCACATGCGCGCCTGTGCCGAGGATCCGGAGGCTGCACAGGCGCAGGGGATCTCGTCCAAGCGGAACCTCGCGCTGGCATGGATCATCGCTGCGGTGCTGGCGGCGATCGCCGGAGTGCTGGTGGGAGCATCGCCGCGCACCATCGACCCGTCGAACTTCAGCTGGGCGCTCCGCGCCCTGCCGGCCGTCGTTCTGGGTGGGATGGACTCACTGAAGGGTGCGGTGATCGGTGGTCTGGCCATTGGGCTGATTGAGGCGCTGGCGGCGACCACCCAGGTCGCGTGGCTCGGTGAGGGCTATCAGCTCGTGCTGCCCTACGCACTCATGCTCGTTCTGCTGCTGCTGCGCCCTGCCGGCCTCTTCGGAAGTAAGGATCTGGTGCGGGTGTGAATCGAGCAACACGCGTGTTCAAACCGATCGCCAACCACAACGGCATGCTGCTCGTGTGCGCGCTTGCGCTTGCCGTCGTCTTGGCCGTCGCCGGCGCATCCATCCTCACCGCCGTCACCACGGCGATGGTCTTCGGAATCGCCGCCATCGGACTTTCCATCCTGGGTGGGCCGCTGAAGATCGTCAACATCGGTGCTTCCGCCTTCATCGGCGTCGGAGCGTTCACGACGGCGTATTTCAACAATGTCGCCCGTCTCGACCTCTCGCTGTCGCTGCTGTTGTCCGCGGGTGCGTGCATGGCGGTCGGGCTGATCGTCGCGCCGATCGCGAGTCGTCTCACGGGCATCTACATGGCCATCATCACGGTGGGCCTGGCATTCCTCGCTCAACACATCTTCCGCATCGCCACCCCCTGGACGGGGGGAACGGCAGGCGTGCAACTGCGGTCGGTGTCGCTGTTCGGCCTCGAACTGATGCGTCCGCTGCGCATCGGAGTCGTGACCCTCTCATCCACGCAGCTGTTCTTCATCGTGACCGCCGTCGTGCTGCTGCTCGTCGCCTGGTCGGCCGTCAACATCCTTCAGTCGCGCACCGGGCGCGCCTGGCGCACCATTGGAGAGTCGCCGCTGATGGCGCGCTCGTTCGGCATCCATCCCGAGCTCTACCGCTCGGTCGCCATCATCTACTCCAGCGCGCTGGCCGGACTGGCGGGCGGACTCCTCGCCGTGACCACCTCGTACGTGTCATGGGAGCAGTTCGACCTGCTGATGTCGGTGAACCTGCTCGCCGTCGCGGTGCTCGGCGGCTTGGGCTCGGTGTACGCGGTCGTGGTCGCGACGACCATTCTGTACGTCCTCCCCAAGATCGTCGACCTGTTCGCCGAATGGATCCCGTTCGTGTCGCAGGGCCCGTCGAGCGACGGCCTGTCACCCGAACAGCTGACCTCGGTGATCTACGGGTTCGCGCTGGTCCTGGTCATGATCGTGGAACCCGGCGGCTTCGCCGGCCTCGTCCGCCGCGCGACTCGCGCTCTCGCCCGTCACCAGACCGTCCCGGAAAGGACCATGCAATGAACCCCACGAAGACCGTGAAGCTCGCCGCACTCGTGGGCGTCGCTGCACTTCTCCTCACCGCGTGCGGTAGCGTCACCGACGTCGACGCCGGCCCTGCAGGCGGCGAATCGACGTCGGCAGAATGCGCGAGCACCGTCGGAATCTCCGACAGCGAGATCAAGCTCGGCGTGCTGTCCGACCTGTCCGGCCCCCTCGCCGCGGGAGGCGTGCCCTTTGCGCAAGGTGCGCAGGCGTACATCGACTGGGCGAACGACAACCTGACCGAACAGCTGGGCGGCCGCAAGCTGAGCGTGACGGTCAAAGACACCCAATACGACCCGCAGAAGGCCATCTCGGCCTACCGTGAGCTCAACTCGGAGGTCGCCGGCATCCCGCTCAGCTTCGGAGGTCTGACCACCGGCGCCATCGCCGAGCAGGCCCAGTCGGATTGCCTGTTGGTCGTCGCCAACCCGGGCAGCCGCCAGGACGCCCGTCCCGGCGTCTACTACACGGGTGCCACATACGACGTCAGCGTGATCAACCTCATGGACTACTACGTCAACGAGCTCGGCCACAAGGACTTCAAGATCGGCATCATCTACCAGGTCGGCGGGTATGGCGAAGGAGCGCTCGCCGCGCTGAAGTGGGGTGCCTCCCAGCTCGGATACGACGTCGTGGCCGCTCAGTCGTTCGCGCCGACGGACAAAGACTTCAGCGGCCAACTCGCCGCCATCCGGAAGGCCGCCCCCGACGTGGTGCTGATGGCCTCGTCCGGAGCGTCGACATTCAGCATCTTCGGGGCCGCCGAGGCAGCCGGTGCGGACTGGGAATGGCTCGGTCTTCAGCCCACCTTCATCCCCGCCGTGTTCTCGCTGCCCATCGGTGATGCGTTCCAGCAGAAGGTCACCATGGTCTATGGGGGACCGGTGCTCTCGCAGAGCGGAGCGAACCTCACAGCAGCGGCCGATCAGCTGAAGAAGGACTTCCCCGACCAGGTTGAGAATCCGCCGGCACTTCTGGGCTGGCAGGCGGCCTACCTCTTCACCAACGCGATGATCGATGCGATCAAGAGCGACCACCTGACCCGTGGCGGCATCCGTGACGCGATCGCCTCGCTCAGCATCGACCCGCAGGGCCTCGGACCCGCGAAGTACGCATTCGACCCGTCCAGCGCGATCCCCACCGAGCCGGATCAGGCCGATCTGATCGTGAAGGCCGACGCCGACACGCTCGGTGGGCTGAAGGTGGTCCAGGACTGGACGCAGTCACCCCTGGTCGACAAGTACAACGCCGAAGCGAAGCGCTGACCCACCATGAGCGAGTCGGCATTGGTCGTCGATGACATCTCGGTCAGATACGGGACGTCGATCCGCGCATTGGACGATGTGTCGCTGCGCGTTCGGTCCGGGCAGGCGGTCGCACTGCTCGGGCCGAACGGCGCGGGAAAGACGAGCCTGTTGCGCGCCGTCACCGGCCTGCTCCCGATCCACCGGGGTCGCCTCATCCGTGGTGCGATCACGGTCTTCGGGCGAACCGTGGTGGGCAAGCCGACGCAGGTCGTGCGCTCGGGACTGGCCCAGGTGATGGAGGGCCGGAGGCTCTTCACGAAGCTCTCGGTCCTGGAGAACATCGCCACCGGCGCCGCCACGCTTGCCCGCAGCGAGCGCAAGTCCGCGATCTCGAACGCGATCGCGCACTTTCCGATGCTCGCCGAGCGCCTGTCGACGCCGGTGGGGCTTCTCTCGGGCGGCCAGCAGCAGATGGTGGCGATCGCACGCGCGGTCGCCAGCAAACCCAAGCTGCTCGTGCTCGACGAGCCGAGCCTAGGCCTCGCTCCGGTCGCCATCGACGGGGTGAAGGCCGTGCTTGCGGGACTGCGCGAAGAGGGTCTGTCGATGCTGCTCGTCGAGCAGAACGCCGCGGTCGCCGTCGAGATCACCGACTACATGTACGTGCTGCAGAGGGGACGGATCCGCGCGGAGGGGGAGTCGCGCCAAATCGCGGACAGCGGCATCCTCACCGACCTCTACTTCGCACAGCGTGAAGAAGACCTGCTGAAGGCCGGCACCACCCCCGCGACGGCGCACGACGGAAAGAGGCTGCCATGGATGCAATGACCGCCGTCGGCCTCGACATCGACGGCGTCTGTCTCTCGTTCGGCGGAAACCGGGTCCTCAAGGATGTCTCGTTCTCGGTCGGTGCCGGCAGCATCACCGCCATCATCGGGCCGAACGGTGCGGGCAAGTCATCGTTGCTGAACGTGATCACCGGCGTGTACACGCCGGATGCCGGCGATGTCACCATCCGGGGACGGTCCGCAGAGGTGGATGTCCTGGCACTGAAGCCCTACGAGCTGCTGCGTCACGGGGTCGCGCGCACGTTCCAGAATCTCGAGCTCGTCGCGCACATGACCGTGCTCGAGAACGTGCTCGTCGGACGACACCTGCGTTTTCGGGCCGCGCAGATCCGATCGATGCTCCGCACCCCCGGAGCGATGCGAGAAGAGCGGGCGCACCGCCGGGTGTGCCTGGACACACTCGACTTTCTCGGCATCGGCGATGTCGCGCACCAGGAAGTACACGGACTGCCGTACGGGGTTCAGAAGCGGGTGGAACTCGCCCGGGCGCTGGTCACCGATCCACGTCTGCTCCTCCTCGACGAGCCGGTCGCGGGCCTCAACGACGAAGAGACGGCTGAGATGGCTGACACGATGCGGCTCATCCGCGACACCGGCACCTGCACTCAAGTCATCATCGAGCACGACATGAAGCTGATCATGTCCGTGGCAGATCAGATCGTCGTGCTGGACTTCGGCACGCTGCTCACACAGGGCACACCTGCGCAGGTCAGCACCCATCCCGAGGTGATTGAGGCGTACCTCGGCTCTCAGGCCTCGCCGTGACGCGTCGCATGCTGCGTCACGGCGGCGTCGCGCATCTGTGCCAGCGTCGCTTCGTAGTGCTCGCGAAGCAGGCGACTGGCGCGCGGTGCGTCGCGGTCGAGCACCGCGGCGAGGATCTCCCGATGCTCGGCACCCACATCCCTTCGCGATTCGGTGGGCGCGGACCATCGCCGGTAGAGCATCGTGGAGTCACGCAGGCTCGAGGCCACCTCGCACAGTTTGTCGACCTCGCACGCGCTCAGAAGAGCAGCGTGAAACGCGCGGTGGGCGTTCTGCCATTCCAGACTGAGGCCGGCTTCACCGGGACCATGGGTGGGCGTGCGCTCGAGTTGGTGATGGATGGCGATCAGCTGCGACTCCCACGCGATGTCGCCGCGTTCCACGGCCAGGGTGATCGCGATGTCTTCGGTGCGGCAGCGCAGCTCGGTGATCCACTTGAGCTCGTCGAACGACAGATCGGTGACGAAGAAGCCGCGGTTCGGCCGGACGGCGAGCAGTCCTTCGCCTGCCAGGTGGGTCAGGGATTCCCGCACGATGGTCGTGCTCCATCCCGTCTCGGCTGCCAGGGCCGCCGGCTGCAGGCGGGTGCCCGGCGGCCACTCGCCATCAAGGATCCGGTTGCGCAGCTCTTCCCGGGCCCTGACGCCGCGGTTCGACGTTTCGCTCTTCATAACAAGTAGTATATCAAACGCTTGATAGTGCATTTTGAGTGCTAAAATGTAGTATGGCCACGATTGGAGAAGCATGAAATACGCCACGTTCACGATCCCCTCGGGTGTGCAGACCTGGGGCGCCCTCGCCGGGGACGAACTGCGGGTGCTCGGGCCGGCGGGTGCCGGGGTTGCGCCTTCGCTGCGCGCCGCCATCGAGCAGGGTCTTCTGGGCTCCATCCCCGACGACGCGCCCAACGTGCGTGTGGACGAGGTGGACTTCGACCCGACGATCCCGAATCCTGACAAGATCATCTGTGTCGGCGCGAACTACCGAGATCATCAGGCCGAAGCCGGGATCAAGCCGACCTGGCCGCCGCTGTTCACTCGCTTCGCGGAGTCGCAGATCGGTCACAAGGTCGACGCTCGGCTGCCTGAGAACACCACGATGTTCGACTACGAGGGGGAGCTGGCCGTCGTGATCAAGAAGACGGGAAAGCACATCCCGGCATCAGAGGCGTGGGACCACATCGTCGGTGTCACACCGTACAACGACTTCAGCGTCAGGGACTGGCAACGGCACAGCACCCAGTGGACCGCGGGCAAGAACTTCGATGCGACCGGAGCGATGGGGCCGTACATGGTGGACATTGAGGACATCGAGGACATCGACGCCATCACGCTCGAGACCCGCGTCAACGGCGAGGTGCGGCAGAGCGCCGTGCTGGGCGACCTCGTCTTCTCGATTCCCGAGATCATCGAATACGTCTCGCGGTTCACCACCCTGCGCCCCGGTGACGTCATCGTCACCGGCACCCCGGGCGGTGTCGGCCTATTCATGGACCCGCCTGCATTGCTCGCTGTCGGCGATGTCGTGGAGGTCGAACTGGGCGGGATCGGGCTCCTCTGCAACACGGTTGCGAAAGCCGACGAATGATGGCGACCGATCGAGACGTCGACGTCGACGTCGCCGTCGCCGTCGTCGGCGCGGGACCGACCGGCCTGGTGCTGGCGATCCTGCTGCACCAGTACGGTGTGCGCACGCTGATCGTCGAGCGCAACCACTCCACGTACGACGAGCCGCGGGCCGTCGGAATCTCCGGCGAGTCGCTGCGCATCTGTCAGCAGCTCGGGATACTGGACCGTCTGGTCCCGGAGCTGCGGATGGATGTCGGACACCGGTATTTCGGTGTCGATGAGCGTGTTCTGACCGAAATCCTGCCGCAACCCACTCCCGATGGCTTCCCGGCAAAGTCGGTGTTCGATCAGCCCCAGTTGGAGCAGTTGCTCGCTGCGCGCGCACAAGAACTCGGTATCGACATCAGATTCGGCACCGAGGCGACGTTGCGCGATCAAGACGCCCACGGCGTTCGCCTGGCGCTGGCGGGCCCAGGTGGCGACGAGCTCATTCGTGCGTCATGGGTCGTCGGCTGCGACGGCGGTCGCAGCGGCATCAGAAAGGCCCTCGGCATCTCGCTCGACGGCAGCACGCAGAAGGAACGCTGGGTGTGCTACGACGTCGTCGACGATCCGCACGACGAGCAGTTCGCCGAGCTTCACTGCAATGGTGTGCGGCCGGTCGTCGTCGCCCCGGGTGTACACGGCCGCTGCCGCTACGAGGTCATGCTGCACGAAGGCGAAGACGACGAGCGATTCCTCGAGTTCGCCACGATCAAGGCTCTGCTCGCGCCGTTCCGTGATCTGAAGCAAGACCAGGTCCGCCGTGCCCGCGTGTACGTGGCGCAGCAGCGCATCGCCCGACATCTGCGCGTGGCGCGCGTGCTGCTCAGCGGCGACGCCTACCACCTCATGCCGCCGTTCGCAGGGCAAGGGCTCAACTCCGGGCTGCGCGACTCCGCGAACCTCGCGTGGAAGCTCGCGGCGGTCGTGACGGGGGCAGCCGATGAGAGCCTGCTCGACACGTATGAGGTGGAGCGCCGTCGACACGTGAAGCAGATGATCGCCACATCCGTGCGCATCGGCAAGGTCGTCATGGTGGTCAACCCGACCGTCGCACGACTCCGCGACATCGCATTGCGATCACTCAAGATCGTTCCGCCACTGTGGATCTGGGTCACGCAGATGAGGTTCATGAAACCACCGCGGCTGATCGAGGGATGCGTGGTAGCCACCACGACAGCCAGACGCCCGCCCTACGCCGGAATGCTCGGCCTTCCTGTCTCGCAGTACGCGCTCGCCAGCCCCGACGCGCGCTTCGACGATGCGCTGAGCGTCGGGTGGTCGCTGCTGGAGATCAGCAGCGCGGCGCGTGTCGACGTGCCACCGACGATCACCGACCTCGTGCACATGCTCGGCGCGACGTATCTGCGGTTGCGCGCTGAGACCTCGCGTGCGGTGCACGACGGGGACATCGTCGTCTCCGATCCGCTGCCGCCGGTGCCGGCGGGCGAAGTCGCGGTTTGGGTCCTCGTTCGCCCGGACCGCTTCGTCGCGGCGGTGTTCACCGCCGCAGAGGCGGAAGCAGTCAGCAAGAAGATCGGCACATGGTTCGTCGACGATGAACAGGAGCGTGGTCAGCATGCAGCGTGAAGCCGTCATCGTCGCGGCCGTCCGCAGCCCGATCGGCAAGCGGAACGGTGCGCTCTCGGGCATGCATCCCGTCGACCTCGGAGCAGACGTGCTGACAGAGCTTGCGCAGCGCGTGGACCTGGACCCGGTCACGATCGACGACGTCGTCTGGGGCTGTGTCACCACCGTCGGTGAGCAGTCTTCGAATGTCGGTCGACAGAGCGTGCTGGCGGCGGGCTGGCCCGATTCGATCCCGGCAGTGACCATTGACCGGGCGTGCGGTTCATCCCAGCAGGCGCTCGCGTTCGCCGCCGCCGGGGTGATCGCGGGCCAGTATGACATCGCGGTCGCGGGTGGGGTCGAATCGATGAGCCGCGTTCCCATGGGGTCGACGCGCGACCGCGGTCCGGGGCAGGCCCGGGGGGACCGGGTCGCGCAGCGCTACCCCGGGGCATCCTTCTCGCAGGGAGAGGCGTCGGACATGATCGCCGCACGTTGGCATCTGGAGCGGTCGGCGATCGACGAGTACGCGCTGCGCTCGCACAACCTCGCGGCACGTGCCCAAGACGTCGGAGACTTCGCCGACGAGATCGTGCCGATCAGCACCGGCGGGCAGAGCGTCGTGGCCGATGAAGGCGTCCGCCGTTCCAGCAGCATGGAAGCCCTCGCGAAGCTGACCCCTGTCTTCAGCGACGGCGGGGTGACGACCGCCGGGAACTCCTCCCAGATCTCCGACGCCGCTGCTGCGCTGCTCGTGACCACCGGCGAGATCGCCGCCCGGAAGGGGTGGAAGCCGCTCGCGCGCGTGCACTCGTCGGCCGTGACCGCCGTGGACCCGGTGCTGATGCTGACCGGGCCCATCTCCGCCACGTACGCGGTGCTGCGTCGCGCGGGCCTGAGCCTGGGCGAGATCGACACCTTCGAGGTGAACGAGGCGTTCGCCTCGGTCGTGCTGGCATGGCAGGCCGAGACCGGCGCCGACCTGGACCGCGTCAATCCATCAGGCGGCGCCGTCGCCCTGGGGCATCCCTTGGGCTGCTCGGGTGCGCGACTGGCGGTCTCGCTGGTGCACCGGATGCAGCGGGAAGGGCATCGATACGGGCTGCAGGCCATCTGCGAGGCGGGCGGAATGGCCAACGCCATGGTTCTGGAACGACTCTGACGGAAGGTGACACCATGAATCGCTGTCTGATCGGACAGATGGGTCATGTCGCACTGCGCTCGAGTGACGCGCAGGCATCCATCGACGTGGCCACCCGGATGCTGGGTCTTCGGGTCACGGGGGAGGACGCCGGCACGACGTTCCTCTCGGCCAACCGCAACCACCATGAACTCATCTACATCGAGGACGATCGCAACGGTGTCGACCGCTTCGGGCTGGTCGCCGCCGATGAAGACGCCCTTGACGAAGCACGCCATCGGGTTGCGCAGGCAGGCTTTCCGATCGTTGCGGACGAGCCGATTGAAGCGGGCCTCGGGCGTGGATTCACGTTCGTGGGCCCCGATGGATTCGTCTTCGAGATCTACCTCGACATGCCGCAGTCGGTCGAGCCCGCACTGGGCTTCGGGCCGGACCGCTACGGGCACATCAATCTGCATGCCGCCGACATCGTCGGTATGCGCGACTTTCTGGTGGGCGTGCTCGGCTTCATGGTGTCGGACGTCATCGGTGACGGAGAGCTGTACTTTCTGCGGTGCAATGCCGAGCATCATGGGATCGCGCTCGGCAAGGGCCGTGGTGTGATGCACCATCACGCGTGGCAGGCCCAGAGCATCGTCGAACTCGGCAAGCTCAACGACCGGCTGGATGCCGCGCGCAGGCGCGCATTGTGGGGGCCGGTGCGTCACGGCGCCGGTCACAACATCGCGACCTACTTCGCCGAACCTGGTGGCTCGGTCGTCGAACTCTATACAGACATGGAGCACATCTACGACCCTCACCGGCCGGCCAACACCTGGCCGACCGAGGATGGTCGCTGGTACAACCGTTGGGGCGTGTACATCCCCGCGGAGTTCCGCGACTACGGCATCCCGCCGATCACGGTTGCGCGAGGGTTGTAGCCAGCTGGCGCAGTGCCTTCTTGTCGGGTTTGCCCAACGGGGTCAGCGGCAGTGTGTCGACCGCGTAGACCCGTTTGGGCGCCTGAACCGACCCGCGTCGCGTCTTGACGAGCTCGATGAGTTCCTGGGCCTCCACGTGCTCGCCCGGGGTGACCACGACGAAAGCGACGACCGCTTCGCCCCAGTCGTCGTCGGGCGCGCCCACGACCGAGGCGATCTGCACGTGCGGATGCTCGTTGAGCACGTCCTCCACCTCGGAGGCGTACACGTTGAGGCCGCCGGTGACCACCATGTCCTTCTTGCGGTCGACGATGTACAGGAAACCGTCCTCATCGAAGCGGCCCAGGTCGCCCGTGTGCAGCCACCCTCCGGCCAGGGTTTCCGCGGTCAGTTCCGGCATGTGGTAGTAGCCGTCCATCACGATGGGGCCGCGCACGCAGATCTCGCCCACCTCGTCGGGTGCGGCCTCGCTGCCATCGGGTCCGAAGATGCGGACGTCCGCGCACGCGGTCGGTCTACCGCAGCTTGCGAGCCGCTCCGTGGTGTGATCCTCCCGGCGCAGGACGGAGATGAGGTTGGGCGCTTCCGACTGCCCGTACAGTTGCATGAACCGTGGGCCGCAGAGCTCGACGGCTTGGGCGAGCCGTTGTGGTGAGATGCGCGATGCGCCGTACATGATGGTCGTCACGCTGTCGAGATCCACCGGTGAGAACGTCTCATGATCGAGGATGCGGTACAGCATCGTCGGCACGATGAACGTCGAGGTCACCGCATGGCGGCGCACGGTGTGCAAGAAGCCGTCGGGAGTGAACCTCTCCATGGTCACGACGGTGCCGCCGCGAAGGAAGATGGGCACCATCATGGCGCCGGCTGCGTGCGACATCGGCGTGCAGGCCAGGAACCGTAGCTCCTCCGGCCACTCCCACTCGATCGCGCTGTAGAGCGCGTTGGTGACGAACACGCGGTGGGAACGAGCGATGCCCTTGGGAAGGCCGGTGGTGCCGCCCGAGAAGCCCAGATGACAGATGTCGGTCATCAGCGCCGGATGGGGCCTGCTCAGCCGCAAGCCTGCGGAGTCGCGCAGTGCCGTCGCACGCCCGGCGGGTTCGATCGGGCAGACCACGCCGTTCCAGCGCTGGGTGATCTGCCGTGCGGTGTCGCAGAAGCGTGGTGTCTCGATGCAGACGACGTCGATCTCACCGAACTCCAGGCATCGCACGTGGTCCTCCAGCGACGACTCCGGATGCAGTGCGGTGTATCTCGCGCCCTCGAGGATGATCGCGGCGAACGTGATGAACGTCTCGGGGTGGTTGCCGGCGAGCAGCGCGACACCCATCCCCGGCGTGACACCGGCATCGCGCAGGGCGATTCGCTGTCGCTCGATCAGGCGGCGCACGTCCTGGTACCGCAGGCGATCGCTGTCGGCGATGAAGGCGATGCGGTCATCGAAACGCGTCAGGGCCGCATGGATGAGGTCGGCGTAGGTGCGGTCGTCGCTTGCTGCGGGCATCGGCATGTGCTCCTTGCAAATAATGTACGTTGCGGTAAGAATATAGCAACGAAGTGAAAAAATATTGTTAGGATCATCATGCGTCTCGTTCCCACTCAACTCAGCGAGGCAGAGCTGGGCCTGCGCGCCGACGTGCGTGCGTTCCTCGACGAGCGGCTCGTTCCGGGCACCTATCGCGTGGGTCTCGGGCTCGCCGGCGACAGCGACCCCGCATTCTCGCGCGACCTTGGGGCGCGCGGTTGGCTGGGGATGTCGCTACCGGTCGAGTACGGCGGCGGGGGCCGTTCCGCCGTGGAGCGGCTGATCGTCGTCGAAGAGCTGTTGGCACGCGGAGCCCCTGTCGGGTACCACTGGATCGCGGACCGACAGTCCGGCCCGAACATCGCGGCTTTCGGCACCGAGGCCCAGAAGAGCGAGTTCTTGCCCGGTATCGCTCGGGGCGAATTGAGCTTCGCGATCGGCATGAGCGAACCCGATTCCGGATCCGACCTCGCCTCGGTACGCAGCCGGGCCGAACGCGTGGACGGCGGCTGGCTCGTCAACGGGACGAAGATCTGGACGACCGGTGCGACGCACGCAACCCACATCATCGCCTTGCTGCGCACCAGTCCGGATCGGCATGAGGGGCTCACGCAGTTCATCATCGATGCCGGCTCGCCCGGGATCACGATCAGCCCGATCGAGTTCATCGATGGGTCAGCCGACTTCTGTGAAGTGTCGTTCGTCGACGTCTTCGTCCCAGCCGATCGGCTTCTCGGGGCGGAGGGGCGAGGCTGGAGTCAGAACACGGCAGAGCTCGCCCTCGAGCGCGGCGGCGTGGATCGGTGGATGTCGGTCATGCCGCTGCTGGAGGACTGGGCCCGTCGCCTCGGCGTCGACGGCGACGACGGCCATTCCGCCTTCGCCCAGCAGGAGATGCTCGGCTCGATCGTGGCCCGAGCATGGTCGTTCCGCCAGATGGCGCTCTCCATCGCGCGAATGGTCGATCACGGGCAGAGCCCTGTTGCCGAGGCCGCGCTGGTCAAAGAGATGGCCACGCGATTCGAGCAGGAATGCGTTGCACGTATGGCCGCGCACTTCCCCGGCATGCCGCGGCTCCACAGCGAGGATGCTCGGGAGGCTCTGCTCGCCGAGGCGATTCTCGTCTCGCCCTCATGGACGATCCGCGGCGGGACGAACGAGATCCTGCGCAGCATCATCGGAAAGGACTTGAAGAATGATCGTGGCTGACGCGGACCTGACAGACGCTCTGGACGATGCCTTCTCGGGCACGCCGGACGCGGTGTGGGACCTCACCCGACAGATGGGCCTGCTGGGAGTCGGGATCGACGAGGCGTGTGGCGGCGCGGGTGGAACGGTCGCCGACCAGGCGGCCATCGCGTTCGCCGTCGGCAAGCACAAGGTGCGCGCACCGATCGTTGAGACGATTCTGGCCTCGAGCGCACTCGCCGCCTGTGGGCTGGATGTCACGGCGCATCCGCTCGCCTTCTCGCCGGGAGACCGGCGCGATGACGTACGCGTCGTCGACGGCCACGCGGACGGCCTGTTCCACGACGTGCCGTGGGCCCAGGACGCTGCAGGGTTCGTGGGCGTCGTGACCACGGGGTCCGAACCGACCATCATCGTCGCTGCGCCAGGCGAGTTCACGGTCGGCACCTCTGGGGCGGACGCCGATCTTGCCGGCCAGCCGATCAGCACTGTGGCGGTACATCATGCCACCGCGGTGAACACCGACTGGCCGGCGCGCTTGAGTCACTCTCTGCTGCGCTCCGCACAGATCGCTGGCGCGCTCGAAGCCATCGCCGCGCTGACTCACCGCTACACCCGTGAGCGCACACAGTTCGGCAAGCCCATCGCCGCTTTCCAGGCGGTCACACAGCACCTGGTCACCGTGGAACAGGCCGCCGTCGCCACCCGCATCGCCGTCGAGCGAGCTGCCGGACTCGCGTCCGCCGGCGGCCACCGCGGTGCCACATTCGAGATCGGCGCCACCCATCTCGTCGTCGATCATCATGCCGCTCTCGCGCTGGCCGCGGCCCACCAGGCCCATGGTGCGATCGGCATGACCATGGAGTACCCGCTCGCCCACTATGCGCGACTCATCCACTCCTGGCGGGCTCTCACCCGTGGCCACTCCGTTTCGGCACAGCACATCGGTTGGGACGCCGTCGGACATGTCGCCCGCCTCATCGCACGGGAGGGTGGACGATGAGCCCCGCCATCACGACGTTCCGTCGCGGACATGTCGCCGTCGTCGAGATGGATGTGCCACCGGCCAACTTCGTCGATCCGGCGACGCTCGAAGATCTCGCGCAGACGCTGGTCGAGCTGAGCACGGATGGGGCGGTACGGGCGATCGTGCTGCACAGTGGCGGCAAGCACTTCTGTGCAGGGGTGGATTTCGCGGCAGAGGGTTTGGGTGCCGAGCGGGTGGCGGGCGCGAGGGCGTTCTACGGTCAGGCGAAGAGGATCTTCGACATCCCTGTGCCGCTTGTCGCTGCGGTCAGAGGTGCCGCGGTGGGAGGGGGACTGGGGCTGGCCTGCGCCGCCGACTTCCGGGTCGTCGCCGAGAACGCACGGCTGCACGCGAACTTCGCCGCGCTGGGTTTCCACCCGGGCTTCGCGCTGAGCGTCACGCTTCCTCACATCGTCGGTGCGCAGCACGGCGCGGAACTCCTCCTGGCGGCAGAACGCATCGATGGTCGGCGCGCGTACGTTCTCGGCCTGGCCGACCGTGTGGTCGCCGAAGACGACGTGCTGGATGAGGCGATCGCGTTCGCGGCGGCCATCGCCGCGCAGGCTCCACTGGCGGTACGGGCGATCAAGGCCACGTTGCGCGCACGGATCCGCGACGAGCTGGCATCGGTTCTCGAGCATGAGCTCCAGCAGCAGGCTCTGCTCTGGCAGACCGAGGACAGCAAGATCGGCATCGCGGCGAGCATCGCTCGCGAGACGCCGGCATTCCTCGGGCGGTGAACCGGTCCGGCCTGATCCGTCTCCACCGCCGAGAACCCGGCGCGGGCACGAAAGCCGCGGACCGCTACGATGATCGCGATGCCTCCCGAGATGAGCACCGACACCGAGGCGCCGGAGCTGTACCGCCAGATCCCGCGCGCCGAATGGGCGCGCCTGGCGGCGGGGATGGCCCAGCCCCTGACCGAGACCGAGGTCGTGCAGATCCGCGGGCTCGGCGACCGACTCGACCTGGCCGAGGTGCGCGACGTCTACCTTCCGCTGAGCCGCCTGCTGAGCCTGTACGCCACGGCCACCAAGCGGCTCGGCGCCGACACCGCGCACTTTCTGCAGGACGACGACTCGACCACCCCGTTCGTCGTGGGCGTGGCCGGATCGGTCGCGGTCGGCAAGTCCACCATCGCGCGCCTGCTGCGCGAGCTGATGAGCCGATGGTCCGACACGCCGCGCGTCGAGCTGGTCACCACCGACGGCTTTCTCTATCCGAACGCCGAACTCGAACGGCGCGGCCTCATGGACCGCAAGGGCTTTCCCGAGTCCTACGACCGCCGCGCCCTCGTCGACTTCCTCATCGACATCAAGAGCGGCGCCGCCGAGGCGCGTGCCCCGTTCTACTCGCACATGCGCTACGACATCGTGCCCGACGCGCGCGTGACCGTGCGCCGCCCCGACGTGCTCATCGTCGAGGGGCTCAACGTGCTGCAGCCGCCGCCCACCCCCAACGACGTCGCGGTCAGCGACCTGTTCGACTTCTCGATCTATGTCGACGCGGATGCCGCGCACATCGAGCGCTGGTACGTCGACCGCTTTCTCGCCCTGCGTCATGGCGCGTTCAGCAACCCGAACTCGTTCTTCAAGGTCTTCGCCGACATCAGCGACGACGAAGCCGTCGCCCGCGCGCTGCGGTTCTGGAACGAGATCAACCTGCCCAACCTCGAAGAGAACGTGCTGCCCACCCGCCACCGCGCAACGCTCGTGCTGCGCAAGGGGCCCGACCACGCGGTCGAACACGTGCAGTTGCGCAAACTCTGACGCGGGCCGGATGCCGCGGCCCGCGCTGTGAGGCGGGTCTGGGCCTCGTAGGCGTTGACGTGGGTCGGATGCTGCAGGCTCGCGCTGGGGTCGCGATGCCGCGGGTTCGCACCCATTGACGTGGGCCGGTTGCCGCGGGCCCGCACCCGTTGACGCGGGCCGGATGCTGCGGGCCCGCACCCGTTGACCGCCGGGTGGTCCTGTGCCACGCTGGACGCAAGCACCCGTGGGACGGTGCCGTTGGGGAAGACGCAGTCACAGTTGGGGACGAGGTGACGCGTGGTTGATCTGGGGACGCCGCAGGCGTCGATGGTGACCATCAGTTATCGGGGCGATCTCGCCCTGGCCACGGCGCTGTGCCGCAGCGCCGACCGGTATCTCGACGACCGCATCGAGCATGTGCTCGTGCTGCCGCGCGTCGACGTGCCGCGCTTCACGCCGCTGGTCACCGACCGGCGCCGCATCGTCGCTCTCGAAGACGTGCTGCCGCCGGGGTACCGACGGATGCCACTGCCGCAGCGCATCCACGTTGGACCATGGCAGCGACGCATCCGCGAGATGTGGTGGACACCCGCCGGCCCCGCCCGCGGGTGGATCGTGCAGCAGATCGCCAAGCTCGCCGTCCCGGGATACGTGCGTGCCGAGACGATCGTCTTCGCCGACAGCGACATCGAACTGGTCGCCCCGTTGACCCTCGAACGGCTCGCTCCCGGCGGCCGCACCCGCCTGTACCGGGTGCCCGGCGCCACCGCTGACAGTGCGATGCACCTGCGCTGGCACCGCGCCGCCGCCGCCCTGCTCGGCCTGGGCCCGACGGCGTCGCCGACCGACGGCGGCTACCTCGGTGCCGAGCCGACCGGCGGCGGCTACCTCGGTGCCGACTACATCGGCAACCTCATCACCTGGCGTCGTTCGGCGGTGATCGGCCTGCACGGCCGGATCTGCCTGCACGCGCGAGCGCGCTGGGACCTCGCCGTCGCGCGATGCCCGGCGCTGTCGGAGTACATCCTCTACGGCGCGTATGTCGACCATGTGGTCGGGCCCGAGGCATCCGGTCACACCGCCACCGACGACGATCTCGCCCACGCCGGCTGGTTCTACGACCTGTCGACCGCCGCCGGGGTCGCGGCCTTCGCCGACGGGTTCCGCCCCGGGCAGGTCGCCGTCGCGATCCAGTCCACCGAATCGTTCACGCTCGCCGAGCGGGCGGCACTCATCGATCGCATCTCGGCGCATGTCGCCGGATGAAGGGGGAGTCGTGGGGGACTTCGCATTCGACTTGCACAAGGCCTTCGCCATCCGGCTCGGCCCGCACCCGTCGCGGCTCGCGCGCCTGCGGCTGACGGCGCTGAGCTCCGAGCTGCACTGCGTGGCCTGCCACCGCTTCGGGCAGTGGGCGCGCCGGCTGCGCATGCGGCGCCGGATGCTCGGCACCCTCGCCGTCATCGTCCACCGGCTGTGGGACCGCTGGGTCAGCCACATCGACAGCGCGCACATCAGCCGCAACGCGCAGATCGGGCCCGGCTTCTTGGTGATGCACCAGACCGGCATCGTCATCGGCGAGGGGGTCATCGGCGCGAACTGCACCGTGCATCAGAACGTCACGATCGGGCAGGGTGTCGCCGGCGGTGACAACACCGTGCCCACCATCGGCGACAACGTCTGGATCGGCCCCGGCGCGATCATCACCGGCGGCATCACCGTCGGCGACGGGGTGACGATCTCGGCGGGCACCGTGCTCTCGCGCGACGTGGATGCCGGCAGCCTCGTCGCCGGCAACCCCGGCCGGGTGATCGCGCAGAACTACGACAACAGCGAGATGCTCGGGTTCCGGATGCCACCGCGATGACGCCCGGGCCCGCGGCATCCGTCACCCCAGCCTGACCCGCGGCAGCGCCGGGTCACCGCGATGACGCCCGGGCCCGCGGCATCCGTCACCGCACCCCGACCCGCGGCAGCGCGATGTCAGCGCGCGGCGACCAGCCGCTCGGCGACCGGGCCGAGCAGGTCGAGCAGCGCGGTGGCCAGGGCGCTTGCCCCCGCCGCGTTCAGATGCAGGCCGTCGGACGAGACCGCCGGGTTCATCACCCGGTAGCGCACGCCGTCCTGCTCGGCCGCGAGCACGCGCCCGTCGGGCAGGCGCGACTCGAGATCGGCGATGTCGAACAGCCGCCCGGTGTCGCCGTACCGCTCGCGCACCAGCGCGTTGTACTGCTCGCGCCGGGCGTTGTCGGTGCCCGTTCCCGGCGGCGTCGCCGGTGGCGCGCCCACCTCGGACGCGGCGACCGGGCGGCCCTCGTCGCCCTGCGTGGTGAGGGTCACCGTGGCATACACGAAGACGGTGCCCGGGTGCTCGCGGGCGAGCCGGTCCATCGTGGTGCTGTACGCCTCGAAGACGGCCCGGATGTCGGTGGTCGCGGTGATGTCGACGGCGCCGAGCTTCATCAGCGCGATGTCGACCGAGTCGGCAAGCGGCCGGTCGAAGATGCTCGCGAAGTCGTCGATCTTGCCGAGCGGGTCGCCGTTGGCCCCGATCCAGGCGTGGGCGAACGCAGGATCGGCGGTGTCGCGCACCTGCGGCCACGCGACGTCGGCGATCTGCGGTGCGGGCATGCCCGCCCTGGCGAACAGGGCCGGCACCGCATCGAGGATGCTCATGCCGATCGACTGGTGACCGAACAGCACCCGCACCCGCACCAGTGCGTCCAGCTCGGCATCGGTCGGCGGCGCCGGCGTGGCGGTGGCCGGTGTGGCCGACGGCGTCGGCGGGTCGGGCGCGGTGGCGGCCGGCGCGCAGCCGGCGAGGCTCGCCGCGATCAGCGCGAGCACGACCACGGGCAGCCGGCGGCGCACGATCAGTCCTCGTCCGCGCCGACCCGGTCGCGCCAGTCGCGGGTGGTCACCAGCTCGACGTTCGTGCCGGCCGCATACAGGAACGCGATGGGCTCGTCGTCGAACATCTCGCCCGGCTGCGGCGGGCTGAGCAGACGCGCCCCGCCCTGGCGCAGCGCTGCGACGGCCGCGTCGATGTCGTCGGTGCGGAACGCGAGGTGGTGTGTGCCGTAACGCCCGTCCGCGCGTTCCGGATCGACCGGCGTGATCAGCTTGATCGGCATCGCGCCGGGCTTTTCGAGGAACATGCCGCGCACGCCATGACGCGTGTTCGTCACCGGCCGGGTCGCCCGCCGGTAGCCGAACAGCGTCTCGAGCGCACTCGCCGCCGCCTCGAGGTCACGCACCTGCACGCCGACGTGGTCGAACCAGAACTCGGCCATGTCACTCAGCCGCCGGTGCCCGGGGCCGGCGCGGGGGTGCCGCCCGGGGCCGTGCCCGCTGCTGTGCCGGGGGTCGGCGTGACATCGTCCGGGGTGCGGCCCTGAGCCGACACGGTCGGCGCGGTCGGCGTGACGGTCGGCGCGGGCTCGGCCGGTGGCGTGACCGGAACGACGGGGACGGGAGACCTCGACGGAGCGGGCGCATCGCCCACGCCCCCCGTTCCGGACTCGTCCCCACCCGTCCCCGCCGTCCCTGCTCTCGTTGTCCCTGCCCCCGTCGCCGACCCGGCGCTGCGGGACTGGGCGGCCGCCGTCCCGCTCGGGTCGCCGTGATACGCCTCGATCTCGGACAGGCCGATGTTCTCGGTGGTGGTGCTGGTGCCGGTGATCGACAGTCGCAGCGTTGTGACCGTGCGCGCCGGGAATGTGATGATCGTGGCGGACCCGTCGTTGTTCAGGGCGGGTACGGGCACGGTGGTCCCGTCGGAGAAGGTGAGCGTGCCGGCGGTGATGCGGTCGTTGCCGTTGGGCCTGTCGTACAGGTAGACCCGGTCGATGGTCTGCGGGCTGGTCCAGGTCAGTTGCAGCCAGGCGCCGGCGCGCTGGCCGGCAGAGGACCATTCCGCACCGCCGTTGGCGGGCCATCCCGAGATGACGGCGTCGATCGCGCGGGTGGCACCTTGTCCGGGTGCTTCACTGGATGCCGCGACCAGCGCGTTGCGCGCCACGTCGGGCCCGTCGTACGGTGCCGGGCCGGGCACCGGGTCGGGCTCGGGCACGACCGGGGTCGGGTCGCCGTGATACGCCTCGATCTCGGACAGGCCGATGTTCTCGGTGGTGCTGCTGGTGCCGGTGATCGACAGTCGCAGTGTCGTGACCGTGCGCGAGGTGAACGTGATGATCGTGGCCGACCCGTCGTTGTTCAGCGCCGGTACCGGCACGGTGGACCCGTCGGAGAAGGTGAGGGTGCCGGCGGTGATGCGGTCGTTGCCGTTGGGCCGGTCGTACAGGTACACCCGGTCGATGGTCTGCGGGCTGGTCCAGGTCAGTTGCAGCCAGGCGCCGGCGCGCTGGCCGTTGGAGGACCATTCCGCGCCGCCGTTGGCGGGCCATCCCGAGATGACCGCGTCGATCGCGCGGGTGGCGCCTTGTCCTGGTGCTTCGCTGGATGCCGCGACCAGCGCGTTGCGGGCCACGTCCGGCCCGTCGTACGGTGCCGGGCCGGGCACCGGGTCGGGCTCGGGCACCACCGGGGTCGGGTCGCCGTGATACGCCTCGATCTCGGACAGACCGATGTTCTGCGTGCTCGCGCTGACCGAGGTCACCGTCATCCGCAGCGTCGTGACGCTGCGCGCCGGGAACGTGACGATCGTCGCGTCGCCGTTGTCGTTCAGTGCCGGCACGCTGATGGTCGACCCGTCCGAGAACGTCAGCATCGCGCCCGTCACGCGGTCGGAGCCGTTGGGCCGGTCGTACAGGTACACCCGGTCGATGGTCTGCGGGCCGGCCCAGGTCAGTTGCAGCCAGGCGCCGGCCCGCTGGCCGGCGGAGGACCATTCCGCACCGCCGTTGACGGGCCACCCGGCGGCGACCCCGTCGATCGCCGCGGTCGCCGCCTGCCCGGGCGCCTGCGACGACGCCGTCACCCGCGCGTTGCGGGCCAGGTCGGGCCCGTTGTACGGTGCCGGGCCGGGCACCGGCTGCAGCGGCACCGGCAGCGGCGCGGTGTACTGACGGCGGGTCCAGGTGGCGACGATGCCGGTGTCGCACGTGGCCGGCTCGTCGCACAGCAGCGGATCGTGTGTCGCGTACCGTTGCACGGCCTGCACCTTGCGCGTCAGGTCCAGGCCCGACACGTTCGCCGCCTCGGACTCGGCCCCGTACCCGCGGTAGGAGATGACCGTTCCGGTGTACCCGCTCAACGCCTGCAACGCGAACCAGCCGGCGGCGGTGTGGTCGGAGTGCTCGTTCTGCCCGTCGCGGGCATCCTGGATGCGCACGATGCGCGCCTGCACCCCGTCGACGATCGCCCGCAGCGTGGCGCTGAGCGACGCCGACGTGTAGGCGGCGCGTCCGTCCAGCGGCGCGATCGAGCCGATCCGGCCGTCCCACAGCTTCATCAGCGACACATCGCCGGTGCTGTCGAACCCGGCGCCCGAGATGCCGCCGTCGGGCAGCCGCAGATACACGGTTGTCACCCGGCCGTCCGGGCTGGTGCGCGTGGTCACGGTGTGCCCGGCGTACGTCGCCGCCCCGGTGGTCCACGCCGACTCCGACACGCCGAGCATCGACGAGTACGCGGCCACCGGCCCCAGCTCGCGCTCTTGCCAGTACGCCGCCTGCTCGCCGGCGTCGCCGGCGGTCAGATAGACCGTGGTCTCGCAGGCCCAGCCGTCCAGGTCGTGCCGGATGTCGGGATTGGCGAACAGCAGATCGTCGTCTTCGTGCGCGACGATCGTGACCGACCGGTGCAGGCAGAACGGTGCCGCAGCGGCCGGCTGCGGCGCCGCGAGCACCGCAGTGCCCAGCGCGAGCGGCGCCAGAACGGCGAGCACCCGCATGATGAATCGTGAAGCGAACACGGCGTCCCCAACCAGTGCTTCTCAGCGGCGCGCTCTCGCGGCCGATCCCCAACCGCCGTGCCCCACACACGGCATGCACGCATCGTAGTCCTGATCCGTCGCCGGCAACAGGGGCAGATTCCGGATGCCACGGGCCCGGCCCGCGATGGTCAGTCCCGACCCGAGCGCGAGGGCTCGGCATCCCGCCTCCGTGCGGCCGCGGTCAGCACGGCGGCGTGCGCGGCGATCATGCGCTCGCGCGTGAACTGCGCGGCGAGTGCGAGACCGTGCGGGCTGGGGCATTCCCGGGCGACGGTGAGGATGCCGCGGGCGAACGCGTCGCGGTTGGACTGGTGCCGTCGCCGCCGCTGCCGCGCCATGTCGCGTTGCGAGAACCCGGTGTTCGCGCGGGGCACCACCCGGCCCAGCCGCGGGTCGGTCACCAGCCGCCGCGCCAGCCCGACGTCCGAGAGCACGACCGGCAGGCCGGCGGCGACCGCCTCGATCGCCGACACCGGGCCGCCTTCGGCGAACGAGTCCAGCGCATACAGCGACCCGGCCGCCAGCAGCAGATCCGGGTCGCTGTCGCCGAGCAGGTGCACGCGGGCGCCGGCGGGATGACCACGGCGCACCGCCTCGGCGCGGCGCACCTCGAGCCCGCTGTCGGGTGCCCCCGCCAGCAGCAGCCGCAGCCGCGGCTCCTGCTCGGCCGCCGCGAGGAACGCATCGACGAGCCCGGCAGGGTTCTTCTGGTCGCTGTACCGTTGCAGACCCACCACCACGATGTCATCGGGTGCGAACCGGATGCCGGTGGCCGCGGTGATGCGCGCGCGGGCGGGGGCCCGCGGCATCCGTCGGCCCGTCTCGGCCACCCCGTTGACGACGACCTCGATCGACGCCGACCCCAGGCGCGGGGCGAAGAACTCGCGCACGGTGTCGCTGACCGCGACCACGCCCGCCGCCCGCGCGGCGAACGCGCACAGCTGCGCCCACATCTCGTCGTGGAAATACGACTCGACCGCGTGCAGCACCAGCACGGTGCGTTCGGCCAGCGGTGCCAGCGCCTGCAGGTGCGCCTCGTCGATGCGGTGCAGCTGCACGGCGGCGGGCGGATGCCGGCTCAGCCGCCGTGCCAGCTCGGCGACGGAGAGCTCGTCGACGCGCACTCCGGCCGCCCGCAGGTCGTCGGCCACCCGCCCGCCGGTCGTGCAGACGACGTCGGCCGGCACGCCGTGCGCGGGCAGGCCGCGCGCGAGGGCGGCGACCACCGTTTCGACGCCGCCTGTGTCGAGCGCGCCGGCGACCAGCAGGCATCCAGGGATGTCACCGGCCCGGGCGACGGCGCCCGCGGGCGCACTCTGGACCGTGGCGGCATCGGCGTGCTCGGCCGTCGCCCGCGGCACCGTGGGCAGGCCGCCGCGCGGGGTGAGCAGGCCGAGCAGCCGGGTCCAATGCCCGAACCGCCAGCGCGGCGGCAGGGCGTCGGTCACCGCGGTCAGCACCGCCCACGGCGCCCAGCGCAGCGTCGCCCGGGCGCTCATGGTGCACCTCGTCGTGTGGCCCGGGCACTCATGGTGCACCTCGTCGTGTGGCCCGGGCGCTCATCGCGCGCCTCGTCGGGTGGCCCGGGCGCTCATCGCGCACCCCGCAGCGTGTGTGCCTGCCGCCGTGCCCACGGCGCCATGGCCGCGGCATAGACCGCCGCGCCCACCGCGACCGCCCCGATCAGCGCACCCGTGGTGTGCGGCAGCACTGTGCACAGCACGGCCGCCGCGCTCGCTCCGACCGCCGCGGCCAGCGTCGGCCGCCCGGCCTCAGCCAGCAACGGACCCAGGCGCACGCCCGCCGCGCGCAGCGCGATCAGGTGCGCCGGCAGCACGACCACCGCCGCCACGGCGACCTGCGCCCACCCGGCCCCGGCGATGCCCCACCGCGGCACCGCGACGATCAGGGCCGCCAACAGCACCCCCAGCCAGAGCAACTGGATCCACAGCACCGCCCGCGACCGGCCGCGGGCGTAGAGGTACCCGGTCGCGATGTCGAACACGACCCGCAACGACCCGTGCAGCCCGAGGGCCGCGAGCACCGCGGCCGCCGGCATCCACTTCTCGCCGTACAGCACCGCGATCACCGGGCCGCTCAGCGCGGCCAGCACCGCCCCGGCCGGCAGCGCCAGCGCCCAGCCCGCCGCCGTCACCCGCGCCAGTCCCGCCCCACCGTCGTCGGTGCGCGAGAAGTACGGCAGCGCGATCGACCGCACCACCTGCGACAGCGCGCTCATCGGCCAGCTCGACACGTTGAACGCGAGCACGTAGTAGCCCAGCGCGGTCACGCCCACCATGCGCGCCAGCACGATGTTGTCGACGTTCAGAAGGCCCCAGCCGATCAGGTTCGCCACCGCGATCGGCACGCCGAAGGCGAGGATCGGGCGCACCAGCGCACGGTCGATGCCGAACCTCGGCCGCTCGCGGGCGATCACGAACTGCAGCACCAGCGCCACCACCTGCGCGCAGACCCGCCCGGCCGCCAGGCCCAGCGCCCCCCACCCGACGCTGACCAGCAGCAGTGTCACCGCCGTGTAGACGACGAAATCGGCCGCACCGATCGCGAACAGTTCGCGCTGCTGAAACCGGCGCAGCAGCAGCGCATACGGCACCACCCCGGCCCCGGCCAGCAGCAGCGTCACCGACAGCAGGGCGATGGCGCCGGATGCCTCGGGGCTGCCCAGCGCCGAGGCCAACAGCGGCGCCGTGCCCACGGCCAGCGCCGTCGTCATCGCCCCGGTCACCAGGCCCAGGGTGGCGATCGTGGGACCCAGCCGGGCGGGCTCGTCGGTGCGCACCAGATCGGCCGACAGCCCCAGGTCGGCGAGCGTCATCAGGATCGACTGCACTGTGAGGGCGACCGCGAACACCCCGAACTGGTCGGGGGTGAGGATGCGAGCGACCACGATGCCGACCACCAGGCTGCCCAGTCTCAGCACGATCGAACTCAGCCCGCTCCACGCCGCACCCTGCACGGCCCGCCTGGTGAGGGTCGGCTCGTCGACGGTCACGGTCGCGCCGCCCGTCCGGCCCGGGCGAGTTCGTCGCACAGGATCTCGGCGACGCGGGCGCCGGTGGCATCCCACGATGCAGTGGTCACCTGCGCGGCCACCGTGTCGGCCAGAGCCGGGTCGGCGCGCGCCCGGTCGACGACGTCGGCGAGGGCCGTCGCGATCGCCGCCGCGGTGGGTCGCGCCCACGCCACGTGCGGGTGGTGCAGGTCGGCGCGGGCAAGCGGCGAGTCGTTGACGACCGGGATCGTGCCGGCCGCGAGCATCTCTTCGGCCACCAGCGAGATGTTCGTGAACGACAGGGCGATGCCCGCAACCGCGTGGTTGTACAGGGTGTTCAGCTCTGCCGGGGTCAGCCCGCCGTGCGCGATCACCGGGAACGGCAGGTCGCGTGGCGCATCGCCGTACACGTGGATGGGCTCGTCGGGCCGCAGCCGGTGGAACCGTTCGAGCGCACGCACCGCCAGCGGGTATCCACGCCGATCGGTGCCCCGGCGTGCATACAGCACCACGCCGCGCCGGGGCGCACCGGGGCGCAGCACCCGGTACACGTCGCGGTCGCATCCGAACGGAACGACGTCACAGTTCGCACCGGTCTGGTCGCGCAGGCATCCGGCGACCATGTCGCCGAGCGCGATGATCCGCAGACCCAGCCGATAGCTGTCTTCGGCCAGCGCGTACTCGGTGCCGCGCGGCGAGAAGTACGGCTCGAAGTCCTGCACGAAATACACCGCCGGCTGGCCGCGCAGGCGCCGCGTGGCCACCACGTGCGCGGTCGGCCACGACGACGCCACCACCACGTCGTAGCCGGAAAGGTCGGCACCGATCGGGCGGATCTCGCACTGCAGCCACGGCCATGCCCGGCGCACGATCGCCGCCCGTGCGGCGAAGTCCGACCCGAACGGGTCGTAGAACACGAGCGTGTTCGCGAAACCCGCCGCCTGCGCCGCACGCATCATCCGGAACAGTGTGGTGTGCCCGCCCGAGCCCGGGCCGGGCGGGATCACCACCCAGGCCGCCCGGGGGGCCGCGCCGGCAGGGTGTGGCATCCATTCGCCGCGACCGGCCGGCACGGCGGCCGAGTCGGCGATGTCGTCGCTGCGCAGCGGCATGCCCAGCCCGGCGACGTCCAGCCGCTCGCCGAGGCGCGCCACGGCACGGCGCAACAGCTCGCGCGGCGGCTTCGCCGTGAGCGCGCGCCAGGTCCCCAACAGATCCCAGGTCATGCTCGTCCCCAGTGCATACCGGTGTGCGGCCCATCATGGCACACCAGCGCACTCTCAGCGACCCCCCGGTGTGCAGGGGCCGAAGTCGCGGTAACGTGAGCGCAGTCACCGAAACGGTTGTTGGGGGTCCGGAGGTGCAGGCGATGACGCTGGCTGATCTGTTGGGGGCGCTGGCGCGGCGATGGTACGTCGTGGTGGTGGTGTGTGCGTCGGGCGGGATGCTGTTCGCCTGGCTGTCGGCATCGGGCGGGGTGTATTCGAGTGAGCCGGTGATCGCGTTCGCGTTCCCCGGCGCCCGGATCATCGAACCCGACAACGGGGTCGCCGACGAGGACGTGATCGCGTTCGCGCTCGCCGTGGGCGAGGCGGTCAACAACGGGCGTCCGGTCGAGCGGTACGCCGCCGCCGATGCCCCGCTGTACGGGGCCGGTGCCCGGCAGCAGGTGCAGGTGAGCGTGCCGAACGCGGGCGGGCAGTGGGGCATCAGCTACACCCGCGCCGAGATCGTCGTCTCGATCGTGGGACACACCCGCGAGTGGGTGCAGCAGACCCAGGACGAGACCATCCAGAACGTGTTCGCGGTCGCCGCCCGCGAACAGGACCTGCACGGCGTGCCCGCGAACCGGCGCATCACACCCAGCGTGCTGCCGCTGTCGACGCGCATCGAGTACATCGGCGCCGGCGGCACGCAGCGACTGCTCGCGCTCGGCGCGCTGGCGGCGGCGACCGCGCTCGTCGCCGGGTGGGCCGCGGTGACGTGGGACCGCGCGGCCCGTGCCCTGTCGGCGCGGCGCGGGGTGGACGGCGGCGATCGGGGCGCGGCGGAGCGCCCGGTGCGGAGTGCGGCGGAGCGTCCGGTGCTGAGCGTGGCTGAGCGCCGGACGGGGTCGGGCGGCGGACGCGGGGCCGCGACGGGGATGGACCCGGGTGCCGAACGCCCGACCGGGGCGGTGATCTCGTGAAGCTCATGGACGTCGTGCACACGCTGGTGCGCCGCTGGTACCTGACCGTTCCGCTGCTGGCCGTCGCCGTGGGCCTGGCGCTGGGGGCGTTCGTCACGGTGCATCCGACCTGGGAGCGCACCGCCACCGTGGTGCTGCTGCCTGACAAGGTGAGCGTGCCCGACGAGGGCAATCCGTACCTGTACCTGTCGGGTCTGAGCAGCGTCGCCGACGTGCTCACCCGGGCGTCGGCATCGCAGTCGTTCCTCGATGCGGTCGGCGACGCCGCACCGGGCACCGAGGTGACCATCGACCGCGACCCGACGACATCCAGCCCGGTCATCGTCGTGACCGTGTCGTCGCCGTCGGATGCGGTGGCCGCATCGATGCTCACGCAGGCCGTCGACCATGTGAGCGAGACGCTCGAACGGCTGCAGGCCGACGAGGGGCTCGGTGTCGACCGGCGCATCACCGCCGCCACCCTCTCGGTCGATGTCAAGGGCACCGCCGTCCAGCGCACCCGGCTGCTGATCGCCGGTGTCGTGGGGGTGGCCGGCGTCGTGCTCGCGGTCGTGGTGCCGACCGCGGTCGAAGGACTGAGCAGGCGGCGCCGACGCCGCCCACGGCGCGAGGGCATCGCCGGGCCGGGCACGGTGGTCGCGGCCGAGGACGAACTCGTGGTGGCCTGGGACGGTGACGCCGACGCGGCGACGGATGCCGCGTCGCCGGTGACCGGTGGTCCCGGCACGACGGTGAGTGTGTCGGCTGCGGTGACCGGTGACGCCGACGCGACGGCGAGTGTGCCTGTTGTGGTGACCGACGATGCCGACCAGGCGACGGATGCCACGGCCTCGGGCGGAGCTGTGGATACGGTCGCCTTAGCCGAGCCCGCTGCCGAACCCGTCGACGGGGCCTCGGCCCCTGACGTGGCGGGGGAGGGGACCGCACCGCACGACGCGCACGGATCCGTCAACGAGACCGATGCGTCCGCGGATGAGCCGGCATCGGCGGACGGGCCTGCGCCCGCCGAACAGACGGCGTCGGCGGACGGGGCGGCGCCCGCGGGGGATGCCGAAAGCGGTGCCGCGGCCGATGAGACGGCGCCCGCGGGTGACGAGTCGGCCGCGCCGCATGCTCCGCGCCGCACAAAGCGCGACACGAGGCATGACACGAAGGGCGAGACGACGCCGGAGGCGAAGCAGGCGACCACGCGCGAGACGAAGCGGGCGACCACGCGCGAGGCGAAGCGGGCGACCGCGCGCGATGCGAAGCGGGCGACCACGCGCGATGCGAAGCGCGGGACCACGCCTGCGGCAACGAAGCGCGGGGCCACGCAGCCGGCGACGAAGCGCGAGACCGCGCATGAGACGAAGCGCGGGAGCACGCACGAGACGAAGCCCGCGACCAGCGAGACCAGGCGCGAGGGCAGCGAGACCGAGCACGACACGCCGCACGAAGACCAGCCCGCGCGCGACCGGGTTCAGTCCGGGGCCTGAGATGACCGAGACGGTGTTTGCCCCGCGCTCGGTCATCGAGGCGGCGCCGGCGACGCGCCGCGGGTTCGACGCGCTGAGCGGGTTGACCGTGTACCTCGTGCTGTTGTGCGCGATCCCGTCGAACCTGGTGATCACTCCGCTCGGCTCACTCGGACGCCCCGCACAGCTGTGGGGCCTGTTCCTCGCGCTGTGGTGGACCGTGCACCAACTGCAGGCCGCACCGCGGCCGGTGCCTTCACCATGGCAGCCGCTGCGGCTCGCCTTCGGTGCGTTCGTCGTCGTGGCTCTGATCAGCTACGCCGCCGCGGTGCTGCGCGGGCAACCCGCCGACCAGATCAGCCCCGCGACCACCGCGCTGGTCAAGCTGGTCTCGTGGGGCGGGGTGATGTTCGTCGCGATGGACGGCATCCGCACGATGCGCGACCTGCGCGCCCTGCTGCACCGGCTGGTCGTCGCGGTGACCGTGGTCGCGCTGCTCGGGCTGGTGCAGACCTTCACCGGTCGGTCGTGGATCGACCAGCTCAGCCTGCCCGGGTTCTCGCCCAGCGAAGAGGGCGGCGTGCAGAGCCGCGGGGCGCTGACCCGTGCGGCCGGCACCGCCACGCACCCCCTCGAATACGCGATGCTGCTGGGGGTCACCGTGCCGATCGCGCTCACCCTGGCCGCGTTGCACACCGCACGCGGCCGGGTCACGGCCTGGACGTGTGCGGCCGTGATCTCGGTGGCCACGCTGGTGTCGGCATCCCGCACCGCCCTGCTCGGATTCGCCGCCGCGCTGCTGGCCGTGCTGCCGGGGCTCGACCGGCGCGTGCGCCACCGGCTCGTCGCCGGCATCGCCGTGCTCGCCGTCGGCGCCGTCCTGGCCCGGCCGGGGCTGGTGCGCACGATGCTCGCCATGTTCACCGGGGTGGCCACCGATCCCAGCGCCCTCTCACGCACCAACGGGCTCGAACGGGTGCCCGGATTCATCGCGGTCTCACCGATCGTCGGGTCGGGTTTCGGCACGTTCCTGCCCCGGTACTACATCTTCGACGACCAGTGGGTGCTGACCACGGTCGACAGCGGCTTTCTCGGGTTGATCGCGTTCGCCGGGCTCGTGATCGGCGGCGCGTGGAGCGCGCTGCGCGCCCGCCGGATCAGCGACCAGGCCGACGTGCGGGTGATCGGGCAGGGCCTGTTCGCCGCGTGCACCACCGCCGCGGTGATGCTCGCCGGGTTCGACGGCCTCTCGTTCCCGATCTCGGCCGGAGTGCTGTTCCTGGTGCTGGGTGCGGCCGGGTCGTTGCGCGCCATCGCCGGTGCCGACCACTGGATGACGACGGTGCGGGCCTCGATCGTCGACGCCGACCGCCCACCCCGCGGCACGCACCGGCTGCCCGGCGCGGTGCCCGCCGGTCAGCGCGCCGCGACCCGATAGACGTGATGCGTGTCGGCCGTCGCGAACCGGTCGCGGAACACCCCGTCACGCACCGGCACGGTGCGGTGCTCGCCGACAACCTCGACCGTGGTGCCCACCACCCCCGGCGGCAACCGGAACGTGCGCTGCCCGCCACCTGCGGTGGCCATCGCCAGCACGTAGGCGTACCCGTCGTGATGTTTGAGCGCGGTGTCCAGGCCCTCGCCGAAGGTCCATTCGTACGACGGTGAGTTCAACACGGGCGCAAGCCCGGTGACCTCGCGGTCGATCGCCGCCACCGCCTGGCGCAGCTGCGCGCCACACTCGATCAGCGAATACATGCCGCAGCGCGGGTCGTCGTTGTGCTGGAAGTACGCGACCCCGGCCGCGCCGTGGATGAGCGCGTTCCACACCGCGCCCGAGATCTGCGCGGGGCGGATGGTCACCGCATCCGCTTCGCGCAGCAGGGGGCGTGCGGTCTCGACGAGCACCCAGTTCGGCTTCGACGCCGGCGGGGTGGCGAACAGCTCCATACGGTCCTGCATCCAGCCGTACGCCCGCGCCGATCCGGGCGGCACGCCCGTCGGCCAGTACGGCGAGCCGGCCACCAGCTCGCGCACGTGCGGGCTGGTGAACGCGTACTCGTCGACGCTGGTGACATCCACCAGCCCGACGTGGTCGGCCATCGTGGTGGGCGCCCAGAACGTGCCGAGCACCCCCGCGCCGAAGTTCGCCTGCACAAACCGTCCGTCGTGCCGTCCGCGCGCGTTTTCGACGTAGCGGCGCTGCGCGGCCAGCCGGCCCTGCTCACCGTTGTCGTGTGTCCAGTCGGGGGTGCAGTCGCTCAGCCCCATCTCGCACTCGTCGCTGACGTGCCAGCCGACGACGGCACGGCTGTCGCCGATCTCGGCGGCCGTCCACTCCAGCGGCGCGATGATCGAGACGCCGGCGGCCTCGGCGTCGGCCAGGGCCGCCGGCTCGTGCTCGGCGCCGAGGAACGTGTTGATGCCGACGGCCGCGAGCTGCGCCGAATGCGACGGCCGCCCGTAGAACACCGCGATCGGAAAGAACGACGGCGCCGTCCAGCCCGCAGCCACCGCCTTCGGGAACGCCGCATAGTACGCGGGACCTCCCCACCACGGCAGCGTGGGCAGGTCGGCCACCGAGGGGGCGGGGCCGGATGCCGGGGGCCCGGACGTGCCACCGGTGTCGGGCGGGCCGGTACCCGGCACGCGCGGCGACGTGACGGAGGGCGCCGGCGTCGGCGGCGAGGCCGTGCACGCCGGCAGCGCCAGCGCGACCGCGAGCATCAGCACGGTGCGTCGCACCGTGCGCCGCATCCCGTGCCGCACGGTGCGCCGCGCTGTGCCCCGCCCCGTGCGCCGCACCCCGCGCCGGGCCGGTCGAGCGCCCGGCACGGGCCCGGTCATCGCGCGATCCGGGTGGTGTCGTCGCGCTCCCACACCGTGCCGGCGGTGCGCCGGGCACGACGGCGCGCGAGCAGCGTGAACGCCGCGTACACCGCGGCATCCCACCC
Source organism: Microbacterium luticocti DSM 19459 (assembly GCF_000422405.1). Taxonomy (GTDB): domain Bacteria; phylum Actinomycetota; class Actinomycetes; order Actinomycetales; family Microbacteriaceae; genus Microbacterium; species Microbacterium luticocti. The sequence goes on from NZ_AULS01000009.1 coordinate 79,587, forward strand.
GCTGACCGGACCGCGCACCGTGCGCAGCAGCGCCGAGAGCGTGGCCCGCCCGGTGTCGACGCCCTGCTGGCTCGGGCCGCGGCGCGCCCGCGCCAGTACCGCCAGCAGCGCCGCCGGCGTGCGCGGCGCGCTCACCCGCACCGGCGCCGTCGCCACGATCGCCTTCTCGCCCGGTGCGAACGCCCGGTCGACGTGCACGTCGTCGGCGATCACCGGCGGGAACGGCGCGATGCGTGCGTGGCCGTGCGCGGTCACCGCGTACACCCCCGCGCCCCACAGCGCCTGCGACAGCGCGGGCACCCGCATCCGCGCCCGATGGTACGCGCGCACGAGCGAGGTGGATGACGTCGTGTCGTACTCGAACCGCGGCCGGCCCGCGTGCACGCCGGGCCGGTTCAGTGCCCGCACCAACGCCGGCACCGCCGCCGCCGGCAGCACGACGTCGGCGTCGAGGTAGATGCGCGGCCACGCGACGGCTGCGGCGTCGCCGGCGTTCAGTGCGGCGGTCTTCGACGCCTGGGCCAGCTCGTGCACGATCACGCCGGGCACCGCGCGTGCGGCGTCGGCGGTGGCATCCGTGCACCCGTTGCACACCACGTGCACCTCGAGCGCGCCGTGCGCGACCGCACCGGCGAGTGCGGCGAGCCCGGTGCCCACGACGTCGGCCTCGTCGTGTGCCGGCACGATGACGGATGCCACCGGCCCGGGCCGCGAGCCCGGCGCCGCGGTGTCGTGGCCGGGCGCGGCCGACGCCGCGAGCCCGTCCGAGGACGACGTGTCATGCGCCGCCGCCGTGTCGTCTGCCGTCGCCGACCCCGTGTCGTGCGCCGCGGCCGCCGCCGTGTCGTGCGCTGCCGCGTCGCTCGCCGTCGCCACCGGGCCGGGCGCCGCCGGGTGCCATGTCGCCGCGGGCAGCTGCGCCCAGCCGGCGGGGTCGCGCAGCACCGCCGCCACATGCCGCTGCACCGGGTTGCGCCCGCGCAGCAGCGCACCCAGCCGGGCGATGCGCCGGTACAGGGCGGCGCGTCCCGGTGCGTGCCGTTGCAGGTAGCGCACCCGGTTCACCGCCATCAGCGCGTCGAGATCGGGCGATGAGCCCGAGCCGCCCTGGTCGTGCCGCACCCTCGCGTCGGGCACGTATCCGATGCGCCAGCCCTGGTCGCGCAGCCGACGGCAGAAGTCGGTCTCTTCGCTGTACAGGAAGAACCCCTCGTCCCACTCGCCGACCGACCGGGCCGCCGCGGCGCGCACCATCAGCGCCGCCCCCGACGCCCAGTCCACGTCGTGCGCCCGGTCATAGGCGGCCGCACGGCGCTCCCACTCGGTGCACGCCGGCGGCCTGGCCTGCCACACCGGCCCGAGCAGCGCGTCGGCCAGCGCCCGGCCCGGGGTCGGCTCGTGGAACAGTGAGATCGTGGTGCGGCCGGTGGCATCCTCGAGCCGCGGTGCCGCCAGGCCGAGCCCGGCATCCGCGTCGAGCGCGTCGAGCAGCGTGCGCACCGCGCCCGGCCGCACGACGGCGTCGGGGTTGACCACGAACACCGCGCGGGCGTCGCCTGCGGCGCTCATGCCGATGTTGACGCCCGCCGCGTACCCGAGGTTGCCACCCGAGTCCAGACACACCACGTCGGCGTGTCGGCGCACCCGGGCCACGGTGTCGTCGCGTGAGGCGTTGTCGACCACGATCACCCGCATGCGCACGCCGACCTGGTCGCGCAGCGACCCGATCAGCTCATCGATGTGCCGGGCGCTGTCGTACGTGACCACGATCGCGGCCACGTCGACCGCGCCCGTCGGGCTGAACCCTGCGGTGTGCACGGCGCACTCATCCCGGCGCCGACGGCACCGTCACCGGCAGCCGCGCGCGCTGCCCGCACACGTCAGCCCGACTTGCGCTGCACGAAGGCGACGAGGTTGTCGACCGAGTCCAGGTTCGCCGGAACGGTCTCGGCATCGTCGACCGCGATGTCGAACTCCTGCTCCAGGAACTCGATCAGCTCGAGCACTCCCGTCGAATCGATCACGCCGCTCTCGATGAGCGAATCGCCGGATCCCGGCATCCGTGACGTGTCCCCCAACAGCAGCGAATCGAGGATGAAGCCCTCGATGCGCTGCGAAACGTCTGCACCCACGATGTGTCCCCTTTTCAGCGCGGTTGCCAGAACCAGGTGTGAAAACCCGGTCAAGGGCCTAATGTACTCATCATCGATCGTTGATGCGAGAGGGGAATCGTGTCACCGGAGTTGGGGATCATCGTCGACGAGGCTGCCCTGCTGTGCCCACCGGGCACCGCGGACGCCGACGCCGCGGCCGTGCAGGTCGCGGTCTTCGTCGAAGACGCACTGGGCATCACGCTCGACGAGCGGTGCCTGGATGCGGCGCACCTGGGCACGCGCGAGAGGGTCGCAGACACGCTCGCCCGCGCGGTGGCCGAGGTGGGCGCGGGCTGATGTGCGGCATCGCGGGCGTCTACTCGCCCGACGCGGTGCCCGACCTGGCGGCCGGGCTCGCCATGGTCGGCGCCCTGGCACACCGCGGCCCCGACGGGTCGGGATGCTACCGCGACGAGCGGGTGCTGCTCGGTCACACGCGGCTGGCGATCGTCGACACCGGCGGCGGCGCGCAACCGCTGTGCAACGAAGACGGCACGGTGTGGGTGGCGTTCAACGGCGAGATCTTCAACCACGTCGAGCTGGCCGCCGAACTCGCCGCGCACGGGCACGTGTTCCGCACCCGCAGCGACACCGAGGTCATCGTGCACGCCTGGGAGCAGTGGGGATCGGGGTGTTTCGCCCGGTTCAACGGGCAGTGGGCGATCGCGCTGTGGGACCGCCCGGCCGGCGCGCTGGTGCTCTCGCGCGACCGGCTCGGGGTGCGCCCGCTGTATTGGACCCGTGCCGGTGCGCGGGTGCTGTTCGCCTCAGAGGTCAAGGCGCTGTTCACCGACCCGGACGTGCCCCGCGGCTTCGACGCCGCCGGCATCTGCGACGTGCTCTCGCTGTGGGCCCCGCTGGCCCCGCGCACCGTGTTCGACGGCGTGCACCAGCTGCCCCCCGGCTGCTGGGCGCGCCTCGACGAGCACGGTATGCACGTCGAGGAATGGTGGTCGCCGGACTTTCCCGACCGCGGCACCGAGCCCGACCAGGACCTGCACGAGAACATCGACCGGCTGCGCCAGGCGGTGACGGATGCCACCGGCCTGCGCTTCGCGCGTTCCGATGTGCCGGTCGGGGCATATCTGTCGGGCGGCATCGACTCGGCCGTCACCGCATCGGTGATCGCCGGCATGTCGGGAGTGGACCTGCACACCTTCTCGCTGCGGTTCGCCGATGCCGAGTTCGACGAGGGCCCCCACCAGGAGCGCATCGCCCGGCGGCTGGGGACGGTGCACGAGTCGGTGACGGTGACCGCGGACCAGATCGGCGAGGTGTTCCCCGACGTGGTGCGGCATGCCGAGACCGTGCTACTGCGCACGGCGCCGGCACCCATGTACCTGTTGTCGCAGTTGGTGCACGGCGCCGGGTACAAGGTCGTCGTCACCGGTGAGGGCGCCGACGAGGTGCTCGCCGGGTATGACATCTTCCGCGAGGCGCGGGTGCGCGACTTCGTCGCCCGCGACCCGGGCTCGCCGGCCCGGGCCACGGCGCTCGGCCTGCTCTACCCGTGGATGGTACGCAACCCCGCCGCCGCCCCGGCGTTCGCCCAGGCGTTCTTCGGGCAGGGGCACGACCCCGCCGACCCGGCGCGCTCGCACCGGCCACGATGGCGCTCGACCGCGGTGCTGCAGTCGATGCTCACCGCCGACGTCGCCGCGCAGGCGGTGACATCCGTCGCCGGCACCGACGAGGTCGCCGCGCGCCTGGCGGCCCGCGGTGCCGGGTGGGACCCGCTCGCGCAGGCGCAGTGGCTCGAGATGACGACGCTGCTGCCCGGCTACATCCTGGCCGCGCAGGGCGACCGGATGCTGATGGCGCACTCGGTCGAGGGTCGGTTCCCGTTCCTCGACCACCGTGTCGTCGAGGCGGCGGCGCGGATACCCGCACGGCAGAAGATGCTCGGCCTTCACGAGAAGCACGTGCTGAAACAGGCGTTCGCCGACCTCGTCCCCGATGAGATCAGGGATCGGCCCAAGCAGCCGTACCGGGCGCCCGACGCGAGCAGCTTCTTCGGCGGCGGTGCGGGGTGGTTCGCCGACTTGCTCGATGAGGCCGCGCTGCGACGGGTGGGCGTGTTCCGCCCCGAGGTCGTCGCGGCGCTGGTGGCCAAGTGCCGCCGGTCGGGCGGCCGGGGCCTGAGCAACACCGACAACATGAGGATGGTCGCGGTCGCCTCGGCGCAGCTGCTCGCGACCGAGCTGCTGGACGCGCCGTACCGGGCACCGGCGCCGCCGGAGCCGCTCGTGGTCCACGACCTGGTGGGCGCGGGGACCTCGGAACGGATCTGAACGGATCCCGACGGAAGGAAAGCCGACATGACCTTCGGTCCAGACGTCTTGGCCATCGACTGCGAGGCCGAGACCGCGCGCATCGTCGACGTGCTGCGCTCGAGCGCGCGCCGGTTCAAGCGCAAGGGCGCCGTCCTCGGCGTCTCGGGCGGCATCGACTCCAGCGTGGTGGCCGCGCTGTGCGTGCGCGCGTTCGGGCCGGACGGGGTGTTCTGCCTGCATATGCCGGAACGGGAATCTTCGGACGACACGCTCGGCTACAGCACGAGCCTGACCGACTGGCTCGGCGTGGAATCGGCCATCGAAGACATCACCGGCATCCTCGAAGCCTGCGGGGCATACCGTCGCCGTGATGATGCCATCCGGCAGGTCGCGCCTGAATACGCAGCGGGGTATGCGTCGAAGATCGTGCTGCCTCCGGTGGCCGATTCGGATGCCTACCGGATCTTCTCGGTGGTCATCCAGGCGCCCGACGGCACCCAGTCGACGCACCGGCTGACCACCGCGGCATACCTCGAGATCGTCGCCGCCACGAACTTCAAGCAACGGGTGCGCAAGATGCTCGAGTACAGCCATGCCGACCGGCTCAACCGGTTCGTGGCCGGCACGCCCAACCTGCTCGAATACGACCAGGGGTTCTTCGTCAAGCTCGGCGACGGCGCCGCCGACGTCAAGCCGATCGCCCACCTGTACAAGACGCAGGTGTACGCACTGGCCGCCCACCTCGGCGTGCCCGAGGCGATCCGGGCCCGGCCCTCGACCACCGACACGTATTCACTGCCGCAGTCGCAGGAGGAGTTCTACTTCTCGCTGCCGTACCCGCGCATGGACCTGTGCCTGTACGGACTGAACCACGACGTGCCGGTGCCCGAGATCGCCGCGGCGACCGGGCTGACCGACGTGCAGGTGGAACGGGTGCTGCGCGACATCCGGCAGAAGCGGCGCACCACCGCCTACCTGCACACCCCGCCCGTGCTGGCCGGCGCCGTGGCGGGCGTGGCGGCGGAACCGGTGTCTGCCGGGTGAGCGGCGGCCGCGGCGCCGGTCGCGCCGGGTCAGCCGGGTGCAGCGTCGCCGACGTGCGCGTCGATGCGGCTCCTGCTCGCGCCGGGTCATCGTCGCCGCTGTAGGGGAGCCTGGGCGCCCAGGCCGTCGATCTCAGGGGGAGACCGCGATCGCGAACGCGTGTGCGACGCCGGCGGTGGTGGCCACCCGCACCTGCACATGCGCCGGCGCACAGGCGGCGGCCAGCGCGCCGTCGACGCGCACGCCCGCCGGGGCGATGTGGATGTCGCGCCACGGCACCGCGCCGGTCCAGCCGCTCAGCGGCAGCGCCTTGAACACCGCCTCTTTGGCCGCGAACACCTCGGCGAACGCCCGCGCCGGGTCGGGCGCGGCCCGGCACCGGTCCCGTTCGACCGCATCGAACCAGCGCCGCACGATTCCGCCGCCCACCAGCCGGCGCCACCGGTCCACCGCGACCAGGTCGACGCCCACCCCGGCGATGATCGCGGCCGGCGTCGCGCGCGCTCCGGTGTCGGCCATGGCCGGTGTCGAGCGCGCTCCGGCGACGGCCATGGCCGGTGTCGCCCGCACCCCCGTGACGGCCGTGGCCGGCACCGCCCGAACTCCTGTGACATCCGGCACGGTCAGCCCCGGGCCAGCACCCGCACCAGTTCGGCCGCCGCCAGCTGGGCGCCCAACTCGTTGAGGTGGCCGTTGTCCGCAGCCAGTGCGCGGTTGAGCACGGCGTAGTCGTCGGCGGCATCGGTGCGCACCGCCGGGTGCGTCGAGAGCGTCGCCTCGACGGCGGCGATGTCGAACAGCGCCCCGGTCGAGCCGTACCGCTGCCGCACCAGCGCGTTGTACCGCTCCCGCGCCTGATTGTCGCGGGGGCCGGCCTGGTCGTCACGACCGAGCGCGGCCTTGAGTTTCGCGGTGAACGAGCGATCGGTGGTCAGGGGCACCGTCGTGTACACGAACCGGATGTGCGGGTGGGCCGCCTGCAGCTGGGCCATCGCCTCGGCGTACGCATCGAACAGTGCCTGCACGTCGGTGTCGGCGGTGATGTCGACGTAGCAGAACTTCAGCACCGCGGCATCCAGTCGCGCGCCCAGCGGGCCCTCGATCACCCGGCGGAACGCGTCGATCTTGCCCAGCGGGTCGCCGTTGCGGCCGATGTACGCGTGTGCGAAGAACCCGTCGCCGACCGGCGGCACCGACTCGGTCTCGACCAGCACCGGTGCCGGGTCGGCGCCGGCCGACAGCTGCGCCAGCCCCGCGACGATGCCGGCGCCGACCGACTGATGGCCGAAGAAGACGCGCTGGCCCGACACGACGGTCAGCTCGCCGACGGGGGCAGGATCGGGCGACACGGTGTCCATGGGCGGGTTCTCCAGCATCCAGAATGCGGCGGCTGCGGCCACGACCGCCGCCGCAGCGACCACCGGCCACCGACGTGAACGACGCCGCATGACGGTCGTCATGATCCCCCCACGGCAGACACATCCAGGGCAGTCACCGCTGCGCCGGACGGGCCCGGCACCAGGCACAGTTCGCGCACCGCGCGCTTGAGCACCTTGCCGTTGGCGTTCAGCGGCAGTTCGGCGACCAGCCGCACGCGCGTGGGCACCATGTGCCGCGGCAGCCTGCGGCGGCAGTGCGCGAGCACCGTCTGCTCGTCCAGCTGCGACCCGTCCCGCAGCACCGCCACCAGTTCGATGCGCTCGCCGGCGAGCTCGTCGGGCACCCCGACGGCGACGGCCGAGACCACCTCGGCCAGCTCCATCGCCGCGGCCTCCACATCGGTGCTGGCCACGCGGTGCCCCCACGACTTGATGAAGTCCTCCACCCGGTCGACCACATAGATGTAGCCGTCGTCGTCCACCGTGGCCAGATCGCCCGTGCGCAGCACGCCGTCGCCCATCTTGCGGGCCGACGCCTCCGGGTCGCGCAGGTAGCCGGGCGAGATGTTGCGCCCCCGCGCGATGATCTCGCCGATCTGACCCGGCCGCACGTCGTGGCCGCCGGCATCCACCACCCGCAGCTGCACGCCCGGGATGCCACGACCGATCGATCCGCGGCGCGCCGTGCGCTCGGCGGGCGGCAGATACGACAGCCGCGCGGTCGCCTCGGTCTGGCCGTACATGACGAACAGCTGTGCCTGCGGGTGCGCCTGCACCAGCTCATCGGCCACCGCCGGGGCGAGCGCCCCGCCCGCCTGCTGCACGATGTGCAGTGCCGGCAGCGACCGGGTGGTGAACGTGCTGTTGCGCACCAGCGCGTGGAACACCGCGGGCACGCCCGCGAAGCCGGTGCACTGCAAGTCGGCCAGGCTGTCGACCACGGTCTCGGGGTACGCCGCCGAGGCCTGGTGGGCCAGTGCCGCCCCGGCGCGCAGGTGCGTGTGCAGCAGCGACGCGCCGAACACATAGCTGAACGGCAGCACCACCAGGGTGCGATCGGCCGCGGTCAGCGGCAGGTACGCGAGGATCGACTCGGTGTTCGCCCGCAGGTTCGCATGCGTGATGCGCACCGCCCGCGGCGTGCCGGTCGTGCCCGACGTGAACAGATAGGCGGCGTCGGCGTCCTGATCCACCGGCACCGGGTGCAGGCGAGCGGATGCCGCATCCGCCGCAGCCGGCAGACCCCCCACATCGGCCGGCTCGGGCAGGCCCCGCGTGTCGATCGGGTCGGGCTCATGCCGGGCGGGGAACGCGTCGGGCTCGCCGAGCACGCTCAGTCCCGCGGCGTCGGCGAGCCGGGCCAGGCCCGAGCGCTGCGTCCGCCCACAGGCCAGCACGCGGCATCCCGCCCACACCGCACGCCGCACGGCCTCGTCGGCACCCAGCGTCGTGGCCAGCGGCACCGCCACCAGCCCCTCGGCGAACACCGCAAGATAGGCGGCGATCCAGAACAGGCCGTTGCCGGCATACAGCCCCACCGGTGTGCCCGGTCGAAGGCGCCGACCCCGCAACCGGGCGGCGATGTCGGCCGCGGCCGCATGCACGTCGCGATATGTCCAGGTGCGACCGTGCTCGATCCACGCCGGTGCGTCGAGGTCGGCGTTCTCGAGCAGAAAGGTCGCCGTGTTGGCTGCCGTGCCGTCCATGATCACCCTGTCTTCCTTCTGCCGGGGACTTGTCCCCCGGGGCGGGAGGTCCGGCGTCCCCACACCCGACCCCCGCCCATGGGGGTCCGGGTCCGGACCCCCCGATGTGCCCGCCCCGAGACTGGGGGGTGGGGCGGACACACCGTCATGTGGACGGCCCGCGCTCGCTGGGGGAGGCGCCTGACGCCCGCACGGCCAGATAGGCGGGCGGTCCCTCGACGAGGTACCGCCGTGCGAGACGACGAGGCTCGAGCGCGAGCCGCCACAACCACTCCGCGTGCGCGGCGGCCACCCACCGCGGCGCGTGTGACATCCGTCCTGCCAGAAAATCGACCACCGCCCCGAACGCGAACAGCCCCCGGGCGCCGGTGAGTGCGCCGTACTCGGCGATCCAGCGTTCCTGCCGGGGCTTGCCCAGGCACACCAGCACGGCGTTCGCGCGCGCGGCACGCACGTCGGCGGCGAGGTCGTGGCATCCCGCCGCCGACTCGAGCTGGGCGCGAGGTGGGGTCCAGTGGCCGGCGAAGCGCAGCCCGGGCCAGCCGGCGGCGAGCCGCTCGCGCAACGGGCCGGTCACCTCGGCGCCGCCGCCCACGACCCCGAGCGACAGTCCGGCGACCGCCAGGTCGTCGAGGATGCCGGTGATGATGTCGCTGCCGGCCAGCCGCGGATACGCGGTGCCGGTCATGCGGCGCGCCTGCGCGGCGACCGGGGCACCGTCGATGAGGTCGAGCCAGCGCACCGGCCCGGCACCGTCGAACCGGTCGGCGGTGTGCGCGAAGTGGTGCACGTGGTCGAGGTTGACCGAGCACACGCCCAGCGGTGGGCCGTCGACGTCGTGCATGGCGCGGGCGATGACGCGGCGGGCACCCCGCTCGTCGACCAGATGCACCGGGGTGCCGCCGATGAGGATGCGCGGCAGCTCGTCGAGAGCCGCCGGGTCGGACCGTGGCGCCGGGGGAGCGGGCAGTGGGTGGCGCCGGTGGTACAGCGGGTTGCGGGTGATCGTCGTGCGCGACATCAGTACGCCCCCCTCGGACGGACCATGGCGGCGGCCGTACGGGCGATGATCGTCAGGTCGGTCGCCAGCGACCAGTTCTCGACGTACTGCAGGTCCAGCCGCACGCTCTGCTCCCACGACAGGTCGCTGCGGCCCGAGATCTGCCAGAGCCCGGTGATGCCCGGCTGCACGTACAGCCGACGGAACACGTCCGGGTCGTACGCGGCCACCTCGTCGGGCAGCGGCGGCCGCGGCCCCACGACGCTCATGTCGCCGCGCAGCACGTTCCAGAACTGCGGCAGCTCGTCGAGCGAGAACCGGCGCAGCACCGCACCCACGCGGGTGATGCGCGGGTCGTCCCTGAGCTTGAACAGGGGGCCGGCGCCCTCGTTGCGTTCGAGCAGCCGCGTCCGGTCACGCTCGGCATCGGCCGTCATGGTGCGGAACTTCAGGATGTCGAACGCCACGCCGTCACGCCCGATGCGCTTCTGGCGGAAGAACACCCCGCCCGGGCTGTCGAGGGTGATGCACAGGGCGATCACCGGCGTGAGCAGTGCGACCGGTACCAGCGCGATCGCGGCGACGACCACGTCGAGCACGCGCTTGGCGCGCCGGGTCGACCGGTCGTAGGTCGGCAGGGCCACGTGGGTGAGGGCCAGCGAATGTGTGCGGTCGAAGTCGATGCGCTTGCGGTCGACGTCGGCCAGGCGGGTGGCCAGCACCAGGTCGGCCGCCGCGCCCTCGAGGCTCCACCGCAGCCGGCGCAACCGCTCGGCGTCGTCGATGCCGCCGGCCACGATCACCGTGTCCACGCTCAGGCGCCGGGCCAGGTCGGCGACCGCCCCGGTTCCCCCCAGCACCGCCAGGCGGTGGCCGTCGACCACCAGCTCGGCACCGGCGCCGTCGACGGCGACGCCGACGATCTTGAAGGCGAACCGGGCATCGGCATGCAGGGCACGCACGGTGTCGGCGACGCACCCGGCAGGCCCGGTGACCAGTGCCCGCGGGGCCAGTGCCGCATCCTGACGGGTGTGCTCGACGAGCACCCGCACGGCGCGGGTGGCCAGCAGCAGGGCCACGCCCACCGGCACGGTGACCAGCAGGTGCGGGCGCAACAGCGGCTCCGGCGTGAACTGCTGCGCCACCGCCAACACGGCGATGCCGATGATCGTGGCGTGCACGATCGGGACGGTCTCGAACCGTTCACCCGCTCCCCGCCGGTGGGCACGCCCGCGCAACAGGACGAGCGCGCCCCACCAGGCGGCGCAGGCGAGCACCGCCGCCACAAGCCGACCGTCCGGCGGCATCGCCGCCGGGTCGGTCGTCGACACGAACGCCGCCGCACCGGCCGCGCATGCGATGACGACGGCATCCGTCGCCCCCATGCCGACACGGTGTCGACGCTCCCGCGTCAGCCGCTGTGCGAGCAACGGCATCGTGCGAGGGGCGCCGGCGGCGCTCGATCCGTTCAGGTCGAGCGCCGCGGAGCTCATCTGTGCGCCCTGCGACCTGTCGTGCGGCTGATGCGTGCGCGAACGCGCGAAACGACGAAGCGTCTCTTGAACATGTCCCCAGTTCCCCAAGCAGCGGATATCCGCCGATCATCGCGGAACTCGCGTCCCGCGTCCCCAACGATCAGTCAGAGACCCCCACACCGACTCCCAATAATCGGGTGGTTTCCGTCCCGAAGACCCCGACGAGCGAGGTCCACACCGTCCGAAGACAGCTGACTTTGGTGCAGTATGGCACATCCTGCGCGCGGGCGGTAGCCCCAAAAGTGATCATCTCGGCGTCCGATGCGTCATGTGTCGTCGGATAAGATGAAGTGCCCGCAGTCCTCGGCTGTCCCAAGCAGCGCATGACCTGGACCGACCCCAACCGGTTCCCGTCAGAGAGCGTGGGCAGGGGTCCTTGTGAGTCCGGTCCGTCCCCGACGGCTCTTCTCCAAGGACCCCGCTTCTTCTTCGGGCGTCGGCTCGTGCTCCAACCCGTGGTCATACCTCCGGCGCGGGCGCAGGCCCGCGGCATCCGTTTGTTCAGTTCCCTCGCAATCGGCGCTCCGTAGCATTGAGCCCATGTGTGGAATCGTCGGCTACGTCGGCTCGCGCCCGAGCCAGAACATCCTGATGTCGGGGCTGGCCCGCCTCGAATACCGCGGCTACGACTCGGCCGGCATCGCCGTGATCGGCGAGGACGGCACCCTCGGCATGCGCAAGCGCGCCGGCAAGCTCAGCGTGCTGCGTGACGACCTGGCGCGCACGCCGCTGCCCGACGGCACCACGGGCATCGGGCACACCCGCTGGGCCACGCACGGTGGCCCCACCGACCGCAACGCGCACCCGCACCTGGCCGACGACGGCAAGCTCGCCGTCATCCACAACGGCATCATCGAGAACTTCGCCGAGCTCAAGGCCGAACTCGAATCCGACGGTGCCGTCTTCGCCAGCGAGACCGACACCGAGGTCGCCGCGCAGCTGCTGGCCCGCGAGTACCACCGCAACGGCGACGACCTCGAGGCCGCCTTCCGCGCGACCGTGAACCGCCTCGACGGCGCGTTCACGCTGCTGGCCATGCACGAGGACCACCCCGGGCTGGTGGTCGGCGCCCGCCGAAACTCGCCGCTGGTGATCGGCCTGGGTGAAGGCGAGAACTTCCTCGGTTCGGACGTCGCCGCATTCGTCGAGCACACCCGCAGCGCCCTGGCGATCGGGCAGGACCAGATCGTCGCGATCACCCCGGACGGCGTCCGTGTCACCGACTTCGACGGCGGCGAGGTCGAGGTCGAACCGTTCGAGGTGACCTGGGACGCCGCCGCCGCCGAGAAGGGCGGCTGGCCGTCGTTCATGGCCAAAGAGGTGTCCGAAGAGCCGGATGCCGTCGCCAACACCCTGCGCGGACGCCTGCGCGAGAACACCGTGGCGATCCCCGAGCTGGACGGCCTCGACGAGCTGTTCCGAGGCATCCATCGCATCGTGGTCATCGCCTGCGGCACCGCCGCCTACGCGGGTCAGGTCGGCAAGTACGCCCTCGAGCAGTGGGCGCGGGTGCCCGTCGACGTCGAACTGGCGCACGAGTTCCGCTACCGCGACCCGGTGCTCGACGCCGGCACGCTCGTGGTCTCGATCAGCCAGTCCGGCGAGACCATGGACACCCTCATGGCCGTGAAGTACGCGCGCGAGCGCGGCGCCAAGACGCTGTCGATCTGCAACACGCAGGGCGCGACCATCCCGCGCGAGTCCGACGCGATCGTCTACACGCACGCCGGACCTGAGGTCGCCGTGGCCTCGACCAAGGCGTTCGTCGCGCAGATCACCGCGCTCTACCTGCTCGCGTTGCATGTCGGGCGCGTGCGGGGCACGTTGCCGGCCGACGTGCAGGCGCAGCAGGTGGCCGAGCTCGAGGCGGTGCCGGGCAAGATCTCGTGGATCCTCGAGCGCGAGCAGGAGCGGGTCACCCAGCTCGCCCGCTGGATGGCCGACACCCGTTCGGTGCTGTTCCTCGGCCGCCATGTCGGGTTTCCGATCGCGCTCGAGGGCGCACTCAAGCTCAAGGAGATCTCGTACATCCACGCCGAGGGCTTCGCCGCCGGCGAGCTCAAGCACGGACCGATCGCACTGATCGAGCCGGGGCAGCCGGTGTTCGTGATCGTGCCCTCACCGGTGTTCTCGGCGCAGTTGCACGACAAGGTGGTCTCGAACATCCAAGAGATCCGCGCCCGTGGCGCCCGGGTGATCGTGGTCGCCGAAGAGGGGGATGCCGCGGTGCTGCCGTTCGCCGACGAGGTGCTGCACATCCCCCTGGCAGGTCCCCTGTTCGAGCCGCTGCTGGCCGTCGTGCCGCTGCACATCTTCGCCATGGGCCTGGCCACCGCGAAGGGCCTGGACGTCGACCAGCCGCGCAACCTCGCCAAGTCGGTCACCGTCGAGTAGTCCGACCGGCCGGACCGGCGTGCGACTGCCGGGGGCCGGCGTGCGACTGCCCGGTGCCGGGCTCGGCAGGGTCGGTAACGGGCTCCGCAGGGTCATGGGGACGACCGGCGTCGGGTTCGCGCGGCCGTGGAGACTCGTCGGTCTCGGTCTTGCGCGGCCATGGAGACTCGCCGGCCACGGTTCCGTGCGGGGACGGCGCGCGACTGCCCGGTAACGCGCTCCGCAGGGTCATCGGGCACGGGCTCTGCAAGGTCATGGGAGCCGGCCCGCGTCACGCTCGCGCGACCGTGGAGGCTCGCCGGTCGCGGTCTCGCGCTGCAGCGGAGACCCGCCGGTCACGGTCCCGTGCGGCCGTGCGCGCTCGCATCGGTCTCGGTCCCGCGCGGCCGTGGAGACTCACCGGTTGCGGTCTCGCGCGGCCGTGCACGCCCGCATCGGTCTCGCCGCGCGCGCCGGGTGCGTGGCATCCCGGCACGTAAGATCGAGGATGCCGCGGCCGCGGCGCGAGGGGAGTCCGGATGATCGTGGGCACCGGGGTCGACCTGGTCGACATCGCGCGGTTCGAGTGCACCCTCGCACGCACTCCGCGGTTGCTCACGCGCCTGTTCGCGCCGGGCGAGCGCCCGCTCGCCGCCCGCTCGCTCGCCGCCCGGTACGCCGCGAAGGAGGCGCTGATCAAGGCGCTCGGCGGCTCGGACGGCGTGCATTGGACCGAGATCGAGATCGTGTCGGACCCCGAGGGCAAGCCGGGCTTCACCCTGTGCGGGACGACGTCCGACGTCGTCGCCTCGCGCGGCATCGACATCCTGCACCTGTCGATGTCGCACGATGCCGGCCTGGCGATCGCCTACGTGGTCGCCGAGGCGACGGGTGCGGCAGGCGCGGGTGCCGTGAATGCTGCGGCTGCCGTGAATGCCGACGGTGCCGTGAATCCCGCGGATGCCGCGGGTGCGGCGGATGCCGCCGGCGCCGCCGGCACAATGGCGGACCGCCCCGGCGCGGCCGCCGCGGCTGGCACGGCTTCACAGGGTTCGGAGGATGTCGCGAACCTCGGACGATCTGAACGGAATGCTCCGGACTTCGCGCGATCCTCCGACGTCGGGAGGCACGCATGAGCCGGCTCGCACCCGGCGTGCTGCGCGAAGCGGTCATCGACACCGCCGCGATCACCGCGAATGTGCGGCACCTGCGCCGGATGCTCGGAGTCGAGGTGATGGCCGTCGTCAAGGCCGACGGGTACGGGCACGGCGCCGTGCGCTCGGCCGCCGCCGCGCTCGCCGGCGGGGCGTCGCGGCTGGGCGTCACCGACATCGACGAGGCGCTGCAGTTGCGTCGCGGCGGCATCGACGCTCCCATCCTCGCGTGGCTGCACGCACCCGGGACGGCGTTCGACGAGGCGGCCGCCCACGGCATCGAGCTCGGCATCTCGAACATGGACCAACTGCAGCGCGCGGCGGCTGCGGCATCCGCCGACCGGCCCGTCACCGTGCACCTCAAGCTCGAGACCGGGCTCGGGCGCAACGGCATCGCACCCGCCGACGCGCCGGCCGTCCTCGCCGAGGCCGCGCGGCTCGAACGCATCGGCCGGCTGCGCGTGCAGGGCCTCTTCAGCCATCTGTCGAACACCTCGCACGCCGACGACCTCGCCGCGCTGGCGCGGTTCCGTGAGGGGATGGCCGCGGCATCCGCCGCCGGACTGGCGCCGCGCCTGCACCACATCGCCGCGACCGCGGCCGCCATCGACCTGCCCGACACCCGTCTGGACTGTGTGCGCCTCGGCATCGGCGTCTACGGACTGTCGCCGTTCGACGACCGCACCTCGGCCGACCTCGGCCTGCGGCCCGCGATGACGGTGCGCGCCGCGGTCGCCGCGGTGCGGCGCGTGCCCGCCGGGCAGGGCGTGTCGTACGGCTACACCTACCGCACCGCGCGCGAGACCACCCTCGCGCTCGTGCCGATCGGATACGCCGACGGCGTGCCGCGGCAGGCGTCGGGCGCGGGCCCGGTCGTGATCCGGGGGCGGCGGTTCCGGGTATCGGGCCGCATCGCGATGGACCAGTTCATCGTCGACGTCGGCGACACTCCGGTCGAGATCGGCGACGAGGCGGTGCTGTTCGGCGACGCCACGCTCGGTGTGCCGGGGGCCGAAGAGTGGGCGGATGCCGCGGGCACCATCAACTACGAGATCGTCACCCGGATCGGACCGCGCGTGCCGCGCCGCGAGGCGGCGTCGTGAGTCGCGCCGGTCGCGGTGTGGGCGGCTCTGGGCTCGGCGTGAGCGTCGCCGGGGCTCTGGGCCGGCGCGTGCAGAACTCCTCCGATCCGGTGCCCGGAGCGCGGGATCGAGGCGTTTTCGCGCATCGCGCATGCGATGTGGAGGAGTTTCGTGCACCGAGGGTGCCCAGTGAGCGGCCCGGAGGGCGCACGGTGAGCGGCCGGGAGGGACGGACGTGAGCGGCCTGGACACCCTGGCCGGGCGGCACGAGGTCGCGTCGGCGTCTGACATGGAGCGACTGGGCCGCACGATGGGCGGGATGCTGTCGGCCGGGGACCTCGTCGTGCTCACGGGCCCGCTCGGGGCGGGCAAGACCACACTGACCCGCGGCATCGCCGAGGGGCTCGGGGTGCGCGGCCCGGTGCAGAGCCCCACGTTCGTGATCGCGCGGACCCACCCGTCGCTCGTGGGCGGTGCGCCGCTCGTACACGTCGACGCGTACCGGCTGGGATCGGCCGCCGAGCTGGACGACCTCGACATCGACGTGGACGGCTCGGTCGTCGTGGTCGAGTGGGGCCGCGGCATGGCCGAGGGTCTGCGCGAGCTCTGGTGGGAGGTCGAGATCGAGCGGGCCACCGGTGGGCACGGCGCAGACTCGGCGTGTGCGCTGCCGGACTGGGATCCCGAGGATCAGGACGCGCCCGACCCGCGGACCGTGACGATCACCCGCCACGGGGCATGACCCGAGCCGACGGTCCGGCCCGCGCCCGAGGCTGCGGCGCCGCCGACTACCCTGTCATGTGTGATCCTCGGCATCGACACCTCGCTCGGCACCAGCGTCGCGATCATCGATGACGACGGTGTGATCCGTGCGCAGGCCGACAGCACCGACCCGCTCGGCCACGCCGAGGTCGTCGGAACCCTCCTGCAGCAGGTGTGTGCCGAGGTGCCCGAATCCGACGAGCTGACCTGTGTCGCTGCGGGCATGGGCCCGGGCCTGTTCACCGGGCTGCGGATCGGCATCGCCGCGGCGCGGGCGTTCGCTCTGGGCCGCGGCATCCCGGTCGTCTCGGTCGTCAGCCACGACGCGATCGCGCTCGAGACGCTGCTGCACGACGCGCTCACGCAGACGACGGATGCCACCCGGTTCGCGGTGGTCACCGACGCGCGCCGCCGCGAGGACGCATACTCGGTGTACGACGGGCTCGACGACGACGGCCTGCCCGTCCGCGTCACAGGACCCGCCCTCGCCCCGCGCGACGAGATCGACGAGGTGCTGGCCGGTCTCGGCGCCCGCCGGCACGACGCGCGTACGGCCTCGGCCGCGATGCTCGCGCTCGTCGCCGCGCGCGCACGGGCGGCCGGCCGCGAGATCGGACCCCGTGACGCCCTGTACCTGCGCTCGCCGGATGTCGCCGTGCCGTCCGCACCCAAGCGGGTCGCCTCATGACCGCCGGCGAGCCGAGGTCCGCAAGCATGCCCGACAGCGGCATCGACGACCAGGCTGCTGCACGGATGCCCGACAGCGACGCGGGCGAGGCGAGCTCCGCGACAGCGCCCAGCAACGACGCCGCCGATCCGGTGGTCGCACGGATGCCCGACCCCCACGAGCGTGCCCGCCTGCGCGCCGCCACGCCCGACGATCTCGACGCGATCATGGCACTCGAGCACGCGTCGTTCCCCACCGACGCCTGGAGCGAGCGCATGATGCGCGACGAGCTCGCGTCGCCGCACGGCCACTACTTCGTCGTCGACCATGCCGGTGAACTCGTCGGATACGCCGGCCTGCGGGCCGTGTCAGGCTCCCGCGACGGCGACATCCAGACGATCGCGGTGGCCGAGGCATCCCGTGGCCGCGGCTGGGGGCGGATGCTCGTGACCGCGCTCATGGACGAGGCCGCGCGCCGCGGGGTGCGCGACCTGTTCCTCGAGGTGCGTGCCGACAACTCGGTGGCGCAGGCCCTGTACACCTCCGAGGGGTTCCGCGAGGTCGGGCGCCGCCCGCGCTATTACCAGCCCGACGACGTCGACGCGATCGTCATGCAGGCCGACCTGCGCGCACGCGCCGAAGCCGCGCGTTTCGTTGCCACGGTGGGGTCTGCGGGGTCTGCGGCCTCGGCGAGTCCCGCGGTTCCCCCGGACCTGGCGAGTTCTGCGGCCTCGGCGGGTCCCGCGGCCTCCGCGGCCCCCGACGACGCACAGGGTTCGGAGGACCCCGCGAACCTCGGACGATCCGGGCAGAATGATCCGCACATGGCGCGATCGTCCGAAGCCTGTGAGGTGCGGGATGCCACGGATCCCGGGAACCTCGGACGGTCCGGGCAGAAGGATCCGAACATGGCGCGATCCTCCGAAGTCTGTGGGGTGCGGGATGCCACGGACCGCGCGCCGCGGCCCGCAGGCGCACAGACGGAGGTGACGGGCGATGCGTGAACCGCTGGTGCTGGGCATCGAGACCAGCTGCGACGAGACCGGCATCGGCATCGTGCGCGGCCGAACCCTGCTGTCGAACACCATCTCCAGCAGCATGGAGCAGCACGCCCGCTACGGCGGCGTGATCCCCGAGGTCGCGGCGCGCGCCCACCTCGAGGCGCTGCAGCCGGCGATCGAGACGGCACTCGCCGAGGCGGGCTCGGCGCTCGGCCTCGACGGCCCGCTCCCGCTGGCCGACCTCGACGCGGTGGCCGTGACATCCGGCCCCGGCCTGGCCGGCGCGCTCATGGTCGGCGTCGGCGCCGCGAAGGCCCTCGCCGTGTCGCTCGGCACGCCGCTGTACGCGGTCAACCACCTGGTCGGACACATCGCTGCCGATGTGCTCACCGGCGATCGGATCGAGTACCCGACCGTGGCGTTGCTGGTCTCGGGCGGGCACACCTCGCTGCTGCTGGTGCGTGACCTGACCACCGACGTCGAACTGCTCGGCGAGACGATGGACGACGCGGCCGGTGAGGCGTTCGACAAGGTCGCGCGCATCCTCGGCCTGCCGTACCCCGGCGGTCCCGAGATCGACCGCGCGGCTGCGTCGGGCGATGCCACCGCCATCCGGTTCCCGCGCGGGCTCTCGCGTGCGTCCGACATGGCGGCGCACCGTTACGACTTCTCGTTCTCGGGGCTGAAGACCGCGGTCGCGCGCTGGATCGAGCAGCGCGAGGCCGCCGGTGAGCCGGTGCCGGTCGCCGACGTCGCGGCGAGCTTCCGTGACGCGGTGGTCGACGTGCTGGTCACCAAGGCGCTCGACGCCTGTGCGCGGTTCGGCGTGCCGCGGCTGCTGCTGGGCGGGGGCGTGATCGCCAACCGGCGGCTGCGCGAGGTGGCGCTCGAGCGCGCGGCGGCCGCCGGCGTGGCCGTGCGGATCCCGCCGCTGAGCCTGTGCACCGACAACGGCGCGATGATCGCCGCACTCGCCGCACAGTTGATCACCTCGGGGCGTGCCCCGTCGACGCTCGCCTTCGGCGCCGATTCCACGTTGCCCGTCACCGAGATCCAGGTGGCGGGGCAGGATGCCGGAGCCGCCGCATGAGCGCGCGCGACGAGACCGTGCGGGGTACACCGGTGCCGGACGAGGCGGCACCGGATGCCGGCTCGTCGCACGATGCCGCACCCACCGCCTCGCCGCGTGATGCCGCACCTGCCGTCTCGTCGCGCGATTCCGCACCTGCCGCCTCGTCGCGCGATTCCGCACCTGCCGCCTCGTCGCGCGACGGCGCAGCCGCCGGCTCGTCGCGAGGTGCGGCACCTGCCGACCCGCCGCGCGCGACGGCGGAGCCCGGGCCGGTGGCATCCGCCCCTCGTGTCGACACCGCACCGCCGTCGCCCGACGTGGACCTGGGGGTGGCCGCCCCGGCGATCCCGGGGGAGCACCGCGGCGGGTTCCAGCGGCTGCCCACGGCGCCCCTCAACCTGCCCGAGGTGGATCTCGGGCCGTCCGAAGAGCCCGAACCGCTGCGCGAGGTCGTCTGGGCCGAGCCCGAGCCGCAACCGCGGCACGTGCTGTCGGGCTGGGCACTGGCCGCCGCGGTCGTCGCCCTGGCCGCGTCGTTCTTCGTGGGATGGGGCTTTCCGGTGGGCATCGTCGGGGTGGTGCTCTCGATCATCGCGCTGCGCCGCCCGCTCGACAGTCGCGCCGTGGCCGGCTGGGCGCTCGCGCTGTCGCTGCTGTCGCTGGTCTACAGCGCCGGCTGGCTGCTCTGGACGGCGAGCCAACTCAGCACGTTCGAGTGAGCCGGCTCGGTATCCCTCGAGTCATCGCGCTCAGCACGTTCGAGACGGCGCGCTCAGCGCGTTCGAGTGAGCCGGCTCAGCACGTTCGAGTGAGCCGGCCCAGCACGTTCGAGGCGGCGCGCTCAGCCCATTCGGGGCCGCGCGCTCGGCCCGCGCAAACCAGCCGGCTCAGCACGTTCGAGTGAGCCGGCTCAGCCGCAGCGCCGGTCACAGAACTGCCGACCCCGCGGTCAGACCACGCGCTCAGCCCACACGGTCAGCCCACGCGCTCAGCCCACACGGTCAGCCCGCGCGCTCAGCCCACACGGTCGGCGAGCACGGCCACACGCGTGGTGCCGACGCGCGTGAGGATGAGCGTGGCCGCCTCGTCACCGCGCAGCGAGAGCGTGCGGCGCAACGCCGCCGGGTCGACGTCGACGCCACGCTTCTTGATCTCCAGCGTGCCGATGCCACGGGCCCGCAGCGCTGCCGACAGGGCCTTCGCCCCGACCGGCAGCGTCTCGCGCACGCGGAACGACTGCACGAACGGGCTCGTCACCGCGGTGTCGCCGGTGATGTACGCGATGTGCGGATCCAGCATCCCGCCCTGCAGCTGCCGCGCCACCTCGCCGATGAGCCGGGCACGGATCACCGCCCCGTCCGGTTCGTGCAGGTAGGCGCCGAGCTCGCGCACGTCGGCGTCGGCGGCGTCGTCCGATGCGGTCAGCTCGTGCGCCGTGTCGCCGCGCAGCACCAGCGCCGCCCGACGCACTCCCGGGCGCGCGAGCCGGCCCGTCCACACGACGAGCTCCGTGACCGAGCCGTCCGCGCTCACCCACTGCGTCTCGGCGTGCTCGGGCAGCGCGTCGCGGTCGTGGCCCGGGCCGAGCTTGATGCCGGCGGCATACTGCGCCGCCGCCGCGAACACCCAGTCCAGCGGCGGCGTGTAGTCGTCGGCGCCCACCCGCGCCGTCTCGCTGTGACCGGCGGTGCGGCGGGCGGGGTCGAGCCAGATCGCGTCGACGTCCGAGAGAGCGGATGCCTCAGTCTGCCCCCGCTCGTCGCCCCCGAACGCGTGCGCGCCGCGCGCACCCGTCGCCGTCTGCGGCCGCGGCACCGGCAGCAGCGCCTGCGCGGTTCCCTGGCGTACGGTCACGGTGTCGGCGAACGGCGCCAGGTTGTACGCGGCGATCGCCGCGGTGACCTCGTCGGCATCGACGGCGTCGACCTGCAGCCCGGCCGCCGCGAACGCGAGGGCGTCGCCGCCGATCCCGCACCCCAGGTCGGCGACCCGCCCGATGCCGGCGGCACGCATCCGGTGCGCGTGGTGCGCACCCACCACCAGCCGGGTCGCCTGCTCGAGGCCGGCCCGGGTGAACAGCATCCGGTCGGTGAAGTCCCCGAACTTCGCGGCGGCCTTCACGCGCAGACGCGCCTGTGAGACCACGGCCGACACCAGGTCGGGGGAGTGCCCGGCCGCGCGCAGCCGCGACACCGCGCGTGCGGCGTCGGTGGTGCTCGTGACCGGCCCGAGCTCGTCGAGCAGCCGCAGTCCGTCGGCGGTGAGCAGGGCGGTCAGCTCGCGCATCTCCATCAGTCCAGGGTACGGGCGGCGCACGGATTGGCACTCGCGTTGCGTGAGTGCCAACGCATGCCTAAACTGGGATCAGCACTCGGCACGTCAGAGTGCTAACGAGTCTTCAGTCTCAACAAGGAAGAGGTAGACCGTGTCGGTTTCCATCAAGCCGCTCGAGGACCGCATCGTCATCAAGCAGGTCGAGGCCGAGCAGACCACGGCCAGTGGCCTGGTCATCCCCGACACCGCGAAGGAGAAGCCCCAGGAGGGCGAGGTCGTCGCGGTGGGCCCGGGTCGCATCGACGACAACGGCAACCGTGTTCCGCTCGACGTCGCCGTCGGCGACCGGGTGCTGTACAGCAAGTACGGTGGGACCGAGGTGAAGTTCGGCGCGGACGAGTTCCTCGTCCTCTCGGCCCGCGACGTGCTGGCGGTCGTGGTTCGCTGAACCCATCGTGTGACAGGGCCCGGATGCCTGGCATCCGGGCCCTTCGTCATGCCCGGGCCGTGTCGTGCCCGCGTGGGCGCCTGCCCGGTCTCGATGACTGGCCCGTGGATTCGGTCACGCGTCGTGCCCGCGCGGGCGCCCGCCCGAGATGGCATGGCCGGTGTGGGCCACGCCTTCCAGGCGCGGACGGGCAGCAGGCGACCGCCCGGATCGTGCTGAACCGTGCAGCGTCACACGCGCGGATGGGCGGGGGAGGGCGCAACTAGGCTGGTGCGGTGACGCAGCGCAACGAGACGGTGACGGGCGGGGTCTACGCGTTCGTCGCCTACCTGCTCTGGGGGCTGTTCCCGCTCTACTTCCTCGCACTGCTGCCGTCGGGCCCGTGGGAGATCGTCGCCTGGCGGGTGCTGCTGTCGCTGGTCTTCTGCATCGTCGCCCTCACCGTGACCCGCGGGTGGGCAGCGCTCGCACGCATCGTCCGACAGCCGCGGCTGCTGGGCTGGACGGCCGCTGCCGGTGTGCTGATCTTCGTCAACTGGACGGTCTACCTCATCGGCACGCTCACCGGCCACGTGATCGAGGCGAGCCTGGGCTACTTCATCAACCCGATCGTGACGGTGCTGCTGGGCGTGCTGGTGCTGCGCGAGCGTCTGCGCCCCGCGCAGTGGGCGGCCATCGGCATCGCGCTGATCGCCGTCGTGGTCATCGTCGTCGGCTACGGCCACGTGCCGTGGATCGCGTTGGCCCTCGCCTTCTCGTTCGGGCTCTACGGTCTCGCGAAGAACCGGGTCGGCTCCTCGGTCGACGCGGTCAGTGGGCTGACCCTCGAAACCGCGTGGCTGACCCCGGTCGCGGTGGCTGTGCTCGTCTGGGTGTCGGCCACCTCGGGCATCACCCTCGCGGCATACGGTCCGCTGCACGGTGTGCTGCTGGCCCTGGCCGGGATCGTGACGGCGATCCCGCTGCTGCTGTTCGCCGCGGCGACCCGCCGGGCTCCGTTGAGTCTGGTCGGGCTGCTGCAGTTCCTCACACCGATCCTGCAGTTCATCACCGGCGCCGCGATCCTGCACGAAGACATGCCCCTGGAACGGTGGATCGGCTTCGGCCTGGTGTGGGTGGCGCTGGTCGTGCTCACCGTCGACTCGTTGCGGCACGCACGCCGTGCCCGCGGCGTGACGGATGTCGCCGAGCTCGCGTGAGCGCGCGACGTGCGGTGACGGATGCCGCAGCCTGCGCGTGAGCGCGCGGCCGGTGGCATCCGTTGCCTCGGTGCGCGCCGAACGCGCGCCGCGGGCACGCACCCGACGCGGCGATTGTGACCGTGGGTTCCCGCCCGCGGTGATCGTTAGCGCACCGATATACGGGTTCGGTGATGATCCGCGCCACCTCCCATAAGGTGGGATCACCCACTGTGGCACAACCACGTTCAAGCAAAGGAGCACCATGAACGGATTGAATGGCTTCCGCCGCGGCAAGGCGATCGCCGCGATCGCGCTTGCAGGCGCTGCGGCCGTCGTGTTGGCGGGGTGCAGCGGTTCGTCGAACCCGAGCGACACGAACAGCGGCAACAAGGGGCCGGCCACCGAACTCACCCTGAAGATGGGGTCGCTGCTGCCGCAGACCGGCTCGCTGGCGTTCCTCGGCCCGCCCATGGAGGCCGGTGTCGGACTGGCGGTCAAGGAGGTCAACGACGCCAAGGCCGGCATCACGATCGACTACACCTCGGCCGATGAGGGCGACACCGACACCAAGGCGTACGAGACGTCGGTGACCAAGCTGCGCAGCGCCGGCATCACCGGCATGGTCGGGGCCGCGGCATCCGGCGTCACCAAGCTGATCCTGGACGGGAACGTCGCGGCCGGCATCCTCACCGTGTCGCCGTCGAACACGTCGCCGGACTTCACCGACTTCCCCGGCAAGAACGGCCTGTTCTTCCGCACCGCACCGAGCGACCTGCTGCAGGGCGAGACGCTCGGCAACCTCATCGCCGAAGACGGTCACGAGTCGCTGGGCATCATCTACCAGAACGACCCGTACGGCACCGGTCTGGCCGACGCGATCAAGACCACGTTCGAGGGCTCGGGCGGCAAGGTCGTCGCCGAGGCGTCGTTCAACGTCGGTGACGCGCAGTTCGACTCGCAGGTGTCCACGATCAAGGCGGCCAACCCCGACGCGGTCGCGGTGGTCTCGTTCGACCAGTTCAAGACGATCGGCCCGCTGCTGGTGAACGCCGGTCTGAAGGCGTCGAGCTTCTACCTGGTCGACGGCAACACCGTGGACTACTCGAACAAGAAGGACATGCCGGTCTCGCTCGAAGGCGCCCAGGGCACCCGCCCCGGACCGGCGCTGTCGGACGACTTCCAGCAGCGTCTGCAGACGTTCTGGAAGGGCGAGGGCAACTCGGAGCTGAAGGACTTCACCTACGCGGCCGAGGCCTACGACGCGGTCGTGCTGATGGCCCTGTCGGCGCTGGACGCGAAGTCCACGGTCGGCAAGGACATGGCCGCGAAGATGCAGGAGGTCTCGGGCGGCACCGGTGACGGCAAGGAGTGCAAGAGCTTCAGCGAATGCGCGAAGATCCTCGCCGACGGCGGAACCCCGGCCTACGTCGGATACTCCGGTGAGAGCAAGTTCGACGACAAGGGCGACCCTCACGGCGCCGTGATCGGCATCTTCAAGTACAACGCCGACAACACCTACACGCGGCAGAACTGATCTGACCGCACACGCGAGGGCCCCGGGGCGACCCGGGGCCCTTTGCGTCGGGTGGCGCGGGGAACGCGGACCCGGGTCGCGCGCGCGGGGGAGTCGCACGCGTGGCGGCGCGTTCCCGGTGCGCTCTCGCGCGGGGGACTCCCACACGTAGCGGGGCGCCCGGTGGCGTCGGCACGTCGGCACGAGCGGCACGACAACACAAAGATGACGAGGGCGGGCGGCGGGCGGCGACGGACAAGCGACGAGGGATGCCGCGGGCCCGCGGCATCCCTCGTTCGTGGCCGAGACCGGCTCAGGCGGCGTCCGCCCCCAGCGTGCCCAGGTACAGGCCGATGACCTTGGGGTCGTTCAGCAGCTCGCGGCCGGTGCCCTCGTAGGCGTCGCGGCCCTGGTCGAGCACATAGCCGCGGTCGCAGATCTGCAGGCAGCGGCGCGCGTTCTGCTCCACCATGATCGTGGTCACCCCGGCCTTGTTGATGTCCGAGACCCGGATGAACGCGTCGTCCTGGCGCACCGGCGACAGACCCGCCGACGGCTCGTCCAGCAGCAGCACCGACGGGTCCATCATCAGCGCGCGGCACATGGCGACCATCTGCCGCTCGCCGCCCGACAGCGAGCCAGCGCGCTGGTTCAACCGCCCGCCCAGCTCGGCGAAGATGCCGGTCACGAACTCCAGCCGCTCGGCGTAGACCTTCGGCTTCTGGAACAGGCCCATCTGCAGGTTCTCGGCGATCGTCAGCGACGGGAACACGTTGTTGGTCTGCGGGACGAACGCCACCCCGCGGGCGACCAGCTTGTCGGCCTTCAGCCCGACGATGCTCTCGCCGTTGACCCGGATGTCGCCCGAGCGCACCTGCACGAGCCCGAAGATCGCCTTCAGCAGCGTCGACTTGCCGGCGCCGTTCGGGCCGATGATGCCGACCAGCTCGCCCTGATGCGCCACCAGGTTCGCGCCGTTCAGGATGTTCACGCCCGGCAGGTACCCGGCGTGCACGTCGCTCAGTTCCACCACCGGCTGTGCGTCGCTCATGACCGGCCCCCCTTCGCGTCGGTTCCGGATGCCTCGGGCCCGGTGTCGGATGCCTCATCGCGCGCATCCGCGCCGGCCGTGGCATCCCCACCCTCGGCCGACTCTTCGCGCACCTCTTCGATCTCTTCGAGCAGGTTGATCGCCGACGTGTTCAACTCACCCTCGATACGGCCGGTGACCACGCCCAGGTCGACGTCCTGGTGGCTGCCCAGGTAGGCGTCCACGACGGCCGGATCGGTCATCACCTCGTCGGGCGGACCCTCGGCCACCACGCGCCCTTCGGCCATCACCACCACCCAGTCGGCGATGTGCCGCACCATGTGCATGTCGTGCTCGACGAACAGCACCGTGGTGCCGGCATCCTTCAACTCGAGGATGTGACCGAGCAGCGACTGGGTCAGCGCCGGGTTGACCCCCGCCATCGGCTCGTCGAGCATCACCAGCTGGGGGTCGCACATGAGCGCACGTGCCATCTCGAGCAGCTTGCGCTGCCCGCCCGAGAGGGATGCGGCGAAGTCCTTCTCTTTGGTGTCGAGCTTGAACCGCGCCAGCAGCTCCCGCGCCTTCTGCTCGATCTCGCGCTCCCGGCCGCGCCAGACGAACGGCAGCAGCGACGTCCAGAACCGCTCGCCGGTCTGGTCGCGGGCGCCGAGCTTCATGTTCTCGAGCACGGTCAAGAGCGACAGCGCCTTCGTCAGCTGGAACGTGCGCACCTGGCCCATGCGGGCGACCTTGAACGACGGGACGCCCGCCAGCTGACGGCCGTCGTACGACCAGTTTCCGGAGTTCGGCCGGTCGAACCCGCACAGCAGGTTGAACAGCGTCGTCTTTCCGGCACCGTTGGGGCCGATGAGGGCGGTGATGGCGCCGCGCGGGATCTCGAGGTGCTCGACGTCGACGGCGTTGAGTCCGCCGAAGCGGCGGGTGACGCCGTCGATGACGAGGATCGGGTCCTTCTTCGGCACACCGGGTGCGGCTTCGCCGGTGGCCAGTCCCGTCGACTTGGGACGGTGGATGCCACTGGTCGTGGCCGCCGGCTCGGTCGCGGCCGGTTCGGCCGGGGCCGGTTCGGTCGCGGCCGGTACGTCGTCGGCGGGTAGGCCGGTCGGCTCGTCGTTCGAGCGCTCGACGTTCTGCTCGTCACGTGGCTCGTTGCGTGGCTCGTTACTTGACAAAGGTCATCTCCCTCTTGTCACCGAGGATGCCCTGCGGCCGGAAGATCACCAGCAGCATGAGCGCGATGCCCACCAGGATGAAGCGGATCGTGGCGGCTTGGAACGACGAGATGGGCAGCCAACCGGCACTGGCCAGGTCGGGCAGCAGGTTGCCCAGGAACGCGAACACCACCCAGAAGATGAGGGTGCCCAGCGTCGGCCCGAAGATCGTCGCGGCACCGCCCAGCAGCAGGATCGTCCACAGGAAGAACGTCAGCGACGTCGAGTAGCTGCCCGGCACCGCCGCCGACGGCAGCACGAACACGATGCCGCCGGCCGCGCCGATGACACCGCCGACCACCAGCGACTGCATCTTGTAGGCGAACACGTTCTTGCCGAGCGAGCGCACCGCGTCTTCGTCTTCGCGGATGCCCTTGAGCACCCGGCCCCACGGGCTGCGCATCAGCGCCCACACCAGCAGGATCGCCAGGGCCAGCAGGATCACGCCGAACACCCGCTCCCACAGCTCGTTCTGGTTGAACGTCCACGGGCCGAACCCGTACGTGCCGGGCGGGAACGGGTTCGCCGAACGGAACCCGGCGTGGTAGCCGGCCAGGCCCGCCGAACCGCCCGTCCACTTCTCGAACACCTGCGTGAGCAGCAGCAGTCGCACGATCTCGGCCGCCGCGATCGTCGCGATGGCGAGGTAGTCGGCGCGCAGCCGCAGGGTCGGGATGCCCAGGATCAGGGCGAACAGCGCCCCGGCGGCAAGACCGATGAGCATGCCCAGCCACCAGGGCAGGCCGAACGAGAGCACCGAGATCGCATAGCCGTATCCGCCGACGGCCATGAACGCGGCCATACCGAAGTTGAGCAGACCGCCGTAGCCGAAGTGCACGGCCAGGCCCGTCGCCGCCAGCGCGTATGCGATCGTGACCGGGCTGACCAGATAGACGGCGGTGTTGCCGAAGATGCTTCCCCAATCCATGACTCAGCCCAGCCTTTCCCTGCGCCCGAGCAGACCCTGCGGTCGTACCAGGAGGATGATGATCAGCACGATCAGTGCGCTCGCGTACTTCAGATCCGACGGGATCCACAGCGTCGACACCTCGATCGCGACCCCGACGATGATCGAGCCGACCAGGGCGCCGAACGCGGTGCCCAGTCCGCCGAGGGTCATCGCCGAGAAGATCAGCAGCAGCATCTGGACGCCCATGTCCCACTTCACCCCGGGACGGTAGTAGGCCCACAGGATGCCCGAGGTCGCCGCCAGCACACCGGCCAGCACCCAGACGATGCGGATCACTCCGTCGACGTCGATGCCGGATGCCGCGGCCAGCTGCGGGTTGTCGGAGATGGCCCGGGTCGCCTTGCCGATGCGGGTGCGGGTGAGGAAGTAGGCGACCGCGAGGATCGCGACCAGGCTCACCCCCATGCTGATCAGGTCGATGTACGACAGCGAGATGGGACCGAAGTGCAACGGCTCGGGGCTCGCACCGGGCAGCTGCATGGTGCCGCCGCCGACCAGGAACTGGAAGAAGTACCGCAGCGCCAGCGAGAGGCCGATGCTGACGATCATCACCTGCACGGTGCCCAGGCCCTTGTGCCGCAGCGGCCGCCAGAGGCCGGCATCCATGCCCAGACCCAGCAGCCCACCGCCGCCGACCGCGAGCACCAGGCCCAGCCACAGCGGCAGGCCCCACATCCCGGTGGCCATGAAGGCGACAAGGCCGCCCCAGGTCACCATTTCGGCGTGTGCGAAGTTCGCCAGCTTCGTGGTGCCGTAGATCAGGGCCGCGCCCATCGACGCCAGGCCCAGCAGCAGGCCGAAGTTCAGCCCCTGCACCCCGCGCGAGAGCAGCTGCGCCCAGATCGACTCGGTGACGCGTTCGCCCTTGCCGAGGAACAGGTTGACGATCTTGGTGCTCGTCAGTCCGAACTCGACCTCCTGCGACGCCGACTCGCCCGCCACGATGACGCCCTTGGGCAGGGTGGACTCGTCGACGGTCAGGGTGTACTTCGCCTTCTCGGGCACATACAGCTTCCAGCGGCCGTTCGCGTCGGTCTTGGTCTCGGACTCGAACCCGTTGCCACTGATCTTCACGACGACGCCCTCAAGCGGCTTGTCGTCGAACTTGATGCTGCCGGCGAAGTAGAAGTCGGTCTTGGGCGCGTTCTCGTCCGTCGGTGCCCGGTGCGTGATCGTCGCCGCTCTCGAGGCATCCGTCGCCGCCGCGACCTGCGTCACCACGGCCGGTGCCGCATGCACGGCCGTGCCCGCCGTCGCGCCCGGCGTCTGCTGTGCCATCGCCGCCCCCACCGGTACGGCCAGCACGATCAGTGCCGCAGCCGCCGTTCCCAGCAGGGGGACGCGCCATCTTCGGGGTCGGCGAAGCGCCGCTGTCCTGTGTCTCACGCAACCTCCACATTGAGTCCGTCGCGGTGCCGTCGGGA
Source organism: Microbacterium luticocti DSM 19459 (assembly GCF_000422405.1). Classification (GTDB taxonomy): domain Bacteria; phylum Actinomycetota; class Actinomycetes; order Actinomycetales; family Microbacteriaceae; genus Microbacterium; species Microbacterium luticocti. The sequence goes on from NZ_AULS01000009.1 coordinate 108,863, forward strand.
TCCGGCGCCGCCCAGCGTGACGGTCCGAGCGTAGCCCCCCGAGGGGTCGTTCTCCTACATCCGGGTCACGAACGTGCACAGTTCGTGACCAGGGCGGCCCCGTCACGGCGTGCGATCGCGGGGCCTGCGAACGCGTGGATGCCGGGAATTCGCCCGGGCGCGTCGCGTTTACAATTGAGGACGGCGGCGTGCCCGGCTTGTCTGCGCCCGGGGCTTTCGCCGCTCATCGCGTCAGAGCGCGCCGCCGGGCGCGAGAGGAGCCTTCATGGAACAGCCCGACCCGTTCGGCTTCGTCGGTCTCACCTACGACGACGTGCTGCTGCTTCCGGGGCACACCGACGTCATCCCCAGCGAGGCCGACACGTCCTCACGGGTGACCCGGCGCATCACCGTCGCCACGCCGCTGCTGTCGGCGGCGATGGACACGGTGACCGAGGCACGCATGGCGATCGCCATCGCGCGCCAGGGCGGCATCGGCATCCTGCACCGCAACATGTCGATCGCCGAGCAGGCCGGCATGGTCGACCAGGTCAAGCGCAGCGAATCCGGCATGATCACCGACCCGATCACGACGACCCCCGATGCGACGATCGAAGAGGTCGACGCGCTGTGCGCGCAATACCGCATCTCGGGCCTGCCCGTGGTCGACGACGAGGGACGCCTGGTCGGCATCATCACCAACCGCGACATGCGGTTCGTGTCGGGCTTCGAACGACAGACCACCAAGGTGCGCGACGTGATGACCAGCGAGGGGCTGATCACCGGGCCGGTCGGCATCAGCGCCGGCGAGGTCATCGCGACGTTCGCGAAGCACCGCGTCGAGAAGCTGCCGCTGATCGACGACGACGGCAAGCTCGCCGGGCTCATCACGATCAAGGACTTCGACAAGAGCGAGAAGTACCCGCTGGCCACCAAGGACGAGCAGGGGCGGCTGCGCGTGGGCGCCGCGATCGGGTTCTTCGGTGACGCGTGGGAGCGGGCCGAGGCGCTGCGCGACGCCGGCGTCGACGTCATCGTGGTCGACACCGCGAACGGACAGTCGGCGGGAGTCATCGACATCGTCACGCGCCTGAAGGCCGACCCGTCGTTCGCCGACGTCGACGTGATCGGCGGCAACGTCGCCACCCGTGAGGGCGCGCAGGCGCTCATCGACGCGGGGGTGGATGCCGTCAAGGTCGGCGTGGGCCCGGGATCCATCTGCACGACCCGCATCGTGGCGGGCGTCGGCGTCCCCCAGGTGACCGCTGTGTACGAGGCATCCCTCGCCGCGCGCGAGGCCGGCGTGCCGGTGGTCGCCGACGGCGGGCTGCAGTACTCCGGCGACATCGCGAAGGCGCTGGTCGCCGGTGCGGACTCGGTGATGATCGGGTCGCTGTTCGCCGGCACCGACGAGGCCCCCGGCGAGATCGTGTTCCAGGGCGGCAAGCAGTTCAAGCAGTACCGCGGTATGGGGTCGCTGGGTGCGCTGCAGACCCGCGGCAAGAAGACCTCGTATTCCAAGGACCGCTACTTCCAGGCCGACGTGCCCAGCGACGACAAGCTCATCCCCGAGGGGATCGAGGGCCAGGTCGCGTACCGCGGCCCGCTGGCCGCAGTGGTCTACCAGCTGATCGGCGGGCTGCGGCAGTCGATGTTCTACGTCGGCGCCCGCACCGTCGACGAGCTCAAGCAGCGCGGCAAGTTCGTGCGGATCACGGCCGCAGGGCTCAAAGAGTCGCACCCCCACGATGTGCAGATCGTGGTCGAGGCACCCAACTACAAGCGTTAGGCACCCGGGCAGGGCCGTAGGCCCATGACGACCGAGCCCCGGTCGCGGTCCGTCGTGCGCGGGGCGCCCGGGGCGCACCCCGCCCCTGGGCCCCTGGATCACCGCGCCCGCGGCACACCGGTCCGGGGCTCACAGGGTTCGGAGGATCGCGCGGATTTCGGACCGTTGTGGTCTGTGGCATCCGAAGTTCGTGGGATGCTCCGAAGTCTGTGCGTGGAGATGGGGACACTCGCCGCCCCGGGCTCACCGCGTACGGGGCACACCGCGCCCGGGGCACACCGGGTGCGGGGGCGCATCGCGCCCGGGGCGCATCGCGCCCGGGGCTCACAGGGTTCGGAGGATCGCGCGGATCTCGGACCGTTGTGGGCTGTGGCATCCGAAGTTCGTGGGATGCTCCGAAGTCTGCGCGTGGAGATGGGGACACTCGCCGCCTCCACAGCGCACCTCTCGCACAAGTTGTCCACGGATGTGCTCTCCGCGGCCATGGTGGGTGCTGCGCACGAGCAGACTGCACGCATGCAGACCTTTCACGAACTCGCCGGATGGCTGCGCTCCCGCGGCGGCGTCGCTCACCGCGACGAGCTGCTGCGCGCGGGCTTCGCGCTCGCTCTGCTGCGCGCATTCGTGCGCGCGGGGTGTGCGCAGCTGATCCGCCGCGCATGGCTCGCGTTGCCAGACGCCGATGAGCAGCTGGTCACCGCCGCCCGCGCCGGGGGCAGAATCACGTGCACCACGCTGGCGCGGCGACGTGGGTGGTGGATGCCCGAAGGTGTGGGCAGCGCCATCCACCTCCATTTGCATCCTCGCGCAGGGTCGGCGAGGCTCGGCGCGGACTGGCCAGGCGTGCTGCACTGGGCCAAGCCCATGATGCCGATGGGCGGGCGCAGCCTGCTGGGCAGTGTCGAAGATGCCCTCGCGCACATCGCGATGTGTGAGCCGTTCGACACGGCGCTCGTATTGTGGGAGTCGGCGGCCCGCATCGAGCGGCTCGCCGCAGAGTACCTGTGCAGCCTGCCGTGGACGACGGTGGCCGCCCGCGACCTGGCCGGGCGTGTGATGGGGCTGTCGGACTCGGGTCTCGAGACCCTCGTGGTGGAGCCGCTGCGCCGGTGGGGCCTGCGCGTGCGGCAGCAGGTGATGCTCGCCGGGCGGCCGGTCGACATGCTTGTGGGTGAGCGCCTCGTCGTGCAGATCGACGGATACGAGTTCCACTCCTCGAGCGCACAGCGCACGAAGGACATCGCCCACGATGCCGAGCTGCAGCTGCGCGGATACACCGTGCTTCGCTTCAGCTACGCCCAGGTCGTGCACGACTGGCCCGGCGTGGAGCGCGTCATCCGGCGTGCTGTCGCGGCCGGTCTGCACCGCGCGGCGTGAGCGCTGATCGGTTCCCAGGGTTCGGAGCATCCCTGCTTCTTCGGATGATCCGGGCGGAATCGTCCGAGGTACGCGTGATCCTCCGAACCCTGTGAGTGGCTCGAGCAGTCGCCATCGGGTCCGCCTGCCGCGCAGTGCGCGGACGGCTCGGGATGCCGCGTGGTGCGCCAGCAGCCCGAGAAGCCCCCCGGCGTGAGCGCTGATCGGTTCCCAGGGTTCGGAGCATCCCTGCTTCTTCGGATGATCTGGGCGGAATCGTCCGAGGTAGGCGTGATCCTCCGAACCCTGTGAGTGGCTTGAGCAGTCGCCATCGGGTCCGCCTGCCGCGCAGTGCGCGGACGGCGCGGGCGGCCGGGCAGGGCCGCAGGCCCATGACGACCGAGCCTCGGCCGCGGTCCGTCGTGCGCGGGCGGCCGGGGCGCCGCCGGCGCAGGATGCCGCGTCCGGGCGCCCGGGTAGGGTGGAGGGGTGAGCATGGACATCGAGCTGGGGCGCGCGAAGCGCGCGCGCCGCGCGTACACGTTCGACGACATCGCGGTGGTGCCCTCGCGGCGCACCCGCAACCCCGAGGACGTCTCGACGGCCTGGTCGATCGACGCGTACCAGTTCGACATCCCCGTGATCGGCGCGCCGATGGACTCGGTGGTCAGCCCCGCCACCGCCATCATGCTCGGAAAGCTCGGGGGCCTGGGCGTACTCGACCTCGAGGGCCTGTGGACCCGGTACGACGACCCCGAGCCGCTGCTGGTCGAGATCGCGGGCCTGGCCGACGCCGACGCCACCCGCCGCATGCAGGAGCTGTACGCCGAGCCGATCAAGCCCGAGCTGGTGCGCGACCGACTCGCCCAGATCCGCGAGGCCGGGGTCACCGTCGCGGGCTCGCTCACCCCGCAGCGCACCCAGGAACTGTACGAGACGGTCGTGGCCGCCGGCGTCGACCTGTTCGTGATCCGCGGCACCACCGTCTCGGCCGAGCACGTGTCATCCGTCGCCGAACCGTTGAACCTCAAGAAGTTCATCTACGACCTCGACGTCCCGGTGATCGTCGGCGGCGCCGCCACCTACACCGCGGCGCTGCACCTGATGCGCACCGGCGCGGCGGGTGTGCTCGTCGGATTCGGCGGGGGAGCGGCATCCACCACCCGCGCGACCCTCGGCATCCACGCGCCGATGGCCACCGCCGTCGCCGACGTCGCCGGCGCGCGCCGCGACTACATGGACGAGTCCGGCGGCCGCTACGTGCACGTTATCGCCGACGGCGGCGTGGGCACCTCGGGCGAGGTCGTGAAGGCCCTGGCGATGGGGGCGGATGCCGTCATGCTGGGTGTCGCGCTCGCCCGCGCCACCGACGCCCCGGGCCGCGGCCACCACTGGGGCCCCGAGGCCCACCACCCGCAGCTGCCTCGCGGGCGTCGCGTGCAGATCGAACAGGTCGCCACGCTCGAAGAGATCCTGTACGGCCCGGCACCCGTGGCCGACGGCACCGCGAACCTCATCGGCGCCCTGCGCAAATCGATGGCCACCACCGGATACTCCGACCTCAAGGAGTTCCAGCGCGTCGAGGTCGTCGTGGCCCCCTACGGCGTGGAATGAGCGAGCCCGTCACCGACGACCTGCCCGAGGTCTTTCCGCCCACGCTGCGCGAGGTGATGCTGCGCCCGCGCTGGCTGGCGATGCTCGGCCTGTGCCTGGTGGTCGCGGGCGTGTTCGCCTGGCTCGGGCAGTGGCAGCTGGGGCGCGCCCTCGACACCGTTCCGGTCGAGCCGGGGCAGACCGAGAAGATCGTGCCCATCGACGAGGTCGTCGCCCCGGGGCAGTACCTCAACGCGCCGCTGGTCGGGCAGAAGGTGACGGCGCGCGGCCACTTCGTGCCCGGCGACTTCCTGGTCGTCTCGCGCCGCATGAACGACGGGGTCGAGGGGTTCTGGGTCACCGGACAGTTCCGCCTCGACACCGCGACCCCGACGTCGCTGGCGGTCGCGGTCGGCTGGGCGCCCACTCTGACGCAGGCGAAGGATGCCGCAGCCGCGCTGAACGCGGCATCCCCCGCCGCATCGACCGTGACCGGGCGCCTGATCTCGGACGAAGGCCCCGCGCTGCCGCCGCGCGACGATCCGTACGCGCTCACCACGATGTCGCCGGCGGCGCTGCTCGGTCGCTGGCACGACGTGGCCGATCTGGCCGTCTACCGGCCGTACCTGACCGACGACACCGCGCTGGGCGGCCTGCAGCCGATCTCGTCGCACATCCCCGAAGAGCAGGGCGGGCTGAACTGGCTCAACCTGTTCTACGCCGCCGAGTGGGCGGTGTTCGCCGGCTTCGCGTTCTACCTCTGGTATCGGCTCGCCAAGGACGCCTGGGAGAAGGAAGTCGAAGAGCTCGAGGACGCCGCCGCGCAGGACTGACACGGCTCACCCCGGGTCACCCCGGGGTTTGGGGCGGATTCGTGCGTTTGGGGCGCGTCTGTGCAGGCGTTCGCGCACGAATGCGCCCCAAACCGGGCAGGGCCGGGCCACCCGCCGGGGTCGGGGCCACGCCGGCCGGGGCCACCCGTCGGGGCCAGCCGCAAGGTCGGGCCCCGGGGCCACCCGTCGGTGGCCGTGCCGGGTCGGGGCCCGGGAACCCGCACGATCGGGGCCCGGGAACCCGCCGGTAGGATGGAGGCATGCCCGTCGCCCCCAAGCTGGCCTCCTTCCCTGCCATCCGCGGGGCCCTGAAGTTCTACCAGATCTGCTCGGTGATCACCGGCACCTTCCTGCTGCTGCTGGTCGCCGAGATGATCATGAAGTACGGCTTCAACCAAGAGCTGTTCCTCGGCGGGTCGGGCGGCTTCCTCTACCTGTCGCCGGTGGTCGAGACCGCGCACGGGCAGGAGTCGACGGGCAACGGCCTCAACCTGAACATGACGATCCTCATCGTGCACGGCTGGTTCTACGTCGTGTACCTGTTCAGCTGCTTCCGGGTGTGGAGCCTCATGCGCTGGCAGTTCTGGCGGTTCATCATGCTCGCCGCCGGCGGTGTCGTGCCGTTCCTGTCGTTCATCATGGAGGCCATCGTCGCGCGCGACGTGAAGCGCTACCTCGCCGAGCGCGAGGCTGCGGCATCCGATTCCACCCCCGCCCCCGAAGGAGCCCGGTGACCGAACCGACCCAGACCGCGCACCGCCCCGTCCTCGTCGTCGACTTCGGCGCGCAGTACGCGCAGCTGATCGCGCGGCGCGTGCGCGAGGCCGGCGTGTACAGCGAGATCGTGCCGCACACCGCCACCGCCTCCGAGATCGCCGAGCGCAACCCGGTCGCGCTGATCCTTTCGGGCGGCCCCTCGTCGGTGTACGAGCCGGGTGCGCCGCAGCTCGACCCGGCGGTGTTCGACCTCGGCCTGCCGACTCTGGGCATCTGCTACGGCTTCCAGGTGATGGCCCAGACCCTCGGCGGCGAGGTGGCCAACACCGGGTTGCGTGAGTACGGGGCGACGGATGCCTCGGTGTGCGGCGACGGCGGCGTGCTGCTGTCGGGGCAGCCTGCCGAGCAGAACGTGTGGATGAGCCACGGTGACCAGGTCGCCAAAGCTCCGGCCGGGTTCGCGGTGCTCGCCTCGACGCCGGCGACCCCGGTGGCCGCGTTCGGCGACGACCGGAAACGGTTCTACGGCGTGCAGTGGCACCCGGAGGTGCGTCACTCCGACCACGGCCAGCAGGTGCTCGAGAACTTCCTGCACAAGGCCGCGGGGCTGGATGCCTCGTGGAACAGCGGCAACGTGATCGCCGAGCAGGTCGAACGCATCCGCGCACAGGTCGGCAACGCCCGGGTGATCTCGGCCCTGTCGGGCGGCGTCGACTCGGCCGTCTCGACCGCGCTGGTGCACAAGGCGATCGGCGACCAGCTGACGGCGGTGTTCGTCGACCACGGCCTGTTGCGCAAGGGCGAGCGCGAGCAGGTCGAGCAGGACTACGTCGCCTCGACCGGGGTGCGACTGGTGACGGTGGATGCCGCCGACACCTTCCTCGAGCACCTGGCCGGCGTGACCGATCCCGAGCAGAAGCGCAAGATCATCGGACGGGAGTTCATCCGCGCGTTCGAGAAGGTGCAGCGCGAGCTCGTCGCCGAGGCCGCGGCATCCGGCGAGCCGATCCGGTTCCTCGTGCAGGGCACGCTCTACCCCGACGTGGTGGAGTCGGGCGGGGGCACCGGAACGGCGAACATCAAGAGCCACCACAACGTGGGCGGGCTGCCCGAGGATCTCGAGTTCGAGCTCATCGAGCCGCTGCGCACGTTGTTCAAAGACGAGGTGCGTCAGATCGGCCGCGACCTCGGCATCCCCGAGGCGATCGTGGCGCGACAGCCGTTCCCGGGGCCGGGCCTGGGCATCCGCATCATCGGCGAGGTCACCCGCGACCGGCTCGAGATCCTGCGCGACGCCGACGCGATCGCACGTGAGGAGCTGTCGCGCGCGGGACTGGACGGCGAGATCTGGCAGTGCCCGGTGGTGCTGCTGGCCGACGTGCGCTCGGTGGGCGTGCAGGGCGACGGGCGCACCTACGGCCACCCGATCGTGCTGCGCCCGGTCTCGAGCGAAGACGCGATGACCGCGGACTGGACGCGCCTGCCGTACGACGTGCTGGCGCGCATCTCGAACCGCATCATCAACGAGGTGCGCGAGGTCAACCGGGTGGTGCTCGACGTGACGAGCAAGCCCCCGGCCACCATCGAGTGGGAGTAGCGCGGCACCCCGGGACTGACCCGCGCCGCGCGCCTCGCATCGCGCCGAACCCATGCACGAGAGTGAGCGGGTTCGGGATGCCTCCGCCACCGCCGCCCGCGGTGCGGTCTGCGCCTGATCCGCGCCGTGCGACTGGCGCCGCGTCGATCCCATCGGCGAGTGTGCGGGTTCGGGATGCCGCGGCCGCCCGCTCGCGGTGCGGTCTGCGCCTGACCCGTGCCGCGCGCCTGGCGCCGCGTCGAACCCATCCGCGAGCGCGAGCGGGTTCGGGATGAGGGGCGGGTTCGGGATGCCTCCGCCGCCCGCCCGCGGCAGGATGGAGGGGTGACGACCTTTCCCGACGCGGAGTACGTGGTCCTGTCGAGCCGGCTCATCCCCGACACCGACGGCGGGTACACGCTGGCCACCCTCGCCCGTGCCCGGCAGATGGCCGCAGCGGGGGTGCACGACGGCCGCGGTCCGCTGCTGCTCACGGTCGATCCGGGTACCGCGGCCGACCATGCCCGCCACCGGGCGGCGTTCGACGAGCGCGACCTTATCGTCTCGCCCGAGAGCATGCGCAACCTCTTCGACGAGGCATCCGACCCTGCCGGTGGGGCCGCCGGCTGGCTGGTGGATGCCGCGCACCCGGGCGAGCCGGATCCGGCGCTCGACTACCGGGTCGTGGCCGACGGGGCGGTCGCGCTGCCGGTGATCGTGGGCGACCCGGACTGGCACGTCAGCACGGCGCCCGTGGTCGTGCGGGACGCCGCCGGGCACACGCTGGGCGTGCTCGACGGCTTCGGCGCACTGTATCGGGCGTGGCTTCACCACGTGGTGCGGGGTCTGCGCGGCGACGACCCGCAGCGGCCGGTCGTCGTGCTGTGCGAGTCGCGCCAGCTGGGCGAGCTGCTCGCCGGATGGGACGATCCGGGCGTGCGACTTGTGCACGCCATCCACACCATCCACCTGGAGCCGCCATACTGTCCCGATGCCCCCGTCAACCCGCTGTGGTCGCGGTGGTTCGCGCTGGCCGAGCGCTTCGATGCCGTGCTGTGGCTGACCGCCGAGCAGCGCGACGACGCGCGCCGGCGCTTCGGCCTTCAGGGCGTGCACCTCGTGGTGCCGCACGGTGTGCCGGCTGCGGCATCCGTCACCCCGCCCGCCGACCGCGGCCCCGGCCGCGTCGTCATGCTCAACCGCCTCGCGCCCGGCAAGCGCATCGACCATGCGATCCGCGCATTCGCCGGAGTGGTGGCGGAGGTGCCCGACGCGCGGCTCGACGTGTACGGCTCCGGTGCCGAGCACGCTGCGCTGCAGCGTCTGATCGACGAACTCGGCCTGGCCGCGCACGTCGTGCTGTGCGGCCAGACCGACGATCCCGGACGAGTGCTGGACGAGGCATCCGTGCTGCTGTTCACCTCGGCGTTCGAGGGGCAGGGGCTGGCGGTCGTCGAGGCGCTCGCGCACGGCTGTCCGGTGGTCGCGTACGACGTGCGGTACGGTCCCCGCGACGCGCTGCAGGACGGCGGTGGTGTGCTCGTGCCCGATGGCGACGTCGCCGCGCTCACGGACGCGCTGGTGCGTGTGCTGGGCGATGTCGACCTGCGCGTGCGGCTCTCGCGCGAGGCCGTGCAGGCGGCCCGGCGCGTCGACCCGGAACACGTGATGGATGCCCTCGCCTGCGCGGTGCGCGACGTGCTGGCCGTGCCCTCCCGCCGCGCCGGCTGACACGGGATGGGCGACGAGCGCGTGCCTGACGTGACGGGGCGTGTCTCGCGACGGCGTGTCCCACAAGATGTGGGATGCCGCGGCCCGAGCCCGCACTTTCTGAGACACGCCGTGCGGGCGTGTCTCACAACATGCGGGATGCCGCGGCCCGAGCCCGCACGTTCTGAGACATGCCGTGCGGGGGTGTCGCACAAGATCGTGCGGGCGTGTCTCACAACATGTGGGATGCTGCGGCCCGAACCCGCACTTTCTGAGACACGCGCACGGGGCCAAGCCGCACGGCTTCAGCGGCCGGCCCAGGGGTCGTAGTCGGCCAGCAGCGGCTCGGGCGCGGGGCGACGATCCTCGGGGACGTGCTGCAGGTTGATCCGCACGCGGTACCACTGCGAGCTCGACCCCCGCATCGCGTCGACGAGCACGTCGGCCGGGTGCAGCATCCCGGCGACCTCGTCATGCGCCCGCTGCCAGTGCGCGAGCGCGGCCTCGGCCTCGGGCTTGGTCTTGGTGCGCGCGATCTCGATGAGCGGCATGGTCGAGGCGCGACGTCCTGCGGCGCTCGTGCCGCGCGGCGGCTTCTCGGCTGGACCGAGCCGTTCGGCGAGCCCGAGCAGTCCCGCGATCGACCCGGCGGCGTCGTCGATGCCGGCGTGCGGGTCACCGAGCTCGGCGAAACGGGCCGGCACGGTGCGCACCGTGAACTCCTCGGGCCGCCGCACCCGCAGTTCCTCCCAGGTCAGCGGGGTCGACACGCGGGCATCGGGCAGCGGCCGCACCGAATAGGCGGATGCCACGGTGCGGTCCTTCGCGTTCTGGTTGAAGTCGACGAACACGCTCTCGCCGCGCTCCTCCTTCCACCACCGCGCGGTCGCAAGCCCGGGCGCCCGCGCCTCGACCTCGCGCGCCAGCGCCTCGGCCGCCAGCCGCACCTCGGCGAAGTCCCACTCCGGTCGGATCCGCACCAGGATGTGGATGCCGCGCGACCCGCTGGTCTTCGGCCAGCCGACCAGGTCGTTCTCGTCGAGCACGTCGCGCACGGTGAACGCGACGTCGACGATCTGCGCCCAGTCCACGCCGGGCATCGGGTCGAGGTCGACGCGCAGCTCGTCGGGGTGATCGAGATCCTCGGCGCGCACCGGGTGCGGGTTCAGGTCGAGGCAGCCCAGATTCACCAGCCAGGCCAGGCCCGCGGCATCCCGGATCACCGCCTCTTCAGCGGATGTGCCCGACGCGTACCGCAGCGTGGCGGTGTCGATGTAGGCGGGATGGTTCTCGGGCACGCGCTTCTGAAAGAACGGCTCGGCGTCGATGCCCTTCACGAACCGTTTGAGCACGAGCGGACGCCCGCCCGCCCCGCGCAGCGCACCGTCGGCGACGGCCAGGTAGTAGCGCACGATGTCGAGCTTGGTCAGCCCGGGCTCGGGAAAGACGATCCGATCGGGGTGCGAGATGCGCACATCGGTCCCGGCGATGTCGAGATGCGTGTCATCGGCGGCCATCCGGTCACACTAACCAGCGACGGATGCCACGGCCAGACCCTTGTCGTCTGGCACCGCGTGGGGTAGGGAGCACCGCGACCGGATGCCGTCACCGGGCGCTCCGCTGACCACGGGCGCCGCCGGATGCACAGACGACGTAGTAGTCCGCCCATCGGGCGACCCGCTACGCCGCCGGGTGCACAGACGACGAAGGGGGCCGCCGTCGGGCGACCCCCTTCACACGCGATGCACGTGCTAATTGCTGCGTGCGATGGCGATGATCCGCAGGATCTCGATGTAGAGCCAGACGACGGTGACCATGATGCCGAAGCCGCCGAGCCAGCCGTACTTGCGGTCCACGCGGTTGCGCACGCCCTGCTGGATGAAGTCGAAGTCCTGCACCAGCGAGTATGCGGCCATGATCACCACGAGCACGCCGATGACAAGGCCCAGCGGGATGGTGCCGAAGAGCTTCGCGCTGTACAGACCGAACGTGTACTCGGCGCTGACCACCCCGGTCCACATCAGGATGACGTTGATCAGCTGGAACACGAGGTAGCCGATGATCGCGATCATCCACACCTTGTTCGCCCGCTTCGACGCCCGCACCTTGCCGCTGGCGAACAGCGCCAGGGTGACGCCGACCACCGCAAGGGTTGCCAGCGTGGCCTGCAGCACGATGCCCGGGTACATCACCTCGAAGAACGCCGAGATCGACCCGACGAACAGGCCCTCGAACGCGGCGTACAACACGATCAGGGCGGGGCGGATCGTCTTGGAGAACGACACCACCATGGCGAGGATGAACCCGCCGGCCAGCCCGATGATCCACGGCAGCATCGACACCGTGGAGTCGGGGCGCACCACGACGCCGCCGAGTGACCACACCCACCCGACGACGGCCGTCACGACCAGCACGGCGAACAGGCCGAGGGTCTTCAGGACGGTGTCTTCGACGGTCATCCGCTGGGTCTCGATCGCGCTCGCCGCGGGCGCGGCGAACTGCCCCTCGAGTTGCGCGTTGACCGCGGCGGCCTGCGCCTGCTGCGCGAACGCGGCGGTCTGGGTCTGGCCGCCGATGTTCGCGGCCTGGGGTCCACCCGGGTAGCTGCGGACCGCGCTCTGGTCCTGGAACGCGGGGTTGTTGAAGGCGGGGTTAGCCGAAGCCATGCTCGCACTCTCCGAAGTTCTGTGTTAACAGCACGGTGCTGTGCCCTCCACGATAGCCGGGGCGACCGACGCCCGACCAGCGATGCGCTGTGATTGTCCTTTGAACGGCGCGGATCCGTCGCCCGCCGCGGGGTCGCCGAGCGGGGCGCGGGTAGCCTGATCGCGTGCCGCCCGCATCCGTCCTCGTGATCGGTCATCGCGGCGCGCCCGGGTACCGCCCCGAGCACACGCGCTCGTCGTACGCGCTGGCGCTCGCGCAGGGGGTGGATGCCGTCGAGCCCGACGTCGTCGTGAGCGCCGACGGCGTGCTGGTGGTGCGTCACGAGAACGAGATCTCGGCGACCACCGATGTGGCATCCCGGCCCGAGTTCGCCGACCGGCGCCGCACCGCCGTGGTCGACGGGCACCGGGTGACCGGGTGGTTCGCCGAGGATTTCACCTGGGACGACTTGCGCACCCTGCGCTGTCGGGAGCGGTTGCCCGACCTGCGCCCCGGCAGTGCGGCGTTCGACGGTGACGAGGCGCCGCTGCGGCTGCGCGACGTTCTCGAGCTGGTGGCCGATGCCGCCGACGCCGCAGGCCGCTCGATCGGCGTGGTCCTCGAGATCAAGCACGCCACGTATTTCGCCGCGCTCGGGTGGGACCTCGCCTCCCTCGTCGCCGACGAGCTGGCCGCGGCCGGTTGGGCCGGCGGTGCGCGGCCGCTGGTGGTGGAGTCGTTCGAGCGGACCGTGCTTGGCCGACTGGCCCGCCTCGGAGTGGTGGCGGAGTATGTGTTCTTGCTCGAGGCATCCGGCCGCCCCTTCGACCTGGTCGCCGCCCACGGCGACGAAGCGCCCACCTACGCCTGGTTCGCCTCGCCGGCCGGGCAGGACGAGTTGGCCGGCACGGTCGACGGCATCAGCGTCGACAAGCGGATGCTGCTGGCCCCCGACCGGCTCGGCCGCGCGACCGGCCGCTCGTCGATCGTCGCCGACGCGCACGAGCGCGGGCTGCGCGTGTTCACCTGGACCTGCCGCCCCGAGAACGCGTTCCTGACCCGCTCGTTCCGCCGCGGCGACTCACCCGCCGGGTTCGGCGACTACGCGGGCGAGTGGGGGATGCTGCGGGATGCCGGCGTCGACGGCGTGTTCGTCGATCACCCCGATCTGGGCGTGCAGCGGTTTCGTCCGATCACGGCGCGTCGGTGAGCACCACGAGCTCATCGCCGTCGAGCGCGAACTGAACGGCGTGACCGCGTGGCACCACCTGTCGCAGCGGTGCCGGCAGCAGCGCCGTCACCGTGAACTGCACGGTGGGCCCGAACGGGCCCGCACCGCACCCGTAATAGATCGGGCCGGCGCCCATCCCCGATCCGCCGGTCAGGTTCGAGGTGGGGACGGCGATCAGGCACTCGGCGTCGTTGTTGCCGTCGCCGACGTCGGTGCGTGCGTGCGCGATGGTCATGCCGCGGTAGTGGTAACCGGCGTCCTTCTCGGTGCCGAATCCGATCTTCGACCAGTCGAAGTCGGGGTCCGGCAGAACCGAATCGATCTGCCGCCCCGGGCCGTGGTGCGAGAGGCTGCCGCCCAGAAAGCCCAGGCCGCCGGCCAGCGCGACCGCCGCGACGAGCGAGGCGGCCCACGCCCACGCGATCCGGTGCCGGCGCCAGGTGGTGGTGGATGCCGCGTGCCCGGCCGACTCCTCACCGTCGGCCGCACCGGCGACGCCGGCGGAGGTTGTAGCGGCCGCATCGGCATCGGGGGCGTCATCGTGCGGGGAGGTCGGCCGGGGCTCGGCATCGTGCCGGGAGGTCGGCTGGGCCTCGGCGTCGTGCGGGGAGGTCGGCTGGGCCTCGGCATCGTGCGGGGAGGTCGGCCGGGGCTCGGCGTCGTGCGGGACGATCGGCGCGGGCTCGGCGTCGTACGGGAGCGTCGGCGGCGGCCCGGCGTCGCGCGGGGGCGGCGGTGGCGGCTCGGCGTTGTGCGGACGGTCCGGGACCGATTGCGCCTCGAGCTCGCGCAGGCGACGCAGCGCCTCCGGGTCGTCGGCGATGTCGGCGTCGGGCCCGTAGGCGCGGGCGCGCAGCCTCGCCAGTTCGTCGCGGGCAGTGGCATCCATCGTCTGCATCGTCCCACACCGACGGGCCGGGGTGCCGCCCAGGCGCACCGGTCAGACGGCGCGGGTGCGCGGCAGCGTCCGTGAGACGCCTCTCATTCGCGGTGTCGGGCATTGACCGATGGTTCAGGTTCCTCATAGCGTGCTCTCTGGTGCCTTTCAGCCCTGCACAACGGGGCCGGCCCGGGCATCACTCAACGAAGAGAAGGCAGATCCTGCTGTGTACAAACGGATACTGGCCGCGGTCGGTGCACTCGCGCTGACCGTCCCGGCATCGGCCGCGATGGCCGCCAACAACCCCGATTCCGATCCCGGTGCGCGCTTCACCGCGGCGTCCCCGATCCAGGTGTCCTCGGGATTCACACCCGTCGGCGCCGACCCGTCGCGGCGCGTCGATGTGATCGTGCAGATGACCGGCGACCCCGTCGCGGTCGTGCAGGCCGACAAGGGCCGTGAGCTCACGAAGACCGAGCGGAACTCCATCAAGGGCAAGCTCAAGAAGGAGCAGGACGCCGTCACCGGCACGATCCGCGCCAAAGGCGGCACCGTCGAGGCGCAGATGCAGTCGGCCTACAACGGCATCCAGGTGAGCATCCCGGCGGCGCAGGTCGACGCGCTCGCCTCGCTGCCGGGCGTGCAGGCCGTGCACCCCACACCGATCCACCGGGTCGACAACACCGTGTCGGTGCCGTTCCTCGGCATCCCCCAGGTGTGGAAGAACACCGGATACACGGGCAAGAACGTCAAGATCGCCGTCATCGACACCGGCATCGACTACACCCACGCCGACTTCGGCGGCCCCGGCACCGTCGCCGCCTACGAGCAGGCGCACGCGGCCGAGGCTCAGCCCGCCAACCCGGCCTGGTTCGGCCCGAACGCTCCGCGTGTGAAGGGCGGCGTCGACCTGGTCGGCGACGCCTATGACGCGAACGACCCCGACTCGGTGCCCAAGCCCGACGACAACCCGCTGGACTGCCAGGGCCACGGCAGCCACGTCGCCGGCACCGCCGGCGGCAGCGGTGTGCTCGCCGACGGCTCGACCTACACCGGGCCCTACGACGACACCACCGAGTCGAACACCTTCAAGGTCGGACCGGGCGTCGCCCCGCAGGCCGACCTGTACGCGGTGCGCGTGTTCGGGTGCACCGGCAGCACGAACGTCGTCGTGCCGGCGATCGACTGGGCGGTCGACCACGGCATGGACGTGATCAACATGTCGCTCGGCTCGCCCTACGGCCGGCCGGGTGACCCCGATGCCGTCGCCGCCGCCAACGCGGTCGGCGCGGGCGTGGTGGTCATCGCGGCCGCCGGCAACGAGGGCCACAACCCGTACCTCGCCGGTTCGCCCAGCGTCGGCGGCGGCGTGGTCTCGGTGTCGGCCGTCGACAGTGCCGCCACATTGCCCGGCGCCAAGGTCGCGCTGCCCGGGGCGACCCTGGACGCGGTGAACATGAACAACGCCGACGTGTCGAACGTGCCGCCGCAGAAGGTCGTGTACCTCGAAGACGACCCCGCCACCGACGAGAACGAGGCGCTCGGCTGCAACAAGGACGACTACGTCAAGGCGGGCGTCACCGCCGGCGCCGGACAGCTCGCCGTCTCGCAGCGCGGCACCTGCGCCCTCGTGTTCAAGGGCCTGGCGGCGCAGGATGCGGGAGCGTCGAGTGCGCTCATCGTCAGCAACACCGACGACCTGCCGCCCTACGTCGGGCCGGTGGCCGCCGACCCGGGCAACGACATCCCCGAGGACCTCACGATCCCGCTGCTGGGTGTGGCACACGGTGACGATGCCGCGCTGAAGGCCGCGGTCGGGCAGTCCGCGACCATCACCCCCGGAACGGTACCGAACCCGACCTACCGGCACTACGCCGACTTCACCTCGGGCGGACCGCGCTCGGGTGACAGCGCCGTGGCCCCCGACGTCGCCGCGCCCGGCGTGGCGATCTCGTCGGTCGCCGTGGGCTCGGGCTCGGGTTCGGCCGTGCTCTCGGGCACCTCGATGGCCACCCCGCACGTCGCCGGCGTGGCGGCACTGGTCGTCCAGGCCCACCCGGGCTGGGATGCCGCCGACATCGCCTCGTTGCTGTCGACCACGGCCGACCCTGACAAGGTCGTCGGGCAAGACAACACGGTCGGCGGCGTCGGGCTCGTCGACGCGGCGGCCGCCGTGGGCGAGCAGGTCACCGCATCCGGCGACACGTTCCGCACCACGAGTGGGCGCCAGTCGCAGCCGACGGTGAGCTTCGGGTTCGACAGCTCGAGCCTCGGGTTCGTCAAGGTGCGTACGATCACGCTGCACAACCACGGCAAGAAGACCGTCACCTACACCGCATCGACCGCGGCTTCGGCCTCCAGCGCGAAGGCGAAGGTGTCGGTGTTCCCGTCGCGCGTCACGGTGCGGCCGGGCAAGTCCGCCACGGTCGTGGTGAGCCTGGCCGCGAAGGCGTCGGACGTGGGCTCGTCACTGGCCGACCAGTTCGGGTTCTCCCAGTTCTCGGGCGACGTCGTGTTCCACAGCCCGTCGTCGACGCTGCGGGTGCCGTACCTGCTGGTGCCCCGCAACGACGCCAACGTGCGCGTGACCCACGGGTCGGTCATCCCGAACAGCATCACCCGCAAGGGCGGCACCCAGAAGGTGACGCTGCGCAACCTGCTGGGCGGGCTGGATGCCTCGGCCGACTTCTACACGTGGGGGCTGAGTGACAAGTCCGACCTCGGCAAGAAGGTCGACGACCCCGGTGTCGACCTGCGCGCCGCCGGCGTGCAGTCAGCACCCACCGATGACGGTGACACGATGCTGGTGTTCGCGGTGAACACGTACAAGCGGTGGTCGAACCCGGCGTCGGCGGAGTTCGACGTGCTGATCGACACGAACCGTGACGGCACCACCGACAAGGTCGTGTTCGCCGCCGACAACGGTCTGGTCACCACCGGGTACGCCGACGGCCAGTCGGCGGTGTTCGTCACCGACAACGCCACCGGCAAGACCGTCGGGCCGTACTTCATGGCGCAGGCGCCCACCGACAGCAGCACGATCCTGCTGCCGATGTACGCCAGTGTGCTGGGCGTGGACGGCGCGTTCAGCTACACCGTCGAGGCCGCGTCGATCGTCGACAACTCGATCAGCGACGAGTTCTCGTCGTCGGCGGTCTACGACCCGTCGGCGCCGGCGATCTCGAACGGCCAGTACGGCGTCGTGCCGAAGAAGGGCTCCGCGGTCAGCTTCGACGTGACCATCGACAAGGAGCAGGTGACCAAGCAGAAGCCGCTGGGAACGATGATCGTCGTTCCCGACAACCGTGCCGGCACGGATGAGGCGCTGCTGATCCCGGCGAAGTGATCGATCCCGGCGCTGCCGGGCAGATCAGACGAGGGCGGTCCGCTGCGGCGGGCCGCCCTCGGTCGTGCGGCGGCGGCGTGCGTCAGGGGGTGGATGCCGGGTGGCCCGACGGGTCGCACAGCAACGGGCTGTCGGTGGTGCCGAACCGGTAGTCGTAGGTCGTGCCGGCGACCGAGACCACCACGCGCATCCCCTCGACGACGGCCTGGGTGTAGCTCCTCCCCGGAGCAGGGCAGCCCAGTGCGCCGTTGTTCCAGGTGACCTGTTCGCTCGAGACCAGCTCGGGCGTGGCGGCGACCCCGCGTGCGGCCAGGTCGTCGCGGATCGCCTTCCAGCGGGCATCCGGCACCTCGACCGGTGTGCCGGACGGCGTCTGCGGCGTCGGCGTCATCGAGGTGAACGGCGGGCGCGAAGTCCCCTCCGACGGCGTGTTCATCTGGCCTCCCGCGCACCCGGTGAGGCACAGCAGGAGCAGCCCCGCCGCTCCGGCAGCGATCCGTGCCGACATGTCCGTACCCCCTCGCGCCCCCAGGATAAGCCGCCGGACCGGGCCTGCGACAGACCGGGGCCGAACCGCGCACAGCATGTCGCGGGCGGGCCGGTAGCATCGATCCATGACGACGGCGGGCAGGCGAGGCATCCTCGCCGTCGCCCTCGCGGTGCTGCTGCTGGCGTTCGGCGCGGTCGCCGCGATCCTCGTCGGCGGGGCGGTCGCCACGCATGCGCTGGTGGCGCCGGCCGACGGCGAGCCGAGCGCGGCATCCGACCCGCTCATGGCGTGGCTGGCCCGGGTGCTGCTGGCGTTGGCGGTGGCCTGGCTGCTGATCGGCATCGTTGCGACGCGCACCAGCCTGGTGCGACGACCCGGTGCGGCGGCCGCCCGCGCCTCATGGCTGGCGGCGACCAGACCGTGGCGTGCCCGCGAGTCGACGCTCGGGATGCTGGCGCTCGACCGCTGGCTGCTGTTGTTCGTTCCCGTGGCACTGCTGGTGGCCACCCGCGCCGTGCAGTCGTCGCTGGGCGGCTGGTTGCGGCTCGTCGTGGTGGTCTGCGCCTGGGCGGTCTTCGCACTCGTGCTGCGCGTCGTCGTCGGCGTGCACTCGCCGTGGCCGGTGATCGCCGCGGTCGGCGGAGTCGTCGTGCTGCGGTGCGTGCTCACCCTGGCGGTGCTGGCCGTCAATGGCCCGGGCGGGTACTGGTACGCGTTCTGGGAGTACCCCGCCGCCCGCGGGACGTACATCACGGTGGCGTCGGCGTTGTTCCTCTGGCTGTTCGTCGCGGCGGCCTGGTCGTTGTTCGCGCAGCTGGGAGCCGCGCGGGGGATCGGCGCCGTGCTCTGCGCGAGCGGCGTCGCACTGGCCGTACCGGCGTGGGTGGTCTCGGCCGTCGGCCTGGAGCGCACGCTCGCCGTCTGGGACGAGCGGGCGGGCCTGCTGCCATGGGGACTGTCACGCCTGGTCGCAGCGGCGCTGCGCATGCACCTGCCCGAGGGTCTGGTGTGGTGGGGCGTCGGCATCGGCGCGGCGATGGCCGTCGCCGGCGCGCTGCTGGCCCTGCGCGGCTCCGGTTCGGCGGACTCGCCCGCGCGATAGGCGGCGGCATCCTCACACCAGTCCCGCCGCCCGCATCAGCTCCACGCCCAGCGGGCCGGGGTTGTACGCGACCTCCCAGCGGAACCCGTCGGGATCGGCGAAGTACCCGGAATACCCGCCCCATTCCCGCTGCCGCGCGGGCCGGATGAGCTGTGCGCCCGCGGCCACCGCATCCCGCATCACCCGGTCGACTCCGTCGGCGTCGGGCATGTTGTGCGCCAGGGTGAGCGGCGGGATGCCGCCGCCGTCGCCGAGCGGACCCACCTCGGCTTCGAACCCGGCGCGGCTCCACAGCGACAGCACCACGGTCGGCGCGACCCGGAAGAACATCACCTCGCCGGGCACCTCGAACGCGGGTTCCCAGCCGAGCCCGTCGACGTAGAAGCGGCGTGACGCGGCCAGGTCGGCGACCGCGAGCGTGATCAAGGTGACACGAGCATCCATGCCGGGCACGCTACCGCGACCCGCCGACAGCGGTGTCGTCGCCCGCGCCTAGACTCGAAGGGCCATGAGCGACGCATCCACCCCCCTCATCGTCGGCGGCGGCCCCAGCGGCGCGCGCGCCGACGACGACCTGCTCGCCGGCCTCAATGCGCAACAGCGCGAAGCCGTGGTCTACCGCGGGCCGGCGCTGCTCATCGTCGCCGGTGCCGGCTCGGGCAAGACCCGGGTGCTGACCCATCGCATCGCGTCGCTGCTGCGCAACAAAGAGGCCTGGCCGAGCCAGATCCTGGCGATCACGTTCACCAACAAGGCCGCCGGTGAGATGCGCGAACGCGTGCAACAGCTGGTCGGCCGGCACGCGCAGGGCATGTGGATCTCGACCTTCCACTCCGCCTGCGTGCGCATCCTGCGTCGCGAGGCCGAACAGTTCGGGTTCACCACCTCGTTCACGATCTACGACTCCGGCGATTCGCGGGCGCTCATCAAGCGCCTGGTCAAAGAGCATGAAGCGGATGCCTTCGGCCTGACCCCGGCGGCGGTGCAGAGCCGCATCTCCAAGGTCAAGAACGAACTGCTCGACGCCGAAGCGTACGCGCGGCAGGCGAACATGTCCGACCCCGCCGAACGCAAGTTCGTCGAGGTGTTCGGCGACTACCAGCGGGCGCTGCAGAGGGCGAACGCCTTCGACTTCGACGACCTGATCGCCCAGACGGTGTACCTGTTCCGTGCGTTCCCGCACGTCGCCGACGTGTACCGGCGGCGGTTCCGGCACATCCTCGTCGACGAGTACCAAGACACCAACCACGCCCAGTACGCCCTCATCCACGAGCTCACCCGGCCGGTTGTGGGCCGGGCCGCGGAGCCGTATGCCGCCGGCGGCATGATGATCTTCGAACCCGAGCATGCGCCCGAGGTCGAGCCGGCATCGCTGACCGTCGTCGGCGACTCCGACCAGTCCATCTACGCGTTCCGCGGTGCCGACATCCGCAACATCACCGAGTTCGAACGCGACTATCCCGGCGCGAAGGTCGTGCTGCTCGAGCAGAACTACCGGTCCACGCAGAACATCCTCAGCGCCGCGAACGCGGTGATCAGCCACAACTTCGACCGCAAAGACAAGCGGCTGTGGACGGATGTCGGCGCCGGCGAGAAGATCGTCGGCTACACCGGCTACTCGCAGCACGACGAGGCGCAGTTCGTCGCCGACGAGATCGACTCGCTCCGCCGTGGCGGCGTGCCGTACGGGCAGATGGCGGTGTTCTACCGCACCAATTCGCAGTCCCGTGCGCTGGAAGAGATCTTCATCCGCGCCGCGATTCCGTACAAGATCATGGGCGGCACCCGGTTCTACGAGCGTGCCGAGATCAAAGACGCGCTGGCCTACCTCACCGCGGTGGCCAACCCCGCCGACGAGATGGCGCTGCGCCGCATCATCAACAAGCCCAAGCGGGGCATCGGCGACGTCACCGTCGAGACCATCGCCCGGTATGCGGCGTCCGAGTCCATCACCTTCCGCGACGCGCTCGCCAATTCGTCGGCGCTGGGGCTCGGACCCAAGCTGCAGAAGGCGGTGGCCCACCTGGACGCGGTGCTGGCCGAGGCATCCGCGCTCATGCTGCCGGCCTCGGGCGAGGTCGCGCCCCCCAGCGCGGTCGCCGACGGGCTCGCGCTGCTGCTGGGCAAGAGCGGCTACCGCGACGCATTGCAGCTCAGCCGCGACCCGCAGGACGAGGCGCGACTGGAGAACATCGACGAACTGGTGGCCGTGGCCCGCGAGTTCGCCCGCAACAACCCCGCGGGCACCGTGCTGGACTTCCTCACTGAGGTCGCGCTGGTCTCGGACGCCGACGACCTCGACGACGCGTCGGGCACGGTGTCGCTGATGACGCTGCACACGGCGAAGGGCCTCGAGTACGACGCCGTGTTCATCACCGGGGTCGAAGAAGACCTCATCCCGCACCGCATCTCGGCGGGCGAGCCCGGGGGGCCGGCCGAGGAGCGGCGGCTGTTCTACGTGGGCGTGACGCGCGCCCGGCAGCGGCTGTACCTGACCCTCGCGATGACGCGGGCGCAGTTCGGTGAGATCTCGGTGGCGATGCCCAGCCGGTTCTTGCAAGAGATCCCCGCCGACCTGGTGGACTGGCGGCAGTCGCCGGGCGACGTGAACTCGCGGGGCGGCACGCAGTCGCGGGCGCTCAATGCGCGCCGCCCGGGCGGATGGGGCCGGCGCAGCGACGAGCCGCCGGCGCTGAAGCCGAAGGCGACTGCGATGGAGAAGTTCCCGAACCGCATCCCGGCGCGGGTGCGCGACAACGGCGACATGGAGCTGGCGTCGGGCGACCGCATCCGCCACGAGGACTTCGGCGAGGGCATCGTCGACGCCGTCACCGGCGAGGGGGCGAAGCGCGTCGCGCACGTGCGGTTCGACACCGCCGGAGCCAAGAAGCTTCTCATCAAGATCGCCCCCATCGAGAAGGTGTGACCGGCCGGCCGGGTTAGGCTGGCCCAATGGCACTTTTCTCTCGCGGCCCGAAGGCGAACGACTCCGAGGCGCACGTCGACGACGACACCGCCGGTGAGGCGACGACGGATGCCGCGGCCGGCGCCAGCGCAGCCGACGAGGTCGCCGGGGGTTCTGCTGCGGGTGTCGCGGACGCGGCGGGTTCCGCTGTGGGTGCCGAGGGCGTCGCTGGCGCGTCGGGTTCCGCTGCGGGTGCCGAGGGCTCGGGTGCTGAGGGCGCCGGCGATGCCGATGCCGAGGGCTCGGATGCACGGGCCACGATCGCGGGCGACACGGTGACGGATGCCGCAGCCGTGGCATCCACCCCCGCCACCGAGAACGCGGCCGAAGGGGCGGCCGGCGCGGTCGATGGGCCCGCAGCGGCCGATGCGCCCGGTGACACGGTGCCCCAGGTCGGCATCTCGACGACCTCGTACGGCGGGTTCGGAGCCGACACCACCGCCGAGGCGTTGCCTTCCGAGCCGGCCGCGGCGGCCGAGCCGACCGGCGAGGCCCCGCCGCCGCACGAGTCGTTGCCCGGCCTGCCCGACAACGTCGTGCTTCGCGCCGCGCTCGCCGCGCTGGGCGCCGACCCCGAGCCCACCGAGATCCTCAACGTCGCCCGCCAACTGCTGCAGGGCACTGTGTACCTGCGCGTGAAGGGCAACGCCCAAGAGCTGATGGCCGCCGGCGGAGAACTGCCGCTGGCGATCGCCACCCGCGACGAGGGTCAGTTCGTCATGCTGTACAGCAGCGGTGACGCCCTGGCCGATGCCGTGCGGGCGGACGGCGACACCGAGACCTCGGCGATGGGCCAGGCCGCCCCGGCCGTGCTGCAGTACGTGCTGCAGGGCGACTTCGCCGGCGTCATGGTCGATCACGCGTCGGCTCCGGCCGCCGTCGTGCTGCCCCGCGCGCTCATCGAGCGCATGTTCTCGGAGATGGATCCGCAGCTGACCCTGAAGCGGCTGGTCACCGGGCCGCGCACCGCCGAGACGGCCGCCGAGATCGCCACCGCGATGACGACCGCGCCGCTGTGGATCGCCGTGAACCGCGCGTCCGAAGACGACGAGTGGGGGGTCGCCGAGTCGCACACCGAGGCAGGGGAGCGCATCCTGCCCGTGTTCTCGCACCCGCTCGAAGTGGTCGCGCTCGGCCGCAACGACCGACCGGCGCCGTTCGCCCCCGCCCAGCTCGGCCATGCGCTGCGCGGCGACACCGGCATCGACGGCGTCGTGCTCGACCCGGCGGGGCCCTGGATCCGGCTGAGCCGCGAAGACCTCGCTCCGGTCATGGCGCTGCCCGACCCCGCCCCCGCCGAGCAGATCGCCGACGAAGACCAGGTCGCCGACGACGAGTAGGTCGTCGACGACGAGTAGGTCGTGACTGTGCCCGGGTGCGCGCTCCCGGTCGCATGACTGCGCCTGGTTGCGGCGACTGCGCCTGTTCGCGGCATCCCATTCACACGACCGCGCCATTTCGCGGCGACTGCGCCCTCGATTCGCGGCGCAGTGGCCGATTCATGGCGCAGTCGTGTGAACCCTGCTCACGGAGCCGCTCATGACCCGGCCCGGGACGCGCTGACTCCGCCCGCGGGCCCCGGTCACATGACTGCGCCTGTGTGCGGCATCCCCGTCACACGACCGCGCCTGTTCGCGGCGACTGCGCCATCGATTCGCGGCGCAGTCGCCGATTCGTGGCGCAGTCGTGTGAACCCCGCTCGGGGAACCGCTTACAACCCCACCCGCGGACCCCACCCGCGGACCCCACCCGCGGACCCCACCCGCGGACTCCGCCCGCGCGCCCCGGTCTGGGGACCCGCGTCCGCGCAAGGGGTTCCGCGGTGTCGCAGGTGCTGGATAGCCTGACCGGATGGCATCCGAACGGATCACCCTGACCGTCCCCGGCCCGCACGGCGACCGCGAGGTCGGGCTGTCCAGCCCGAGCCGTGTCGTCTGGCCCGTTCCGGGCATCACCAAGCGCGAGCTCGCCGAGTACCTCATCGCGGTGGCCGGGCCGTTCCTGGCCGCCAACGGCGACCGTCCGGTGTCGCTGCAGCGCTTCCCCGACGGCATCGACGGCGAGAGCTTCTTCTCGAAGAACCCGCCCAAGGGCGCGCCCGACTACGTCGAGGCGGTCACCGTCACCTACAACAGCGGGCGCAGGCATCCCCAACTCGTCATCACCGAGATCGCGGCGGCGGTGTGGGCAGCGCAGATGAACACCGTCGTCTTCCACCCCTGGGCGTCGCTCGCGTCCGACACCGATCATCCGGTCGAGCTGCGCATCGACCTCGATCCGCAGCCGGGCACCGACTTCGCCGATGCGGTCGCCGTGGCGCCGGCGCTGCGCGACGTGCTGGGTGAAGCGGGGTTGGATGCCTGGATCAAGACCAGCGGCAGCCGTGGACTGCACGTGTTCTGCCCGATTGAGCCGACGCACGAGTTCCTCGACGTGCGGCACGCGGTGATCGCCGCCGGCCGGGAGCTCGCGCGCCGACTGCCCGACAAGGTCACGATGGACTGGTGGAAGGAGGAGCGCGGCGCGCGCATCTTCGTCGACTTCAACCAGGCCAACCGCGATCGCACCATGGCCGGCGCGTACAGTCCGCGCGCGCTGCCGGGGGCGACGGTGTCGACCCCGATCACCTGGGAGGAACTGGCATCCGTCGACCCGGACGCGTTCACCGTGCGCACGATCCCGCAGCGCCTCACCGAGGTCGGCGACCCGTGGCGGGACTTCGCAGCGAAACCCGGGCAGATCGACACGCTGCTGGAGTGGTGGCAACGCGACCTCGATGACGGACTCGGCGAGCTGCCCTTCCCGCCCGAGTTCCCGAAGATGCCCGGCGAGCCGCCGCGGGTGCAGCCGAGCCGGGCGCGCAAGCCCGATTCCGAGGGGGCAACGTGACGAGCCGCATCGACAGCCTGATTGAGACGCTGCTGCGCACGCCGTGGCTGGTGCGCGCCCCGATCGCGCTGTACCGGGCCGGGCTCGGCTGGATCTTCGGCACGCGCCTGGTCATGATCGAGCATCTCGGCCGGGTCTCGCACGAGCCGCGGTACGTGGTGGTCGAGGTCGTCGAACGCGACCGCAATCGCATCGTCGTGGCATCCGGCTTCGGCAGCACGGCGCAGTGGTACCGCAATCTCCGAGCCAACGGCGTCGCGTACCTGAGCACGGGTCGCGCGCGTCGGGTGCGTGCCGACGTCCGCCTGCTCGACCGGGACGAGTCCGCCGCCGACCTGAAACGGTATGCGGCCGAGCATCCGCTCGCCTGGAAACACCTCAAGGGGGCGATGGATGCCGCGGTCGGTGGCGACGCGGTCGTCCTGCTCGTCGAGTTCGCCCCGCCGCGTGAGCGGGAAGACTGACCCCCTGGCCCGTCATGCTCCCGCTCGCCCCGGTGCCCGCGAAGGTGGTGGCGCAAATTCCCGACGCTCCGCCTGGCCAACACCGCCGACAGCCCTCAGGACAGTGAGATGGCAAGCCCCACGATGGTCCACGGCAGGGAGTACAACCCGAGGATCAAGGCTGCGATGAACACGACCAGGCCTGTCATCAGACCTCTCTTCCGGCGCAGCCGGATCGCACGTCGGCGTGCAAAGAGCGCGACGACCGCGGCGGCAGCCGCGAAGACCAGAGCGAGCAGCGCCCACAATTCAAAGGGCGCCGTGATCAGTACGGCCAGCGAGCAGGCGATGAGGGCGACAGAGCCCCACGTCAGCCAAACGACGGCGTTGTCCGTACGGTCTTCGCTCTGCGTTATTACCGGTGATTCATGAGACTCTGAAGGCATGATCGTATGCTACCGTTACCGAACGGTCTCAAGGGGAGCGGCCGGCTATTTATCCAAGGATGCACGGCTATGTCAACGATGCAAGAGAATGAGAGAACTGGTGACCAAATCATGGATCAAGCACGTCTTCACGCTGGCGATTTCGGCGGCACTCTTGGTACCGCTCTCTGCAGCTACAGCCGCGAACGCCGACGAGGGCAGGACTAGCTCCGCGTATAGCGAGATCTATCAGTGGTACGTCGACCACGGGGTTGAGAATGACGTCGCCGCGCAACTCGCCGAGAACATCCTCGACGGGAATATGCCACTGTCTTCCCGATCAGACGCAATGCCGGTGTCTGAAGATCGGTACCGGGACGGGGGCTGGGTCGTAACCGTTCGGCACTTCGCCGATGGGTCACTGACGGAGTCTCGGTTGGAGGAGCCGGCACCGCCGGTGTCTGGTGGTGTTCGGCCGATGACCGTTGGATCGTGCGAAGGCACTTCGTCTGGCACGAACTATATCAACTACTCCAACTGCCGTGTCGAGGAGAAGACTGCGTATCTGGTTCTGTCCTTCCGGGCCGACTACACGCGCGCCTACGGCGTGGGCGTGATCGATGCTGTCCGACAGCCCTATTCGTATTCTGTTGGAGGGACGGCCGCGACACCCTCGCTGTCCATCACGAAGTCGGCCTCCAACTCATCCGGCCCCGCGACCGCTGTCGGAAGGACGGTCTTTAAGACTCTGTACTCGTCCGCGACAGTCAGCATCAAGCTGAGCGTCAATGGAACATCCGCGAAGACCAGTCGGTCTGGATTCTGAGAGGGAAGAACTATGCGAATCAAAATTCGCGCGGCCGCGGCCGCGGTCGCGGTCGCACTCGTGCTGGCTCTAGGTGGTGGCACTCAAGTTGCCATCGCGGACTCGTCACCAGAGCCTCCCGACTGGGCGTCCACCGTGAGCTGGCTGCAGTCTCAGCCCTGATCCACCGGTTGGGTTGGCTTGTGTAGAGCGTGCCGGTAAGTGAAATGCCCTTCTGGTCTGGGAAAATATTGAGTGCTGAAGTCAACGTTTCCGAGAACAGAGGGGCATCTCTTAAGTGAAAGCATCTCATGGTCTGGTGCCGGTGTTCGATGACGGCAACCTCGTGTCGCATGCGGGTCTGGTTCCGGTGCTCGCGCTGGCGGAGAAGGCGGGCCTGACCGGTCTGGTCGAGGCGTGTTCGACGCTTCCGGCGGCGAACGTGGCGGTGAAGGTCCGCACGATCCTTGGCGGGATGCTCGCGGGGGCGGACAGCATC
>NZ_KE383823.1:0-28192 GCF_000422405.1 Microbacterium luticocti DSM 19459
ACGCCCAAAGCCACCCCCGCCGGGCGAAACACCGACACCACGCACTACCGGCTGCGCTACGACCACGTCGGCAGCAACGGGAAGATCAGCTTCCGCCGCGCCGGCCGCATGCACCACCTCGGCATCGGCGCCGACCACGCCGGCAAACGCGTCCTCATCCTCGCCGACCAGCAAACCACCACCGTCGTCCACCTGAACACCGGAGAGATCATCGCGACCAACACCATCGACCCCGACCGCACCTACTGGCGCAACACGATGAAAGCCCAAGGCCGATGGCCCAGGGCTTCCAAACAGTGACCTAAGTCGCGACTCAGGTGGGACCTATGACGCGACTCATGACAGGGTGGACCTGAGGGGATTCGAACCCCTGACCTCTTCATTGCGAACGAAGCGCGCTACCAACTGCGCCACAGGCCCGTGAACCTCAGCAAGATTATCACGTCCGCCGGGGTGTTCCGAACCGCCCCGACCGGCCGGACCAGCCGAACCGCCCAGACCGCCCGAGCCGGCCGGACTGGCCGACACCATCCCGTCCACCCGCGAGCACAACGGCGGGGATCTTCGCCGACACGCCGCATCCCGGGCCGCCGGCACGGCGTGTCGAAAAGAATCCCCGCAGTTGTGCACGCCTCACGGCGCGACGGCCCCCACGGCCTCACATTCTCACGGCGCGGACGGCGAGCGGGTCTGTGAACCGCCCGGATCAGCCGGCGGCGCGGGTGCGCAGCAACTCACGCACGTGCGCTTCGATCTCGGCGTCGTCGACCTGCCCCATGCGGGCCAGGCGCGCCGAGTCCAGCGTCGGCGGAGCGGCCTGCGCGGCCCGCTCGCGCAGCGGCGCGTCCATCGCCGCCTGGCGCACCTGCTCGCGTTCGGCGGCAGCATCCAGCACCGCCGCCGCGCGCGATCCGGCAGAGGCGGTGAGCGGCCGGGGCAGTTCGCGCGGATGCCACGCCCGCGCGTCGGCGAGATCGATGTCGGCGATGGGGCCGGCCACCCGCGCCCGCGCCGGAACGGTGACCACGCCCTCGCGCATCGCGGTGCGCGCGCCCACCCGGGCCATGCGCACCAGCAGCAGCGTCGACACCACCGCGGTCACCCCGCCGGCCCACAACGGCGCCGACGTACCTCCGGTGGCGAACAGGAATCCGCCCCACCCGGCGAGCCCGAGCGAACCGAGCCCGATCACGGTCACCGTCAACCGCGCCCACCGGCGCGCCCGCGCCCGCCGTACCTCGGGCCGGCGCAGCATCGCCGCGCGCTCGGCGCGGGCCCGCTCCAGCTCGGCGCGGCGCAGCGCCAGCTCGGCACGCTCGCGTTCGCGTTGCGCCCGCTTGGCGAGCGCCTGCGTCTCGGCCTGCGCCCGAGTGGCCAGCGCCTCACGCTCGGCCTGCGCCCGACGCGCCGCCTCTTCGCGCTCGGCCTGCGCCTTGCGCGCGAGCTTGCGTTGCGCCAGCGCGACACGCGCGTTCAGTTCGAGCCGCACCTCTTCGGGGGCCTCGCTCGTCTCGGCGAGCACCCGCAGCGCCTGGCTCAGCCGCACGGCGTTGCGCTCGGCGGCGTCGAACTGGTGCCGGCTGTACCAGCTGGGCAGCAGGTACACCAGCCAGAGCACCACCGCCACGAGGACGATGACCCCTCCGCCCAGCACCTGCCCACCCATGCACACAACGGTATGCGAGACACCGGCCGGTCCCCGGCATCGCCTCGCGTGTCGCGCACGCAGCCGGTGGCTACGGCGTCGGCAACCGGTCCGCCGGCGGGATGGTCGCAGCATCCCGCGGCGCCTGCCCCGCCGCCCACCGCGCGAGCACCCCGTCCGGCACATCCTCGCGGGTCAGCGCGAACGCGTAATGGTCGCGCCAGTCGCCGTCGATGTGGATGTACCGGCGACGCAGCCCCTCGTACCGGAACCCGAGCTTTTCCACCACGCGCAGACTCGCCTTGTTCTCGGGCCGAATGCAGATCTCCATGCGGTGCAGCCCGGCCTCGCCGAAGCACACGTCGGTGGCCAGCGCGACCGCGGTCGGCGTGATGCCGCGGCCGGCATACCGCTCGCTCACCCAGTACCCGATCGTCGCCGACGCCAGTGACCCGCGCGCGATCCCCCACACGTTCAGCTGGCCGGCGACCTCACCCTGCCATTCCATGACATACGGGATGCCGTTGCCGTCACGGTACTGCTGCAACAGACGCCGGATGCCCAACCGCATGTCCATCGACACCGGGCCATCGGGGCTGGTGGCCTCCCACGGCCGCAGCCAACTGCGGTTGCTCATCAGTTCGTGTTGCAGGACGCGGGCGTCCTTGGGCCGGATCAGCCGGATCGAGACGTCGCCGTGCTGCTGCGGGTCGGTGAGATCCACTTCGTCCTCCTCGGACGGCTACAGCGTCGTCGCGAACTCCTGCAGCCACGGACGCAGCGCCGGGCCGAGATCCTCGCGGTCGGCCGCCAGCTGCACGATGGCCTTGATGTAATCCAGCCTATCGCCGGTGTCGTAGCGGCGCCCCCGGAAGATCACGCCGTACACACCGGCATCCGGGTCGGCCGCCAGTTCCTGCAGCGCGTCGGTGAGCTGGATCTCGCCGCCCTTGCCCGGCTCGGTGCGCTCCAGGATGTCGAACACCTCCGGCGGCAGCACGTACCGCCCGATCACCGCGAGGTTCGACGGCGCGTCGGCGGCGGCGGGCTTTTCGACCAGCCCGGTCACCCGCACCACGTCGGGGTCGTCGGTCGCCTCGACGGCGGCCGCACCGTACAGGTGGATCTGGTCGGGGTCGACCTCCATCAGCGCGATCACCGTCGCGCCCCGTTTGTCGTACTCTGCCAGCATCCGGGTCAGCAGCGGGTCACGCTCGTCGATGAGGTCGTCGCCCAGCAGCACCGCGAACGGGTGGTCACCCACGTGTGCCTTGGCCCGCCACACCGCGTGCCCGAGGCCGCGCGGTTCCCCCTGACGCACGATGTGGATGTCGGCCAGGTCACTGGAGTACTGCACCTTCGCCAGCCGGTCGTGATCGCCTTTGCGCGCCAAGGTGGACTCCAACTCGGGCACCGAGTCGAAGTGATTCGCGATGTTGTTCTTGTTGCGCCCGACGATGATCAGCACGTCTTCGATGCCGGACTCGACCGCCTCTTCGACGACGTATTGAATGGCCGGTTTGTCGACCACCGGCAGCATCTCTTTGGGCATCGCCTTGGTGGCGGGAAGGAATCGGGTACCCAATCCTGCGGCGGGGATCACGGCTTTGAACGGCTTGTGCGGCATGAACCCATGCTAGCGACCGTACAATCGGGGGCATGGCGGACCCGATAGACGATGCGAAGCGCGCGCTGCGCGCCGAGATCCGCGAACGACGTCAGCTGCTCACCGACGCGGCCCGCCGCACCGCCGAGGCCGGCATCACCGAACAGTTGCACGCCCTGGTGGCCGCACACGGCGCGCGGTCGGTGTCGTGCTACCTGTCCACCACGATCGAGCCCGGTACGCGACGGTTCGTGAACGAGGCCGTGGCCGCCGGCATCCGCGTGCTGCTGCCGATCACCCGTGTCGACGGCCTGCTGGACTGGGTGGTCGCCGACCCCGAGGGCGACCTGACCGAGGGACTGCTCGGCGTGCCCGAGCCGGTCGGTGAGCTGCTCGGCCCGATCGCGGTCAACGACGTCGATCTGATGATCATCCCCGCCGCAGCCGTGGACCACACCGGGATGCGGCTGGGCTGGGGCCGCGGATACTTCGACAAGACGATCGGGTCGATGGAGAACTGCCCGCCGGTGTACGCGGTGGTCTACGACACCGAGTTCGTCGACGCGGTTCCCCGCGACCGCCACGACCAGCCCGTCGACGGGGTGGTCACGCCCACCCGTACCGTCACCCTCGCGCCCGAGCGGCGCTGAAACCGGAGAACGATGCCCACCTACGCCTATGCCTGCAAACAGTGCGGCCACGCCTTCGACGCCGTGCAGGCCTTCACCGATCCCGCACTGACCGTCTGCCCCGAATGCGGCGGCCCGCTGCGCAAGCAGTACGGGTCGATCGGGGTCACCTTCAACGGGTCGGGCTTCTACCGCACCGATTCACGCACCGCGGCGCCCACATCGGGCTCCTCCGGCGATTCAGGTGGCGGCGGCGGCGCATCGGGTACATCATCTAAGCCGGAGGCGAAGGCCTCCCCCGCACCCGCGGGCTCGTAGACCGGCCTCGGCCGGAGATGCAAGGGGGACACATGATCAAGGGCTTCAAGGAGTTCATCACCCAGGGCAATGTGATCGACCTCGCCGTCGCGGTCGTCATCGGCGCCGCGTTCGGCGTCGTGATCAAGGCGTTCGTCGACTCGATCATCAACCCGCTGGTGGGCGCGTTCGTGCCCAGCGGCGACCTGGCCAAGTGGGTGATCCCGATCCCCGGTCTGTTCGCCACCGCGAACCTCGGCATCGGCGCCATCATCTCGGCGCTGATCACGTTCCTGGCCACGGCGCTCGTGGTTTACTTCGCGCTGGTGTTCCCGATGAACAAGTTCAAGGAGCGCCGTGCGGCCAAGCTCGCCGCCGGTGTCGTCGAGGACGAGCCGGGTCTTCCCACCGAGCAGGAACTGCTGGTGCAGATCCGCGACCTGCTCGAGAAGCAGAAGGGCTGAGCGCCCCGGGCTGAGCGCTCAGAAGGGCCGAGCGCCCAGCCTGAGCGCTCAGTAGTGCGGCGGCTTCTCGCGCCGCATCCGCTCGTCGTTCGGACCGGTCGGCCGCGGCGCCTCGGCGTCGCGGCCGGCCGGTTCGTCCGTGGTGCCGGGGGCGGGAGTCAGCTTGGCGCGCCGCGACCCGGGCACCCGCACCACGCGCTGCCGCGGCGACCCCGGCGGCGTGCGGTCAGTCGACATCGATCGGCTGGGTGTCGGCATCCGCCGTCGGCGCCTCGGGGTCGACGCCGAGGATCCCGGCGATGCGCCGGGCCACGTCGGACGGGTCGGAGTACAGGTCGAACGCGTGCACGCGCACATAGTGCCAGCCGAGCCGGCGCAGCACCTGCGGGCGCAGCCGCAACGACTCGCGCAGCGACCCGACGCCGGTCTCGGGGTCGGACTCGGCGACGACCGCCTTGCCGCCGTACTGCGCCACCAGCGGCAGCAGTCCGCGGTAGTTGACGTCGACCGACACGCCCAGCCGGCGCAGCTCCCGCGCCAGCGCCAAGGTCAGCGGGTCGGCCAGGTCTTCGAGGCGCGCCTCGCGGTCACGGGCGGCGATGCCACCGAGCACGTTCATCAGCCCGGCCGCACCGTATTCGAGCCGGCCGTCGTCGAACGCCGAGGGCCGGATGCACGACACGATCACCATCGAGCGCCGGGCCCGCGTCATCCCGACCGTGAGCAGCCGCTCCCCGTCGGGGGTGGACAGGTCACCGAAGTCGCTGAGCACACGGCCGTGCCGGGTCAGGCCGAACCCGAGCGAGAAGATCACCCGGTCGCGGCTCTCGGCCACCGACTCTTCGAGAGTGAGCACCGCGAACGGTTCGGCCGTGTCGCGCGAGACGAAGTCGGCGACATCCGAACGGCCCGCGAACGCGGCGTCGACGGCGGCACGCACCCGCTCCGCGTGCGCGGCGCTGGCGGTGACGACCATGAGCGACTCCCGGCCACGGTTCACGGCGTGCTCGACGACCAGCGTCACCACGCGGGCCACCTCGGCGTCGGGGCTCTCGACGGCACCGCTGACCGGATCGGGCACACCCACCCCGCCCTCGACGTAGTCGACCGACAGACTGCCGCGCCCGAGGTACGAGCCGGCCCACGGCAGCGACGCGATCTCACCGCCGTAGAAGGCGTCGTTGACCAGGGCGGCCAGGTCCTCTCCCCCGGCCCGGTAGCTGCGGGTGAGCGTCTCGACCGGAACCAGTTCGGCGAGCCGCTCGAACACGCTGGCCGCATCGAACGGATCCTCGTCGTCACCGGGCGCGTGCGCGTCGGGGCGCTGCCGGCCCACCGCGATGCGGAACGGGGTGGGCTGCTGGGTGACCGGGTCGCCGAACGCGACCACCTGACGGGCCCGTCGCAGCGCGGGCGCCGCCTCGGCCAACGACAGGGCGCCGGCGTCGGCCAACAGCACCACGTCGAACGAAATGGCATCCGGGATCAGCGGCACATCGTACGGTGAAGCGATC
Organism: Microbacterium luticocti DSM 19459; assembly: GCF_000422405.1. Taxonomy (GTDB): domain Bacteria; phylum Actinomycetota; class Actinomycetes; order Actinomycetales; family Microbacteriaceae; genus Microbacterium; species Microbacterium luticocti. Next base: position 6,156 of record NZ_KE383823.1, read on the forward strand.
CACGCCGGTGCGAGGGTCTCGGACAGCGCCGGCGCCGTACGCACAAGCTGATCGGCGGTGATGTCGCCCGAGCGCAGCATGTGCTTGAGCCGTGCCGCCTCGTCGGCGTGGTCGACGATGCCGATGCGCCACTGCGTCGCCAGCCGCGCCGCCAGCAGGGGACCGGATGCTGCGACATGCGCCTCGTCGACCAGCCGGAAGTCGCGTTCGAGCCGGTCGACGACACCGGTGTTCGCACCCAGCAGTGCGCGGTCGCTGCGCAGCAGATGCTCCAGCGCCGACTGCCACCACGTGTACTCCAGTTCGGCACGCACCTGCTCTTCGGGCACGTGCCGCACGCTGAGCTCGACCAGCAGCGGTTCCAGACCCATCTGCGCGAGCTCATCGCGCAGCGTGGCGCGCTCGATCAGATTGTCGAAGTAGGCCGAGTCGGCCGCGAGGCCCGCCAACGTGCGCACCAGCCGCTGCGCGGGCTGCGCGCTCAGCCGGGCGGCATCGGTGTGACCGAGAATGCGATCCAGCTCGTCCAGACCCGCCTGGGTGCGCGTGAACAGGCCGCTCACGTCGGCCAGGCCGACCGGCACCTCGGGCAGCGCCAGTGCCGCTTCGGCGTAGGTCTCCCATTCGGTGCGCTGCCGCTGGATGCGCACGAGTGCCTCGTACATGTCGGGCACATGCACCCCCGGGCGCACGTATTCGCGGGCCAGGCGCCGCAGTCGGCGCCGGTCGGCGGCACCCAGGTGCGGGGAATCGCGGCGCGGACCGTGAGCCTGGATCATCTCGGTCAGCGGGCGTTCGAACACGGTCGGGCTGAAGCGGTCGAGCGAATCGCGGATGCCCTGCAGCAGATGCAGGTAGGCGCCCAGCTCATCGACCGTGGCGAACGGCCGCATCCGGGTCTGCGCGATGAGGGCATAGCCGCGCTCCAGCAGCACGGGCACGTCGTCGCGGTGCAGCCGACGGGCCAGTTCGTGCGCGGCCCGGGCCTGATCGATGGTGCCGAACCCCACGCCGTACCAAGGCGAGTCGTCGGGACCGAAGCGGAACTCGCCGAGCCGGGCGACGGCGACGAGCTTGTCGGCGGCGTGCGCGCGCGAGTCCTTGAGTCGCGCCAGCGTGGCCGCGTCGAACCGGGTCGCTCCGGCCGCCGGTCGGTGGGTGGCCGCCAGCGCGGTCAGCTCGCGCACCACGTCCAGTGCCGACACCCCCAGTTCGGGCCGCGGCGTGGTGAGGGCGCCGCGGTAGTCGCGCAGCACGGTGCGCAGTCGCACCAGGGCGTCGTCGATCTCGGCGACCTTCGGGCCGGTGGCCTTCTCGTTGCGGCCGATCGCACGGATGAGGTCACGGCGCAGGTGCACGGGCGAGACCGCCAGGCCGCCCAGGCCGATGCCGGCCAGGCGGTGCCGCACGCCTTCAAGCGTGGACCGGCGGGCACTGACCACCAGCACGCGTTTGCCGTCGTCGATGAGCGCGCCCAGCGCGTTGATCACGGTCTGGGTGCCTCCGGTGCCGGGCAGCGTGTGCACCACCAGCGACTGGCCGTCGGTGATGCGGGCCAGCACATCCTCTTGCTCGGCGTCGGCGTCCAGCAGCAGGGTGTCGGATGCGGGGGGCCGCTCGTCCGGGTTCGTCACGGCGGGCCGGTCCCGGTGCAGCGCCAACAGGTCGCGGTCGTCGCGGTGGCCGGCCAGCGCATTGAGCACCGGGTGGTCGAGCCGGTGCAGGTCGCGTGCCATGCGGGCGCCGATGTCGCCGAAGGTCGAGATCACCAGTCGCGGCCGCACGCTGAACGACGGGATGTGCGCGGTGAGCTGCCGCAGCCGGTCGATCACCGGCTGCGGGTTGAACACCCCGCCCGCGGTGGCCAGCGCGGCCAGGTGCGCCCCGTCGACCTGCACGCCGAACTGGGTCGCCAGGGCGCGCACCAGTTCGGGGTTGACCGCGAACGAGCCGTGCAGTTTGACCTCGAAGTCGGTGTGGTGGCGGCGGATCGCGGTGGGCCGCAGCAGCACCGGCGCGCAGTGGTCCTCGTCCCCGGCGGTCCAGGTCGCCAGGCCCACCGCGAGCCGCACCACATCGAGGCCGCGCGCGGTTCGCAGCTCGACGTTCTTGGCCGCGACCTGCGCGGCCGCGGTGCGGGCGATGCGCAGGCCGACCTCGTCGCGGAACAGGTTCGACAGCAGCGTGGAGCGCCCGGTGATCAGTTGCGGCAGGCTGCCCGGATGGGCCTTGGTGATCTCGATGCCGGCGTCGGGGGTGTCGGTGAAGTGCAGCAGGGTCGAGCGTCCGCCCAGGCGCGCGGCCTGGCCGCGGATGCGTTCGCGCTCGGGTTCTGCCACGTGCATCACGGTCACCTCTGGATCCGGGAGCGTGAGGGACCCTGGTCTCACCTCCGCCGCGACCGTCTCGTCATGGGCGCCGACCACGGCGCTTCCCTCAGCTCGCCACACAGACACACCCTAAGCGGGCCGGGCGCGCCCGCCCGGCATCGCGCGCGGGTTTCGCGGGATTGGGCGGGCGACACGCCGCGGTGATCGGCGCTTCCTCCCCCGGCGCCGTCCCCGCCACCGGCATCCACAGATCGGGCACCGTCGCCCCGCCGATGCGGGCGGATTTGCCAGGATGGGCACATGAGCGAGATCGCCTTCACCCTGCACCCGTCTCCGGTCGGGGACGTGCTGATCGCCTGCACCCAGGCCGGCCCGGTGACCGTGCAGGTGCTGCACGGCACCGGGGAAGACGGTGACCCGTACGCCCAGCTGGCCGAGCTGACCCGCACGTTGCGGACGGTGCCGCAGCCGGACGATGCCGTCGCGCCGCGGCTGCGCCGTCAGTTGGACGAGTACTTCGCCGGGCGACGGCGCGATTTCGACGTCGAGTTGGATTGGCGACTCGTGCACGGGTTCGCCCGCGACGCCCTGCAGGCGGCGTGCACCATTCCCTATGCGCAGACCGCCGGTTATGGCGAGGTGGCCGTGATGGCCGGCCGCCCGCGCGCGGCCCGGGCAGTGGGGAATGCCTGCGCGCATTCCCCGTTCTCGATCGTCGTGCCCGTGCACCGGGTGGTGCGCGCCGACGGGTCGATCGGCGGATACGGCGGTCGGGCCTGGGTGAAACGCTTTCTGCTCGACATGGAACGCCCACCGGTCACATGAGATTCTTTTCATCTTCATGGGGTGTAAGGTCGACGCTACGAAAACGGCACGGCCGCCGTCATCCCGGAAGCAGGTAGTGCGTGGCAGCACCAACGGGCGACTCCGTCGGAATCGACCCCGACGACGACCTCATCAGGCAGGCGGTCGTCCGGCTTGCGCAACGCACCCGCTTTCCCGTCGCCTTCGGGGGGATGATGCGGGGCGACGCGGTGCACGTGAACGCCGTCGCCGGCGCGCGCACGCACCATCTGGACGGACTGATCGTGCGGACCGGGCGAGGTCTGGGCGGACGCGCCGTGGTCGAGACGCGGCCCCGCCTGACGCTGGACTACCGCACCGCCAAGGGCATCACGCACGACTACGACGCGATGGTGCTCGGCGAAGGCATCGCCACATTGTTCGCGGTGCCCGTGGTGGTCTCGGGCACCCCCCGCGGTGTGCTGTACTGCGGCTCGTGGGGGCAGGCGCCGGTGGCCGAGGCGGCCGCGCGCCCCGCGTTCGCGATCGCCGACGAGGTGGCCGCCGAACTGCGCATCCGCGACGAGGTGCGCCGGCGCCTGTCGCGGCTGCCGGCACAGGCCCCGGCGCTCGCGCCCGCCGCGCAGGAGGAACTGCGCGCGACGTACGCCGAACTGCGCCGCGTGGGCGCCACCGTGCGCGACGCCGGGCTGCGGGAGCGGCTCGCACAGATCGAGAAGCGCCTGGCCGCATTGTCGGCCGACCACTCCCCGATCGAGGTGGACGTGTCGCTTTCACCGCGCGAGACCGATGTGCTCGCCTGTGTCGCGTTGGGGTCCACCAATGCACAGATCGCCGCCGCATTGGGCCTGAAAGAAGTGACCGTGAAGTCGTACCTGGCGCAGGCGATGGCGAAATTGGATGCCTCGACCCGGCATTCCGCAGTCGCGAAAGCGCGACGCGCCGGAATTCTTCCGTAGCGCTGTAAACACGGATCCGATAAAGTGCCTTCCATGGCCCAGAAAATCATTCACCAGCTTGTCGATGACCTCGACGGCACCGTGCTCGAGCCCGGCGCCGGTCAGACGGTCCTTTTCTCCCTCGACGGAATCTCGTACGAGGTGGACCTCACCGACGAGAATGCGCAGAAGCTGCGCGACGCATTCGCCCCGTACGTGTCGGTGGCCCGCAGCGTGTCGGTCGCCCGCACGCGCCGCGGCGCCGGTTCGACGCGTGGCAACGCCGGCCGCCGCCGCACCGGTCAGCGCGACTACGGCCCGATCCGGGAGTGGGCCGCGCAGAACGGCTACAGCATCTCGGACCGCGGCCGGATTCCCGCCGCGGTGCTCGAGGCGTACGACGCCGCCCACTGACGCGCGTTTCCACACACCACTCCGATCCCGACACACGGACGCCGTCGGCCACATGGCCGGCGGCGTTCGTGTGTCCGGTTCTGTGACGGATGGTTGCCGATTGTGACGGACCGGCACCGACACACACGCCCGCGCGGCACCCGTCCACCCTAGGCTGGGCCCCGACACGACCGACCCGTGAAAGGCAGCCCGATGCCCGGCATCCACCACGACATCACCACCGCATTCGGACAGACGCCCCTGGTGCGACTGAACCGCCTGACTGAGGGGCTGGGCGCGACCGTGCTCGCCAAACTCGAATACTTCAACCCCGGTTCGAGCGTGAAAGACCGGCTGGGCATCGCCCTGGTCGACGCGGCCGAGCAGTCCGGGGCGCTGCGCCCGGGCGGCACGATCGTGGAGTCGACCAGCGGCAACACCGGAATCGCCCTGGCGCTGGTCGGCGCGGCACGCGGGTACCGCGTCATCCTGACCATGCCGGCGTCGATGTCGAAGGAACGGCGGGTGCTGCTGAAGGCGTTCGGCGCCGAGATCGTGCTCACCGACCCGACCACGGGCATGAGCGGGGCACTGGCCGAGGCCGAACGGATCGTCGCCACCACCGACGGCGCGATCCTCGCGCAGCAGTTCTCCTCCCCCGCCAATGCCCAGATCCACCGCACGACCACCGCCGAAGAGATCTGGCGCGACACCGACGGCGATGTCGACGTGTTCGTCGCCGGAGTGGGCACCGGCGGCACGATCACCGGCGTCGGCCAGGTGCTCAAGGAGCGCCGGCCGGGCGTGCAGGTGGTCGCGGTCGAGCCGTCCGCGTCGCCGCTGCTGAGCGAGGGGCACCCGGGGCCGGCGAAGATCCAGGGCATCGGCCCGAACTTCGTGCCGCCGGTGCTGGACACCGAGGTGTACGACGAGGTGATCGCCGTCGAGTTCGAGGACGCTCTGGCCACCTCGCGGGCGCTCGCCGCGAAAGAGGGCATCCTCGCCGGCATGTCGTCCGGTGCCGCGGTGTGGGCGGCGTTGCAGCTGGCCGCACGGGCCGAGAACGCCGGCAAGACCATCGTGGTGATCGTGCCCGACACCGGCGAACGGTACCTGTCGACGGCACTGTTCGAGGACCTGCGCGAGGACTGAGATGGCACTGCGCACGATCGTCGGCCGCATCCGCGAGGATGTCGCCGCCGCCCGGCTGCGGGACCCGGCCGCCCGTGGGGCGTGGGAGATCGCGCTGCTGTACCCGGGACTGCACGCGGTGTGGGCGCATCGGGTGTGGCATGCGCTGTGGCGGCGCCGGCTGCGCTTTGCGGCGCGGGCGGGTTCGCAGCTGACCCGGTGGTTGACCGGGATCGAGATCCACCCGGGTGCGCGGATCGGCCGACGCCTGTTCATCGACCACGGCGCAGGCGTGGTGATCGGCGAGACCGCCGAGGTCGGCGACGACGTGCTGCTGTATCACCAGGTGACACTCGGTGGGCGTCAGCGCGAGGGCGGCAAGCGGCATCCCACCATCGGCGACCAGGTCGCGATCGGCGCGGGCGCCAAGGTGCTCGGTCCGATCACGATCGGCGCGGGCAGTGTGATCGGCGCGAACGCGGTGGTCACCACCGATGCCCCCGCCGACAGCATCCTGGTCGGCGTGCCGGCCAAGGCCCGCCCGCGCCGCACCGGGGAGGACACCCGCGCCCTGCTGGCCGCCCCCGAGTACTACATCTGAGCGGTTACGGCTGCGCCGGCGCGCGGCGGGCCGCGGCGTTCTTCTTGATGAAGATCATCGGCAGCAGGAGGGTGGCCAGCGCCGTGACCACCCAGACGATGACCGGGGCGAGGATCCAGGCGATCGCGTCGGTGATGCGCAGGCCGCCGATCGGCAGCAGCACGACCACCAACAGTGCGACCAGGGTCGAGACGATGCCGATGCCGCCCAGCAGTGCCGGCGCGTAGCGCTGCGCCATCCGGGCGATCCACGGCGAGAGCACGCTCTGCAACACCGCGAAGATCACCACGCACAGCACGAAGCCCCACCAGTCGGCCCACTCGATGCGAAAGCCCGGAAGGACGAGGTCTGCGACGATCAGCCCGAGCGCTGCGGAGGCCACGAAGATCAGCGCGCGCAACAGGAACATGATCATGCCCAGAGCATAGCGGCGCGGTGCGCCGGCCGGTCAGGATTCGTCGGCGAGCGCGGCCAGCCGGGCCTGCTCGTCGGCAGCGATGCAGGAGTCGATGATGGGGTCGAGCGCGCCGTCCATCACCTGGTCGAGGTTGTACGCCTTGTACCCGGTGCGATGGTCGGCGACGCGGTTCTCGGGGAAGTTGTAGGTGCGGATGCGTTCGGACCGGTCCATGCCGCGGATCTGCGAATGCCGGGCGTCGGATGCCGCGGCGGCCAGTTCCTCCTGCTGCCGGGCCAGCAGCCGGGCGCGCAGCACGCGCATCGCCGCCTCGCGGTTCTGCAGCTGGCTCTTCTCGTTCTGCATCGACACCACGATGCCGGTGGGCAGGTGGGTGATGCGCACCGCCGAGTCGGTGGTGTTCACGGACTGGCCGCCCGGACCCGAAGAGCGGTACACGTCGATCTTCAGGTCGCCCGGGTTGATCTCGATCTCGTCGGGCTCGTCGACCTCGGGAAAGACCAGCACCCCGGTGGTGGAGGTGTGGATGCGCCCCTGCGACTCGGTGGCCGGCACCCGCTGCACGCGGTGTACGCCGCCCTCGTACTTCAGGTGCGCCCACACGCCCTGCGCGGGGTCGGTGGCCTGCGCTTTGATCGCCACCTGCACGTCCTTGTAACCGCCCAGGTCGGACTCGGTGCGTTCGAGCAGCTCGGTCTTCCACCCCTTCGCGCTCGCGTACTGCAGGTACATGCGCAGCAGGTCGGCGGCGAACAGCGCGGATTCCGCGCCGCCTTCGCCGGCCTTGATCTCCATGATGACGTCGCGCGCGTCGTCGGGGTCGCGCGGGATCAGCAGCCGCCGCAGCCGTTCCTGCGCGTCGGCGACCTGCTCGGACAGCGCCGGGATCTCCGCGGCGAACGCGTCGTCCTCCTTCGCGAGCTCGCGGGCGGCGTGCAGGTCGTCGGATGCCCGTTGCCAGGCCTCATGCGCGGCGACGATCTTCGACAACTCGGCGTAGCGCCGGTTGACCCGGCGGGCCCGCGCGGCGTCGGCGTGCACGGCCGGATCGCTCAGCTCGGCCTGGACGGCCTTGTGCTCGTCGAGCAGGGCCTTGACCGAGTCGAAGACGGCAGAGTCCGACACCGCGCGCCCCTCAGCGGATGCTGTTCTCGTGCCCGTGGCTGTGGCCGCCGCCGTGCCCGGCGGGCGCGGGGATCGACTTCTGCATCTGCACGAGGAACTCGACGTTCGAGCCGGTCTCCTTGAGCTTGCCGAGCACGACCTCGAGGGCCTGCTGCGGGTCGAGGCCCGCGAGCGCCCGACGCAGCTTCCACGTGATCTTCACCTCGTCGGGGCTCAGCAGCATCTCCTCTCGGCGGGTCGAGGACGCGTTGACGTCCACCGCCGGGAAGATGCGCTTGTCGGCCAGCTGACGGTTCAGCCGCAGCTCGCTGTTGCCGGTGCCCTTGAACTCCTCGAAGATGACCTCGTCCATCTTCGACCCGGTCTCGACCAGCGCGGTGGCCAGGATGGTGAGCGAGCCACCGTTCTCGATGTTGCGGGCGGCACCGAAGAAGCGCTTGGGCGGGTACAGCGCCGAGGCGTCCACACCACCGGTGAGCACGCGGCCGCTGGTGGGCGCCGAGATGTTGTAGGCACGGCCGAGGCGCGTGATCGAGTCGAGCAGCACGACCACGTCGCGGCCGAGCTCGACCAGGCGCTTGGCGCGCTCGATGGCCAGCTCGGCGACGGTGGTGTGGTCTTCGGCGGGGCGGTCGAAGGTCGAGGCGATGACCTCGCCCTTGACGGTGCGCTGCATGTCGGTGACCTCTTCGGGGCGCTCGTCGACGAGCACGACCATGAGGTGCACCTCGGGGTTGTTGGTCGCGATCGCGTTCGCGATCTGCTGCAGCACGATGGTCTTGCCGGCCTTGGGCGGCGCGACGATGAGCCCGCGCTGGCCCTTGCCGATGGGGGCGATCAGGTCGATGATGCGCTGCGTGAGCTTCTCGGGCGCGGTCTCCAGGCGCAGCCGCTCCTGCGGGTACAGCGGGGTCAACTGCGAGAACTCGACCCGGTTCGCGGCATCCTCGACGCTCAGCCCGTTGACCGCGTCGACCTTGACCAGCGCGTGGTACTTCTGCCGGCTGGACTGCTCGCCCTCGCGCGGCTGCTTGATGGCGCCGACGATGGCGTCGCCCTTGCGCAGGTTGTACTTCTTCACCTGGCCGAGCGACACGTACACGTCGGTGGCGCCGGGCAGGTAGCCGGTGGTGCGCACGAACGCGTAGTTGTCGAGCACGTCGAGGATGCCGGCGATCGGGATGAGCACATCGTCCTCGCCGATCTCGGTCTCGAACTCGTCACCGGCCTGGCCGCGGCGCTTGTTGCGCTGGCGGTTGCGGGCGGATGCCGCGGGCTGGTCGTCCTCGTCGGCTGCGGCGCCCTGCGCGGTGTTGCCGCCGTTGCCGTTGCCGTTGCTGTTGCGGTTGCGATTGCGGTTGCGCCCGCGTCCCCGGGCGCGGCCGCCCTGCTCACCGTCGCCCTTGTCGCCGGACTCGCTCTTCTCCTCGGCCTTGTCGGCCGCGGGCTTGTCGCCGGCGGGCTTGTCGCCGGCGGGCTTGTCGGTCTTCTGGGCGTCCGCCGCCTTCTGCGCCGACGGGGTGTCGGCGTCCTCGGCCTGGTGCGCGTCGGCCTTCTCGCCGGTCGTGTCGGCGGCCGCAGCGGTCTTCGCCGACCTCTTGCCCGCGGCGGCCGGCTTGTGGTCCTTCTCGTCCGTGGCGGCCGCGTTCTCGGCCTGCGCGGCGGGCTTCGCGTCGCCCGATTCGGCGGGGGCGGCGTCGGCGGCCTCGTCGGCCTTCTTCTTGGCCGGGGTGCGGCGGCGGGTGGTCTTCTTCGCCGGAGCCTGGTCGGACTCCGCCGTGGCGGACTCGGCGGGCGCGGCGGTGGCCGGCTCGGCGGGGGCAGCGGCCGGCGCCTGCTCAGCCGGGGCGGCGGAGGTCTCGGGCGTGACGACCTCGGTCTTGGCGCGACGCGGGGCGCGCTTGCGCGGCGCCTTCGCCGGCGCGGCCTCGGCCGGAACGTCGATCAGCGTCGGAGCCTGCTGGGCGGACGCGTCGGCGGTGTGGATCTCGGAGATGGACTCCACGAGTTCTCCCTTGTGAAACGAGTGGATGTGCAGCCCGCTCCCGCGCCGTCGTCGACGCGCGCCGGTGTGCCCGGCGTCCGGATAGACCGGATACCCGGCCCGGCGTGTGCACGCGGGCCGTCGAGGGCGATGCGGGGTTTCGCAGAAATGCGATGGAGGTGAAGATTCCCGCCGTACCGCGTCGTTCGCGCTATGTCACGTGCGACGGGTGCTGCGAAGCATCCTCCGTATAGTCCCTCACTGTAGCACCCTTGACATCGACGGCGAGCATCAGCGCCTCCCAGGGTGTGTCGGTGACGGATGCCGCCAGCCGCGCCGCCTCGACACGGCGGCCGGGCCCGTCGGCCAGCACCAGCACGCTGGGGCCGGCGCCCGAGAGCACCGCTGCGAACCCTTCCTGGCGCAGCGCCCGCACGAGCTTGTCGGTTTCGGGCATCGCCTGCGCCCGATAGTTCTGGTGCAGCTTGTCGTCGGTGGCAGCCAGCAGCAGTTCGGGGCTCTGCGTGAGCGCGGCGATCAGCAGCGCCGAGCGCGACACGTTGAACACGGCGTCCTCGCGCGGCACCTGCAACGGGGCGAGGGTGCGCGACACACTCGTGGGCATGGTGGATTCGGGGACGAACACCAGCGGTGAGACGCCGCGGTGCACGAGCAGCTTCTTGTACTGCGGGCCGGTCTCGTCCAGCCACGCGATGGTGAGCCCGCCGAACAGGGCGGGCGCGACATTGTCGGGGTGGCCCTCCAGCTCGGTCGCCAGCCGCAGCAGCAGCGACGGCCCGAACTCGACATCGCCGGCCAGCAGCCCCTGCGCGGCCAAGAGCCCCGCCACCACGGCGGCGCCCGACGACCCGAGCCCGCGGCCGTGCGGGATCACGATCCGCGTGGACAGGCCGACCCCCGGCATCCGTCGCCCCACCGCCTCGAACGCGTACGCCATGGCGCGCACGACGAGGTTGGACCCGTCGCGGGGCACCTGATCGGCGCCGGGACCGGTGACCTCGATCTGCAGCCGGCCGGCGGGAAGCGCCGTGACCCGCAACTCGTCGTACACGCTCAGCGCGAGGCCGAGCGTGTCGAAGCCCGGGCCCAGGTTGGCGCTGGTGGCCGGCACCCGCACCAGGACGGTGCGGCCGGGCACCACCGAGGACGGGGCTGGGCTCACGCGGGCGCCTCCGCGCGCAGCGCGAGCACGTCGGCGACCTCGCGGGTGTCGGCGTCGACCACGATCGGGGCGACGTCCGTACCGTCCGCGCGACGCAGCGCCCACTGCGGGTCCTTCAGGCCGTGGCCGGTGACGGTGAGCACGACGCGGGCACCCGCCGGGACGATCCCGGCCTCGGCGCGGTCGAGCAGCCCGGCGACGCTGATGGCCGACGCCGGCTCGACGAACACGCCCACCTCGGCGGCCAGCAGCTTCTGCGCGGCCAGGATGCGGTCGTCGTCGATGGCACCGAACCATCCGTCGGTGGCATCCCGTGCCTCGAGCGCCGGCTGCCAGGATGCCGGGTTGCCGATGCGGATCGCGGTGGCGACCGTCTCGGGGTCGGTGACCACCTCGCCGCGCACGATCGGCGCGGACCCGGCGGCCTGGAAGCCGAACATGCGGGGCACACGGGTGGACGCCCCGCGCTCGGCCTCTTCGCGGTAGCCGCGCGAATAGGCGGTGTAGTTGCCGGCGTTGCCGACCGGGATGAAGTGGAAGTCGGGGGCGTCCCCCAGCTGCTCGACGATCTCGTAGGCGGCGGTCTTCTGACCCTCGATGCGGTCGGGGTTGACCGAGTTCACCAGGTGCACCGGGTAGTTCTCTGCCAGCTCGCGGGCGATCTCGAGACAGTCGTCGAAGTTGCCGCGGATCTGGATGAGCCGCCCGTCGTGGGCGACGGCCTGGCTGAGCTTGCCCATCGCGATCTTGCCCTCGGGCACCAGCACCGCCGCGGTGATGCCGGCGTGCGCGGCGTACGCGGCCGCCGATGCCGAGGTGTTGCCGGTCGACGCGCAGATCACCGCTTTCGCGCCGTGCTCGACGGCACGCGAGAGGGCCACGGTCATGCCCCGGTCTTTGAACGAGCCGGTCGGGTTCATGCCCTCGTACTTCACCCAGACCTCGGCGCCGGTGCGCCGCGACAGGGCGGGGGCGGGGATCAGCGGCGTGCCGCCCTCGCCCAGGGTGACCACCGTCGAGGCGTCGGTGACGCCGAGCCGGTCGGCGTACTCGCGGAGGACTCCGCGCCACACATGTGCCATGTCAATCTCCTTCCACGCGCAGCACCGAGACGACGCGCTCCACCACGTCGTCGGCGGCCAGTCGCGTCACGGTTTCGCTGAGGTCCCGCTCCACGGCACGGTGCGTACCGATGACCAGCCGCGCCGAGCCGGTGTCGGCCGCGGGGTCGGGGACGGTCTGTTCCAGGGTCGCGATCGAGACGCGCCCGTCCGAGAGGATGCCGGCCACCCGGGCCAGCACGCCCGGACGGTCGTCGACCTCGAGTGTGATCTGGTATCGGGTGACCACATCACCGATGTCGAGCACGGGCAGGTTGGCCCGGGTCGACTCGCCCACCCCCGCCCCACCGGCGATGTGACGCCGAGCGGCGGAGACGACGTCGCCGAGCACGGCGGACGCGGTCTGCACCCCGCCGGCCCCGGCGCCGTAGAACATGAGGTTTCCGGCGGCCTCAGCCTGCACGAACACGGCGTTGTTCACACCGTGCACGCCGGCCAACGGGTGCTCGCGGGGAATCAGCGCCGGATACACCCGCACCGAGATGGCCTCGCCATGCGGCGAGAGACCGGTGCGACCGGTGAGGCGCTCGCACACGGCGAGCAGTTTGACGACGTATCCGGCATGGCGGGCGGCATCCATCATCGCCTTGGTCACACCGGTGATGCCCTCACGGTGCACGGCCTGAAGCGGCACCGTGGTGTGGAATGCGAGGCTGGCCAGGATCGCGGCCTTCTGCGCGGCGTCGTATCCCTCGACGTCGGCGGTGGGGTCGGCCTCGGCGTAACCGAGGCGTTGCGCGTCGGCGAGCACGTCGGCCATCTCGGCGCCTTCGGCGTCCATGCGGTCGAGGATGTAGTTGGTGGTGCCGTTGACGATGCCCATGATGCGCTGCACCCGGTCACCGGCCAGCGAGTCGCGCAGCGGCCGGATGATCGGGATGGCGCCGGCGGCGGCGGCCTCGTAGTAGACGGATGCCCCGACCTGGTCGGCGGCGTCGAAGATCTCGGGTCCGTGCGTGGCCAGCAGTGCCTTGTTGGCGGTGACGACGTCGGCGCCGGAGTTCAGCGCGGTCAGGATGTGGGTGCGGGCCGGCTCGATGCCGCCCATCAGTTCGATCACGATGTCGCTGCCGACGATGAGTGTCTCGGCGTCGGTGGTCAGCAGCTCGCGCGGCAGGTCGGCGTCGCGGGGTGCGTCGAGGTCGCGGACGGCGATGCCGGCCAGCTCCAGGGTTGCTCCGGCGCGGTCGCCGAGCTCGTCGGCGTGGCGGCGCATCAGGTCTGCGACCTGGGATCCGACGGCGCCGGCTCCCAGCAGCGCGACGCGCAGGCGACGGTGGTCGATCATGCCTTCCCTTCCGCACCGACGTCCCGGCTCAGGAGGTCGGCGATCGTCTCGGCCCGCACGATCACGCGGGCCGTGCCGGCACGCACGGCCACGACGGCCGGGCGGGGCACGTGGTTGTAGTTGCCGGCCAGCGAGAAGCAGTACGCGCCGGTGGCGGGCACGGCCAGCAGATCGCCCGGTGTCACGTCACCGGGCAGGTATTCGTGGTCGACGACGATGTCGCCGGACTCGCAGTGCTTGCCGACCACGCGTGACAGCGCCGGGGCGGCGTCGCTGGACCGTGACGCGAGCCGGGCCGTGTACTGGGCGCCGTACAGAGCGGGGCGTGGATTGTCGCTCATGCCGCCGTCGACGCTGACGTACAGCCGCTGCGTGCCGGCGCCGTCGTCGAGGGCGACGGGCTTGACGGTGCCGACCTCGTAGAGGGTGACGCCGGCCTGGCCGACGATCGCGCGGCCCGGTTCGAAGGCGAGATCGGGCACCGGGATGCCGCGGGCCGCGCACTCGTCGGCGACGGCGGCGACGATGCCGGCGGCGAGGTCTTCGATCGGGGCGGGGTCGTCGGCGGCGGTGTAGGCGATGCCGAACCCGCCACCGAGGTTCAGCAGCGGCAGATCGCCGTGCGCGCGCAGCCGCGCGTGCAGGTCGACGAGGCGGGCGGCGGACTCGGCGAATCCGGCGACGCCGAAGATCTGCGAACCGATGTGGCAGTGCAGACCGAGCAGCCGCAGCGACGGATGCGCACGCACGCGGGCTGCGGCATCCGGCGCCTGCGCCATCGCGAACCCGAACTTCTGGTCTTCGTGGGCGGTGGCCAGAAACTCGTGGGTCTCGGCGTGCACGCCGCTGTTCACCCGGATCAGCACAGGCTGGACGACGCCGTGCCGGGCGGCCGTGTCGGCGAGACGGTCGATCTCGACGAAGCTGTCGACGATCACGGTGCCGACGCCCACCTGGACCGCGCGATCGAGTTCGGCGGGGCTCTTGTTGTTGCCGTGGAAGCCGATGCGCTCGGGCGTGGCGCCGCCGCGCAGGGCGATCTCGAGCTCTCCCCCGGTGCACACGTCGAGCGCCATGCCCTCGTCGGTGACCCACCGCACGAGGGCGGTGGACAGGAACGCCTTGCCCGCGTAATAGACCCGCACGGCGGCGCCGTGGGCGGCGGCGGCGGTCTCGAACGCGGCGACGATGCGGCGGGCGTGGGCACGCACCTCGTCCTCGTCGAGCACGTACAGCGGGGTGCCGTGGGTGCGGGCCAACTCACGCACGTCGACGCCGCCGATCGACACGACACCGTCGGCGCTCCGGGTCGCCGAGGCCGGCCAGATGCGGGGATCGAGCGCGTTCGCGTCGTCGGGCACGCGCAGCCAGGCAGGGGCGGGGCTGGTGGGCGGGACGGACAAGTCGGACCAATCGGTTTTGCGCGGGCGGCACCGGGGAGCCGCCGTCGGTCGGGTGCCTTGCCAGAAGTCTAGGGCACCGGGATGCCGCTCCCCGTTTGAGTGACGCCGGGTGCGCGCGGGGCTCAGCCGCAGTGTCCGGGCTGTTGCAGGGACGTGTCGGTGAGGATGCGCGGGTCGACGTCGAAGTCGGCGACGACGGCATCCGAGTCGACGTCGATTCCGGCCAGGGTCATGCCCTTCGGGAACCGGTCGGCCACGCAGACGGTGCGGTCGGCGAGGATTCCGGCGGCCAGCGACCCGAAGCGGGCGCGGATGACGTCGGCCGAGACCTGACCGCCGGCCACCTCGAACGCGATCGGGGTGAGCACCAGCTTGCCGTGGGATGCGGACGGACGCAGGGTGAGGGTGAACGACACCCCGCTGAGAAACTGTGACGGGTCGAGCTTGACGGCGACGTTCGTGCCGACGATGCGCAGCGAACCGGGCACGGTGCGGCCGATGTCGCCGGCGAGCGCGGCGATCGCATCGGGGCTCAGCCGCACCGACGCGTCGACGTGCGCGGCGGGGGCGTCGCCGCCGGTGGGCACGTCGGTGGCGTGCACGGTGACGGTGCCGGTGGCGCCGCCGATGGGGGCATCGGGCACGGTGACCGCCAGGGTGTTCAGGCGCCCGGCGATCAACTGGGGAAGCATGGGTTCGGCGACCGTGACCTCGACCGGGGCCGTGCTCTTCAGGCCGAGCGCGTCGCGTACCTGCGTGCTGACCTGGTCGATGACCCTGTCTTCGGCCCAGGCATTGCCCAGGAACCACCCGGCGCCGGCGACGACGGCGAGCACGACCAGCACGGTGATCGTCGTGATCCAGGCGGCGGCGCGGCGTCGTCGACGGGGCGGGCGTGGGGATGCCACGGCCTGGCCGGTGGCGGGTGTCACGGTCGGCGCGGTCAGGGCGGGGCCGGGGATGACCGGCAGCGGGAGCGTCTTCGCCTCGGGTTCGGGAGCGGGTGCCGCAGGCTCCGGCGCGGGTGCAGGTGCCGCCGGCTCGGGCGCGGGTGCCGCAGGCCCGGGCGCGGATGTCGCTGGCTCGGGCGCAGGTGTGGCCGGCCCGGGCGCGGGTGTCGCGGGCTCGGATGTGGGCGGCCGGGGTGGGAGGCCGATCGGCTCGGTCGGGTCCTCGGGTCCGGTCATCCGCTCGTCCATGACGGCGTCACCCTCACATGCGCTCCGGCGCGCTCACGCCGAGCAGGGTCAGGCCGTTGCGCAGCACCTGACCGGTGGCGTCGTTGAGCCACCGGCGGGTGTGGTGCACCGGCTCGATCGGGTCGTCGCCCTGCGGGATGACCCGGCAGTTGTCGTACCAGCGGTGGTAGAGCCCGGCGAGCTCTTCGAGGTAACGGGCGATGCGGTGCGGTTCACGCACTTCGGCGGCGAACGCGACCACGCGCGGGTACTCCTGCAGCGCGCCCAGCAGGGCGGACTCGGTCTCGTGGGTGAGGGTCTCGGGGGCGAACGCGCTGCGGTCGACCCCGGCGTCGTCGGCGTTGCGGCCGACATTGTGGGTGCGGGCGTGGGCGTACTGCACGTAGAACACCGGGTTGTCGTTGGTGCGCTTCTGCAGCACGTCCAGGTCGACGTCGAGGTTGGAGTCGGCCGAGCTGCGGGTGAGTGCGTAGCGGGCGGCATCCACCCCGACGATCTCGACGAGGTCTTCGAGGGTGACGATGGTGCCGGCGCGCTTGGACATGCGCACCGGGGTGCCGCTCTTGACGAGGTTGACCATCTGTCCGATGAGGATCTGCAGGTTGACGCCGGGCTCGTCACCGAACGCGGCGCACATCGCCATCATGCGGCGCACGTATCCGTGGTGGTCGGCGCCGAGCATGATGATGCAGCGGTTGAAGCCGCGCTCACGCTTGTCGAGATAGTAGGCGAGGTCGCCGGAGAAGTAGGCGGCGGTGCCGTCGGACTTGAGGATGACGCGGTCTTTGTCGTCACCGAAGTCAGTGGAGCGCAGCCAGGTGGCCCCGTCCTGCTCGAAGATGTGGCCGAGTTCGCGCAGCCGCGCGATGGCGCGGTCGACGGCGCCGTCTTCATGCAGGTTGTTCTCGTGGAAGTAGACGTCGAAGTCGACGCCGAACTCGTGCAGGCTGTGTTTGATCTCGTCGAACATGAACCCGACGCCGAGTTCGCGGAAGGCTTCTTGCTTGGCGTCGGCGTCGAGAGCGTCGAGGTCGCCCTCGTAGGCCAGGGCGACGCGGCGGGCGATGTCGCCGATGTAGGCGCCGCCGTAGCCGTCTTCGGGGGTGGGTCGGCCTTCGTGGGCGGCGACGAGGCTGCGGGCGAAGCGGTCGATCTGCGCGCCGTGGTCGTTGAAGTAGTACTCGCGGGTGACCTGGGCGCCCTGCGCGGCGAGGATGCGGGCGAGCGCGTCGCCGACCGCTGCCCAGCGGGTGCCGCCGAGGTGGATGGGTCCCGTCGGGTTGGCCGAGACGAACTCGAGGTTGATGACCTCGTCGGCGCGGTCGTGGTTGGTGCCGTAGGCGGTGCCGGCGTCGACGATGGTCTTGGCGAGAGAGCCTGCGGCGGCGGCATCCAGTCGGATGTTGATGAAGCCGGGCCCGGCGACCTCGACCGAGGCGATGCCGGGAGTGCGGCCGAGGGCGGCCGCGATCTCGGCGGCGAACTCGCGGGGGTTCACGCCGACCACCTTGGCGAACTTGAGCGCGGCGTTCGAGGCCCAGTCGCCGTGGTCACGGTTCTTGGGGCGCTCCAGGGGCAGATCGGCAGGCGTCAGCCCCGCCGTCGACTCGGGTCGTCGCGCCTCGGCGAGCGGGCGGATGACGTCGAGGAGGGCTGCGGAAAGGGCTGCGGGATCCATAGGCATCCGATTCTACGGTCCGGTACCTGCGCGGCCGCTCCCAAGCCCGCCGGGAGCTCGGGCCGGTGGGCGGCGGTGGTGCGCGTGACCAGGAGCGTGAGCCCATGATCAAGATCAAGAGCACGATCAAGAGCGCGGATCAGAGCGGATCAGGAATGTGGATGAGCGGATCAGGAATGTGCCGAATGTGATCAGAACGGTGCGTCGCACACGTCGTCCGGCCCCCGCCCCGCCACGGTCTCGGGCACGGGGCGGAAGCGCACGCCGCCCGGCGGGCTGGTCGGGCTCGTGCCCGGCGGGTGTCCCGCGGTCGGTCCCGGTGGGCGAGCCGAGAAGAATCCCGGTGGGTGTGTGAGGTGCACCCGACCGGTCGGAGCGCTCCAGCGCAGCACTCCCCCGGGCAACTGCTCGACGCGCCACGCGGTCTCGTGTTTGACCGTGTGGTGCCGTTTGCACAGGTGCTCGAGGTTGCACAGGCAGGTGGGACCGCCCGCCGAGTAGGGGACGGTGTGGTCGACATCGCATTTCAGCGCGGGTCGCCGACATCCCGGGAACCGGCAGTGTTCGTCGCGCGCCTGCAGCAGCAGGCGTTGTCGTTTGGTGGGCCGGTACCGGTCGACGACGTGAGGCACGCCGCGGCACGGATCGGTGAACACCCGCGTCCACGCGGGCGCGGTCGATGCCAGGTGGCGGGCGGTCTCGTCGTCGATGGGGCCGAACCCGATCACTTCACCGCCGCCGGTGGTCTCACCCGCCAGTGTGGTCGCCGGCACCGTCACCTGCACCGTCGCGCGGATCGATGAGAGCGCGGTGCGCTCGGCGGCGGTGCCGCCGTGCCCGTGGACGGAACCGGTCAGCAGCACATCGCAGAACACGTCGGCCATGATCTGCGCCGCGGTCCGCTCATCGAGGGCCGGCTGTTCGTCGCCGGCGTCATCCGGTGAGCGCTGAGCGCCATCCCGCACCCCGCCAGCGCCGTCCCGCCCCTCGGCGCCGGCAGACCCGCTCATTACCGTCGCCTCGGCCCGATCCGGAGCATCCCGATCACTCGCCTCGGTACGGCCTGCCGTTCTCCCTTCGGACGCCTCGGCACTCCCGTCGGACGCCTCGGCACGATCTGCTGCGTCCCCCTCGGCCCGTTCGGACGCGTTCTGGTCGAACACCTCGATGGCGATGGCACGGATCCGGTTCATGATCCCCACCGCCTGCGCGGTGGGGAGGTCCGCGGTCAGGCGCGACAAGCCGGGCTCGAGCTCGCGGAGGGTCACGCGCCGCCGTTGGACGGCCTCGCGCACGCGCCGTTGCGTGCCCTCCGGATCGAGCCGTGACACCAGTCCCATCAGCGCGGCCTTGAGCTGGGAGTGCGTCATCTCGGTCGCCATGTCGAGCGCGACCGCCTCGTACTCCCGCCGCACGGCCTCGTCGGCGATCACCGTGCCGGTCTCGGCGATGACGGTCGCCTGCTCGGGCGTGACCCGCCCGTCGCTGGCGTCGTACAGGGTCTCCTCGAAGTGATGCATGAGGGTCCATGCCAACGACACCTTGCGCGCGACCTGCCACTCGCTCAGCCGCAGCGCGGCCCCGATCTCGGCGAACACCTCACGCATCCCCAACTGGGAGGACCGCGTGATCGCGCCCTTGCCGTCGCGGGCGGCACGCTCCCGCTCCCGACGTTGGACAAGGCCTGTGACACGCTCGAAGAAGAACATCTCGGCTGCGAACGCGCGAGCCGCCTGCGCCCGCGACTGGCTCAGGTCGTCGACGAGCTCATCGAGTTCCGAGAACACGGACGGGTCACCCGCGTGCATCGACTCTGCCATCACGGGCCCCCTTCCGTTCTCGTCCAATGAGACCATACTATCGAATCTTTTTTCGTTTCACAAGGACTTTCTCGCCCAACCCACCAGCGCTTCTGCTGGGGCGCAGTGCGGGACTCACAGGCATCCCTCACCGACGGCCATGGCATGCTCTGGGCGATGACATCCATCGCCCTCACATTCGAACATACGCGCAGGCACCGACATCGGTGTCCGACGGCCGGCGGCGGCGGGGGTTGAATGGATGCCGGAGGGACGACACCGATGACCAGACTCATGATCGTGGCCGCCAGCGTGCGGGAAGGCCGTATCGGACTGCCTATCGCCCAGTGGGTGCTGCGCGAAGCCGAGGCCGACGGCCGGTTCGAGATCGACTTCGCCGACCTGAAGGAGATCGCGCTGCCGCTCATGGACGAACCGAACCATCCGCGTCTGCGCCAGTACACGCGCGACCACACCAAGGCCTGGAGCGCCCGGGTCGATGCCGCGGAGGCCTTCGTCTTCGTGCAGCCGGAGTACAACTACAGCTATGCGCCGAGCCTGAAGAACGCACTGGACTATCTGCATCAGGAGTGGCGGCGCAAGCCCGTCGGCACGGTGAGCTACGGCGGCATCTCGGGCGGCACCCGCGGGGTGACCGCGCTGCGACCGGTGGAGCAGGCCCTCGGACTGGTGCCCACGAGCGCCAACGTCGAACTGGCGTGGGCGGCGCAGCAGATCGACGACGAGGGCGTGTTCCAGCCACGCGAGAGCAACGAACGGATGCTGCACACGCAGTTCGACGAACTCATCGCGCTGTCGGCGGCGCTGAGTCCGCTGCGCTGACGCGGGCAGGTCGGCCGGCCGGCGTCGGCCGCGCCGGGCCACGGCGCCGACGCGGCCATAGTGCCTGCCAGTTCGGGCGCCGCAACTGCGCCGGATCATGGCGCCGACGCGGGCGACGGTGAAATGGGTGGGGCCGACCGGTGCCGTCGCGGGCGACGGTGCGTGGCAGCGCGGCGGCGCAGCTTTGCCGGGTCATGTTGCCATCGCGGGCGCCGGCGCCCGGCAGCGTGGGCGGCGCAGCCGCGCCGCCGCGGCACGGGCGCGTCAGGCGGGCGAAGCGGATGCCGCGCGGCCGCGCGCCATGTACAGCCCCGCGAGCATGGCGCCGGCCGCCAGCACGGCACCGCCGATGACGACCGTCAGCGGCACGCCGACGAGGGTTCCGAGCGCACCGACCGTGACGCCGCTGAAGGTCTGCATGCCCGGACCGAACATGCTGTAGGCGCCGAGCACCCGGCCACGCTCGGCGGCCGGGGCCTCGAGTTGCACGATCGCCTGGCCGGTCGAGGTCGCAGTGATCTGCGAGACGCCGGTGAGCAACAACGCGACCAGCGCGACGACGTAGGCGCCGGTGAACGCGAACAGCACGGCGAAAGCGCCGAAGGTGATCGAACTGACCACCGCGACCGTCGGCGTCGGCCGCAGCCATCCGGTCGCCTCAAGCAGGAAGCCGCCGAGCACACCACCCATGCCGAGCGCGAACAGCAGTCCGCCGTAGACGAGGTCGGCATCGACGCCGGGGATGGTGAACCGTGCACCGAAGACGGGCATCGCGGTCTGCAGCACGGCGCCGATCGTCACCGACGCGAGGGCGGCGAGGACGAGCATCCCGACGATCACCCGGTTGCGGCGCACCGTGCCCAGCACCCGGAACGACTCCCGGATCGAGACCCGTCCGGTGCGGAAGGTGCCCGAGCGCGTATGCCCGGTGAACGGTGTGCGCATGAGGAAGACCACGATCGGCAGGTAGAACACGATGTTCACGAAGATGCCTCCGGTGGGGCCCAGGGCCAGCAGCAGGGCCGAGCCGACGACCGGTCCGAACAGGATGCCGAGGCTGCGGAACGTCGCGTTGATGCGCACCGCGGACGGCAGCTGCTCACGGCCGGCGAAGTCATAGAGCATCATCTGCTCGGCGGGCGCCCACAGGCATCCGGCCAGCCCGTGCACCACCAGCAGCACGCACGCCTGCCACAGCTGCAGCGTGCCCGTGACGAACAGCACGCCCCAGCAGGCCGAGACGAGCATGAACAGCACCTGGGCGACCTGGATGATGCGGCGGCAGTCGAACCGTTCGGCCAGCGCGCCGGCGTACACCGACAGCATCAGGAACGGCAGCCAGTGGCTGATCAGCTGGAAGCCCACCAGCACCGGCGAGTGGAAGGTGTTCCACAGCACCAGGTAGGTGATGACGTGCTCGATGTTGTCGCCCATCATCGCCAGACCCGCGCCCACCAGGTACGGTGCGGTCTTCCAGCTGCGCAGCACGCCGAAGCGCGGGACGGGAGTGGCTCTCACGCGTCCATCCTTCCGCAGGCGACGGATGCCTCGGCCCCGGCACCATCGGGATGTCGCACGTGTCGCGAAACCTCGCCGCCGCCGGGCCGCCCGCCGCCGTCGGGCAGCCGGGCCGCGCCCTGATAGTCTTGATCGGTACGCCTCCGTAGCTCAGGGGATAGAGCGTTGGTTTCCGGTACCAAAGGTCGCAGGTTCGATTCCTGTCGGGGGCACGAGATGCGAGAAGGGGCCGTCCGTCAGGGCGGTCCCTTCTCGCATCTCAGTGTTTGCGTCAGGCGGGG
>NZ_KE383823.1:28487-110124 GCF_000422405.1 Microbacterium luticocti DSM 19459
CTCGCATCTCAGTGTTTGCGTCAGGCGGGGTCCCCGCCGCCGAGGCTCGGCGCGGCGCGTCAGCGTGCGCCCACGTCAATCCCGGGCGAACGCCTCGCCCACGCGGGCGTCGGCGTCCCGGGTCGTGCCGGTGCCGAGCAGCCGCACCACCACGTGATGGATGGTTCCGCCGGTGAACGGGAACGGCGGCGCGTAGCTCGCCGAGACCGGCTGCCCCACCTCGCGGCCCACCGTCGCGCCCTCGCCCGCGAGGCTGAAGTACCCCGGCTGGGTGCGGATGCGCTGGCGTGCGGCCGTCTCGCCGTCGATCGTCAGGGTGGCCATCCCGTGCGGTGATCCGTCGACCTGCCCGTCGATCTCGTACCGCACCTCGACGACATGGCGCCCCGAGCGAAGCGGCACCGTCGAGACGAGTTCCTGTTCGAGTTCGCCCAGCCAGTTGTAGATGTATCGCAGCGCACCCTCGCGCACCACGAGTGCGTGCCCGCCGAATCGGGCGCCGAGCGAGTAGACGACCCCGGAGACCTGCGCGGGGTCGTCGATCTCGAGATCCGCGGTGATGCCGAAGGACCGGTGCGGCAGCTCGACGCCGCCGCCGTGCTCCGAGATCGGTGCGCATCCGGGGTACAGCACGAGCGTGTCGGTGAGCCCGGTCATGTTGGGCCGTTCGACGGCGAGGATCTCCTCCGAGTTGCGGTCGTCGATCGGGTAACCGTTGTAGCGCCGCGCCAGCTCGTCCCAGAGACGCTTCAACTCGTCGAGCTTCTCGGGATGCTCCGCAGCCAGGTCGTGCAGCTGGTTGCGGTCCTCGTCGAGGTGATACAGCTCCCACCGGTCCTCGTCGAACCGTCCCCAGCCCGACGGCGTCGGCGCGTGGACGGCACTGGCATGCCAGCCCTGCGACCAGATGCCGCGGGTGCCGAGCATCGAGTAGAACTGCACCGACTTATCCGTCGTCGCCGCCGGGTCGACCAGCGCGGGCAAGAAGCTCACGCCCTCGATCTCGGACTGGTCGATGCCGGCCACCGTCCGGGGCGCCTGGATGCCGAGTGCCTCGAGCACCGTGGGCACCACGTCGATCACGTGCACGTACTCGTGGCACGGCTCGGGGCGGGCTGCGACGCGGGCGGGCCACGACACCAGCAGCGGATCGGCGACCCCGCCTTCGAGGGAGGCGTACGTCTTGTACATCTTGAACGGCGTGTTGAACGCCATCGCCCACCCGTTCGAATAGTGGGGATGCGTGTTCTCGAGGCCGAGGTCGCCCAGCAGCGACAGGTTCAGGTCGAGGTCCTCGGGGATGCCGTTGTACCAGCGGTTCTCGTTCACCGAGCCGGCCGGCCCGCCCTCGGCGCTCGCACCGTTGTCACTGATCACGACGATGAGCGTGTTCTCGATCTGGTCGGTCTCTTCCAGAAAGTCCAGAACCCGGCCGAGGTGGTGATCGGTGTAGGAGAGGTACCCGGCGAAGACCTCGGCCTGCCGCTCCAGAAGGCGGCGCTCATCGGCCGAGAGCGAGTCCCATTCCCGCACCAGATCGCTCTCGTTCCACGACTGACCGTCGGGGCCCGCGGCATCCCGGTAGGGATTCAGCGGCGGCAGCACCGTGTCGTCGGGCACCAACCCGAGCCGCTTCTGGTTCTCGAGCACGATCTCGCGATACCGCTCGTATCCCATCGAGAAGGCACCCGCATACCGGTCGCTCCATTCCCGGGGCGCATGGTGGGGTGCGTGGCCGGCACCGGGGGCGAGGTAGGCGAACCACGGCTTCGCCGGTGCCGCCGAGCGGGAATCGCGCAGGAACTCCAGCGCCCGCTCGGCCAGGTCGGCCGACAGATGGTAGCCCTCGTCGGGACGGGCGGGCGGTTCGACCGGGTGGTTGTCGTAGGTCAGGTCGGGGTACCACTGGTCGGTCAGGCCGCCGAGGAATCCGTAGAAGCGGTCGAATCCCCGCGAGAGCGGCCACGTGCGCTTGGACGCCCCCATGCCCATCTCCACCGCCGGACTCAAGTGCCACTTGCCGAGTGCGAACGTGTTGTAGCCGTGCTCGCGCAGCACCTCGGGAAGCATGCCGTTCTCGCGCGGGATCAGGCACGACAGTCCCGGAAACCCGTCGGCCATCTCGCCGATCGTGCCCATGCCGTTGCTCTGGGCGTTGCGGCCGGTCAGCAGCGAAGCCCTCGTCGGCGAGCACAACGCCGTGGTGTGGAACTGCGAGAAGCGCACGCCGCGCTCGGCGATGCGCCGCATGGTCGGCATCTGGATGAGGCCGCCGTACAGGTCCCAGGCGCCGTACCCGATGTC
Organism: Microbacterium luticocti DSM 19459; assembly: GCF_000422405.1. Lineage (GTDB taxonomy): Bacteria > Actinomycetota > Actinomycetes > Actinomycetales > Microbacteriaceae > Microbacterium > Microbacterium luticocti. The sequence goes on from NZ_KE383823.1 coordinate 30,792, forward strand.
GTCCCAGACGATGAACAGGATGTTCGGGGCACCCTCGGGTGCGGACGGCTCCAGGTACGGCGCCCAGTCCGGAACCGAGTCGCGGACGTCGGTGGCGATCCGCCCGCCGAACGCCGGCGTCATCGGCGCCGCCCTTCCGCCATGACCGACCGTTGCTGTGCCGTGGATGACATGCGCGACCCTCCGATGTTGTGCGTGGTGTCTCATCGTAGAGCCGGGCGCAACGGCGGGCGAGACAGGAGAATCCCCCGGCCCGGCGCCGGCATCACAACGCCCCGGCCCGCCGTCGCCGCGTGGTACAGAGCCCGTCCCCGATGGTCAGATCCGTGTGTACGCGAGGTCGCGGATCTCGCGGCCGGCGGCCCGGCCCTTGCGCTCGAACGCGGTCATCACGCGCCCGTCGAAGCGAGGCGCCCACTCGCCCTCGAACGCACGCGCGAAGCCGTCCGCGGCATCCATCACCTCTGCCATCTGCAGCGCGTAGTCCTCCCAGTCGGTGGCCAGCCGCAGCATCCCGCCCGCCTTCAGCGCGCGCGCGGCGAGGGCGGCGAACTCGGCCGTGACCAGCCGGCGCTTGGTGTGCCGCTTCTTGTGCCAGGGGTCGGGGAAGAACACCCAGAGTTCGTCGACGGATGCCGCCGGCACCAGGTGCGTGAGCACCTCGGGCGCGTTCGCCTCGACCAGCCGGAGGTTGCCCACTCCGGCCGCGTCGGCGTCCTTCATGGTGCGGGCAAGGCCGGCTTTGAACACCTCGACCGCGAGGAAGTCCGCCTCGGGCCGCGCTGCCGCGGCGTGCACGATCGCGTGCCCCTGTCCCGACCCGATCTCGACGATCAGCGGGGCGGTGCGTCCCCACACCTCGGCCGGATCCAGCTCGGATCCGTGCGCCACGCTCGTGGAGGCGACCGCCCGCGGCACCTCGATCAGGTACCGCGGCGACAGCTCGGACCAGGCGCGTTCCTGCGCCGGGCTCATCCGGCCGCTGCGGCGCACGAACGAGACGGGCTGCTTGCGGAAGGCGGGATCGGGCTCATGCACCCGTCAAGGGTAGGTGACGAAGTCGATGAGCTCCTCGACCCGCCCGAGCAGTGCCGGCTCCAGATCGCGGTACGACCCGACCCGGGCGAGGATGCGCTGCCACGCCCGTGCGATGTCGGCCTGGTCGGCGGCGGGCCAGCCGAACGCCCGACACACCCCCACCTTCCACTCCACGCCGCGCGGCACGACCGGCCAGGCCGGAATGCCGAGCGCGGCCGGACGCACGCACTGCCACACGTCCACGAACGGATGCCCCACGATGCGCACGTGCGCCCCGTGCGGTCCGCGTTCGACGGCCTCGGCGATGCGCGCCTCCTTCGAGCCGGGCACCAGGTGGTCGACGAGCACCCCGTACCGCCGCGCCTGCGACGGCGGGTCCTCGCGCAGCGCGGCGTCGAGCAGGTCGACGCCCTGCAGGTACTCGACGACGACGCCCTCCGCACGCAGGTCGTCACCCCACACCTTCTCGACCAGTTCGGCGTCGTGCCTGCCCTCGACGAAGATGCGGCTCGCGCGGGCGACGCGGGCACGCGCGTCGGCGGCGGCGAATGAACCGGATGCCGTCCGCCGCGGCGCGTGGTCGACCTTCGCCATCGGCGGAGTCAGGATCACCGCCTGGCCGTCCACGAGGAACCCGGGGCCGAGCGGGAACATCCGGCGCCGGCCGTGCCGGTCCTCCAGCTCGACCAGGCCCTGACCGGTCGAAACCACGGCGCCGCAGAAGCCGTCCTCGGCGACCTCGACGACCGCTCCGGGCGTCGCCTCGATCCGGTCCAGCTCGCGCCGGTGCCGGTCGCGCCACCCCGATGCCAGCACGTCCGTGCCGTAGCGGTCGTCCATCTCGCCTCCCGAACCGGTGATCCTATCCGCCGCCGGGCGCCGCGGCCGGCCGACACGCGCCCCCTACCGCAGTGTCGCCCCCTCTGCATAGACTCGCGGAAGGGGCCCGCACGGGCGTGGCACGCGGGCAGAAGGGGGACCGATGCGCGGACGTCGGCTCATGGCGATCGTCGCGGTGTGCGCGGCCCTCGTGATCGGCCCGGCCGTGGCGGCCACCGCCACCGCGCCGGTGATGCTCGGCGCGGACTACGTGCTCGACGACGCCGGGGTGCTCAGCGAGTCGCAGCTGGCCGACGCCGAGAAGGCCGCCCAGCGCTTCGCCGACGAGACCGACATGGAGTTGTGGGCGGTCTACGTCGACACGTTCACCGACCCGTCGTCGGCGCAGGAATGGACCGACCAGGTCGCGACCGACAACGGTCTCGGCTCGAACCAGTACCTGCTCGCAGTCGCCGTCGGCTCGCGGCAGTACTACCTGTCGGGCTCCGCGGACGGCCCGGTCTCGGCCGACCAGCTGATCGAGATCGGCCAGCAGCAGGTGCAGCCCGAGCTGCGCAGCGGCGACTGGGCGGGGGCGGTCGCCGCAACGGCCGACGGGCTGACGGATGCCGCCGGCGGCGGCTCGGGCTCGGGGACGTCCTCCGCCGGCTCGGGCGGCTCGGGCGGCGTGGCCACGGCCGTTCTGATCGTGCTCGTGATCATCGTCGCGATCGTGCTCGTCGTGGTGCTGGTGCGCGCCCGCCGCAAAAAGGCCACGGCGACCGGGCCCGCGCTGCAGAAGCTGGACCCGAAAGAGCTCGCCCGCAGGGCCGGCTCGGCGCTGGTGCAGACCGACGACGCCGTGCGCACCAGCGAACAAGAACTGGGCTTCGCCCGCGCCGAGTTCGGCGACGATGCCACCGCCGAGTTCGCCACGGCGCTCGCGCAGGCCAAGGCCGCCCTCGACCAGGCGTTCGCGCTCAAGCAGAAGCTCGACGACACCGAGGCCGACACGCCCGACGAGGTGCGCACCTGGAACACGCAGATCATCCAGCTGTGCGAGGATGCCGCCCACAACCTCGACGAGAAGGCGGCCGCGTTCGACCAGCTGCGCAAGCTGGAGCAGAACGCCCCCGCCGCCCTGGCCGCCGCACGGCAGCGCCGGCAGCAGGCCGCCGACGGGGTGGATGCCGCGGCCTCCGCCCTCGCGCAGCTGCAGACCGGGTACGCCCCCGAGGCCCTGACCACGGTGGCCGACAACGTGACCCAGGCCCGCGACCGGCTGTCGTTCGCCGATGAGCAGCTGGCGGCGGCGGACGCCGCCGTCACGGCCGGCAAGACCGGTGAGGCGGCGGTGGCGATCCGTGCCGCCGATCAGGCCGCCGATCAGGCCGCCCAGCTGGAACAGGCGATCACCTCACTGGGCGGCGACCTCGCCGAGGCCGAGAAGCAGATCGCCGCGCTCATCCCAGAGCTCGAGGGCGACATCGCCGCCGCGTCCGGCCTTCCCGACCAGGACGGGGCCGTGGCCAAGGCCGTCGCCGCCACCCGCAGCCAGGTGGATGCCGCCAAGGCCGACCTGGCGGCCGGCACCCGGCATCCGCTGGCCACGCTCAAGGCGCTGCAGGCGGTGAACACCCAGATCGACCAGGTGGTGCAGGGCGTGCGCGACGCGCAGGAGCAGCAGCGCCGCGCACAGCAGGTGCTCGGCCAGACGCTCATGCGGGCTCAGGCCCAGGTCTCGGCGGCCGAGGACTTCCTCACCACCCGCCGCGGTGCGATCGGCGCCGATGCCCGCACCCGGCTCGCCCAAGCCGGCGCCGAACTCGTGCAGGCCCAGCAGATGCAGGCGTCCGATCCGGCACAGGCTCTGGTGCACGCGCAGCGGGCCGACCAGCTCGCCGGGCTCGCGTTGCAGGCCGCACAGAACGACGTGGGCGGTTTCGGCGGGTTCGGTGCCGCGTCCGGCACGAGCGGCGGCACCAACATGGGCGCCGTGCTCGGCGGCATCGTGCTCGGCTCGTTGCTCAGCGGTGGGCGCGGCGGCGGGCGCGTCGGCGGATTCGGTGGCGGCGGGTTCGGCGGATTCGGTGGCGGCGGCGGGCGGATCGGCGGCGGCGGCCACATCGGTGGCGGCGGGCGGATCGGCGGCGGCGGGCGGTTCTGAACCCGCGACCAGACCGGAAGAGCACGGCAGACCCGACGCGACCTTGCGACGAACGACACGACCTCGACGAGCGACACACACCCGGAACAGAAGACCTCACACACCCGACAGAAAGGCAAACCGATGGCAAAGCAGTCCATCTTCGGACGGATCTCCACGCTCGTGCGCGCCAACATCAACGCGCTGCTGGACTCCGCCGAGGACCCACAGAAGATGCTCGACCAGCTGGTGCGGGACTACACCAACAACATCGCCGACGCCGAGTCGGCGATCGCCGAGACGATCGGCAACCTGCGCCTTCTCGAGCGCGACCACGAAGAGGACGTGCAGGCCGCCGCCGAATGGGGTCGCAAGGCCCTCGCCGCCAGCCGCAAGGCCGACGAGCTGCGCGCGGGCGGCAACGGCGCCGAGGCCGACAAGTTCGACAACCTGGCCAAGGTGGCGCTGCAGCGCCAGATCCAGCACGAGAACGAGGCGAAGACCGCCGAGCCGCAGCTGGCCGCGCAGAACAAGACCGTCGAGCAGCTCAAGGACGGCCTGAACGGCATGAAGCAGAAGCTCGACCAGCTGAAGGCGAAGTCGGCCGAACTGGTCGCGCGGCAGAAGACCGCCGAGGCGCAGAACAAGGTCGCCGACGCCGTCAAGTCGATCGACGTCATGGACCCGACCAGCGAGCTCGGCCGGTTCGAAGAGAAGATCCGCCGCGAAGAGGCGCTGGCCACCGGCAAGCAGGAGCTGGCCGCCTCGAGCCTGGACGCGCAGTTCAACCAGCTCGACGACATGGGCGAGCTGACCGAGGTCGAGGCGCGGCTGGCCGCGCTGAAGACCGGCGGGCAGGCCGCGCCCGCGCAGGGCGCCATCGACGCCCCGTCGGTTCCCTACACGCCGGGTGCGTGACACCCACGATGCGTGACCCGGATGCCGCGGGAGCACCCTCCCGCGGCATCCCGAACGGGAGGTCTGCATGACCCGCTTCCTCGTCGTGCCGCAATGGCAGGGCTCGTCGTCGGCGCGGGCGATGCAGCTCGTCGACGGCGCCCAGGCGATCGCCGGCGACCTGCCCCGCGCGGCCTGTCAGACCGTGGAGGTGCCGCTGGAGGCGGGCGAGTCGCTCGATTCCGGGGTGCACCGGCTCAGCGCGCTGCAGCACTGCGCACGCGTGCAGCTGACCGCCCTCGCAGAGCTCGCCGACTCGGGCGAACCGGTGCTCAGCGTCGGCGGCGATGCGGGTGTGGCCACCACGGCGGCGCTGGCCGCGACCGGAGCGACCACCGCCGCTCCCGACCCGGGTGCGGCGGTCGTGTGGTTCAGCGCGCACGCAGCCCTGCACGACGCCGACACCTCCCCCACCGGCGCGTTCGACACGATGGCGGTGCGGGCCCTCGTCGACGACGCCGTGCCCCGCCCCGCCGAGCACGGCCTCGACCCCTCACGGGTGGTGCTGGCCGGGGTGCGCGCGATCGACCCGATCGAAGAGCGCGTCGCCGCCAGGCTGGGGCTGAGTGTGATCACCGCCGACGAGCTGACCCCGGCAGCCGTGGTCGCGGCCGTCGGCGACGCGACGTCCGTGTTCGTGCACATCGACCTCGACGTGCTCGACCCGTCCGCGATGGTCGGGCTGAGCGACCCCGAGCCGTTCGGCCCCGACGTGGCCGCGGTCACCGCGTGCATCCAGGCGTTGCGGCAGTCGGCAAGGCTGTGCGGGTCGGCGATCACCGGGTTCTCACCCCCGACGCCGGCCGACGCCGTGGCCGACCTGGGCGCGATCCTGCGCCTGGTCGGGGCGCTGGCATGAGCCCGATCCCCGCCCCCGAGCCCGGCTGGGCCGAACGCGCCGAGCAGGCGGTGGCGCGCGGCCGCCGGATCGATCGGTTCATTCCGGCGGCGCTGCTGGACTCGCCGATCAGCCACGCCGGCGCGGTGTACGGCACGGCCGTGGGCTGGGTGTGGGGCGCGATCTGGAGCACCGGACGCATCGAACGGCGGCACGGGCTGTGGGTGTTCCGCGGCATGCCGAAGCGCACCTTCCGCCGGGGCGGGGTGTGCGTGGGATGCTGCTTCCTCACCGGCGACGACGACCCCACCGACGCGGTGCTGCGCCACGAGGCCGTGCACGCCCGGCAATGGCGCCGCTACGGTTTTCTGATGCCCGTGCTGTACCTGCTGGCCGGGCGCGACCCGCTGCGCAACCGGTTCGAGATCGAGGCCGGTCTCGAAGACGGCAACTATGTGCCGCGCGGGGCGTGACCGGCGCGGTCAACGGGCGCGACGTGCGATCACGCGGTCAGCGCGCGCGACGGGCGATCATGCGGTCAGCGGGGTGACGGGCGGTCACGCGGTCAGCGCGCGCGACGGGCGATCATGCGATCAGCGGGTGCCGAGCCCGTAGCACTGCGGTGCGTGCACCGAACCGGGGGCCCGGCCCAGCCGCTCGGCCAGGTGCTCGACGATCTGTGCGGTGCCGAGGTACCCGCCCAGCAGGAACACGCGGGTGGCGTCCCCCGGGGCGCACATCATCTCGTCGGCCCACGCCGAGACCGCACGCGTCAGCGCCTGACCGCGCGCGCACGCGCGTCCCGACCCGGGCTCACCGCTGCGGGCCGAGCGGTCCAACCAGGTCACCGTCATCCGGCCGGGTGCGGCGAGCGCACCGATCCACGAGGCATCCGGCACCTCGACGAACACCCGCCCGGTGGCGCACACCGGCAGCGTGGCCAGCAGCGCCTGCAGTTCACCGAGCGACGACTCGTCGGCGGCGATGAGATGCTGCACAACGCCGCGGCGTGCGCGACGGCGCGCGACGGCGCTGATCGGGGTGCGGGTGGAGGCGTCGGTGGTCATGACCAGGCCAGTCTAGCGCAAGGTTAGGCATGCCTACCCTTGTGTGAGCTCCGTGTACGACTGCGTGGGGTCCCGTGTGCGACCGATGCGGGCTCACTCCCCGGTCGCGGAGCGCGGGGGAACCGGGTAACGGCCGGCGATCGCGATGCGGTTGAACGAGTTGATCGACACGATCAGCCAGCTCAGCGCCACGTACTCCCGCTCGGAGAGGATGCCGCCGACCCGGTCGTACACGTCGTCGGGGATGCCGGCCTCGTGGATGAACGTGAACGACTCGGTGAGTTCGAGTGCGGCCCGCTCACGGTCGGTGAACACCCCCGACTCGCGCCACGTGGCCAACTGCGCGATGACGTCGGCGTCGAGCCCGGCCGCCACCGCCCGCTCCACGTGCACGCGCACGCAATAGGCGCAGCCGTTCAGCTGCGACGCGTGCAGTTGCACCAGCTCGACCATCCGGTCGTCGAGCCCGGCGTCGCCGGCCTGCTGCCGCACGGTCTTCGCGAACGCGTCGAGGGCCTGGTAGGCCGGTTTGGCCGAACGGGACAGGTGCACGCGGGGCTGCTCGCTCATGGCGCCAGCCTAGCGGCCGCGTCCGAGGTGCCAGAATGGGCCGGTGATCGACGACGATTTCGACGAGTTCTCGTTCCTGCCCGCCCAGGCGGCCGAGATCGGCATCGCCGGCCCGGTGCCCGCAGCCGAGCGGCTGACACTGACCCTGCCCGACGGACGGCGGCTGTCGGCGCTGCGCTACGCGCCGACGGACCGGCCCGACGCCGGCCCGGTGGTGACCTTCCTGCACGGGGCGGGCCTGAACGCGCACACCTGGGACACCACGATCCTCGCGCTCGGCCTGCCCGCCCTGGCCGTCGACCTGCCCGGCCACGGCGACTCGTCGTGGCGCGACGACCTCGCCTACGTCGCCTCGACGCTCGCACCGGACGCCGTGGCCGGGATGCGCGCGTGGACCACGGTCCCCCAGCTGCTGGTCGGCCATTCCCTGGGCGGGCTGACCGCCGCGACGGTGGCCGCCCAGGCCGGCGACCTGGTGCGCTCGCTCGTCGTCGTCGACATCACCCCCGGCATCGACCCGGCCGGCAACGCGCAGCAGATCGCCCGGTTCTTCGCCGGCCCCACCGACTGGGCCAGCCGCGACGAGCTGGTGGAGCGGGCGCTGAGCTTCGGCCTGGGCGGCTCGCGCACCGCCGCGACCCGCGGCGTCTACCTCAACTCGCGGGTGCGTGCCGACGGACGGGTGGAGTGGAAGCACCACTTCGCCCACCTGGCCGCCGCCCGGGCCGCCTCGGGCGCGCCCGACGCGGTGGCCACCGTGCTCGCCGATGCCGGGTGGGCCGACCTGCACGCGGTCACCGCGCCGATCACCCTGATCCGCGGCGACCACGGCTATGTGACCGGCGCCGAAGCCGACGACTTCGCCCGGCGGCTGCCCCACGCCCAGGTGGTGACGGTGCCTACCGGCCACAACGTGCACGAAGAGATGCCCGCCCGGCTCGGCCGGATGCTGCGCGCGCTCGCCGACGCCGGGTGAGCGGCCCCGCGCATCCGTCACCGGTCGAGATGACTCGGTGACCTCCCCGCACGCCGTCTAGGCTTGTGCCAGCCCGCGAAAGGAACCCCCATGCTTCGTCGCACCCTGCTGGCGGCCGCCGCCCTGGTCGCCACGGCCACGCTCGCGCTGACCGGCTGCACCGGCGACTCTCAGACCCCCACAGGCACCGGGACCCCCGACCCCGACGCCTCGGTCGCGATCCGGCTGGTGCTCGAGCCGAGCAACCTCGACATCCGACAGACCTCGGGTGCCGCGCTCGACCAGATCCTGATGGACAACGTGTACCAGGGCTTGGTCTCGCGCACGCCCGAGCAGAAGATCGTTCCGGCCTTGGCCAGCGAGTACCAGGTCTCACCCGACGGGCTGACCTACACGTTCACGCTGCGCGAGGGCGTCACCTTCGCCGACGGTCAGCCGTTGACCGCCGACGACGTGGTGTGGTCGCTGACCCAGCACAAGACCCAGAAGGGCTGGACCGACGCCGACACGCTGGCCCGTGTCAAGGACGTCACCGCAGACGGTCAGACCATCACGATCACGATGAACGAGCCCGACTCGCAGCTGCTGTGGAACCTGACCGGCCGGGCAGGCGTCATCCTGAAAAAGGGCGACACGGTCGACTACAAGACCGCGACCAACGGCACCGGCCCGTTCCTTCTGGCCGGCTGGAAGCAGGGCGACTCGATCACCTTCGAACGCAACGACAAGTACTGGGGCACGCCCGCGAAGGTCAAAGAGATCGTCTTCGACTACATCCCCGACACGCAGGCCGCGCTCAACGCCGCCCAGGCCGGCGAGGTCGACGTGGTCACCGGGTTCGACGCGAACCTGAAGCAGCAGATCGAGCAGAACGGCGACTTCCGCCTCGTGCTCGGAAAGTCCACCGACAAGGGCACCCTGGCGATGAACAGCCACAACCGGTGGCTGAAGGACAAGCGGGTGCGCCAGGCCATCCGGCAGGCGATCGACCACAAGGCCGTCATCACCGCGCTCGGCGCCGGCCAGACGCTGTACGGACCGATCCCCGAGCTCGACCCCGGTTACGAAGACCTGTCGTCGCTGGTGCCGTACGACCCGGCGAAGGCGAAGCAGCTGCTGAAGGATGCCGGTGCCGAGAACATCACGCTGACGCTCACGATCTACAACGGCTACGGCACCACCATCCCGCAGATCCTCGTCTCGGACCTGCACGCGGTCGGCATCACCCTCAAGGTGAACTCGGTGGAGTTCCCCACCTGGCTCAACGACGTGTACGTCAACAAGGACTACGACCTCAGCTTCGTGCTGCACACAGAGGCCCGCGACTTCGAGAACTGGGCGAACCCGGACTACTACTTCACCTACGACAACCCGAAGGTGCAGCAGCTGTACCAGGACTCGCTCAGCGCGACCAGCGAGGACGAAGCCGCCGACCTGCTGCGGCAGGCCGCCCGCATCGTGTCGGAGGACATGGCCGCGGACTGGGTGTACAACGGCGCGTCCGTGGTCGCGGTGGGCACTAACATCACCGGTATGCCGTCCGTGAACGTCAACGAACGCCTCAACCTCGCCGAGATCGCCAAGAGCACGGAGTGATCCGCTACGCGCTGACGCGACTGACCCTGCTCGTGGTCGGGCTGTTCGTCGCCAGCGTGCTGATCTTCCTCACCCTCCGGGTGCTGCCCGGAGACGTGGCTCAGCTCATCGCCGGCACCAACAGCACCCCCGAGCAGGTCGCGGCCATCCGCGGGCAGCTCCACCTGGGCGATCCCCTGCCGGTGCAGTACGCCACCTGGATCGGCGGCGTGCTGCGCGGCGACTTCGGCCGGTCGCTGATCACCGGCAGCCCCGTGCTGGGCGAGCTGGTGCAGAAGGCGCAGGTCACCGTGCCGCTCGGTCTTCTGGCGATGGCGATCGCCCTGGTGATCGCGGTGCCGCTGGGGGTGCTGGCCGCCGTGTTGCGCGCCCGGGCGGGCGGCACCGCGCTGAACGTCGCCGCGCAGACACTGGCCGCGGTGCCGGTGGTGTGGGCGGGCATGATGCTCGTCGTGGTGTTCGCGGTGTGGCTGGGTTGGCTGCCGGCGCAGGGCTTTCCCCGCGCCGGGTGGCATCAGCCCGGCCTCGCGCTGCGGTCGCTACTGCTGCCGGCGCTGACGATCGGGATCGTCGAGGGCGCCATGCTGCTGCGGTTCGTGCGCAGCGCCACCCTGCAGGCGGTGGGCCAGGACTTCGTGCGCACCGCCGCCGCCAAGGGGCTCACCCGCACCCAGGCGCTCATCCGGCACGGTCTGCCCAGCATGGCGCTGTCGGTGATCACGGTGCTCGGCCTGCAGGTGGCCGGCATCATCGTCGGGGCCGTCGTCATCGAGCAGCTGTTCTCGCTGCCGGGCATCGGACGGATGCTGGTGGCCGACGTCGGCAACCGCGACCTGGTCAAAGTGCAGGGCGAACTGCTCGTGCTCACCGGGTTCGTGCTGGTGATCGGGTTCGCGGTCGACCTGGTGCACCGCGCCATCGACCCGCGGCAACGGGAGGCGGCATGACCGGCTCCTGGCTGCGCCGGCTCTGGCGCCTGTCCACCGGGCGGTTCGGCCTGGTGGTGGCGGCCGTGGTCGTGGCCACGGCGCTGATCGCCTGGGTCTGGACCCCGTTCGACCCGCAGCACGTCGACATCGCGGCGCGGTGGCAGGGCCCCGGCTGGCCGCACCTGTTGGGCACCGACGGCTCGGGTCGTGACATCCTGAGCCTTCTCATGCGCGGGGCGGGTACGACCGTGTTCGTCGCGGTGGGCGCGGCGCTGATCGCGACCGTGGTCGGCATCGCGCTCGCATCGCTGGGCGCCCTGGCGGCCCGGTGGGTGCGCGAGTCGGTGGCGGTGCTGGTCGACATCCTCATCGCATTCCCGGTGCTGCTGATCGCGCTGATGATCTCGGCGATCTGGGGGCGGTCGCTGTGGGTGGTGATCTGGGCGGTCGGCATCGGCTTCGGCGTGAACATCGCCCGGGTCACCCGGCCCGAGCTGCGCCGCGTACTGCACAGCGACTTCGTGCTGGCCGGGCGGGCCAGCGGACTCACCCCGGCGCAGAACCTGTACCGACATCTGCTGCCGAACGTGGCGCCGGTGTTCATCGTGCAGCTGTCGTGGGGCATGGCCGTCGCCGTGCTCGCCGAGGCGGGCCTGTCGTACCTGGGTGTGGGGGCGCCGGTCACCCAGCCCAGCTGGGGGCTGCTGCTGGCCGAGCTGCAGCAGTTCCTCACCGTGCACCCGCTGTCGGTGCTGTGGCCAGGGCTGGCGATCACGCTCACTGTGCTCGGCCTGAACCTGCTCGGTGACGCGCTGCGCGAGGCGACCGACCCCACCTTGTCGCGCCGTGACGACGGCGCGCGGATGCCACAGCCGGAGGTGGTCGCATGAGTCTGCGCGTGCGCGACCTGACTGTGCACATCGGCGGCCGCCGCGTGGTCGACGGCGTCTCGTTCGACGTCGCCGACGGGCAACGGCTGGGTCTTGTCGGCGAGTCCGGATCGGGCAAGTCGCTGACCGCACTCGCGATCCTCGGTCTGCTGCCCGACGGGGCGCGCGCGACCGGCAGCATCCGGTGGAACGATCGCGAACTGATCGGCATGCCCGACCGGCAGCTGGCCGGCATCCGCGGCGACGAGATCGGCATCGTCTTCCAGGAGCCGCGCACCGCCCTGAACCCGATCCGCACCGTCGGCCGGCAGATCGCCGAGGCGGTGCGCATCCACGAGCGCATCTCACGGCGCGAGGCCCGCCGGCGCGCGATCGCCGAGGCGGCCCGGGTGCACCTGCCCGATCCGGAGCGGATCGTCGACCGGTACCCGCACCAGCTCTCGGGCGGGCAGCGGCAGCGGGTCGCGATCGCCATGGCACTGGCGTGCCGGCCGCGGCTGCTGATCGCCGACGAGCCCACGACGGCGCTGGACGTGACGATCCAGGCCGAGATCCTCGACCTGCTGCAGGGCCTGGTCGCCGACGACGGCATGTCGCTGGTGTTCATCACCCACGACCTCGCGGTGCTGTCGCAGATCGCCGCCGACGCCGTGGTGCTCGATCACGGCCGGGTGGTGGAGCAGGCGCCGGTGCGCACCCTGCTGACCGCCCCCACCTCGCCGGTGGCGCAGGGGCTGCTGCGCGATGCCACCGCGACGGTGTGGAAGCCGGAGGGCCGGGCATGACGTCATCCTTTCTGCTGCAGGCACGCGGACTGACCCGGCGCTACCGGGGGCCGCGCGTGAGGATGTTCGGGCCGCGTGCGGTCACCACGGCGCTGGCCGACGCGGACATCGACGTGCGCGAGGGCACCGCGATGGGCGTGATCGGCGAGTCCGGGTCGGGAAAGTCGACGCTGATGCGGCTGCTGCTGGCGCTGGACGCGCCGACCTCGGGCACCGTGGTCTTCGACGGGCAGGCGGTGGATGCCACCTCCGGCGCCCGTGCGCTGCATTGGTTGCGCCGGCAGACGGGCATCGTGTTCCAGGACCCGTACGCGTCGCTGGACCCTCGGATGAGCGTGGGACGGATCGTGGGCGAGCCGCTGTGGGCGCTGGGTCTTTCCGGCGACGGCGCTCCGGGCTCGGCCGGCCGCCGCGACCGGGTGCGCGACGTGCTCGTCGACGTGGGACTCGAGCCCGAGATGGCGAACCGCTTCCCACACGAGTTCTCGGGCGGGCAACGGCAGCGCATCGCGCTGGCGCGGGCGATCGTGCACCGCCCCCGCCTGCTGATCGGCGACGAGCCGCTGTCGGCGCTGGATGTCACCGTGCGGGCGCAGATCCTCGAGGTGCTGCGCCGGCTGCGTCAGCGCGACGGGCTGACCCTGATCATGGTCTCGCACGACATCGGCGTCGTGCAGAGCCTGTGCGACGAGGTCGTGGTGATGAAGGACGGCCGCATCGTCGAGGAGGGACCGACCGAGAAGGTGCTGCTGGAGCCTCAGGTGGCCTACACGCGGCGGTTGCTGGCATCCATTCCGGTCATCGACCCGGGTGCCGGTGTCTGAACCCGGGGTTACCCTCGGGATATGGACAACGCAGGTGTGGGCTTGGGCACGTGGTACGGGATCGTTCCGCCGTTCCTGCTCGATCGGGTGGCGGCCACCGACAAGCCGCATCTGGCGCGGGCCGCGCGGGCCGCGCACCACACTCTGCTCGCACCGCGCAGCTATCGGCCGCACCGTACCGCGCTCGAGTTGAGCGTGGACGGCGGCACGCTCGTGGCAGAGACCGCCCCGTCGCCCGACCGCACGATCGCCGACGCGCACAACACCGAGACGCTGCCGGGCGACGTGGTGCGCACCGAAGACCAGGCGCCGGTGGCCGATGCCACGGTGAACCAGGCGTTCGACGGGCTGGGCATCACCTTCGACTTCTACTGGGACGCCTACCACCGCGACTCGATCGACGGGCACGGTCTGGCACTGGATGCCACCGTGCACTACGGCCAGGATTACGACAACGCGTTCTGGAACGGCGAACGGATGGTGTTCGGCGACGGCGACGGTGACGTGTTCACCGGGTTCACCGGGTCGATCACGGTGATCGCGCACGAGTTGACGCACGGGGTCACCGAGTCCAGCGGTGGCCTGGACTACCAGGGGCAGTCCGGGGCGCTCAACGAGTCGATCTCGGACGTGTTCGGGGTGCTGACCGAGCAGTACCATCTCGGCCAGACCGCCGATCAGGCGTCGTGGTTGGTCGGCGAGGGGATCTTCACCGACCAGGTGCAGGGGGTGGCGTTGCGGTCGCTGAAGGCGCCGGGCACCGCCTACGACGACGACGTGCTGGGCAAGGACCCGCAGCCGGCGACGATGGCCGGGTACGTGCAGACCACCGACGACAACGGCGGCGTGCACATCAACTCCGGCATCCCGAACCACGCGTTCTATCTGACGGCGACCGCCATCGGCGGCAAGGCCTGGCAGACGGCAGGTCTGATCTGGTACCGCACGGTGACCGGCGGCTCGCTGCCGCGCGACGCCGACTTCGCGACGTTCGCGACAGCGACCCTCACCGCCGCCGCGGCGGAGTACGGTGAGGAATCGAAGGAGGTCGCCGCCGTGCGCTCGGCCTGGACGGGCGTCGGCGTGCTCACCGATGCAGACACCGCAGGATCGTGAACCGCCCGTCGTCGAGGTGACGGTGGTGCGCAGCGGCGGGATCGCCGGGCTGCGCCGGCAGTGGCGCGCCGAACCGCCCGAGCCCGAACGGGGGCACTGGGTCGCGCTGATCCGGCAGTGTCCGTGGAACGAGCCCGGCGAGGCGGACGCCGGCGGCGCCGACCGGTTCGTCTGGCGGATCGAAGCCCGGCTCGGCGACGACGACCACCGCACCGAGCTGCCCGAGACCCGGCTGCAGGGGCCCTGGCGCGACCTCGTCACCGAGGTGCAGGCGTTCGAACGCGACCGCCCCGACCCAGGTCGCCCCGACGACGACCCCGGCCGCCCCGCCGACGACCCCGGCCACTGAGCATCCGCCCGGCCACTGAGCATCCGCCCGGCCACTCGGCATCCGCCCGGCCACTCGGCATCCGCCCGGCCGCAGCATCCCGTCACCGGATCCGGCGACATCACCGGATCAGGACGATCTGGCCCGGATCCTCCTGCATCCGCGATATCTCCTGATCTCGTGGCCCAGACCCCGCATCACCGGATCAGGCGACATCACCAGATGAGGAGATATCACCGGATCAGGACGATCTGGCCGGAACCTCCTGCATCCGCGATATCTCCTGATCTCGTGACAGCCCAGGCTCCGCATCACCGGATCAGCCGATATCACCGGATCAGTCGACATCACCAGATCAGGAGATCTCACCGCATCAGGACGATCTGGCCGGAATCCTCCTGCGTCCGCGATATCTCCTGATCTCGTGACAGCCCCGACCCCGCAGCACCGGGTCAGGAGATATCACCGCATCAGGACGATCTGGCCGGAAACCTCCTGCATCCGCGATATCTCCTGATCTCGTGACACCCGGGCGCCCGTCCGTCAGTCGGGAAGGCGCCAGTCCACGGGGTCCGCGCCCTGCGCCGCCAGCAGTTCGTTCGCGCGGGAGAACGGCCGCGAACCGAAGAACCCACGGCTCGCCGACAGCGGCGACGGGTGGGCCGATGCGATGATCGGCGTGTTCCCCAGCAGCGGCCGCAGGTTCGCGGCATCCCTCCCCCACAGGACCGCCACCAGTGGCCCGCCGCGATCCACCAGTGACCGGATCGCGTGCTCGGTGACCTTCTCCCAGCCCCAGCCGCGATGGGATGCCGGGGCCCCGGGCGCGACGGTGAGCACACGGTTCAGCAGCATGACGCCCTGGTCGCTCCACGCCGACAGGTCGCCGTGCGCGGCCGGCGGGATGCCGAGGTCGTCGCGCAGTTCCTGGTAGATGTTCGCGAGGCTGCGCGGCAGGGGCCGCACATGCCTGTCGACCGCGAACGACAGGCCGATCGGATGCCCCGGGGTGGGGTACGGGTCCTGTCCGACGATGAGCACCTTCACGTCCGAGCGCGGCCGTGCGAACGCCCGCAGCACGCGGTCGCCGGCCGGCAGGTAGTGCCGCCCCGCGGCGACCTCGGCACGCAGCCGGTCGCCCAGCGCCGCGATGTCGCCGGCGACCGGCGCGAGTTCGCGCGCCCACCCGGCGTCGATCAGTCCGGCATCGGCCAGTTCGGGAAGGGTCATCGCCACGCGACCAGCGTAGGCGGTCGCGGCGCCCGTCACTCGCCCTTCACACGCAGCGGCCCGCGTGCCAACAGGTGCTGTGCAGACTGGGCGACCGGGCGCATCGTCACCAGGTCGAGATTCACGTGGCCGGGCGCGTTCATCGCATACGCGATCACGTCGGCGACGTCGGCGGCGCGAAGCGGCGCCTCGACGCCCTCGTACACCTTCTCGGTCGCGGCCCGGTCGCCGCCGAGGCGGTTGAGCGTGAACTCCTCGGTGTGCACCAGACCCGGCGCGATCTCGACGACCCGGATCGGCTCGCCGTTCAGCTCCAGCCGCAGCGCGTGCACGAGCATCGACTCCCCCGCCTTCGCGGCGTTGTATCCCGCCCCGCCCGGGTACGCCCCCTGTGCGGCGGTCGAGGTCACGAACACGGTGTCGGCGTGCGAGTCGGATGCCGCGGCCCGCCGCAGCAGCGGCAGCAGCGCCGCGACCAGTCGCTGCGTGGCCATGACGTTCGCCTCGAACATCCACCGCCAGTCCTCGGGCCTGCCGTCCTCGACCCGGTCGGCGCCGCGGGCGCCGCCGGCCACCTGCACCAGCGCGTGCACCGGCCCCGACCCGTCAAGCCACTCAGCAAGCGCGTCGACGTCGGCCGGCACGGTGAGGTCGGCGGCGTACGCCACCGCCCCGGTCTCGGACTCCAGTGCCGCCAAGCGCTCCGCCCGCCGGGCGACGGCCACGACATCCCACCCACCGCCACGCAGCGCCCGCACGGTCGCCTCGCCGATCCCGGTGCTGGCCCCGGTCACCACTGCTCGTCTGGTCATGACTCCACGGTAACGCCGCCGCCTCGGGCACGTCGCGCCGGCACGTTACGTCACATTTCCCCCTCGTTGTTGACAACGAGGCCGCATCCGTACTCTCGAACCTGTCGCCCCGCGATCCCAGGCCGACGCCGAACCCGAGGAGAACCCGATGTCCGCACCCGAGAACTGGCGGTTCGAGACCGCTCAGATCCATGCCGGCGCCCAGCCCGACCCCGTCACGGGGGCCCGCGCCACCCCGATCTACCAGACCACCTCGTACGTGTTCCGCGACACCGAGCATGCCGCGAACCTGTTCTCGCTGGCCGAGGTCGGCAACATCTACACCCGCATCCAGAACCCGACGCAGGACGTCGTAGAGCAGCGCCTCGCCGCGCTCGAGGGCGGTACCGCAGCACTGCTGACCGCGTCGGGCATGTCGGCGGTGACCCTGGCGATCCTCAACGTCGCCGGCGCGGGCGACCACGTCGTCGCCTCGTCCGCACTGTACGGCGGCACCTACAACCTGCTGCGCTACACACTCGAGAAGCTCGGCATCCACACCACCTTCGTCGAGGATCAGGACGACGCCGAGGCATGGCGCGCCGCGGTGCGGCCGAACACCAAGCTGTTCTTCGCCGAGACCATCGGCAACCCGAAGATCAACGTGCTCGACATCCGCACCGTCGCCGACATCGCGCACGAGAACGGGCTGCCGCTGTTCGTCGACAACACCATCGCGACCCCGTACCTGATCCGCCCGTTCGAGCACGGCGCGGATGTGGTCATCCACGCGGCCACGAAGTTCCTCGGCGGCCACGGCACGGTGATCGCCGGCGCCATCGTCGACGGGGGCACCTTCCCGTGGTCGCAGCACGCCGACCGCTTCCCTGGGCTCACCGAGCCCGACCCGTCGTACCACGGCGTCAGCTACACCGGGGTGCTCGGCGACGGCATCGCGTTCATCATCAAGGCGCGGGTGCAACTGCTGCGCGACCTCGGCCCGGCGATCTCGCCGAACAGCGCCTGGCAGCTCATCCAGGGCATCGAGACGCTGTCGCTGCGCATCGAGCGACACGTGCAGAACGCACAGCAGATCGCCGAGTGGCTCGAATCACGCGACGACGTCGCGTCGGTCAGCTACGCCGGCCTCGCCAGCTCGCCGTGGCACGCGCTCGCCCAGAAGTACGCGCCGAAGGGCGCGGGGGCGGTGCTGTCGTTCGAGCTGACCGGCGGTGTCGACGCCGGCCGCGCGTTCGTCGACAACCTCACCCTGTTCAGCCACCTCGCCAACATCGGTGACGTGCGTTCGCTGGTGATCCACCCGGCCTCGACCACCCACTCGCAGCTCTCGCCTGAGGAGCAGCTCTCCAGCGGCGTGACCCCGGGTCTCGTGCGCCTGTCGGTGGGCCTCGAGAACGTCGACGACCTGAAGGACGACCTCGCCCAGGCTCTGGCCGCGGCGCACGAGGTGCGTGAGGCCGCGCGCGTCTGAGCCCGGCCTGCGGATGCCTCGGCTCGGCCGACGGGCCGGCCCGAGGCATCCGTCGTCTGCGCACCCTGGCGACGGTCATGCCGCATCCCACCAGCGCAGCACGCGCAGCGCCCGCAGCGTGACCCAGCGACTCGGAAGGCCCTCGGGCACCCCTTCCATGTCGAACAGCGTCGGGCCCTCGTGGACGTTCTCGAGGTGCCACAGTCCGTCGCCGTCACTGTGGGAACGGATGAGCTCGACGGCCTCGGCGCAGCGTGCGTCGCGCTCGGGCCGGGCGCGACGCATGTACTCGAGGCCGCGCAGGACGTCGTAGAACCATCGCACCGGATACGAGGCCATCGTGAACCGCGGATCGATGATCTCGCCCGTGCTGCGGCGGCGCATCAGTCCTCGTTCGAGCAGGTATTCCTCTCCGCGATGCCGCGCCGCACGGACGACGGCGGTCCCGCCGGTGGCCTGTTCCCAGTCGCGCAGTCCCTCGAGCGCGCAGATCGTCGAGTGCAACGACGCGACCCGCGCGCCGTACTCGGCCCAGCAGTTCCACCCGCCGTCGGGCAGCTGCCGGGCGAGCAATGAGTGCACGGGGCGTTCGTCGGCCTCGCCGAAGTACGCGCCGATGGTGAGCACGACACCGTTGAGGCATGGCTCGGTCTCGCCCGCGAAGTACGGTTCACCGGCATCCCACCGCACGTTCTCGCGCACGCGCAAGATCGCCGTGCGTACGGCCGGATCGGTCGGGTCTACCCCGAGATCGACGAGTTGCTGCAGGCTGAAGTGCGTCGCCGTCCAGGCGTCGTACATCGGGCGGGACTCGTCGACCCAGCCGGGCCGGTACACACCGCCGTCCCAGAGGCCGTCCTCCCCCTGCTCTGCGAGCAGACGCGCGCCCCACCCTTCGCGGGCGACCCGCGCGCGCTCGGCGGCGACCTCGTCGGCGGGTGCGTCGAGCAGATCGCGCATGACCTGCCAGCGGATCGCCGGGTCGCCGGACATCAGATACTCCATCGCTGCGTCCATGCGCGCGAGGCTACGCCGCACCCCCGACGTTGCGCCGACGGGCCGGCCCGAGGCATCCGTCGTCGGCACCGCGGCTGCGTTGTGCCCGCACCCGGGTTTCTGGCTCACAGACTTCGGAGGATGCCACGAGGTTCGGAGGGTTTCGGCCCGAACGGTCCGAGGTTCGTGCGATCCTCCGAAGGTGGGACCGGATGACGCGGGAGAGCGCACCGCTGTCGGCGTGCCGCCGACGAGCGCACCGCCGTCAGCCCGCCACCGGAGCGCGCACCGCCGCCCGAGCGTCACCCGACACCCGTAACAGGCCGGGGCCACCGGCGCCGACACGGAAGAATGGACCCATGGACTGGCAGCAGACCTCCGAAGACACGGTGCCCAGCGCGCCGGTGACGGAGGCCGACGCCCGATCGCTGCTCGGCCGCCCGCCGGCGACCGGGGCGTGGCGTGACGGCGACCCGGTCGGCAACCGCCGGTTCGCCGGGCTCGGCACGTTCCGCACCGAGACGGGCGCCGAGCTGCCGTTCGTGCGCCTGGCCTACGAGTCCTGGGGCGAGCTGAACGACGCGCGCGACAACGCCGTGCTGATCCTGCACGCCCTCACCGGCGACAGCCACGTGCGCGGACCGGCCGGGCCCGGGCATCCCACGGCCGGCTGGTGGGAGGACGTGGTCGGACCCGGCTGCCCCATCGACACCGACCGGTGGTTCGTGGTCGCGCCCAACATGCTGGGCGGATGCCAGGGCTCGACCGGTCCGGCCAGTATCGGCCCGAACGGCTATGAGTGGGCGTCGCGATTCCCCTACCTGACGATCCGCGACCAGGTCGCCGCGCAGCAGCGGCTGGCCGACCTGCTCGGCATCGATGTGTGGGCGGCGGTGGTCGGCGGCTCGATGGGCGGCATGCACGCGCTGGAGTGGGCGATCTCGACGCCGGAACGGGTGCGCAGGCTAGCGGTGCTGTCGGCACCGCCGTTCAACACGGCCGACCAGATCGCCCTGAACTCGGTGCAGCTGGAGGCGATCCAGATCGATCCGCGGTTCGCCGACGGCGAGTACTACGACGCAGGTTCGGGCAACGGCCCGCACCGCGGGCTGGCCCTGGCCCGGCGGATGGCGCTGTTGAACTACCGCAGCCCCGCCGAGCTGAACATGCGGTTCCGGCGCTCGTGGCAGTCCGACGTGTCGCCGCTCGGCGACGACGGCCGGTTCGCGGTGGAGTCCTACCTCGACTTCCACGGCAACAAGTTCACCCGGCGGTTCGATGCGAACAGCTACATCCGGCTGGTCGAGGCGATGGACTCGCACGACGTCGGCCGCGGCCGCGGCGGCATCGAGGATGCGCTGGCCCGGGTCACGGCCACCACGCTCGTGCTCGGCATCGACACCGACCGGCTGTTCCCGGTGGAGGGCCAGCACCGCATCGCCCGCGGCATCCCGAACACCCTCGACGGCGACGAGGCGGTCGTGCTGGCCAGCGACTTCGGCCACGACGGCTTTCTCATCGAGACCGACCGGGTCGGCGCGCACCTGCGCCGGCTGCTCGAAGCCTAATCCGACACCACGTACCGCCAGGGCAACGCGTCGGTCAGCAGCCGGTGGCGTGGCCCGGGCACATCCAGGGTCGCGGCACCCGTGGCGTCCGGCCCGGCATCGTGCGCGGCATCCGGCTCCCAGCAGAACACCGTGCCCGTCTCGCAGCGACGCACCCGGGTGTGGAACGTGCGCACACCGGCTGCTCGCGCCCGCGCGACGAGTTCCGCCGCGTCGGAGGCGCCCGTCAGCCCGTACAACGTCACCCAGGTGGGCGGGTAGAGCACGACCCGGCCTGCAGCATGCCGGTCGAGCACGTCGGCCGGACGCACCCACGCCGCCTCGACCACCTCGGCCACGGCCGGCGTCACCACCGAATCGGTGACGGCGCCGACGAAGAACCACGTACGGATGCGCTTGGGGATGCCCGGTGGCGGGGTCCAGCAGCTGAACGGATGCAGGTGCTCGGGCGCGATGCGAAGTCCCACCTCTTCGGCGGTCTCGCGCGCGGCAGCCCGGCGTGCGTCGGACTGCTCGGCGTCCCCGGCGCGCAGGTCGGCCGGCTCGACACCCCCGCCGGGGAACACCCAGGCGCCGGCGAACGAGCCGCGGTCGGGGCGCTCGATCATCAGCACCTCGGGTCCGGCGTCGCCGCCTCGCACCAGCACCGCGGTTCCGGCCACGCGCAGCTCGGAGTCGTCGGCGGGTGCCGCATCCACCGCAGACCGCAGGTCGCGCAAGGCGCGGTCGGCGCCCGGGTCCGAGCCCGGCTCAGTCGGCATCCGGCTCGCCGAGTGCGCGTTCCAGCCGCTCCACCTTCGCGTCGAGCTCGCCGGTGTACCCGGGACGGATGTCGGCCTTCAGCACCAGCGACACGCGGGACCCGAACGGCATCACCGCTTCGGTGGCGCGCTTGACGACATCGAAGACCTCGTCCCACTCCCCCTCGATCTCGGTGAACATCGAGGTCGTGCGGTGCGGCAGGCCGGACTCACGGACGACACGGACCGCCGCGGCGACGGCGTCGTGCACCGACCCGTCCGACCGGCCGGTTCCGCTGGGGGCGACAGAGAACGCGATGAGCATGCCTCGACGCTACCGCGCGACCGTGCCGGGCGCGAGGCTCGACGCGACCCTGCCGGGCGCGAGGCCCGACGCCACCGCACCGGTCACGAGGCCCGACGCCACCGCGCCAGTCACGACGCTCGACGCCGCGGCGCCGGTCACGAGGCTCGACGCGACCGCGCCGGTCACGAGCCCAGACGCTCTCGCACCTACCGCACCGACCGCGAGGCGGGACGCGACCGCGCCGCGCGGAGCGAGGCATCCCTCGCCGCCGCGACACCCGACGCGGACCGCACCGGCACGCGCGCCAGGCGCACCACCGCCCAGACGAACAGCACCACCACGAGCAGATTTCGCGCGGTGAGCAGGGCCGCCGGCAGCGGCTGCGCGGCGAGCAGTCCGCTGTAGGTGAGCGGATACACCAGCTGGGTAAGCGCCGCGATCAGCAGCGCCAGTGCGGCGGGCGACCGCCAACGCCGCCGGTCGAGCACGAGGCCTGTCACCAGCGGCACCACGATCCAGGTGAGATACTGCGGCGACCCGACCTTGTTGAACGCGATGAACCCGGTGACCAGGGCGAGCGCGAGCGGCGGGAACAGCACGGCGAAGGATGCGCCCCGCCGCGCCTTCATCGCACCGAGAACGGCAACGGCCCCCACCGCCAGCACGAGCAGCGGCGTCATCAGCGCGACGACCACGTCGACGTTCGGTCCGGTGACCTGGAACGTCAGCATGTCGGGGTCGTAGTAGATGAACGAGCCGTCGATCCGGGCGACGGCGCGCCACAGGTACAGCGTGCTGATCGGCGCCTCCAGCTGCAGCCCGCGGCCGGTCTGGTCGCCGATGAAACCGAACGCGTACCGCAGCCCGCCCGCCGCCGCCACCGCGCCCAGCGTCAGCGTCGACACCACGATGGCTCCGCCGACGACGGCGAGCCGACGGCGCACGGCGATCACGGCGGCGGCCAGCAGCGCCGCCGGCCACACCTTGATCCAGGTCGCGACGGCGAGCAGGATCGAGCCGAGCCACGGCCGACCCACCAGCCACAGGCATCCGGCGATCGCCAGCGGCACCGTGATCGCGTCGATGCGGTACAGCGCGATCGGCCCGAGCAGCGCGATCGACGCGAGCCAGAACCACGCGGCCACGCAACGGCCGCGGGAGCGCGCCCGCCCGACCAGCAGGCCGAACGCGAGCGCGTCGCACAGCGTGACGAGCAGCACCCAGCCGATCGTGTAGCCGCCGATCCAGGACAGCCCGTGTGCGAGCACCATCGGCACGAGCGCGAGCTGCGGGTACACCCACCCCTCGGTGATGCCGACGATGCCGGCGCCGTCGAGGGCCCTGTTCGACCAGGGCTCGTACACGAGGTAGACGTCGCCCATCGGCTGATTCGGCAGCACGAAACCGAGCGTGGCGACCCCGACGTGCACGAGGGCGAACGCCACCCACAGAATCGCCCGCCTCGACATCCCGCAAGTCTAGAGTGGTGCCTTCAGCGCAGACTGTGGGATGCCTCGGGCATGCGGCGGCTCGCCACGAAGGATGTCGCCGCCGGCGGCGCGCCGAGCCCGTTTCAATCGCGGTGAGGGCGTGCCTCATCCTGCCGCCGCATCGGGGGACGAGGCGGCAGCCGCCATCACTCCGGCGTGGCGAGCACTGCCGCGATCGCCGCGGGCAGCGCGTCGGCGACGTCGAGCGCAGTGATCGGGCCGGTCCCTCGTCCGCCGCCGTTGCGCTCGGCCGCGATCGCGCCCGCGCGGCCGTGCACCCAGGCCGCCGTCGCGGCGAGCGGGCCGAGAGCCTCGGCATCCAGCGTCCCGCCGTCCGCCTCCCGACGCGCCTGGGCCGCGGCGACCAGTGCTCCCAACGCTCCGGCGAGCACGTCGCCCGTGCCGGCGGTGGCGAGCCAGGCGGTTCCGGACGAGACCCGCGTCGTCCAGCCGGAGGGTGTCGCCACGATCGTGACGGCGCCCTTCAGCAGCACCGCGACCCCGATCGCCGCGGCGGTCTCGGCCGCCTGCGCCGCCCGCGCGTCGTCGCTCTTCGGCGTCGCATCGTCGAGGCCGATACGTCGCCGCAGCGCGGCGTGCTCGCTCGCATGCGGCGTCACCACGACCGGCGCCGACGCATCGGGAGCGAGGTCGAGAGCCCCCGCGTCGATCACGACGGGCAGCGCGCCCGCAGCGATGTGGCGCAGCACCGCCGTCACGGGAGCGGGCCTGGCTGCGACATCCATCCCCGAGCCCGTCACCCACGCCTGCACGCGTCCGTGCGCCGTCACGACCTCGGGCCGGCGGTGGAGCACGAACTCGCTCGCCCGTCGCGGGCCCAGATATCGCACCATTCCCGCGCCCGCACGGCATGCCGCTTCGACTCCGAGCACCGCGGCCCCCGGGTAGGTGTCAGACCCGGTGCGCACGCCCACGACACCTCGGGAATACTTGTCATCATCGGCGACCGGCGCGCGCAGGTACGCCGCCGCATCACCCATCGACCATTCGCGAGCATCGTGCGCGTCGACCATGGCGCCACCCTACCTCGCGGCGTCCCGCCACCCGGAGCACCCGAATGAGCATCCTCTTCTCGCCCCTGCAGATCCGCGACATCGTGTTCCGCAACCGGCTCTGGGTGTCGCCGATGTGCCAGTACAGCGCGGTCGACGGGATGCCGCAGGAGTGGCACCACGTGCACCTCGCGCAGTTCGCGAGCGGCGGTGCGGGTCTGGTCATGGCCGAGGCGACGGCCGTGCTCCCGGAGGGTCGCATCTCACCTGAGGACACCGGGATCTACAGCGACGCGCACCGCGACGCATGGGCGCCCATCGCCGCCGCGATCCGCGCTCGCGGCGCGGTCCCGGGCATCCAGCTCGCCCACGCCGGACGGAAGGCGTCGACCTGGCGCCCCTTCGACCCGCGGTCAGGGTCGGTGCCGATCGCCGACGGCGGGTGGCCGACGGTCGCACCGTCGGCGATCGCGTACGACGGGTTCGCGACACCGCGCGCGCTCGATGCCGACGGGATCGACGAGATCGTGGCGGCGTTCGGTGCCGCAGCACAGCGGGCCGTCGCGGCCGGTTTCGCCGTCCTCGAGGTGCACGGTGCGCACGGCTACCTGCTGCACCAGTTCCTCTCGCCGCTCAGCAACCGGCGCCACGACGAGTACGGCGGGTCGCTCGAGAATCGCGCGCGGCTGCTGCTGCGCGTCGTCGACGCGGTGCGCGCGGCGGCGCCCGACGCCGCGGTGCTGGTCCGTCTCTCGGCGACCGACGCCGCCGACGACGGATGGGATGTCGCCGACACCGTGCACGTCGCGCGTATGGCCGCCCAGCACGGCGCCGACATGTTCGACATCTCCAGCGGCGGGCTCGTCGCACACCAGCGCATCACGGTGGGGCCCGGGTACCAGGTCGGCTACGCCGCCCGCGTGCGGCGTGAGGCGGGCGTCGCGGTGAGCGCCGTGGGGATGATCGACGACGCCGCTCAGGCGGAGCAGATCCTCGCCGCGGGCAACGCCGACGCGATCATGGCTGGGCGCGAGTGGCTGCGCGACCCGCACTTCGCGCTGCGCGCGGCGGGCGAGCTCGGCGTCGACATCGATTACTGGCCCGCCCAGTACCTGCGGGCGCGCCCGCGGCGCTGAGCCGCATCGACGACGATCGCGGTGACGGCGGCGGCGCGAGGCGCAGCCGTGCCCGATCCCGCGGCACCGGCCTCACCCAGGTAAGCGCCCGCTCGCGCGGCACCGGCCTCACCCAGGTCAGCACCCGCTCGCGCGGCGGCGGCCTCGACCCGGGTCAGCGCCCGTTTCCGCGGTGACCGCGGCGGGTGGCATCCTGCACCTCGCCGATCAACTCCTCGATGACATCCTCGAGGAACAGCACCCCGGTGATGTGCCCGTCCGCGTCGCGCACCTGGGCGAGGTGGCGGCCGGCGCGGCGCATGAGGGCCAGGGCGTCCTCGAGGTCGGTCGTGGCCAGCACCGGAACCATGTGGTGGATGCGCTTTGCCGGGATCGGTCGGGCGACATCGGCGGGCGCGTCCGGGTCTTCGGCCGCCCGCAGCACGTCCTTCAGGTGCACGTATCCGGTGGGCCGACCGGCCTCGTCGACGATCACGTACCGCGAGAACCCGTGCTGGGCGACCGCACGCTCGATCTGGGCCGGTGTCGTGGTGCGCGGCAGCGTCACCAGCTCGTGCAGCGGCACGGCGATGTCGGCGGCCTTCTTGTCGGTGAACTCGACCACGGCGGCGACGGTGCCCGAGCTGTCGTCGAGCACGCCCTCGATGCGCGACCGGTTCACGATGGTCGCGACCTCGTCGAGGGTGAAGGTCGAGGATGCCTCGTCCTTCGGCTCGACCCCGAACAGGCGCACGATGTGGTTGGCGATCCAGTTCAGCGCGACCACGACCGGGTGGAACAGCTTCGAGATCCACACCAGCGGCGCCGCCAGCATGAGCACGGCCCGGTCGGGGATCGAGAAGGCGAGGTTCTTCGGCACCATCTCGCCGAACACGACGTGCAGGTACGACACGAGCAGCAGGGTGATCACGAAGGCGGTGACATCCACCACCGCCTCACCGGCGCCGGTCAGCCCCAGCGGCACCGCGAGCAGATGGTGGATCGCAGGCTCGGACACGTTCAGGATCAGCAGCGAGCAGATCGTGATGCCCAGCTGCGTGGTCGCGAGCATGAGCGTGGCGTGTTCCATCGCGAACAGGGCGGTCTTGGCCGCGCGCGAGCCCTGCTCGGCGAGCGGCTCGATCTGCGAGCGGCGCGCCGAGACGACGGCGAACTCGGCGGCCACGAAGAACGCGTTGCACGCCAGCAGGATGACCAGCCAGACGATCCCGGCCCAGTCGCTCATCGCCGGCCCCCGTCCTCGGGCTGAACCGGATGCGGCACCGGCGTGAAAGTGACCCGGTCGATGCGGCGGCCGTCCATGCGGGTGACGGCGAGCGTGCCGTCCTCGATGTGCACCTCGTCGCCGACCTGCGGAATGCGCTCGAGCACGCTCATGATGTAGCCGCCGACGGTGTCGTACGCGTCGCCCTCGGGCACGCGCACCCCGGCCCGGTCGCGCAGTTCGTCGGGGCGCCAGTCGGCGGGGAACGTGACCGTCTCACCGCCGCGCACCAGTTCGGCACGGCGCCGGTCGTGCTCGTCGAGCACCTCGCCGACGATCTCTTCGACGAGGTCTTCCAGGGTCACGATGCCGGCGGTGCCGCCGTACTCGTCGACGACGATCGCCAGCTGGTAGCCACGTGAGCGCAGCTCGGCGAGCAGCCCGTCCAGGTGCACCGCCTCGGGCACCCGCAGCGGCTCGGACGCCAGTGCGGCCGCCGGCACGTCGGCGCGGCGCTCGCGCGGCACGCTGACGGCCGCCTTCAGGTGCACGATGCCGACGATGTCGTCCATCGAGTCGTCGTAGACGGGAAAGCGGCTGTGCCCGGTGCGGCGGGCGAGTTGGATGACGTCATCCGCACTGTCGTCGGCGGCCACCGCGTGCATGCTGGGCCGGGGGGTCATCACGTCGGCGGCGGTCAGGCGCGAGAAGGTGAGGCTGCGGTCGAGCAGGGTGGCGGTGTCCTGCTCGAGCACTCCGGCGCTGGCCGAGCGGCGCACCAGGCTCGACAGCTCCGACGCGGTGCGGGCACCCGACAGCTCTTCTTTGGGCTCGATGCCCATCGCACGCAGCACACCGTTGGCCGAGCCGTTGAGCACGGCGACCGCGGGACGGAACACCGCGGTGAACGCCACCTGGAACGGCAGCACCAGCTTGGCCGTGCGCCGCGGCAGGGCGAGGGCGAAGTTCTTCGGCACGAGCTCGCCGAGGATCATCGACAGGATCGTGGCGATCGCCACACCGATGACCGCCGCGACCGGCCGGGATGCGGCATCCGGCATGCCCCACGCATCGAACAGCGGGCGCAGCAGGTTCGAGATCGCCGGCTCCATCGTGTACCCGGTCAGCAGCGTCGTGAGCGTGATGCCCAGCTGCGCGCTCGACAGGTGCGTGGACGTCTTGCGCAGCGCCGCGATCGTGAGGCGCAGCCGCGTCTCACCGCGCTCCTGCCGGGCCTCGAGGTCGGCGCGGTCGAGGTTGACCAGCGCGAACTCGCTGGCCACGAACAGGCCGGTGCCCACCGTGAGCAAGAGCCCCACGCCCAGCATGACGTAGTCCATCACGCGTCACCCCCGTGCAAGGATGCGGGGTCGTGGGGCGGGCGTCTGCAACTCGGCGGGTCGTCCATCGTGCCGACAAGTTTACGGCAGGGCCCCGTGCGGCATCCCGTTCACACCACTGCGCCACATATCGGCGAGCGCGCCGTCGATCGATGGCGCGGATGCTGCGAACAGGCGCAGTCGCGTGACTCGGGCTCCGCGCGGTCGCGTAGGCGGCACGCCGGGCGCTACCAGCTGACCGGCAGCGCCTTGCCCTCCTCGTACCCGGCGGCGGACTGCAGGCCCACCCGTGCCCGGTCCTGGAACTCGGCGAGCGTGCGCGCGCCGGCGTAGGTGAACGACGACCGCACCCCCGAGGTGATCATGTCGACGAGGTCCTCGACGCCCGGTCGCAGCGGGTCCAGGTAGATCCGCGACGACGAGATCCCCTCGGCGAACAGTTCCTTGCGCGCCCGCTCGTAGACGTCCAGGCGCCCGAAACGGGCGCGCACCGCCTTGGTCGAGGCCATGCCCCACGATTCCTTGTACGCGCGGCCCGAGGCATCCGTCTGCAGTTCACCGGGCGCCTCGACGGTGCCCGCGAACCACGAACCGATCATCACCGACGACGCACCGGCGGCCAGCGCCAGCGCCACGTCGCGCGGGTAGCGCACCCCGCCGTCGGCCCACACGTGCGCGCCCATCAGCCGCGCCGCCTGCGCGCTCTCGAGCACCGCCGAGAACTGCGGCCGGCCGACCGCGGTCATCATCCGGGTCGTGCACATCGCGCCCGGCCCCACCCCGACCTTGACGATCGAGGCGCCCGCGGCGACGAGGTCGTGCACGCCCTCGGCGGTGACGACGTTGCCTGCGGCGATCGGGATGCCACCGGCCACCGCGGCCACGTCCTGCAGCGCATGCAGCATCCCGTCCTGATGGCCGTGCGCGGTGTCGACCACGAGCACGTCCACCCCGGCCGCGATCAGCGCCTTCGCCTTGGCCTGGGTGTCGCCGTTGATGCCGACCGCGGCCGCCACGATCAGCCGGCCGTCGGCGTCGACCGCCGGCGTGTACAGCGTCGCCCGCAGCGCGCTGCGCCGCGACAGGGTGCCGATCAGCGCGCCGTGCGCGAGCACGCACACCGTCTCGGCGCCACTGTCGACGATCAGGTCGAACGCGTGCCGTGCGTCGGCCACGTCCTCGGCGTCGATCGCGGTCGGCCGCGCGTGCACCAGGTCGCCCAGGCGTGCGTCGGGCAGTGCGGTGCCCAGCCGGCTGGCCGGCACCACGCCGCGCACGTCGTCGATCGACATTCCTTCGACGGGACGGTCGGCCACCACGATGCCGTAGCCCTCCAGCGGTGGCAGCAGTCGCGCCGCATCGGCGACCGTCGCGTGCGCCGGCAGCACGATCGGCGTGTCCCACGGCACCGGCTGCGCCTTCACCCACCGGATCGCCGCATCCAGTTCCTGCAAGGGCATGTCCTGCGGCAGCACCCCGAGCCCGCCACGGCGGGCGAGCGTGGCGGCCAGGCGGGCTCCGGTCACCGAGTTCATGTTGGCCGAGACCAGCGGGATCGTCGCCGCCGTACCGTCGCCCGGGGCGAGGTCGACGTCCAGGCGGCTGGACACGTCGGATCTGCGCGGCACCAGGAACACATCCGAGTAGGTCAGATCGACCGCGGGCTGCTCGCCGTAGAACTCCATGGCGTCAAGGCTAGCCATTCCTTCCGGGCACGAAAGTGATGCCGAATCGTGCCCGGTATACACGGTCGCGCCCCGAGCGGTCGTCCAGGTGTCTGGGCTACGCTTGACAGTCGTGTGCACGGGCTGTGACAGCCCCGTACAACTCCAGATCTCAGCGAGGAAAGCAGGCGAACGAACGTGTCGAGCCAGACCAGCGGCGTCGGGACTTCGAGCGAGGGAGAGTTCGGGGCCAATGAGTGGCTCGTGGACGAACTCTACGAGCAGTTCACGAAGGACAGGAACTCCGTCGACAAGTCATGGTGGCCGATTCTGGAGGACTATCACCCGGTCGACACCGGCGTCGCCTCGAGCGGCACCGCGGCCTCCGGTGACACGGCCACCACGGTCGCCCCGGTGACCACCCCCTCCGCCGACGCGAACCCGGTGACCGCACCGGTGCCGGTGATCGGGCAGCAGCCGGTGGCGCGCACCACCGCCAAGCCGGCGGCGCCGCAGCCGATCCCGGCGCAGGCGCCCAAGGTGCGGCCCTCGACCGGTGACGACGGGGCCGACGACGGCGACGAGGATGTCGTCACGCCGCTGCGCGGCATGACCAAGACCCTCGCCGCGAACATGGACCGCTCGCTCACGGTGCCGACCGCGACGAGCGTGCGCACGATCCCGGCCAAGCTCATGATCGACAACCGGATCGTGATCAACAACCACATGGCCCGCACCCGCGGCGGCAAGGTCAGCTTCACCCACATCATCGGGTGGGCGCTCATCAAGGTGCTGAAGGACTTCCCGAGCCAGAACGTGTACTACGCCGAGGTCGACGGCAAGCCGTCGGTCGTCGCGCCGGCGCACATCAACCTCGGCATCGCCATCGACGTGCCCAAGCCGGACGGCACCCGTGCGCTGCTGGTGCCGAGCATCAAGCGCGCCGAGACGCTCACCTTCGGCGAGTACCTGGCCTCGTACGAAGACCTGGTCAAGCGGGCGCGGGCGAACAAGCTGACCGCCACCGACTTCGCGGGCACGACGATCTCGCTGACCAACCCGGGCGGCATCGGCACCGTGCACTCGGTGCCGCGGCTGATGTCCGGCCAGGGCTGCATCATCGGCGCGGGCGCCCTGGAGTACCCGGCCGAGTTCCAGGGTTCGAGCGAGAAGACGCTCAACGAGCTCGGTATCGGCAAGACGATCACGCTCACCAGCACGTACGACCACCGTGTCATCCAGGGTGCCGGGTCGGGCGAGTTCCTCAAGAAGGTGCACGAGCTGCTGATCGGTGAGCGCGGCTTCTACGACGACATCTTCGCCGCGCTGCGCATCCCCTACGCTCCGATCCGCTGGGCGCAGGACATCAAGGTCGACGTGGCCGAGCGGGTCGACAAGACCGCACGGGTGCAGGAGCTGATCAACTCGTTCCGGGTGCGCGGCCACCTGATGGCCGACACCGATCCGCTGGAATACGTGCAGCGCACCCACCCCGACCTCGAGATCGAAAGCCACGGCCTGACCTTCTGGGACCTGGACCGCGAGTTCGTCACCGGCGGCTTCGGCGGCAAGCGCCAGATGAAGCTGCGTGACATCCTCGGCGTGCTGCGCGACTCGTACTGCCGCACCATCGGCATCGAGTACATGCACATCCAGGACCCGGTCCAACGCAAGTGGTTCCAGGACAACATGGAGGTCAAGTACCAGAAGCCCAGCCACGACGAGCAGCTGCGCATCCTCAGCAAGCTCAACGAGGCCGAGGCGTTCGAGACCTTCCTGCAGACCAAGTACGTCGGACAGAAGCGGTTCAGCCTCGAGGGCGGTGAGTCGCTCATCCCGCTGCTGGACCAGATCCTGCAGGGCGCGGCGACGGCCGGCCTGGACGGCGCCGCCATCGGCATGGCGCACCGCGGCCGGCTGAACGTGCTCACCAACATCTCCGGCAAGACCTACGGTCAGGTGTTCCGCGAGTTCGAAGGGTCGGTCGCCGTCGGCAACAAGTCCGGCTCGGGCGATGTGAAATACCACCTGGGCATGGACGGTGCGTTCGTCGCCGACAACGGCCAGCAGCTGCCCATCCATCTGGCCGCGAACCCGTCGCACCTTGAGACCGTCGACGGCGTGCTCGAGGGCATCGTGCGCGCCAAGCAGGACCGCAAGCCCATGGGCTCGTTCACCTACCTGCCGATCCTCGTGCACGGCGACGCCGCGTTCGCCGGCCAGGGTGTCGTGGTCGAGACGCTGCAGATGTCGCAGCTGCGCGGCTTCCGCACCGGCGGCACCATCCACGTGGTGGTCAACAACCAGGTCGGATTCACGACCCTGCCCAACGACGGCTTCACGTCGGTGTACGCCACCGACGTGGCCAAGACGATCCAGGCGCCGATCCTGCACGTGAACGGTGACGACCCCGAGGCCGTGGTGCACGTGGCCGAGGTGGCGTTCCGCTACCGCCAGGAGTTCCACCGCGACATCGTGATCGACCTGGTCTGCTACCGCCGTCGCGGACACAACGAGGGCGACGACCCGTCGATGACGCAGCCGCTGATGACGAACCTCATCGAGGCCAAGCGTTCGGTGCGCCGGCTGTACACCGAGTCGCTGGTCGGCCGCGGCGACATCACCGAGGACGAGTACGAGACCGTCAAGAAGGATTTCCAGAACCGCCTCGAGATTGCCTTCGCCGAGACGCATGCCGCCGAGACCGGCACGTCCCCGGTGGTGACGGCGGATGCCACCGGCACGGCCGCGACCGCATACGCAGGCGAGCCCGACACCACCGGCGTGCCGCGCGAGTCGATCGAGACGATCGGCGACGCGTTCGTGAACAAGCCGGACGGTTTCACCGTGCATCCGAAGCTCGACAAGCTGCTGCAGAAGCGGCGCGAGATGAGCCGGAGCGGCGACATCGACTGGGCGTTCGGCGAACTGCTCGCGTTCGGGACGCTGCTGCTGGAGGGCACCGCCGTGCGTCTGGCCGGTCAGGACTCACAGCGCGGCACCTTCGGTCAACGCCACGCCGTGCTGCACGACCGCCAGAACGGTCAGGAGTGGATCCCGCTGACCAACCTGTCGGCGAACCAGGGCCGGTTCTGGGTGTACAACTCGCTGCTCAGCGAATACGCCGCGATGGCCTATGAGTACGGCTACTCGGTGGAGCGCCCCGACGCGCTGGTGCTGTGGGAGGCGCAGTTCGGCGACTTCGGCAACGGCGCCCAGTCGGTCGTCGACGAGTTCATCTCGTCGGCCGAGCAGAAGTGGGGGCAGCAGTCGAGCGTGGTGCTGCTGCTGCCGCACGGGTACGAGGGTCAGGGCCCCGACCACTCGTCGGCGCGCATCGAACGCTACCTGCAGCTGTGCGCGCAGAACAACATGACCGTCGCGCGCCCGTCGACCCCGGCGTCCTACTTCCACCTGCTGCGCCGGCACGCGTACGCGCGTCCGCGCCGGCCGCTGGTGGTGTTCACGCCGAAGTCGATGCTGCGGCTGCGCGGCGCGACCAGTCCGGTCGACGACTTCCTCACCGGCCGGTTCGAGCCGGTGCTCGACGATGACCGCGGCATCGACAAGCCCGGCGTGAAGCGGGTGCTGCTGCACTCCGGCAAGATCCACTGGGATCTGCGCGCCGAGCTCGACAAGAACCCGAACCCGCAGATCGCACTGGTGCGCATGGAGCAGTACTACCCGGCCCCGATCCAGCGACTGCGCGAGGTGCTCGCCCAGTACCCCGAGGCGGAACTGGTGTGGGTGCAAGAAGAGCCCGAGAACCAGGGCGCG
The DNA here is from genome assembly GCF_000422405.1 of Microbacterium luticocti DSM 19459. GTDB lineage: Bacteria > Actinomycetota > Actinomycetes > Actinomycetales > Microbacteriaceae > Microbacterium > Microbacterium luticocti. The sequence continues at coordinate 64,419 of NZ_KE383823.1, forward strand.
TGGCCGTTCATCGCCCTCGAGGTGGCCGCGCATCTGGACCGGCCGGTGCGCCGCATCTCGCGCGCGGCGTCGGCGTCGCCGTCGACCGGGTCGCCGAAGGTGCACGCCGCCGAGGCCGCCGAGATCCTGCACCAGGCCACCACGTTCTGACCTGCACTGTCGGCCCCTCGCACATGTGAGGGGCCGACAGCCGTCTCAGAACACGCCGGCGTCGGGATGTCGCAGGTTCTCAGACGTGCCCGTGCCCGACGGTCGTGCCCGACGGCCGTGCCCGACGACCGTGTCCGAGGCTGTGGCGCCGAACTCACTCGGCGGCGACGGCATCTCCGACCGGGTCGACGCCGGCGCGTCCGAAGGCGGATGCCGCAGCCGGCCCGGACCGGTCGCGATCGGCTGCGACCAGTCCGAGCCGGGTGCGCCGATCGAGCAGGTCGTCGAGGGTCAACGCCCCCTCGACGGCGACGCCCCACGCAAGCTCCGCCGCGGTGACACCGCAGGCGGCATCCGGACCGCCTCCGAACCGCGAGAGGTAGGGCGCCTCCGCGCCGTACCTGTGCACGAGCCGCGCCGGCGCGGCGATCTCGCCGAGCCGCGCGCGGGGCCAGGCACCGACCAGCGGCACCTCGTGCGTGCGGCAGGCGAGCGCAGGCAGACCCGCGTGACGCAGGGCGGCGTCCACACCGTCCTGCGCCATGCGCCGGTAAGTGGTGAGCTTGCCACCGACCACCGACAACACCCCGGTCGACGAGGGGATGATCGCGTGCCGCCGTGAAAGGTCGCTGGGCTCGTCGGCATCCCCCGCCAGCAACGGCCGCAGACCGGCGAACGTACCGAGAACGTCTCCGCGGTGAAGCGGCCTATCCAGCACGGTGCCGATCACCTGCAGCAGCATGTCGATCTCGGCATCCGTCGCCCGGGCCACCTCGGGAACGGGCCCGGACACCGGCACGTCGGTCAACCCGATGTAGGCACGCCCGTGCGGGGCCGGCACCGTGAACACGAAACGGCTCGACGAGCCCGGCACCAGTGCGGTCAGTGACACGTCACCGGCGCCCAGGCGCGCAGCATCCACCACCAGATGCGTGCCGCGGCTGGGTTGCAGCCGCACCGAAGCATCGAGGCCACCGGCCCACACGCCGGTCGCACTCAGCACCGCGCGGGCGCGCACCGCCAGGCGTTCGCCGGTGAGCACATCGCGCAGCACGGCACCGTCACCGGTCGCCGCGACCGCCTCGACGCGGGTCAGCACCCGCGCACCGTAGCCGGCGGCGGTGCGGGCGACCGCCACGACCAACCGGGCATCGTCGACGAGCCTGCCATCCCACCCGCGCACGCCGCCGTGCAGTCCGGACGTGCGCACGCCCGGCGCGAGCCGGCGCACCTCGTCGGCACTCACCGGCCCCGGCGCCGGCAGCACGGCGCCGGGCGTGCCGACGGCCCGACGCAGGCCATCACCGAGGACGTAACCGAGACCGATATATGCTCCGCGCGACATATACCCGTCGTCGTGCAGCGGCAGCACCTGTGCGAGGGACCCGGTCAGGTGCGGCGCGATGCGGGCCATCAACAGATGGCGCTCCGCGGCGCTCTCGTACGCGATGCCGAACTGCCCGGCCGCGAGGTAGCGCAGGCCGCCGTGCACGAGCTTGGAACTGAACCTGCTGGTACCGAACGCCAGGTCGTGCCGTTCGACGAGCACCGTGCGCAGGCCACGGGATGCCGCGTCCAGCGCGATGCCCGCACCGGTGATGCCACCGCCGATGACAAGGACGTCGACGGTGGGGTCGTCGCCGAGCGCGGCCAGCTCGCGGCGGCGGCGCGCGGCGTTCAGCGCGGTCGGGTGCGGCGTCCGACCGAGCACCCTCATCGTCGGCCCCCGGCGTCGAGGTGTCCGCGCAGCGCCGCAGCCAGTTCACGGCGCCAGCCCTCCTCGTCGAGCCATTCGGTCACCAGCGGCGCCGACAGCACGGCGGACTGCGCGATCAACAGCGTCATCGCGGCGAGGGCCGCGGCATCCCCCGCCCGCGCCACGCCCGCCGCCTGAGCAGCGGCGATGCGGGCGGCGAGTTCGTCGTGGATGAGGTGCTGGCTCGTGCCGAGCCGCTGCAGCACATAGCGGGCGAGCAGTTCCGGGTCGCTGTCGCGCAGACGTGCGAGCAGCGGCATGCGGCGGATGCGCTCGGCGGTGTCGACCAGGATGTCCACCAGCGCGTCGAGGTCGCCGGGCGGCACCGGCGGCGGCAGCACGGCGACGAGTTCGCGGGTGACCAGTGCGGCCAGCAGCGTCTGCACGTCGGGCCAGTGCCGGTACAGCGTCTGACGCGCCACACCGGCGCGTCGGGCGATGTCGGAGGCGGTGGTGCGGCGGATCCCGTGCGCCTGCACCTCGTGCAGCGCGGCGTCGAGGATCGCCGTGGCGGCGTCGACCATGTGACAAATATACGTTTCATGTCATACTGTCGCCATGTCTTCGGAGGAGGCGACGACGCCGGCCGCACCCGAGCCCGCGCACACCGCACCCGCCCGACCCGAGCCGCCGCACACGGCGCCCGACCAGTCTGCGCCCGCGCACACCGCAGGCGCCGTGCCTGCGACCGCACCCGCCCGACCCGCGCCCGCGCCCGACCAGCCCCGGCCGCTGGCCGTGCCGGCCCCGCGCGCCCCGCTGCGCTGGGATGTGTGGGGCGACGGCTCGCACCCGACGACCCTGCCGCCCGGCGCGAAGGCGATCGCCGCCGCGCTGCTGCGGGGGCGCCCGCATCCGCTCCCCCGGCCGGCTCCCCCGGTGTTGCCGCCGGTCAGACTGAGCGACGACGACCTCGCCGCGCTGCGCGAGACCGCCGAGGTGACCTGCGACGACGAGGTACGGCGCCGCCACCTGGGCGGCAAGAGCACCCCCGACCTGCTGCGCCGCCGGCTGGGCGTGACCGATCCCGCCCCCGACGCCGTCGCCCTGCCGCGCACACACGCCGAGGTCGCCGCCCTGCTGCGGGTGTGCGATGACCGCGGCATCGCCGTGGTGCCCTTCGGCGGCGGCACGAGCGTGGTCGGCGGCGTCACCCCGTGCGGCGGGACGGATGCCACGACCGCCCGGGTGCGTCCGGTGCTCGCGCTCGACCTGTCGCGCACCCAGGCGCTGATCGCGCTCGATGAGACCTCGTTGCTGGCCACCTTCGGCGCGGGCACCACCGGCCCCCAGGCCGAAGAGCTGCTCGCCGCGCACTCACTGACGCTCGGGCACTTTCCGCAGAGCTTCGAGTTCGCCTCGCTCGGCGGCTTCGCCGCCACCCGTTCCAGCGGTCAGGCCTCGAGCGGCTACGGCCGTTTCGACGACCTCGTGCACCGGCTGCGCGTGGCCACCCCGGTCGGCGACCTCGACCTCGGCCGCGCGCCGCGCAGCGCTGCCGGGCCCGACCTGCGCGAGCTGATCCTCGGCTCCGAGGGGGCGTTCGGCGTCATCACCGAGCTGACCGTACGGGTGCGTCGCCGCCCGGCGGCCACCGGCTACGGGGCGTGGACGTTCCCCGACTTCGAGTCGGGCGCCGCGGCCCTGCGCGAGCTGGTGCAGCGTGGCATCCGTCCCACCGTCATCCGGCTCTCGGATGCCACCGAGACGCGCGTGAACGCGGCGCTGGGCGGCCACCTCACCCGGCTGCGCGGATGTCTGGCCGTCGCCACGTTCGAGGCCGAGACCGCCGCGCAGGCCGCACAGGCGCGAGAGCGCACCGCCGCGGTGTGCGCGGCGCACGGCGGCCGCGACCGCGGCGACGAGCCCGCCCGGTCGTGGGAGCGCGGCCGCTTCTCGTCCCCGGGCCTGCGCGACGCGCTGCTGGATGTCGGCGTGCTGGCCGAGACCCTTGAGACCGCCACCACCTGGGCGGACCTTCCCGCCCTCAAGGACGCCGTCACCACGGCCCTGCGCTCACAATTGCGCTCACCGGTGGTGATGTGCCACATCTCGCACGTGTACCCGGCCGGCGCGTCGTTGTACGTCACGGTCGCGGCCGCCGCCGACGCCGACCCACTCGCCCAGTGGGCGCGGGCGAAGGATGCCGCGTCCCGCGCGGTCGTGGCATCCGGCGCCACGATCACCCACCATCACGCGGTGGGCCGCGACCACCGCCCATTCCTCGCCGACGAGATCGGGCCGCTCGGGGTCGCGGTGCTGCGCTCGGTCAAGCACACGCTCGACCCGCACGGGATCATGAACCCGGGCGTGCTCATCGCGGCGGATGAGGCCGGATGAGGGTCGCGCTGCTGGTGAATCCGGCCGCGCGCGCCGGCACCGCCACCGACGCAGCCGGGCGCGCCGCGGAGCGGTTGCGCGCGCACGGGATCACCGTCTCGATCGTCTCGGGCGGGTCGGCCGCCGAGTCGACGCAGCTGCTGCGGATCGCACTGGATGCCGGGGTCGACGCGGTGCTCGTGGCCGGCGGGGACGGCACCGTCGCGCTGGCGCTGACCGAGCTGGCGGGCACCGCCGTGCCGCTGGGGATCGTGCCGGTGGGCACCGGCAACGACTTCGCCGCCTCGGTCGGCCTGCACGAGCTGGACGTGCACGCCGCCGCCGACGCCGTGGTCGCCGGGCGCACCCGCACCGTCGATCTGGCGCGGGTGGTGCGCGCCGACGGCGGCACGACCCTGTTCGGCACGGTGCTGGCCAGCGGGTTCGACTCGCGGGTGAACGATCGGGCGAACCGGATGCGGTGGCCGCGCGGGTCGTCGCGGTACACGATCGCGCTGCTGCGCGAGTTCGTCACCCTGCGCGCGGTGCCGTTCACGCTCGAGCTCGACCTGCCCGACGGCACCACGATGCGGCTGCGACAGGATCTGGTGCTCGTCGCGGTGGGCAACGGGCGCAGCTACGGCGGTGGCATCCCGATCTGCCCGTCCGCCGACATCGCCGACGGGCTGCTCGACGTGACCGTCGTGCACCCGGCGGGCCGTGCGCACCTGCTGCGCCTGCTGCCGAAGCTGTACCGCGGCGAGCACACGGCGCTGCCCGAGGTGGCGACCCATCGGGTGCGCGGCATCCGGCTGGACGCACCCGACGTGACCACGTACGCCGACGGCGACCCCGTCGGCCCGCTGCCGGTGCGGGTGGATGCCGTTCCCGGCGCGTTGCGCGTGTTCACGGCGTCGTGACCGGCGCCAGGCCGAGACGGTGGCTCAGGCCGAGACGGTCGGGCTCAGGCCGAGACGGTGTGCGCGTCACGCAGCTTCGCCAGCACGAGCTCGCGCAACTCCTCCGGGGCGGCCTCCTTGCACGACCGCGCCAGCACCTCGGTGAGGGTGCGCGACACGAGGGCCTCGTCGCGGCATCCCGGGCAGTTGTCCAGATGCTCTCGGATGTCGGCCTCGGCGGTCTTGCACACCTCGTGGCGCAGGTATTCCTCGAGGTCCTTCCTGGCTTTCTCGCAGCCGCAGTCCGTCATTTCGTGCTCCCTGATGCGGTGGTGTACCCACGCTCCTGTGCGTAATCGGCGAGCAGGTCGCGCAGCATGCGCCTGCCCCGGTGCAGACGGCTCATGACCGTGCCGATCGGCGTCTTCATGATGTCGGCGATCTCCTGGTAGGCGAAGCCCTCGACGTCGGCGAGGTACACCGCCATCCGGAAGTCCTCGGGGATCGACTGCAGCGCATCCTTCACGATCGATGCGGGCATGTGGTCGATGGCCTCGGCCTCGGCCGACCGGGCCGAGGTGGACGTGGTCGACTCGGCGCCGCCCAGTTGCCAGTCCTCGAGGTCGTCGATCGGGCTCTGATACGGCTCGCGCTGCTTCTTGCGATACGTGTTGATGTACGTGTTGGTGAGGATGCGGTACAGCCACGCCTTCAGGTTCGTGCCCTGCCGGAAGGTGTGCCACGACGCGTACGCCTTGACGAACGTCTCTTGCACCAGATCGGCGGCGTCGGCCGGGTTGCGGGTCATCCGCATGGCCGCCGCGTACAGCTGGTCCATGAACGGGAGCGCCTGCTCTTCGAACTGCGCGCGCGTGCCGACTGCGGCTTCAGACTGGTCGTCCATCGCCCGCCAGTCTACGGGCGCGCGCAGGGACGCGTCTGTGCGCGTCAGGGTGGCGATCATCCGGCTCCTCCCACGGGTTCGTTAGGGTGGAACCGATGACCGACGACCGGTATTCCCCCGATCAGGCCGCGACCGGGCCCCGCCCCTGGCCGGCTCCGACCGCCCGGCGCGAGCTGGACGCCGTGGTCAGCGTGCCCGGATCGAAGTCGCTCACCAACCGCGAACTGGTGCTCGCCGCCTTGGCCGAGGGGCCGAGCCGGTTGCGCGCTCCGTTGCACTCCGACGACTCGGTGCGCATGATCGCGGCGCTTGGCACCCTGGGTGTGCAGATCGACGCCGAGCCCGGCGACGGCGCGTTCGGCGACGACCTGGCGGTCACCCCGGTGGCCCCGTTCGCCCCGGGCGGCGACATCGACTGCGGTCAGGCCGGCACCGTGATGCGGTTCGTCGCACCGCTGGCGGGCCTGGTCGACGGCGAGGTCACCCTCGCCGCGCATGCCACGGCGCTGCACCGCCCCATGGGCGAGATGATCCGTGCGCTGCGCGAGCTCGGCGTCGACATCGACGACGGCGGCCGGTGGGCGCTGCCGTTCACGGTGCGCGGGCACGGCCATATCCGCGGCGGCGAGGTCACCATCGACGCCGGCGCGTCCAGCCAGTTCGTGTCGGGGCTGTTGCTGGCCGCCCCCCGCTTCGACGTGGGGCTGCATCTGATCCACGAGGGCGACCGGCTGCCCAGCATCCCGCACATCGACATGACCATCGAAGCGCTCGGTCGCCGCGGCGTCGTGGTGGAACGGCCGAGCCCCACCGAATGGGTGGTGCCCGCCGGGCCCATCCGGGGCAAGGACGTCGCCGTCGAACCCGATCTGTCCAACGCCGCGCCCTTCCTGGCCGCCGCGATGGTGGCCTCGGGCCGGGTCTCGGTCACCGGCTGGCCGGTGCACTCCACGCAGCCGGGTGCGCTGCTGCCCGAACTGCTGCCGCTGTTCGGCGGCCGTGCACACCGCCGCGGGGGCGCCCTGCACGTGAGCGCAGGCGAGCGCCTCACCGGCGTCGACCTCGACCTGTCGGCCGCCGGAGAGCTCGTCCCCACCCTCGTCGGGCTGGCGGCGCTGGCCGACGGGGTGAGCACGTTCCGCGGAATCGGCCACATCCGCCGGCACGAGACCGACCGGCTGGCCGCTCTGGTGTTGAACCTGCGGGCGCTGGGCGGCGAGGCCGACGAACTCGACGACGGCATCCGCATCGTGCCGCGCCCGTTGCACGGCGGCCTGTGGCGGGCGTACCACGACCATCGCATGGCCACCACGGGAGCGCTGATCGGGCTGGCGGTGCCCGGCGTCGAGGTCGACGACATCGGCACCACGGCCAAGACGATGCCGCAGTTCCCGCAGCTGTGGGCGCGCATGCTCGGTGACGAGTCGGGGGATGCCGCGGCCTAGCGGCACGGTCATGATGAGCTGGCTCGACGACACCGACGACGACGAACCCGAGTTCGATGAGGCCGACGTGCGCGTGCGGCCGAACCCGAAGGGCAACCGGCCGCGTACCAAGCGGCGGCCCGCCCACACCGATGCGGTGATCGGGCGGGTGCTGGGCGTGGACCGTGGTCGCTACACGGTGCTCGTCGACGAGGACGGCCCCGCCGAGCACACCGCGCTGGCGGTGCGCGCGCGGGAACTGCGCAAGCAGCCGATCGTCACCGGCGACCGGGCGCGGCTGGTCGGCGACACGTCGGGCGAGCAGGGGACGCTCGCCCGGCTGGTGGGCATCGAGGAGCGCACCACGCTGCTGCGGCGCAGCGCCGACGACACCGACCAGGTGGAGCGGGTGATCGTCGCCAACGCCGACCAGATGCTGATCGTGGTGGCCGCCGCCGACCCCGAGCCCCGCGAGCGGTTGGTCGACCGCTACCTGGTCGCGGCTCTGGATGCCGGCATCCGCCCCCTGCTGGTGGTGACCAAGACCGACTTGGCCGACCCGACCGCGTTCCTGCGGCACTTCGAGGGCATCGACCTGCGGGTGTTCACCAGCGCGCGCGGCGCCATGCCGGTCGACGAGATCGGCGCCGCCCTGGTCGGGCACGCGACGGTGTTCGTGGGGCACTCCGGGGTCGGCAAGTCGACGCTGGTCAACGCGCTGGTGCCCGATGCCCAGCGTGCGACCGGGCACGTCAACGAGGTGACCGGCCGTGGCCGGCACACCTCGAGCTCGACGGTGTCGCTGCGCTATCACGGCGCCGACGGCAACGGCTGGGTGATCGACACCCCCGGCGTGCGCTCGTTCGGGCTGGGTCACGTCGATCCGGCGCACATCCTCGACGCGTTCACCGACCTCGCCGAGGTGGCCAAGACCTGCCCGCGCGGGTGCACGCACCTGCCCGACGCGCCCGATTGTGCGATCGTGGAGGCCGTCGAGGACGGTCGCCTCGGGCCGACCGCGCGCGGCCGGCTGGACTCGCTGCAGCGGCTGCTGGCCACCTTCGCCGAGCGCTGAGGTCCGGGGCCGCCCGGCTGCGGCATCCGTCGCCACGCGCCGAGCTCCGCCTCCGGCCGCCCGACGTCCGCACCCGCCCGCGCTGCGGCATCCGTCGCCTGCCCGGTCGCAGAACACGCTGCCCCGCCCGACGTCCGCACCCGCCCGCGCTGCGGCATCCGTCCCCGCGCCCGGTCGCAGAACACGCCGCGCCGCCCGCCTTCTACCGGCGTGTTCTGAGACCCAGCTCCGAGCAGGTCGCAGAAGGCGCCGCCTGGGCGCCCACCCACCGGCACGTCCTGCGACCCGCCGGCCGTAGGCTGGGACCATGACCCAGCTGCAGCCCGGTGACCCCGCACCCGACTTCACACTCGCCGACCAGGATGGCACCGACGTCAGCCTGCACGATCTGCGCGGCCGCAAGGTCGTGCTCTACTTCTATCCGGCCGCGATGACCCCGGGCTGCACCACCGAGGCGTGCGACTTCCGTGACAGTCTCGCGTCGCTGTCGGCCGCCGGGTACACGGTGCTGGGCGTCTCGCGCGACACCCCCGCGAAGCTGCGGGAGTTCCGCGAGCGCGACGGACTGGCCTTCGCGCTGCTGAGCGACCCCGACCATGCCGTGCACGACGCGTACGGCGCGTGGGGCGAGAAGATGAACTACGGCAAGACGATCGAAGGCGTGCTGCGCTCGACGTTCGTGATCGACGAGGACGGCCGCATCGTGCTCGCCCAGTACAACGTGAAGGCGACCGGACACGTGGCCCGGCTGCGCCGTCAACTCGGCATCGACTGAGCCTGCGCCGGGCGCGTCACGGCCGGGCGGCATCGACTGATGCGTGCGGCGGGCGCATCACGGCCGGCTGCGCCGTCAACTCGGCATCGACTGATGTGTGCGCCGGGGTGCGGCAGGTCCGGCGGAATCGACCGATGCCTGCGCCGGTGCGCGCCACGGCCGGACGGCATCGACTGAGCCTGCGCCGGGCGCGTCACGGCCGGTCGGTGCCGGAACATCAGGACCGGTCGGTGCCGGCACGGTCACGGCCTGCTCGGCGCACGGCCAACACGAGCGGCACGAGTCCGGCGACTCCGACCGCGGCGATCGCCAGACCGATCAGCGGATGCGCGTAGGCGCCGGTGACCGCACCCAGAGCGACCGCGAGAATGAGCAGCTGGGTGACGATCCCGCCGCTTCGCGCCCACGACACCCCGCGCAGTGTGCCCACCGCGAACGCGGCGACCGCGACCGCGCCGATCACGGTCAGCACGAGCAGGGCGAGCGCGCTGGTGAGCGACTCGGTGTCGCCGGCGAGCATCGCCACGACCTGCCAGCCCGCCAGGCACAGGATGCCGACGGCCTCGCACGCGAGGATGATCCCGCCGGTGCGTGCCGCGGTGTTCGACCGCATCCGTCCTGTCCTCTCCGCGGCGATGCCGCCCGTCGATGCGATCCGGCGCTGGGCGAACTGCCAGCGCACGCAGGGCAAGTCATCACACAAAACCCTTGATTCGACTGCCGCGCTGTGAAAGCATTGTCAACGTTGTGTGCTCCCACAGCGGCGTGGGGCGAGCAGTCGCTCGCACAACTTCCAGGCTAGCGGAACCCGAATCCGCGCCGGAAACCGTATCCGACACGACGTGACATCCCTCACTCAAGGAGCACCCCCACATGGATTGGCGCGACAAAGCCGCTTGCCTCACCGTCGACCCCGAGCTGTTCTTCCCCGTGGGCAACACGGGACCGGCGGTCGAGCAGATCGAGAAGGCGAAGGCCGTGTGCGCCCGGTGCACCGTCACCGAGATCTGCCTGCAGTACGCGCTCGAGACCGGTCAAGACTCGGGCGTCTGGGGCGGCCTGTCCGAAGACGAGCGCCGCGCCCTCAAACGCCGCGCGGCCCGCGCCCGCCGCGCCTCCTGACCCGTGCGCCGCGCCTCCTGACCCGTGCGCCGCGCCCGCAGGCTGACCCGGTCGCCGCGCCTGCACGCGCCGCGCAGCCCGCGTTCGCCGCGCCCGCTGACCCGGTAGCCCCACCCCGCCCGCGGGCGACGGCGTCGCCGTACCCGGACGGCACCGGGCGACGGCATGGCCTCACCCGGTATGCACCGGGTGGATGCCACCATCCCCGGTCGCTTGCGCCGGTTCGACGCGCCGTCTCAGGTCGCCCGGTCCAGGCCGACATCCGCCACGCTCCCCCACACCGACGCGCCCGTGGTGGAGGGTCTCCGTGGTCTCAACCGAGGTTCAGGTCGAGGTAACGCAGCGGGATGTCGATGGTCACCTCGGTGCCCTGACCCTGCAGCGTGTGCCAGTCGATCGAGCCGCCCAGCTCCCCCTGGATCAGGGTGCGCACGATCTGGGTGCCCAGGCCCTGCCCGACCTGCCCCTCGGGCAGGCCCACGCCGGAGTCGCGCACGCGCACCTCGAGTCGGTCGTCGGTGCGATCGGCGATGATCTCGACGTCGCCCTCCTGCCCGGCCAGCCCGTGCTCGACCGCGTTGGTGACCAGTTCGGTCAGCGCCAGTGCCAACGGGGTGGCGTACTCGCTGGGCAGCGTGCCGAACCGCCCGGTGGTGTGCGTCTTGGCCTTCGTGCCCGCGCCGGCCGCCACCTCGGCGACGAGCTTGAGCACCCGCTGGAACACGTCGTCGAAGTCGACGTTCTGCGCCAGGCCCTCTGACAGGGTGTCGTGCACGACGGCGATCGCCGACACCCGGCGCATCGCCTGCGTGAGCGCCTCGCGCGCCTCTTCGGAGTGGGTGCGCCGGGCCTGGATGCGCAGCAGCGCCGCAACGGTCTGCAGGTTGTTCTTCACCCGGTGGTGGATCTCGCGGATGGTCGCGTCTTTGGTGATGAGCTCCTGCTCCTGGTGGCGCATCTCGGTGACGTCGCGGCACAGCACCACCGCCCCGATGCGGGTGCCGTGGTCGCGCAGCGGGATGGTGCGCAGCGACACGGTAACCCCCCGCGCCTCGATGTCGGTGCGCCACGGCGCCCGACCGGTGACGACCAGCGGCAGCGACTCGTCGAACTGGCGCTTCTCGGGCAGGATCTGGGTGACCACCTCGACCAGCGGCACGCCTTCGAGCTCGTCGTCGAAGCCCAGCCGGTTGAACGCCGACAGGGCGTTGGGGCTGGCGAACGTGGTCATGCCGTCGACGTCGAGCCGGATCAGCCCGTCCGAGGCACGCGGGGCGCCGCGACGCGGCCCGGTCGGGGCCGACAGGTCGGGGAAGTCGCCCGAGGCGATCATGCCGAACAGGTCGTCGGCGCAGTCGTTGAACGTGATCTGCTGACGCGAGGGGGTGCGCGTCTCGCCGAGGTTGGTGTGACGGGTGAGCACCCCGATCACGTGCGGTTTCTGCCCGGCCCGCGGCCGCTCCCGCACGATCGGCACCGCCCGCACCCGGGTGGGGGTCTCTTCGAACCAGTCCGGCGAGGCCGAGTCGACGATCTGCCCGCTGGTGTACGCCGAGCGCACCTGTGCCCGCCACTGCGGCCGCACCTTCTCACCGACGATGTCGCGGTAGAACAGGGTCGCCGCTCCCCCGGGCCGGGTGTGCGCCACCGCCGTGAACGAGTCGTCGGCGGTCGGCACCCACATCACGATGTCGGCGAAGGCCAGGTCGGCCAGCAGCTGCCCGTCGCCGGCGAGGCGGTGCAGCCATTCCACATCGGCCTCGTCGGAGAGGCCCTGCGCATAGACGAGATCGGTGAGCGTCGACACCCGACCAGCCTATGGTGCGACCGGTGCATCGGCCGGGATCATGGCACGCGATCGCCACCGGGCCCGTCGCGGCCGTGCCGCCGGCGGCGGCACCAGAGCCTCGGCGACGAGGCGTCGTACGGCGAGCGTGAGCGGGGACTTGGGGGCGGTGTCGGCGACCGGCCGCGCAGCCAACAGCGCCGCGTCCACGCTGCGCGGGTCCTGCGGCACGAACCACACGTCGCGGATGCCGGCGAACCGCTCCAGCGTGCGCCGGATCTGCCCGTGCGCATCGATGCCGAGCGTGCCCGGCCGCAGCCGGTTGGCCACGACGGTCACCGGTGTGGTGCCCACAATGGCGCGCAGTTCGGCGTGGGCGCGCAGAAAGCGGGCGACCCCGACCGGGTCGGCGGCGACGACCGCGACGATGCGGTCGGCGGCCTGCAGCGCGGCCAGGGTGGCGGCGTTGCGCCGCGGCCCGTCGGCGAGGTCGCTCACGATCTCTTCGTCGCGTTCCAGAGGGGATGCCACGTCCACGACCGTGTGCGTCGCCCATGACCGGCACGCCTCGAGCGCGGCACTCACGCGCCGCTGTCCCAGTTCCGGCCAGCGTGACGGACGGTTGATACCCGGCAGCACGTCGATCCGGCCGTCGCCGACACCGACCGGTGTGCTGATCCGTTCCAGTTCGGCGGCGTCCAGGCCGCCGCGCTCGGCCTGTCGACAGGCGGCGGCGAATCCCGGTCCTTCGTCGGCCAGGCCGAGCATGATCGCCACCGACGGCGCGTGCGTGTCGGCGTCGACCAGGCACACGTGCCGGCCGCCGCGGCTGAGCTCAGCGGCCAGTTCGATCGCCAGGGTGGTGCGCCCGGGCGCGCCGGCCGCACCCCACACGGCCACGACTCCGGGGCCGGAAGGCGCCGCCGGAGCGGGCCCGAGCTCGGGCGCCGCCGGGGCGGCGAGGGCGTCGGCGACCGCCCAGCCGTCTGCGTCGGCGGGCAGGCACGGCCCCAGTCCGAACGCGGCGGCCAGCCGTGCCGCCGACTCGTCGGCGCACAACGGCAGGATGCGCACTCCGCCGCGGTCACAGGCGGCGACCAGGTCGGCGTCGAGGGTGCGGGTGCTCACATCGAGGACGAGTGCGTCTGCGGCATCCATCAGCCCCGCCGCGGCACCGTCGGCGGGGTCTTCGGGCCGCACCACGGCCGCGACCGGCACGCCGGCGCGGGTGAGCCGGTCGGCCAGTGCCGTGCCGCGCGGCGCGGTCACGGCGATGACGACGCCGGTCACCGCGCACCTCCGGCGGGGACCACCGACAGCGCCGACCCGGCCGAGATCGCCGCCAGCGTGCCGGCGACGTCGGCACGTGGGATGGCCAGCTCGAGGGCGGTCTTGCCGCCGCCGATCATCGAATCATCCCGCGTCACCGAGGCGACCGTGGCCCGCGGGATCAGGACGCGTGGGGTGTCGTAGACACCGCGCTCGGTCTGCGCCGCCGCCCACAGTTCGACCACCGCGCCCGCCCGCACCGCAGTGGGCACGTCGGCGTCGGTGCGCACCACCACCGTGGTGAGGTCGGACTCCGCCGCCGGCACGGTCGCCGAGGCGGGCACGAGCTCTCCGGCCTCGACGGTACGGGTGGCGACCGCGCCGCGCGGTGCCTTTCCGGGCGCCAGGTAGGCGTCGGCGGAATGGCCGAGGGCGACGTCGACGACGGTGAGGTCGGCGGCGGTGACGGTCTGGCCCGGCACGATGGTGTGCGCGGCGGCGTAGACCGGGGCGGTCTGCCGCGACAGGGCGACCACGGCCCACACACCGGCGACGGATGCCACGATCAGCGCGATTCCGATGAAGAAACGCGTGTCGGTCCAGAAGCCGCGGCGCCGTCGCATGGTCGGCCCGCGCTGCGGACCGGCCGTGCCGGACGGGTTGTCGAGTGCACTCATGTCCTCCATCGTGGACCTTTCCCGGAATCGGCATCGGAAGTTATCCACAGGCTGCCGAGCGAGCAGGGCCGCGGGCCGTGCGGCGGCGATAATGAGTGCATGCCCGACAGCCCGCTCGATGAGGTACGCCTCGTCGCCCCCGCCCAGGTCGCCGAGGCGCTCGGCGTGTCGGTGGACGAGGTGATCGCCCTCGCGATGGAGGGACAGTTGCGCGGCGTGCGCGTGGGCACCCCGCCGCAGTGGCGCATCGACGAGGCCAGTGTCACGGCATATCTCGACGAGCAGACCGAGCAGACCCGGCGCATGGCGCTGTGGCGGCAGTCGAACGCCGCGAGCTTCCCCGAGCTGTGGGGCACAGGCGCCGTGCGCCGACCCGACTGACGACGCGGCGGGCTGGGACGCACCGCCGCAGCCGGACGCGGGGATGCCGTTCGCCACGGCAGGCTCGGACGCGCCGCCACAATCGGATGCGGGGTGCAGCTCCCCATGTCGACCGGTCCCGCCCCGATCGCAGCCATCCGACACGAACCGAGGTTGAGCCCGTGCGGGCGGGATGCCGCGGGCTCAGCGCATGAGCGCGGGCGATTCCAGCCGCACCCAGGCCAGTGCCGCGAACGGCACGATGCGCATGCCGGTGACGGCGGCGGAGCGCCGTGGGGTGTCGGGCTCATGCAGGGCGAGGTCGAGGTGGTCGGCCAGCGCCCGGTCGATCGTGCCGGTCAGCGCGCGAGCGGTGCGCAGGTGCAGGGTGACCGGAACGCGGCGGCGGGTCAGGTCGCGCAGCACGAATCCGAGCGTCATCCGTTCGCTCAGTCCCCGGTGCCCGCCGGCGTCGGCGCGGGCGCTTCGCAGCAGGTCGGCCTCGGCTATGCCGAGCCCGGTGATCGCATCGACCGGCAGCAGCGCCGCGCCGGCGCGGGTCTCGGCGAGCGCGACCCCCACCCAGTCCGCGCCGACCGCGGTGACCCGGCCGGTGAGCACGGCGTCGCCGGCCAGTTCGAGCGAGATCACCGGGGCGTCGGGGCCGCACAGTCCGCGCAACCGTTCGGTCAACGGCAGGCGCGACAGGCGCAGCCGCTCGGCCTCGGAGTCCAACGCGGCGCGCTCGGCCTCCCACTCGGAGTCGAGCTGATCTTCCAGGTCCTCGAAGAACCGATCCCAGCGCACGACGCGACAGTACGCGATCGGAGCACCGCATGGGGAGTTATCCACAGGTGAGAGGGTTCTCATGACCCTGGGAATCGGCTGTGTGCTCTACTGGGTCGGGTAGTCCTACATCCTTCCGCCGAGGGGGGCGGGAGAGGGAGAGAGGCATTCCATGGCGAGCATGCCTGCGGCCGAGGCGGTCCTGCGGACAGAGCGCGAAGACGATCCGTGCGCACCCGAGCGAACACCGGCGGCGGCGCTTCCGGATCCGGAACCGCTGCTGCGCAACCTCACGCAGGGTGTGCTCGAGGTGCTCGCCGGGGTGCGCGACGTGCACCAGCTGGCGCGGTGGATGACCGAGGACGTGTTCCGTTCGGTGTCGACCCGGGCGGCTCTGGCGGCCCGGGCGCGCAGCGCCCGCGGGGTGACGGCCACTCGCCCGGTGCACAGCATCCGCTCGGTGCACCACACCATGCCCGCCGACGACGCCGTCGAGGCCGTGGTGGTGATCGGGGGCCCGGCCCGCACCCGGGCGGTCGCGCTGCGGCTCGAGGGACTGGACCACCGCTGGCGGGCGACCTCGCTCGCCCTGCTGTGAGGCGGCCTGCACACACGGGCCGGGCACGTGCGGCCCGTCACCGCGCCGGGGCGCGGGGTGCCCTACTGCTTGTACGACGCGAGGAAGTTGCCGATGCGCTCCACGGCGTCGGCGAGCACCCGCGACTCGGGCAACGTCACGATGCGGAAGTGGTCGGGCGTCGGCCAGTTGAAGCCGGTGCCCTGCACCACGAGCACGTGCTCGGCCACGAGCAGGTCGTAGATGAACTTCGCATCGTCCCGGATCTCGTACACGTCGGGATCCAGCCGGGGGAACGCGTACAGCGCCCCCTGCGGCTTGTAGCAGCTGACGCCCGGGATCGCCTCCAGGCCCTGCCACGCGACATCCCGCTGCTCGTGCAACCGGCCGGTCGGACCGATGAGCGCATCGATCGACTGCACCCCCGACAGCGCCGCCTGCACGGCGTGCTGCGCCGGGACGTTCGGGCACAGCCGGGTGGATGCCAGCAGGGTGATGCCCTCCAGGAACCCGCTCGCGTGCTGCTTGGGCCCGGTGATGACCAGCCAGCCGCTGCGGTATCCGGCGACCCGGTAGGTCTTCGACAGGCCGTTGAACGTCAGGCACAGAAGGTCGGGCGCAAGGGTGGCGAGGTTGATGTGCTCCGCCCCGTCGTAGAGGATGCGGTCGTAGATCTCGTCGGCCAGCAGCAGCAGCGAGTGTTCGCGGGCGATGTCGACGATGCCCTGCAGCGTCTCGCGCGTGTACACCGACCCGGTCGGGTTGTTCGGGTTGATCACCACGATCGCCTTGGTGCGCTCGGTGACCTTGCTGCGGATGTCGTCGAGGTCGGGCTGCCAGTCGTTCTCGGGGTCGCACCGGTAGTGCACCGGGGTGCCGCCGCCGAGGCTGGTCATCGCGGTCCACAGCGGGTAGTCCGGCGACGGGATGAGCACCTCGTCGCCGCCGTCCAGCAGCGCCTGCATCGTCATCGTGATCAGCTCTGACACGCCGTTGCCGAGGTACACGTCGTCGGGGTCGAACTTCGGGAAGCCGGGGATCTGCTCGTACCGCGAGACCACGGCGCGACGGGCGGGCATGATGCCACGGCTCTCGCTGTAGCCGTGCGCGTACGGCACCGCCTCGATCATGTCGCGCACGATCTGGTAGGGCGCGTCGAACCCGAAGATGGCGGGGTTGCCGGTGTTGAGCTTCAGGATGCGGTGGCCGTCGGCCTCCAGGCGGCCGGCCTCGACCAGGGCGGCCCCGCGGATCTCGTAGAGGACGTCTTTGAGCTTGGTCGACTGATCGAGGGGGCGCAGCGGGGTCATCCGTTCAGAATAGCCCCGCCACGCGGCCGCCCCTGCCGTGCGCCGGCGCGCTACTTGTTCTTCTGCGCGGCGCGGCGCTGCGCGCGGTTCTGCGGCGCGGGCCCGGATGCCGGGCGCTGCGCCGCCTGCGTGGGCTGGCCGAACGCACCACGGGCGGCCGGCTCGGCAGGTGCCTGCTCGGCCGGGGCCGCGGCTGCCGCCGCGGCGGCGGCGGCCTCCTGCCGCATGCGGTTCGTGGCCGCCTGCTGCACCTGGCCGCGTTCGTTGCGCACCTCGACCTCGCCGGCGTCGTTGGCTGCCGAGTACTCCAGACGCGCCGTCTCGGGCGCCGGGGCCACCAGGCCCTTGGCCTCGACGTCCAGCTCGCCCTCGGCCTCGCGGCGCACCTCGACCTCGAGGTTGAACAGGTACCCGATCGACTCTTCTTTGATCTGGCCCATCATGGTCTGGAACATTTGGAAGCCCTCGCGCTGGTACTCCACCAGCGGGTCGCGCTGGGCCATGGCGCGCAGGCCGATGCCGTCCTTGAGGTAGTCCATCTCGTACAGGTGGTCGCGCCAGCGGCGGTCGAGCACCTGCAGCACGACGCGGCGTTCGAGCTCGCGCATCGCGGCCGAGCCCAGCGTCTCTTCGCGCTTGGCGTAGGCGATCTTGGCGTCCGAGAGCAGTTCGCGCTTGAGACCCTCGGGGGTGATCCGCCCCTTGGTGCCGGCCTCGGCGACCACCTCGTCGATCGTCACACCCACCGGGTAGAGCGTCTTCAGCTCGGTCCACAGTGCGTCGAAGTCCCAGCTCTCGGTGTGGCCGACCGAGGTGTGGTCGTCGATGATCGCGTTGATGGTGTCTTCGAGGAAGTGTGCCACCCGGTCGGCGATGTCGTCGCCTTCGAGCATGTGCCGGCGGTCGGCGTAGATCGCCTCGCGCTGGCGGTTGAGCACGTCGTCGTACTTGAGCACGTTCTTGCGGATCTCGGCGTTGCGCGCCTCGACCTGCGCCTGCGCGCTCTTGATCGCCCGCGAGACCATCTTGGATTCGATGGCCACGTCGTCGGGGAAGTTGGTGCGGGACAGGATGGCCTCGGCCGCGCCGGACTGGAACAGCCGCATCAGGTCGTCGGTCAGCGACAGATAGAACCGGCTCTCACCGGGGTCGCCCTGACGGCCCGACCGGCCGCGCAGCTGGTTGTCGATGCGCCGGGACTCGTGGCGCTCGGTGCCCAGCACATACAGTCCCCCGGTCTTGACGACCTCTTCGGCTTCAGCATCCACCTTCGCCTTCACCGCCTCGTAGACGGCGTCCCACTCGGCTTCGTACTCCTCGGGGGTCTCGACGGGGTCGAGTCCCTTGGCCTTCATCTCCTGCACGGCGAGGAATTCGGCGTTGCCACCGAGCATGATGTCGGTACCACGGCCGGCCATGTTGGTGGCGACGGTGACCGCGCCCTTTCGCCCGGCGCGGGCGACGATCTCGGCTTCGCGGGCGTTGTTCTTGGCGTTCAGCACCTCGTGCTTGATGCCCTTCTTGGCCAGCAGCCGCGAGAGGTATTCGCTCTTCTCGACGCTGACCGTGCCCACCAGCACCGGCTGCCCGGTCTCGTGGCGGGCGGCGATGTCCTCGACCACCTGGACGAACTTGGCCTGCTCGTTCTTGTAGACCAGGTCGGACTGGTCCTTGCGGATCATCGGCTTGTTCGTCGGGATCGGCACGACGCCGAGCTTGTACGTCGACATGAACTCGGCCGCCTCGGTCTCGGCGGTACCGGTCATGCCGGCCAGCTTGTCGTAGAGGCGGAAGTAGTTCTGCAGCGTGACGGTGGCGAGGGTCTGGTTCTCGGCCTTGACCGGCACGCCCTCTTTGGCCTCGATGGCCTGGTGGATGCCCTCGTTGTAGCGGCGTCCGACGAGGATGCGGCCGGTGTGCTCGTCGACGATCATGACCTCGTCGTTCATCACGACGTAGTCGGTGTCGCGCTTGAACAGGGCGACGGCCTTGATCGAGTTGTTCAGGAACGAGATGAGCGGGGTGTTGGCCGACTCGTAGAGGTTGTCGATGCCGAGGTAGTCCTCGACCTTCTCGATGCCGGGCTCGAGCACGCCGACGGTGCGCTTCTTCTCGTCGACCTCGTAGTCGACGCCGGGCTCGAGGGTCTTCGCGATCTTGGCGAACTCGGTGAACCAGCGGTTGGCCTCACCCGATGACGGGCCCGAGATGATCAGCGGGGTGCGGGCCTCGTCGATGAGGATCGAGTCGACCTCGTCGACGATGGCGTAGAAGTGGCCGCGCTGCACGAGGTCCTGCTTCTGCCAGGCCATGTTGTCGCGCAGGTAGTCGAAGCCGAACTCGTTGTTCGTGCCGTAGGTGATGTCGGCGTCGTACTGCTGGCGGCGGACGTCCGGCGTCTGGCCCGAGATGATCGTGCCGGTGGTCATGCCCAGGGCGCGGAAGACGCGGCCCATCAGCTCGGACTGGTACCCGGCGAGGTAGTCGTTGACGGTGACCACGTGCACGCCCTGGCCGGCGAGCGCGTTGAGGTAAGCGGGCAGGGTCGCGACGAGGGTCTTTCCTTCACCGGTCTTCATCTCGGCGATGTTGCCGAGATGCAGGGCCGCGCCGCCCATGAGCTGCACGTCGTACGGCCGCTGCCCCAGGGTGCGCTTGGCGGCCTCGCGCACCGCCGCGAACGCCTCGGGCATGAGCTTGTCGAGCGACTCGCCCTTCTCGTACCGCTCGCGGAAGTGCGCCGTCTCAGCCCGCAGGTCGTCGTCGGTGAGGGCCGCGTACTCGTCTTCGAGCGCGTTCACGGCCTTCACGACCTGCTGGAGCCGCCGCAGAAGGCGGCCCTCGCCGGCACGGAGCAGTTTCTCGAGGGGGTTTGCCACGGAGGATCTCCATCTTTCGGGTGGGCCCGTATCGGCGGGCACGGTGTCGTCGCACGCACAGGTCAGGCGCCTGCGCCCGGGCATACCCACCCATGTTATCCGGCCGTGACTTTGCGTGCGCTGGCAACCCGCACCGCGTGTGGTGCGCGCTCTGCGCGGTGGGGGGGGTACCGGGTCAGTCGGTCGGTGGCGGGTAGACGGCGACGGATGCCACCGGCCGCGGCTGTGTGCCGGCGATGATCGCGATCACCCCGAGCCCGACCACGCCGACCGTGCGGCACACCGTTCCCAGACCGGCGATCGCTGCCAGGCCGTTCGAGGTCTGCACGGTCAGCAGCGGCAGGTAGGGGATGATCCCGGGCACCGTGCACAGCACAAGGGCAACCGTCGGGACCCAGCGGAACCCCCGGGGAACGACGTCCGCACGCCACACCTGCACGACGGCGATCAGTGCCAGCGCGACCGGGACCAGCCCGAGCGCCGCAGAGGTGAGGATCGCGCCGAACAGGTCGCCGCCGGCCGCAGAGAACACCGGCAGCGCCGGCACGACGACGGTCGCCAGCACCGGCCAGATCGCGAGCGCGAACAGCGCGACCATGCCGGACACCCGCCGTCCGACGACGCTGTCGCGCCGGACGGCGAACAGCACGAAGGCCGCGCACCACAGAAGTTCGCCGAGGTATGTCGCGGCCGCCGACGCGCCGAGCACCATCGTCGTCTGCCACAGCAGGCCGGGCACCGCACTGCCTGCCAGGCAGATGCCGCCCCACACCCAGGTCGGGCGGGTCATCCGCACCGATCGCGGCGTCGAGCCCGAGGCATCCATGCCCCACACGTTATCGGAGCGCGATGTTCGGTGTCAGCCGCTCCACGGGTCGAAGACGCGCACCCCCAAGGGCGCGAAGTCTCTGACGTTGCGTGTGACGACGGTGAGGTTGTGGTGCAACGCCGTGGCCGCGATGAGGGCATCACGCTCGGGGCGCGGGTCGGGGATGTGCATCCGTGCGGCGATGCTCGCGACCGCGGCCTCCACCGGCAGCACACGGCCCCGAAAGTCCCGCCCGATCACCTGTTCCGCCCAACGGCGCAGCATCTGCCCCTGGGCGGGGTCGGAACGCTCTTTGCGCGCCACACCGAGTTCGATCTCGAACACCGTGATGACGCTCACGTAACTCGCGAGCGGTTCTTGCTCCTGCAGCCACCTGCGCACGCGAGCGTTCGGCCGACGCCTGGTCGCCTCACTGACGACATTGGTGTCGATGAGCCAGCTCATGATTCGTCGTCGAAGCCGGGAACCTTCGCCACAAGGTCCAGCCGAGCCGGCTCCCACTCGATGTCGACGTCGCCGTCGAAACGCAGAGCGTCATACAACGACCGCTGCGTGGGCCGCAGTCGCTGATACTCCTCGAAGGTCATGAGCACATAGGCCGGCTCGCCGCGGTCGGTGATGACCACGGGCTCGGTCTGCGCCGCACGCTTGGCGGCGCCGACGTCGTGATTGAACTGGCGTGAGGTGATGGATGCCACGGCCGAACCTCGCTCGATGTAACTACGTAACACCATACCTCCCTTCGCACGCGGACTGCGCGATGCACCAAAGCTAGCGACGCCCGCCGACACCGCGAGCGGGTTGTCCACAGCCCCCGACACGCCGTGCAGAGAGTCGCTCCCTCACGTTTCTCAGTATGTATATACTCGGCAATTACATACTCGGCATACATCGAGGAGACGCACATGTCGGTCAAGCAGAGCCTGCTGGCGATCCTGGACCAGGGTCCCTGCTACGGGTACCAGTTGCGGCACGAGTTCGACCGGCGCACCGGTTCGACGTGGCCGCTGAACGTCGGGCAGATCTATAACACCCTCGAGCGTCTCGAACGCGACGGGTTGGTTGCGCGCGGCGAGGTCGACGAGCAGGGCCACGTGTTCTTCGAGATCACGGATGCCGGCAGAGACGAGGTGCGCTCGTGGCTGCACTCCCCCGTCGAGCGCGGGCAGGGCACCCGTGACGAACTGGCGATCAAGCTCGCGCTGGCCGCGACGCTGCCGGGCGTGGATGTGGCCGAGGTCATCCAGACGCAGCGCAAGGCCTCGCTCGCACAGCTCCAGGAACTGAACCGAGCCAAGTACGCCGGCGCCGACCCTGAGGGCCCGGAGGAGCTGGCGTGGTCGCTCGTGGTCGACTCGATGATCTTCGCGGCGGAGGCCGAGGTGCGCTGGCTCGACCACACCGAGCAGCGGCTCGCGATGCGTCCGCACCACGCGATGGGGCTCGAGCTGTCGACCGAGCGGCCCAGGCGCGGTCGCCCGTCCGCGAGCGCGAAGGCGCAGGCGGTCCGATGAGCGAGCCGATCCTGCGTCTGGTGGGCGTCAGCCGACAGTACGGCGTCGGCGAGACATCCATCTCGGCGCTGTCGGGCATCGACCTCGAGGTCGCCCGCGGCGAGCTGGTCGCGATCATGGGCGCGTCGGGCTCGGGCAAATCGACGCTGCTGTCCATCGCGGGCGGGCTCGCGCATCCCACCGCCGGAGAGGTGGTCGTCGAAGGCCGTCACCTGTCCACGGCGTCGCCGCGCGAACTGGCGCTGCTGCGGCGGCGGTCGCTCGGGTTCGTGTTCCAGGACTTCAATCTCATCCCCGCCTGGGCCATCGCGCAGACCAGCTCGAACCTTTGGCTGTTCGCCGACACGCCCTGGGTGTGGCTGGCGGCGATCGCGGTGGGTCTGCCGGTCGCGATGGCCGCGGCATCCTGGATCGTGCCGCCGCGGGTCCCCGACCTGAGTCACCGCACCGTGATCGCGTAGCCGACTGCGGTGTGGACGAGCGCCTACGCCCTGGACGACACCGCACCGTGATCGCGTAGCCGACGCTACCGGCCGGGATGCCCGGCCAGCCACGCCACCGTGTCGCGCAGCGTGTTGTCCAGCGGCCGGGGCGCGTATCCGAGCTCGCGCGTCGCGCGCTCGTGTGAGAACTGCGCCGGGGCGCCCAGGGTGTGCAGCGAGTAGGCGGTGAACAGCGGCTTGGTGCGCCGCATCCGGTACCACAGCTCGGCCGCCGGCGCGATCGCCTTCGCCAGCCACATCGGCATCACCCGGGGTCGGCGCCGCCCCGACAGCTCGGCCGCGGTCCCGGCCACGTCGGCGATGTCGGCGAAATGCCCGGTCAACAGGTAGGTGCGTCCGTCGGCGCCGTGTGAGGCGGCCGCGACGATGCCGGATGCCACATCCCGCACGTCCACGAAGTCATAGCCGCCGGGCACCGCGATCGGCAGCCGCCCGGTCGAGGCATCCCGGATCAGCCGGGTCAGATGCGTCTCGCCGAAGTCCCACGGGCCGATCAGCCCCGACGGGTGCACGACGACCCGCGACACGTCGGTGGCGGCGAGCACCTCGCGGGTGGCCTCGGCCTTCGTCTTGGCATACTCGCCGACCACCCGGTCGGGGTCGAAGTCGGCGGCCCGGTCGAGTTCACGGATCACCGCCGGCGGGTCGGGTTCGGCGATCGCGTGCACGCTCGAGACGTACACCAGCCGCTGTGCCGCGACCGCCCGGCACGCATCCAGCACGGCACGGGTGCCGCCGACGTTCACCTGGCGCACGGCCTCCGACACGGTTCCGGCGATCGAGACGATCCCGGCGCAGTGCACCACCCGCACCGGGCCGTCGGCGGTGAAGGCGGCGACGACGGATGCCGGGTCTGTGACATCCATCGACACCTGCTCGCATTCGAGCCCCTGCAGGGCGAGCGGCACGTGGTCGCCGTGCACGCACGCGCGCACCCGCGCGCCCGCCGCGAGCAGCTGTCGCACCAGCACGTTGCCGAGGAACCCGGCCGCGCCGGTCACGATCCAGAGGGGCTCGTCCACCCGGCCATGATGGCACGCCGGCCACCGGGCCCCGCCGGTTTGGGGCGGATTCGTGCGCGCTGAGCCGCACAAACCCGCCCCGAACGACACAAATCCGCCCCAAACCCGGTCGTGGTGGGTCCGGGGGGCCGGGGCCGGGGTCGGCCGAGGTGGGCCCGGGCCGGGGATCGGTCGTGGTGGGTCCGGAGGGTCGGGGGCCGGGCCGCCGGCGCGTGCGCGGGCTACTTGCGGGTGACGGCGAACGTGCCGTGCGCACCGCGCTCGGCGTCGATCATCACATGCGACACGAACGGGTAATGGCCGGCCTCGGGGAAGGTCAGCTCGACGAATCCGCCCTGCGCCGGCAGCAGCGGCATCACCTGCGCGCCCGTGTCGGTCGCCCGGTCGATCAGGTACCGCCCCTCGGACCAGACGGTGTCGAACTGCGTGCCGATCACGTGGAAGCTCGAGGCCCGGTCCGGTCCCACGTCGAGCACCCAGATGCGCACCCGCTCCCCCACCTTCGCGGTCAACGGCGCGTAATCGTATTGATTCGCGTACCCGTTGAACACGACGAGGTCGGGCTGATCGGCCGCGATCTTGTCGCTGTCGACCGAGCCGCCGTCGTGTGCGCCCAGGTAGTACTCGGCCTGCACGAGCACGTACGAGGCGTCGACCACGGGCAGCCCCTCTTTGGGTTCGATGACCACGGCACCGTACATGCCGTTGGCGATATGCGAGGTCATCGGCATCGTCGAGCAGTGATACATCCAGATGCCCGACCGGTGTGCGGTGAACGTGTAGGTCAGGCTCTCGCCCGGTGCGATGGTGCGCATCGGCTCGTCGGGCGCCAACTCGCCGGCATGGAAGTCGATCGAGTGTCCCATCGTGCCGTCGTTGACCAGCGTCACCACGAACGTGTCGCCGACCCGCCCGTGCAGCACCGGACCGGGCGCCGTGCCGTTGTAGACCCACAGTGTCTGGGTCACCCCGGGCGCCACCTCGACCTTCTTGTCGGTGACGGTCATGGTGACCCGCCGGGTGACCGGACCCGCCGCGGGCTCAAGCGCCGGCAGCGCCGCCGGGTACGGCCGGAAGTCCGGCCCCGGTTTGCCGTTCATCAGGTCTATGCCGCCGGCGGAATGATCCATTCCCGGCATGTCGTCCATGCCGCCGGTGGCCGCCGGCGACGGGGTCGCCGCCGCGCCGGCCCCGGTGGCCACGATGGTCATGGTCATGCCCAACTGCCGGTGCCCGATGATCGAACACCACCCGTCAAGGTCGCCGGTGATCACGCCCACGTCGATGGTCTCGCTCTTGCCGGGCGCCAGCCGCGACCCGGCCACCCCGTTGGCGAACACCAGGTCGTGCACCATCGACGGGTCGGTGTTGGTCAGCTCGATCTTCAGCCGGGTGCCGGCCGGTACCTCGATGCGGTTCGGCGTGAACCGGTAGTCCGCCGCCTGAACCTTGACCACCTGGACCGGCGCGTTCGTGTCCACCACCTCGGGAACGCCCCAGCCCAGTGGCGCGGGGTCGACGATCGCGCACACCGCGACGGTGAGCACGACCGCCAGCATCCCGGCCACCGCCTGCCCGGCACGCCGCCCGGGTGGCTGCTCACCCTCGGGCGTGATCGGCCCACGCCCGTGCATGGCCAGCTTCGCGCCCTCGCGCTTGGCGCGCGCCTGCGCCCGCATGCCGGTGAGCATCATCACCAGGAAAGAGGCGACCGCGATGAAGTAGAGAAGGGATGCCGCAACCCGCATCAGGCTCGTCACCGGCAGTGCGCACACGAACAGAGCCGCGTTGGCCGTCGACACCCGCAGCGCGCCCAGCCGGTCGAAGGCCGCCGTGCCGATCCGCACCGGGGTGGGACCGCCGCCGACCACCACCGGGATCAGGTAGCTGAGCGCCCCGACCAGCACCTGCGCGGCGAACCCGGCCGCCAGGTACGGCACGATCTGGTCGACCGCCTGCTGCACGGCCTCGAATCCGGTGCCCGAGGTGAACGCGACCACGACCGCGACGATCATCCAGACCACGCACCCGACCCACCAGGCCACGGCCGCACCGATCGACATCGCCGCGAAGCTGCGCGGCGGCGCCTGCCGGGCGGCCCGCCACAGCGAGACACCGATGATCGCCAGGCCCACGACGTAGCCGGCGAGCCCGACCGCGAGCACCGGCAGCCACCCGCCGGCCGCGCCCGCGGCGGCCACGAGCACGGCGGCGGCCAGCACCGGCAGAGCCCGCGCCGCGCCGATCGCGGCGTGCTCGTCGGCCCGGGTGCGCAGGATCGTCGGCCACAGCGTCACCAGGGTGCCGGCGACGGTGAGCCCGATCCAGCCGAGCACGTTCAGCAGCGCGTGGGCGAGCACGAGGTTCGCGGCGCTGTTGTCGTGGGCGAGCCACGCCCCCAGCCCGGCCCCGATCGGCAGGATCGCGGCCGAGGTGATGTAGTAGCGGATGGTGCGCCCGAACCGGCCGGGCAGGCTGCGCCGCGACCGTGCGTACAGGCTGGCGCCGTGCCAGATCACCGCGACGATGAGCGAGGCTGCGCCCACGAGGGTGATCGGCCACACCGTCGTGAGCACCCCGGCGACCACGACGGCCGCGCCCCCGTTGGCCAGCAGCAGCCGCACCGACTGCCGCCGCCGCTCGGCGACGGTGGGGGCGGTGCGCAGCAGCGCGTACGAGAAGTACTGGCTCCACACCAGGATCGCGTGCGTGACCGCGCCCAGCAGCAGCAGGTGGATCATCAGCCAGCGGGGTTCGGGCAGCCACCGGTGCGCGATGACCGCGGCGACCACCAGCAGCATCCACACCAGCGTCGGAATGTCGCGCAGCGCCCAGAATCCGCGGTTGGGCGCCTTGTCGCCGGGGCGGGACGACGGGGCGGGCGACGGAGCGCTCATGCCTCTCCTTCGGGAGTGTCCGGCCTGCGACCGGGGGCGGGGCGCGGCATCGTCGGCACGCGGGTTGCGACGGGGCGGGATGCCGCAGCCTGCCCGGCGGTGGCATCCGAGGTCTTCTCATTCTTGCGGACGGGCCCGGCGATCGCGCTGCCCAGGGCCGTGAGAACGAACAGCAGCAAGGCGATGACCCCCAGCACCCCGCCGATCTGCCAGCCGGCCGGCACAGCCAGCCCGTCGCCGACCCACAGTCGCACCACGAGGCTCAGCTGCAGAAGTGCCGCCGGCACCCAGAACGCCGGCCGGTACGGCAGGGTGATGTGCAGCACGGCGGGCAGGATGGTGGTGGCGTGCGCCATGATCATCGAGATGGTGTAGCCGAGGAACACCGCATGCACGACGGTGTCGTACACCGGCTGCGCGTCGGGCGCGCCGAACAGGAGCGCGGCGGCGGCCACGCCCAGCCACACGTACCCGGCGAGGATGCACGCGGCCATGTACCGGGTGGCGCCGGTGGCCTTGATCGTGTGGCGGGCGACATCGTGGCCGATGAGCCAGGCCACCAGGGCGAGCAGGGCGACGCCGAGGGCGATGGCCCCGGCATCCGGCGCCACCAGCCCGATCGTCAGTGCGGCCGTCACCGTCCAGGCGTGCACCAGCAGGCGGGGCCCGGCGTTCGGGCCCATGGTGATGCGGGCCAGTTCGACGCGCTCGGCGGCGATGGTGAGCACGACGAACCCGATCAGCCACGGCAGCACGCGGTCCATGCCGGCGCCGGCCAGCCACAGCAGTGACCCGGTCAGGGCGAGCCCGGCGCCGAGCAGTTGGGTCAGCAGCGCGGCGTCGTACTGGCGGCGCCACAGCGGCACGTACAGCGCGACGAATGCGGCGGCCCCGGCCGCGAGCACCGCTTTGGCGACGACCAGCGGCACGGCGTCGGCCAGCAGTGCGATGCCGCCCAGGCCGAGCAGCGCGGGGGCGACGAACCCGTACCAGCGGGCCAGTGCGGTGGCACGTTCCAGC
Source organism: Microbacterium luticocti DSM 19459 (assembly GCF_000422405.1). GTDB lineage: Bacteria > Actinomycetota > Actinomycetes > Actinomycetales > Microbacteriaceae > Microbacterium > Microbacterium luticocti. The sequence continues at coordinate 92,272 of NZ_KE383823.1, forward strand.
GCGATCAGGGTGCCGACGAAGCCGAGCACCATCAGCATGCCATGCACGTCGGGCAGCCGCGCGGCCGAGACCGGGGCCGGCACACCCAGCAGCAGCAGGGCGGCGTCGAGCCCGGCCAGCAACGACAGGCCGGCGGGCAGGATCCAGATCAGGCGCCAACTCGGGCCGCGGCGGCGTGAGCCGGTGGTGGTGCGGGCGCTCACTGCGCCGCCTGCAGGTGCAGGGTGCACTCGCCGGGGGCGCTGAACGGGATGAGCCGGCTGCGGGCCGACGATCCGCGGGCCTGCAGGATGCCGTCGATCATGCCCTGATGTACGGCGCAGACGATGTCGGGATACCGGGTGGCGGCCTCGATCAGCGGGCAACGCCGCAGCACCACGGTCTGCCCGGTGTCGGTGGGGGCGAAGCCCTGTTCGCGCATCACGTCGACGACGACCTCGCGGGGGGCCGCGAGCCGGTCGGCGGCGTGGGTCGCGGCGATCTGCGCCCCCCAGGCGCGGCCGGCGTCACGCGCCTGGGCGACCGGATCGGTGCTGGTGCGGGCGAGGGTGGCGGCCAGGGCCGCGGCCAGGCCGATGTACGGGTTGGCCGGTTCCGGCGTGACCGCCGTCCACAGCCAGGCGGGCCGGCCGCGGCCGGTGGAGTTCTCGCGCTCGCGGCGCACGTATCCGTCGGCGTAGAGCTGTTCGAGATGACCGCGCACGGTGTTCTCGTGCAGGCCGGATGCCGCCGTCAGCGCGGCCGTCGAGACCGCGGATCCCTGCGCCTCGACCATGCGCAACAGCATCTCGCGGGTCGGCGAGTGCCGGCGGCCGCTGGCGGCCACCCGCCGGGCGTCGGTGCGCCGGGGATCCGGCGCCGCGCCGCGGGTCGGGCCTTCGCGATTTTCCACGGGATCCAGTGTAATAAACTCGGAGCGGGCATACGAGCATCCCTCACCGGATCTTTCAGACCCCTTCTCAGACAGGAGCTGCCGCCATGGCGAACATCGAGATCCATCACTCGCGCGACGAGGCCGTCGATCAGAACCCGACCGCGGGCTGCACCTGCGGCGAAGTCGACGAAGACCTGCCCGAGATGGACGTGCAGACCATCCCCCACGCCATCCGGCACGCGGCGATCTTCGGTGCGATCGACGCGCTGCGGCCCGGCGCGGCGCTGATCATCTCGGCCACGCACAACCCGATCCCGCTGCTGAGCCAGCTCGAAGCGCGCTACGGCGACGCGTTCCACACCGCGTACCTCGACAACGGGCCGGAGCGCTGGCGCATCCTGATCCGTCGCACCGCCTGAGGCGCGACGCCGCCGGGCGCGGCATGTGACTCTCGGACTCGCCGGGTGTGTCCCGCAAGCCGCATATTGTGGGACACATCCGGCGGCCATGTCCCAGAAGATGCGGGTTCCGGCCCCGGGGACCTCGCAGGTTCTGAGCCACGGTCTGAGGCCATGTCCCAGAAAGTGCGGGTTCCGGCCTTGATAGGTCGCAGGTTCTGAGACACATCTGAGGCCACGAAGCGAGACACGCCTGAGACCCACCGAACGGCGCGGGCGCCCGGTCCCCCCTCTGGGCGTCCGCGCGCATGTGTTCCAGACCGGTCGCGGCGCACCGCAGCACGGTTCACTGCGACCGCAGCACGGCTCACTGCGACCGCCTGCACCAGACGGCTCGCTGCAAGCGCGTACACCAGCTCGCTGCGACGCCTACACCAGAAGGCTCCCTGCGGCCGCCTGCACCAGAAGGGGTGACATCCGCAGACACCAGAAGGCGCGACATCCGCATTACACGCCGACATCCGCAGACACCAGAAGGGGCGACATCCGCAGATGCCGCCCCTTGTGAGGGGATGTCGCAGCCCGGGCTACGAGACCAGCTCGGCGCTCGGCGGTGCCTGGGTCGTCAGCGAGATGACACCGTAGTCCCAGCCCTTGCGGCGGTACACCACCGACGGGTGGTCGGTGCTCGCGTCGATGAACAGGAAGAAGTCGTGCCCGACCAGTTCCATGCGGTCGACGGCGTCTTCGACGGTCATCCACTCGGGCTCGAACCGCTTCGTGCGGATGACCACGGGGGTGTACGCCTCGTCGTCGCCGTCGGACGGGAGCACGGGGATCTCGCCGGTGGCCACCGCGCGCAGCACGTCGGCCGACGCCGGCTGCAGGTCGACACCGCGCAGCGCGCCGGTGCCCTTGTCGAGCTTGGCGCCGCGCGGGTGGCGGCGCGCGTCGACGCGCTTCTCCTTGGCCCGCCGCACCTGCTCGGTCAGCTTGTCGACGGCCAGGTCGAGGGCGGTGAACTTGTCACCGTCGACCGCCTCGGCCCGCACGATCGGCAGGCCCTTGCCCGTCAGGGTCAGTTCGACGGTCGAGTCCTCCATGCGCCCGTTGTGGTACGCCCGGTGGGTCACCTTGACGTCGAGGCTCTGGGCTCGCGGGGCGAGACCGGCGATACGGGCCGCCTTCTCGTCGACGACGCTGCGGAATCGATCGGAGACGCTGACACCCACGCCGACGATGCTGGTTTCCATCCCTGACCTCCTTGTTCCGGTCCCCCCGGCCAAGGGGTGGACCTCGGCTTACTTGTCCCCCACCGTAGTCGGCACACCCCCGGCTGTCACCCTCCATCGGCCGGTGATTTCCCGCCCGTGCGCACACAAGCCCCCGTGTGTTCACCCAGGGCCCACTGAAAGGGCGACGGATGCCACGTGCCGCGCGGTCGGCGCGACCAGAGGACCGCCGTAGCCGAGCCCGGGCAGGCCGGTCCCGGGCTCCGACCCGATCGCGGATACGGCACGGGAGCGTGGTCGAGCACGGCACGGGAGCGTGGTCGAGCACGGCACGGGAGCGTGGTCGAGCACTCCGCACCGGTCATCCGAACTGCGATCGGCGCGCGCCCCGACCCAGCGGCCGAACGGTCGCCGGATCCGCGGCGACGACACTGCGCGCAGCGACGGGCTGCGGCACGGCAGCGTGGTCGAGCACGGCACGAGAGCGTGGTCCGCACGGGTGCCATGCCGTGCCGGTCGGAGGTGAGTACGTCCCTCACCGCGCACGTGCATGTTCCTCACCGCGCCGGAAAGCGGCGCGGTGTCGCCGCCACGGTCGCCGCGCCGACCACCTCGACGCCGGCGGCGCGCAGGGCCCGGGCAGCCTCGCGCAGGGTCGCGCCGGTCGTGGTGACGTCATCGACGATGATGACCGGTCGCCCCCGGATCGCGGCCGTACCGACGGCCGCCATGCTGTGCGCGACGTTGGCCACACGCTCGTCGCGAGCGAGCGCGCGCTGGTCGGCCACCGCACGCACCGAGCGCAGTGCCCGCACCGGGCTCAGCCCGGCACGCCGGGCGAGGAGTTCGGCGACCCGATAGCCGCGGCGCCGCATCGCCGCCCGCGTGGTGGGCACCGGAACCGCCACGACCCTCTCCGAGAGCGAGGCCCGGGCAACGCCACCGCGCCACCCGTCCGCATCCCCACTCCGCCACCCAGCCGCGGCATCCGCGCCCTGCCAGCGGGAGGCTGCGGATGCCAAGGCCGGCGCGAGCGCGCGGGAAAGGCCCGTCCGCCCCTCCTGTTTGATCGCACGCAACACCCGCGCGCACACCCCGTCGAACACCAGGCCGCTGCGAACCTCGAGTCCGTCGAACGTCCGGGTGGTCACGGCAGGCTGCAGCATCCCGCGACACGTCTCGCACAGCGACACGTCGAGCGCCCCGCATCCGGCGCAGGCCACGGGGAACACCAACGCGAGCGCCTCAGCGAGCGCCGCACGCACCGGCGCGGGCAGCATCGCGGTGGCTTCGGCGACGACATCCATGCTCCGATCCTGCCCGGGTGGCACCGCCCCCGGGCACCGCGGAGCCGGATCGGTGGACAAGCCGGCGGCATGCCCGCATGGGGAGAGAACGGCGCCCGCCCGGGGGCCACGGGAGCGACCCCGCCGCGCGGCGTCCTCAGCCCTGGGGCATGCCCTGCACGGTGCCGAGCACGAGGATGCCGTCCCCGGCCTGCTCCCAGTTCGAGCCGCGCTGCGAGTACAGCGTGCCGTCGCCACCGCGCAGCCGCACCGTCGTGCCCGACGAACCGGCGATGGTGGTGACCTTGTCGGGCGCCGACGTCGACGTGCTCGGGCCCCCGACCAGCTGCCGGATCTCGACCGTGGCGCCACCGGATGTCGCGAGCACACCGAGCGCGCTGTCGTCGAGCCACGTCACATCGATGCCGCGCCCGGGCAGCGGCGCCAGCGACACCGCCTCGCCGAGCGACTTCGGCACCCCGTCGGCATCGCGCACGATGCCGAACACGACCACCTGCGGCTGCCCGCCGACGGTGAGGATCGCCGCCAGCCGGGTGCCGTCGCGCGAGACCGCGATGGCGGTGACGTGTGACGCGTTCGCGAACGCTCCGCCGGCGACGCTGACCGGGTGCCCCTCGGGGTTGTACGCGCGCAGCCCGTCGGGCGCGTCGGCGGGCACCGACCACACGAAACCGCGGCTGTCGATGGCCGGGTCCACCAGGTCGGCGCGGCCGTCGAGCGACAGGATCGCCCCCTTCGCGGGCACCCGCGCCACCGCACCGGAACTGGTACGCACCGCCGCCGCGGAATAGTCCGCGGCCAGGTCGACGGCCACCGGCTCGATGCGGCGCATGGCTTCGGTGATGCCGCCGATCGGTTCGATCGTGCCGTCCGACGACAAGAACCCGAAGCCCTTGTCAGTGCCGGCGAGGGCCCGCGCCTCGATACGGGTGGATGCCACGGCCGCCGTCTCGGCGTTCAACCCGGCGCCGCCGTACGACATCGACACGCCCGTGACGCCGGCGTTCGACAGGCTCCGGGCCAGCTGAGCCTGCATGCGCCCGAGCGTCGCCGACTCCACCGACAGCACCGGCCCCGACAGCTCCACCTGGGCGACGCCCCCGGTCACCGGCACCGACGGCGTGTCGAGCGAGAGGTTGTCGGGGAACGCCGAGGTGACGCTCTCGGCCAGCCACGGGCTCGGCTTGCCGTCGACCAGTTGCTGGGTGATGCGGGTGGCGGCGTTGTTGGCGGGGAACCACCGCACGTCGGGAACCAGATACCGCCAGCCGGGGCTGAAGTACATCAGCGGGTACTGGTGGAACACGCTGGTGAACTGGTCGGCGCCGATCACGATGCCGTCGGGCGCCTTGGTGATGCGCCACTGGCCGTCGACCTTGTCGAGCGCGAACTGCAACGGTGTGCGCCCGCCCTCGGTCGGCTTGTACGCTCCGGTGCCGTCGACGCTGGCACGCTGGGTGACGGTGAGGGTGACCTTGTCGTCGCCGTCGGCGACGTACTCGCGGGCGGCGCGGTCGTCGATCGTGGTGTTCGCGATCGGGTTCCAGGTGCTGCGGAACGTCGGCGCCAGATACAGCTGGGCGACCGCCCAGTTGCCCTCGGGCCCGATGCCGGCGTCGATGAACCCCTGCACGATCTGTTCCGGCGAGGCGCCGTCCTGCGGCTTCTGGGCGATGAACGAGAAGTCCGGCGGTGCGGCCGCTCCCGGGGGCAGCCCGGCGAACACGGGTCCGGATGCCGGCAGTCCCGCGCAGCCGGCCAGCACGACCGCGAGGGCGGCCATGGTGACCGCGGCCGCCGCGCGCAGCATCCGTCTCATGCCGCACCTCCGTTCCGGTCGCCGGCGTCGACCTCGTGCAGCACGATCGGCTGCGTCAGGCCCAGGTCGTCGAGCGAGGCGGTGTCGTCGCCCGGGTCGGCGGGGATCGGCGAGGCGCCGTCCAGCGGCTGCCCGGTGCGCGGCAGGGTGAGCACGAAGTTCGTGCCGCGTCCCGGCTGCGACCACACCGTGAGCGTGCCCTGGTGCAAGGTGGCGTCGCCCAGCGCGATCGACAGCCCGAGCCCGGTGCCGCCGATCGTGCGCTTGCGCGACGGGTCGGCGCGCCAGAACCGGTCGAACACGCGCTCGGCGTCGGCCTCGGTCATGCCCATGCCGTAGTCACGCACCCCCAACGCCACCGCCTGCTGGTCGCTGTCGACGGTGACGACGATCGGCTTGCCCTCGCCGTGTTCGATCGCGTTGCCGAGCAGGTTGCGCACGATGCGGCGGATGCGGCGCGGGTCCATGTCCACCGGCGAGTACCCGCCGGGAGCGACCAGGCGCACGTCGGTGCCGTGCTGATCGGCCAGCTGCTGCATCGACGCGATGACGTCCTCGGCCAGATGGGCCAGGCTCGTCGGCTCGAGCTCGAGCTGCACCGACCCGGCGTCGTACCGGCTGATCTCGAGCAGATCGCCCAGCAGCACCTCGAAACGCTGCACCTGGGCGTGCAGCAGCTCGGCGGCCCGCGCGGTCGCCGGGTCGAACTCGTCGCGGTGGTCGTTGATCATGTCGGCGGCCAGTCGGATGGTGGTAAGCGGCGTGCGCAGCTCGTGCGAGACGTCCGACACGAACCGCTGCTGCACGCTCGACAGCTCGGCGAGCTGGTTGATCTGCGACTGGATGCTGTCGGCCATCGCGTTGAACGACCGGGCCAGGGTGGCCAGTTCGTCCTCGCCGTGCACGGCCAGCCGCACCCCCAGGTCGCCGGCGGCGAGCTGGGCGCTGGTGTCGGCGGCCTGCCGGATCGGGGTGGTCACCGCCCGCAACGTGAACCATGAGATCGCACCGATCAGCACGACCAGCACACTGCCGACGATCCACAGCGTCGCCTGCACGAACCCGAGCGTGCCGACCGCGTCGTCGAGGTCGTACGCCAGGTACAGCTCGTACGGGCCGATGTCGGGCACGTTGATCTGCTGGCCGACGACGATGCCCGGCCGCGGTGACCCGTCGGCCGAAGGCAGTGAGATCGACTGCCCCCACTGCGTCTGCGACTGCCCCTGCTCACGCACGTGCTTGCGCAGTTCGGGCGAGATCATCTCTTCGGTGAGTCCGCCCGACTTGAACCCGGGCGGGGCCAGCTGCGAGGGCGTCTTGTCGATGCGGATCGCGATGGTCATGTCGGTGGCCGCCTGTTGCGACAGGGATGCCTGCACGTTGCGCAGCAGGTTCTGCACCTGCACCGGGTCGTCTTGGATGACGGCGTCGTTCAGCGTGATCTGGGCGGTGTCGACGGCGCGGCGGGAGTCGGTCAGCGCCTGCGTCTTGCGCGACTCGAACAGGTCGTTCTGGATCGCCAACGCCATCCACACGCAGGCGATGATGACCGCCAGTGCCGTCAGCGCCAGTGTGATCGCGACCGTGCGGAACCGCAGCGACCGGCGCCACAGCATCCCGAGGTCTTCTGCCCGCGCCCGCCACGTCGCAGGGTCCCGCCAGCTCCGCGTGCGAACGGTGCCCGATGCCGGCGCGGACATGACGGACCTTACGACACGGCGCCGGCGCGGTAGCCCACGCCGCGCACGGTGGTGACGATCTTGGGGTTGTCGGGGTCGAGCTCGACCTTGGCGCGCAGCCGCTGCACGTGCACGTTGACCAGGCGGGTGTCGGCCTTGTAGTGGTAGCCCCACACCTGCTCGAGCAGCATCTCGCGCGAGAACACCTGCTGCGGCTTCGAGGCGAGCGCGACCAGCAGCTCGAACTCCAACGGCGTCAGGGCGATCGTGGCGTCGCCGCGGCGCACCTCGTGCGCGGCGACATCCACCTCGAGGTCGCCGATGCGCAACACCTCGACCGCATCCTGCGTACCCGGGCGCAGCCGGGTGCGGATGCGGGCGACCAGCTCTTTGGGGTTGAACGGCTTGACGATGTAGTCGTCGGCGCCCGACTCGAGCCCCTTGACCACGTCGGCGGTGTCGCTGCGGGCGGTGAGCATGATGATGGGCACGCCCGACTCGGAACGGATGCGGGTGCAGATCTCGATGCCGTCCATGCCCGGCAGCATCAGATCGAGCAGGATCAGGTCGGGACGGTGCGTGCGCCACACCTCCACCGCGGTGCCGCCGTCGGCGCAGAAGACGGTCTCGAACCCCTCCGTGCGCAGCACGATGCCGATCATCTCCGCGAGTGCGGTGTCGTCGTCGACCACCAGGATCCGTGAAGTCATATGACGCGTTCGTCTTTCGTCCGGCGCGGCGCAGGCCGCAGCACGCTCGTCGGCGCCGTCCCCAGGCGCTGTGGACAGCGTAGCCGAGCAAGCCGGGACAAGGGCGGGAGCGCCGCGGCGCTGGCGCGGCGGTGTGACACGATAGGGAACGGACCCGACCCGTGGACGAGGAGGCCCCGTGACCGCGACCCCGACCTGGACGCCGGCATCGCGCCCGGGGATCATCCCCCTGCATCCGCTCGGGTTCGGCACCGTGCTCGGGCGCTCGTTCGCGGCGCTGCGGCGCAATCCCCGGGTGCTGCTGGGGTTCGCCCTGGTGGTGCAGATCGCCGCGTTCCTCGTGCTGATCGGGGCGATCGGCGCGATCTCGTTCTGGGCGTTCTCACGACTGGACAACGTGCCACTCGATTCGCCCGACCGCGACGCGATCTCCGCCGGCTCGGTCGCCATCACGATCGTCGCCGGACTCGTGCTCGGTCTGGCGGCTTCGGCCCTCGGCGTGATCGTGCAGGGTGTCGTCGTCGCCGATGTCGCCCGCGGCGCCCTGGCCGAGAAGCTGCGGCTGCGCGAGATCTGGCAGCAGGTGCGACCGGTGGCGTGGCGCCTGATCGGCTACTCGCTGCTGCTGAGCGCCGCGATGGTGCTGGTGGTCGCGGTGATCGGCGGTCTGGTGCTGGGCCTGGCGACGGTGGCGGTGCCGCTGGCGATCGCGCTGACCGTGCTCGCCGTGCTCGGCGGGATCGTCGCGGGGTTCTGGATCTCGACCAAGCTGGCGCTGGTGGCACCGACCATCATCCTCGAGAAGGCGACGATCCGCGAGGGCATCGTGCGGTCATGGCGGCTGACCCGCGGCCGGTTCTGGCCGATCTTCGGCATCGTCGTCGTGATCCAGCTGATCTTCGGCACGATCGCGCAGGTGATCAGCTTCCCGTTCTCACTGTTCGGCGGCATCCTCTCGGCGTTCATCGCCCCCACCGGCGCCCCTGACACCTCCGCCATCATCAGCATGCTCGTCACGGTCGGCGCCGCCGAGGTCATGGTGCTGCTCATCCAGTCCATCGCGACCGTGGTGCAGTCCACGGCGTACTCGATCCTCTACATCGACTGCCGCATGCGGCACGAGGGCCTCGACCTCGACCTGCTCGCCTACGTCGAACGCCGCGACGCCGGGGCGCACGACCTGCCCGACCCGTACACGCAGCACATCGGGCGTGCCTTCGCCCGTCCGGTGGCAGCCCCCGGGTACCCGTCGGTGCCGGGTCAGCCATACCCGCCGGGAGCGTACCCGCAGGCGCCGGGGTACCCCCCGCAGTACGGGGCGCGGATGCCACAGCCGTACCCGTCCGCGCAGCCTCCGGCGCCATACGGCCAGGCACCGCAAGCCCCGTACGGTCAGGCTCCGCAGGCGCCATACGGTCAAGCCCCGCAGGCGCCGTACGGCCAAGCCCCGCAGGCTCCGTACGGACAGGCCGCGCAGGCGCCGTACGGACAAGCTCCCTACGGTCAGGCACCACAGGCTCTGTACGGTCAAGCGCCGCAGGCACCGTCTGGCCAGGCGTCGCAGGCACCGTACGCTCAGGCCGCACAGCCCCAGCCGCCCTCCGCGGGGCCGCAGCAGCCCACGCAGGCGGCGTATGGCCACGCTTCACAAGCCCCATCGGGCCAAGCGCCGTACGGTCAGGCCCCGCAGGCGCCATACGGTCAGGCCCCGGCGCAGCCCCCGCATGGCCAGATGCCGATGCCCCCGGCGGCGCCGCAGCAGCCGACGCAGCCCGGGCCGGGGCATCCACCCGCCCCCTCGCCGACCCAGTGGACCGCCCCGACCGCTCGCGGTGACGAGCAGGAGGCGCCGTGATCCGACCCCTGTCGGACGAGGTGCCGCCGCTGACCCCGGACGGCGACCAGGCTCGGCGGTGGGCCGAACATGAACTGAGCGACCCGGCGTACGCGGCCGCGCATCCGACCGCGATCGACCGGATCGCCCAGGCGGTGCAGCAGTTCTTCACACAGCTGTTCAACGGCAGCCCGGATGCCGCGTGGGGCGCCTGGTTGGCGGTGCTGGTCGCTGTCGCGCTGATCGTGCTGATCGTGCTCGCCCTGGTGTTCTCGGGGCGGCGGCGCTTGTCGCGCCGGGGAGCGCCGACGGCGACCGACCTGTTCGGTGACACCGAGACGCGCACCGCCGCGCAGTTGCGCCGGGCCGCGGCATCCGCCCTCGCCCGCGGCGAGGTCGCCGAGGCCGTCGTGCTGCGCTTCCGCGCCCTGGCACGGGGACTGGTCGAGCGGGGTGCGGTCGAGCTGGTACCCGGTGCCACCGTGCACGCGTTCGCGCGCACCGCCGGCCGGGTGCTGCCCGCACACGCCGATGCGCTCGATGCCGCCGCCGCCGCGTTCGACGACGTGCGCTACCTGCGGCGTCCGGGCAGCGCCGAGCTGTATGCCCGGGTCGCCGAGGTCGACGACGCGGTGCAGCGCACCCCCGTGGGGCAACCGGAGCCGGTGCGATGACGGTGCTCGCCTCGACCGCCACCGTCTCCGAGCGGCGTCGGCGCTCGGCCGCATGGGTGGTGATCGCGCTCGTGCTGGTGGCCGGTGGCATCGCCGGGGCCGTGCTGTCGAGCCTCGGGCAGTGGGCCCAGCACGACCTGCTCGACCCCGAGTCGACCGGGCCCGACGGCGCCCGCGCCCTCGCGCACGTGCTGTCGGACCACGGCGTGCACGTGCAGACCGTGCGCAGCCGCGGCGCGCTCGAAGACGCCCTGCGTGCGGCCGGTCAGTCCGCAGCCACGCCCGCCGCCGCCACCGTGGTGCTGCCCGACTCGCCCTCGCTGTCGGACGCCCACTTCGAGCAGCTGGCCGAGGCCGCCGCCGACGTGGTGGTGATCCGGCCGCAGGCCCGGTCGGTGCGGGTGCTCTTCGACACCGACCCCGCCGGCTACGGCGCCGACGCACCGGTCGATCCCGGCTGTGCGGCCTCAGCCGCCCGCCGCGCCGGCCCGATCCTGCCGGGCACGCTGTGGGAGCGGCCCGACGACCCGAACGTCGCCGCATGCTACCCGGTGGGTCCCGACGCCGCGCTGCTGCAGCGCACCACCGCGGGCCGAACCGTCACCGTCGTCGACGGCCAGGCCCTGTTCACCAACGCCGTGCTCGCCGAGAACGGCAACGCCGCACTGGGCGTGAACCTGCTCGGAGCGCACCGCGACCTGATCTGGTACGTGCCGTCGGCCGGCGACGCCGACCCGGGCACCACCCCACCCACGCTCGGCGAACTCACGCCGCCGTGGGTGTCGCCGGTGATCGTGCTGCTGCTGGTCGCCGGTGTCGCAGCCGGCGTGTGGCGCGGGCGCCGGTTCGGTCCGCTCGTGGCAGAGAACCTGCCGGTCACCGTGCGCACCGCCGAGACCACCGACGGCCGCGCCCGCCTCTACGCCCGATCGGGCGACGTCGGCCACGTGGCCGACCGGCTGCGAATCGGCGCCCTCACCCGGCTCTCGCGGCTGCTCGGCCTCGGACCGGCCGCCGCGGCCGACGCGGTCAGCGACGGCGTCGCCGACCTGCTCGGGATGCCACGGGCCCAGGTGCGCGGCATCCTCATCGACACCGTCCCCACGGACGACCGCGAGCTGCTGGCGCTGAGCGACCGGCTGCGCGATCTCGAACACGCGGTGCACACCGCGCTGCGTCCGCACGATTCCACCGACACCGGGAGGAACCCCGCATGACCGACCCCACCCCGACCGACCCCACACGCCGCGGCATCGCACCCGACCCTGCCGCGGGCACCGCCGCGGGCCGGACGCGCAGCACCGAGGCATCCGGCGCCCCGACCGACCCCAACTCGGCCGCCGCACCCGACCCCGCCAGCTCGGCACCGACCCCGGCAGGCACACCTACCGCCGGCCCCACCCCGGCCGCCGCACCCGGCGGCATTGCACCCACCCCCGCCGGCCCCGCGCCGACCCCGGCAGGCACGCCTGCCGCAGGCCCCGCGCCTGCCCCCGCCGCGGCCGGCGCGCCCGACCGACCGTCCACGCCCGGCGCCACCGACGACGCGGCGCTGCGCGAGGCGCTGCACCGCGTGCGGCAGCAGGTCGGGCAGGCTGTCGTCGGGCAGGACGGCGCGATCACCGGGCTGCTGATCGCGCTGCTGGCCGGTGGTCACGTGCTGCTGGAGGGCGTGCCCGGCGTCGCCAAGACGCTGCTGGTGCGCGCGTTCAGCAAGGCGCTGGGACTGGACACCAAGCGCGTCCAGTTCACCCCCGACCTGATGCCCGGGGACGTCTCGGGATCGCTGATCTACGACGCCCGCACCGCCGAGTTCGAGTTCCGCGAGGGGCCGATCTTCACCAACATCGTGCTGGCCGACGAGATCAACCGCACCCCGCCCAAGACCCAGGCGGCGCTGCTGGAGGCGATGGAAGAGCACCAGGTCACCGCAGACGGCGTCACCCGCGAGCTGCCCGACCCGTTCCTGGTGGCGGCGACGCAGAACCCGATCGAACACGAGGGCACCTATCCGCTGCCCGAGGCGCAGCTGGACCGGTTCCTGCTCAAGCTCATCGTGTCGGTGCCCGAGCGCGACGCCGAACTGCAGGTGCTGCGGCGGCACGCCGAGGGGTTCGACCCGCACGTGCTGCGCGAGGTGCACCCGGTGGCCGATGCCGCGCAGCTGCGCGCGGCACGTCAGGCTGCGGCATCCGTCGCCGTCACCGACGAGGTGCTGGGCTATCTCGTCGATCTCGCGCGGGCCACCCGGCAGAGCCCGTCGGTGCAGCTGGGCGTGAGCCCCCGCGCGGCGACCGCGCTGCTGGCGGCGGCGAAGGCGTGGGCGTGGCTGGGCGGATACCCGGCGATCACGCCCGACCACGTGCAGACCATGCTCGTGCCGACCTGGCGCCACCGCATCCGGCTGCGGCCCGACGCCATGCTCGAGGGCGTGTCGGTCGACGCCGTGCTCACCTCGGTGCTGCAGCAGACGCGGGTACCGATCTGACCCGCCGCGGGCGGGCCGCACAGCCTGGACGAAAGAACGACGGACCATGTATCTGACCGGCCGCACTCCCGTGCTGGTGGCGCTGGGCGCGTTGCCGGTGATCGCGCTGTCGGCCGCCGGTGTCGACGCGTGGCTGGCCGCCGCCGGCTGGGTCGTGCTCTGCGCGCTGCTGGCGGGGGTGGATGCCGCGGCCGCGGCCGATCCGCGTCGGGTGCGCGTCGAGCGGTCCGTGCCGCGACGGGCGCTGCTGCACAGCGCGGTGCCGACGAGCCTGACTCTGCGCGGGCCGCGCCGGCTGCGCGGGTGGCTGCGCGACGGGTGGCAACCCACCGCGGGCGCCCCGCCGCAGCGGCTGCGCGTGCGGCTCGATGCGGACGAGCCGGTGCGGCTCGAAATGGTGCTGCGTCCGCGACGTCGCGGCGAGCTGGTGTCACGGTTCGTCGTGCTGCGCAGCCAGGGCCCGTTGGGGCTGGCCGGCCGGCAGGCGCGGCTCGACGTGCCCGGCGCGCTGCGGGTGCTGCCGCCGTTCACCGCCCGGCGGCACCTGCCGTCCCGGCTGGCCCGGCTGCGCGAGCTCGACGGGGCGACGAGCGTGCTGATCCGCGGGCAGGGCACCGAGTTCGACAGCCTGCGCCCGTACGTGCGCGGCGACGACGTGCGATCGATCGACTGGCGGGCGACCGCGCGGTCGGGCACGACCATGCTGCGCACCTGGCGGCCCGAGCGCGACCGGCACATCGTGATCGTGATCGACACCGGGCGCACCTCGGCGGCGCGCGTGGGCGACGGGGTGCGACTGGATGCCGAGATGGAGGCGGCGCTGCTGCTGTCGGCTCTGGCGGCACAGGCGGGCGACCATGTGCACCTGGTGATGTTCGACCGTCTGGTGCGGGCCCGGGTGTCGGGCGTGGACGGTGACGCGCTGCTGCCGGCGATGGTGGACGCGATGGCCCCCGTGGAACCGAGTCTGATCGACACCGACTGGGATGCCGCGTTCGCCCAGGTGCGGGCCCTGGCGGTGCGTCCGTCGCTGGTGGTGCTGCTGACCGCGCAGGACGAGGTCGCCTCGGCGCGCGGGTTCCTCGGGTCGCTGCCGGCGGTGACCGCACACGCGCACGTGCTGGTGGGCACGGTGACCGACCGGGAACTGACCGATCGGGTCGCCGCGCGCGAGACCGTCGGCGACGTGTACCGGGCGGCGGCGGCCGAGCAGACGTTGGCGGATGCCGCGCGGGTGGCCGCCGCGGTCGCGCGGGCCGGGGCCGAAGCGATCGCCGACGACCCCGAGATGCTGCCGCCGCGCATCGCCGACCGTTACCTCGCACTCAAAGCCACCGGCCGGCTCTGAGCCCGGTGGTCGTTCGCTTGGGCCCGGCGCCTGGGCCGTGGCATCCGCCCCGCCGGTCGGCTCTGAGCCCGACGGTCGTTCGTTTCGGCCCGGCGCCCGAGTCGTGGCATCCGCCCGGCGCCCGAGCCGTGGCATCCGCCCGGCGCCCGGACCGTGGCATTCGCGCCACCGGTCGGCTCTGAGCCCGCGGTCGTTCGTTCCGGACCGGCGCTTGGGCGGTGGCATCCACCCCACCGGTCACAGGGGAAACATGCGGCTCACCCGTGCGTATGGTGAGAATCCGCTGAAAGTGCTCTACGCTCGGCACTGCGGATCGGTGCGTAGTGCGTTCCGCTGACCCCCCGACCCACATACAGAGGAGATCCCCATGAGTGATCCCAGACCGGACAAGGACATCAGGCCCACGCCGCTGGACCACACGCCGACCGCCCCGTCGACGGGTGCGACGCTGATCGCCGAGGCGTTCGGCACGTTCCTGCTGGTGATCGGCGTGATCAGCACGGCGCTGTTCGCGGCCGGCTTCGGCGAGGGCACCGACGCGCACAACAAGGGCGTCGGGTTTCTGGGCGTCGCACTGGCCGTGGGCCTGACCGTCATCGCCGGTGTGTACGCGTTCGGCCCGATCTCGGGCGGACACTTCAACCCGGCCGTGACGTTCGGGCTCGCCGCGGCGGGACGCTTTCCGTGGAAGAGCGTGCTGCCCTACGTCATCGCCCAGATCGTCGGAGGCCTGGTGGCCACCACGATCATCGTGCTGATCGGCCTGTTCGGCCCCGACAAGTGGCTGAGCACCGCGCAGGCCGGCGGCTTCGCCAGCAACGGCTGGGGTGAGCTGTCGCCGGGCGGCTTCGGCATCGGCGCCGCGATCGTCGTGGAGGTCGTGTTCACGGCGATCTTCGTGTTCGTGATCCTCGGCGTGACCCACTCGACCCGCGGCACCAAGTTCGCGGGGCTGGCGATCGGTCTCACGCTGAGCCTCATCCACCTGGCGACCATCCCGATCGACAACACCTCGGTCAACCCGGCGCGGTCGATCGCGACGGCTGTCTACGGCGGCGTGCTGCCGCTGAGCCAGCTGTGGGTGTTCATCGTGTTCCCGATCGTCGGTGCGCTGATCGCCGGCTTCGCGTTCCGTCCGCTGTTCGACGGCGTCAAGAACGCCTGAGCGGGTACCCGTCGCGCGGCCCGTCCCTTCGGGGGCGGGCCGCACGCGTGTTCCGGGGGTCGGGGTGCACCCGTGTTCCGGGCCCGGGCCGCGCGCGTGTTCCGGGGGCGGGCCGCACGCGTGTTCCGGGGGCGGGCTGCGCGCGTGTTCCGGGGCCGGGATGCTCGTGCCCAGCCCCCGGCGCCGCGGCGTGCTGGCACCGCGGCGTGGTTTGGGGCGGATTCGTGCACGAAAGCCTGCACAAACGCGCCCCAAACGCACAGATCCGCCCCAAACCCGCGGGACGAACGGACCGACCGCGAGCCCGAGCCCGGGGACCGGATGCTTGTGACCGAGCCCCCGGCGCCGTGATCGCGCGCTACCCGGCAACGAACCCAGCCCCCAGCGCCGCGGCCGTCCCCTACCCGGCGACGAGCCGGGGGGTGCCGGCCTCGCTCTCGGCGAGGTCGCCGGTCTCACCGGCCAGCCAGGCGCGTCGCCCGACCACGAGCATGTACACCAGGAACACGGCCAGTGCCGCCGCGCCCAGCGCCACCTTGACCGGCCACGGCCAGTGCTGCGGCGTGACGAACCCCTCGACCGCGCCCGACAGGGCCAGCGAGAACACCAGGCCGATCGCCACGGTGACCAGGGCCTGTCCCGATGCGGCGAGCGCCTCACCGCGCGATCGCCGACCGGGCGCGATCCACGCCCAGCACACGTGCAGTCCCGCCGCGGCCGCGACGAACACGCTGGTCAGCTCCAGCATCCCGTGCGGGGCGATGAACTGCCAGAACACGTCGCCGTGCCCGGTGGCGATCATCACCGCGGCGGCCGAGCCGACGCCGACGGCGTTCTGCATGACGACGTACAGCGGCCAGATGCCGGTGATCCCGAACAGCACGCACTGCACGGCGATCCAGGCGTTGTTGGTCCACACCGTGCCGGCGAACACGGCGGCGGGGTTCTCGCGGTAGTAGTCGGTGAAGCTGTGCTCGGCGTAGTACTCCAGGTCGGCCTTGCTGCCCAGCGCCGCCAGTGCGGCCGGGTCGGTGGTGACCCAGATCGCCATGAGCGAGCCGACCGCGAAGAAACCGAGCGCCACGGCGAGGGTGGTCCAGCGCAGCCGGTACAGCGCCGCCGGCAGCTGGTGCAGGAAGAACCGCGGCAGCGTGCTGCGCAGGTCGGTGCCGCTGCCGGTCAGCCGCAACCGGGCGCGGGCGAGGATCGTGGACACGTGGTCGCCGAGCGGAGTGCGGCCCGCGCTGGTCTTGATGTCGGCCAGGTCGGCCGACGCGGCGCGGTAGCGCGTGACCAGCTCGTCGGCGGCGGCACCGTTCAGACGCGAGGCGCGGCTGAGCTCGTCGAGCCGGGCCCACTCCGGGCGGCGTGCGGCGGCCAGGGCGTCGAGGTCCATGTGGTTCACTGTAGGTCATGGCCGAACCGATCACGATCGTCCCCGACGAGGTGCTCACCGGCGAGGCCGTCGCGCTCGACGTGCAGCCGCTCGGGTTCTTCCTACGGGCGCTGGGCACGCTCATCGACGTGCTCGTCGCCATCGCGGTGATGCTGCTGATGGCCTGGCTGTCGGGCTGGCTGCTCGGCGAGAACATCGTCAGCACCGATGCCAGCGGCATCCTGGGCATCGTGGTCATCGTGCTGGTGCTGGTGGTGTTGCCGACGGCGGTCGAGACGCTCTCGCGCGGGCGCAGCCTGGGCCGGCTCGCCGTCGGCGGACGGATCGTGCGGGCCGACGGCGGCGCGGCCGGGTTTCGACAGGCGCTGATCCGGGCACTCGTGGGGGTGCTCGAGATCTGGATGACGTTCGGCGGGCTGGCCGCCCTGGTCGGCGCGTTCACTCCCCGGTCGCAGCGGCTGGGCGACCTGCTGGCGGGCACGTACTGTCAGCGCACGCGCACGCCCGCGCTGCCACCGAGCGCCGCGGGCGTTCCGCCCGTGCTGGCCGGATGGGCGCAGGTGGCCGATGTCACGCGGCTGCCCGACCCGCTCGCCCGGCGCTGCGCACAGTTCGTGCGGCAGGCCGAGCACATGGAACCGGCCGCCCGCGCCCGGCTCGCTGCCGCCCTGGCCGCCGAGGTCGCACCGCGTGTGTCGCCGATGCCGGCGACGGATGCCGAGACCTTCGTGCGCGGTGTGGTCGCGGTGCGTCGTGACCGGGAGTACGCAGCCCTGCGCCTTGAGGACGAGCGGGTCGGGATGCTCGTGTCAGGCACCTCCGCTGTGCCCCGCGGCTTCCCCACGCGGTGACCGGGCCCGGCCGTCGAGCGAGGCCGCAGGCCCGAGTCGAAACGTCCGGCGGCCGGTCACGGGCACAGGAGATCTCAC
>NZ_KE383824.1:0-93341 GCF_000422405.1 Microbacterium luticocti DSM 19459
CCCACGGTGGCCCTCCATCGTCAACGACGACGAGGACCCCGCAGGAATTGACACCACGCTATGGGACTCACCCCACGATCCCGCCGTTCCGGCCTTGAACCAGGCGTTTGATCGCTCAAGAGTCCCAGATGCCACAAGCGGCTTGACCCCTGACGAACTCCGCATGACGCTTCTCAACATTCCTCTACCCCGCTGACGGGCGCAGACGATCGAGCTTCGAAGATAGAGAAGATAGATAGTGTTGGGCTGACATGGAGAGACTTCCGGGTTCTCAGAGCACGGGGCCCGTGCCGAACCACATCATCGAGCAGTATGCCGGTCGGGTGCCGTCCGAGATCATCGAGATGTGGTCTCAGTATGGATATGGCACCGCGGTCGACGGGTTCATCAAGATCATCGACCCCGATGAGTACCGTGAGCGCCTCGCGGAGAGTCTTCCCCGGCCCGACCTCATCCCCGTGTTCGCGACCGGTCTCGCCGACATCATCGCTTGGGACGGGCAGTACTACGTCGACTTCAAGTATCGCTACGGGACGGTGGCGGGTCTCGGTTCCGAGCTCCCGTACTTTCACCTCTTCCTCGACGATGAGGAGTTTCTCCGCGAGGATCTCGAGTGGTCTGCATTTCCGAAGGCCGTAGCCGAACTCGGGCCGTTGGCCGCCGACGAGTGCTTCGGGTATGTGCCGCTGCTGGCACTCGGTGGGCCCGAGAAGGTTTCGCATCTCTCGAAGGTCAAGCTGATCGAACACGTCAACCTGATCACTCAGCTGGCCGGCCCGATTCAGTACTGAGCGCAGCCAGCACCCCTCAGCGCTCTGCGTCTCGCAAGGACACGCCGACGCTCATGCAGTCGAGCAGAGACCCCGACTCGATCGGGTGCCTGGTCGCCTGCGGCGTCGCCAGTCCTCCAGCGTGCGCGGAGAGACATGCGCGATCGTGGCACCCTCCGCGGTCGTCAGCTGAATCACGGTGCCGGCTACAGGAGAGTCTCAACCTGGCTTCGAAGACCTACCTGCGTGAGAGAAACCTGAAACGGGTTGTCACCAGCTACATCGACAAGGTCGCCGGTTTCAACGGAGCAAGGTGGGGCGGCGAGGTTATCGTCCGCCGCGACATCACAGAGCGAGTACGCCACCTTGCCGTCCCCCATTCCGCCAACGAAATGCAATCCAGGATGCTCGATACACTTGCGAAATACGCTCAGGACCATGGCGTGAAGATGATTGTGGAGGTAGTCCGGTGACCGACCGTCTCGTGAGTGTTGAGCTGCAGAAGGACTCACGCATCTTCATCGTCACGTACTCCCGCACGACGGACGGTCATCGACTGATCGATGGTGTGCCGATCGTTGTGCCGACCGCCGACGATGCCACTGCGCTTGGCGAGGCCGTGGTCAACGGATTGCTGCGGTCCACCACGGGAGTGCTGCCACCGCGCGACACCAGCGTGAGTCCACCGGATGCTGAGTTCCTGAGATGGGCTGGCGTTGAGACGTACGCCAAGTACGCCAAGGGTGTCCGCACCGTCGAGGTGTGGGCTGATGGTGACGGAGAACTCGAAGACATCGAGATCACGCCGGAAGGCAATCAGGGCGCCCGCGGCGGCTTCGTTCCTCTCGGCGATCCTGAATCCATCACATTCAACGGACCCACACAGCTCGGTGAGGCAGTCCAGAGAGCGCTCGCATTAGCGACCGCCTGACACGTTGCATCGAGCCGCGGCGTTAGCGGTCATCCTCAACCGCGCCGACACTCGAGCGCAATGCACTTGCAGCGCTGATGAGCGAGTGACCGCGTGCCTCAGTCGTACTCGCTCATCAGCTCCGTCGCCCGACCATCCACCACGCGGCGGGTGGCAACGTAGCTCGCGCGCGTGGTCTTTTCGCTCGCATGCCCGAGCAGGCTTGCCGCCAGCTCGATGCCGCCGCCTGTCTCGGTGTGTGTGGCGGCGCTGCGGCGCATGAGGTGCGTCGTAGCCTCAGCCGGGTCGGTGCCGACCCGTTCCCAGAGCTCCGGCACGGCCTTGCGAAAGGCCCTCATCTGCTTGGCGATACGGTCGGGCGTCAGCCACGAGCCGGCCCGGTTCGGGAAGAGCGGCGCGTCAGGGTCCTCCGGCCCCGCATCCAGACGGCGGGCGACCACATCGAGCGCGCCGGAGGTGAGGTGCACAACGCGGGCCTGCCGAGTCTTCGTGTGAGGCTGCCGCACCGTACCGCGCCCCTTGATACAGACGATGGTGGCCGCGATGGTCACGGTGCTCTCGACGACATCGACGTCGCGCCGGCGCAGCGCGATGACCTCGCCGACCCGCGCCGAGGTCTTGAGGCAGAGCTCCAACACGTCCCGCAACAACAGCCAGTCGCTCTTGCCGCCGCCGCGGCGGAACCCACCGCCCCATCGCTCCAGCTCGTCGCAGACCTCCCGCCATCCCTCGGGGGTGAGCGCTGATTCCTTCTTGGGTGAGCCGGCGAATCGCTCCAGACCGCGTATCGGCTGCACGTGCGTCAGGTCGAGTGCGATGGCGAGGTCGAATGCAGACGTCAGTTGCTTGCGAGCCGCCCGCGCCGCCGCGATGCTCTTGGTGCGCGACATCGCCAGGACAGCTCCCTGCAGCGCGGCGGGCTTCACATGCCGCAGCTGGATGGCGCCGACCTCTGGCAGGTACGTTGCGGCTGTGCGCCGATAGGTACCGATAGTCTGCGGCGTGACCGTCTGCGCAGCCTCTTTGCGGTCAATCCACTCACGCACCAGGTCGGCCACCGTCGAGTCCGGCGTCAGTCCGCCGTCGAAGCCCCCCAGCGCGCCACGCGCCTTCTCGCGCAGTCGGTCCTCCGCCTCCTCCTTGCTCCCGCCGGTTCCGGTTACCTCAACCTACCTGCCGCCGTACGTCCTCAGGCGTGCCCGCGCTGTCCACCGTCCCGGCGTCCGCTGCGTGAACCCGATGCAGCCGAGCTCGCCGGGTGCGAGCGCCCGCCTGCTCACAGTGAGACCTCCTGGTTCTCGAGCCAGGCGAGCAGTGCGGTGCATTCGTACCTCACCGTCTTGTGACTGAGCTTGAGGAACGGCGGGGTGCCGGGGCGCCGGTAGCGGCGCCAGTCCTCCAACGTGCGCGGAGAGACATGCGCGATGCTCGCAGCCTCCGCGGTCGTCAGGAGGACGGGGTCGTGCGGTTGTCGGGTGGTTGTGTTCGTCATGACCGCTCTATGCGCGGTCTCACGTGCCGAAGCGCGGGTACCCGCGTGCATCTGTGGCAATCGGCGCACCAGCGAGCTTTTCACGCCCGGTCGTCGCAACGATCCGGTAACGCGCCGGCCCGAAAACGGGCATTCCGGGGCATAGATGGGAAATGTCTCCGCTCCACCACGGCCAGGCCACAGAACGGGCGCCAAGAAACCGCCGGTCAGAGCACATAAAACACGGTGCCGGCTACAGGACTCGAACCTGCAACCCCCGTATTACAAGTACGGTGCGCTACCAATTGCGCCAAGCCGGCAGAGCGCCCAGTCTACCGGCGCGAGGTCACTTGCCCGTCGTCGCCGACGGCGACGGGGATGCCGGTGTGGCGGTCGGTGTCGGGGACGCCGTGCGGTAGTACGCATCGCTCGAAAGCGTCAACACGAACTGGGCGAACTCCTTGGGATCATCCAGCGCTCCGGCGTAGGGCGTGCCGTTCACCAGGATCATCGGGGTACCGGTCAGGCTCACGCCCTTGGTGTCGGGAATCCCCTCCAACGCCCGTTCGGTGGCCGACTTGACCCAGCCCGCGTAGTCCTCGTTCTCGACGCAGTCACGCACGACCTTGGGCTTGTCGGCCCCCGACGCGATGGCCAGATCGGCCAGCTGCGCGTCGGTGAAGCCGTCGGTGCCCTGGTCGGGCTGCTTGGTCAGCAACGCGTTGTTGAACGCGAAGAACGCACCCGGTGAGTGGGTCGCCACGCACGCCGACGCGCTCGCCGCGCGCAGCGAGTACTTCGTGCCGTTCGACTTCGCTGACAGCATCGCCACCGGGAAGTAGCTCAGTGTCGCGGCATCCTGGCTCACCCACCGGCTCAACTGCTGGGCGTTCGCGATCTGGAACTCTTTCGCGCCCGGCGCGTAGTAGTCGACGTAGATGCGGATGTCGACGGCCCCCGCCGTCGTCGCCGTCGGTACCGGCGTCGCCGTTCCGGCCGTGGTCCCGGTCGGGGTGGGGGTGGGCGTGGCTTCCGGCGCCTGCGCGGGCGAGTCCATCGCCACCCCGGTGATGCTGGTCACCGCGAACCCGTCGTCGACGACGTTCGCGGGCGCCAGGTCGGGGCGAGACGTCTGGGATGCCACGGCCATGGTCACTCCGGCGGCCACCGCGCCGACAACCGCGACGGCCCCGACGGCCAGGGCCGTGCGGCGGATGACGCGGGCACGCTTCTGCTGCGCGTGCACCTGCTGCGCCTTCTCGCGCACGGCGCTGCGACGGCCGTTCGGTTCCGGAACGTTCGATGAATCGTCGTTCGACATGGGTCCTCTTGCAGACTGCTGGCCGGGTTCTCCCGGGGTGCCGCGCGGGTTCCGCGACCGAATCGATGCTAGCCAGGCACCCTGGGAAATCCCCACAGAGCACCGTCTGCCATACTGAGGGGGCGCCCGACGAAGGGCGTGCGGGCCCCGGGGTCCGCTTCCATCACTACGGATCGTCCGGCACGTACCTGCCGGTGAAGGAGAAGAATCGATGGCGTCCGTCACGTTCGACAACGCAACCCGTCTGTACCCCGGAGGCACCCGCCCCGCGGTGGACAAGCTCAACCTCGAGGTCGGCGACGGCGAGTTCCTCGTGCTGGTCGGCCCCTCCGGCTGCGGCAAGTCGACCTCGCTGCGCATGCTGGCCGGCCTCGAAGAGGTCAACTCCGGCCGCATCCTCATCGGCGACCGCGACGTCACCGACGTGCCGCCGAAGGACCGCGACATCGCGATGGTCTTCCAGAACTACGCGCTCTACCCGCACATGACCGTCGCCGAGAACATGGGCTTCGCCCTGAAGATCGCCGGCGTCAAGAAGGAAGAGCGCGCCGCGCGCGTGCTCGAGGCCGCCAAGCTGCTCGACCTCGAGGACTACCTGAACCGCAAGCCGAAGGCCCTCTCGGGTGGTCAGCGTCAGCGTGTCGCCATGGGCCGCGCGATCGTGCGTCAGCCGCAGGTGTTCCTCATGGACGAGCCGCTGTCGAACCTCGACGCCAAGCTGCGCGTGCAGACCCGCACCCAGATCGCGTCGCTGCAGCGCCGCCTGGGTGTCACCACCGTCTACGTCACCCACGACCAGACCGAGGCGCTCACCATGGGCGACCGCATCGCCGTGCTCAAGGACGGCATCCTGCAGCAGGTGGGTACCCCGCGCGACCTGTACGAACAGCCGAACAACGTGTTCGTCGCCGGCTTCATCGGGTCGCCGGCCATGAACCTGTTCCCGACCGACGTCGCCGACGGCGGAGTCGCCTTCGGCAACACCGTCGTCCCGGTCGAGGCATCCACCCTCAACAAGGCCGGTGGACCGCAGGTCACCGTGGGCGTGCGTCCCGAAGACATCCAGGTGGGTCCGGCCGGCGGCCAGGGTCTGTCGGTCGTGGTCGACCTGGTCGAAGAGCTCGGCGCCGACGGCTACCTGTACGGCCACTCCGAGATCGAGGGCACCCGCACCGACATCGTCGCCCGCGTCGACGGCCGCGTGCACCCGAACGCCGGCGAGACCGTCGTGCTCACCCCGATCCACGACCACGTGCACGTGTTCGACCTCGACAGCGGCGAGCGCCTGACCGAAAAGGCCATCGCCTCGGCGTGAGCGACACGTCGATCGCGGCGCGGGTCGGCTCGTCCGGCCCGCGCCGCGTCGCGTCGGAAGGTGTGTCGTGACCGAGGCTCTGAACATCACCGCCAGCGCGGTCGACCCGGGGCTGCTCGCGCTGCCCTGGTCGACGCCACTGGCGGAATGGTCCAGTCGCGACATCGTCTACCTGCCCAAGGGCATCTCGCGCCACCTGGTACGGTTCGCGAACCTGTCGGGGCGTGTCGTCGCGATCAAAGAGACCACGCACGAGATGGCCCGCCGCGAGTACGATCTGCTCGGCAACCTCACCCGCCTCGACGTGCCGTGCGTGGAACGGGTGGCGGTGGTCGCCGGGCGCACCGATGCGTCGGGCGACCCGTTGCCGGCAGCCCTGGTCACCGCACACCTGAAGTTCTCGCTCCCCTACCGGGCGCTGTTCACGCAGGTGCTGCGTCCCGACACCGCCGGCCGCCTCGTCGACGCGCTCGCGGTGCTGCTGGTGCGCCTGCACAACGTCGGCTTCTTCTGGGGCGACGTCTCGCTGTCGAACACGCTCTTCCGCCGCGACGCCGGCGCGTTCGCGGCCTACCTCGTCGACGCCGAGACCGGCGAACTGCACGAGGGCGGACTCACCCGCGGGCAGCGCGAGCACGACCTCGATCTCGCGCACACCAACATCGCCGGCGAGATCCTCGACCTGCAGGCCGGGGGCCGACTCGAAGGCGGCACGGATGCGGTGACCATCGCAGACGGCATCGTCTCGTCGTACCGGTCGCTGTGGGCGGCGCTCACGGACCGCGAGACGTTCGCCGCCAACGAGTCATGGCGCATCACCGAGCGCGTGCAGCGGCTGAACGCCCTCGGTTTCGACATCGGCGAGATGTCGATCCAGACCACACCCGACGGCACCCGGGTCTCGATCCAGCCGAAGGTGGTCGACGCCGGCCACCACCAGCGGCGGCTTCTGCGGCTGACCGGCCTGGACGTCGAAGAGAACCAAGCCCGCCGGCTGCTGAACGACCTCGACGAATACCGGGCCCGGTCGGGCCGGCTCGACGAGGACGAAGAGATGCTCGCACACGAGTGGCTGACCCGCGTGTTCGAGCCGATCGTGCGGGCCATCCCGTTCGAGCTGCGCGCCAAGCTCGAACCGGCCGAGGTGTTCCACCAGGTGCTCGAACACCGCTGGTACATGTCGCAGGCACGCGGGGTATCGGTGCCGCTGGCCGAGGTGCTCACCGGCTACATCGACGACGTGCTGCGGCACCGCCGCGACGAGGCGACGATCATGGGCCCGGCCACCGAGACCATGACGCTGCCGATCCCGCTGGCCGAGGCATCCGGCGACGACGCCACCGGCGTCGACTGGCGCGACCTGGTCTGACCGGGCCGCTCACCGGCTCACT
Organism: Microbacterium luticocti DSM 19459; assembly: GCF_000422405.1. Classification (GTDB taxonomy): domain Bacteria; phylum Actinomycetota; class Actinomycetes; order Actinomycetales; family Microbacteriaceae; genus Microbacterium; species Microbacterium luticocti. Next base: position 7,200 of record NZ_KE383824.1, read on the forward strand.
CGGCCGAGGCGGCGGCGTGGCGCATCGTCGCCACCTGGTACAGCGCCACCGAGGTGGCGATGCCGGCGTTCAGCGACTCGGTGGCCGCCTCGATGGGGATCGACACGATCTGATCGCACGTCTCGGTCACCAGCCGCGACAGCCCCTTGCCCTCCGAGCCGCACACGATCACGATCGGCCGATCGGCCAGCGTCAACGTGGGCAGCGCGACGTCGCCGTCGCCGTCCAGTCCGAGGATGAACACGCCCTGCTTCTTGAACTCCTTGAGCGTCGCGGTCAGGTTCGCCGCCAACGCCACCGGCACGCGGGCCGCCGCACCGGCGCTGGTCTTCCAGGCCGCCGCGTTCACGCTCGCCGAGCGACGCTGCGGCAGGATCACGCCCTGCCCGCCGAACGCGGCGACCGACCGGATGATGGCGCCCAGGTTGCGTGGGTCGGTGACCCCGTCCAGCGCCACCAGCAGCGGCGTGCCGCCGTCGGCGAAGACCTCTTCGAGCAGGTCCTGCGGGTGCGCGTACTCGTACGGCGGCACCTTGAGCGCGACGCCCTGATGCACGCCGTCGAACCCGGCCATGCGGTCGAGCTCGGGACGGGTCACCTCGAGCACCGGGATGTCGCGGTGAGCGGCGATCGCGAGCATCTCTTTGACGCGGTCGTCCATCTCCACCCGCTGCGCGATGTACAGCGCGGTGGCGGGGATCTTGGCCCGCAGCGCCTCGAGCACGCTGTTGCGACCGGTGACCGTCTCGGTGTCGTCGTTCTGCTTGCGTCCCCGGGCGGCACGGTTCACGTCGGCCGGCTTGGCCTTGGGCTTGCCGCCGGCGGCGACGTACCGCTCCTGGGCGGCCTTGCGCTTGCCGGCGACGTGCCACGACCGGTCCTCGGCCTTCGGCGTCGGACCCTTGCCCTCCAGCGCCTTGCGGCTGTGACCGCCGGTGCCCTTGGTGGGCCCCTTCTTCTTTCCCCGGCTCGCGCCGGGACGTCCTGGCTTAGCCATGCTGCACGCTCCAATGGGTCCCGTCGGGACCGTCTTCGAGGGAGATCCCGGCCGCCGCGATCGCGTCGCGGATGCGGTCGGCGCTCGCCCAGTCCTTGTCTTGCCGCGCCTGCGCGCGCTGGTCGATCATGGTGCGCACCAGGGCGTCGAGCGCGGATGCCTCGGGCCCGGCCCCGCCGCGCCGCCACTGCGGGTCCAGGGGGTTGATGCCGAGGGTGCCGGTCATCAGGATGACGGCGTCGAATGCCGTGTCCGCCGCATCCTGATCCCCGGCATCCAACGCGGCGTTGCCGGTGCGCACGGTGTCGTGCAGCACGGCCAGGGCCTGCGGCACGCCGAGATCGTCGTCCATCGCCGCAGCGAACGCCTCCGGGTACTCGACGCCGTAGAAGAACCAGCCGTGCTCGCCCCGCGTGCGCAGCACCCGTTGCAGGAAGGTGTGTATGCGCTCGAGCGCCGCCTCGGCCTCGTCGAGCGCCTTGTCGGACACGTCCAGGCTCGACCGGTAGTGCGCTGCGGCCAGCGCGTAGCGCACCACGAGCGGGTCGCGCTCGGCGAGCAGATCGGCGGCGAGCACGAAGTTGCCGAGCGACTTCGACATCTTCTGTCCGTCGACGGTGACCAGTCCGTTGTGCACCCAGTACCGGGCGAAGCCGTCGCCGGCCGCGCCCGACTGGGCGAGCTCGTTCTCGTGGTGCGGAAAGCGCAGGTCGAGCCCGCCGCCGTGGATGTCGAACGTGCCCCCCAGGTAGCGCCGGGCCATGGCCGAGCATTCGATGTGCCAGCCCGGGCGCCCCGGCCCCCACGGCGAGGCCCACACCGCCGACGCCGGCTCGTGGGGCTTGGCGCCCTTCCACAGTGCGAAGTCGTGCGGGTCGCGCTTGCCGCGCGGGTCGGCGTCCTCCGCCGGTTCCATGGCGTCCAGCGACTGCCGGGTCAGCGCGCCGTAGTCCGGCCACGACCGCACGTCGAAATAGACGTCGCCGGCGGCGGCGTAGGCGTGCCCGCGCTCGATCAGCGCGGCGATGAGCTCGATCATCTGCGGGATGTGCCCGGTCGCCCGCGGTTCGTACGTCGGTTCACGGATGCCGATGGCGGCATATGCCGCGGCGAACTCGCGCTCCATGCGGTAGGCCAGCGCCCACCACGGCTCGGTGTCGGTGGCACCGGCCAGCACCTTGTCGTCGATGTCGGTGACGTTGCGCACGAGCGTCACCCGACCGAACCGGTGCCCCAGCCAGCGGGCGAGGATGTCGAAGCTCAGCGCACCGCGCAGGTGCCCCACGTGCGGACCGGACTGGACGGTGGGTCCGCAGACGTAGATCGTGACGTTCTCGGGGTCGCCGGGCACGAACTCGCGCAGGGTCTGCGCCTTGGTGTCATAGAGCCGAACGGTCACCCGCCAAGCCTACCGGCGGGGCTGTGCCGGCATGAGGAGTGCGACGGCGAACGCCTGCACGCCCTCCCCTGTGCCGACGAAGCCCAGCCCGTCGGTCGTGGTCGCCGACACCGACACCGCGGCGCCGCCCAGGGCGGCCGACAGGACGGCCTCGGCCTCGGCGCGGCGGGCCAGAAGCCGCGGCCGGTTCGCCTGCACCTGCACCGCCACGTTGCCGACCGTGAAGCCGGCGGCGGTCACGAGCCGGTGGGTGCGGGCGAGGAAGAGGTCGGCGTGGGCACCCGCGTACTCGGGATGCGCGGTGCCGAAGTGCGTGCCGATGTCGCCGAGTCCGGCCGCCGACAGCAGTGCGTCGACGATCGCATGGGCGACGGCATCCCCGTCGGAATGCCCGACGAGCCCCGGTTCACCGGGCCATTCGAGCCCGGCCAGCCACAGCGGGCCGTCACCGCCGAAGCGGTGCACATCGGTGCCGACGCCGACGCGCGGCAGCACGGCGCTCAGGAGGCGAGGACCTCGTCGAGCAGGCCGCTGGCCTTCTCTTCGTCGGTCTTCTCGGCCAGGGCCAGCTCCGACACGAGGATCTGCCGGGCCTTGGCCAGCATCCGCTTCTCACCGGCCGACAGGCCGCGGTCCTGGTCGCGGCGCCACAGGTCGCGCACGACCTCGCTCACCTTGATCACGTCGCCCGAGGCGAGCTTCTCGAGGTTCGCCTTGTACCGGCGCGACCAGTTGGTGGGCTCCTCGGTGAACGGTGCGCGCAGCACCTCGAAGACCCGCTCGAGTCCTTCGCGGCCGATGACGTCACGGACGCCGACGAGGTCGACGTTGTCTGCAGGGACTTCGATCTTGAGATCGCCTTGGGTGACGTGGAGCTTCAGGTAGAGCTTCTCTTCGCCCTTGATGACCCGGGTCTTCACTTCGGTGATCGTCGCGGCACCGTGGTGGGGATAGACGACGGTCTCGCCAACCTCAAAAAGCATGCAGTTATATCCTTTCGGCGACATCAAGGATACCACAGCCGTTATGCACTAAGGTATGCCCAGCATTCCGGCAGGCGACGCCCGTGCGTGCCGGCGTCCCGCGGAACGGGCGCCGAGACCATAGAATGCAAGGGCACACCGAAAGCCTGTGGGAGGAACAGTGAAATCGCGCCTGCTCGCGTCCGTGGCCGTCAGCGCCGCCGTCATTCTCGGGGCCACCGGCTGCTCGATCATCTCCCCGCAGGGCACGACGATCCCCTACTCCCCCAGCGACGGCATCAACGTGCCCGACGAGCAGGGCGCCCCGCTGCTGGTGCGCAACGCCCTCATCGTCGCCGATGAGCAGGGCACCGTGGGCAACCTCATCGCCGGCGTCGTGAACATGACCGATGCCGCGCACACGCTGACCGTGCAGGTCGGCGAGGGCGCGAACCAGATCACCGAGCAGGTGCAGGTGCCGGCGCACGCGGTGAAGAGCCTCGGCGTGAACGCCGACCCGCTCCGGCTGGACGGGCTCGATGTCAAGCCCGGTGCCACGGTGCCGGTCTACTTCCAGTCCGGCAGCGCGTCGGGCGCCCAGGTCAACGTGCCGGTGCTGGGCGGCGACGAGTCGTACCTGACCAGTCTGGTGCCGCAGCAGACCGAGCCGTCGCACACGCCCTGAGTCAGGGCTCGAACCGGTAGTCAGGCCTCGAACCGGTAGCCCAGACCGCGGATCGTCACGAGCATCGCCGGCTCCCGCGGGTCGGCCTCGATGCGCGACCGGATCCGTTTGATGTGCACGTCGAGCGTCTTGGTGTCGCCGAAGTAGTCGCTGCCCCACACCCGGTCGATGAGCTGGCCGCGGGTGAGCACCCGGCCGGCGTTGCGCATGAGCACCTCGAGCAGCTCGAACTCCTTGAGCGGCATCGCGATCTCGGCGCCGTCGACGGCCACCGTGTGCCGGTCGATGTCGAGCGTGACCCGTCCGCCGGTGAGCACCCGCTCGTCCAGGTCGGCGTCCGCCGCGGCGCTGCGACGCAGCACCGCGCGCATCCGCGCGAGAAGCTCGCGGGTCGAGTAGGGCTTGGTGACGTAGTCGTCGGCGCCCAGTTCCAAGCCCACGACGATGTCGACCTCGCTGTCTTTCGCGGTGAGCATGACGATCGGCACGGCGCTCGCGGCCCGGATCCGACGGCACACCTCGGTGCCGGGCATCCCCGGCAGCATCAGGTCGAGCAGCACGATGTCGGCACCGTGTGCGGCGAAGTGCTCCAGCGCCGACGGCCCGTCCTCGGCGATGTCGACCTCGAACCCTTCGCGGCGCAGCAGATACGCCAGCGGATCGGCCAGATCCGGTTCGTCCTCGACGATCAGCACGCGGGTCATCCGCGGCCCCCCTTCTGCGCCGGCTTCGCGGCATCCTTCTTCGCGGTCTTGGTCTTCTTCTTGGTCTTCTTGGCGGCCCGCGCCGCCGGATCGGGCGACGGTGCCACCGGCAGCCGGATCGTGAACGTCGACCCCTGCCCCGGCCGCGACCACAGCCGCACCTCACCGCCGTGCCGCTGCACGGCGTGCTTGACGATCGCCAGACCCAGCCCGGTGCCGCCGGTGCGGCGCGAGCGGGCCTGGTCGGCGCGGTAGAAGCGCTCGAACACGCGCTCCTGGTCGCTCTCGGCGATGCCGATGCCCTGGTCGGTGACCGAGATCTCGACGACCCCGTCCACGCGCTTGACGCCGATGCCCACGTGCGATCCGCGCGGCGAGTACGCGACGGCGTTGGCGAGCAGGTTACCGACCGCCTCGCCCAGCACCTGCGGGTCGCCGTGCACCAGCTCGCCGCGGTCACCGCCGCGCACGAGTTCGACGCCGGCGGAGCCTGCCGCGGTGGCGTGCGCCTCGATCGCGGCGACCACCAGCTCGTCGACCGACACGTCGCGCATGGCGGCGGGCTGCTCGGACTGCAGCCGCGACAGACTCATGATGCGTGTGGTGAGCGTGCCCAGGCGCTCGGCCTCGTTCAGCAGACGGCGGGCGAACTCGTGCACCTGCGCGGGATCGTCGGCGGCCGAGTCGATCGCCTCCGCGAGCAGACCGACCGCGCCCACCGGGGTCTTCAGCTCGTGGCTGGTGTTGGCCACGAAGTCACGCCGCATCTGCTCGACCCGCTCCTGCTCGGTGACATCGCGCAGCACCACCAGCACCAGGCGCGAAGTGACGGCCCGGGCGCGCACCGACATGGCGCGTTGCTCGCCGGCACGCATCAGCCGCATGGTGACGGCGGCGGATGCGGTTCCCGCACGGGCCGCGCGGGCCAGCAGTGCGAGCTCCTCGCCCGGAAGGGTCGCCTGTTCGCGCAGCCCGTAGGCGTCGGCGGCGGGCGAGGCGGCCACCACGATGCCCGACGGGTTCACCACCACGGCGGGATCGTCCATGCCGGCGAGCACGTCGCGCGCCCCCTCGGGCACGTCGGCCGAGCCGTGCTCGAGGGCACGGTCGCGGGCGCGGTACGCGGCCACCACGACCAGCGCGACCGAACCGCCCAAGACGACACCGATCAGCAGCGCCAACAGGGCGAGCTGAGCGGTGTCCATGCGTCCAGCGTAGGGTGCACCTGCGGCCGATCCGTGCGATCGGCAGGTTGTGGCATCCGTCACGGACAGAGTTCACCGGCACGGCACCGTCCGTTAACCTTCGATGACGAAGATCGCTGTGACCGGGACGTGAGCCGTCCCCCCGATCCCGAGAAACGGTGCCCCATGCGCGAAGTGTTCCATCAGTCGCTCGAGGACGTCCAGGGGCGCCTCGTCGAGATCGCCGGGCTCGTGACATCCGCCATCGAGAAGGCGACCGCCGCGTTCGCCACAGGCGACGTCACGCTGGCCGAAGAGGTCATCGACGCCGACAGCGTCATCGACGACAAGGCGGTGGCGCTGGACGGGCTGGCGATCGAGATCCTCGCGCGGCAGCAGCCGGTCGCGCGCGATCTGCGCATCGTGGTGATGAGCCTGCGGGTGAGCGCCTCGCTGGAGCGGATGGGCGACATCGCCGAGCACATCGCGCAGTTGACCCGGATGCGGTTCCCGGAGCGCGCGGTGCCGAAGGGCCTGCGCTCCACGTTCTCGAAGATGGGCGAGCTGGACGTCGAGGTCGCCCGCACGCTCACCGCGCTGCTGCGCACGCAGGATCTGGAACTCGTGGAGCGGATCCGCACCATCGACGACGCGATCGACGAACTGCACATCGCCGTGTTCGAGAAGGTGCTCAGCGACAACTGGAACGGCGAGGCCACGGCGACCGTGGATGCCACCCTCGCCAGCCGCTACCACGAGCGGTTCGCCGACCACGCCGTGTCGGTGGCCAAGAAGGTGCTGTACCTGGCGACCGGCGACTGGACCGCCGACGTCGAGGGCGCCGAGTAGGGGGCGGTGCCCCGAGTCAGCATCGCCGCCGTGCTAGGTTGACCTCGTGCCGCGGCAGCTGCGGTCGGTCACATGACCGAGGAAGGACACCGGTGACACACGATGGCGCACGTTCTCATCATCGCCGCAGTCGTCCTCACCATCGCCGCCGTCATCGTCGGCTTCGCCCTCGTGATCTGGGCGGTCGTCGCGATCGTCCGGGCCGTGGCTCGGAATCCGCGTCGCTGACCCCGCCCCGGCTCAGCGGCCCTGGTTGGCGACCGCGGCGGCGCCGGCGGCGGCAGCGGCGGGATCGAGGTACTCTCCCGGCTGCAGCGGCATGACGTCCTCGCCGAGCCGGTACACCAGCGGGATGCCGGTGGGGATGTTCAGCTCGGAGATGTCGGCGTCGCTGATGCCGTCGAGGTGCTTGACCAGGGCGCGCAGCGAATTGCCGTGCGCGGCGACGAGCACCGTCTTGCCCGCCTGCAGGTCGGGGACGATCGCGTCGCGCCAGTACGGCAGCAGCCGGTCGATGACGAGCTTGAGCGATTCGGTGCGCGGGATCTCGCCGTCGATGCCGACGTAGCGCGGATCGTTCACCTGGCTGTACTCGCTGTCGTCGGGCAGCGGCGGCGGCGGCACGTCGAACGAGCGGCGCCACAGCATGAACTGCTCCTGCCCGAACTCGGCGAGGGTCTGCGCCTTGTCTTTGCCCTGCAGCGCGCCGTAGTGCCGCTCGTTGAGCCGCCACGAGCGGCGCACCGGGATCCACAGCCGGTCGGCGGCGTCCAGCGCGATGTCGGCGGTCTGGATCGCGCGCGAGAGCACCGAGGTGTGCACGACGTCGGGCAGCAGCCCCGTCTCGGCCAGCAGCTCACCGCCGCGCTGCGCCTCGGCCTTGCCCTGGTCGGTCAGGCGCACGTCCACCCAGCCGGTGAACTGGTTCGACTTGTTCCATTCGCTCTGGCCATGGCGCAGCAGGATCAGCGTGTACGGGGCGGTCATGCCTGCCAGCTTACCGAGCGCGGGATGCCATCATGGATGACCGTGACATCCTCGCCCGTCGGTCGCCCCACCCGCGGCACGACGGGCACCAACCGGTTGCGTCGGGTGGACCGTTGGATCGCCCGCCATGCCGCGCTGCGCCGCGCGACCGACCCGCTCGTGGTCGATCTCGGCTACGGCGCCCGCGGGGTCACCGCGTTCGAGCTCGAGGCGCGGCTGCGGCGAGTACGCCCCGATGTCGAGGTGTGGGGCCTGGAGATCGACCCGGCACGCGTCGACCGCGCCCGATCCGAGCTGGCCGAGGTGCGCGCCGGTCGCACACCGTTCCGCGCCGACGCCCGCGTCGATTTCGCCCGCGGCGGCTTCGAGGTGCCCACGCCCGCCGGCCGGCGCCCCGCGGTGATCCGTGCGTTCAACGTGCTGCGGCAGTATGACGAGGCCGATGTGCACGATGCCTGGGCCCGTCTGGCCCCACGGCTCGCCCCCGGCGGAGTCGTCGTGGAGGGCACCTGCGACGAGCTCGGCCGGGTGAGCACCTGGGTGGCGTTCGGCCCGGATGCCGTACCCACGACGCTGACCGTGTCGCTGCGACTGGCCGGGCTCGAGCATCCATCGATCGCTGCGGAGCGACTGCCGAAGGCGCTCATCCACCGCAATGTGCCGGGCGAGCCGGTGCACGAGCTGATGCGGGCGCTGGACCGCGAGTGGGACCGCGCCGCCGCGGTGTCGGCGTTCGGCGCCGAGCAGCGGTGGCGCGCCGCGCTGCAGGGCCTGGTCGAGACCGGCTGGCCGCTGCGGCAGCGTTCGCGCTGGCGGCTGGGCGAGCTCACCGTGCCGTGGACGTCGGTCGCCCCGCGCGGCTGAGCGGACACGCGACGAAGCGACACGCGGCGAAAGCCACCGGGACGCGGCGAGAATCGACATCCCGGTCGAGAATCCCGGCAACGCGGCGATTCTCGACCGCGAGCGCGATTCTCGCGGTCGTTGCGGGTCAGCGGCGCGGGTCAGCGGCGCCGGCCCAGGCGCGGAATGCGCGGGACGGATGCGGTGGCCCCCGCCTCGGGCGGCACCACGACCTCCTGGGCGGCGGCGACCGCCCCGTCGGCGGTGTCGACCACCAGTTCGGCGTCGACCGGCACGGTGCGCCGCACCAGTGCGAGCGCGATCGGCCCCTGCTCGTAGTGCAGCGCGGCCGCGAGCACGGTTCCCACCGCCTGCTCGCCCGCACGCACGGTGTCGCCGCGCGCGGGCAGAGCGGACTCGCTGCCGTCCAACTGCAGCGCGACCAGCCGCCGCGGTGGGTGACCCAGGTTGTGCACCTTGGCGACCGTCTCCTGACCGCGGTAGCAGCCCTTGCTCAGGTGCACGGCACTGCGCAACCAGTCCACCTCGTGCGGCAGCATCCGCTCGTCGGCGTCGGCCATCCGCGGACGCCAGGCGGCGATACGCAGCGCCTCGACCGCCGACGACCCGGCCAACCGCAGCGTGCCGGCTGCGGCATCCCGCGCCAGACGCTCGGCCTCGTCGGCGTCGATCAGCGCCTCGGCCCACTCCCTGTCGGCACCGGGGTGCGGGTCGGCCGCGCTGTAGGCCCAGCCGCCGGTGACCACGCCCGGCCACGGGTCGTGCCAGACCAACGGCACTGCGGTCGGTGCCGCCGCGTGCACCGCCGACAGGGCCGCGGCCGTGCCGCCGACCACCGCCAGCTCGTCGCCCGCATCGCGCGGGGCCACGCGCAGCCGGAAGCGCATCTTGGTCAGGAACGAAAGCAGGCCCGCGGCATCCTGCCGGTCGACGATCAGCCACGCGGTGGTGCCGTCGTCGACGACGGATGCCGCGTGCTCGACGTGGCCGTTCGGGTCGAGCACGAGCAGCTCGGCGCTCTGCCCGGGCGCCAGCGTGCTCACCCGCTGCGTCGAGAACGACTCCAGCCAGCTCAGCCGGTCTTCACCGGGCACCGCCAGCACGGTGCGCTCGCCCAGCGGCGCGACCGCGTGCCCGTCGGCGAGCGCGCGCTGCTCGGCGAGCGGAGCGCCCAGGTGCGCCAGCACCCCGTCGGTCACGATGGCGCCGGGCGCCGCCTGCAACAGCCGCGCGAACGCGTCCATCACTGCACCTTCGCGAGTCGGGCCGACGCGTGCGAGGCCATCGGCGCGCCCAAGGCTGCGACATCCCACGCCCACAGCAGGTGGCCCTCGACCAGCCCGTACATGCGGGATGCCGCGGCGTACGCCTTGGCGCCGGCCGGGCGCACCACCGCGTCGGTGGCGATGTCGATGCGCGGGCCGCGGATCTGGCCCAGGTACAGCTCGCTGACCCCGTCGGAGTGGACGATCGACGCCTCGATGTCGAAGCCGCCCTCGGCGCCGCGCAGCGCCTCGACGTCCTCGGCGGTGCGGGCGGGCGCGCTCGTGCGGGCCGGCAGCAGCCCGGGGCCGGGCTCCGCGTCGGTCTGCGCCCGAGCGAGCCGCCAGTAGCCGACCTCGGCGACCAGTCGGGTGCGTGCGTCGCCCTCGCCGATCCAGGCGTCCGCGGAGTAGTTCAGATAGGGGCCGCCGTCGTGGCTGAAGCTGACCCGGTGGCCGAACTCGCCGGTGTAGCGGTGCTCGCCGGCGGTGTAGTCGATGACCCCGCTGCCCTCCCACACTCCCAGCAGCCACGCCAGCGGCGCGAGGTCGGCGGGCAGTCCGGTCGGGATCTCGATCACGGCCGTCAGCGCTGGCCGCGGTAGAGGTTCTTGATCACGACCGCCGAGACGAACACGATGGCCAGCGAGGCGAGGCCCAGCAGGCCGACGAAGAACAGTTCCAGCGCCATGAGGTCCATGGCTCCACTCTATCCCGCTCTATGCCGGCACGAGCGCGGCCAGGCCCAGCCCGGCACTGATCAGACCGAGCACCACCAGGGCCCCCAGCGTGCTGAACGCGACCCGGGCGATGAACCGGTGCGGCCGACCGACCCACAGCTGCACGGCGAAGGCCAGCACGAGGCATCCGGCCATGCCGATCGCAAGCCACACGGCCCGCTGGCCGGGAGCGGCGAACACGGCGATCGCGGTGCCGATCAGCGCGGCGGCGACCCAGACGGCGACGATGCCGCCGAAGGAACCGCGCGGCGCGAGCTCAGGCGTGGACGACATACGGCCATTCTGACACGCCGTAAGATGGGCCATCGGCGTGCGGAGGATCCGGCGTGGCACAGCTTCTCGTTCTCACTTCAGCGGGCGAGTCCGCCCTGCCCGCGCTCGAGCTGTTGTCGCATCGGGTGCGCGTGATCGCAGCCGACCCGGCACAGCTCGTGGCCGCTCCGGCCGCCGACGCGATCCTGCTCGACGCGCGCGCCGACCTGGTCGCCGCCAAGTCGCTGTGCCGGGTGCTGACCGCGACCGGCCTGGACGCGCCGCTGCTGCTGATCGTCACCGAGGGCGGCATGGCCGCGGTGACCACGGACTGGGGTGCCGACGACGTCGTGCTCGCCGACGCCGGACCCGCCGAGGTCGACGCCCGCATCCGCCTCGCGGTGGGCCGGTCGCGCCAGGCGCAGCCGGCGCCCGTGCAGGCGGCGGGTCTGAGCATCGACGAGTCGTCGTACTCGGCCAAGCTGCACGGCCGCCCGCTCGATCTGACCTACAAGGAATTCCAGCTGCTGCACTTCCTCGCCGCCCACCCGTCCCGGGTGTTCACCCGCGAGCAGCTGCTGAGCGAAGTGTGGGGGTACGACTACTACGGCGGCACCCGCACCGTCGACGTGCACGTGCGCAGGCTGCGCGCCAAGCTCGGCGAAGCCGAGCAGTTGATCGGCACGGTGCGCAACGTCGGGTACCGGTTCGCGGTCGCCGACGACCAGGCCGAACCGACCCGGAACCCACACCGTTAACCGCAACGCCACCTTGCCCTGCAATGATGTTGGGATGATCGAACACGAGGTCTTGGACACCGGTCTGGACGACGGGGAGGACGACGACTTCGACCTCGACGAGGTCTACGACTCCGAACTGCCCGAGGGCCGCTACCTCGACCGCGAGCTGAGCTGGCTGGCGTTCAACCAGCGCGTGCTCGAACTGGCCGAAGATCCCACGATCCCGGTGCTCGAGCGCTCGAACTTCCTCGCGATCTTCGCCAGCAACCTCGACGAGTTCTTCATGGTGCGCGTGGCGGGGCTGCGCCGCCGCATCGTCACCGGTCTGGCCGTGCCCACCAACGTCGGCCGCGCCCCGCAGGACGTTCTCACCGACATCTCGTCCGAGGCGCACCGGCTGCAGCTGCGGCACGCCGCGGTGTGGACCACACAGGTCAAGCCCGCCCTCGCCGAGGCCGGCATCGACTTCCTCACCTGGGACGAGCTCACCGACGGCGAGCGCACCGACCTGTACCGCTACTTCCAAGAGCAGGTGTTCCCGGTGCTGACCCCGCTCGCGGTCGACCCCGCGCATCCGTTCCCCTACATCTCGGGACTGTCGCTGAATCTCGCGATCCGCATCCGCAACGCCCGCACCGGTCGGCAGGAGTTCGCGCGACTGAAGGTACCGCCGATGCTCCCCCGGTTCGTGCGGGTCGACGACGGGTCCGACCGCTCCCGGTTCCTGCCGCTGGAAGACCTCATCGCGAACAACCTCGCCGATCTGTTCCCGGGCATGGAGATCCTCGACCACCACACGTTCCGCCTCACCCGCAACGAGGACATGGAGATCGAAGAGGACGAGACCGAGAACCTCATCCAGGCGCTCGAGGCCGAACTGCTGCGGCGCCGGTTCGGGCCGCCGATCCGCCTCGAGGTCACCGAGGACATGGACGACCTCACCCTCGACCTGCTCATCGACGAGCTCGCGATCACCGCCCAGCAGGTGCACCGCCTGCCGGGGCCGCTGGATCTGCGCGGACTGTTCGACCTGAACCGCATCGACCGGCCCGACCTGCGCTACCCGCCGCACGTGCCGATCACCGCCGTCGCGTTCCAGCCCGGCGACAGCAACGAGCGTGCCGACCTGTTCGCGGCGATCCGCAAGGGCGATGTGCTGGTGCACCACCCGTACGAGTCGTTCGCCACGAGCGTCCAGGCGTTCCTCGAGCAGGCCGCGAAAGACCCGCACGTGCTCGCCATCAAACAGACGCTGTACCGCACCTCGGGCGACAGCCCGATCGTGCAGGCGCTCATCGACGCCGCCGAAGCCGGCAAGCAGGTGCTCGCCCTGGTCGAGGTGAAGGCCCGTTTCGACGAGGCCAACAACATCACCTGGGCGCGCAAGCTCGAAAAGGCGGGGGTGCACGTGGTGTACGGCCTGGTCGGCTTGAAGACGCACGCGAAGCTCGCGCTGGTGGTGCGCGAAGAAGAAGGGATGCTGCGCAGTTACGCGCACATCGGCACCGGAAACTACAACCCCAAGACCAGCCGCATCTACGAGGACTTCGGGCTGTTCACCGCCGACGAACAGGTCGGGCGCGATCTGATCCGGCTGTTCAACGAGCTCAGCGGCTATGCGATCGAGAAGAAGTTCAAGCGTCTGCTGGTCGCGCCCCGGCACCTGCGCAAGGGGCTGCTGCGCCTGATCGACAAGGAGCGGCGCAACGCGCTGGCCGGCCGGCCGGCCGGCATCCGGATCAAGGTCAATTCGATGGTCGACGAGCAGATCATCGACGCGCTCTACCGCGCCAGTCAGGCCGGGGTGCCGGTCCAGGTGTGGGTGCGTGGCATCTGCAGCCTCAAGCCCGGGGTGCCCGGGATGAGCGAGAACGTCACGGTCCGCAGCATCCTGGGCCGTTACCTGGAGCATTCCCGCATCTTCTCGTTCGAAAACGACGGCGACCCGCAGGTGTACATCGGCAGCGCCGACATGATGCACCGCAACCTCGACCGCCGCATCGAGGCGCTCGTGCGGGTCACGGCGCCTGCCCACATCAAGATCCTCGAAGACCTGTTCACCCTGGCGATGAGCGACGGCACCAGTTCGTGGCATCTGCAGCCCGACGGCGAATGGGTCAGACACAGCGTCGGCGAGAACGGCAGGCGCCTGGTCGACCTGCAGGACAAGACCATGACGACCGTGCAGCGGCGGCGGCGGGCGCGGGTGGTGCGATGAGCGAGACCGCCGTCTACGCCGCCGGCGGTGTCGTGTGGCGCCTGGTCGAGGGCAAGCTCAAAGTGCTGGTGATCCATCGCACCGCGTACGCCGACGTCACGCTGCCCAAGGGCAAGGTCGACCCCGGCGAGACGCTCGCCGAGACCGCGGTGCGCGAGATCTTCGAAGAGACCGGCATCGGGGTGCACCTGGGTGTGCCGGTGGGGGTGTCGCGGTACGTCCTGCCCAGCAAGCGGACCAAGATCGTGCACTACTGGGCGGCCCACGCGTCGGACGACGCGATCCGCGCCTCGCGGTTCGTGCCCAACAAAGAGATCGCCGCGCTCGAATGGCTCTCACCCAAGAAGGCGCGGGCACGGCTGAGCTACCCGGTCGACATCGAGATCCTCGAGAACTTCCTCGAACTGGTGGACGACGGCGTGCTGCACACCTTTCCGGTGGTGGTGCTGCGCCACGCCAAGGCGCTGTCGCGCTCGGACTGGGACGGCGAGGACGCGCTGCGCCCGCTCACCTCCCGCGGCGCCGCCCAGGCACGCGCGGTCGCCGGGCCGCTGCGCGCGTTCGGCGTGCGCAGGATCGTCGCCTCCGACGCCGTACGGTGCGTGGCCACGGTCACCCCGCTCGCGGCGGCCATCGGCAAGCCCGTCCACCGCACCCCCGCGATCAGCCAGGACGCCTGGGAAGAGGGCACCTCCGACGTGCGCGGCGTCGTCGGCCGGCGGGTCCGCGCCGGCAAGCCCGCCGTGCTGTGCAGCCACGGCCCGGTGATCCCCGACATCCTGCGCGAGCTCGCGCTGGCCACCGGCACGCTGCGCGGATCGTATCTGGATGCCGCAGCCGACCTGGTCGTGGGTGCCTTCTCGGTCGTGCACCTGTCGGCCAGCAACCCCGGATCGGGCATCGTCACCATCGAGACGCACGAGCCCAGCGCCTGAGGCGGCGGGCCCGACGCGGCGAGCCGAGGGCCGTTCACCTTCCGTTCACCCGTACAGCGCACTCTGGTCACCGACGCGCTCTACGGTCGAGCCGAGCCCCGCACCGGGGCCCGCATCCCCGACACGTGAAGGATTCACACAGTGAAGCTCACCCGCATCGCCCCGCTGGGCGCCCTGGCCCTGTGCGGCGCCCTCGTCCTGGCCGGCTGCGCCGCGAACGAGTCCGGCTCCGGCGCCACCCCGTCGTCCGGTTCGTCCGACACGAAGCTGGCGGGCACGATCAACGGCATCGGTTCGTCGGCCCAGGGCACGGCCCAGCAGACCTGGATCGCCGGCATCCAGACCGCCAACCCGGACCTCAACATCAACTACGACCCGCAGGGCTCGGGCGCCGGCCGCAAGAGCTTCATCTCGGGCGCGGCCGACTTCGCCGGCTCGGACGCGGCGCTGTCGGACGACGAGCTGAAGGGCACCTTCGCGGTGTGCGCCGACGGCTCCAAGGCCATCGACCTGCCGGTCTACATCTCGCCGATCGCGATCGCGTACAACGTCGAGGGCCTGACCGACCTGAAGCTGGACGCCGCGACCATCGCGGGCATCTTCTCGGGCAAGATCACCACCTGGAACGACCCGAAGATCGCCGCCTTGAACGAGGGCGCGAAGCTGCCGGACGCGGCGATCACCGTGGTGCACCGCTCGGACGACTCGGGCACGACCCAGAACTTCACCGAGTACCTGGCCGCGAACGCGAAGGACGTGTGGACGGCCGAGCCGTCGCAGACCTTCCCGTTCCAGGTCGGTGACGCCGCCAAGGGCACCTCGGGGGTGGCCGAGGCCACCAAGAACGCGAAGAACTCGATCACCTACATCGACGAGTCGGGGGCCGCCGGGCTCTCGATCGCCGAGCTGAAGGTGGGCGACGCGTTCGTGAAGATCTCGGCCGACGGCGCCGCCGCGGTGGTCGCCGACTCGCCGCTGGTCACCGGCCGCGAGCAGAACGACCTGGCCATCGCCATCGACCGCACCGACACCAAGGCGAACGCCTGGCCGCTGGTGCTGGTCTCGTACATGATCACCTGCCAGGAGTACAAGGACGCCGCCAAGGGAGCCCTGGTCAGCGCCTACGTGCAGTACGTCGCCTCGGACGCCGCACAGAAGGCGGCCGCCGCGCAGGCCGGCTCGGCGCCGCTGTCGGCCGAGCTGTCGGCCAAGGTGATCGCCGCAGCCCAGACGATCAAGTGAGCACCTCGGTCCGGCCCGGACACCCGCCCGGGCCGGACCGCCGGCATCCGACCAGGAAGCCCGACCAGGAAGAGAGCAGGATGACCGCAACCGCCGCCGCAGCGGCCCGCCGCCGCACGAAGGTGCGGGTCGGCGATCGCGTGTTCTCGACGACGACCATCGTCGCGGGCGGGCTGATCCTGGCGACGCTCGCCGCCGTCGCCGTCTTCCTCGTCATCCAGAGCATCCCGGCCCTGATGGCCGGGCCCGGCGAGCTGCCGAACGATTCGGCGAACTTCTGGCAGTACGTCGGCCCGCTGGTGTTCGGCACCGTGTGGGCGGCGTTCTTGGCACTGCTGCTGGCCACCCCGCTGTCGATCGGGATCGCACTGTTCATCACCCACTACGCGCCACGGCGGGTCTCGCAGACGCTCGGGTACATCATCGACCTGCTCGCCGCGGTGCCCTCGGTCGTGTTCGGCCTGTGGGGCATCGTCGCCCTCGCCCCGTTCGTGCAGCCCTTCTACCAGTGGCTGGGTGAGAACCTGGGCTGGATCCCGCTGTTCGCGCCGCCGGTCTCGGGCACCGGCCGCACCATCCTCACCGCCGCGATCGTGCTGGCGGTGATGGTCATCCCGATCATGACCGCCATCTGCCGCGAGGTGTTCTGGCAGGCACCGCGGCTGCACGAAGAGGCGGCGCTGGCGCTGGGCGCCACCAAGTGGGAGATGATCAAGATGGCGGTGCTGCCGTTCGCACGCAGCGGCATCGTCTCGGCGATCATGCTCGGCCTGGGCCGGGCGCTGGGCGAGACGTTCGCCGTCGCGATGGTGCTCTCGCCCGCGTTCATCGTCAAGTTCGCCGTACTGCAGGCGCAGAACCCCAACACCATCGCCGCCAACATCGCGCTGCAGTTCCCCGAGGCCACCGGCCTGTCGGTGAACGCCCTGGTCGCCTCGGGTCTCGTGTTGTTCGTGGTCACTCTGCTGGTCAACGTCCTGGCGCGCTGGATCATCAGCCGCCGCGCGGCCTTCTCGGGAGCGGACGCATGAGTGCCACCACCGCGCCGGCCCGCGGCATCCGGGTCACCAACACCCTCACCGCCGGCCGGCTGCCCCGCGGCACCGCCTGGATGGTGCTGGGCGGATGCTGGGTCATCTCGGCCGCCTTCTTCGCGCTGCTGGCCGCCGCCGGCGCCACCGACGGGTTCACGGTCGTCGGTGCCGTGTTCGCCGGCACGGTGCTGTTCGACCTCATCCTGTACGCGCTCTCGCGCATCGTCGAGGGCCGCCGCCGGGCGCTGGACCGCCTGGTCACCTCGCTCGTGGCCACCGCGTTCATCATCGCGCTGCTGCCGCTGATCTCGCTGATCTGGACGGTGCTGACCAACGGGCTGGCCCGCTTCGACCTCGCGTTCTTCAGCGAGTCGATGCGCAACGTCGTCGGTGACGGCGGCGGGGCGCTGCACGCCATCGTCGGCACCCTGCTGATTACCGGGATGGCCACGCTCATCTCGGTGCCGATCGGCCTGCTCACCTCGATCTACCTGGTCGAGTACGGGCGCGGGGTGTTCGCCAAGGCCATCACCTTCCTCGTCGACGTGATGACCGGCATCCCCTCGATCGTCGCGGGCCTGTTCACGTTCGCGCTGTTCGCCCTGATCCTGGGCCCGGCCGTGCGCAACGGGTTCATGGGGGCGGTCGCGCTGTCGGTGCTGATGATCCCGGTCGTGGTGCGCTCGAGCGAAGAGATCCTGCGCCTGGTGCCGAACGAGCTGCGCGAGGCGTCGTACGCGCTCGGGGTGCCCAAGTGGCTGACCATCCTGCGCATCGTGCTGCCCACCTCGCTGGCGGGCATCGTCACCGGTGTGATGCTGGCGATCGCCCGTGTGATCGGCGAGACCGCGCCGCTGCTGCTGGTGACCGGGTTCACGTTCAGCATGAACTACAACCTGTTCGACGACCGCATGATGACGCTGCCGGTGTTCGTGTACACGCAGTACACGCAGGCGGCGGGCGTGTCGGCGCAGGCATCCATCGAGCGGGCCTGGGCGGCCGCACTCACCCTCATCCTCATCGTGATGGCCCTGAACCTGCTGGGGCGGGTCATCGCGAAGGTCTTCGCCCCCAAGCGCGGCCTCTGACATCCTGACATCCGAAGGAAACCCGTGTCCAAGAGCATCGACGTCTCCGACCTGAACGTCTACTACGGCGACTTCCTGGCCGTCGAGGGCGTCTCGCTGCACATCGCGCCACGCAGCGTGACCGCCTTCATCGGCCCGTCCGGCTGCGGCAAGTCCACCTTCCTGCGCACCCTGAACCGGATGCACGAGGTGATCCCCGGTGCACGCGTCGAAGGTCAGGTGCTGCTGGACGGCGACGACCTGTACGCGTCGGGCGTCGACCCGGTGGCGGTGCGTCGTCAGGTGGGCATGGTGTTCCAGCGGCCGAACCCGTTCCCCACCATGTCGATCCGCGAGAACGTGCTGGCCGGGGTGCGGTTGAACAACCGGCGCATGTCGCGCTCGGACGCCGACGACCTGGTGGAACGTTCGCTGCGAGGTGCGAACCTGTGGAACGAGGTCAAGGACCGGCTCGACAAGCCCGGCGCCGGGCTGTCGGGCGGGCAGCAGCAGCGACTGTGCATCGCCCGGGCGATCGCGGTGCAGCCGCAGGTGCTGCTGATGGACGAGCCGTGCTCGGCGCTCGACCCGATCTCGACCTACGCGATCGAGGAGCTGATCGCCGAGCTGAAGAACGAGTACACGATCGTGATTGTCACGCACAACATGCAGCAGGCGTCGCGGGTGAGCGAGAAGACCGCGTTCTTCAACATCGCCGGCACCGGCACGCCCGGAAAGCTCATCGAGTACGACGACACCGCGACGATCTTCACCACCCCGAGCGAGCAGGCCACCGAGGACTACGTCTCGGGCCGGTTCGGGTAGGGGCCGGGAGCGGGGCCGCGCGTCATCGTGGGCCCGAGGCCGCGGCATCCGTCACCCTCGCCCGCGCGCCGTGCACAACTGCGGGGATCTTTCCCGACACGCCGCCGGGGACGGCCGAACCACGGCGTGTCGCCGAGAATCCCCGCAGTTGTGCACGCGGTGACCGGTCGCATCCCCGCCTCCGTCACCCGTGCCCGGCTGACCCCTCACCCGTGCCCGCCCGCGCCGCGCGCCGTGCACAACTGCGGGGATCTTTCCCGACACGCCGCCGGGAACGGCCGAATCACGGCGTGTCGCCGAGAATCCCCGCAGTTGTGCACGCGGTGACCGGTCGCGTCCCCGCCTCCGTCACCCGTGCCCGGCTGACCCCTCACCCGTGCCCGGCTGACCCCTCGCCCGTGCGCTGCTGATCCCTCGCCCGTGCCCGCCCGCGCCGCGCGCCGTGCACAACTGCGGGGATCTTTCCCGACACGCCGCCAGGAACGGCCGAATCACGGCGTGTCGCCGAGAATCCCCGCAGTTGTGCACGCGGGTCGCATCGCCGCCTCCACAAGTGGGTCCGGCTCGGCTCGTTGTCCACAGTTCGGGATCCGTCGCTCCGGAGCGGCCGGCCGCGGCCGATGATGGGCGACATGTGCGAGAGCGATGCCGAGATCACGACGTACGCGCAGCTTCGCGCCGTCGGGCACACCCGCCACTGGATCTCGGCATCCCTCGACGCCGGGGTCCTGGAGCGGATCCGGCGCGGCGTCTACGCCAGCTGCGACCCGTGCCCGGCCGCGCGAGCCGCCGCTGCCCATGGCGGGATGCTCGGCTGCGTCAGCGCCGCGCGCCATCTCGGGTTGTGGGTGCTCGACGACGAGGACGAGCCCGCCCACGTGTGGATGAATCGCGGCGGCCACCGACAGGAACACCCCGGATGCACCTGTGTCGAGCACTGGGACGAAGGACCCGACACCGATGCGTTCGGTGTTCCGTCCGTGCCGCGCGTGCTGCGTCAGATCCTGGCCTGCAAGGGAGTCGAGACGTTCTTCGTGGCGCTGGAATCCGCCCTGTATCAGCACAAGATCACGCGGGCCGGATTGGCCTGGCTGCGCGCGCACGTCAACGACGCTGGCCGCGACGCCATGGACTTCGCGCGGAGGGACGCTGAAAGCGGTCTGGAATCACTGCTGAGGTGGCGGCTGCGCCGCCACGGTCTGGCGATCGCCGCGCAGGTGTTCATCGTCTCGGTCGGCCGGGTCGACTTCCTCATCGGCGACCGGCTCATCGTCGAGGTCGACGGTGCGCCCAACCACGACGACGCGACGCACCGGCACAAAGACCTGAGCCGCGACGCGAACGCCGCGACCTGGGGGTACATCACCCTCCGCTTCGACTATGCCCAGATCGTCCACGACTGGCCGACCGTGGAGGCCGCGATCCTCGCCCAGATCGCGGCGGGCAACCACCTGCGACACTGACCGGGGGTGCCCCGGTGTGCACAACCGCGGGGAACTACCTGCGACGCTGACCGGGGCCCGCCCCGAGGTGCACAACTGCGGGGATCTTTCCCGACACGCAGCCGGCACCGCACCAAACACGGCGTGTCGCCGAGAATCCCCGCCGTTGTGCACGTGGTAACCGGTCGCATCGCCGCATCCGTCACCCTCGCCCGTGCCCGGCCGACCCCTCGCCCATGCCCGGCTGCGCCGCGCGCCGTGCACAACTGCGGGGATCTTTCCCGACACGCCGCCTGGGACGGCCGAACCACGGCGTGTCGCAGAGAATCCCCGCAGTTGTGCACGCGGTGCGAGCGCGCGGTGCGGGTGACCGGTCGATGCAGGACGTGGAGCCTGGCGGCCTCAGCGCGGTGCGGCCGACCGATGAAGGAAGTGGGGCCCATCGGTCTCAGCGCGGTGCGGGTGACCGGTCGATGCAGGTGGTGGGGCCCGTCGCTCTTTGCACGGTGCGAGTGGCCGGCCGGGGCGGGCGCGGCGGTCAGTCGCGCGGGCTCAGCAGATAGCGGTTGACGGATGCCGTCAGCTCGCGGTCGACGGGCAACTCACGGCCGTCGACGGCGGTCACCGGTGCCGCGAGCCGCACGCTCGAGACGAGCCACGCGGCATCCGCCCGCGCCAGCGCCGCAACGGGAACGGTCTCGTACGCGGCCTCACGGCCGGTGGCGCGCAGGTGCTCGAACAGGCTCATCTGGGTGGTGCCGTGCAGGATGCCGGTGCCGGTGGCCGGTGTGACGAAACGGTCGCCGAACCGCAGGATGACCGACGAGGTCGGCCCTTCGAGCACGACGCCGTCACTCGAGACGAACACGGCATCGTCGGCACCGCGCCGGTGCGCCTCGCGTAGCGCCGCCATGTTGACCGCGTACGAGAGGGTCTTGGCACCCAGCAGCAGCCACGGCGCCCGTTCGGACGCGCCGCTGTCGACACCGCGGTCGAGCGTCACCACCCGCACGCCGTTCTCACGCGCGGGCGTGTGGTCGGGGGCGACGGATGCCGTGACCCATGCCGTCGGCGCCGGCCCGTGCTCCACGCCGCGGCTCAGGATGAGCTTCACGGCGCCCTCCCCCGCCGCCGGACAGGCCGTGGCGGCCCGGGCGACCGCCTGCCGCCACTGCGCGAGGTTCGGGGCGGGCAGATCGCACAGCGCCGCCGAATGTGCGAGGCGCTCCAGGTGCGCGGTGACCTCCTGCGGGTGGCCGTCGACGACCCCGATCGTCTCGAAGATGCCGTCGCCGCGCTGGGTGCTCAGCTCTCCGACGCTCAGCGCCGGGGCGGACGGGTCGATGACCGTGAATGTGTCCGCGAAGTCGGGGCGATCGGCCGCAGGCGGGGCGGGGTCGATCAGCAGGGCGAAGTGGGCGGCCATTCTCCGAGCGTAGCGGTGCGGCCACCGCCGGCCGGAACGATCGGGAATGCCCGGAGGGTGCGGTCGGTTACACTGGATCGGCCGGGCCGCAGTAACCCCGGGCTCCATCTTCTGCCGCTGCGAGCGGCCTTGCGCCGAGAGGCGTTCTGCGGCCCGGCACCACTCTGCCGGCGTGTCGAACGCCTCTCCCGCCACACGGCATCAGCGAACGCCTCTCCCGCCGCACGGCATCAACACTGTGACATTCACCGGCACCACCGCGCCGGGGCTGCCGAACGCCTCTCCCGTGACACGGCATCAACGACACGGCATCACCACTGCGGCGCTCTGCGGCCAGGCGCCACTCTGCCGGGGTGCGGTTCGGCACCACTGTGCCGGCGTGTCGAACGCCTCTCCCGCCACACGGCATCAGCGAACGCGTCTCCCGCGACACGGCATCACCACTGCGGCGCTCTGCGGCCCGGCACCACTGCGCCGTCCGCCCCGTCCGCACCGTCCGCGGTCGTCAGCTGAGCGCGTCCATACGCCACAGCGCCGCGCACGCCGACAGGTCGTTCGCGAACGTCGACAGCCGCAGCGCACGCCGGGTGAACGCCGTGGCCCGTTCGGGCTCGGTGCGCTCGTAGTCGTCGGCGAGGTGGGTGGCGCCCGACGCCTGCACCCGGCAGAAGGATGCCGCGCGCTCGAGCGCCACCGCGAAGTCGCCCTCGAACACACCGCGCAGGATGCGATCGGCCAACGCGACGAGCTCGTCGGGACCGGCCGGCACGGGTGCACCGGCGATGACGGGGTCGGCCGAGGTGATCTCGACACGGCCGCGTTCGTAGACCAGCGCCGCGGTGGCGGGGTCGTCGTGCACCATCAGCTGCAGCAGATACAACCGCCACAGCGCGCCGGGCAGCGAGTGCGCGGTCGCCTGCGACCACAACTCGGCGATGTCGTCGATGCCGTGGTCTCGGGTGAACTCCACGAGGCGGTCGACGGTCGCGGCGTCCGGGTCCGCCCGCACCCGCGACAGCAACGCCGCGGCGGTGGCGTGGGCCGCCCGCGCGGCCTCGGCCGGGTCGTGCGCGCCGAACAGCCGCTCCATCTGCTCGGATGATCGGCGCACCGGCTTGTGGTACTCCCTGCCCGCGTCGTTCACCCGGTCAAGGCTACCCGCAGCCCACGATCGGCCGGTGCTGTTCAGGCTGTGGCGTTGATACGCACCATGTTGCCGGCCGGGTCGCGGAACGCGCAGTCCCGCGGTCCCCACGGCTGGTCCATCGGCTCCTGCAGCACCTCGGCACCGCTGGAGCGCACCTTCTCGAACAGTGCGTCGAGGTCGTCGGTGGCGAACACGATCGGCCCGGGGCCCGAGCCCTTGGCGATGAGGCGATGCAGCGCCTCGGCGTCCTCGGGCGAGCGGCCGGCGCCGGGCGCCGAGAGCACGAGCACGATGCCGGGCTGCGAGGGCGCGCCCAGGCTCAGCCACCGCCAGCCGTTGCCCGACACGTCGTTGAGCACCTGAAGCCCGAGCGCGTCGCGGTAAAGCCGAGTGCGGCGTCGACGTCGTCGACGGTGAGCGGGAAGTATCCGAATCTGATCTCTGTCATGGCCTCGACGCTACGCACCCGCATCCGCCGGTGCTTCTCCGATCCTGCTCGATCGTCACACGTACCGGATCGTCAGACGTACCGGGTGGGGCGGGTCAGCAGCCGCGCGATACACGCCGGCATCGCCTCGTCGACCTCGTGCGGCCGAGCCCGGTAGGCGCTGGGCGTCTCGCCCACGATCTCGGTGAACGTCGAGCTGAACGAGCCGAGGGATGTCGCACCCACCGCGGTGCAGGCATCCGTCACCGTCGTACCCGCGCGCAGCAGTGCCATCGCCCGTTCGATGCGGCGGGTCATCAGGTAGGCGTACGGGGTCTCGCCGTAGGCGGCCTTGAACTCGCGCGAGAAGTGCGCCGGCGACATGAACGCCTTCGCGGCCATGGTGGGCACATCCAGCGGCTGCGCGTAGGCGCGGTCCATCAGGTCACGCGCGCGACGCAGGTGCGCGAGGGTCTGCGGCGAGGCGGGGGTGGATGCCACGACCCGAGGCTACCCGACCGCAGTACCCTCGGATCATGGCGCAGCGCATCGCGATCGCCGGCGGCACGGGCACCGTCGGGCGGCTGGTCGTCGAGATCGCCCGTGCGCACGGGCACGATGCCGTGGTGATCTCGCGGTCGACCGGCGTCGACCTGGTGAGCGGCGACGGACTGGACACGGTGCTGGCGGGCGTCGACACGGTGATCGACGTGAGCAACACGAGCTCGATGTCGGCCACGGCATCCGTGCGCCACTTCGAGACCACGACGCGCACACTGCTCGACGCCGAGACCCGCGTGGGGGTGCGCCACCACATCGTGCTGTCGATCGTGGGGATCGACGACGAGAAGGGGTACGGCTACTACCAGGGCAAGCGCGCGCAGGAGCGCGCGGTCGCGGCGGGCCGCGTGGCGTACACGATCCTGCGGGCGACGCAGTTCCACGAGTTCGCGCAGCAGATGTTCGAGCGCATGAAGTTCGGGCCGTTCGTGCTGGTGCCGACGATGCGGTCGCAGCCGATCGCCGCCCGCGAGGTGGCGGCACGGCTCGTCGAACTCGCCGAGGGCGCGCCCGCCGGCCGGGTCACCGACATCGCCGGTCCGCGGGTGGAGCGGATGGCCGAGCTGGCCCGCCGCTACGGCCGGGCGGCGGGGCTGCCGGGCCGGGTGGTCGAACTGTCGCTGCCCGGCGCGCCGGGCCGTCAGATGCGCGATGGGAGCCTGCTGGCCGGCACCGCCGCCGAGGTGCGCGGCCCGTCGTACGCCCAGTGGCTCGTCGAACAGACCGGCTCGGACGGCGAGGTGAAGGCCCCGCGCGGCGTCGGCATCGGCGGCATCCCGATCGTGCGCGGGCCGCTGCCCACGCCGCCGGAGCCGTCGCTGTCGAACGCCCGCGAGCTGGTCGCGCAGCTGCGCACGGCGGGCATGCCGATCGCGCTCACCGTCACCGGCGTCGAGCGCCCGCTGCCGGCGGCGATCGACGAGGCGGCGTTCCGCGCCCTGCAAGAGGCGGTCGCGCTGGTGCTCACCCACACACGCGGGGCGGATGCCACGGCCACGGTGCGCTATCTGGTGCACGCCGTCGAGGTCGAGGTGGCGCACGGCCCCGGCCGGCGTACCTCGTCGGCCGATCAGTCCGCCGAGCTGAGACGCTCACGCACCGAGGTGCGTCGTCTGGGCGGCGTCGTCTCGTCCGAGACCACCGCCGACGGCGGGCTGCGCATCGTCGCGGCGATCCCGACCCCGCAGTGACACCGCGGGACGAGGTCCGGTCGACATCGGTGAGTGGTTTAGACTGCCGACAGGTGCCGCAGGTCGTGTGCGGCACACCTGCGAGCCCCCGTAGCTCAGAGGCAGAGCAACCGGCTTTTAACCGGTGGGTCGAGATATCGTAATTCTCCGGGGGCACCATACGTCCGGTCTACCCGTCACCTCCGACATGCGCACGGGCCGGCGCCACGCCACGCCAGAAGGGCCCACATGTTCACGCTCACCGACGACACCTGCGTCATCGTGAAGGCCATCGCCGCGCAGACCGACGGGGGGCGCGAGCACGGCGGGCTGCGTATCAGCGACGGCGCGGACCGGGGCGCCGACTACGCGCTGGAGCCGGCCGGCGGGCCGCAGCAGGGCGACGTCGTCGTCGAGCAGTCCGGCGCACGGGTGTTCTTGGCCGCCGACGTGGCGCCGCTGCTGGGCGACACCGTGCTCGAGGCCACCGTGAACCACGAGGGCGTCGTCGACTTCTCGTTCGGCAGCAGCACGCCCCCGCAGGGGATGACCGAGGTGCGCAGCACCGGCGAGCACCGCTACACGCACTGAGCGGCACTCACGCAGAATGCGCGGCCGGCGCCGAACCCTGACAAGACCCGCACGGGTCAGGGCATTCAGCAGTCACTCCGGCGCGGTCACGCGGATGCCGAGTTCATGGGCGGCAGCCGCCTCTTCCAGCTCGCCGGCCACCTGCTGCGCTCAGATCCCGGCGCGGGTGGCGAAGTTGCGCAGTGCGTGATCGCGCAGTGCCGTGTCACCCGCGAGCTCGGCGGCCGCGGCGACCTGCAGGGGCAGCGTGCGCGTGACGACCCCGGCACGTCGCAGATCGTCCGCCGCGACGTGTTCAGGTCCGGCTCCGCGGGTTCAGCCCGCGGTCGCCAGCTCGGCGCCGGCGTGCGCGAGTTCGGCCAGGGCCGCCTGGCTCGAGTCGGCGGCGACGCCGGCGACCAGGTCGGTGAACACCCGCACGTGCCGGCCGTGCGAGATCGCATCGAGCGCCGAGGCGCGCACGCAATAGTCGGTGGCGATGCCGGTCACGTCGACGTCGACGATGCCGTGCTCGTCGAGCAGCTGCTCGACCGTCTCCCCTTCGTCGGTGACGCCTTCGAACAGCGAGTAGGCGGGCGTGCCCTGGCCCTTCTTCACATGATGGGTGACGGATGCCACATCCAGCCCCGGATCGTATTCGGCGCCGGCGGTACATGCCACGCAGTGCACCGGCCAGGTGTTCACGTAATCCGGTTCACCCGACGCGAAGTGCCCGCCGTTGTCGCTGTCGGGGTCGTGCCAGTCGCGGGACGCGACGATGATGTCGTAGTCGCCGGCGTGCGCGTGCAGCAGCCGCGTGATGCCCTCGGCGACGGCGTCCCCGCCGTCGACCCCCAACGCCCCACCCTCGGTGAAGTCGTTCTGCACGTCGACGATGAACAGTGCGGTGCCCATGTATCGAGGGTACGGCGATCAGCGGCGCGACGGGGCGGCTTCCCCGCGCCGCCACAGCTTCGACGGCCACCAGATCGCGCGCCCGATGTCGTACGAGACGGCCGGCACGAGCAGCGAGCGCACCACGAAGGTGTCCAGCAGCACGCCGAACGCGACGATGAACGCGATCTGCGCGAGGAACAGGATCGGGATCACCCCGAGCGCCGCGAACGTCGCCGCCAGCACCAGTCCCGCCGAGGTGATGACCCCGCCGGTGGCGACCAGGCCCCGCCGGATGCCGGGCCGGGTGCCGTGCGCGAGCGACTCTTCGCGCACCCGCGTCATCAGGAAGATGTTGTAATCCACCCCCAGCGCGACCAGGAACACGAACCCGTACAGCGGCACCGCCGGATCCGCCCCCGGAAAGTGGAACACATGGTCGAACACGAGCGCCGACACGCCCATCGCGGCGGCGAACGACACGATCACCGACCCGATCAGCAGCAGCGGGGCCACCACCGCGCGCAGCAGCAGCATGAGGATCACCAGGATCACCGCCAGCACGATCGGGATGATCAGCGTGCGGTCACGGATCGAGGTGTCGTTCGTGTCGATGTCGGTGGCGGTCACCCCGCCCACCCGCGCGTCGGGCGCGGAGTCGGCCAGGTCGGTGCGCAGGCCGCGCACGACCTGTTCGGCCCCCGCCGAATCGGCCGGGTCGGCGAGTGTGCCGATCAGCAGCACCTCCCCGTCCGACACGGTCGGGGTCGGCGCAGGGGTTCCGGGCGGGCCGGGCGCGCTGAACACCGGTTCGCCGTCGCTGAGCTTCACGGTCGCCTGTCCGGTGACCGAATCGGCGGATGCCACGGCCAACGCCTGTATTCCGGTTGCGGCATCCATCGTCTTGACCGCACCGGTCAGCTCGTCCTGGGGCACGAGCACGTAGACCGGGCTGCCGCTGCCTGCGTCGAAATGCTCGCCGAGCACGTGCTGACCGTCGCGCGCCTCGGAGTGGCCCAGCACCAGGTCGCTCGAGGGCACGCCGTCGGCCTTCAGCTGCAGGATGCCGGTGCCGGCCGCCAGCAGCACCACCAGGCACACGATCCACACCGGCCGCGCCCGCCGGGCCACCAGCCGCGCCTGCCGCGGCCAGAATCCGGTCACCGGGGCGTCGACATCGTCCGAGATCATCGCGACCGGGTGCCGCGGGACGAACGGCCAGAACGCCACCCGGCCGAACAGCGCCAGCAGCGCGGGCAGAAAGGTGAGGGCGGCGAGCATGGCGAACGCGATGCCGATCGACGCGATCGGACCGAGCGCGCGGTTGGTGGCCAGGTCGCTGAGCAGCAGGCAGAGCAGACCCGCGATGACGGTGCCGCCCGAGGCGAGGATGGGCTCGAACGCTCCGCGCCACGCCTGGAGCGTGGCATCCCACCGCCGGGCGCCGTCTGCCACCGCCTCACGGAAGCGTGCCACATACAGCAGCGCATAGTCGGTGGCGGCGCCGATCACCAGGATGAACAGGATGCCCTGCACCTGCCCGTTGAGCACGACCACCCCGGCCTTGGCGAGCCACCACACCACGAGCAGGGCGACGCACAGGGCGAAGGATGCCGTCGCCAGCACGAGCACGGGCAGCAGCGGTGACCGGTACACGACCACGAGGATGAGGAACACCGCGATCAGCGCGACGCCCAGCAGCAGCCCGTCGATGCCGAGGAAGCCGTGCACGAGGTCGGCGGTGAACCCGGCGGGGCCGGTGATCCACGCGGTGGTGCCGGCCGGGAGATCGTCGTCGAGCGCGGTGCGCACCGCGGCGACCCCGTCCGTGAGCGCATCGGGGTCGATGGGCACGAACAGTTGCGCGGCCTGGCCGTCGTCCGAGGCGATCGGCGGCGAGACCTCGCCGTTGACCCCGTCGAGATCGCCGAGCCGGTCGGCGAGGCTGCGCAGCCCGGTCAGCTGATCGTCGGTGAGCGCCCCGTCCCCGGTGACCACGACGACGGCGGGGATGCTGTCGCTGCCGGTGAAGTCGGCCAGGCGTTTTTGCACCGCGGTGGAGGCGGCGGAGTCGGGGAGGTACGCCGAGTTGTCGTTGGTGGACACCTCGCTGACCTTGCCGAAGTAGGGGCCGCCGACCGCACCGCCGGCCAGCCACACGAGCATCAGCAGCACCGGGATGCCGATGCGCAGCCACCGCGAGGGGCCCGCACCCGTGGGCCGCAGGGAACGTCGGGTGGGGGTGGACGGGCGCGAGGACATATCGCTAGCCTATCTAGCGATGTGCCCGGGCGCCAACGCCTAGGCTGTCAGGGTGCCCTCGATGATCGCCCTGCTCGGTGCGCTCGTCTTCGGGTCTGCGGACTTTCTCGGCGGCCTGGCCGCCAAGCGGCTGCGCTCCATCCTCGCGACCGCGGTGGCCGCCGCATCCGGCCTCGTGCTGCTGCTGGCGCTGTACCCGCTGCTGGGCGGGACGTGGTCGGCCGCCGACGTCGGCTGGGGTGCGCTGTCGGGCGTGTTCGGGGCGACCGCGATCGCCCTGTTGTACGCATGCCTGGCGATCGGGCCGATGAGCATCCTCTCGCCGCTGACCGCCGTGGTCTCGGCCATCGCCCCGATCCTGTGGGGCCTGCTGGTCGGCGGCGAGCAGTTGTCGGCGCTCGGGTACGGCGGCCTCGGCGTCGCACTGGTGGCTGTGGTGCTGGTGGGGTTCATCCCCGGCGACACGGTGGTGCGTCCGTCGGCGCGCGGGGTGCTGATGGCGATCGGCGCGGGCCTGGCGATCGGTGGGTTCATGGTGGTGCTCGACCAGACCGCCCACGACAGCGGCATCGTGCCGCTGGTGATGAACCGGGCCGCGAACG
This sequence comes from Microbacterium luticocti DSM 19459, assembly GCF_000422405.1. Classification (GTDB taxonomy): domain Bacteria; phylum Actinomycetota; class Actinomycetes; order Actinomycetales; family Microbacteriaceae; genus Microbacterium; species Microbacterium luticocti. The sequence continues at coordinate 36,646 of NZ_KE383824.1, forward strand.
CCGCCATCACCGGCACCGTGGTGGTGCTGCTGCTGGTTGCCGCCCGGCGTCGACGGCTGCCCGCCCGGTCGGCCCTGGGTGTGCGCGGGGCGGTGCTCGGCGCCACCCCGACCGGGCACGCCGATCTCGAGCACGCCCGTCTCGGGCAGGCGGGGCCGGATGCCACGACCCTGCCGCCGCGCATTCCGGCGGCCGCGTGGTGGCTGGCGATCGCCTGCGGCATGGTGGACTCGTCGGCGAACGCGATCATGCTCGTCGCGCTGCGACTGGGCGACCTGTCGATCGTGTCGGCGCTGACGGCGATGTACCCGGCCGGCACGATCCTGCTGGCCGCCGTGGTGCTGCGCGAACGGATCGCCGCCGTGCAGTGGGCCGGGCTCGGGCTCGCCCTGGCGGCGGGCGCGATGCTCGCGTTGGCCTGACGGATTCCCCGGGTCTTCGCCGGATCTCCCCCGGGTTTCCGACGCCTGAGCGCCCGGACGTGCTACGCTGAAGCGTCCCCACTCGGGTTGACCCTTCTTCGCGCACTTCTTCTGCGCCCCACTCCCTAAGGCTTACGTGTTCTCCTCCCCTGCCGTGTCCGGCGATGTCGCCGTCGACTGGCGCCAAGCCGACGACGACGTGTTCGTCGCCGGCACGTCCGCCGGCTACGCCGGTTTCGTCGCGGCCACCCCGCGCGGTTTCGAAGCCCACGACGGCCGTGGCCGCGACCTCGGCATGCACGCCACGCGTGCCCTGGCACGCGCTGCGGTCGAGGCATCCGTGTACGCCGCCGACCCGCTCGCGGTGTCGGCCGACGATCACGCCGCAGCCGCGGCATCCCCTCTTCACGGCGTCGCCGCCTCGTCGGCACGCCGCCACCGCCGTCCGCGTCGGAGTCTTCGACGCGGCACCCCCGGCCGCCCCGGCGGCCCGAACAACAGAAGGAAAGACACGATGGCCACTGGCACCGTGAAATGGTTCAACTCCGAAAAGGGATACGGGTTCATCGCACCCGATGACGGGTCGGCCGACCTGTTCGCCCACTTCAGCGCGATCGAAGGCTCGGGGTTCAAGGAGCTGCGCGAAGCGCAGAAGGTGGAGTTCGACGCTGAGCGCGGCCCCAAGGGCATGCAGGCCGCGAACATCCGCGCACTGTGACCTGTTCGTCAGCCGGGGCTCCGCATCGGGGCCCCGGCTGACGAGTTCCTGGCAGTCGTGACGTATGCCGTTGCGTTCACGTGACGGCGCGTAGTGTGGGGCCAAGCGATCGGCGTCCGCCTTTGGCTTTTCGGCCTCGCGGTCACGATCGAAGGAACAGGTGCTCCCATCTCCTCCACTGTTCTCGAGCCTCGGCTCGGTCCCGTGCGGCAGACATATGCCGGCACGGAAGACTTCCCCCCTCTCACCCGCGCGTTCACCGATGTCTCGCAGGTGGTGCGTGAGAGCGGCCTGCTGCGCCGCACCCCCTGGTTCTACGGCCTCGTCGGCGGCGCGATCGCGCTGGGCTTCGGCGGGTGCATCACCGGGTTCGTGCTGCTGGGCGCCAGCTGGTTCCAGCTGCTGATCGCGGCGGCCCTGGGCATCCTGTTCACGCAGGTCGCGTTCCTCTCGCATGAGGCGGCGCACCGTCAGATCCTCGCCTCGGGCCCGGCGAACGACCGGCTGGCACGGCTGCTGGGCAACGGTGTGGTCGGCATGAGCTACTCCTGGTGGGGCAGCAAGCACACCCGCCACCACGCCAACCCGAACCGGGTGGGCAAAGACCCCGACATCGACGTCGACACGATCTCGTTCCTCGACGAGGATGCCGCTTCGGCCCGCGGCCTGCGCCGGCTGATCACCCGCCGCCAGGGGTGGCTGTTCTTTCCGCTGCTGACCCTCGAGGGCCTGAACCTGCACGCACTCGCGCTGCGCCACCTGTTCGCCCGCGGCCCCGTGAAGGGACGGTGGGCCGAGCTGGGCCTTCTGGCCGTGCGGTTCACCGTGTTCGTGGTGCCGGTGTTCGTGTTCCTGCCGCTGGGTATGGCGTTCGCGTTCCTCGGGGTGCAGCTGGCGGTGTTCGGCGTGTACATGGGCGCCTCGTTCGCTCCGAACCACAAGGGCATGCCGGTGATCGATCGCGACGCCAAGCTCGACTTCTTCAGCAAGCAGGTGCGCACCTCGCGCAACATCGGCGGCGGCTGGTGGGCGACCTGGCTGATGGGCGGACTGAACTACCAGATCGAGCACCACCTGTTCCCGAGCATGCCGCGGCCGCACCTGGCGCGGGCGCGCGAGATCGTGATCGACCAGTGCCGCACCCTGGACGTGCCGTACACCGAGACCAGCCTGTGGCGCTCGTACGCGATCGTCATCGACTACCTCAACCGGGTGGGCCTGGCCGCCCGCGACCCGTTCGACTGCCCGATGGTGGCCACCTACCGCCGCGTCTGACACACGCCCCGTCGCACACAGAAGCCCCGCCGATATCGGCGGGGCTTCTGTGTCGGAGCCACCTAAGGGAATCGAACCCTTGACCTATTCATTACGAGTGAATCGCTCTGCCGTCTGAGCTAAGGTGGCGTGCGGTGTGCACGATCATCGATCTTACATGGTCGTGCCCGCCCCGGCGAACGCCGCAGCCACCGCTCAGTGCTCGCAGCGCACGTCCTTGTCGGGCACCGTGCCGTCGACGAAGTAGGCGTTCACGGTGTCGTCGACGCAGCTGCTGCCCTTGTTGAATCCAGTGTGGCCCTCACCGACGCGGCTGATCAGGATGCCACTGTCGAGCTGGTCGGCCAACTCGACCGCCCACTGGTACGGGGTGGCCGGGTCGTTGGTCGTACCGATCACGAGGATCGGCCCGGCGCCGGCGGCGTGGATCGGCTCGCGCACCCCGGTGGGCTTGTACGGCCACACCGAGCAGCCGTCGACGTCGACGCCCCAGTACGGGGCGATCGTCGGCGCCTTCTTCGCCAGCTCGGCAGCGGCCGCCTTCTTCTGCGCCGCGGTCGCATCGGCGGGGTAGTCCATGCAGTTGTAGGCGTTGAAGGCCTCGTACGAGTTGTCCTGGTACTTTCCGTCGACCCGGTTGTAGTAGAAGTCGACCAGCTGGTAGGCCACAGACGGGTTGCCCTTGGCGACGTCGGCGAGCGCCTGGGTCAGGTACGGCCAGCTGTCTTCGGAGTACAGTGCGGCCACGATCGCGCTCACCAGGGCATCGGCTCCCAGCATCCGCCCGTCGCTGTTGCGCTCGGGCGACCGGTCGACGCGCGCGAGCATCGTGCCCAGGTCGGCCATGGCGTCGTCGACGCTGCCGGCGAACGGGCACTGGCGGGATTTCAGGCACGACGGCATGTAGGCCCGCAGCGCCGATTCGAACCCGATCCCCTGGGCGACACTGACCTGCAGACCGGATGCCGCGGGGTTGATCGCGCCGTCGAGCACGAACCGGCCCACCTTTTCGGGGTACAGCTTCGCGTAGGTCGCCCCGAGGAAGGTGCCGTACGAGTAGCCGAGGTAGTTGAGCTTCTTGTCGCCGAGCACGGCGCGCAGCAGGTCCATGTCGCGGGCGGCGAACTCGGTGTTCACATCGGGCAGGATGCCGTGCGAGTTCTGCTTGCACGCCTGCCCGAACTTCTTCGCACCGGCCAGGATCTCGTCACGCCACGCCTCGGTGCCGCGCTTCGCCTTGGGGATGTCGAACAGGTACGCGTCCATCTGCTTCGAGTCGTAGCAGGCCACCGCGGTGGATTCGCCCACCCCGCGCGGGTCGAACCCGATGACGTCGTAGTTGCGCTCCAGGTCGTCGCCGACGGCGAAGGTGAGCGAGTCGCGCACCAGCTCGACACCGCTCGCGCCGGGGCCGCCGGGGTTCACCAGCAGCGAGCCGAGCGGGTGACCGCCCGACGCGCGGTGCCGGATGATGGCCAGCTCGATGCTGCCCGCGCCCGGGTCGTCCCAGTTCTCGGGGGCCGTGACCTTCGCGCACTCGTCACCGTCCGCGCACGGCGTGAACTCGATGTGCTGCCCGTAGAACTGCACCAGCTCGGGCGCGACGCCCTCGGTGTCGGGCGCCGAGCTGGCACCCGGCCGTGACGACGACGAGGTCTGGTCGGGGATGAACTCCACCAGGCAGCCGGTGAGTGCGAGGGATGCCGCCGCCAGGGCGGCGACGACGGCGACGAGGCGTTTCGGAGTGTTCACAGCGTCCTTCCGTGGGCGATCGTGATGAGCATGCTCTCAAGGGCGAGTGCGGGCGCGACGTTCTGCTCGAGGCGACGGCGCGCCTCGGCGATCTCGTCGAGCACCACCAGCGTGCGGGCGGGATCCCAGGTCGCGGCCACGCCGCGCAGGCCCGGTTCGAGCTCCCGATTGATGAGGTCGCCGTCTCGTCCGAACTGCAGCATGAGCACGTCGCGGTACAGCGACTGCAGGTCGGTGAGCACCCGGTCGAGTCCGTCGCGCAGGCTGCGCGTGGCCCGACGCTTCTGCTCGTCTTCGAGCGTCTTCAGCTGGCTGCGCACCGCCGGTGGCACCGCGGCACCGGGTGCGATGCCGAGCGTTGCCAGCAGACTGCTGCGCTCGGCCTCGTCGCGTTCGGCGGTGAGAGCCTTCGCGTCGTCGGTGGCGGCAGCGACGATCTGCGCGGCCGCCTCGACCGCGCTCGACACGCCGGTGACCTCGAGCACGGCGCGCAGCGTCTGGTCACGGCGGGCGCGGGCAGCGGCATCCGTCGCCAGGCGCTGCGCCATGCCGATGTGCCGCTGCGCGTGCCGCGCGGACTGCTCGGCGACCTGCGGGTCGACACCGGTGCGCGCGGCGATGAGCGCGGCGACGTCGGCGATCTCGGGGTCGCGCAGCCGCAGCACACGCACCCGGGAGCGGATCGTCGGCAGCAGGTCGGCGTCACTGGGCGCGCACAGCACCCAGATGGTGCGTTCCGGAGGCTCTTCGAGCGCCTTCAGCAGCACGTTCGAGGTGCGCTCGGCCATGCGGTCGGCGTCTTCCATCACGATCACGCGGTAGCGGCCCAGCGACGGCGCGAAGTACGAGCGTTCGACCAGGGCGCGGGCGTCCTTGATCGTGATGATGACGCCCTCGGTGCGCAGCGCGGTGTAGTCGGGGTGGGTGCCGGCCAGCACCTGCCGCATCGCGGCCTCGTCGCCGGGCTCGGCGACCAGCGCCGCGGCGAACGCCCGTGCCAGGGTCGACCGGCCCGAGCCGGGCGGCCCGGTGATCAGCCACGCGTGGGTGAGCTCGGCGGGGTCGGATGCCGCGGCCCGCAGCACGCGCACGGCCTCGTCCTGCCCCCACACCTCGCCCCACGGCAGGTCGCGGGTCAGCGTGGCGGCGGCATCCATTCGACCAGCCTAACCGCGCCCGCCGACACGGCCGCGGTCACGCTCGCGCATTCTGCGACACGGCTGCCGAGCGTGTCACAGAACACACGGGATACCGCGGTACCCGCTCACACCTTCTGAGACACGGCCGGCGGCATGTCCCACAAGATGCGGGATGCCGCAGCATCCGCCCGCATCTTCTGAGACACGCGTATGTCACACACACGGGCCATCGGCCCGGCGCCCGCGCCGCGCGCGCCCGCTCGGCCGCGCTTCGCTCGTGCTCAGACGAGCCGCGCGGCCACCTGCTCACGCACCCGCGCGGCGATCTCGTCGACCGGCAGTGCCGCGTCGACCACGAGGAACCGTCCGGGTTCGGCCGCGGCCAGGTCGAGGAAGGCGGTGCGCACGCGCGCGTGGAACTCGGCCTGCTCGGCCTCGAGCCGGTCGAACGGCTTGTCGACCGCGTCCAGGCGCCGGCGGGCGGATGCCTCGTCGAGGTCGAGCAGCACGGTCAGATCGGGCAGCAGGCCGTTCACCGCCCACAGCGACAGGTCGCGCACCTGCGCGGCATCGAGCACCCGTCCCGCACCCTGGTAGGCGACCGACGAGTCGAGGTAGCGGTCTTGGATGACCACCGCATCGCGATCGAGCGCCGGCCGCACGACCGTGGCGACGTGGTGGGCACGGTCGGCGGCGTACAGCAGCGCCTCGGCGCGCGGGTCGATGTGCCCGCGGTGGTGCAGCACGATGTCGCGGATGCGCTCCCCCACCTCGGTGCCGCCGGGCTCGCGGGTGCGCACAACCTCGCGTCCGCGCTCGCGCAGCCAGTGCTCCAACGCCGCCGCCTGCGTGCTCTTGCCGACGCCGTCGCCGCCCTCGAACGTGACGAACAGCCCGGTCACTTCTTCTTCGCCGCGGGTTTGCGGGTGGTCGTCTTCTTCGCGGCGGTCTTACGCTTGGGCGCCGGTCCCTTGGCGCGCTTGTCGGCCAGCAACTGCACCGCCCGCGCGAAGTCGACCGCCATCGCGTCTTCGCCGCGTGGCACCGTCGCGTTCGTCTCGCCGTCGGTCACGTACGGGCCGAACCGGCCGTCGCGCAGCTTGATCGGCTTGCCGCTGACCGGGTCGGCGTCGAACTCCTTGAGCGCGCTCGCGGCACGTCGGGCGCCGTACTTGGGCTGCTTGTAGCGCTCGAGCGCCTCCTCAAGCGTGATGTCGAAGATCTGCTGCTCGGCATCGAGCGTGCGCGAGTCGGTGCCCTTCTTCAGGTACGGCCCGTAGCGCCCGTTCTGCGCGGTGATCTGCTCCCCCGACTCGGGGTCGGTGCCCACCGTGCGCGGCAGCGCCAGCAGCTTCAGCGCGGTGTCGAGGTCGATCGTGTCGACCGACATCGTCTTGAACAGCGACGCCGTGCGCGGCTTGGGTGCGGCATCCTTCTTCGCCGTCTTCTTGGCGGGCTTGTCGACGACCTCACCGGTTGTGGCATCCACCGCCTCGGGATCTTCGGGCTCGACCTCTTGCACGTACGGTCCGTAGCGGCCGTCTTTGACGACGACGAGCTTGCCGTTCTCGGGGTTCTCGCCGAGCACGCGGTCGCCGGCGACCGGCGCGTCGACCAGCTGCTGCACGCGCTCGGGCGTGAGCTCGTCGGGCGCGAGGTCGTCGGGGATGTTCACGCGGCGCGGCGGAGCGTCGGGATGCTCGGGGTCGGTCACCTCGAGGTACGGGCCGTACCGGCCGATGCGCAGCGTGGCGGTGTCGCTCACGCGGGTGGAGTTCAGTTCGCGGGCGTCGATCTCGCCGAGGTTGTCGACGATGTGGCGCAGCCCGGCGTGGCCCTCCGACCCGAAGTAGAACTCCTTCAGCCAGTCCACGCGCTTCTGCTCGCCGCGGGCGATCGCGTCGAGGTCGTCTTCGAGCGCGGCGGTGAAGTCGTAGTCGACCAGTTCGGCGAAGTGCTGCTCGAGCAGCCGCACCACGCTGAACGCGATCCAGCTGGGCACGAGCGCCTGGCCGCGCTTGGTGACGTAGCCGCGGGCGAGGATGGTGTCGATGATGCTCGCGAACGTGGAGGGACGGCCGATGCCCTTCTCTTCGAGCGCCTTCACCAGCGACGCCTCGGTGTAGCGCGGCTTGGGGGTGGTGGCGTGGCCCTTGGGCTCGACTTCGGCCAGCGTCAGGGTGTCACCGACCGCCAGGGGCGGCAGTGCCTGGTCGTCCTGCTTGTCGGTGTCGGAGCGCTTCTCGTCGCGACCCTCTTCGTACGCCTCGAGGAACCCCTTGAACGTGTAGACGGTGCCGGATGCGGTGAACTCGGCGATGCGGTCGGCCAGCTCGACGGCGAGGGTCACGGTGGTGGTCTCGTAGGTGGCGTCGGACATCTGGCTGGCGACGGTGCGCTTCCAGATCAGGTCGTACAGCCGCAGTTCGTCGCGGTCGAGCGCGGAGGCCACCGACGCCGGCGTGCGGAAGTGCTCGCCGGAGGGGCGGATGGCCTCGTGCGCCTCTTGCGCGTTCTTGCTCTTGCTCTTGTAGACACGTGGGTTCAGCGGCACGGCCTTCGGCCCGTACAGCTGCACGGCCTGCTCGCGCGCCGCCTGCACCGCCTGGGTCGACAGGGCGGTGGAGTCGGTGCGCATATAGGTGATGTACCCCTTCTCGTACAGACGCTGGGCGACGCTCATCGCGTGCTTGGCGCTCATCGAGAGCTTGCGGCCGGCCTCTTGCTGCATGGTCGAGGTGGTGAACGGGGCGTAGGGGCGGCGGGTGCCGGGTTTCGAGTCGAGGGCGGTGACGGATGCCTCGCCCCGGGCGGCCACGTCGGCTGCCAGTGCGCGAGCGGCGGCCTCGTCCAGGCGCACGACCGCCTTCTTGAGCACGCCGCGGTCGTCGAAGTCCGACCCGCGGGCGATGGGAGCCCCGCCCAGGCGCGCCAACTGCACGCCGAACGCGTCGGTGTGCTTGGTGGCGGTGGCCGAGACATCCCAGTACGAGGCCGAGACGAACGCCATGCGCTCACGCTCGCGGTCGACGACCAGCCGGGTGGCGGCGGACTGCACGCGGCCGGCCGACAGGCCCTGCTGCACCTTCATCCACAGCACCGGCGAGATGTCCCAGCCGTACAGCCGGTCGAGGATGCGCCGCGTCTCTTGTGCGTCGACCAGGTTCAGGTCGAGGTCGCGGGTCTGGCCGACGGCCTGCTGGATCGCGTCCTTGGTGATCTCGTGGAACACCATGCGCTTGACCGGCACCTTCGGTTTGAGGGCCTCGAGCAGGTGCCAGGCGATGGCCTCGCCCTCGCGGTCTTCATCGGTGGCGAGCAGGAGCTCGTCACTGTTCTTCAGGGCGCGCTTGAGTTCGGCGACGGTCTTCTTGCCCCGCTCGGACTCGACGTAGTACGGCGCGAAGTCGTTCTCGATGTCGACCGAGTAGCGTCCCACGCTGGTCTTCTTCAACTCGGCCGGGATCGCCTTGCGGTCGGCGAGGTCGCGGATGTGACCGACCGAGCTGAGCACCTCGTAGCCGTCGCCCAGGTAGCCCTGGATCGACTTCATCTTCGTCGGGGACTCGACGATCACGAGCTTCTTGCCGTGTGCCAAAGGGGGTCCTTTCTTCGATGCACACCATACACACCCGCGCCACATCGCAGGCTGTGCGTCGGTCCTGCGCGTCGGCCGTGCGCATCGGTGTCGACGCGTCGGCGATGTGCGCGAGTCAGGGCCGAACGCACCGGCCCGAACGGGTCGGGCCTGCGACCGGGGGCGTGCGACGTCGGGTACGTCGAACGGGTGCATGGGGGCGCTCGGAGCGCACTGCTGTACCGGTGGACAGCGTACGCCTGTTGCGCGGCCACCGCCCACACGCGGCCCTGTCTCACTGTGGCGGGCCGGCCCGGGCCCAGGCGCGGGCGGTCAGCGCGCCGACCGGCACCTCGACCGAGACCGTGGCGATCACCCCGTCCAGGGTGCACGCGCTGAGTCTCCCGCCATTGGCCGACGCCACCTGGGCGGCGCGTTCGCACGGCACACCCGGCACCGCCCCCGACGCCGTGTCGGCGGCGGCCAGCGCGGCCGCGTCGGCGGCGGCGGCCGCGCGCTGGGCCTGCACGGCCGCCAGCCCCGACGCGGCAAGGCCCACGCCCAGTGCGGCCGCACAGCCGACCACCCCCACCGCGAGCACGGTTCCGGCCATGCGATCACTTCCCCCCGGCCAGCGCGCACGACGACGCCCGCAACGCAGGCGCCGGCAGCGGCACCCCGCCCGGCGCCGTGGCCGGCGCGCTGGCCTCGACGCAGACGAGCTCGCCGCGCGGGGTGACGCGGGTCCGTGCGCCGCCCACCGCGGCGGCCACCAGCGCCTGCGCGCGGGCGGCGGGCTCCCCGCGTGCGACAAGACGGGCGGCGTCGGCCGTGGCATCCTGCAGCCGCACCGCCCGCCCGCAGGCGCCGAGCACCCCGGCCCCCAGCGCGAGCACGAGCACCACCGCGGGCAGGGCGACCGCGAACTCGGCGGTGACCGAGCCGCGGTCGTCCCGGCCGAAGATCATGACACCGTCAGCGCGCGACGCACCAGGTCGGTGAGGATGCCGCGCACCTCATTCGAACGCATGATGACCACCAGCAAACCCGCGAAGGCGACAGCGGCCATCGTGGCGATGGCATACTCCGCGGTCGCCGCGCCGGTGTCGTCGGCGTCGGCGAGGAACAGCCGCGCCGCGCGCCGGCGGGTCAGGGGCGGGATCGTCGTGTTCATGGTGTTCTCTCCTTATAGACAGGGTTCGGTGGGCACGTCGGTCTCACAGCGACAGCGGTGTCGAGGTGAGCACACTCAGCAGCATCGGGGCCACGCCCAGCAGCAGGAACGCGGGCAGGGTGCACACGCCCAGCGGCACGAGCAGCCGCGACGACAGGCGGGCCGCACGCATCCGCCCCTCGGTGCGGGCGCGATGTCGGGCAAGGGATGCCGACGCCCGCAGCAGCTCGGCGGCCGGCACCCCGGCGGTGCGCGACAGGGTGAGGATGCCGGCGGTCTCGTCGTCGATCGCACCGCCGCCGGCCTCGGCGACGATGCGCTCGGCCCGCGCAAGCGACACCCCGCCCGACAGGGCGATCGCCATGAGGTCGGCGGTCATGCCCGGCACCGCGGCATCCGGCTCGGCGCGTCGCACCATCACGGTGCTCCAGCGCCGCGCGGCCAACACCAGGCCGATGCCGGCGACCGTGCAGGCCAGGCCGAGCGGGGTGGCGGCGAGCGTGCGCAGCGTGTTGAAGCCGAGCGCCGCGCCCAGAGCGACGCCGACCAGCGGCAGCCACGACATGAGCTTGGCGGTGCCGGCGGGCTCGGCCAGCGCCACGCGCAGCTCGTCGCGGGTCTGCGCGGCGTCCTGCACGGCGGCGGCGATGCCGCGCAGGCTGCCGGCCAGCGGCGCGCCCACGGTCTGGGCGATGCGCCACGCGGCCGACACGTCACGCCACCCCGGCCCGGCGGCGCCGATCGCGGCGGGCAGGTCGTCGCCGGCGTCCACCCGGTCGATCACGGCGGCGGCGGTCGCATCGCCGACGGCGGCGAGATGCCGCCACGCGGGCTCGGGCGCGACCCCCGCCTGCAGCAGCACCGCGAGCCGCAGCACAACCGCGGCATCCGGCCCCGGCGGCAGGGGGCGGCGACGGCCGGTCAGCACGGCTCCTCCCGGATCGCCAGGCGCCCGTCGCGCACGACGGGGCGGCCGATGCCCGCGACGCGGCGCCGCCGGTCGGCGTCGCGACTCAGGTGTACGACGCAGCCGATCGCACTGGCCACCTGGCGGGCCAGCGCGCGCTCGCCGAGCCCCGCGAGCGCGCCGAGCGCTTCGAGGCGGGCCGGCACGTCGTCGAGCCCGTTCGCGTGCAGCGTGCCCGCACCGCCGTCATGGCCGGTGTTCAGCGCGCTGAGCAGTTCGCGCACCTCCTCGCCGCGGCACTCCCCCACCACGAGCCTGTCGGGGCGCATCCGCAGCGCCTCGCGCACGAGGCGGGCCAGGCCGATGCCGCCGGCGCCCTCGAGGTTCGCCTGACGCGCCTCGAGCGACACATGGTGCGGGTGGGCGATGCGCAGCTCGGCGACGTCTTCGATCGTGACGATGCGCTCGGTGTGCGGCACACGCGACAGCAACGCGCCCAGCAGCGTGGTCTTGCCGGTGCCGGCCGCGCCGGTGATCAGCAGGTTCTCGCGGTCGCCGATGAGCCGTTCCAGCCGCGCCCGGATGGCATCGTCGACCGCCCCCGATCGCTGCAACCCGTCCAGATCGAGGCCGGCCGCCCGCGGCACCCGCACCGAGACGACGGTGCCGCCGCGGGCGACCGGCGGCAGCACGGCATGCACCCGAATGCCACCGGCCAGGCGCACGTCGACGCACGGGCTGGCGTCGTCCAGATGCCGACCGCCGAGCGCGATCAGCGAGACCGCGAGCTCGCGGACGTCGGCCTCGGCCGCCCGCCACTGCGGCACGCGCACCGCTCCCTGGCCACGGTCGACGAACAGCCCGTCACCGCCGTTGACGAACAGGTCGGTCACCGCCGGGTCGTCGAGGTACGGCTCGAGCGCAGCCAGCGCCGGCGGGCGCTCGGCCGGCGGGTGCGGCTCGGCGGCCGGCACCGGCGGCGGCGCCGCGGGCGCCGGGCGCCGCACAGCGAGCCCGGGACGCGGGCGGACGACGAACGGCTCGGACATGCCCCGAATCTAGAAGGCGGCCGGCCGCCGCCGGGCGCGGGATGCCACATCCGTGGACAGGTCGCCCGGATCCCGCGTTGCGCGGGTTCTGGGGAGGAATCGATGACCGGCACCGAGGCATCCGGTCACACACGCCCCCGCACAAAAAGGGGCGGCATCCCATGGGGGGAATGGGATGCCGCCACACGCAGCACCCTCTTCGGGGGGTGTGTCAGGTGCTGCAATGCCAGAATCGAATGTTCGGCCGAGCATGAGCATACGCAACTTCGGGGAGGGCGACAAACGAAACCCGCCCGGTTCGTGATATATCGCGTGACGATTTTTTCATCTGCGCCCGACCGGCACCCACTATCGGAGGTAGTGGGCCCGTTCGGGCGGGGGTAGATTGACCCCCGGCCCGGCGTATGCACCGCCCGTATGCACCGCCCGAACATCGCCCACCGCAAAGGAGCGCACCATGAGCAGCCAGATCGACCACCTTCTCGACGAGAACCGTCGCTTCGCCCCGTCCGCCGAGTTCGCCGCACAGGCCAACGGCACCGCCGAGCTGTACGAAAGGGCGGCGGCCGACCGGGAAGGGTTCTGGGCCGACCAGGCGCGCGAGCTGCTGCACTGGCACACGCCGTTCACCGAGGTGCTCGACTGGTCGAACCCGCCGTTCGCGAAGTGGTTCGGCGACGGCGAGCTCTCGGTCGCCTACAACTGCCTGGACCGCCATGTCGAAGCCGGCAACGGCGACCGCGTCGCGATCCTGTTCGAGGGCGAGCCCGGCGACACCCGCCGCATCACCTACGCCGAACTGACCGCCGAGGTCAAGAAGGCGGCGAACATGCTCGAGAGCCTGGGCATCGGCCAGGGCGACCGCGTCGCGATCTACCTGCCGATGATCCCCGAGGCGGTGATCGCGATGCTGGCGTGCGCGCGTGTCGGGGCGATCCACTCGGTGGTGTTCGGCGGCTTCTCGGCCGACAGCCTGCGGTCGCGGCTGGATGACGCGGCCGCACGACTGGTGATCACCGCCGACGGCGGGTACCGCAAGGGCAAGGTGTCGCCGCTCAAGCCTGCGGTCGACCAGGCCCTGGCAGACCGCGGCACCGGCGCGCAAGAGACCGTCGAGCACGTGGTGGTGGTGCGCCGTGGCGGCAACGACGTGGCGTGGACCGAGGACCGCGACCTGTGGTGGCACGACCTGCTCGACCAGGCTTCGGCCGAGCACGAGGCGCGGCCGTTCCCCGCCGAGAACCCGCTGTACATCCTGTACACCTCGGGCACCACCGGCAAGCCCAAGGGCGTCGTGCACACCTCGGGCGGCTACCTGACCCAGGCGGTGTTCACCAACAAGTACATCCTCGACATCCACCCCGACACCGACGTGTTCTGGTGCACCGCCGACATCGGCTGGGTGACCGGGCACACCTATGTGGCGTACGGCCCGCTGGCGCTGGGGGCGACGCAGGTGATGTATGAGGGCACTCCCGAGACCCCGCAGCCGGGACGCTGGTGGGACATCGTGCAGAAGTACGGCGTGACGATCCTGTACACGGCACCGACCGCGATCCGCTCGTTCATGAAGCAGGGGCGGCAGATCCCGCAGCAGTACGACCTGTCGACGCTGCGCCTGCTGGGTTCGGTGGGCGAACCCATCAACCCCGAGGCGTGGATCTGGTACCGCGACATCATCGGCGGCGGCAAGACCCCGATCGTCGACACCTGGTGGCAGACCGAGACCGGTGCGACGATGATCGCCCCGATGCCCGGGGTCACCTCGACCAAGCCGGGCTCGGCGCAGGTGCCGTTGCCGGGCATCTCGGTCGACGTGGTCGACGAGCAGGGCAACCGGGTCGAGAACGGCAACGGCGGACTGCTCGTGGTGACCGAGCCGTGGCCGTCGATGCTGCGCGGCGTGTGGGGCGACCCGGAGCGGTTCACCGAGACGTACTGGGCCAAGTTCGCCGACCAGGGCTACTACTTCGCCGGTGACGGTGCCCGCAAGGACGAGGACGGCGACATCTGGCTGCTCGGCCGCGTCGACGACGTGATGAACGTGTCGGGCCACCGGCTGTCGACGACCGAGATCGAGTCGGCCCTGGTCGCGCACGAGGCGACGGCCGAGGCGGCGGTGGTGGGAGCCAAGGACGACACCACCGGCGAGGCGGTGGTCGCGTTCGTCATCCTCAAAGAGAGCTACCTGGCGGTGCACACGCCCGAGGGACTGGCTACCCAGCTGCGGGTGTGGGTGAGCGAGCAGATCGGCCCGATCGCCCGCCCGCGTGACATCTACATCGTCGGCGAGCTGCCGAAGACCCGGTCGGGCAAGATCATGCGCCGCCTGCTGCGTGACGTGGCCGACGGGCGCGAGGTGGGCGACACCACCACCCTGGCCGACACCGCGGTGATGAGCATCATCTCGGCGCAGGTCAAATAGCCCGCGGCCCGAGGCTCACCGGTCGAGGGCGAGCGAGAAGATCACCTCGACCTCGACCGGCGAGTCCAAGGGCAGCACGGGGGCCGCGACCGCCGACCGGGCGTGCCGTCCGGCCTCGCCGAACACCTCGCCGAACAGTTCGCTGGCGCCGTTGATGACTCCGGGTTGCCCGGTGAAGTCGGGGGTGGATGCCACGAACCCGACGACCTTGACCACCCCGGCGAGGCGGTCCACGCCGCCGGCGACGGCCGCCGCCGCCGCGATCGCGTTCAGCCCGCACTGCCACGCGTAGGCCTTCGCATCCTCGGCGGCGACCTCGCCGCCGACCTTTCCGGTCGCCGGCAGCGCACCGTCGACCATGGGCAGCTGACCCGACGTGAACACGAGGTCACCGTGCACGATCGCCGGGATGTAAGCCGCGACCGGGGGGACCACCTCGGGCAGCGTGATGCCCAACTCTGCGAGCGTCTGCGACACGGTCATGTCAGTTCCCTTCGAAGGTGCGTGCGGCCTGGGCTGCGGCATCCAGCCCCGCGTTCTCGGATCCGGCACCGGCGGGCCGCTTGAAGTAAGCCACGAGGCCCCCCTCGGGGCCGGGTACGACCTGGACGAGCTCCCAGCCCTGCTTGCCCCAGTTGTTCAAGATGGCCGCGGTGTTGTGGATCACCAGCGGCGTGGTCAGGTACTCCCAGGTCGTCATCCGGCTGCGGCTCCTTCGCGTGCGGGTGGGCGGATGCTGGGAGGCTTCGCCCAGCAATCTCCTTTACGATCAACCCTATGCCCCACTCGAAACGCACGGCCGCTGGCGTGGCCGGCGGCCTGCTGGGCCTGGTCGGTCTGAGCGCCGTCGCCGGCGTGCTGATCACCGCGACGGTCACCCCCGCCGTGGCCGTCACCAGCGCCGCCGCCACCAGCGCGATCGACATGTTCAACAACCTGCCGAGCGTGCTGACCATCGACAAGCTGATCCTGCCGTCGACGATCTACTACAAGAACGACAAGGGCCAGTACGTGGGCGACGCCACCTACCTGGACCAGAACCGCACGCCGGTGAAGTTCGACGAGATCGCGCCGGTCATGTACGACGCGCTCCTTTCCAGCGAAGACCCGCGCTTCTACGAGCACGGCGGCGTCGACCTGATCGGAACGACACGTGCGATCCTGTCGAACCTGAAGGGCGGTCAGACCCAGGGCGGTTCGTCGATCAGCCAGCAGTACGTGAAGAACGTGCTCGTGCAGCAGTGCGACTGGGAGGCGACCAACGACAAGGAGCTCAATGACTGCTGGGTGAAGGCCACCGACGCCGAGGGCGTCGACGGCTACCAGCGCAAGCTGCAAGAGATGCGGTACGCGATCACCCTCGAGCAGCGGTACTCGAAGGACGAGATCCTGCTCGGGTACATGAACATCGCGAACTTCGGCGGCACCACCTACGGCATCGAGGCCGCCGCGCAGCGCTACTTCGGGGTGCACGCGAAGGATCTGAGCCTGTCGCAGGCGTCGGCGTTGGCCGGCATCGTGCAGAACCCGAACACCTACCGCCTCGACATGCCCGGCGGCACGACCACCAACAGCAAGGGCGAAGCGGTCAACGGTAAAGACGACCACTACTCACTGACCAAGAAGCGTCAGGAATACGTGCTGGACCGCATGCTCGCCGACGGCAAGATCACGCAGAAGCAGCATGACGAGGCGTACAAGGCGCCGATCGTGCCGAAGGTGACCGAGGTGCAGACCGGGTGCGCGAAGAGCTTCGCACCGTACTTCTGCGCGTACGTGACGGCGACCGTGTTGAACGAGCCCGCGTTCGGAGCCACCACCGCGGAACGTGAACAGCTCTTGCACCGCGGCGGCCTGAAGATCTACACCACGCTCGATGCCAAGGTGCAGACCGCCGCGCAGAACGCTCAGAACAAGTACGTCCCCGCCTCCGTCGCCGGAAAGAACTTCGGGTCGACATCGGTGACCATCGAGGCCTCGACCGGCCGAGTGCTCTCGATCGCCCAGAACACGAAGTACGTGGCAGCCGGCAAGAAGAAGAACGGTGAGTCCGCGATCGTGTTCGCCGGTTCCCGGGATGTCGGCGGCTCGAACGGCTTCAACGCAGGATCGACGTTCAAGCTGTTCACCCTGCTGGACTGGCTCGAGAAGGGCCATTCCCTCAACCAGCTCGTCGACGGCCGCAACCGCGTCATCTCGACCTGGAAAGACGACTGCGTCGCCGGCGGCACGTGGACGGCATCCGCCGACGTGAAGAACTTCAACAGACAACGCGGATACTTCGGGACCCCGAAGCAGTTCACCGCGCAGTCGTTGAACACCGGCTTCCTCGGGATGGCCGCACAACTCGACCTGTGCGACATCGGCAAGATGGCCGAACGTCTCGGCGTCACCCGCGGTGACGGTTCGCCGATTCCGCTGACCAGCGACGGCACGAGCTCCGACCCGACGAAGAACCCCGCCCCGTACGAGGTGATCGGCTCGGACAACGTGTCGCCGATGGCGATGGCGGCGGCGTACGCGACCGTGGCGAACAAGGGTGTCTACTGCCAGCCGCGGGTGATCGACAAGGTCACCGATTCGGACGGCAACGAGCTCACGGTGCCCGAGCAAGACTGCAAGCAGGTGATCGATCCGAAGGTCGCCGCCACCGCGGCGTACGCGCTGCAGGGCGTCATGAAGGGCGGCGGGTCCGGTGCGGCCGGAAACCCGTGGGACGGAACACCGCTGATCGGTAAGACCGGTACGCACGAGGAGTTCCAGACCTGGCTCATCACCTCGAACACAAAGGTGACCACGGCGAACTGGGTGGGAAGCGTGTCGGGGCGGATCGACCTGTTCCACCAGTACTACAAGGGCAACGCGCTCTCGAACCTGCGTTACGTGCTCGGCCGCACCATCCAGGGAACGGTCGACAAGCTGTACCCGGGTGGCCAGTTCCCGCAGCCCGACTCGAACCTCACCCGTCAGGTGCTGGTGAACCTGCCGAACGTGGTGGGCATGTCGGTGAAGGATGCCACCAGCAAGCTCGAGTCGGCCGGATTCCAGGTGACCGTGGGCAGCGAGGTCGACTCCGATCAGCCGAAGGGCACGATCGCCGAGCAGAACCCCGGCGCCGGTCGCGTCGCCGCCGGCACGAACGTGACGATCAGCCCGAGCAACGGCAAGGGCATCTCGATCCCGGACGTGTCGGGCCGCGCCCCCGACGAAGCGGTCGCCATGCTGCGGGCATCCGGATTCGGCAGCGTCGACACGCAGTGCGTCGTCACCGCCGACGGTGACGGACGCGTGACCGGCACCGATCCCGGTTCGGGCACCGTCGCGGGCCCCAACACCAAGATCACCGTGAGGTACGCGTCACCCGAGTGCGGTCGCGGCGGCGGCGACCGACCCGACAGGCCCGGCAAGGGCAACGGCCGCGGTTGACCGGCTCACACATCGCACGCACCGCCCTCATCGCGCTCGGCGCGGTGGGGGCGGTCGGCGCGGGCGCGGCGATCTGGGGCGTCGGCATCGAACGGCACCTGTACACGGTGCGACGGCACGAGGTGCGCATGCTGCCGCCGGGTGCCCGGCCGCTGCGCATCCTGCACCTGTCGGACGCGCACATGGCGCCCTGGCAGCACCGCAAACAGCGGTGGATCGCGTCGTTGGCGGCGCTGCGGCCCGACGTCGTCGTGAACACCGGCGACAACCTGGGCCACGTCGACGGGCTCGCCGGCCTGCGCCCGGCGCTCGCCCCGTTCCGCGGCATCCCCGGCGTGTTCGTGCACGGGTCGAACGACCATGTCGCGCCGTCGCCGCGCAACCCGTTCAAGTACCTGATGGGCCCGTCCGATCACGTGGTCGAGGCCGAGCCGATGGATGCCACCGAGCTCGACTCATTCCTCACCGACGACCTCGGCTGGCGAGACATCGACAACGCCGCCGCGACGATCGAGTCCGCAGGGCTGCGCATCGACACCTTCGGCGTGAGCGACGCGCACCGCGACTGGGACCGGCTCGACGTGCTGCCCGACGCGATCGCCGGGCTCGGCGGCGGAGCCGACCTGACGTGGGGCGTCACGCACGCGCCGTACCGCCGGGTGCTCGACGCGTTCGTCGACCTCGGCGCCGAAGCCATCTTCGCCGGGCACACGCACGGCGGACAGGTGCGGGTGCCGTTCTCGCCCCGGGCGCTGGTGGCCAACTGCGACATCCCGCTCGAGAAGGCCCGGGGCCTGAGCGAGTGGACCCACGACGGCCGCACCGTGCCGCTGAACGTGAGCGCCGGCATCGGCCACTCCATCTATGCGCCGGTGCGCTTCGGGTGCCGGCCCGAGGCATCCCTCATCACGCTGCTGCCGCGGTAGCGCTCTGCCCGACCGATTCGGAGCATCCCGCTCGATCGGGTAGACTCGAACAGTTGCCACCGGGGTGTGGCGCAGCTTGGTAGCGCGCTTCGTTCGGGACGAAGAGGCCGCAGGTTCAAATCCTGTCACCCCGACCAATCAAGGGCTCCACCGCGGTGGGGCCCTTGTCGTCGAGAGGACCGAGATGCCGACACCACGCCTGGTCGCGTTCGACCTGGACGACACCCTCGCCCCGTCGAAGAGCGCCATCGACCCCCGCATCGGCGACCTGCTGGTGCGGCTGGCCGAACGGGTCGAGGTGGCCATCATCTCGGGCGGGCAGCTCGCCCAGTTCACGGCGCAGGTGGTCGATCGGCTGCCCGACGCGCCCGCACGCGTGCGTCACCGCATCCATCTGCTGCCCACCTGCGGCACGCAGTACTACCGGCTCACCGCCGACGGCGTCGCCACCGTCTATGCGCACGCGCTGAGCGACGACGAGAAGGCGCGCGCTCTGGCCGCGGTGGAGGAGGAGGCGAGGCGGCTCGGGTACTGGGAGTCGCAGACCTGGGGGCCCATCCTCGAGGACCGCGCCTCGCAGATCACCTTCTCGGCGCTCGGACAGCAGGCGCCCCTCGACGCCAAGTCGGCGTGGGATCCCACCGGCGAGAAGAAGAACGCCCTGCGCGCCGCGGTCGCCGCACGCCTGCCCGACCTCGAGGTGCGCAGCGGCGGATCGACGAGCGTCGACATCACGCACCGCGGCATCGACAAGGCGTACGGGATGCGGCAGCTGGCCGAGCAGACCGGCATCGGCCTCGACGACATGCTGTTCGTCGGCGACCGCCTCGACCCCGACGGCAACGACTACCCGGTGCTCGCCCTCGGCGTCGCCTGCCGCGCCGTCGACGGCTGGGAGGACACCGCGGTGCTGCTCGAAGAGCTGATCCCCACCCTGCCCGCCGGCCGGTGACAGGCGGCACCGGGGTGGGCGCGGGCGTTTCGACCCGCTGCGCGCCCTCCACGGCCGGGGCGGCGTGGGGCGCCGGGAGCGTGTCTCACAACATGCGGGTCCGGGCTGCGGCATCCCACACCTTCTGAGACACGCGACGGCGGGATGTCTCACAAAACGCGACCTGGAAGGCTCGCAGCCCGCATCTTCTGAGACATCCCCCGGTGCCGGCCGGTGACCGGTGCCGGCCGACGACACGACGCCGGCCGACGGCGCGTCAGCGCGCGGCGGACGCCTTCGGCCGTGCCGTGCGGGGTGCGCGAGCCGGCGCCGACCCGACCGGAGTCAGCCGCGTGAGCTGCGTCACGTGGCGCGGCTGAAGCTCGGCCAGCGACGAGACGCCCAGCAGCTTCATGGTGCGCTCGATCTCGCTGCGCAGGATCGCGATGGTGCGGTCCACGCCCGCCCGGCCGCCCGCCATCAGTCCGTACAGGTACGCGCGGCCGATCAGCGTGAACTTCGCGCCGAGGGCGATGGATGCCACGATGTCGGCGCCGTTCATGATGCCGGTGTCGATCATCACGGTGGCGTCCTTGCCGACCTCGCGCACCACCTCGGGCAGCAACCGGAACGGGATCGGCGCCCGGTCGAGCTGACGGCCGCCGTGGTTGGAGAGCACGATGCCGTCGACGCCCAACTCGACCAGCTTCTTCGAGTCCTCGACGTTCTGCACGCCCTTGATCACGATCTTGCCCGGCCACAGCTCGCGGATCACGGTCAGGTCGTCGTACGAGATGGTCGGGTCCATCGCGGCATCCAGCAGCTCGCCCACGGTGCCGCCGGTCGAGCTCAGCGACGCGAACTCGAGCTTCGGCGTGGTGAGGAAGTCGATCCACCACCACGGCCGCGGGATCGCGTTGACGATCGTGCCCAGGGTCAGCTGCGGCGGGATCGAGAAGCCGTTGCGCTTGTCGCGCAGCCGCGCCCCCGCCACCGGGGTGTCGACGGTGAAGAACAGCGTGTCGAACCCGGCCTCGGCCGCCCGCCGGGTCAGCCCGTACGAGATCTCGCGGTCGCGCATCACGTACAGCTGGAACCAGTTGCGCCCGTGCGGGTTCGCCTTCTTCACGTCCTCGATCGACGTGGTGCCCAGGGTCGAGAGGGTGAACGGGATGCCGGCGGCCCCGGCCGCGCCCGCGCCGGCGATCTCGCCCTCGGTCTGCATGAGCCGGGTGAACCCGGTCGGCGCGATGCCGAACGGCAGCGCCGACGGGCCGCCCAGGATCTCGCACGACGTGTCGACGGTGGGTGCCGGCCTCAGGATGCCGGGGTGGAACTCGACGTCTTCGAACGCCTGCCGCGCCCGCGCGATCGACAGTTCACCCTCGGCGGCCCCGTCGGTGTAGTCGAACGCCGCCTTGGGAGTGCGGCGTTTGGCGATCGTGCGCAGATCCCAGATCGTGAGCGCGCTCTCGAGCCGGCGCTTCTTCGCGTTGAGTTCGGGCTTCTTGAACTGCATCAGCTCGAACATCTCGTGCAGGTTCGGCAGTTGTCTGGTGACCATGGGGTCCTCTCAATCGCGGGTGAGCCCGGCGTGGGCGTGGTAGCCGGTGATGTGGTCGTCGACCAGCCGCACCGCCAGCTCGGGATCGCCGACGGCGATCGCGTCGACGATCTGTCGGTGCTGGGCGCGCAGGCCGGTGACGGTGTCGTTCCAGTCCGGCACGCGGGCGGCGCCGGCCAGCACGTACGATTCGATCGCGGTGCGCAGGCCCGCCATCATCGCGGCCACGACCGTGTTGCCGGATGCCTCGGCCAGTGCCAGATGGAACTGTGCGTCCAGCGCCAGGAACTCCGCGGGTGTCAGGCCGGTGGCATCCATCGCCTGAAGCACCGCGCGCGCCTCGGCGAGCGCGTCGTCTTCGCGCTCCCCCGTCCGACGCGCCGCTCCGATGCGCGCGGCGAGATCGCCGGCGACGGCCGTCTCGAGGATGCGGCGGGTGCGCACGACGTCGTCGATCTCGAAGCCCTGCGCGGCCACCTGCAGGCGCAGCAGCGCCGACATGCCGCCTTGCGGGGTGGCGATCACGATCGCACCGGACGTGGGGCCCGATCCGGTGGCGGTGCGGATCAGCCCCAGCACGTCGAGCACGCGCAGCGCCTCACGCACGCTGGAACGGCCGACACCCAGGGACGCCGCCAGCTCGCGCTCGGGCGGCAGATGATCGCCCGGGCGCAGCGCGCCCTCGAGCAGGTCGGTCTCGATCTTCTCGAGCACGACGCGCCAGGCGCGCGCGGGCGCGGCTTCGCCTCTCACACGGACTCCTTCTGTGGTCCGACCACAGTACCGCGTGTGGTCAGACCACGCAACGTGGGGTGCCCTGCGCGCTCGGGCTGGGCCGGCTGCGGCCGGGTGCGGCCGGGTAGGGCCGGTTACGGCCGCGTGCGGCCGAGCGGGGTTCCCCGCGCGCCCTGGTGCGACCCGCTGCGGTCGGCTCAGACCGGCTCGGGCGCCCCGTCGCGGTAGCGCACCGTGCTGCGCTTGAAGATGCGCAGCACCGGCGAGGCCACCACCTGCCGCACACCGTCGTGCGCGGCGATCGCCCGCAGCGATTCGTGCAACTCGGTGCGGTCGCGGTTCGCCAGTTGCGCATACAGCAGACCGCCGTCCGACGAGACCCAGCGCGCCTCGGCCCGTGCCGCGACCGCGACACCGACCTGCTCGAGCGCGGCGGGCACGGCCTGAACGGTCACCACGGTCTCGACCGGGTACCCCAGCAGCGCCGGGTCGACCACGGCGCGGATGCGCACCTGACCGCGGGCCAATGCCGCGTCCAGGCGGCGGCTGGCCGTGGACTTCGACAGCCCGAGTCCCGACGCCAGCTCTTCGACGGTCGCCCGTCCGTTGCGCGCGAGCAGCCCGATGAGCGCACGGGTGGTCTCGTCAGGCGAACGGTAGTCGTCCCAGCCGGCCAACAGCGAGTCCTCGCTCTCGCGCAGGGCCTGCAGCTGATCGGCGTCGAGGATCGGCGGCGCCCACCCCGACACCGTGCGGTGGAACTGCAGCTGCGGGCGGGCGTCGATGTCGGTGACCCCTCGCACCTGCGCGCAGTCGTCGAGGATGCCGGCCAGCTCGCCGCGCGAGTGGAAGTACTCCCCCACCACCTCGGCGGGCCCGGCCAGCCCGCTCACCCAGGTGGAGCGCGAATGGTCGGCCATGCGCTCGCCCACCGCGGCCAGCGCTGACGGCGCACCGCGCACCCGCAGGAACGTGGCCTCGCCATCGGGCAGATTGCGCGGGTCGCCCTGTGCGTGGATGCGCACGGCCCCGCGCTCCAGCAGCGCGGCGCCGTGCCGGGCGATGCGCCGCTCGGTCTCGCCGAGGACGGCCGCGATGCGGCGCCACGACGCGCGTCCGTCGCGCAGCAGCGCCGCGGCGATGCGCCGGTCGAGGTCGCCGAGGGGCCTCACCGTGCGGCGCCCGTGCCGGCGACCTCGAGGATCGCCGCCAGCGCGGCGGTCGTTCCGGTGGTCACCGCCATCCGTGCGTCGGGCGCGAACTGGGGCGAGTGGTTGCCGGCGGGGGCCGCACCGTCATCGAACAGTGCCGGATCGAACGCGCCGAACCCCCAGAACACGCCCGGCACCCCGATCGCGTCCCACAGCCACCCGGCGTCCTCGGAGCCCATGCCGAGTGCCCGTGCGTCGACATGATCGGCGCCGAACACCCCGGCGAACACGGTGGTGAGCCGTTCGGTGAGGGCGTCGTCGTTGACGAGCCGCGGGAACGAGTTCAGTTCTTCGACGACGGGTTCCGGCGCGCCGGATGCCGCGGCCTCGCCCGCGATGATCCGCCGGATCGCCGCGAGCACCCTGCTGCGGCTGTCTTCGTCGGGGGTGCGCACGTTCACGGTGAACTGCGCGCGGTCGGGGATGATGTTCTCCTTCAGCCCGGCGTGGAAGGTCCCCACGGTCACCACGGCCGGGGTGCGCGGCGACAGCTCGCGCGAGACGATGGTCTGCAGCCGCAGCACCATCGCCGCCCCCAGCACGATGGGGTCGATCGAACGTTCGGGCTCGGAGCCGTGCGCCTGCCGGCCGTGCACCGTGATGCGCCAGGAGTCGGCGAGGGTCGCCATCGGTCCGGGCCTGACGATGACCGAGCCGCCCGGGGCGGGCATGACGTGCTGCGCGAACACCACGTCGGGCCGCGGCGCCCGGTCCCACAGCCCGTCGGCGACCATGGCCTTCGCGCCGTACGCGGTCTCTTCCCCGGGCTGGAAGATCAGCACCACGGTGCCATGCCACACCTCGCGGTGGGTCGACAGCATCCGTGCCGCCGTCAGCGCCGCGGTGATGTGGGTGTCGTGGCCGCAGCCGTGCATGACCGGCGCGACCTCGCCGTCGGGCAGGGTACCGGTGGCGGTGCTGGCGTACGGCAGGCCGGTCTGCTCGGCGATCGGCAGGCCGTCGGTGTCGGCACGGAAGCCGATCACCGGGCCGTCGCCGTTGCGCAACAGCCCGACCACGCCGGTGCCGCCGCAGCGGAAGTGCTCTATCCGCAGGTCGTCGAGGGCCCGCTCGATGTAGGCGGCGGTCTCGTGCTCCTGCGCCGACAGTTCGGGGTGGGCGTGCAGGTGGGTGTACATCGCCACCGCGTCGGTGATGGTCTGCTCGTCGAGGGCGATGGGCAGGGTTCTGGCGGTCATGTCATCAGCCTTTCACGTCGTCGGCGGGAGTGTGGGCGGTGCGGTCGCGCACCAGCCACGAGATCACGATGGTGGCGATGACGCCGATGGCGACGGTGAAGTAGGCCAGCTGCGGCAGCAGCGGCACCAGCACGAACACCACCAGCGCACCGACAACGAGTGCGACGACGGTGGTGCGCACGGCCTTCATCGACACGATGATCTGCAGGATGACGGCGCCGAACACGGCGGGCAGGATGTAGGTGCGCGCGACGCCGATGACCTCGGCGGGCAGCAGCGAGATGAGCCATGTGCCGCCGGCGCCCACGAGCACCGCCAGCGTGATCAGGTGCACGAACACGGCCCCGATGATGGCGCACCCGGCGATCAGTTCGGCCCGGCGGGAGCCCGGCTTCTCGTCCAGCTTCGCCTGGGCGACGATCGCAGCCGGCAGCAGCTTGTTGCTGATGTTGCCGATCATGAACGCCTGGTACATGGCCGAGCGGCCGAGGATCGGGAAGTACGAGATCGGCTCGACGATCGCGATCACGGCGAAGGCCGCCAGCACGGCACCCACGGCCGTCCACAGCTCGCCGGCGGTGACGCCCATCCCGGTGCCGAACGCGGCGTACAGCGCCGCCGCGAGCGAGACACAGAACCCGGCGGCCATGGTGACCGGCCCGGCGATCGAGGTGGTGCGGTCGAACTGCCGCAGCGGATCGGTGGTGGTGATGCTCATGATGCCCCTCCGGTCATGATTCCGGCGACGACCAGGGCCACGACGATCGAGATACCCAGTCCCCACTCGCGCAGCCAGCCCTTGCCCAGTGCCCGCGCCAGCCACATGCAGACCGCCATGGCCACCGCCGACACGCACAATGTGACGATGTGCACCGGCGACTTCACCGTCTCTTGCAGGGTGAGCGTGACGAACGCGCCCAGCAGCGCGGCCCCGGGGACGATGGTCATCACAGCCGGGTTGACGCGACGCAGCGAGATGTCGCCCTTGGCCAGCAGCGGCGTGAGCACGAGGGTGGTGAGCATCCACACCAGCCCGCCCATCGTCATCGCCGCGAAGGCGATCGCGAACACCTTCTGTGTGTAGGTCGGACCGCCCAGCTGTGCGCCCTGCGTGCCGGCGGCGACGCCGGCGGCGGCGACGTCGAACGCGGCGGAGCCCACCAGCCCGATCCGGGTGAGCACGGCGGGTGTACCGAACAGCGGCAACAGCGAGATGGCCACCAGCGCCACCGCCAGCGACGGACCGATCGCCGCGACGGCGCCGGTGCGCACCGACTGGGTGACCTGCTGCTGCGTGAGGTCGGCGGCGACCGCTGCCTTGCGGATGGCCCGCAGGTAGATCACCGATTGGATGACGATGACGAGGAAGACG
Source organism: Microbacterium luticocti DSM 19459 (assembly GCF_000422405.1). Lineage (GTDB taxonomy): Bacteria > Actinomycetota > Actinomycetes > Actinomycetales > Microbacteriaceae > Microbacterium > Microbacterium luticocti. The sequence continues at coordinate 62,448 of NZ_KE383824.1, forward strand.
CCGCCGGCGCACAGCCACAGCACCGGGCTGTTCGCGAGCGCCGCGATGTCCATCGACGAGGGATCCCCGAGGGTTCGGATCATGTCGGACTCCATCTCCATTGAGGGTGTCGGGCGCACGCAGCGCGGCGCAGGAGTCCTATTGTTGCATGCACTGCATACTCATCGCCAGTATTTCTCATCAAGACCACTCTGGTCGTCTATATCCTCCAGCCGCGGCACGGGCCCGCCCATCCCCGCGACTGGGTAGCCTGAGGGCATGGATCCCCTGGTCGTCGTCCTGATCGTCGCGGGCGCGGTGTGCGCGTTCTGCTGGGTCGCCTCGCTCATCACGAAAGACACCTCGTGGGTCGACCGGCTGTGGTCGATCGTGCCGGTCGCGTACGCCTGGATCTTCGCCATCGGCGGCATGGCGGCCGGGGGCGACCCCGCCCGGCTCGCGCTGATGGCGGTGCTGGTGACGGCGTGGGGCGCCCGGCTCACCTTCAACTTCGCCCGCAAGGGCGGCTACACCGGCATGGAGGACTACCGCTGGGCGATCCTGCGCGGCCGGATGTCGTCGTGGGCGTTCCAGGTGTTCAATCTGCTGTTCATCGTGCTCTACCAGAACGCGCTGCTCGTGCTCATCACGCTGCCGGTCTGGCTCGCCGCGCGGCATCCGGCGCCGCCGATCGGCTGGGACGTGCTGTTCGCCGTGCTGTTCGCCGGGTTCCTGGTGCTGGAGTTCGTCGCCGACCAGCAGCAGTGGGCGTTCCACCAGGCCAAGCGGCGCGCCGGGGGAACCCTCGAGCCGGGGTTCGCGACCACGGGATTGTTCCGCTACAGCAGGCACCCCAACTTCTTCGCCGAGCAGATGCAGTGGTGGATGCTGTACGCGCTCGGCGCGGTCGCCGCGACCGCCTCGGGGCTGGGCTTGTGGGGCGGAGTGCTGAACGGCACGATCGCCGGCGCGGCGCTGCTGAGCATCCTGTTCGTCGGATCGACCGTGTTCACCGAGTCGATCTCGGCGTCGAAGTACCCGGCGTACCAGGAGTACCGCCGCAGCACGTCGATGATCGTGCCCTGGTTCCCGCGCCGCGGCGGGCGCCCTGCCCGCCTGATCAGCCCAGGCGGCCGCCCGACTCGCGCAGATAGCACCGAGCGCACATCGACTCGTAGGTGACCCGGTCGGCGGTCAACTCGTCGATGGCGACCTGGTCGCCCTCGAACACGAACCGCCCGCCCACCAGCCGGGCGTTGAACAGCGCCTTACGGCCGCAGCGGCAGATCGTCTTGAGCTCTTCGAGCGAGTGCGCGAGCTCGAGAAGGCGCCGCGAGCCGGGGAACGCCTGGGTCTGGAAGTCAGTACGGATGCCGTAGGCCAGCACCGGCACGCCGTCCATCACGACGATCCGCAGCAGGTCGTCCACCTGCGCGCGGGTGAGGAACTGCGCCTCATCGATGAGCAGGCAGGCCACATCGGTGGGGGCATCCGTCGCCGCGGGGATCAGCGCGGTCGCGGCATCGCTGCGCACCCGGGCACGGTGCGCGGCGAGCAGAGCGCGCACATCGTCGTCGGGACGGATGAGGAAGTCCACGGCACGGGTGACACCCAGCCGGCTGGAGATGTGCTCGGCGTCTTTGGTGTCGATCTCGGGCTTGGCCAGCAGCACGTGCTGACCGCGCTCCTCGTAGTTGTACGCGGCCTGCAGCAGTGCCGTCGACTTGCCGGAGTTCATCGCCCCGTAGCGGAAGTAGAGCTTGGCCACCGGACGAGTCTATGAGACCGGCCGACGCCGCCGGTCAGCCGGAGTTCAGTGCGCCAGTTGCAGGTCGCGCGAGGTCTCGGCGGCGATCTCGCGGGCGAGCTCCGGCTGCTCGTTCAACGACTGCCCGTAGGTGGGGATGAGCCGGCGGATCTTGGGCTCCCACGACGGATACTGCTCGGGGAAGCACGTCTTCATGAGGTTCAGCATGATGGGCACGGCGGTCGACGCCCCGGGCGATGCGCCGAGCAGGCCGGCGATCGTGCCGTCGGCGGCGGCGACGACCTCGGTGCCGAACTTGAGCTGCCCCTGGTGCATCACCTGCGCGCGCTGACCGGCCTGCAGCAGCTGCCAGTCCTCGTCCTTGGCGGACGGCATCAGCTCGCGCAGGTCGTTCACCTTGCGGTGATGGTTCTTGGCGAGCTCACTGATCAGGTAGCGGATGAGGTCGACGTTCGTGAACGCCACCTTGAGCATGCTGAACAGGTTCGAGAAGCGCACCTGGGTGACGATGTCCCACATCGACCCGTTCTTCAGGAACTTCGGGCTGAACGTGGCGAACGGGCCGAACAGCACCGAGGTCTTGCCGTCGACCACGCGGGTGTCCAGGTGCGGCACCGACATCGGCGGGGCACCGACGGTGGCCTTCGAGTACACCTTCGCGTGATGGGCCGCGACGATCTTCGGATCGGAGCTCATCAGCCACTGACCGCCGATGGGGAAGCATCCGTACCCCTTGATCTCGGGGATGCCCGAGCGCTGCAACAGCTTGAGCGCCCAGCCGCCGGCGCCGACGAACACGAACCGGGCCTTGATGCGCCCGGGCGCACGGCCGATGGTGCGACGGTACTTCACCAGCCAGGTGCCGTCCTTCTGGCGCTTCAGCGACCGCACCTCGGTGTTGGTGCGCACGTCCACGCCGTCGGCACGCAGGTGGTCGAACAGCTGGTGGGTGAGGGCGCCGAAGTCGACGTCGGTGCCGCCGGTCACCCGGGTCGCCGCGAACGGCTCGTCGGCCTTGAGCCGCTGCTGCATCAGCAGCGGCGCCCAGCTGTTGATGACGCGCGAGTCCTCGCTGTACTCCATGTCGGCGAACAGCGGCTGCTGCTTGAGCAGCTCGTACCGCTTCTTGAGGAACGCGACGTTCTTCTCACCGCGCACGAACGTCATGTGCGGGGTGGGGTTGATGAACGTGTCGGGCTCGCTCAGCACGCCGCGTTCGACCAGGCTCGACCAGAACTGGCGGCTGAGCTGGAACTGTTCGTTGATCGAGATCGCCTTGCTGATCTCGACGGTGCCGTCGGCGGACTCGGGGGTGTAGTTCAGCTCACACAGCGCGGCATGACCGGTGCCGGCGTTGTTGAACGCGTGGGAGCTCTCCTGCGCGACGTCGCCGAGTCGCTCGAGAGCCGTGATCTTCCAGTCGGGCTGCAGCTCGTGGAGGAAGGCACCCAGGGTGGCACTCATGATGCCCCCACCGATGAGGACGACGTCGACGGTTTCAGTCACGATGCTCCAGTCTAGTCGGCCGCCTGTGCGGCCCTTTCCACGGCGGGATGCCGCGGGCTCAACCGGCGGCGGTGCGCCGCGCCGCGACGATCTCGGCGATCTGCACGGCGTTCAGGGCGGCACCCTTGCGCAGGTTGTCGTTGCTCACGAACAGCACCAGCCCCTTGCCCTCGGGCGCGGACTGGTCGACGCGGATGCGGCCGACGAAGCTCGGGTCCTTGCCCGCCGCCTGCAGCGGGGTGGGCACCTCGTCGAGCACGACGCCGGGAGCGCCCGAGAGCACCTCGCGGGCGCGGGCGGGGGTGATCTCGCGGGCGAACTCGGCGTGGATCGACAGCGAGTGCCCGGTGAACACCGGCACGCGCACGCAGGTGCCGGCCACCCGCAGGTCGGGCAGGCCGAGGATCTTGCGGCTCTCGTTGCGCAGCTTCTTCTCTTCGTCGGTCTCGTTGTCGCCGTCGTCGACGAGGTTGCCGGCGAACGGGATCACGTCGAAGGCGATCGGGGCGATGTACTTCTCGGGCTGCGGAAAGTCGACCGCTCCCCCGTCGTGCACCAGCTCGATCGCGTTCGGCTGCGCGATGACCGCCTCGGCCTGGCCGAGCAGCTCCTGCGCCCCGGCCAGCCCCGATCCCGACACCGCCTGGTAGGTGCTGATCACCAGACGTTCCAGGCCGGCCGCGGCATCCAACGGCCCGAGCACCGGCATCGCGGCCATCGTCGTGCAGTTCGGGTTGGCGATGATGCCCTTGCGCGCCTGGTCGATGGCGTGCGGGTTGACCTCGCTGACCACCAGCGGCACATCGGGGTCCATGCGCCACGCGCTGGAGTTGTCAATGACGGTGGCGCCGGCGTCGGCGAACCGCGGCGCGTGTGCTCGGCTGCCGGTGGCACCCGCCGAGAACAGGGCGATGTCGATGCCCGACGGGTCGGCGGTGGCGACGTCTTCGACGATCACGGTGTGGCCGCCGAAGTCGACGGCGGTGCCCGCCGAGCGCGCGGTGGCGAACAGCCGCAGCTCGCGGATCGGGAAGGCACGCTCGGCGAGGATCTCGCGCATCACGGTGCCGACCTGTCCGGTGGCGCCGACGACGGCGATGTTCAGTCCCGACTCGGAGATGTGGGTCACAGCTGTCCTTCGATCGTGTCAGCGGCCGGTGCCGGCGTAGACGGTGGCGTCGATCTCGCCGTCCAGCCCGAAAGCGGTGTGCACGGCGCGGGCGGCGTCGGCGAGCTCGTCGCCGCGCAGCACGACCGAGATGCGGATCTCGGAGGTCGAGATCATCTCGATGTTGATGCCCGCCGCGCTCAGGGCCTCGAACAGGGTCGCCGAGACGCCCGAGTTGGTGCGCATGCCGGCGCCGACCACCGAGAGCTTGCCGATCTGGTCGTCGTGCACGAGGTTCTCGAAGCCGACGTCAGCCTGCGCGGCGGCCAGCGCACGCAGCGCCGTCGCGGCGTCGGCCTTGGGCAGGGTGAACGAGATGTCGGTGCGGCCGGTCGCGGCGGCCGAGATGTTCTGCACGATCATGTCGACGTTGGCGCCGGAGCGGGCGACGATCTTGAAGATCTCGGCGGCCTTGCCCGGCACGTCCGGCACCCCGAGCACGGTGATCTTCGCCTGGCTGAGGTCGGTGGCGACGCCGGCGACGATGGGCTCTTCCATGTGGTCTCCCTTGAGCTGCGGGAAGGTGGCACCCAGCCGGTCGCGCCGGGCCTCGTCGACGACGAGGGTGCCCTCGGAGGAACTGAACGTGGAGCGGGCGTGGATCAGCACGCCGTGTCGGCGGGCGTATTCCACGGCACGGATGTAGAGCACCTTGGCGCCGTTGGCGGCCAGCTCCAGCATCTCTTCGCTCGAGATCACGTCGAGCTTGCGGGCGCGCGGCACCACGCGCGGGTCGGCGGTGAAGATGCCGTCGACGTCGCTGTAGATCTCGCACACGTCGGCCTCGAGCGCCGCCGCCAGCGCCACCGCGGTGGTGTCGGATCCGCCGCGGCCGAGGGTGGTGATGTCGCGGGTGTCGCGGTTGAAGCCTTGGAACCCGGCGACGATGACGATGGCGCCCTCGTCGAGGGCCTCGCGCAGCCGCACCGGGGTGACGTCGACGATGCGTGCCTGCCCGTGTCGGGCGTCGGTGATCATGCCGGCCTGGCTGCCGGTGAACGAGCGGGCCTCGAACCCCATGGAGTGGATGGCCATGGCCAGCAGCGCCATCGAGATGCGCTCGCCGCTGGACAGCAGCATGTCGAGCTCACGGGGCGCGGGGATCGGGGCGACCTCCGCGGCCAGGTCGAGCAGTTCGTCGGTGGTGTCGCCCATGGCGCTGACGGCGACGACCACGTCGTTGCCGGCACGACGGGTGTCGACGATGCGCTTGGCGACACGCTTGATGCTCTCGGCGTCGGCCACCGAGGATCCGCCGTACTTCTGGACGATCAGCGCCACGTGTGGAACTCCCGGACTGCCGCGCTCTTCACAGGGGGCGCGCAGGACGCGCCGTCATCCATCTTACGGATCGGCTCATACCGGCCCGGCCATGTGACACCGTGCCTAAGCGGGTGGACGGGCCCGCGGCGGAAGGTCGACCACGGCGCCGGGCACCGCCTCGGCGGCGGCTTCGATCGGTGCGCTGCGCCGGCGCACGCGGCCGCCGGTGGCGGCGAGCCAGCAGCCCAGCAGCACCAGCGGGAACCCGACCAGCAGTCCGAGGGTGAGCGGCTCGGCCAGCACGATGGCGCCCAGGGCGATGGCGACCACCGGGTTGACATAGGTGAACAGCGGGGCACGCACCGGGCCGACCTCGCCGATGAGGGCGAAGAACGCGACGAACGCGACCGCCGTGCACACCACGCCGAGCAGCAGCAGGGACACCGTGCTGCGCACCGTCGGCACCTCGTGCTGGGTCAGCAGCGCGACCGGCAGATAGGCGATGCCCACCGCCGCCAGCCCCAGCGTGACCGACCCGAGCGAGGGCACGTCGCGCAGCTTGGTCGCGATCACGAACGGCACGATCGCGTACATGACCGCGGTGACCAGCACCTGGGTGACGGCCACGAGCGCGGCGCCCGGGTCGGCGACGGTCACTCCCTGCCCGGCGACGATGACAGCGACGCCGCCGAAGCCGACGAGCAGCCCGATCAGGCGCACCGGGGTGAGCAGAGCGCGATCGCCGACGACGAACCCGATGATCGCCGCCCACAGCGGCACCGTCGAGACCAGCAGCCCGGTCAGCCCCGATGGGAGGGTTTGTTCGGCGCTGGAGAGCAGGAAGAACGGGCCGGCCATCTCGACCGCGCCGAACACCAGCACCCACGGCCAGACCCGCAGCGCGGGTCGCAGCGCCTTGCGGTCGATCGCGATCGGCAGCAGCACGAGCGCGCCGATGAGGGTGCGGGCGCTGACGACCGCGGCCGGCGAATAGGACTCGACGGCCTCGCTGATGAACAGGTAGGTGATGCCCCACACCACCGACATCGTGGCGAACAGCATCCACCCCCGGCCGCTGACCCGGGTCGCGGCGTTCACACCGACCGCCGGCCCTCGAACGCCCGGCCCAGGGTGACCTCGTCGGCGTATTCGAGGTCGCCGCCCACCGGAAGACCCGAGGCGAGTCGCGTGACGGTGATCTGCAGGGTGTGCAGCAGGCGGCTCAGGTAGGTGGCGGTGGCCTCGCCTTCGAGGTTGGGGTTCGTGGCGAGGATGACCTCCTGCACGGTGCCGTCGGCCAGGCGCTGCATGAGCGGGGCGATGCGCAGGTCGTCGGGTCCGATGCCGGCGATGGGACTGATCGCGCCGCCGAGCACGTGGTAGAGGCCGCGGAACTCGCGGGTGCGTTCGATGGCGGCGACGTCCTTCGCGTCTTCGACGACGCAGATCAGGGTCTGATTGCGCCGCGGATCGCGGCAGATGGCGCAGCGGTCCTGCTCGGACACGTTGCCGCACACCTCGCAGAAGCGCACCTTCTCGCGCACCTCGCTGAGCAGTTCGGCCAGGTGTGAGACGTCGAAGCCGGGGGTCTGCAGGATGTGGAACGCGATGCGCTGCGCCGACTTCGGGCCGATGCCGGGCAGCCGGCCGAACTCGTCGATCAGGTCCTGGACGATGCCGTCGTACATGGGCTAGCTGAACCTCGTGGGCGACTCGTAGGGCTCTTCGCGCAGGAACGTCGCACCGAGCACCTGGCGCACGACGGCCTCGCCGACGCGCTCGACGCCGTCGTCGCGGACCGCGGCGTTCAGCTGCGGCGGCACGACGGGCACGGATGCCTCGGGTGCGACCATCTCGTCGGCTTCGCGCTCGTCGTCGTCGGGCTCGAGGGAGGTGACGATCTCGCGGGGCGGCAGCACCTCGCCTTCGCGCGGCGGGGCGAGCGTGGCGGTGCGCACCGGCGAGGCCGCGGCATCCTCGGGGTCGTCGTCGACGGCGAACCCGCCGGGGGCGGAATCGTTCGGGGCGGACTCAGGACCGGGATCGGGCGGGATGGGCGCGACCGCCCAGTCGGTGACCGGGGCGGGGGCGGCCGGGGCCGTGGCGCGCCCGGCGGCGGGGCGCGGCTCAGCCGTGCCGGCGGCGGGGCGCGGCGCCGTGTCGCGACCGGTCGGGACGGATGCCGCGGGGACGTCCGGCGCGGGCGGTGCCGGCGCCGAGCCGCCGCCGGCGCCACCGCCTGGTGCGCCGCCGTGCCGGGCGATGTACTTCACCCGGATGCCCACGACCGCCTGGATCGCCTGCCGGAGGTCTTCGCTGGGGCCGCTACCGGCCTGCAGCTTCTTGAACCTGGCGACGTCGGCCGCGCTGGCGAAGCTGAGAGTGAGCACGTCGTCGGCGAAGTCGACGACCGCGGCCGTGCAGGCGATCAGCCACGAGGTGCGGTTGATGCCCTCGAGCCGCTGCAGGATCTCAGGCCAGGCGGCATCGATGCGCGCGCGCGTGACGGGCCCGCCGGATGCGGCGAAGGCGGCGGGTGCGGCGGGCTCGGGCGGTGTGTCGACTCGTGTTTGTGGCGCTCGCAGGGCGACCGAGGGGTCGGGCGTGCCGGCGGAAGAGACGGACGTGGCGGGATCGCCGGCGGAGGGGACGGACGTGCCGGCCGGCGCCTGCGGCGCTCGCTCGGTGCTCGGAGCGGGCTCGCCGGCGGAGGGGGTGGGCGTGGCGGGCGTGCCGGCCGGCGCCTGCGGCGCTCGCTCGGTGCTCGGAACGAGCGCGGCGGCGGATGGAGTGGGCGTGGCGGGCGTGCCGGCCGGCACCTGCGGCGCTCGCTCGGTGCTCGGGCCGGACTCGGAGGCGGCGGCGGCGGGGACGGACGTGGCGGGCTCGCCGGCGGATGGGGCGGGCGCGGCGACCGGCGCCTGCGGCGCTCGCTCGGTGCTCGGGCCGGGCTCGGCGGCGCCCGCGGAGGCGGCGGGCGCGCCGCCCCGCACCTGCGGGACCGGCTCGGCGACCGGCGCGGCGGGTGCGGCGGGTGCGGACGCGGCGCCGCCGTGGGCGAGCACGCGGGCGACCATCAACTCGAGCTGCAGGCGCGGCGAGGTGGCGCCGGTCATCTCGTCGAGCGCCGCCACCACGATGTCGGCCACCCGCGACAGGCGCTCGGCGCCGAAGGCGCGCGCCTGGTGGCCCATGCGCTCCAGCTCGTCGGCGGGTACGCCGCGCAGCACAGCCGCGGCTCCGGAGCCGGTCGCGGCCACGACGATCAGGTCGCGCAGCCGCTCGAGCAGGTCGTCGACGAACCGGCGCGGGTCCTGCCCGGTCTGCACCACCCGGTCGACCGCAGAGAATGCGGCAGCGGCATCCCTCGCCCCGAACGCGTCGACCACCTCGTCGAGCAGTTCGGCGGGGGTGTAGCCGAGCAGCGCCACGGCACGGGCGTAGATGACCGTCGCCTCTTCGGACCCGGCGATGAGCTGGTCGAGCACCGACAGTGTGTCGCGCGGCGACCCGCCGCCGGCACGCACCACCAACGGCAGCACACCCGGCTCGACCTGTACGCCCTCCTGTCCGCACAGCTGCTCGACGTACTCGAGCATCGCGGCGGGGGCGACCAGTCGGAACGGATAGTGGTGCGTGCGCGACCGGATGGTTCCGATCACCTTCTCGGGCTCGGTGGTCGCGAAGATGAACTTGACGTGCGCGGGCGGCTCTTCGACGAGCTTGAGCAGCGCGTTGAACCCCTGCGGGGTCACCATGTGCGCCTCGTCGAGGATGAAGATCTTGAACCGGTCGCGCGCCGGGGCGAACACCGCCCGCTCGCGCAGGTCGCGCGCGTCGTCGACGCCGTTGTGGGATGCCGCGTCGATCTCGACCACGTCGAGCGACCCGCCGCCGCCGCGCCCCAGCTCGACGCAGCTGGCGCACTGGCCGCACGGGGTGTCGGTGGGCCCGGCTGCGCAGTTGAGGCAACGGGCGAGGATGCGCGCGCTGGTCGTCTTGCCGCAGCCGCGCGGCCCCGAGAACAGGTACGCGTGGCCGACGCGGTCACTGCGCAGCGCGGTCATCAGCGGTTCGGTGACCTGCGACTGCCCGATCATCTCCGCGAAGGTCTCGGGCCGGTAGCGGCGGTACAGAGCGGTGGTCACCCGACCAGCCTACGGTGTGCCCCCGACATCGCTCCCGACGGATTCCACACCGGAACCGAGGCATCCATTCGTGAGCGTTGCGAGGCCGGATGCGTCAGAATCGATCACACACGCCGACGCCGAGGAGCCCGATGCCCGCCACCCCGACTCTCACCTGGGCCGACGGCCGGTTGCTGCGCGACGGCGAACCGTGGCAGCTGCTGGCCGGGTCGATCCACTACTTCCGGGTGCATCCGCAGCTGTGGCGCGACCGGTTGCGGCGCCTGGCCGAGATGGGCATGAACGCCGTCGACACCTACGTCGCCTGGAACGTGCACCAGCCGCACGAAGACCGGGCACCGGACTTCACCGGAGGGCGCGACCTCGAGCGGTTCCTGACCACCGCCGCCGAGGAGGGACTTCACGCCGTGGTGCGGCCCGGGCCGTACATCTGCGCCGAGTGGCGCAACGGCGGCCTGCCGGTGTGGCTGACCGGCCGCGGCACCCCGCTGCGTTGCGCCGAGCCGGGCTACCTCGAGCCGGTGGCCCGCTGGTTCGACGAGCTCGTGCCGCGCATCGCCGCGCTGCAGGCGAACGCCGGCGGACCGGTGCTCGCCGTGCAGGTCGAGAACGAGTTCGGCAGCTACGGCGACGACCCCGACTACCTGCCGGCGATGCGGCGCCTGCTCGCCGACCGCGGCATCACCGAGCTGATGTACACCGCCGACGGCCCCACCCGCACGATGACGGATGCCGGGACCCTGCCCGGCACGCTCATGTCGCTCAACCTCGGGTCACGGGTGGAGCAGGCCCGCGCCCTGCAGCACGAGCTGCGGCCGGACGAGCCGTTTCTGTGCGGCGAGTTCTGGAACGGCTGGTTCGACCACTGGGGCGGCCCGCACCACGTGCGGTCGGCCTCCAGCGCCGCCGACACCCTCGCCGAGATCATCGCCGACGGCGGCAGCGTCAGCGTGTACATGGCGCACGGCGGCACGAACTTCGGCACCGGCGCCGGGGCCAACGACGTGGACGGGAGGCTGCGTGCCACCACCACCGGCTACGACTCCGACGCGCCCATCGCCGAGGACGGCACCCTGAGGCCTAAGTTCTTCGCGTTGCGCGAGGTGCTCGGCGCCACCGCCGCCGTGCGCAGCGCGCCGCCCCGCTTCGTCGAGCCGGTCACCGCCGTGCTGCGGCCGGGCCGCCCACTGACCGCCTGGACGGCACCGGGCACGCCTGTCACCGTGCCGTGCGCCACCGATGCGATCGGCATCGACAGCGACCTGGTGCGGTTCGACGCCGACGTGCTGCTGCCGCCCGGCCCCATCGAGCTGATGCTGCAGGATGTGCGCGACCGTGCGCACATCTGGCTGGACGACGTCTTCGTCGGCAGCGTCGCCGGATCGGGCACGCTGCCGGTCACCGGCCACGGTGCCCACGCCCGCCTGACGGTGTTCGCCGAGGTGCTCGGCCGCATCAACTACGGGCCGCGCCTGGGGGAGCACAAGGGCCTGGTCGGCCCGGTGCTCGTCGACGGTCGACGGATGGTGCAGCGCTGGCGCTGCGCCCCGGTGCCGTTGGACGGGCTCGACCTCGACGCCCTGGCGGGCACCCCCGGCGCGAAGCCGGGCACCGGGCCGGGCACCGACCCGGGCACGGGGCCGGGCTCCGACCCGGGCTCCGAGCCGGGTATCGGGCCCGGCACCGGGCCGCTGTTCGCCGCCGCGCACGTGCCGCTTGCCGAGCCCGCCGACGCGCACCTGTCGTTGCCGGGCAGCGGGCGCGGGCTGGTGTGGGTCAACGGCTTTCTGCTGGGGCGATACTGGGACATCGGGCCGCAGCGCACGCTGTACGCCCCCGCACCGCTGTGGCGGGCCGGGTCGAACACCGTGACGGTGCTCGAGTTCCGAACGCCCGGCGCCCGGGTGCACCTGGGCGATGTGGCCGATGTGGGACCCGAAGAGGAGTTCATCGAGGAGTTCTGACCTGGATCGGGCGCGGTTCACACCCCGCCCGCGCCCGGTTCACACAACCGGATCGCGTCCGCCTCACGCCGGGGCCCGAGGCATCCGACGAATCTCGTTGAATGACTTTTATTGATTGTTTCTAGCCGTTATGATCATCGATAGTCACTCGGAATGGACCGGGGACGCGATGCGAGAGAAGTGAGCGATGACCGAACCCTTCGTCGACGTGGAGATCTCGACCCAGCCGCAGACGTGGCGCACCGCCGCGGCACTGCTGCCGGAGGTGGCCGAGGTGCTGCCGGCCGCCGGCGCCCGGGTGGCGGTCGTCGGCTGCGGCACGAGCTGGTTCATGGCCCAGTCCTACGCGGTGCTGCGCGAACAGGCCGGGCAGGGCGAGACCGACGCGTTCGCCGGGTCGGAGTTCCCCGCCCACCGGCCGTACGACCTGGTCGTCGCCATCTCGCGGTCGGGCACCACCACCGAGATCATCGACCTGCTGAAGGCATCCCGCGTGCCCACCCTGCTCATCACCGCCGTCGCGGACTCCCCCGCGGCGCAGATCGCCGGTGCGAGCATCGCGCTCGACTTCGCCGACGAGCAGTCCGTCGTGCAGACCCGGTTCGCCACCAGCGTGCTCGCGCTGCTGCGCGCCCACCTCGGTGACGACATCGAGTCGGCCGCCCGCGACGCCGAGCGCGCCCTCGAGCTCGACATCGCGCCGCTGCTGGGCGCGACCCAGACCACGTTCCTCGGCCGCGGCTGGACGGTGGGGCTGGCCGCCGAGGCGGCGCTGAAGACCCGCGAGGCCGCGCAGTACTGGTCGGAGTCGTACCCCGCCATGGACTACCGGCACGGTCCGCTGGCCATCGCCCAGTCCGGGCGCAACGTGTGGGCGCTCGGCGAGGTGCCCGACGGGTTGGCGGACGACGTCGCCGCCACCGGTGCGACGTTCGTGCACCACGACCTCGACCCGCTCGCCGGGCTCATCGTCGCGCAGCGGTTCGCCGTCGGGCTGGCCAAGGCGCGCGGCCTGGACCCGGACCACCCCCGGTCGCTGTCGCGCTCGGTGATCCTCGCCGACTGACATGACCGCGCAGCTGCGGATCGCGCCCGGTGCGCCGGTGCTCGCGTTCGACGTGGGCGGCACCGACATCAAGGCCACCGTCGTGGCCGCCGACGGCGCGGTCGCCGCCACCGTGCGCACCCCGACGCCGGCGGTGTCCGACCACATCGTCGACGACGTGCTCGACGTGCTGGCGGGCATCGCCGCGCGCCTCGGCGGGTCGCCCGCCGCAGCCGGACTCGCGCTGCCGGGCATCGTCGACGACGACGCCGGCATCGCGATCTGCTCCGAGAACCTGCGCTGGCGCGACGTGCCCTTCCGCGACCGCGCCGCGGCACGGCTGGGCCTGCCGGTCGCCCTGGTGCACGATGTGCGCGCCTCGACGCTGGCCGAGCTCGCCCTCGGCAGCGCCGCGGGCTGCCGCGACGCGCTCGTGGTGACCGTCGGCACCGGCATCGCCGCCGGGGTGATCGTCGACGGCCGGGTGGTGGTGCGCGCCGGGTACGCGGGCGAGATCGGCCACGCCGTGGTGCGGCCGGGGGGCCGGGCGTGCATGTGCGGCAATCACGGATGCCTCGAGGCCACCGCATCCGCCGCCGCCATCGCCCGCCGCTACACCGAGGACACCGGCCACGCCGTACCCGGCGCACGCGACGTACTCGACCGGGTCGACACCGACCCGGTCGCCCGCGAGATCTGGGACGACGCGGTCGACGCCCTCGCGTTCGGGCTCTCGCACGCGTGCGCGGCGCTGGCCCCCGAGGCGATCGTCGTGGCGGGCGGGCTGTCCGAAGCCGGCGACGCCCTGCTCGGACCCCTGCAACGGCGCCTCGACGCGTACTTCCCGATCCGCTCCACTGCGCTGCGCCGGGCACGACTGGGCGGCGACGCCGGCGTGATCGGCGCCGCACTGCGGGCGCGCACCCTCACGGACGCGGCATGATCGTCACCGTCACCCCGAACCCCGCGGTCGATCTCACGCTCACCCTCGATGCGCTGCACCCGGGCGCCACGCACGGCATCGCACCCGCGCGCCGGCGCGCCGGCGGCAAGGGTGTGAACGTGGCCCGGGTGCTCGCGCAGACCGGGCACGACGCCCTCGCCCTCGGCCTGGTCGGCACCGACGAGGCCGACTGGTTCGCCCGCGACCTGCCCGGAGTCACGGCCCGGTTCACCCGGTGCGCCGAACCGACCCGCAGCACCTATGCGCTGGTCGAGACCGGCCCCGGCCGCACCAGCCAGCTCAACGAGCGCGGCGCCGCCCGCGCCCCGGACGAGTGGGCCGACCTGTACACCGCGATCGCCGAGGCCGCCCGCCGGGCGCGCTGCGTGACCGTGTCGGGATCGCTGCCCCCGGGCGCCGCCGCCGACGCGGTGGCACGGATGCTGCAGTCCGCACGCCCGGCCCCGGTGATCGCCGACCTGGTCGGTGATGCGCTGCGCGCGGCCGCCGCGTGCGGCGCCGACGTGCTCAAACCCAACCGCGACGAACTGGCCACCACCGTGGGCACCGGCGACCCGGTCGCCGGTGCCCGGATGCTGCAGGAGGCCGGGGCCGGGCTCGTCGTCGTCTCGCTGGGCGAGGACGGCCTGGTCGCCGTGCCGCGCACCGGCGCGCCGGTGCGCGGCCGGCTGCCCCGACCGCTGCACGGCAACGCCACCGGCGCCGGCGACGCGGCCGTGGCCGCGATCGCCGGGGCGATCGACGACGGCCTCGACCTCGACGCCGACCTGCCCGAGATCGTGCGCCGCGCGGTCGCGTTCTCGGCGGCCGCCGTGCTCGCGCCGCTGGCCGGCACCATCGACGAGAGTCACACCGCCCTGTACACCGACGTGATCGTCGACTGAACCGTCGACCGGATCGGAGAGAAATGCCGCTCGTTCCCACCGCCCAGATCGTCACCGCCGCAGCCGCCGCCGGCAGCGGCGCGGCCGCGTTCAACGTGGTCACGCTCGAAACCGCCGAGGCGCTCGTGGGCGCGGCCGAGCGGGCGGCACGGCCGCTGATCCTGCAGATCTCGCAGAACTGCGCCGCATTCCACGGCTCGCTCACGCCGCTGGCGGCCGCCACGCGCGCGGTGGCCGAGGCATCCGACGCCGTGCTGGCCCTGCACCTGGACCACGCCGAGGACGCCGACCTGGCCCGCCGGGCCGTGGATCTGGGGTTCGGGTCGGTGATGTTCGACGGCGCCGCGCTGCCGTACGACGAGAACGTGCGCGTCACCGCCGCCGTCGCGGCGTACGCCCACGAACGCGGGGCGTGGATCGAGGCTGAGCTCGGCGAGATCGGCGGCAAGGACGGTGCGCACGCCGCCGGCGTGCGCACCGACCCGGACGAGGCCGCGGCGTTCGTCGCGGCGACCGGCGTCGACCTGCTGGCCGTCGCGGTCGGGTCCACGCATGCCCGCACCGACCGCACCACCCGGCTCGACCTCGACCTGATCGCGCGGCTGCGCGACGCGGTGCCGGTGCCGCTGGTGCTGCACGGCTCGTCGGGGGTCGCCGACGACCACCTGCGCGAGGCGGTCGCCGCGGGCATCGTCAAGGTCAACGTCTCGACGCACCTCAACGGCCATTTCACCCGGGCGGTGCGCAGCGTGCTCGACGCCGACGAACGCATCGTCGACCTGCGCAGGTACCTCGGTCCCGGCCGCGACGCGATGGCCGACGAGGCGGCCCGGCTGCTGGCACTGATCGCCGGCTGACACGATCGCCTCCCCGGCGACGGGGCGGGGTCATGAGAGCATCGTGAGAGCACGCGGCATCCGATCGTCACGCCCCGACGACACCCGATGAGGCCCCGACACGCCAAGGAGACACAGTGGACCGCGAGGATCGGCTCTCACGCCTGGTCGACTACATCGTCGAGAAGGGCACGGTGCGCGTCGAAGAGGTGATCGCGCAGTTCGGCGTGTCGGGTCCCACCGCCCGCCGAGACCTCGACGCACTCGCCGAGCAGCAGCTCGTGGAGCGCACCCGCGGCGGCGCGCGCGCCAATTCGACCACCGGCGACGTGCCGCTGCGCTTTCGCACCTCGCGGCGCTGGCACGAGAAGAACGCGATCGCCCGCACCGTCGCCTCGCTGGTGACACCGGGGTCGGTGATCGCGTTCAACGGCGGCACCACCACCACCGCCGCCGCCTACGAGGTGGGCGTGCGCGCCGCCGCCGATGGGCAGTTCGCGCACACCGAGACCACGGTGGTCACCAACGCCGTCAACATCGCCAACGACCTGGTGGTGCGCCCACAGCTGCGCATCGTCGTGGTCGGCGGCGTCGCCCGATCGCGCTCGTACGAGCTGATCGGGCCGCTGACCGGCCTGATCCTCCCCGAGATCTCGATCGACACGCTGTTTCTGGGCGTGACCGCGGTCGACCCGCAGCGCGGCCTGTTCACCCCCGACGAGGGCGAGGCGAAGGTCAACGCGGCACTGGTCGAGGCTGCCCGGCGCACCGTCGTGGTGGCCGACTCGACGAAGTTCGCGGCGACCGCGTTCGCCCGCATCTGCACGCTCGGCGCGGTGGACGCCATGGTCACCGACGCCGGCATCACGGATGCCTCGGCCCGCGCGATCCGTGACGCCGGGCTCGAGCTGATCATCGCCTGACTCACCCGAACGAGCTGCGCACCTCGTCGGTGGTCAGCAGCCGCTCCAGGGCCGCAAGCCGGGCGTTGGGCCGCTGTCCGCGCGGCAGGCCCAGCACGATCTCGTTCGGCGACACCGGGTCGCTGATGCGCAGATACGCCACCCGCCCGCCGTCGAAGGTCTCGGTGCTGGCCGGGCGGCCGCTGAACACCGAGTATCCGAGCCCGCGGGCGACCATCGCCCGCACGGTCTCGGGGTTCGCGAACGACCACCCCGGGCGGGTGGTGACGCCCGCCTCGGCGATCACCGTCTCGATCGCCCGCCGCGACCCGGCCGAATGCACGAGGATGAGCGGCTCATCGGCGAGTTCGCGCAACGACGCCGCAGAGCGACCGGCCAGCCGATGATCGGCCGCGACGACGATGTACGGCTCGATCGTGTGCACGGTGCGGCCCTCCAGTCCCGGGTCGAGCTGGCGTCGATAGAGCAGACAGGCGTCGGCATCACCGCGCAGCACGGCGCCCTGCACATCGACGGCGAGCCCGTCGGTCAGCTCGAGCGAGACCCGCGGATGCCGGTGCGCGAACGCCGCGGCCAGCACCGGCAGCACGCGCGGTGAGAGCGCCGACGTGCAGGTGATCCGCAGCGGCCCGGCGACCTCATCGTGCTCGGCGCGGGCCAGTTCGGCCAGCTCGGCGGCGTCGTCGAGGATGCGCCGGGCCACACCCAGCACCCGCGCGCCGCTGCGGGTCAGCGTCATCCCCTTCGCGGTGCGCCGCACGAACAGCTGCACCGCCAGCGCCTTCTCGAGTTCGCGCAACGCCGTCGACACCGCCGCCTGCGAGGCCCCGCACCGCACCGCCGCCTCGCTGACCGTGCCGGCGTCGGCGGTGGCGACGAAGTACTCGAGCTGGCGCAACGTGGACGAAAGCATAGGTGCAGTTTATGTAGTCCATCGATATTTTCAGCTTTACAGATATGCATGGGGGCCGGGATCCTGGAGGCACGACGCAGCAAGGAGGCGACATCGTGACGACGCCGTACATCATCACCCTGGGCACCGCCGGCGGTCCGCGGTGGTGGACACCCGCCGACGCCGCCCCCCGGTTCGGCATCTCGACGGCCGTGGTCGTCGGCGACCGCAGCTACCTCGTCGATGCCGGTCTCGGCGCCGGCCGCCAGTTCACCCGCGCCGGCCTGGACTTCTCGCAGCTCGGCGGGATCTTCCTCACCCACCTGCACTCCGACCACACCACCGACCTGGCCAATCTCGCCCTGTTCGGCATGTTCAGGCTGCCCGACGCATCCACTCCCATCCCGATCCTCGGGCCCGGCGACCGCGGCGTGCTGCCGCCGGTCTCACCCCGCGCGAGCGTCGCCCCACGTCCGGTCGCGCCGCACCTGCCCACCCCTGGCACCGCCGACATGTTCCGCCTGCTCATGGAGGCGTACGCGACCGATCTGAACGACCGCGTGCTCGACGCACTGCGACCCTCTCCCCTGGACCTGTTCGACGCTCGCGACATCGCCGTGCCCGCCGACTGCGGCTACCACCCGAACGAGGCGCCCACGCCCGACATGGCGCCGTTCTGCGTGTTCGAAGACGACCGGGTGCGTGTGGACGCGATCCTCGTCGAGCATCCCCCCATCGCCCCCGCGTTCGCGTTCCGGTTCACCTGCGACGAGGGCTCGGTCGCCATCTCGGGCGACACCGCGCAGACGGCGAACATGGCCCGGCTCGCCGACGACGTCGACCTGCTGCTGCATGAGGCCATCAGCTTCGACTGGGTCGAGCACACCTACGGCGACCCGCAGGACGAGACCGCCCGGGCCTCGTACGACCACCACCACAAGTCGCACACCAGCGTCGTCGAGGCCGCCGAGGTGGCGCGGGATGCCGGAGCCCGCGCGCTCGCCGTCCACCATCTGGTGCCCGGAAGCCTGGACGCCGCGAGCTGGCACCGGGCAGCGGCCAAGGCCACCGCGCTGACCGGAACCGACGTGGTCGTGCCCGACGACCTCGACCGCCTCTCGTTCACCCGCTCCGCGGCACGCGTGAGCGCCTGACCGCGCATCGCCCACCCGGGCCGTGCCCCCGACCCGCCCCACATCAGAAAGGTCGATGATGACCCCCAAGACCACAACCGAACCCGTGACCATGACCGAGAGCCCGACCACCGCCGCCGACGGCACCCAGCTGACGCTGACCACGAAGGACATGCGCCGGGTGCTCACCTCGAGCTTTCTCGGCAACATGATCGAGTTCTACGACTTCATCCTCTACGCCACCTGCGCGAGCATCGTGTTCGAGCACGTGTTCTTCGCCGGGCTCGGCCCCGGGTTCGGGCTGTTCGCCTCGTTCGCCACGTTCGCGGTCGGCTACCTCGCCCGCCCGCTGGGCGGCATCGTGTTCGGACACTTCGGCGACACCCGCGGCCGCAAGAACGTGTTCATCCTGTCGATCGTGCTGATGGGCGCGGCATCCACCCTCATCGGCCTGCTGCCGCCCACCGCGGCCATCGGCATCACCGCCCCGGTCGTGCTGGTGCTGCTGCGCATCGTGCAGGGCGTCGCGGTCGGCGGTGACTGGGGCGGGGCGATGCTCGTCGCCCTCGAGCACGCGCCGCAACGGCGCCGCGGCACCGCGTCGAGCATCGTGAACGCCGGCGGCCCGGTCGGCGCGGTGATCGCGACCCTGGTGCTCGGCCTGTTCACGCTGCTGCCGCACGACCAGTTCCTGGCCTGGGGATGGCGCATCCCGTTCCTGCTGTCGGTGGTGCTGTTGGCGATGGGTCTGGTGGTGCGGCTCAAGGTCGCCGAGACGCCCATGTTCGCGAAGCTGCAGGAGCTGAGCGTCAAGAAGCGGGTGCCGATCGTCGACGTGCTGCGGCACAACTGGCGCCAGGTGATCATCGCCATGATCGCGGTGCTCGCCTTCACCACCAGCCAGGGCCTGATGACGGTGTGGGGCGTGTCGGAGGCGGTGGGCCACGGCGCCGACCCGACCGGGGTCCTGAACACCAAGGCGTTCGCGGCCGTCGTCACCGTGGTGGTCGCCCTTCTGGCCGGCAAGGCCAGCGACCGGTTCGGTCGGCGTGCGGTGATCGTGTTCGGCTGCGCCCTGGGGGCCGTGCTGGCCTTCCCCATCATGTGGATGCTCGGCACCGGCACGGTCCTCGGCTTCGGTGTCGCCATCTTCCTCGGCAACGGCATCGTGCAGGGCATCGTCTACGGCCCGATCGCCGCGTTCGTCACCGAGCAGTTCCCGACCTCACGCCGGTTCACCGGGGCCTCGGCCTCGTACCAGACCGCCTCGACGGTCGGAGCCGGGTTCTCGCCGATGATCGCCACGGCGCTCACCCTGGCCGTCGGCGCGACCTGGCCGGTGGCGGTGCTGTGGATCGCCGTGCTCGCCGCCAGTGCCGTCGCCGTGCTGGTCACCCCCGAAGGTCGCGACGTCGACATCCGCACCGTGGCGTGAGCCGTCGTCGAGGTCGCACACAGGGCCGGTGAGCACCGGCCCTGTGTGCGTGACGCCGCCGCCGGGTCAGCCCTTGACCGCGCCGGCGGCCATGCCCGCCCGCCAGTACCGCTGCAACGCGAAGAACAGCACGATCAGCGGCAGCACGCCCAGCAGCGCACCCAGCATGACGGCGCCCTTCGCGGGCGCGAAGTACGAGATCATGCCGTACAGGCCCAGGGTCACCGGCTTGAGGTCGGGCGAAGAGACCATGAGCAGCGGCAGCAGGAAGTTGTTCCAGGTGGCGACGAAGATGAACAGGAAGATCGTCACCATCGCCGGTGCCAGCAGCCGCAGCACGATGGTGAAGAAGATGCGGGCCTCGTTCGCCCCGTCGATGCGGGCGGCCTCGAGCAGCTCGGTGGGCACCGACGACTGGGCGTAGACCATGCCCAGGAACACACCGAACGGCGACACCGCCGACGGGATGATCACCGCCCAGATCGTGTTCACCAGGCCCAGTGCGTGGAACTCGAGGTACAGCGGCACGGTCAGCAGCGCCACCGGCAGCAGCATCCCGCCCATGATCACGCCCACCGCGATGCGTTTGCCGGGGAACCGGAACTTCGCGATCGCATACCCGGCCATGACGCTCAGCAGGGTGCCGGCGGCACCGGCGACCGTCGAGTACAGCAACGAGTTGCCCACCCAGCGCCAGAACAGCCCGTGCGTCCAGCTCATCAGGCTCTCGTAGTTCGCCGCGAGGTTCGGCTGCGCGAACCAGAACCCGAACGTGCCGGCCAGATCGGCGTTGCTCTTGGTCGAGGCGACGACGAGCCAGTACACCGGCACCAAGAAATACAGGCACGCGATCACGAGCACCACGATCGCGGCGATGCGGGCGCCGCGGCCGGGCCGCATCGACACCGGCAGCAGGTCGAGCCGGTGCCCGGCGCGGGCTCGGCGCGCCCGCGGCGCGGCGACGGATGCCTGCGGTACAGCGGTCATCATGCCGCCTTCCGCCGTGTCAGCAGGGCGTACACGATCGCCAGCAGCCCGGCCACGACCGCCATCAGCAGCGAGAACGCCGAGGCCGGCCCGGTGCCGGACGGCGAGATCTGGCCCATCAGCGAGTTGTAGGTGAGCATCATCGGCGTGTAGTCCTTGCCCATCCACGGGTTGGCCGTCTCCATGACCACCGGCTCGTTGAACAGCTGCACGGTGCCGATGATCGACAGCAGCACCGCCAGCAGTGCGGCACCGCGCAGCAGCGGCACCTTGATGCGGGTGGCGACCGTCCAGCCGCTCGCGCCGTCCAGCCGCGCGGCCTCGTACAGCTCGTGCGGGATCGCCTGCAGCGCCGCCAGGAAGATCAGCATGTTGTAGCCGGTGTACGTCCACGTGGTCATGTTCGCCATCGAGGCGAGGATGACCCCGGGCGCCATGAAGTCGGTGCCGGCGGGCAGGAACGGCGTGAACGGCGACACCTCGGGCGTGTACAGGTACAGCCACATCATCGCGGCGATGATGCCGGGGATCGCGAACGGCAGGAAGAACGCCATCCGGAAGAACGCGGCCCGGCGCACCAGCAGCGAGTCCAGCAGCAGCGCGAGCGCGAGGGCGGCGAGGATCATCACCGGGATCTGGAACGCCGCATACAGCACGACGCGGCCCATCCCGGTCCAGAACGCGCCGCTGCTGGCCGCGGTGGCGAAGTTCGCGAACCCGACGAACCTGTCGACGAGCTCGCCGCCGCCGTACAGGCCGGAGCCCGAGGGCACCTGCGCGAAGAACGCGGCGCGCACCGACACGATGATCGGCACGAGGAACACGACGGCGAACAGCACCGCGAACGGCGCCAGGAACAGCCATCCGTGCAGCCCTTCGCGACGGATGCCACCTCGTCGGGCGGGACGGGATGCGACGACGGTCATGGTGTCCTCACACGAGGGCGCGTGCGGCCGGCCCGAGGGCCGGCCGCACGCGCCGGATCAGTCGGCGACCGGAAGGCCGAGGTCCTGCAGGGTCTTCACGGCCGTGCTCTGCGCGGTGGTGAAGATGTCGGCGACCTTCGCCTTGCCGGACGCCGCGGCGGCGGCCACCTCGTTCATCTTCGCCTCGGACGCCCACCCGGGCATGTAGGGGAAGTCGGGGTTGAGCGTGTCGTTGGCCTTGGCCAGCACGCCCAGCACGTCCTGCCCGCCGAACTGCTTCTTCATCTTCTCGGGCGTGGTGGGCGTGCCCTTGGCGGCCACGACCAGGCCCTGCGAGGTGAGGTCGTCGACCTGGGTGTTGAACCAGTCGTTGAACTCCATGGCCTGCGCGGGATACGTACAGCCCTTCATGACCGCTACGCCCGACCCGCCGTCCGGGCCGGTCATGTCGGTGTCGCCGAAGCGCGGCAGCGTGGCCACCCGCCAGGTGCCCTCGCGCGGGGTGTCGTTCAGCGGGTCGAGCAGGAACCCGGCCTCCCACGCGGCGCCGACGTGACCGATGAGCGAGCCGTCGGTGAGGGCCTTGGTGAAGGCATCCCCCCACCGTTCGCCCACGAAGACCTGCTTGCCGTCGAGCAGCCCCTGCCACAGCGCGGCCACCTTCTGCGACCCGGCGCCGTCGGCGGTGACCTTCCACTTGTCGTCCTGCGCGCCGAACCAGGTGTCGCCGGCTGCGGCGGCCTGCCCCGACAGCCAGTTCTGCGCCTCGTCGGGCGTGAACGCGGCGACGAACTTGCCCGCCGCGGCGGCCTTCTTCGCGTCGGCGGCCAGATCGTCCATGGTCGCCGGGACGGTCAGGCCGAGCTTGGTGAACGCGGCCTCGTCGTAGAAGTAGACGAGCGGGCCGGTGTCCTGCGGCAGGCCGACGACCTTGTCGCCGACCTTCATCATTCCGAACGCGCCGGCCGAGAAGTGGTCGGCGTACTTCTGCGCCTCGGCGGTGACATCCTGCACCAGGCCCTTGACGTACATGTCGGGGATGTCGCCGTAGCCGATCTGGGCCAGGCACGGGCCGGTGCCGGCCTTGATGTCCTGCTCGAGCTTGAGGTCCATGTCGGCCGCCTTGCCGTCGAACTTGGTCGCGGTCACCTGGATGTCGGGGTGCGCGGCGTTCCAGGTCGCGACGATGTCTTTGACCGGCGTCATCCCCTCACCGTCGGGCAGACGGTGCAGGTAGGTGATCGAGACCGGCCCCGAGCCGGTGGCGCCCTTGTCGCCGTTCTCGCTCGTGCCGCCACAGGCACTCAGGCCGACGGCCAGGGCGCCGACGCCGACCAGCGCGACCGCGCGACCGGCAAGACTCTTCGATGGCATGTACATCCCCCTTGACGTTCAGACCGCGCGCTGTGGTGCGCGGTTTCTGAAACTTTACGATCAAAAGATCGGGGATGCAATCATCAACGCTCACTCGGAGCCCAAATCAGGGCCGAAACATCAGATCATTGTCGAGTGTCGATGACCGGCACCTCCCCGGTCATGTCGATGACCGGGATGGTCGTGGTCACGGTGGTGGGCACGGATGCCGACAGCAGGGTGCCGTCCTCACGCCGCTCGCCGATCAGCTCGTGCAGCGTCGGACGACCGGGGATGCGCGGCCCCTGATCGGACAACGGAACGGTGACCTCGCCGCCCGGCTCGACGACGTACTCCCGCCCGCGCACACAGAACGGCACGGGTGCGCCGTCGTCGGCGGCCACGGTCAGCGCGTCGCGGCGCAGCGTGACGTGCAACGGCGTGCCGTGCCAGTGCATGACGTACTGCAGATCGTCCCACCCGGCAGGCAGGCGCGGGTCGAAGCTGAGGCGGCCGCCGTCGTCGCGCATGCCGCCGAAGCCCGACACCAGGGCGGTCCACACCCCGCCCGCCGAGGCGACGTGCACTCCGTCGGCGGCGTTGTGGTGCAGATCGGCGAGGTCGACGAACAGCGCCCGCTGGAAGTAGTCCAGGGCGAGGTCCTGGTAGCCGACCTCGGCGGCCAGGATCGCCTGCACCACCGCCGACAGCGTGGAGTCGCCGGTGGTCAGCGGGTCGTAGTACTCGAAGTCGGCGAGCTTCTCTTCGGGGGTGAAGTGGGTGCCCTGCAAGAACAGGGCCAGCACCACGTCGGCCTGCTTGAGCACCTGGTACCGGTAGATCACCAGCGGGTGGAAGTGCAGCAGCAGCGGGCGCTGCTCGGGCGGGGTGCGCTCGAGGTCCCACACCTCCTTCTCGAGGAACACCTCGTCCTGGGGGTGGATGCCCAACTGCGGGCTGTACGGGATGTGCATGCACTCCGCGGCGCGCTCCCACGCCTCGGGCTCGGCCGGGTCGAGGTCGAGGCGGGCGACCATGCGGCGGTACACCTCACCGTCCAGTCGCGCCATCTCGCGCACCGTGCGGGCCGCGAAGCGCAGGTTGAACCGCGCCATCACGTTGGTGAACAGGTTGTCGTTGACGACGGTGGTGTACTCGTCGGGCCCGGTCACGCCGTGGATGTGGAAGGACTCCACTCCGTCGTGCGAACGCCAGAACCCGAGCGTGGCCCACAGCCGTGCCGTCTCGACGGCGATGTCGACGCCGTCGCGGTACAGGAAGTCGGTGTCGCCGGTGGCGCGCACGTACTTCGACAGCGCGAAGCACACGTCGGCGTTGATGTGGTACTGCGCGGTGCCGGCGGCGTAGTACGCCGAGGCCTCTTCGCCGTTGATCGTGCGCCACGGGTACAGCGCACCGGCCTCGGTGAGCTGGTGGGCGCGGCGCCGCGCGGCCGGCAGCATCAGCACCCGCATCCGCAGCGCGTTCAGCGCCCACTGCGGGGTGGTGTAGGCCAGGAACGGGAGCACGTAGATCTCGGTGTCCCAGAAGTAGTGGCCGCTGTAGCCCGATCCGGTGACGCCCTTCGCGCCCACACCCTCACCGTCGGCGCGGGCGGCGGCCTGGGCGAGCTGGAACAGACACCACCGCACCGCCTGCTGCAGGTCGTCGCGGCCGCCGATGCGCACGTCCGAACGCTGCCAGAACGCGTCGAGCCACGCGCGCTGGCGCTCGACGTGGTGGCGCACCGGCACCTCCATGGCGCGGTCGAGGGTGCGGCGGCAGCGGTCGACGAGCTCACGGGCGGGCACGCCGGCGCGGGCGGTGTGGTAGCTGACCAGCTTGGTCACACGCACCGGAACGCCGGCCTTGGCCTGCACCCGGAACACGTTCTTGGCGATGTCGGGCTCGACCAGGGTGCGCATCGTGTAGGGGTTGGCGGTGTCGATGAGGTGGTCGGCGACCACCGCGAGGGTCATGCCCGACTGGGCGACCCGGTAACTCAGGGTCGAGCGCTGCTTGTCCTGCCAATACTCCTGGGGCAGCAGCACCCGCTCGGCGAACCGGTCGGCCCGGCGCGGGTCGAAACCGGCCTTGCGCGGCGCGGTCGGGGTGCCCCCGTAGACGTCCTCGCCGTCCTGCCGGTTCACGATCTGGCAGCTGACGGTGACCGGGGCGTCGGCATCCAGCACCGTCACCTCGACCACCATGATCGCCAGGTGCCGCTCTTCGAACGACACCATCCGCTCGAAGTCGACGCGCACGTGCTTGCCGCTCGGGGTGACCCACAGGATGCGGCGGCGCAACACGCCGTCGCGGAAGTCGAGCACCCGCTCGTACTCGCGGATGTCGGCGAAGTCGAACGTCAGCGGCTCGTCGTCGACGTAGACCCGCATGACCTTGGCGTCGGGTGCGTTGACGATGGTCTGCCCGACCTCGGCGAAGCCGAACGCCTGCTCGGCGTGCCGGATGGGGAAGGTCTCGTGGAAGCCGTTGATGAATGTGCCCTGCTCGTGCGCGTGCCGCCCCTCGGGGTGGTTTCCGCGCATGCCGAGGTAGCCGTTGCCCACGGCGAACAGGGACTCGGTGACCCCGGCGTCGTCGAGGTCGAACCCGGTCTCGACCAGACGCCACGGGTCGACGGGAAAGCGGTCGCGATCGATCATCCTGCCCCTTCTCGGTGACTGCGCCGGATCGAGTCTAGAGACCGCGGGCGGATGCTTCGACCAGGTCGCCGAGATCGGCCACCACCACGTGCGCCCCGGCCGCGGTCAACGCCTCGGCCCCCACGCCGCGGTCGACACCGACGACGAGGGCGAAGCCGCCCGCCGCGGCGGATCGGACCCCGCTGAGGGCATCCTCCACCGCGGCCGCCCGCGCGGGGTCGACCCCCAGCATCCGTGCCGCAGCCAAGAACATGTCGGGCGCGGGTTTCGAGGCGAGATGCTCGTGCTCGGCGAGGACGCCGTCGACGACGACCTCGAACCGGCCCCGCAGGCCGGCGGTGCGCAGCACCTCGTCGGCGTTCTTCGAGCTCGAGACCACGGCGATCGGTGTGCCGGCATCCCGCAGCACGTCCAACAGCCGCAGCGAGCCGGGGTACGGGGCGATGCCCTCGTCGCGCAGGATACGGGCGAACGTCGCGTTCTTGCGGTTGCCGATGCCGCACACCGTGTCGGCGGTGGGCGGGTCGGCGGGCTCGCCCCACGGCACCTCGACCGAGCGGCTGCGCAGTACGGCGGCCACGCCGTCGTAGCGCTTCTTGCCGTCGACGTGCTCGAAGTAGTCGCGGTCGGTGTAGGGCGGGGTGATGCCCCACGCGGCGAACAGCTCGTCGAACAGCCGCTGCCAGGCGTGCATGTGCACCTCGGCGGTCGGGGTGAGCACGCCGTCGAGGTCGAACAGCACCGCGTCGTACCCGGTCAGATCGAGGGTGCGATCGGTGTTCATGGGACCTCCCGGGCTCGCGTCGGCGTCGGATGACACCACCGGTTCCAGGCTAGCCGCGCAGCCTCGTCGCCGAGTCGGCCGGTCCGCTGTCTCGGGCGCCGATCCCGCGGATCCGCGTAAACTCTGCCCCGCGGCATCCCGGGCCCGACGCTGCGCCGCGGCATCCCGGCCGGACCCTGCGCCGCGGCGGCCCGGCCGGACCCTGCGCCGCGGCGGCCCGACCGGGCCCTGCGCCGCGGCGGCCCGAACGGACCCTCCCGGCGGGGTCAGCCGCCGGTGACCTCGAGGGTCTGCCGGGCGATCTCGAGCTCCTCGTCGGTGGGCACCACGAGGACGGTCACCGGCGAGTCATCCGTCGAGATGACCCGGATGCCGTGGGCCCGGGCAGCGTTCCGGACCGGGTCGACGTGCACCCCGGCGAAGCCGAGGGTGGCCAGGGCCCCCGCACGCACGTCGGGCACGTTCTCGCCGACCCCCGCGGTGAACGAGATGACGTCGACGCCGCCCAGCTGCGCGAGGTACGCACCCGCATAGGCGCGCAGTCGGTGCACGTACACGTCGAACGCGAGCGTCGCGGCCTGCTCGCCGCGGGCCCGCCCGGCCAGCACGTCGCGCATGTCCGAGAATCCGCTCAGGCCCTTCAGCCCGCTGCGCTTGTTGAGCAGGTCGTCGAGGTCGTCGACATCCATCTGCGCACGCCGCGCCAGCTGGAACAGGAGCGCGGGATCGATGTCGCCCGAGCGGGTGCCCATCACCAGGCCTTCCAGCGGCGTGAACCCCATCGACGTGTCGACCGAGACACCGCCGTCGACCGCGGTGACCGACGCGCCGTTGCCCAGGTGGAACACGATCTGCTTCAGCTCGCCCGGCGGCCGCCCGAGGTAGGCGGCGGCCGCACCCGAGACGAACTTGTGCGAGGTGCCGTGAAAGCCGTAGCGGCGGATGCGGTGCGCCGCGGCGATCTCGGCGTCGATCGCGTAGGTGTACGCGGCGGGCGCCAGGGTCTGGTGGAATGCGGTGTCGAACACGGCCACGTGTGGCACGTCGGGGAACGCACGTCGGGCGGCGACGATGCCGGCGAGGTTCGCAGGGTTGTGCAGCGGGGCCAGCACCGCCAGCTCCTCGATGTTGATCTCGACCAGTGGCGTGATCAGGGTGGGCTCGAAGAACCGCGCCCCACCGTGCACCACCCGGTGCCCCACCGCGACCGGCGGATTCTCGACCAGGCTCGGCCCGCTCAGCTCGAACGCGTCGAGCATGGCCGCGAACCCCGCGAAGTGGTCGGGGATCGGCAGCTCGCGCTCGGTCGTGGCATCCAGCATCGTCGTCACGCCCTGCCCCGGCTCGCCCGACACCTGATAGACGGTGTGCCGGCACGAGCCCATCGGTTGGCCGATCCGCTCGACCAGTCCCGAGGCGAGCACCCGCTCGGTGGTCATGTCGAGCAGCTGGTACTTGAACGAGCTGGACCCGCTGTTGACGACCAGGACGATGCTCACCGGGATGCCTCCGACTGGGCTTGGATCGCCGTGATGGCGATGGTGTTCACGATGTCATCGACCAGCGCCCCACGCGAGAGGTCGTTGATGGGCTTGTTCAGACCCTGCAGCACCGGGCCGATGGCGACGGCGCCGGCCGAGCGCTGCACGGCCTTGTAGGTGTTGTTGCCGGTGTTCAGGTCGGGGAAGATGAACACCGTCGCACGGCCGGCCACCTGCGAGCCGGGCATCTTCGCGGCCGCGACGGCCGCGTCGGCGGCGGCGTCGTACTGGATCGGGCCCTCGACGGGCAGCTCGGGCGCGCGCTCACGCACCAGGGCGGTCGCGGCCCGCACCTTCTCGACGTCTTCGCCGGCGCCGGACTCGCCGGTGGAGTACGACAGCATCGCGACCCGCGGTTCGATGCCGAACTGCCGTGCGGTGGCCGCCGACGAGATGGCGATGTCGGCCAGCTGGGCGCTGGTGGGATCCGGGATGACGGCGCAGTCGCCGTAGACCAGCACCCGGTCGGCGAGCGCCATGAGGAACACGCTCGAGACGACCGAGACGCCCGGGGCGGTCTTGATGATCTCGAACGCGGGACGGATCGTGTGCGCCGTGGTGTGCGCGGCACCCGAGACCATGCCGTCGGCCAGGCCCAGATGCACCATCATCGTGCCGAAGTACGAGACATCCGTCACCGTGTCGGCCGCCCGCGCGTAGGTCATGCCCTTGTGGGCGCGCAGCCGCTCGTACTCGCGCGCGAACCGGTCGACCAGCGCCGCATCGAACGGGCTGATGATCTGGGCGGCGCCGATGTCGATGCCGAGCGCGGTGGCGCGAGCGCGCACCTCGGCCTCGTCGCCGAGCAGGGTGATCTCGGCGATGCCGCGCGACAGGGCGGTGGCCGCGGCGCGCAGCACCCGGTCGTCGCCGCCCTCGGGCAGGACGATACGGCGGCGGTCGGCCCGGGCGCGCTCGATGAGCTGGTAGCCGAACATCAGCGGGGTGACCACCGTGGAGCGGGCAAGACCCAGCGCCCGGGTGAGCTCGTCGATGTCGACGTGCTGCTCGAACAGGGCGAGGGCGGTGTCGTAGCGGCGCTGCGAGTCGGCGGCCAGGCGCCCCCGGGTGCGCATGATGCGCAGCGCGGTCTCGTAGGTGCCGTACTGGGTGGTGATGATCGGCAGCGGCGTCCCGAGCCCCTCGATGAGCCGCTCGATCGACTCGGGCAGCTCGAACGGGCCGTTCAGCACGATGCCGGCCAGCGACGGGAAGGTGCCCGACGCGTTCGCGAGCAGGGTGGCCAGCAGCACATCCGACCGGTCGGCGGCCACCACGACGACCGAGCCCTCGAGCAGACGCGGCAGCACGTTGACCATCGACATGCCCGCGACCACCACGTCGAGCACCTCGCGGGTGAGCAACTGCTCGTCGCCGCGGAGCAACGTGGCATCCAGCGACCGCATCACCCCGCGCATCGACGGCGCGACCAGGAACCGGTCTTCGGGCAGTGCCCAGACCGGCACGCGCCCGTCGCGGTGGGCGGCGGTGCGGGCCACCGGCGAGGCCTCGACGACGTGTGAGATCGCGGCGACGGTGGTCACCAGGGCGTCGGGGTCGGTGCGATTGGCGATCACCGCGAGCAGTTCGGCGCGGCCGTGGGCGAGCTCGGCGAGGGCGAGCGCGGCGATCTGCCCCATCTGCTCGGCCGTCCGCGCCTGCGTCGTGCCGAGCTGCTCGCCCAGGCCCTGCTGGCTGCGGCCGCCGAGCACGAGCAGCACGGGGGCCCCGAGGTTCGCGGCGATGCGGGCGTTGTAGCCCAGCTCGGCGGGGCTGCCCACGTCGGTGAAGTCGCTGCCCAGGATCACGACCGCGTCGCACCGGGCCTCGACCGCCTTGTAGCGCTCGACGATGACACCGAGGGCGGCCTCGGGGTCGGCGTGCACGTCGTCGTAGGTGACGCCGATGCAGTCCTCGTAGGCGAGGTCGACGCCGTCGTGTTCGAGCAGCATCTCGAGCACGTAGTCGCGCTCCACGGTCGAGCGGGCGATGGAGCGGAACACGCCCACCCGCGGTGTGGCGTGGCTGATCGCGTCGAGCACGCCGAGCGCGATCGTGGACTTGCCGGAATGACCTTCTGCGGACGTGATGAAGATGCTCTGCGCCACGGTTCCAGCCTAGGCGGGTCGCCCCGTCGGCGGGCTGCGGGGGGCGGGCGGGGCGTGGTCGGGCCTGGGCGGCGGGCGGGGCGCGGGGCTGCGCGCGGCGCGCGTGTGGACGGGTGGCGGCGCGCGCGTGGGCGGGGTCGGGCCTGGGCGGCGCGCGGGTTCGGTCGACACGAATGGCTGCCCGGATGCGGGAAACACGACCATTTGCGTCGACCGAACCGGGAGGGCCGTGTTGCGTCGGCGGAACGGGACGACCGTGCGGCGACGCAGCGGGCGGACGGCGCGGCGGGCCGGTTCGGTCGACACGAATGGCTGCCCGGATGCGGGAGGCACGACCGTTTGCGTCGACCGAACCGGGAGGGCCGTCGGGCAGGCCGGCGACGCAGCGGGCGGCGGCGCAGCGGGCCGGTTCGGTCGACACGAATGGCTGCTCGGATGCGGGAAGCACGGGGTGAGTCCCATAGCGTGGTGTCAATTCCTGCGGGGTCCTCGTCGTCGTTGACGATGGAGGGCCACCGTGGGATGACCAGTTGTTTCCGGCAAGAAGCAAAGGAGAGATCCCACGATGACCCACTACCAGTCTGCCCTGACGACCCTGATCGGCGAAGTCCTCGCCGACCC
>NZ_KE383824.1:93467-98659 GCF_000422405.1 Microbacterium luticocti DSM 19459
TTTGCGTCGACCGAACCGTGATAACCGTGCGGCGTCGACCGAACCGAGGCGCACCGCGCCCGGGGCGAAAAAAGACTCTCCGCGAACCCGGCAGAGCCCGGTTACCCTTGCTACGTTTCCGTCCTGGGGGAGTTGGCCTGGATGCCGCCTCGCGGAGAGCTGACTCCAGTCTAGGGCATCGCGTCGCCCCGGCGGATCCGGCCCGGGTTCCCAGCACACGCGCGGCGAGCAGGTCGGATGCGGGCGTTACGATCGGATGACGCGGGCGACGAGGCCCGCGCCGCACCCCCGGAGGGCTGCCGATGGAGCAGACGACGACATCCGCCACTGATGACCGGACGACCGCGCCGATGAGCCCCTCCGCGTTCGCGGAGCTCACCGACGGCATCCTCACCGAGGTCTCCCGCGTGATCGACGGCAAGCCCGATGCGGTGCGCAGCGCGCTGGTCGTGCTGCTGGCCGAGGGGCACCTGCTCATCGAGGACGTGCCCGGGGTCGGCAAGACGATGCTCGCGCGGGCGTTGGCGGCGACGGTGGATGCCACGGTGCGCCGCATCCAGTTCACCCCCGACCTGTTGCCGGGTGACGTCACCGGGGTGAGCGTGTTCAACCCCGTGGAGCGCGAGTTCGAGTTCAAGCCGGGCGCCGTGTTCGCCAACATCGTGATCGCCGACGAGATCAACCGCTCCTCCCCCAAGACGCAGTCGGCCCTGCTGGAGGCGATGGAAGAGGGACAGGTCACCGTCGACGGGCGCACGCATCCGCTGCCCGACCCGTTCCTGGTGGTGGCCACGCAGAACCCGCTCGAGATGGAGGGCACGTACGCCCTGCCCGAGGCGCAGCGCGACCGGTTCATGATGCGCATCTCGATGGGCTACCCGGATCCCGCCGCCGAGGTGCAGATGCTGCGCGAGCGCGACACCGCCAACCCGCTTTCCGCGCTCACCCCGGTGCTCGACGCCCGCCGGGTGCGCGAGTTGATCTCGTGGGCGCGGCGCGTGCACGTGTCGGCGCCCGTCGAGCAGTACGCGGTCGCGCTGGCGCAGGCCACCCGCGCCCACCCCGACCTGCGCCTGGGCGCGAGCCCGCGCGCGACGCTGCAACTGGTGCGGGCCGCGAAGGTGTGGGCGGCACTCGAAGGCCGGGCGTTCGTCATCCCGGACGACATCAGCGCCCTGCTGGTGCCGGTGTTCGCGCACCGGCTCATCCCGACCCGCGCCACCAGCGTGCGCGGGCGCGGCGGCCCGGATACTGTCACCGCGATCCTGCAGCGGCTGATCGCCACGGTGCCGGTGCCGCTGTCGTCGGGGGCGTGACCGGGGATGAGGCAGGCGTGGCCGCTCACCCTCCGCGGGACCGCCGCGGGGGTTCTCGCGCTGGCCTTCTTCGTGGCATCCGCGCAACTGGGCTCGGTGCAACTGCTCGGGTTCGGGGTGTTCCTGCTCGCGCTCGTGGTGATGAGCCTGATCGCCCTGCACATCACCCGGCGCGACGTGACGCTGGCGCGCACCCCGTCGCCGCCGGCGGTGCCCGTGGGCGGTTGCACCCGGATCACCGTGCACGTGAGCGTGCGCACGGCCCTGCCGACCACCCCCGGCACCTGGGAGGACCGCGTGCCCGAGGGACTGGTCGGCCGGTCGGACGGCCGGTTTCCGGCGCTCGGCTCGGGGCTGCGTGGCGATGACCGCGCCGTCGACCTGGTGTACGACCTCGACGCCACCGAGCGCGGCGTGCACTGGTTGGGCCCGCTCGAGCTGACCATCCGCGACCCGTTCGGCATCGCCCGGCGGTGCGCCGAGGTCGGCGACACCACCCGCCTGATGGTCACCCCCGAATGCGTCGACCTGCCGCCGTTGACCGCGTTCGCCGGGGCGACCGGGGGGATGCTGCACGCCACCACCACCCGGCTCGGGCAGGGCGCCGACAACCTGGTGGCCCGGCCGTACAAACCGGGCGATTCGATGCGCCGCATCCACTGGCGCGCCACCGCGCACCGCGACACGCTCATGGTGCGGCAGGAGGAACAGGAGTCGACCCCCGAGGCGACCGTCGTGCTCGATTGCGCGCCGACGCGTTGGGGGGCGGATGCCTCGACCCGGCCGGGCGCGGATCCGCTGTTCGAGCAGGCCGTGACCGCGTGCGTGTCGGCGGCGAACGCGCTGGCCCGCGACGGCTACTCGGTGCAGGTGATCGACGCCGACGGTGCGCCGCTGTCGGAGCCGGTGCCCGGCGGCGACCACGCCGCGGTGGCGGTGCTGATCGGGCGGTTCGCGACCACCGTGGCGCACGGCACGGCCGACGTCGCCACGCTGGCGCGCATGTGGTCGGCGGCGAACACCGGGCCACTCGTGGTCATCACCGGCGTGCTGCGCCCCGCCGACGCCGACGCCCTCGCCGCCCTGCCCGGGCACAGCGCCCATCCGGTGCTGCTGACGGCCGCCCCCGTCGACGACGCGCTGGAGCGGGCTGTCGCGGCCGGCTGGTATGCGGCATCCATCGCCCCGGGAACCGACCTGCGTGAGGCGTGGGCGCGCGTCGCGCACGCGGATGCGATCGCGGGGGTGGCGCATGGTTTCGACTGAGACGCGTGCGGCGCGTAGGCAGCAGCGGCGTGAGCGTCGGGCCGGTGCGCAGCTGTCGTTGACGCTGGGCTCGTGGGCGGCGGTGCTGGCGGCGCTGGTGCCGCTGCTGGGCGTGATCGCGCCGGGCGCGTGGACGGCGGGCGCCGCCGGGGTGTCGGCCGCCGTGTTCGCCGCCGGGTTCGTGGGGCGCTGGTATCGGCTGTCGGCGGTGACGGTGGCGCTGATCGAAGCGGCGGTGTGGGTGGGGCTGGTCACCGCCATGTTCCTGAGCGCGACGGCGATCGTGTTCGTCATCCCGACGCTGCGGGCGTTGCGGCTGGTCCCCGACCTGGTGCAGCAGGCGCTCACCGAGATCGAGACCGGCATCGCGCCGTTGCAGGCGGATGCCGCGCTGTCGTTCTGCATCGTCGCCGGGGCGGGGCTGGTGGCGATCGTCGTCGACCACGTCGCGATCACGGCACGGATGCCGCTGGCGGCGGCGGTCGCGCTGGTGGCGGTGTCGCTGATTCCGTCGCTGGCCGTGTCGGGTCCGTTCGACGTGCTCGGGTTCGTGCTGCTGGCCGCGGCGATCCTGTTCCTGCTGCGGGCCGAGACCCGCACCCGGTACCGGCCGCCGCGTGCCGCGCCCACGGCCCCTGGCAGCACCTCGGCGATCGCGGTGTCGATCGGCCTGGTGGCGATGCTCGTCGCGGTGGCGGCCACTCCCCTGCTGCCCGAGCCCGCACCGCGCGCGGGCGCGGGGCTCGGCGGGGGCACCACCATCAATGCGAGCCTCGATCTGGGGCGTGATCTGCGCCGCCCCGACCCGGTGACCGTGCTCACACTGCACACGACGGCGCCGTCTGCGCCGTATCTGCGGGTGGCGACGCTGTCGCAGCTGGATGGTGCGGTGTGGAAGCCGGACGCGTTCGGGTCGACGGCCCTGAGCGCCGACCGCGGGTTCGGCCCGTTGCAGGCCGGCACCGACATCGCCTCCCGCAAGGTCACCACCCGCATCCGCATCGACGCGCTGACCGCCCGCTACCTGCCGGTGCCGTATCCGGCGGTGTCGGTGACCGGTGCGCCGTCGGGGTGGGAGGCGATGGACGCGAACCGCACCGTGGTCGCGAAGGGGGTGACCTCCTCGTCCGGCCAGGAGTACACGGTGGTCTCGCAGGAGCCGGAGCCGACGCTCGAACAGATCGAGGCGGCGGTGGCGCGGGGCACCGATCCGCGCGACACGGCGTTGTCGGGCGAGGTGCCGGCGGTGATCCGCGAGGACGCAGCCCGGATCACGGCAGGCACCGAGACCGACTACGACGCGCTCATCGCGCTGCAGTCGTGGTTCCGCGGGCCCGAGTTCGAGTACTCGCTGACGGCGCCCGCGCAGAACGGGTTCGACGGGTCGGGCATCTCGTCGGTCGCGGCATTCCTGCAGCAGAAACAGGGTTACTGCATCCACTTCGCGTCGGCGTTCGCGATCATGGCACGGGTGCTCGGGATGCCGTCGCGCATCGTGGTCGGCTATCTTCCAGGTTCTGCCGACACGGCCGCCGTGGCCGACGGCAAACCGCTGGAGTACACGGTGAGCAGCGCGCAGTTGCACGCCTGGCCGGAGGTGTTCTTCTCGGGGATCGGTTGGGTGCAGTTCGAGCCGACGAAGAGCCTGGGCGACGCGACGTCGTTCCTGCCCGAGGCGGCCGGCGGCGGCAGCCAGGCCGACCGGCCGCAGACGCCGAGTGCGTCGCCGACGGCGAAGCCGAGTCCGTCGTCGGTGCGCGATCCCGACGGGCTGCGGGCGGATGACGCGAAGACGGGCTCGTCGGCGACGGCCGGCCCGAACCTGGTGCCGTGGGCGCTCGGCGCGGCGGTGGTCGTGGTGCTGCTGCTGTTGCCGGGTCTGATCGGGGCACTGCGCCGCCGGCGGCGGACGGCGGCGGCGCGGGCAGGCGATCCGCTGGCGGCGTGGGCGGCGGTGCGCGACGTGGCGATCGACCTGGGCATCCCGGTGCCGCTGACCGAGTCGGCGCGTGCGTTCGGCACCCGGCTGGTGCGCGATCACGGCGCGCCGGATGCGCAGGCGGCGGCGCTGGTGACGGCGGTGGAGTCTGCGGCGTACGCGCCGGGCGGGGCGGATGCTGCCGCCGCCCACGCACGCGATATCGCCGAGGCGGCGCGGGCGGTGTGCGCCGGGCTGTATCTGGCGGTTTCCACGGGCCGCAGGATGCGGGCGCTGCTGTTCCCGCGTTCGCTGATCGTGCGGCCGGGGAGCGCCTACGCCCGGGCGGGAGCATCCGCACCGACCCGGTAGGATGGTGGGCGGTCCCGCGGGGCCGCCCGGAGGATTCGCCTAGTGGCCTATGGCGCACGCTTGGAAAGCGTGTTGGGTGCAAGCCCTCGGGGGTTCGAATCCCCCATCCTCCGCCATTGTCATGAGTCGCGTCATAGGTCCCACCTGAGTCGCGACTTAGGTCACTGTTTGGAAGCCCTGGGCCATCGGCCTTGGGCTTTCATCGTGTTGCGCCAGTAGGTGCGGTCGGGGTCGATGGTGTTGGTCGCGATGATCTCTCCGGTGTTCAGGTGGACGACGGTGGTGGTTTGCTGGTCGGCGAGGATGAGGACGCGTTTGCC
>NZ_AULS01000014.1 GCF_000422405.1 Microbacterium luticocti DSM 19459
CGTTGCGGCGCGTGATCCGTTCCGGGGTGCGCTCGTAACGAGCCGCGCCGATCTTCGCCGTCGCTTCCGCGTCAACGAGATCCTGCAGGCCGGCTTGCAGCATCCGACGGAACACGTCCGAGTGGGCAAGCTCGGGGTCGGCGAGGACTTCGCCGATCAGGGTCGTCAGGGCAGACTGGTAGTGGGTCATCGTGGGATCTCTCCTTTGCTTCTTGCCGGAAACAACTGGTCATCCCACGGTGGCCCTCCATCGTCAACGACGACGAGGACCCCGCAGGAATTGACACCACGCTATGGGACTCACCCCCGGGCCGGTCTTCAAGTCCGCGTGATTCCGCGGATGCTCGGCACCGTGGCATTCGGATTGGAGGAGTTCTGCACGCAGTCCGCTCCGAAACATCCCATGATCCCGCGGATGCTCGGCACCGTGGTGTTCGGATTGGAGGAGTTCTGCACGCGGTCCGCTCCGCGGCATCCACGCCTCTCTTGTTATGAAACGCACCGTTGCGTATCATTACGCCCATGACCTCCCCCGCCGTCGGACGACCCACCGACGAAGAGCTGACCGCGCGCATCCTCGATGTGGGCGGCGCCATGCTCATCGCCGACGGCTACGCCCGCCTGCGGGTGGAGCACATCGCACGCGAAGCCGGCTGCGGCAAGACCGCGATCTATCGGCGCTACCCCGACAAGGCGACCCTGGTGGCTGCGATCATCCGCGAGCACATCAGCCTCGGCGACATGCCCGACACCGGCAGCGTCGCCGACGACCTGTTCGAGCACGCGCTGCAGAACCAGCGCAACCAGACCGACACCGGCGACACCGGCAACGGGCTGCGCGCGATGTTCGAGCCCGACGTCTTTCCTCGGCTGTGGGACGACTTCTTCCGCGCCCGCCGCGACCAGGGCGTCGCGATCATCGAGCGTGGCATCGCCCGCGGCGAGCTGCCGGCAGACGTCGACGCCGACCTCATCCTCGACACGATCGCCGGGCTCACCCTCTACCGACAGTCGGTCAAAGGCATCCGCCTCACGGCCGACCACTACCGTGCCGTCATCGCCGCACTGCTGCAGACCCCGCCGCTGCGCGCCGACACCCCACCGCTGCCTGACTGACCGCTGACGCAGCGCGACCGGCCCCGACACAGCTCGACCGGCCCCGCCGCGGCAGCCGCCGCATCCCCCCAACCGCGCCACGACGCGCCCAAGACCCCGAAGAAGAGGTCCACCGATGAGCCCCCGACCGAACCGAGGCCCGAACAGGGCACCGAGCACGCCCTCGAGCAGCAGCCCGAACGGAGCCCCGAGCACCGTCCCGAGCAGCAGCCCGAGCACGCCCTCGAGCAGCGCACCGCACAGCGCCCCGGGCGCGCCCTCGAGCAGCACCCCGAACAGCACCCCGGGCACCGCCTCGAACCGGGTCCCGAACGGGGCCCCGGGCAGCACCCCGGGCACCGCCCGCAGCGGCACGGCGAACCGGGAGATACTCACCGCATCCATGCCCACCGTCACAGCCCGCACGGTGGTCGGCTTTCTCGTGTTCTGCGAGCTGGCCAGCGGTTTCGTGCAGGGGTACTACCCGCCGCTGCTGGGCGCCATCGCCGCCCACCTGCAGGTCAGCGACGCCGACATCACCTGGTTTCTGACCGTGCAGACCCTCGCGGCGGCGGTCTGCGTGCCGTTGCTGGCCAAACTCGGCGACATCTTCGGCCATCGACGGATGCTGCGGATCGCGGTGGTCTCGGTGCTCATCGGCACGATCGTCACCGCGCTGCTGCCGCCTTACCCCTTCGTGCTCGTCGCGCGGGTGCTGGTCGGTCCGCTCGCGGTGTGGCTGCCGCTCGAGGTCGCGCTCGTGCACAGTCGCATCCGCGGCGAGAGCGCCCGCACCGCGATCGGCCTGCTCGTCTCGTGCCTGACCGGTGGAGCGATCCTCGGCACCATCGCCTCGGGCGCCGTCGGCAGCGTCTCGCCGTCGCTGACCGTCACCCTGCTGGTGCCGGTCGTCTTCGTCGCGGTCGCCGCGTTCGCGGTGTTCGTCAAGGTGCCCGAATCCAGCAGCCGCGCGGCCGCGAAGGTCGACGTCGTCGGGTTCGCCGGACTCGCCGTCGCCATGGTGGCGCTGCTGGCCGGGCTGCGCCTGGCCGGCGAGGCGGGCTTCGCCGCGCCGGGCACCCTGATCGCGCTCGGCGTCGCGCTGGTCGTGTTCGTGCTCTGGGTGATCTGGGAGCTGCGCGTCGCGCACCCGGCGATCGACATCCGGCTCACCGTCTCGCCGCGACTCGGTCCGATCTATCTCGTCGCATTCCTGTTCGGCATGGTGATGTTCGGGTCGCAGGCGCCGATCACGACGTTCCTGTCGGCCGACCCGGATGCCACCGGCTACGGGTTCGCGGCCGGACCGGGCCTGGCCTCGGCGGTGATCGCGGTCGTCACGATCCTCGCCACGATCGGCGCCGCCGTGTTCGCACCGATCGCGCGGCGCATCGGCATCCGCACCGTGCTCGTCGTCGGCGCGTGCGCGGCCGCGGCCGGCTCGCTGTTCCAGATCGCGTTGCACGAGCAGCTGTGGCAGATCTTCGTCGCCAACGCCATCTCGGGCGCCGGCATGGGGCTGCTGCTCGGCGCCCTGCCGGCACTGCTGGCCGAGCGGGCGCCGCACGACGCCACCGGCATCGCGACGGGCGTCTACAACTCGCTGCGCACCCTCGGAGGCGCTGCCGCCGGCGCCGTCTTCGCCCTCGTGCTCGCCGGGTTCACCGCATCCGGCACCCTCACCTCGTCGATCGGCGGGTACGTCACCGTCTGGGCGATCTGCGCCGGCGCGTTCGTCGTCGCCGCGGTCGCGCTGACGCTCATGAAGATGCCCGGCGCGACCGGCGACGCCGACGACGACTCCGGCGCGACCGGCGACTCGGGCGCGCCCGGCGACTCCACCCCTCTCACGGAAGGCTGACCATGTCTGAGATCCCCGATTTCCGCGGCGAGGCCGCTGCGCTGATGCCCGACCTGGTCACGCTGCGGCGGGCCCTGCACGCCGATCCCGAGCTCGGGCTCGAGCTGCCGCGCACCCAGCAGAAGGTGCTCGCCGCCCTCGAGGGCCTGCCGCTTCAGATCACGACCGGCACCCGCACGACCTCGGTGGTCGCGGTGCTGCGTGGCCAGCTGCCCGGGCCCGCCGTCATCCTGCGCGGCGACATGGATGCGCTGCCGATCGACGAGGCCACCGGGCTCGAGTTCGCGTCGTCGAACGGCGCGATGCACGCGTGCGGGCACGACCTGCACACCGCGGGCCTGGTCGGCGCCGCCCGGCTGCTGGCGGCGCACCGCGACCGGTTGCACGGCTCGGTCGTGTTCATGTTCCAGCCCGGCGAAGAGGGACACGGCGGCGCCAAGGTCATGATCGACGAGGGGGTGCTGGATGCCGCGGGCTCGCGCGCCGTGGCCGCGTACGCCGTCCACGTGGCGCCCGGTCCACGTGGCGTGTTCGCGACCCGGCCTGGTGCGGTGGCGGCGGGCTCGAACCAGCTCACCGTGACCGTGCGCGGTCGCGGCGGGCACGGGTCGCAGCCGCATCAGACCCTCGACCCGGTGCCGGTCGCGGCCGAGATCGTGCTGGCGCTGCAGAGCTTCGTCACGCGGCGGTTCGACGCGTTCGATCCGATCGTGCTGTCGGTCACCCGTCTTGACACCGGCGCCGGGGCGGTGAACGTCATCCCCGAACAGGCGCGGCTGGCGGCGACGGTGCGCACGATGTCGGCCGCGTCGCTGGCGCGGCTGCAGCAGGAACTGCCGCGCCTGGTTCGCGGCATCGCGCAGGCGCACGGCCTCGACGCCGACGTGTCGTTCGAGGTGATGTACCCGGTGACCGTGAACGCGGCCGACGAGACGCAGGATGCGGTGGCCGTGCTGCGCGACGTGTTCGGCGAGCAGCGGGTGCAGCAGATGCCCTCGCCGATGATGGGGTCGGAGGACTTCGCGTTCGTGCTGGATGAGGTGCCGGGCGTGTTCCTCGCGCTGCTGACCTCGCCGCCCGAGGTCGACCTCGCCACTGCGGAGTGGAACCACTCGCCGCGGGTGCTGTTCGACGACGCGGTGCTCGGCGACCAGGCCGCCGCGCTGGCGACGCTCGCGTTCCGCCGGACTCAGCTCGGCGACGCCGGCTGACTGGTCCGGACGCCGGGACATCCCACCCAGCCGGCGCCCGGCCCCCAGCCCCCAGCCCCACCCTTTGGTGATGGTTGCCGCAAATGGTCGAAAAGATCGCGATCATAGCGACCATTTGCGGCAACTACCGGCACGGTCGGGTCGGTGACGAAATGACTTCGCCCGCGAACAGCGGCTTCAGCATGAGGGACCGTCTTTCCTTCCCAAGATCTCGCTCACGAGAAGGCCGGTCGCAGAGTCTCGCTCTTCTCCAGCTCGACAGCGAGCGCCTGGACCGGAGATCTTGTGGACTTCACGAGGCTCTTGCCATCGGGTGCCCGCAGGTCGACGGATGAGACGTCGTCGCACACGTTCAACATCACGACAGAGAAGTCACCCTCAACAGACCGTGGTTCAACGACCGTCACAAGCGTTTCGCCGCTCTTCACGACGCCCTCTGCGTGATAGCGGGTGAGATTCTTCTTGTCCGCGTCGAGTGCAGTCCCTGTCGACCATCGATACGCCTCTTCAAACGTCGCGGGGTCCGACAGATCGACCTTGTTCAACGCTTGCGTGTACGCCCGGTACGTGGCCTCCGCCGCCTTGTACGCGTCGGCTTCGCTGGTGAACCGTGGACTCGGGGTCGCGCTCGGCGCCAGCTGCGGGGGCTGCGGTGTGCAGCCGGTCAACACCGCGAGCACGAGCACCGCGGCGGTCACGATGGCACGGCGAGACATGCACCCCACCGTACCGAGATCCCCCGAACCGCCGTCGAAATCATCCACAGACCTCGTCCACCTCCGCCCCGGCTATCACCTGTCGTTCGTGTTGTTGCCGCCACGCGGGGGGGGGGAACGTGGCTGCCTCTCTCGCCAAGGGAGCTTCGAAACTCAAGAGGGCGAGGATGATCAGCCTTCACACGGTGTGGAACTCCCAGAGATGCTACTGACGAGGAGACCTGTGGCTGAAGTGGAGTCTGGAATGAAGGTGAAGGTCAACGGCTGCAGGTCTGGTCGTTCTGGTCTGACCAGAGAATGTCCGGACTTATCGAGCAGGTTCACACCGCTGATGTCCATGCAGACATCCAATGCAACAACCGCCTCGTGTTCGGGCGTAAAGGATCGACGCACGATAGACCCTGGCTTGGTGTCACCATCCAATGTCCAGCCTTCGGAATACATGTGCGTCAACGACTTCTTGTCGGCGTCGAGCGCAT
This sequence comes from Microbacterium luticocti DSM 19459, assembly GCF_000422405.1. Lineage (GTDB taxonomy): Bacteria > Actinomycetota > Actinomycetes > Actinomycetales > Microbacteriaceae > Microbacterium > Microbacterium luticocti. Next base: position 5,363 of record NZ_AULS01000014.1, read on the forward strand.
CTCCGACCTCGAGCTTGTATACCGGCTCGAATGTCGCGGGGGAGACGAGTTCGACCTGGTTGCTCGCGTCGACATACGCCCGGTACGTGGCCTCCGCGGCCGTGTACCCGTCGGCTTCGCTGGTGAACCGCGGACTCGGGGTCGGGCTCGGCGCGGGATGCGGGGGCCGCGGTGCGCAGCCGGTCAACACCGCGAGCACGAGCACCGCGGTGGCCACGATCACACGGGGAGACATGCACCCCACCGTACCGAGATTCGCCGCCCCATCACCCTGCGGTGAATGACGTCCGTCGACCAGGTCGCCGCAGCCGAGTTGATCAGCACGCTGGTCCCTCCGTTCGTCCCCCGATAGCCGCCACCACGAAGCCGGTGGGAGACCCGTCGGAGCCATGGACCTCCACTGCGACACTCTGGACATCCGGACGGTCTGGTGAAACAAGCGATGCACCATCCTCGCTTCGAATGTCGACAGAGGACACGTCGACGCATGCCGCCAGCACGACCTCGTCAAGAGGTGGTGTCGCCTCAGTTGCAGTCAGGGAGAGGATCCGCGTACTACCCAACATCGAGACGTTCTCCGCGTGATACGCGGTCAACGTCTTCTTGTCCGCGGATTGGCGGCCCTCAGTAGCCCACCGGTAGACGTCTTCGAACGTCGCTGGATCTGAGATATCGACGGCATTGAGCGCATCTACGTACGCCCGGTACGTGTCTTCCGCGGCCTTGTAAGCGTCGGCTTCGCTCGTGAACCGCGGACTCGGCGTCGGGCTCGGTGCCGGATGCGGCGGCTGCGGGCTGCAGCCAGTCACCATCGCAAGCACGACGACCGTGGCGACCACGATCGCACGGCGGGACATGCATACCACCGGACCCAGATGGTCAGCAGCCGGGGCCGGTGGGGTCTTCGGTGCAGGTGTGGGCGACCAGCATGGTGTGGGCTTCGTAGATGCGGATGCTCTGGGTGCTGCTGGTGGCGGACACGAACCCGGAGACGGCCTGTGTCCAGCCAGTGTCGAAGGTCACGACCGGGCTGTAGGCGACGGTGACCCGGACGGTGTACCTGCCGCGGGCGGTGTACACGTGACTGGTGGGGGTCTCGGTGAACTGCGGTTCCCTGGCGCGGGACCACAGGGTGCCGGCGGTGCCGGTTCTCAGGCTGGTGCCGTCGCCGGGGGCCCAGGTGAAGTGGTGTGGGGTGAACCGGACAGTCACCGCATGATCGAACAACTCCCCATGCAACGTCTGGGCCGGGGCGGTGGCCACCAGGTTCACCGGCAGTCCCACGATCCCGACCCCGGCAGGCTCCGTGGCCAGCACCGGTGGTGTCGGCCGGAACCTGGCCAAGTCGGTGAGCGTGACCGTCGGGATCGCCTCGGCCGCCGGTGTCGGAGTGGCCGACGGGGTCAGCCGACACGGCACCGACACGGTCTTGCAGTCCACCGGCGTCACCGCACCCGGCACCGCCGGCAACGCATCAGGATTCGGATGCGGGACCGGGGTGGAGTTCCCGCCATTGCCGTTGCTGCGATACTGCGATGCGTCTGTGCGGTTTGTCTCATTGCCGCCGCCCGTGGTCTTCTCCGCTCGTACATCCACGCCATCGAATGTGTTAGTCGACCACGTTCTCGTTGTCCCGCCGTCGTCAGATGGCGGTGTGTCTGCAATCGGCGTGATGAGGAGTGATGCTACGACGGCGACAGCGGCGATCAACATTTGGGCCCGTCGCTTCGTCCCGATACCTTGTCCACAAGCAGGCCCGTAGGTGAATCATCGCTGGTGGTCACGTGCACCCTGATCGCTTGAACCGGTCGACGATCCGCACTGACGAGCGATTCGCCGTTCTTGTCCCGTAGGACGACATCCGACACGTCGAGGCATCCGTGCAATGTCACATCACTCAGGTCCGCCGACACTGTGCCGGGTTCGAGGAGGGTGATCACGGTGCTGCCTTCGACCGTGTCCCCGTCCGCGTGATACGCAGTCAGGTTCTTCTTGTCCGCGTCTAACGCCGTCCCCGTCTCCCAGCGATACACGTCCTCAAATGTTGCGGGTCTGCTGAGATCCACCTTGTTGAGTACGGCGATGTACGCCCGGTACGTGGCCTCCGCGGCCTTGTACGCGTCGGCTTCGCTGGTGAACCGCGGACTCGGGGTCGGGCTCGGTGCCGGCTGTGGGGTGCAGCCGGTCAGCACCGCGAGCACCAGCACCGCGGCGGCCACGATCGTACGACGAGACATGCACATCACCGTACCCAGATCCGCCGATCCGCCGCAGAAGTTATCCACAGCCCCGCCACCCCGGCCGCGACTGCCACTTGTCGTTGGAACCCTCGGGAGAGCCCCGAGGCGAAAGGATGACCGGGCGGCGGCTGCTCGCCCGTGCGCGGGTCAGGTCCGATTCGCGCCTGCGCAGCTATAACTCGTGCCCGGCGCACGTGCACCCCGCGCGCCCGGCGCAGACGCACCCCCCCGCGCCCCGCGCAGACGCCCCCCCCCCCCCCCCCCCCCGCGCCCCGCGCAGGCGCACCTCGCGCGACGCTTATGCAGGCGACGGGTGCGGCGCGTGCCCCGCGCGACCGATGTGCGACCTGCGCCTGACGCGGGCGAACCCTTCTGGGCCACGCGTACGTCACGACCATCCAGGCAGCTGTCGCCTGACGCGGGTGATCGCGCGCGGGCGAAGGCGCGCGGCAGCAGGTAGGCGGAGCGCACACCCCTCGACCAACCGCGCCGCTGATGCCACACTCGAGGGATGGATCCGCTCACGGGGCTCGTGCTCGCGGTGGTGCTCGCCGCGGTGTTCTTCTACGTCCTCTACGTCGTCGTGCGCCGCGCCGTGGCGGCGGGGATCCGGGATGCCGCCGGCCGCGCGCCGGCAACCGACGCCGCCGGGACCCCGGGGCCGCACGCCCCCGACTGACGCCATGTGGATCGGCTGGATCGAGTTCGACCTGCTGCTCGGGGACGTGCACTCGCTGAAGCAGAAGCGCAGCATCCTTCGCCCCCTCATCGCCGACCTCAGCCGGCGCACCGAGGCCTCGGCCGCCGAGGTGGGCGCGCACGATCTGCACCGCCGCGCGGCCGTCGGCGTCGCCGTCGTCGCGTCCGACGCGACCCACGTGCGCGATGTGCTGGACCGCGCCGAGCGGCTGCTCGCCGACGAGCACCCCGAGATCACGCTGCTCTCGACCCGGCGCGGCCTGCACTCCAGCGAGGACTGACGCGCCACGAGGCGGAAGTTTCCACCCCGGCTCGGCTGGCCCGAGAGGCGGGATGCCGCGACCATGGCTGCATGTCGACCTCCTTCTTGGGCGCGGATGCGCAGCGACTGCTCGACCTCGCCGCCGCGTGCGCGGCCGGCGCCGAGCAACTCATCGCCATCACCCGACGCACCACCGTCGAGCTCACGACCCAGCTGCCCTGGAGCGGGCCGGATGCCACGGCCATGCGCGCGCAGTGGCAGGACGACGCCGTACCCGCAGTCGGCGCCGTCGCCGGACGGCTGCGCGACGCCGGGCTCACGCTCGTGCGCGAGGCGCAGCAGCAGCTCGACGCCAGCGGTGAGGCGGGCGCGCGAGGAACGGCAAGCGCCGGCGGAACGGTAAGCGCGGGGGGAACGGTAAGCGCGGGCGCCGGACCCGCGAGCGTCGGCGCGGGCGGAACGGCAGACGCGAGCACCGGGTCCGCGGGCGGAGAGGGCACCGGGCCCGCGACCATGGGTGCGAGCGGCACGGCCGGTGCGAGCGGCACCACCGGCACGAGCGGCACCACCGGCGCAGGCACCGGGCCCGCGAGCGTCGGCGCAAGCGGCACGGCCGCGGGCCCGAACCCAGCCGCCGCCACCGGCCCCGCCGGCACAGGAACCGCGCGCGGCGCGGGGCCGGAGGCATCCACCCCCTCACCGAGCCTGGCCGAACGGCTCGCCGACCTGCGCGACCACCTCACCCTGCTGCCAGGGACCGCGACCCTCGGGCGGATTCTCGCCGAGATGCCCGCGACCGGCGACAAGTGGGCGAACCTGCCCGCCGCGATCGAACGCGCCGAGGCCGGCGGCGGTGCGATCGCCAAATACGGCGGCGGCGCGCTCGGCGTCTACAGCGCCGCCACGAACGGATGGGGCTTCGGCACCGCCGCCACCGAGAACGACGTCGGCGGCATGGTCGAACACGGCGTGCCCTTGCTGTTCACCGCCGCCGGGCCCGAAATCGACGCCACCCTCGGCACCGCCTGGGGCGTCGGCTACCAGATCGGCACCGACGCGTACAACGACATGCAGGGCACCCGCTACGGCGACATCGTGCAGAGCATGACCGACGACGCGTTCACCGAACACGGCGCATGGGGGATGCTGCAGGTGCCCGGCATCCTCGGTTTCGCAGCCTACGAGTACTTCACCGAAGACCCGCCGCCGGGCACGTGAGCATCGCGCGGTAGGGGGTGGATGCCGCAGCCCGGCCGACCCGTGACGCCGCGGCGCGTCCGCGCGTGTCGGACCGGCGACCTAGACTTCCGTTCGGCGCGCCCGCCCGGAGCGCGGGCGAGGACGGACATGGGGACGCTGCCGACCGTGCTCGGCTATGCGCAGCTGCTCGACCACCTCGTCGCCCGCCGACCCGGCCTGACCGTGCCGGAGCAGTCGCTGCCGTTCTGACCAACTGCCGGCGTCTGACCTGGCCGGCGCGCCGCCCGAGGCGCGGGCGAGGACGCAATGCCCCACAACCCGCCCGCGGCCGTCCGCGCGTCGCCCCACGAACCGCCCGCGCACCCACGAGCCGGAAGTTTCCTCCGTTCGCGGGCTGGCGCCCGCGGCCGGTCCGGCGCCAGGATGACGCCATGTCACCGACCACGCTCTCGGGCGCCGACATCGAGGCGCTGCGCGCCTTCGCCCGCCAGTGCGCGCAGGGCGCCGACCGGCTCGACACCGTGCGCGCCCGCACTACCGAGGCACTGTGCTCACAGTTCACCTGGGTGGGGCGGGATGCCGATGCCCACCGTGCGCAGTGGCTCGACGCCGTCGCACCCGGCCTCGGGACGACGGTGACCGCGCTGCGCACCGCCGCCGAGCTCATCGTGCATGAAGCCGCACAGCAGGAGCAGGCCAGCGCGTCCGGGGCGACCGCGGCGGGAGCGGGCGCGGGCGAGTCCGGGGCGACCGCGGCGGGTGCGGGCGCGGCGGGTGTCACCGCCATGGCGGGCGCGGGCGGCGTTCCGGGCCCGGCGGGTGCGGGCGGGAGCACCGCAGCGCCCGGGCCGGCCACGGCCGCCGGAACAGCAGGCGCGGCGCGCGACGCCGGCAGTCTCGCGCCTCCTCCCACCACCGGACCGACGGCCGTCGCGGACTGGTGGCGGCACCTCACCGACGCGCAACGGCAGCAGGTGATCGCGGCGCATCCGGACTGGATCGGCAACACCGACGGCATCCCGGCCCATGACCGCGACCTCGCGAACCGCAGCATCCTGCACACGCGGACCACCGCACTCGAGCATGAGACCACGACGATCCGGGGCGAGCTGGCGGGGCTCGACGCGCGCGAGGCGACCGAGGGCACATACGCCGTCACGGTGCGCCGGTTCGCGCTCGAGCACGCGCTCGCCGACGACAGCCGGCAGCTCGCAGCCGCGCACGCGGTGCAGCAGGCGCTGGCGGCCGGCCCCGACCGGCACCTGCTCACGCTCGACCTCGCCGCGCCCGGGCAGCCGCTCGCCGCAGTCGCGGTCGGCGACGTCGACACCGCCGACCACGTCGCCGTGTACGTGCCCGGGTTCACCACGACCGTCGCCGACGACCTGGCGCCGGCCACCGCCACGATGGACCGCCTGCGGGTCGCCACCGAGGCCCAACTGCAGACCGCCGGCCGCACCGGCACGGTCGCCACCGTCGCGTGGCTCGGATACGAGGCCCCCCAGGTGAGCAACGTCGTCAGCTGGGGGCACAGCGTCGCGGGAGCCACCCTGGCCGAGCGCGGCGGCGTGCAGTTGAGCGGGCTCCTCTCGGGAATCGGCGCGGCGCGCGCCACCGACCCGCACCTGACGGTGATCGCGCACTCGTACGGGTCGACCACCGCCGCCTACGCGTTCCACACCGTCACCGGCGTGGACGATGCGGTGTTCGCCGGTTCGCCCGGCATCACGACACCGGATGCCTCGACCTTGCACGTGCCGACCGGTCACGCGTTCGTGATGGAGGCCTCCGGCGACGGCGTCGCGGCGCTCGGCCGGTTCGGCCCCGACCCGAGCGTGGTCGACGGGGTCACCCACCTGAGCACGAGCGCGACCGTCATGGACGGGCAGTCGTATGCGGCCGTGCACGGACACACCCACTACTTCGACCCCGGTTCGACGAGCCTGCACAACATGGCCGCCGTCGCGGCCGGGCTGCCCGACGCCGCCGCGCACGGCCGAAACTTCGGCCCGGGCGACGCCGCCCGCGTCGGACTCGACCTGCTGCGCCTGCGCCTGCCTCCGGTCATGGTGCCGGGCGGGGGGAGGTGAGGCACGAGCGGGCGCGCCCGACGTGCCTGACGCCTGATTGAGCGCGCGCCCGACGTGGACCGCGGGCGCGGGCCGCGGCATCCACCTGCCCGACCTCAACCCCACCGCCTCGGGTAGGTGCGGTAGATGGTCGTTATGACCGCTGTCTTTCCGACCATTTGCGGCAACCATCGGCGGGGGCACCGCGCCTGCGAGCGGCGGGCGCACCACCCCCGGGCCTCGCCCCGTGGCGCGGGCGTGCCGCTACCCTGTGTCGGGAGGGGAACGGTCGGGGGGAACGACGTGCTGAGAGTGACGCTGCGCGGACCGGGGGTGCCCACGGTCGTGCTCGGATCGGGTGACACGCTGCTGATGGGCCGGTCACCGGATGCCGCGCTGCCGCCCGGCGACGCCCAGGTGAACATCACCGCACTCGCGCTGCCCCATGTCGCCCCTCATGTGTCGCGGGTCGGCGGCGAGGTGCAGGTCGGCGACGAAGTGGTGCGGCTGCGCTGGCGCGGGTCGACCCCGGCGCAGCTGTCCAGCCTGTTCGACGCGCCCGGCGGCGCTCGGCGCGTCAGCCTGTCGGAGGGGATGTCGGCACTGCTGGACGAAGGCGAGAACCAGCTGCTCATCTACCGCGGCCGACAGACCGGCCCGAACCGGTACACCGACCTGGTCGTCACCCTCGACGTCGAAGAAGTGGATGCCGCGGCCCCGAGCCATCCGTGGAGCGATGTGCCCGCGGCATCCGATGGCGACGCCACCGCCGCCGCGCCGCACCTGGAACGCTGGTCGCGCGAGTGGTACGTCGCGCTCGCGCTGACCGAACCATGGCTGAGCGGTGCCGATGACTATCCGCGGCCGCCGTCGAACCGGGAGATCTACGAGCGCATCCTCGCGTGGCGCGGCCACGCCTGGAACCTGGAGCGCGCGCAGCGGGTCGACGACGCGATCCGGTCGGTGGCGCGCCTCGCGTTCGGCCCCGCGGACGACCTGTTCACCGCCTCGGCCGGGCGCGTGCAGAACGTGCGCTTCGCCGTCGGCCGGCGCATCGCCGAGACCGGCCTGGTGACCCCGGCCGACCTGCAGGCCGTGCTCATCGCGCAGGCTCGGGGCAACGGCATCCGCCCCGACGCGTAGGCGGCGGCCGCGGGCGCGGCGCGGGTCGCAGAAGTGGCCCCTCGGGGTCGGCCCAGGCGGCATCTTCTGCGACCTGCGTCGCTCGGGGTCGCAGAACATGCCCAGTCAGAAGTCCGGGGTGGCGACTTCTGCGACCTGTACGCAAGGCGCGCATCGCGGGCCCCCGCCAGGCGCGGGTCGCAGGTCACCGGGCGCGGGTCGCAGAAGTGGCCCCTCGGGGTCGGCCCAGGCGGCGTCTTCTGCGACCTGCGTCGCTCGAGGTCGCAGAACATGCCCAGTCAGAAGCCCGGGCTGGGCGACTTCTGCGACCTTTGCGCGGCGGCCGCGGACCCAGTCGGCAGGTCGCAGGACGCGGCTCGCAGGTCACAGGACGCGGGTCGCAGAAGTGGCCCCTTGAAGTCGGCCCAGACGGCGTCTTCTGCGACCTGCGTCGCCCCGGGGTCGCAGAACAAGCCCGCTCAGGCGGGCGTGGTGGGCGACTTCTGCGACCTGTACGGGACAGCCACGGACCCAGTCCGCAGGCCGCAGGTCGCCAGGCGCAGGTCGCAGAAGTGGCCCCTCGGGGTCGAGCCATGCGGCGTCTTCTGCGACCTGCGTCGCTCGGGGTCGCAGAACATGCCCAGTCAGAAGCCCCGGGTGGGCGACTTCTGCGACCTGTGCGCTGTGGCCGCGGACCGAGTCGGCAGGTCGCAGGACGCGGCTCGCAGGTCGCAGGACGCGGGTCGCAGAAGTGGTCCCTTGAAGTCGGCCCAGACGGCGTCTTCTGCGACCCGCGTCGCTCGGGGTCGCAGAACAGGCCCGCTCAGATGGGCGTGGTGGGCGTGTTCTGCGACCTGGGCGCGGTGGGCGTCGCCGTGTGGAGCTGATGACGGGCCGGGTGAGGCATCCGGATCACCACCCGAACCGCGCGGATCCGGGCCGACGCGGCGGAAGTTTCCACCCCCGCGGCGCTGGATTGAGCCCCGCGTGCGCGCCTAGCGTCAGGGGCGATTCCACACCGAGGAGGAACCCGAGATGTACGACCGCTCACGCTTCTACGGCATCGACACCCAGTACACGCGCGACCAGTCGCAGCGCATGGACTCCCACGCCACCGAGCTGAAGGGCGTCGTCGACAGCGTGTCGGCGCTCGTCGACCAGGTGTTGTGGATCGGTCCGGCCGCCGACCGCTTCAAGCAGGACTGGGACGGGGCGCTGCGCCCCGAGCTCGCGCAGGCCGCCGACTCGCTGCGCGAGAACGCCGCCGAGCTGCGCCGGCGCGCCGATCTGCAGGACGAAGTCAGCAACAGTTAGCGCCGACGCGGCGGAAGTTTCCACCCCCGTCGAGGTGGATTTCCGCCGGACCCGGTCCGTAGCGTCGGGTCCACCGCGGCACCTTCGCCGCACCGCCCACCGGGCGAGACAGACCACCACGCGGCATCCACCGCACCGAGACACACCGAGAGGAGGGGAAGATGTCATTCCAAGGAGCAGACGTCGGCGAACTCGACAAGCTGGCGCAGAAGGCCCACGAGGGCGCGAACTACGCCCGCACCGTCGCGATGGCGCTGAAGATCCTCGTCGCCGCACTGAAGGCGATGTCGTGGACCGGCTGGGCCGCCGCGTACGCCGCGTACCTCGAGAGCACCGTCATCCCGTGGGTCGAAAAGACCCAGCAGGCGCTCGAACGCTTCGCGAAGGTGCTCGAGACGGCCTCTGCGCTGCAGAAGTCGGTCAGCGAGGACTCACCGCACGTGTCGGTGCCGGCCTCGGCCTACACGCCGATCTCGATGCCGGCGAGCACCTGCGCCAACCCGCCGTCGCTGCGGGCGCCGGAGTACGCGATCTCCCCGTCCACCATGCCGACCACCGCGACCGGGGCCGGCGGCGCCGTCGCCACCCCGACCGGGGTGGGCGCCACCGCCAGCGGGCTCGGCCAGACCGGCGCCGTCGGCGGCGGATCGCAGGTCACGACGCCGGCCACCGTCGGCAGCGGGGCGAGCGGGTTCGGCCAGGCCGCGAACGGCGGTTCGGCCGCCGCCTCGGTGCCGGGGCTGATCGGCACCATCGCCAGCGCGGCCGCGGCCCTCGGCCGGGCGACCGGCGGGGGAGCCTCGGCCGTCGCGCCGGCGGGCAGCCTGCCCGGCTCCAGTTTCGGCTCCGCGGCGATCGGGTCGGGGTACGGCTCGGGGGCTCTCGGGTCCGGGTTCGGTTCGGGCGCGGTCGGTTCGGGGTACAGCTCGGGCGCGGTCGGGGCCGGGGCGCCCGATGCGCACGGCACATACGACGCCGGCTCGGCGCTGCATGGCACGGATGCCAGTGGCTCCGGGTCGATCGGCGGCGGGTCGATCGGGTCCGGGTCAATCGGGTCCGGGTCGCTCGGTGGCGGCGCCGTCGGCGGCAACACGGGCGGCTCCGGCTCGCACGCGTCCGGTCTTGGCGGCTCTGGCTCCGGCTCCGGCGGCAGCGCCGGTTTGGGAGCGGGCGGCTCCGGCGGCCTCGGCTCCGGCTCGGGTTCCGACTCGGGGTCGGGCTCGAGCGGCCTCGGCTCGTCCGGCGCGATCGGCTCAGGCGGCTCCGGCGCGATCGGTTCGGGCGGCCTCGGCTCGGGCAGCCTCGGCTCAGGCGGCTCCGGCACGGGCGGCGCGACCGGCACCGATCCGCATGCCCTCGCGGCCGGCGACCCGCACGTCGTACACGCCGCGGTCGCGGCACGCCCGGCATCCCTCGGCTCTGCCGCCACCGGATCGGATGCGTTCCGCCTCGACGCGGCGCCCGACTCGATCGGCGGGATGCCGGCGGCCGCGCGGGCGGCGATGATCGCCGGTCCGCTCGGCCTGGCCGGTGCGGGTGCCGCCGCGCTCGGCGGCCTGCGCCGCTCGGGAAAGAACTCCGACACGACCGACGAGGCGGTCGACCTCGACGCGCCACGGACGCTCTAGTCCGCGGCATCCACCCCACAACTTCATATCGCCACACACCACTGAAAGGAAAAGAAAATGAGCACCACCGTCTATGGAATGGACATCGCCGCCGGACGCGACCTCTCGCGGGTCATGAACAGCGACGCCGACACGATCAACCAGCTGACCGCGCAGTTGACCCAGCGCCTCGAGAACACGCCCTGGTACGGCCCCGACGCGCAGCGGTTCACCAGCGACTGGCACGGCCAGTACGTGCCCGCGCTGCAGAACGTGGTCAACGCGCTGCAAGAGAACGCGACGATCATCGCCCAGCAGGCCGACGACCAGGAGCGCGCCTCGAGCTGACGCCGGGTCGCGCGGGTGGCCTGGGTCGCCTGGGTCGCGCGGGTCGCGCGGGTCGCACGGAGGGCCGGTTCCCCCACGGGAGCCGGCCTTCCGGCGTGCCTGGGGCGGGGGTTTCGGTCGTGCGTGGGCCCGCGGCCGAGCCGGCACGAAGCGGAAGTTTCCACCCCCGCGCGGGTGGCCGCGGGCCCCCGCCCGTCCTACCGTCGGAAGCAAGCCCGAGCCCGAGCCCAGCTCGAAGCACAGACCCCGAACCCGAGACCAGACCGAGAGGACGGCAGCATCCATGTGGCGAGTGAGCGTCCGGCCCACGCCGGAGAGCAGCCTCGAGCCGGTCGACGTCGTGGTCACGGCCGAGCAGGGCGGCTCGGTCGCCGACCTCGCCGCGAGCCTGGGCCGTCACCTCGCCGGCTCACAGGTGCTGCTCGCCCCCACCACCGCGGGTGTGCCGTGGCCGGCGCAGACCCCGCTGGCCGAGGCACCGCTGCATGACGGCGACGTGCTGGATGTGGCATCCGTCGCCGACGACTGGCTCGACCGGCCCGCCCCGGCACGACCGCCCCGGGCGATCGTGCACATCCTCACCGGACCCGATGCGGGCGCCCGCATCCCGCTCACCGGCGAGGTCGCCACCATCGGCCGCGGCGCCGACGCCACCGTGCGGCTGAGCGACCCGCTCGTCTCACGCACCCACGCCCGCCTGCTGCTCGGCCGCGAGCCGGTGCTCAGCGACGAGGGATCCGCGCACGGCACCCGCGTCGCCGACCGCCCGGTCGGCCGCCCCCAACCGGTCGCCTGGGGCGAACGCATCAGCATCGGCTCCACCGTGCTGACCCTGCAGCCCGGCCGCGGCGCCGACACCGCCGCCGACCGCAGCATCTGGCGCTCGCCCCGTTTCGGCACCACGGTCGCCCCCGCCGAGGTCGACCTGCCCACCGCTCCCAGCGCGCCGCGCCGGCAGCCGTTCCCGTGGCCGATGATCCTCATGCCGGTGATCATGGGCGGCGCCCTGTTCGCGACCATGCGCAACGCGTACTCGCTGATCTTCATGCTCGGCTTTCCGTCCATGATGGTGATCACCCACCTCATCCAGCGCCGCGCGGCGAAGAAGGAGTTCGCCGAGCAGACCCGCACCTGGCGCGCCGACCTCGCCGACGGCCTCGCCGCGATCGACGCCGCCGCGGTCGCGCAACGGGCCAACGCCGTCGACGACGACCCCGACCCGGCCATCGTGCGCGACCGGGCCACCAGCGCCGACCGGCACATCTGGGTGCGGCAGGCCGACGACCCCGACTTCCTGCACATCCGCGCCGGGCTCGGCCCGCGCCCTGCCCTGGTCACCGGAAAACTCTCAGACCAGGGCGACCGCGCGCTGCGGGCCGAGGTGCGCACCGAGCTCGCCCGCCGCCACACCCTCGCCGACATGCCGGTCACGGTGCCGCTCGGCACGCTCACCGCGGTCGTCGGCGACGGCGACGAGCTCGACGAGTGGCTGCAGGCGGCCCTCATCCGCCTCGCCGCCACGCACTCCCCCAACGACGTGCGCATCGTCGCCGTGCTCTCGCACGAGCGCGCCCGCATCGAATCGTGGCTGCGATGGATGCCTCATGCCGCGCCGCTGGCGGGAGGCCTCGCCTCGGTCGCGGTCGGTGCCGGTGACGGTCAGGCCCTGCTCGAAGAGCTGGCCCGCAGCGACGGCGGCACCGAGCACATCGTCTGCGTCATCGACTCCGCCGCGGGGCTGCCCCGCCGGCTCGTCGAGGGGGTGGCATCCGTCGCCGACGACAAGCGCCTGCACCTGCTCTGGGTCGGAGGCGACCTGGCCCGCGTGCCCGCCGCCACCGAGGTCGCCGTCGATCTGCCGGGTCGTGGCATCCGTCGCGCCGACCGCGGCGGCGTCGACGAGCTGACCTCGCCCGACCGGCTCGACCTCGGTTCGGCCTGGCGCGCCGCCCGGGCCCTGGGCGGCTATCGCGACGAGGCCGCCGTGCTCGCCGGCGAGTCGGCCCTGCCCGACCGGGTGCGGCTGCCCGAGCTGAGCACCGACCTGACGAACCTCGACGATCCCGACGCGATCGGCCAGCGGTGGGCGGCGAGCACCGGGCTGCGCGCCCAGCTGGGCATGGGCGCCGACGGGGTGTGCTCGATCGACCTGCGCGAGGACGGTCCGCACGGGTTGGTGGCCGGCACCACCGGCGCCGGCAAGAGCGAGCTGCTGCAGTCGCTGCTGTGCTCGCTCGCGGTCAACAATCCGCCCCGCCGCATCACGTTCCTGCTCGTGGACTACAAGGGCGGCGCCGCGTTCCGCGAGTGCGCGCAGTTGCCGCACACCGTCGGCTACATCACCGACCTCACCCCGGCGCTGGTGCAGCGTGCGCTCACCTCGCTGCACGCCGAGCTCACCTCGCGCGAACACCTGCTCGCGCAGTACGGCGCGAAAGACCTCGTCGCCCTGGAGCGCACCCACCCCGAGGCCGCCCCGCCGAGCATGCTCATCTGCGTCGACGAGTTCGCCGCGCTGCTGGCCGAGGTGCCCGACTTCATCGACGGCATGGTCTCGATCGCGCAGCGGGGCCGGTCGCTGGGTATGCACATGATCCTCGCGACGCAGCGCCCGGCGGGCGTGGTGACCCCGCAGATCAAGGCGAACACCGACCTGCGCATCGCGCTGCGGGTCGCCTCGCCCGACGATTCCAGCGATGTGGTCGATGCTCCGGATGCCGCGAACCTGTCGCGTCGCACTCCCGGGCGGGCGCTGCTGCGCCGCACCGGGCACGGCACCCGCGAGCTGGTGCAGGTGGCCTATGTGGGCGGCACCGAGCGGCTGCGCGAAAGCGGCGAGCGCGTGCAGGTGCGCCCGTTCACCGCCCGCGCCCTGCCCGAATCCGACGGCGGCACCGGCGAGCGGCTGCACGAGCACTCCGACCTGGAGCGCATCGTCGCCACCGTCACCACGGCGTTCCTGCGCAGCGGCGCGGCCGCGCCCAAGCGTCCGTGGATCCCCCCGCTGCCCGACGAGTTGCCGATCGCGGCCATCGAGCCGGGGCGTCTGGCGATCGGCGCCGACGCCCGCGACGAGGCCGCGATCGCCGGATCGGGCACCGACGTCACCGTGGTCGAGCAGCGTCCGGGCCAGGTGCTGCTCGGGGTGCGTGACATCCCCGCCGAGCAGCGGCAGGAGCCGTGGCTGGTCGACTACGCCCGCACCGGCCACCTGCTCGTGTACGGGGCGTCGGGATCGGGCAAGACCGAACTGCTGCGCACGGTCGCGGCATCCGTCACCGCCGCCGGTGACGCCGCACCCGCGTGCGTGTACGGCATCGACGCGGGCGGCGGCGGACTCACTGTGCTCGAGCGGCTGGGGTCGGTCGGCTCGATCGTCGTCGAGCAGGCGACCGAACGGATGCTGCGGCTGATCCGCATGGTGCACCGCACCGTGATCGACCGCAACGCGATGCTGGCCGCCCGCGGTGTGGCCGACCTCGATGCGCTGGCGGCGACCGGGGTGCACACGCAGCGCATCCACCTGCTGATCGACAACCTGCCGGCGGTGCTCGACGCACTCGAGGGCGGCGGGGCGCTGCGCCGTCAGCACGCCGACCAGCTGCTGACCGTGCTGCAGGAGGGCCGCCGCGCCGGGGTGCACGTGACCGCGACCGCCCCGCAGCGCACCGGGCTTCCCAGCCAGGTGCAGGCGGCGTTCGGCGGCCGGGTGGTGTTGCGCATGAGCGTCGCCGACGACTACGGCATGCTCGGCGTGGCGACCGGCGTGCTCGACGCCGACTCCCCCGCCGGCCGGGGCCTGGTCGGCCACCACGAGGTGCACGTGGCGACCCTGGGCGGTGCGGGAACCCCGCAGCAGGCCGAGCACCTCGACGAGCTGATGGCGCACCTGCCCGGCCGCTACGACGAGGTCTCGCCGACCCCGGTGCCGGTCATGCCGACCCGGTTGCCGCAGCGGCTGCTGCCGCGCCCGGCCCGCGACGAGCTCGTCGTCGGCGTCGAAGAGGACGTCGTCGCCCCCGTCTCGCTGCGGATGTGCGACGGTCCGGTGCTTGTGACCGGCCGCGCCCGGTCGGGCCGCACCTCGGCGCTGGTCGGTCTGGCGCAACTGGCGCACCGCGCCGAAGAACCGGCCCGTGTCGTGCTGATCGGGCCGGGGGCGGATGCCGCGGGGCCGCTGCCGGCCGACATGCCGGTCACCGTGCTCACCGACCCGGCCTCAGCCGCCGCCTGGGCGCAGGCCGAGGCATCCCGCACCGACACCGGCTGGACGCTCGTGCTCGTCGACGACGTGCACGTGTGGGAGCGGGCGTGGGAGGCGGCCGGCGACGAGCGCCGTGCGCTCGAGGCGCTGACCGCGCTGGTCGGGCGGCCCAACCTGGCGCTGGTCGTCGCGACCGATCCCGACGAGGCGCGGTCGCGCCAGCACATCCCGGGGCTGGTGGCCGCCGTCCGCCGCGCGCGACGGGCGATGCTGATCTCGCCCGAGATGGGCGACGGCACCCTGGTGGGTGCGCAGGTGCCGATGAGCGCGCACGAATCGCTGTCGGGCATCGGCCGCGGGCTGCTGATCGCGGGTGGGGCTGCGCAGGTCGTGCAACTACTATGTGCGTCGGGGGAGGACTGATCATGTCCGGATGGTGGTCCCGTATGTCTCGGGGGCGCGATCGGGGGCTCGTCGAAGTGGGCGTGGCCGCCGGGGGCGCATTGCTGGTGATCGGAGCGCTCGCCGGAAACGGCGTGGCCGCGACCGTGGTCGACATGTCGGACGGGCAGACCTGGCTGCCCGGGCAGCACGGCCGCATCGTGCAGGTGAACCCGGCCACCGGCACCGCCGAGCGCAGACTCATCGTCGGCGCCGACGGCAGCCGGCTGACGATCGCGCAGAACGCCGGCGACCTCATCGTCAACGACGAGACCACCGGAACGCTCACCGCCGTGGACCTGACCGCACTGGTCGCCAGCGGCAGCCGCAGCGCGGGTACCGACGAGCGGGTGCTGGTCGGTGGCGGCCGCGTGGTGCTCGTCGACACCGACCCGGGCACGGTGCGCGCGGTCGACCCGCTCACGCTCGCAGACCTCGGCACCCCGTTCCGCACCGACCAGAAGATCGCCGATGCCGCGGTCGACGGCGACGGCGACGTGTGGGTGCTCACCGACAGCGGCACGCTCACCCAGCTGGACTACTCGACCACCGCCGGCGCGTTCCACACCGGCCAGCACCGCCCGGTCGCGGGCGCCGGCGCACGCAGCCGCCTGGTGCCGCATGAGAAGGGCGTCACCGTGTTCGCCGCCGACGGCGGTGCCGTGGTGCAGGTGGGGGCGGGGTCGGATGTCGCGGTGACGGTGCCCGATCTGGACGGCACGGTCGCGGCCGCACCGCGGTCGCCGGCCAGTCTCGTGCCCGCGTCGGCGACCGACTCGGGCCGGGTGTTCCTGCTGTCGGACCGTGATCTGCTGCAGGTGGACGTCGCGGGTCTGGGATGCGACCGGCCCGGCGGGCCGCAGGTGTTCGACCAGCGCGTGTACGTGCCGTGCCTGGGCAAGGGCCGGGTCATGGTGCTCGACCACAACGGGCACCGTGCCGGTGCCGACATCGTCGTGCCCGGTGGCGGCGACCCGCAGTTCACCGCCGACGAGGGCCGCCTGTTCGTCACGACGGCGAACGACGGACGCACCGTGGTGGTGCAGCCGGACGGCTCGACCGGGGTCGTCGACCTCGACCAGCCGAGCGTGCCCGAGACCCGCGTCGACGCCCCTGCACCGGTGACGATCCCGAAGGTGACCTCGCCGTGGACCGACCGGCACGACCAGGTCGACCGACGCGACCACCGGCATGACCAGGGCGACCGGCATGACCAGGGCGACCGCGACGGCGACCACGGCCGTCCTCACCGCGGCGACGACCAGGCCACGCCCGACCCGACGCCGCCGGTGACCGGCCCGGTCACCGAGCCCACCACTCCCCCCGACGACGGCGGTCCCGGCACGCCGACAGATGCCCCGACGGACGCGCCCACCGACGGACCGACCGACGGACCGGGCACGCCGACCGACGATCCCACCGACGGACCGGGTACGCCCACCGACGATCCCACCCCGAGCGCCGACCCGGTGCGCGACCTGGCCGCGTCGGTGCAGCCGGACGGCGACGTCGACCTGACCTGGACGGCACCCGACGTGGCCCCGACCGACTACCTGGTGACCAGTTCCGACGGCACCACGTCGCTGACCGTGCCCGGGGATGCCACCGAGGCCGTGGCATCCGGCCTGGCCTGCGGCCGCACCGTCACGCTCACCGTCACCGCCCGCTACGACGGCGGCGCCGCGGCCGCGCGCACCGACGTGCGCACCGCGGACTGCCCGGTCGACCCCGCCGACCTGAACCCGCGTGATGTGACCGCATCGGCCACCGGCGGCGCGGTGACCGTGTCGTGGAGCGCGCCGACCGTGGCCGCCACCGGGTACACGATCTCGGGCGGTGGGGTGAGCACGACCGCGCCGGCCGGCGCCACCTCGGCCACGCTGTCGGGCATCGCGTGCGGCACCACCGCGACCGTCACGGTGACCGCCGCGCACTCCGGCCTGCCCGCCGGCAGCGCCGGCGCCGACGTGACCACTCCGGCATGCCCGGTCACGCCGACGGCGACGGCGGCCACGAACGTCGTGGCCACAGCATCCGGAACCAGCGTCACCGTCACCTGGAACGCGGCGAGCTCGGGCGCCGACGAGTACCTGGTCAAGCGCTCGGGCGGGTCGTGGACCTCGGCCGGCACGAAGACCTCGCTCACCTTCACCGGGCTCGGTTACGGCAGCTACACGTTCACGGTGCAGACCCAGCTGGGCGCCTCGAGCGCGAACTCGGCCGCCAGCAACAGCGTGACGCTCGTCGCCGCGCCCGGCGCACCCGGTACGCCCGTGGTCGACAGCCTGGACGGTGACGGGCACGCGGTCGACTTCAGCGCGCACTGGGCGGCGGCACCGGCCAACGGCGCGCCGGTGACCTACACCGTGAAGTACACCGGCGCGGGCCGGTCGAAGACCGTCACCACGACGGCGACGTCGGTGCACGACACGCTGGTGTGCAACCCGGGCAAGGAGTTCCTGTGCGGCGACGGGCCGGGCGATGAGCCCGGCACGATCTCGGTGACCGTCACCGTCACCCCCGTCAACAGTGCCGGCACCGGGCCCAGCGCGACCGGCAGCGGCAGCAAGGAGGTCAACCCCGGCCAGCCGGCACCACCGCCGCCGCCGGCGCCGAAGAACGGCGACACCGTGGTCACCTCGATCCTGGCGACCGTGCCCGACCCGCACCAGGAGTATGTGAGCTACACGATCCGCGCCAAGGCGCCGGCGTCGTGGGCGTCGTTCACCGGCACCTGCACGCTGCACGTCACCATGGGCGGGAAGCCCGCGGGGAACCCGCAGATCTCGTGCGGGGCGAACGGCGTGGTCTTCACGTCGAACCTCAACACCACCGACGGCACGACGATCACCGCGAACGTGACCGCATCCGGCGGCGGAGTGAACGTGACGTCGGCGACCAAGTCCCGGGTCGTGCTGCCGCGCGACAACTGGCCGTACTGCGACCCGAACAAGCGCGTGTGCGAGGCGCCGGCATCGCTGCGCACCGGCGACCCCGACGTGAGTGTCATCCCGGCCCCGTGGCATCTGCCCGACGTGCCGAACCCGCCGGTGATGGCTGCGGGCGTGCTGATGCTCGGGTGCGCCGGCGCCCTGCGCACCGGTGGACTGGTGCGCCGTCGCCGGGCCGGCGCACGCGGCGGGCGGGCCGAGACCGCCGCCGCTTCGCGCGCTGGGGTGACCGAGACCGCCGCCGGTTCGTGCGCCGGGACCACCGCCCCGTCCCGCGCCGAGGTGATCGAGACCACCACCGGTCCGCGCGCCGAGGTGATCGAGACCACCACCGGTCCGCGCGCCGAGGTGATCGAGACCACCGCCGGCTCGCACACCGAGGTACGTGAGACCGCTGCCGCTTGCCGCGCCGAGGTGATCGAGAGCACCACTTGGTACCCCGGGGCAGCTGAGACCACCGCCGCTTCGAACGGAGAGACCGCATGACCGACGACATCCGGCAGGACGCGCCACCCAGCGAGGCGGACGTCGCACGGTTCCGGCTGCTGCACGACGCGGTGGTGGATGCGGTGTGCGAGGCGCTGCACGGAAAGCGCACCGTCGTGGAGCTGGTGGCTGTGGCGTTGTTCGCGGGCGGGCATGTGCTTCTGGAAGATGTGCCCGGCACCGGCAAGACGACGCTGGCCCGTGCATTCTCGGCGGCGGTGGGCGGCATCTCGCGGCGCATCCAGTTCACGCCCGACCTGCTGCCGGCCGATGTCACCGGCACGAGCGTGTTCGACCCGGCGACCGGGCAGATCTCGTTCCGGCCCGGGCCGGTGTTCGCGAACGTGCTGCTGGCCGACGAGATCAACCGGGCCGCCGCGAAGACCCAGTCGGCACTGCTCGAGGTGATGGCCGAGCACACCGTCACCGCCGACGGGGTGGCGCAGCCGGTGCCCGACCCGTTCCTGGTGATCGCCACGCAGAACCCGGTCGACCTGGACGGCACCTATCGGCTGCCCGAGGCGCAGTTGGACCGGTTCCTGGTGCGGGTGCACATCGGCTACCCCGATGTCGACCATGAGATCGCGGTGCTGCGGCCGGGCAGCAGCGCCGGCCGGGTGGATCGGGTGCGGCAGGTGACGAGCCCCGAGGCGGTGGCATCCACGACCCGGATGCTCGCCGGACTGCACGTGGCCGACCCGATCCTCGGGTATGTGCGCGCCCTGGGCGCCGCCACCCGCGCCGACGAACGGCTGCGGCTGGGTGCGTCGACCCGGGCGCTGCGTGCGCTGGTGGGCGCCGCGCAGGTGCGGGCGGCCACCCAGGGTCGGCACTATGTGGTGCCCTCGGACGTGCAGCAGCTGGCGGTTCCGGTGCTCGCACACCGACTGGTGCCCACGCGCGAGGCGCTGCTGGCCGGCACCGGCGCCGAAGACGTGCTGGCTGACGTGATCGCCCGCGTCGAGGCGCCGCGGCCCACACCGGCATGAGCGGGCGGGTGCCGGCGCAGGTCGCGTCGGATGCGGCATCCGCACGCCGCGGCCGGCCCGTGCAGGTCGCGTCGGGTGCGGTATCCGCACGCCGCGCTCGGCTCCTGCGGGTCGTGTGGGATGCGGCATCCACACGCCGCGGCCGGCTCGTGCAGGTCGCAGAAGACGCCCACCCCGCCACCGCTACCCGGCCACTTCTGCGACCGCGCGCACGTGAGGTCGCAGAAGCTGCCGCCCCAGAGGACGCCGGAAGGCGTTTTCTGCGACCCGCGTCGACAACGCGCCGCGTCGCGCCGACCGGGACGGCTGCATCCCCCCACGCGACCGCGCCGGCCGCGGCATCCGCGCGCCGCGGGCGGCTCGTGCAGGTCGCAGAAGACGCCCACTCCGCCGCCGCTACCCGGCCACTTCTGCGACCGCGCGCACGTGAGGTCGCAGAAGCGGCCGCCTCAGAGGACGCCCGAGGGCGCTTTCTGCGACCGGCGCCGAGAACATACCGCCCAGAGCCGGCCGGGGTCGATGCATCCCCGCGCGCGACGGCGCCGGATGCGGCATCCGCGCGCCGCGGCCGGTCCGTGCAGGTCGCAGAAGACACCCACCCCGCCACCGCTACCCGGCCACTTCTGCGACAGGGCTTGCGACGGGTCGCAGAAGCGGCCGCCTCAGAGGACGCCCAAGGGCGTGTTCTGCGACCCTCACCGATCGCGCCGATCGGGGCGGCAGCGTGAGCATCCGACCGACCGCGCGCGGCTGGGCGAGCCTGGTGGTCGCCGTGATCGCGTGGGTCGGCGGGGTGTGGACGGGGTATCCCGCCCTGGTCGGCCTGGCCGTGGCGCTGACCGCGGCCCTTGTCGTCGCGGTGGTCAGCGTGGCGGTGCCGACGCCGGTGACGATCAGCCGCACCGTGCGGCCCGAGCGGGTGTCGCGATTCGATGAGTGCCGGGCGACGATCCGGGTGGTGAACACGGCGCGGCGGTGGCCGGTGACCTTGGCCGGCACCGATCGGGTCGACGGCGCGCCGGTGGCGTTCGAGTTTCCGACCCTGCGCGGCGGGCAAAGCGCCGAGACGACGGTGCGCATCCCCACCGAGCGGCGCGGGGTCATCACGTTCGGCCCGCTCAGCCTGGATCGGCGGTCGTTCGCCGACCTGGTGCGGGTGCGCCGCGCCTACGGACAGTCGGCGTCGGTGCTGGTCGAGCCGCGACTGCTGGATGCCGCCGGCCTGCCGCCCGGGTTGCGCCGCAGCCACGTCGGGGCCGATGAGCGCATCGCGCACGGCGGCACCGATCTGGTGGGGCTGCGCGAGTACGTGCCCGGCGACGACCTGCGCCGGTTGCACTGGGCGACCAGCGCGCGGCGTGGCGTGCTGATGGTGCGCGAGGACGCCGATCCGGCGATGCCGTTCTTGACGGTGCTGCTCGATGACCGGGCGGGTTCGTACCGCGACGGCGGGTTCGATGAGGCGGTCGATGTGGCGGCCAGCCTGCTCGACGCTGCGGCCGCGTCGCGGTCGCCGGCCCGGGTGGCGACGCTGTCGGGGTCGCTCGATCTCGAGCTTCCGGTGCCGGTCGGGCAGGTCGATCCCGGCCGCGTGGCGCCTGAGGCGCTGGCGCGACTGGCGACGCTGACCGTGCAACACGACGCGGTCGGGGTGCACGCCTACCTCAGCTCGCCCGATGTGGTCGCCGTGGTGTCGGGGGCGGATGCGGCGCAGTCCGACCTGCTGGTCACCGCGGCCGCCGCCCCGGTAGGGGTGGTGGCGCTGGTCGACGAGGCCCCCGACCGGATGGTGTCGGCGTCGGGCGGGGTGCTGGTGCTGCGCGGGCCGCGCGCCGAAGACCTCGCCTACGGCTGGCGCACCGCCGCCGCCGGGACCGGGGCGGGCCGATGACGCCGATCACGACCGTCGCGTGGGTGGTGGCACGGTGAACCGGGCGATCGCGGTGGTGTGGGCCGGCTGCGTGCTGGCGCTGTCGACGGTGCCGATCGCCGCGGGGTATGCCGCATGGTGGGCGCTACCGGTGCTGATCGGCTGCGTTCTCGTGCCGACGCTGCTGGTCGTGCTCGGGCGGGCGCTGCGCATCGGCGCGGGCTGGATCGCCCTGGGCGTGGGAGCGCTGGCCGTGATCGCCGGCATCGCACTGGGCGGGGTGGGCGTCGGCGACGACCCGCACTGGGCCGGGCCGGGGGTGCTGGCACCGTTGGTCGACGCGATCCCACGGCTGCTGACCGCTCCGCGGCCGGCTCCCGACGCGATCGGCTACCTCGTTCCGGCGGGGATGCTGGTGTGGCTGGTCGCCCTCGGCGTCGCGCTGGCGGTGACCGCCCGCGGGCGAGCGCGCATGGCGCCGTTGATCGGTCTGGTGCTGCTGCAGACCGCCGGGGCGCTGCTGACGGCCGGCGAGGCCGACGCGCACGGACTGGTGGCCGCGGCATCCATCGCCCTGCTGCTGCTGGGCTGGGTGGCGATCCCGGCGGCGGACGCCGACCCCCGCCGGTCGGCGCGCCCGACTCGGGCGGCGTGGGCGGCCGCGGCGATCGCCGCCGTCGTGGTCGGGGCGCTGGCGCTGACCGGCGCGGCGCTGACCGCCGGCGACCGGTTCGAGCCGCGCGCACTGGTGCCGCCGCCACAGCTGCCGGCGCAGGCGACGAACCCGCTGCCCGACGTGGCGCTGTGGAACACCCGCGCCGACGAGACGCTGTTCACGATCGCGGCTTCACCGGCGCCGCAACGGGTGCGGCTGGCGGTGCTGCCTGACTTCGACGGCGCCGCGTGGACGCTCGAGGGCCGGCTGCGGCAGGTGGGCGTGGTCGATAAGCCCGACCTGCCGGCGAGCACGTGGCGGCACACGGTGACCTACCGGTTCGAGCCCGGCGCGCTCACCGGTGCGTGGGTGCCGAGCCTGGGCCTGGCCGAACAGGCCACGGGCGGGGTGCTGATGGACGCCGACACCGGGTCCCTGGTGGCATCCGACGGCCGCGCCGACGCGCCGGTCACGGTGACGGCGTCGGTCGATGCGCCCAGTGAGGATGCCGTGACCCGGGCGGGCGTGCCGCCCGAGTCCGAGGCATCCCGGTATCTGCAGCTGCCGCGCGTGCCGACCGACCTGGTCGACCAGGCGCAGGCGCTGACCGCCGGTGCCGACACGCCGTGGGCGCAGGTGACGGCGCTGTCGGATTTCGTGCGCGGCGACCGCACCCTCGACCAGGGGGCGCCGTCGGGGGCGTCGTACGGGCGGCTGACGGAGTTCTTGTTCGCGTCGAAGGCCGACGGCGGGCAGGTGGGCACGACCGAGCAGTTCGCCGCGTCGTTCGCGGTGCTCGCCCGGGCCATCGGCATCCCGACCCGGTTGGTCGTCGGGTTCGACACCGGGTCGGATCGGCCCGCCGGTGCGCGCACGGTGTTCACCGGCGCCGATGCGCGGGTGTGGGCGGAGGTGTACCTGTCGCGGGCGGGCTGGGTGACGGTCGATCCGAGTCCGGATTCGGCGATCCTCACCCGGCACACGCCGCCGGCTGGCGATGTCGCGGCGGCGCCGACGCCCACGCCCGCGCCCAGTGGCGCGGTTCCGGATGCCGCGCCCCCCGCGGCCGCCCCGGTCGGGGCGCGGTCGGGGTCGACGGGGGCGGTGCTCGCGGTCGTCGCGGCGTGCGTGCTGGTGCTGCTGATCGTCGGCATCGGGATGCTGGTGTGGCTGCGCGTGCGGCGCCGGTTGCGCTGGCGGTCGGCCGGGGCGCCGGGCGCCTGGGCGCAGGTGCTCGACGCCGCGGCGCTGGCCGGCGTGCGGATCGAGCCCGGCATGACGCCCGAGCAGGTGGCCCGGCGCGTGGCCGAGGCGGCCGCGGGTGGCGGCGGGGTCGATGATCGCGATGCGGATGCGGTGGGCCGCGGGGGTCGGGCCGGTGATAGCGCGGGTGCGGATGTGGCGGGTGCGGGCGCTGGTGCTGCGCGTATCGGCGGTGGTGGCGGTGGTGGTGGCGGCGTGGTCGATGATCGCGATGCGGATGCGGTGGGCCGTGGCGGCCGGGCCGGGGATACCGCGGGTGCGGTGACCGGCGGGGCAGGGGTCGCGGGCGAGCGACACGCGGGCGAGTCCACGCTCGCCGCGGATGCGCTGGCCCTGGCCGCGCGCGCCCAGCGCGACGCCTATGCTCCGGCGGCCGGCATCGGTGATCCGCGTCGGGAGGGCGCGGCTCCCGACCCCCTGGCAGGTCCGGCGCCGGGTCACGCCGCAGTCGCGGTGCTCGACGCGAGGGAGCAGGACGAGGCATCCGCCGACTGGGCCGCAGCACTGCGGATCGAACGCGCGTTGCGACGGCGGGCCGGGTGGTGGCGCAGGCTCGTATGGCACGTGTCGCCGCGGGTGCTGGGCGACGGGCGGCGGTAGCCAGGTCGCAGGTGCGGGTGCTGGGCGTAGCCGCATCCGGGTCGGCGTGTTGCGCGACCGGCGACGGTAGCCGTGCCCAGGGCCGCGGGTACTGAACGACCGGTGGCGGTAGGCGCACCCGGCTCGGGGTGCTGGGCGACCGGCGGCGGTAGCCGGGCCCCACGGCCGCGGTGCTGCGCGACCGGCGGCGGTAGCCGCACCCGGGTCGGCGTGTTGCGCGACGGGCGGCGGTAAGCGCACCCGGGTCGGGGTGCTGCGCCACGGGCGACGGTAACCGGGGACTGGGACCGGCGGGGTCAGTGCGTGCAGACCTTGAGGCTGGATCCGGCCGCAGCCGCACCGTCCTGGGTGCCGTATCCCGCGACGGCGAAGCAGTTCGGGACGTCGGGGTTCAGCCCTTCGACGGTGTAGTCGGTGGCGGTCGCCGGCAGGTGGGCGACGACGACGGGTGAGGACCCGGCATCCACCTGCACCACCACGAGGAACTCGACATCGCGCTGCGGCGCCGCCCAGGTCAGCAGGGCCGAGGTGCCACGGTCGGTGACGACCAGGTTGCGCGGTGCGAACGCCGGGTTCGACACGGTCGGCTGTCCGTCATCGGCGGGCGGGGACGCCGGCGCGCTCGGCACCGTGGTGTCGACCGCGGCCGGGGTGTGCGGCGCCGTGGGGTGACTCTGCAGCAGCGCGGTGGCCACGCCGATCGCCGCTCCGGCCAGCAGCATCCCACCGAGGAAGAACGCGACGCGGCGCCACGCACCGCCCCGCCGACGGTCGGAAGGGGTCGCCGGCTCGTCGCGGGTCAGTGCGGCGAGCGTGCCGGTGGCCTCGTCGTCGGCGGCCGGGCGCACGGATGCGGGGGCCGGCGCGAGATCGGCGAGTGCCGACCGCGCAACCGTTGCCGGAGGCCCCGCGGGTGCGGGTGCGGGCGGCGATGCCGGCTCAGCCGGCCCGGGCTGCGACGAGTTGGGGGCGGGGGCTACGGGTGCGAGGGCGACGGTGGGGTCGCCGGGCGCGGCAGCCGGCTCGGCGGCGGTGGCGGGGGCCTGCGACGACAGCGGCGGTGGTTCAGTGGAGGGGGACGTGGGCGCCGGCTCGGCGGCGGTGGCGGGTGCGGGCGCCTGCCCAGCGGGACCGCGCGCCGGGTCACCGGGGGCGCCGGGGGTGGCGGCGGCGGTCGCGGCCGGTCCGACGGCTGCGAGCGCCGAGTCGGCAGAGGCGGGCACCGGCTCGGCAGATGCGGGACGCTGCATCCCGGTCGCCGCATCCGCCACGGGTACCGGTGTCGATGAGTCCGTGCCGGCTGCGACATGGGGTCCCGTACTCCCGCCGGGCGCACCGACCGACGGCCCGGTTCGCGCGCGCTCGTCGGTTGCCGTATCCGCCACGCCTCCACGTGTGGCCGCCGCCGGCCCCTCGCCCGTCCCGGACGCACCGGGAACCGGCGCGCGCCCGGCTTCGGGCCCGCCGGCCACCACCACCGGCCGCTCGGCCACCCCCACGTCCTCGGTCACCGGCGCGACGGCGACCGGCGCGACGCCGCGGGCCGGGGCTGAGGCATCCGTCGGCTGCCAACTGCGACCCTCGGTGCGGATGCCGCGCAGCATGGCCAGCGCCTGCTCGGCGGCGGGGATGCGGTCCGCGCGGTCGGGGGCGAGGCATCCGTCGACGACCTCGCGCAGCCCGGCAGGCAGGTCGGTGCGGCGCATCGGGCGGCGCTCGTTCAGGCGCACGCGTCGCAGATAGGCGAGGGCGGTGTCGTCGTCGGGATCGTCCGCGGCGAACGGGGCACGCCCCTCGAGCAGCGTGAACAGGGTCGACCCGAGTGACCAGACGTCGTCGGCGGCCGTCGGCGCCAAGCCGTCGAGCACCTGCGGCGAGGCGTGCCGGTACGAGAAACGCTCGAGCGACGCCGTGCGGTCGGCATCCATGCCCCGCGCGATGCCGAAATCGCTCAGCACATACGAGGTCGGCAGCACCAGGATGTTCTGCGGTTTCACGTCCCGGTGCAGCACACCGGCGGCATGCGCGAAGGCCAGCGCGTCGGCGACGGCGGTGCCCGCCTCGACCACCTCGGACGCCGACAGCGGCCCCTGGGCGACGAGCCGGTCGTGCAGTGAACCGAGGTCGTGGAAGTCCATGATCAGGCAGGGCTCGCCGGCGGCGGTCGTGGTGGTGTCGAGCACCGTGACGATGTGCGGATGCGCGCGCCCGAGGCGCACGGTGATGGCCAGCTCGCGCTGGAACCGGGCCACGGCGGAGGGGTCCGACAGCTGCACGACCTTGATCGCGACGTCGCGGTCGAGTGAGACCTGGCGCGCCCGGTAGACGATGGAGTCGCCGCCGCGCGCGATCTCGACGAGGTCGGTGTAGCCGGACACGACCGCGGCCGGCGTCGTCGGCGTGGGGCCGGGAGCCTGCGCGGCGCGCGGGCGCGCGGGCTCGGGCGGGGCCCATTCCTCGTCCGGCACGACATCCCCCCTGTCCACCGATGGTCCGTACACGAGGATATGCCCAAAGCCGCGCCTGTGCCCGGGCCGCGGCGCCGGCGCCCGGGCCGATGGCTCCGGCACCCGGCGGCGATGGCTCCGGCATCCGCCGGGGCTCGTGGCCTGGCGCGGCTGTCTCAACTTGAGACACGGGGTGGGCTCCCGCACCTGCAGGGTCTGGTGGCGCGGCGCGGCCGTCTCAAGTTGAGACACGGGGTGGCTCCGGCACACGCCGGGGCGCCGGCCGCGGCCAGACCTGTCGCCGACCCGGCCCGTCGCGGCCGTCCGTCGGAGCGGCCCGTCAACAGGCTGAGCCGGCCGTTCTCCGCTCCGGCAGGGCCTTGACGCGCGATCCAGCCTGTCGGCGGCCCGCGCGGCCGATCGGCCCGGCCGCCCTGCCCGCGCGGCCGATCGGCCCGGCCGCCCTCGCCGCGCGGCACGCCCGCGTACGATCGAACCACCGCATCCGTTCAGCCAGAAAGGCCCACCCGTGCCCACGCCCGACGCCCTCGCCCACGCCGCAGACCTCGCCGACTTCGTCGCGGCGTCGCCGTCGAGCTTTCACGCCGCAGCCGAGGTCGCTCGGCGGCTGACGGATGCCGGTTTTACCGCGCTCGACGAGACCGCGGCGTGGCCCGATCCGCGCGGCGGGCGCTTCTTCGTGCTGCGCGACGGCGCCATCATCGCCTGGATCGTGCCGGAACAGGCGCATGCCGAAACCGGAATACACGTGTTCGGGGCGCACAGTGACTCGCCCGGTTTCAAGCTCAAGCCGCAGCCGACCACCGGATCTCACGGCTGGTTGCAGGCCGGGGTTGAGGTCTACGGCGGTCCGCTGCTGAACTCGTGGCTCGACCGCGAGTTGACCCTGGCGGGACGCGTGGTGCTCGACGACGGCACTCAGGTGCTGGCATCCACCGGCCCGCTGTTGCGACTGCCGCAGCTGGCGATTCATCTCGACCGGCAGGTGAACGACGGCCTGGCGCTCGACAAGCAGACCCAGACCCAGCCGGTGTGGGGGCTGGGTTCCGCCGAGTCGGCCGACCTGCTCGGCGAGGTGGCCGCGGCGGCGGGGGTGGATGCCTCCCGCATCCGCGGATACGACCTGGTGACGGCGGACGCCGCCCGCGGGCGGGTGTTCGGGCAGGACGACGTGTTCTTCGCCGCGGGGCGGCTGGACGACCTGGCCTCGGTGCACGCCGGCGTGGCCGCCCTGGCCGCGCTCGACGAGCCCGGCGAGCGGATCGCGATGCTGGCCGTGTTCGATCACGAGGAGGTCGGGTCGGCGACCCGGTCGGGGGCTGCCGGGCCGTTCCTGGCCGAGGTGCTCGAGCGGGTGTGGTCGGGGCTCGGCGCCGATCGCGAGCAGCAGTTGCGCGCGCTGGCGCAGTCGTGGTGCGTGTCGAGCGATGTCGGGCATTCGGTGCATCCGAACTACGCCGGCCGGCACGACCCGGTGGTGCAGCCCGTGCTCGGGTCGGGGCCGATCCTGAAGATCAACGCGAACCAGCGGTACGCGACGGATGCCACGGGTGCCGCCGCGTGGCACGGATGGTGCGATCGGGCCGGGGTGAGAAGCCAGGAGTTCGTGTCGAACAATGCGGTGCCGTGCGGGTCGACGATCGGCCCGATCACCGCGACGCGGCTCGGCATCCGCACGGTCGATGTGGGCATCCCCATCCTGTCGATGCACTCCGCGCGCGAGCTGGCCGGGGTGTCGGACCTGCACGATCTCACCCGCGTCGCCGCGGCGTTCTTCACCGCGTAGCCGCGGGCTTCTTCACCGCGTAGCCACGGCGTTCTTCACCGCGTAGCGGCGGGGCCGCCGTCGCCGCACCCACCGACCCAGCGCGGGCCGTCTGCCCGCCCCACCCGCCCGGGCGATCTGCCGCTCGCCACCTTCTCAGGCGCGGCCCCTCCGCGCCTCCCCGCCGGCTTGGGCGCGGGCCCTCCGCGCCTCGCCACGGTCCAGGAACGGGCCGTCCGCCCCTCCCCACCGGCTCCGGCGCGGACCATCCACACCTCCCCACCGCCCGGCATGGGCTCTCCGCCCAACACCCGACCCCACCGATGGCCGAGCGTGCGTACGATGTCGGAACGGGCACCGGGAGGAATGATGGTCGAGGTTCGGGTTGCGGGCGTGGCCCTCGACACGTCTGGTCAGCATGTGATCCTGCTGCAGCCGGTCGAGGTCGGCCCGGAGGGCAGCAAACTGCTTCCCATCTGGATCGGGGCGATGGAGGCGACCGCCATCATGGTCGCGATCGAGGGTGCGCCCACCCCGCGCCCGCTCACGCACGACCTGCTGCGCACCATGCTCGGGACCCTGGGCGCCACGGTCGACCGCGTCGAGGTGACCCGCATCGACGACGGCACGTTCTACGCCGAGATTACGGTGCGATCCGGCGACGCCGTCCACCGCATCGACGCCCGTCCATCGGATGCCGTCGCCCTGGCCGCGCGCACCGGCGCCCCCATGTTCGTGGCCGACGAGGTGCTCGCCGAGGCCGGCGTCGAGGACGTCATCAGTGAGGCCGAAGCCGAGGCCGACGTGGCCGAGTTCTCCAAGTTCCTCGAACAGGTCGATCCCGACGACTTCCGCGAGTAGACCCTCGTCTGCACCGGACATGATCGCGGGCCCTTCCTCCCCGAGGCAGCCGCCGGCGCCGACACATCGCACCTTCTGAGACATGCCCGCCCAGCATGTCCCAGAAACTGCGACCCCGGATGCCAGGAACCCACACGTTCTGAGACACGCGCCCTGACCATGTCCCAGAAACTGCGACCCCGGGTGCCAGCAAGCCACACGTTCTGAGACATGCCCGGCGACGCAGGTCTCGCGGGAGCATGCACGCCGGCCAGATTGCCTTGAGCCCCAGCACCGACTGCGGAGACACGACCTACCGCGGCGAACCGGGCGAAGGCGCCGGGTGCGGGCTCGGCTGCCCGGACGGCGGGGTCGGCGCCACCGGCGCAGGCCCGGGACGAGGACTGGGCTGCGATGCCGGCTTCGGATTCGCCGGCGGTGCGACCCGCGTCGCGTCGTACTCGACCGCGGTCACGGCGGTGGCACCGCGCAGCTGGCCGAGCACCTGCTGCATGCGCTGGGTGCGTGGGTCGGTCGCGGCATCCACCAGGCGCGCCGTGCCGACGTAGACCGAGAGATGATGCGGCGCGAGCGTGAGGTCGCCCGGCCGCGGCATGGGGTCGCCGACGCGCTCGACGACGAGCGAGCCGGATGCTCCCACCTGCCCGGGTGACCCGCCCGCCGCCAGCGACTGGACCACATCATCGGTGTGCCGCAGCTGCACGCTCAGCGTCTCGGGACCGACCTCCGCCTCGGTGGGCGAACCGGCGGTGACCAGCATCCGCGTGTCGTACCCGCCCTGTATCGCGAGCCGGTCGACGATCATGCCGCCCAACGAGTGCCCGAACAGATACACGGTCGCCCCCTCCGGCACGCCCGCATCGTACAGCGCCTGGACGACGGCGTCGTACGCCGACGCATCCTGCCCCAGGTACAGCTGCGTGTCGGAGTGCAGGTCGAACGGGTCCGTTCCCGGCACCGGTGAGAAGTCACGCGTGCCCGCGACATACACCGCATACCGGGTGCTGCCGTCGGGCATCGTGTACGTCTCGACCCGCACCCGGGCGTCGTCGGGGATCCGCCCCAGCGCGTCGGCGAGGCCGTCGGGCGGCACGGCGGTCGAACTCGCACCGACCTGCGTCACCTCGACCGGCTCGCCCGCGCCGACGAGCCGACTGCCCTGCGCGATGGTGCCGGCACCGAGCATGCGGATCAGCGCCTGTGCGCCCTGCGCGGCCTCCGGCAACCGGCTCGCCGCGGCCAGCAGCACGATCCCGAGCGCCGGCGAGACCACGAACGCCAACGGCAGGTACAGGTACCCTCCGGCGTTGGCCGGTGAGCTCAGCTGCGCCCCGATCGACAGGTCGCGGGCGGTCACCGCCGCGTCGGCCCGCGCGACGGCGTCAGGATGCCGCTGTTCCACGGCCCGCAGTCCGTACACCGCACCGATCACCTCACCGGGACCGGCGCCCGGCCACAGCGCCATCATCGCCCGCGCCCGGGCCTCGACCACGTCGTAGGTGTCGGCGAGCTCGCGCAGGTCGTGGACGATCTGGGCGAGCTCGTCGGCGGTGGCTGCGGCATCCGTCGACGCCCGCGTCAGCAGGTCGGGGATCGCCGCCGCGTACGCCGGGGCGGGCACCGCGGCCACCACGGCGCGGCTCTGCGTCAGCAGGTCGTGCGCGACGGCGCACAGCCGGTCGTCGAGCACCGCGAACCGGGCGGCCGCGTCCCGCAGTGAGCCGGTGTCGACCGCCACCACCCCGCCGGAGCGGATGTCGATGTCATCGTCGCTGCCCGTCGCCCTCACCTCCGTCGTCGGTCGCCGTCATGCCGCCCCCGGCGGCCGTCACGTGTCGCGCCCCCACAGGTCGCCCCCGCCCCCGGGTCACCCTCACCTCCGTCATCCGCCCCCGGCGGCCGTCACGTGTCCCGCCCCCACACGCCACGCCGCCCCCTCACGTCACCCCCGCCTTCACCTCCGTCATCGGCCCCCTCACGTCACCCCCGCGGCCGCCGCAGCCGCCCGCAGTGCCCGCACCCGTTCCTGCTGGTCCGCCACGTCGTCGGCCAGGCGAGCCAGCCGGTCGGCGAGCGCCTCGGATTGTGCGTGGTAACGGGCCACCGCACGCGCCCGCCATTGCGTGTCGGCGGCGATCCCGGCAGCATCCGCCCTCACCTGGTCGATCTCACGCACACAGCCGCCGAGCGCCCAGGCGACGGCATCCAGCGCCTGCAGCGTGTCGGTCACGGCGAACATGACTCCACGCTGGCACGTCGGCGGGGGCAGGATGCCTCGAACCGGTCGATCCGTGGACAACCCGCGCCCGGCGCCACCTGGGGAGGCGGCGATGCAGCTGTCCGGCAGAGCATCGAGTGCGCCGCATGTGCGCCGCGCTTCTGCTCTCGCCTGGAGTCGTCGCCGCACATAGTCGTCACGGTCGCGACCTTTCCGACCGTGCGCGACGACGACCGGTGAGGATGGGGTCACCCCGGCAGAGCGACACCCGCCGCTGCGCGCCCGCCGTTGCGCACCGGCTGTTGCGCGCCGGCGCGCAGCCCGCAGAATAGAGCCATGGCCGATGCACCCCCGCCCTTCCGGGTCGTGTTCGTGTGCACCGGCAACATCTGCCGCTCACCGATGGCCGAGGTCACGTTCCGCTGGTTCGCCGAATCGGTGGGCCTGGGCGACCGGGTGGTTTCGACGAGCGCCGGCACCGGCGACTGGCATGTCGGCGAACGCGCCGACCGGCGCACGCTCGCCGCGCTCGAGCGGCACGGCTACGACGGGTCCACGCACCGTGCCCGCCAGTTCGGCTACCGCGACTTCGACGAGAACGACCTTGTCGTCGCCCTCGACACCGGCCACGAGCGGGTACTGCACGAGTGGGCGCGCAGCGAGGAGGACGAGTCGAAGATCGCCCTGCTGCTGTCGTTCGACCAGCGCGCCGGCGGCGGGCTCGACGTGCCCGACCCCTACTATGCCGAGCCCGCGATGTTCGACGACGTGCTCGGTATGATCGAGAGCGCGTGCCGGGCGCTTTTCCGGCAGCTCGAACCCGCGATCCGCGCGGCCTGACCCGCGATCCGCGCGGCCCGGTCTCCGGTCCGCCTGACCCGCGATCCGCGCCGCCGCACCGGTGGCATCCGCCGCGGATCCCCGCGAAAGGGAGCCCCGTGACCACTCTTGCCCCGCAGCCTCTGAGCCCCCTCGACGGTCGATACCGGGACGCGGTCGCACCGCTCGGCGAGTACCTGTCCGAGGCCGGACTGAACCGCGCCCGCGTCGAGGTCGAGGTGGAGTGGCTCATCGCCCTCACCGATCGCGGCCTGTTCGGCACGCAGCCGTTGTCGGACGCCGACAAGAACCGCCTGCGCGACCTGTACCGCGAGTTCGGGCAGGCCGAGATCGACTGGCTCGCCGCCAAAGAAGCCGTCACCCACCACGATGTGAAGGCCGTCGAATACCTGGTGCGCGACCGACTCGACACCCTGGGCCTCGGCCGTATCGCCGAGCTCACCCACTTCGCGTGCACCAGTGAGGACGTGAACTCCGCGTCGTACGCGCTGACCGTCAAGCGGGCCGTCACCGAGGTGTGGCTGCCGAAGCTGCACGAGGTGATCGCGAAGATCGACACGCTTGCCCGGCAGCACGCCGACGCGCCCATGCTCGCCCGCACCCACGGGCAACCGGCGACGCCCACCACGATGGGCAAGGAACTGGCGGTGTTCGCGGCCCGGCTGCGCCGGGTGGCCGATCAGGTCGCGGCATCCGAGTTCCTTGCGAAGTTCTCGGGCGCGACCGGAACCTGGTCGGCGCACGTCGCGGCCGATCCCGAGGTCGACTGGCCGGCGCTGTGCCGGCAGTTCATCGAGGGCCTGGGCATCGGCTTCAACCCGCTGACCACGCAGATCGAGTCGCACGACTGGCAGGTCGAGCTCTACGATCGCGCGCGTCATGCCGGCGGCATCCTGCACAATCTGGCGACGGATGCCTGGACCTACATCTCACTCGGATACTTCACGCAGATCCCGGTCGCGGGCGCCACCGGGTCGTCGACGATGCCGCACAAGATCAACCCGATCCGGTTCGAGAACGCCGAGGCGAACCTCGAGATCGCCGGCGGGCTGTTCGCGACGCTCGCGCAGACGCTGGTGACCTCGCGCATGCAGCGCGACCTCACCGACTCGACCACGCAGCGCAACATCGGCGTCGCGTTCGGGCACTCGCTGCTCGCGCTCGAGAACCTGCTGAAGGGCCTGGACTCCATCGCGCTGTCGCGCGAGGCGCTGGCGGCCGACCTCGACGCGAACTGGGAGGTGCTCGCCGAGGCGATCCAGACCGTGGTGCGCGCCGAGATCGCCGCCGGCGACTCGCAGATCAGCGACCCGTACGCGCTGCTGAAGGACCTCACCCGCGGCCACCGCGTGGGGGCCGCGGGACTGGCCGCGTTCGTCGAAGGGCTCGACATCTCGGATGCCGCGAAGCAGCGCCTGCTCGCGCTGACCCCCGCCACCTACACCGGGCTGGCCGCGACGCTCGTGCCGTAGCACCCGTCGCGGGCTCGTGCCGTCCGCCCTGCCGGGCTCGCCGTAGGCCTGCCGCGGCTCGTGCCGTAGCACCCGTCGCGGCCCGTACAGAGGCCCCGCCGGGACTCCTGCCGTACGCCCTGCCGCGGCCCGTGCCCTCCGCCCTGCGGCGGGTCGTGCAGACCCCCCGCTATCGCGGGCGGACGGTCAGCGACTGCTCGACCGCGCCGAGCGGGCCGCGCTCGTCGTGCAGGATCGTGTGGGTCAGGCCCATGCCGGTGGGCCCGAAGCTCACGGTGGTGTCGCAGCCGATCCAGTCATCGCCCGGCACGCGGAACAGGTGCGCGGTCAGGTCGATGTTCGGAAAGACCGCGGCCTCGGGCCCCACCCGCACCGTCACCCCGTTGACGAAGTCGATCATGCCCAGCAGCCGTGCGGTCGCGCTGACCGGTTCGTCGCCCAGCAGCGCCACACGCGGCCGTAGCCACGTCCACGCACGGCCCGGTTCCGCCTGACGCCGGCGCGCCTCGACCGTGGTGACGAACTCGCCCGGCCACACCTCGGCCCCGCTCCACGGCGCGAGCTCGGCGCGCGGCGGCATCGGCGCGAACCCCGATCCGGCCAGCGCCGCCGTGTCGGCCTGCTGCATCCACCACGCCCGCGCCGACACCGCCGGCCGGCCGTCATGGCTGAGCTGCGCCTCGACCAGCTCGATCGTGCGCCCGGGCCGCAGCATCCGCACCGTCACCTCGACCTCGTCGATCGGCATCACGCCGAGGATGTCGTACGAGATGCGGGCCAGCTGCAGCGGCGCCTTACGCCGCGCGTGATGCTCGCGCTCAACCTCGTGCGCGATCAGGCCAAGGGCCGGCGCGATGTGCTGCTCGTCGGGGTCCCATGCCCCACCCACTCCGTCGTTGGCGCGAAAGCGCGTCTGATCCAGTCGTTCGAAGTACGCAGACACCCTCGCATCGTATGCCGGGGGCGCGTGCGGGCTCGAATCCGGATGCCACGGCCGCACCTCGCCCCGGGAAGCCGCAGCCGCGGCTGGCCGAGCCTGCGCCCCTACGGCAGCAGCCCGAACCGGCGGGCCTGCGCGACGGCCTCGGTGCGCCGGTGCGCGCCGAGCTTGCGCATGGCGCCACGCAGATACCCCTTCACCGTCTCGCGCTCCAGCCCCAGCCGCTCGGCGATCTCGATGTTCGTGCAGCCGATCGCCACCAGCGCCAGCACGTCGGTCTCGCGCCCCGACAGCCTCACCGCGCCAGGCACTCCGCCTCCGGCCAGGCGCGCGACGATGGCGTCGAGCCGGTCGCGCAGCGCGTCGTCCTGGATGCCGCGGGCCAGCGCCCGCAGCTCGGCGTGCGCCAGGCGCACCTCCTCCCACTCCGGCGCCGTCGGCGCCTGGTCGACGGCGCGCAGCAGTGCCGTGGTCTCCAGCGACCGCATCCGTCTTTCGGTCGCCTCAGCGACCGCGACCTCGAACGCCACGTGCCGCGCGGTCTCGCGCATCGCGTCGACGACGGCCTGGCCGAACCCGGTCGAGGTGCGCGACGCCCCGTACAGCACGGCCCGCACCCGCCCGTCGGCCACGACCGGCACGCCGACGATCGACCGCAGCCCCTCGGCCGAGACCGCCGGGTCGTACTGGTGGGTGATGCGCGCGTCCGACAGGTAGTCGGTGACCGTCGCGATGCGGGCTTCGGCGAGCACCCGCCCGCCCAGCCCGTGCCCGGACCGGATGACCAGCCCGCGCAGCGCTGTGGTGTCGGCACCCGAGGTCTGTGCGATCGTGAAGCTGCCGGGCGCGGTCACCGCGCCGCCGAACGCGACCGGAAGCCGCGTCGCCTGCCGCATCGCGGCGAGCGCCCGCGTCAGTGAGGATTCCACGACGACTCCCTCCGGCCTGGTTCACTGTGCCACCTGGGCGCGCCGAAGTCCACCCCCGAACGGGGGTGGTGACCCGCGGTGGCCTGCCCCAGGATGAGCGACATGCGCAACGAAGCACAGACCTCCTACGTGTCCGGGGCCGCCACGGCTCCCCTGCTCGGCCAGACCATCGGGCAGATGCTCGACGACGCCGCCGCCGCTTTCGGCGACCGCGAGGCGCTGGTCGAGGCATCCACGAACCGTCGCTGGACCTTCGCCCAGCTCAAAGAACAGGCCGACACCCTGGCCCTCGGCCTGCTCGAACTCGGCGTGCGGCAGGGCGACCGGGTCGGCATCTGGTCGCCCAACTGCGCCGAGTGGATCTTCACCCAGTACGCGACGGCGAAGATCGGCGCGATCCTCGTGAACGTCAACCCCGCCTACCGCACGCACGAACTCGACTACGTGCTGCGGCAGTCGGGCATGCGGCTGGTGGTCAGCGCGACCCGGTTCCGCACCACCGACTACGCCGGCATGCTCGCCGAGCTCGGCGCCTCGAACACCGTGTTCATCGGCACGCCCGACTGGGACGACCTCATGGCCCGCGGCGCCGCCACCGACCGGGCGGCGTTGACGGATGCCGCAGCCGCGCTGACGTTCGACCAGCCCATCAACATCCAGTACACGTCGGGCACGACCGGGTTCCCGAAGGGCGCGACGCTGTCGCACCACAACATCCTCAACAACGGCTTCTTCGTGGGTGAGGGCGTCGGCTACACCGAGGCCGACCGGGTGTGCGTGCCGGTGCCGCTGTACCACTGCTTCGGCATGGTGATGGGGGTGCTCGGCGCGCACTCGCACGGCGCGTGCGTCGTGCTGCCGGCGCCGGTGTTCGACGCCGAGGCGACGCTGCAGTCGGTCCAGGACGAGGCCTGCACCGCGCTGTACGGGGTGCCCACGATGTTCATCGCCGAACTCGGCCACCCGCGGTTCGCCGAGTTCGACTGCTCGTCGCTGCGCACCGGGATCATGGCCGGTTCGCCCTGCCCGGTGGAGGTGATGGAGCGGGTGATGACCGAGATGCACATGCCCGAAGTGGCCATCTGCTACGGCATGACCGAGACCTCGCCGGTGTCGACGATGACCTCACGCGACGACGACGTGGCCGCGCGCACGCAGACGATCGGCACCGTGATGCCGCACCTGGAGGTCAAGATCGTCGACGAGAACGGCCTGGTCGTGCCCCGCGGGGTGCCCGGCGAGCTGTGCACCCGCGGGTACTCGGTGATGCTCGGCTACTGGGACGAACCCGACAAGACCGCCGAGGCGATCGATGAGGCCCGGTGGATGCACACCGGCGACATCGCCACGATGGACCAGGACGGCCGGCTGAACATCGTCGGCCGCATCAAAGACATGATCATCCGCGGCGGTGAGAACATCTACCCGCGCGAGATCGAGGAGTTCCTGTACCGGCACCCCGACATCTCGGACGTGCAGGTGATCGGCGTTCCCGACGAGGTCTACGGCGAAGAGATCATGGCGTGGGTGGTGATGCGTCCCGGTGCCGAGCCGCTGGGCGCCGACGACGTGCGCGCGTTCGCGACCGGGCGGCTCACCCACTTCAAGATCCCGCGGTACGTGCACGTGGTCGACGCGTTCCCGATGACGGTGACCGGGAAGGTGCGCAAGGTCGAGATGCGCGAGCGGGCGATCGAGCTGCTCGCCGCGATGCGCGCGAGCTGAGGCGCGCGGGGGCGAGGTGGGTGCGGCCCGCCGGTGCGATCGCCGGATGCCTCAGGCCCGAGGGTCGTCGTCGGCACCGGGCGCGCCGGGCGCGGGCATGCGACCGTCGGATGCCTCAGACCTGAGGGTCGTCGTCGGCACCGGGCGCGGGCGTGCGGCCCGCGGCATCCGTACCGCCGGCCGGGGCCGTGCTGCCGGTCTGACCGACGGTGCCGGCGGCGGTGGAACCCGCGCCGGCGGGGCCGGCGGCATCCGCCCGCTTCGCCTTCTCGGCGGCGACGGCCTGATCGCGCGCGATGAGCACGGGCTTGTCGACGGGGTGCGTGATCTGTTCGGGCTGCACCATGAGCAGCAGCAGCGAGATCACCACGATCGTGACGATGAAGGTGATGCCGGCGACGATCAGGCCGACCACGAGCGCGTGCACGCTCTCGCCGGGAAAGCGGTTCTGGAAGAACCCCATCGACACGAGCGTCACCACCCCAGCGAACAGCGCGGCGATCAGGGCGAGGCCCAGCAGCTGGGCGGGCTTCATCAGGTCGCGGCGAGTGGTGGGGCGCTTCTCGGTCATGCGGCACCTCCGGCTTTCTCATCGGATGCGGCAGCGTCGGCTGCGACCGCGGGGTTTGCGGCGGGTGCGGATGCCTCGGCCTTGCGCGGCGAGAATCCGGCGATGCCGAGGTAGACGGCGACGATGGCGGCGTACCCGCCGAAGATGCCGACGCCGATGGTGATCCCGGTCAGGGTGAAGGTGCGGTGGGCCTCGGCGATCGTGTACGTCCACGCGAACCCGGCGGGCACCAGCAGCAGCGCCACGGCGAGCACCAGGCCGAGCACACCGGCGCTCAGCGCGTCGCGGGCGTCGGAGCGGTCCTGCGCGGTGACCGCGCGGCGGCGGGCGTGCAGCCCGATCGCGAGTTCGGCGATGCCGGATGCCACGGCCCACGCGATCACGAGACCGAAGAACATGCCATCGGTGCGCAGCGGACCGACGCCGGCGACCATGCCCGCGACCACGTCGATGGCCCCGAGCAGCAGCACCGGCCAGCGCGCCCCGGCCGGGAACGCCAACCATGCGGCGACGAACAGGAACAGCGCGGTGGTGATGGCGAAACCGCTGAAGACGGCGAGGCCGAGCGCGGCGGAGTGGTCCGAGCTGAACGTGATCATCGCCGCGGCGATCGCGGCGACGACGGCGCGCGCAAGCTGCAGATGACGCGCCTCGAACGGGCGCGCGACAGGGGCGGTCGACACGGCGGAATCCTCGACAGACAGGCTCGCACACTGCGAGACGGATGCCTCCAGTCTAGGTCGTGCCGCCCGGCCCGGGCGCCGGGGCCTCAGCTCAGGGCCTGGTCGAGATCGGCGATGAGGTCGTCGACGTCTTCGAGACCGACCGAGATGCGCACCACATCCGCCCCCGGCCGCGCCTCGGGCGGCACGGGCCGGTGGGTGAGCGCGGCGGGCAGCTGCACGAGCGAATCGACACCGCCCAGCGACACCGCATGCGTGAACAGTCGCACCCGTGAGGTCAACGCCTCGGCGGCGGGGTAGCCGCCGTGCAGCGACACCGCGAGCATCGCCCCGGGGCCGCGCATCTGTCGCGCCACGATGCCGCGTTCGTCGCCGTCGATGCCGGGGTAGTACACCCGCTGCACCGCAGGGTGTTCGGCCAGCCACGCGGCGATGCGCGCCGCCGACGCTTGCTGGGCGCGCATCCGCAGCGGCAGGGTCTGCAGCCCGCGGTGCAGCAGGTACGCGGCGAGCGGATGCAGCAGCGCACCCGTGATCGCGCGCACCGACCGCAGCGCGACCGCGGTCTGCTCGTCGCAGGCGATCACGCCGGCGATGACGTCGCCGTGACCGCCGATGTACTTGGTCGCGCTGTGCAGCGACATGCGCGCACCGTGTGCGATCGGGTTCTGCAGCACCGGGGTCGCGAACGTGTTGTCGACCAGCACCGGCACGTCGCCGGCCGCGGCGACGATGCCGGCGATGTCGACGAGGTCGAGGGTGGGGTTGGCGGGCGTCTCGATGATGACCAGGGCGGTGTCGTCCCGCACGGCATCGGCCACCCCGGCTTCGTCGCAGTAGGTGGTCTCGGTGCCCAGCAGACCCATGTCGAGCAGGTGGTCGGTGCCGCCGTACAGCGGCCGCACGGCGACGATGTGCCGTTTGCCGGTGGTTCCGGTGTGCGCGAGGATCGCCGCGGTGGTCGCCGCCATGCCGCTGGCGAACGCCACCGCCGCCTCGGCGTGCTCGAGCTCGGCGAGCGCGGACTCGAACCGTGCGACCGTCGGGTTCCACAGCCGTGCGTACACCATGCCGCCGGCGGGCAGCGGATGGCCGCCGGTGGCCATCGACTCGTACGAGTCACCGCCGGAGTCGACGTCGGGCAGCGGGTTGGTGGTGGACAGGTCGATCGGCAGGGCGTGCACGCCCAGGTCGGCGAGGTCTGCACGACCGGCGTGCACGGCGATGGTGTCCAGATGTGGCTCGGGCAGGGGCATGTGGCTACTCTGCCCCTGAAGCGGGTGCCGCGCAAAGCAGGGGTGTGGGATGCCGCGTCGGATCTGTGCCGCCGGCGGCGCGCGCCCGGTGGGTGCGGGCGTGTCGCTGGATAGTGTGGCGCCATGGATCTCGTCTGGATCACGCTGGGGGTCGCCCTCCTGCTGTTCACGCTTGTGGACATGTTCCTGACGGTCCTCAACTACGACGAGGCGGGGCTGGCCGCGCACGGGCTGATCCGCGGCGTGTGGATCGGACTGCGCGCGTTCACCCGCCGGGTGGGGCGGCGATGGCGACCCGTCGTGCTGCGCCAGGTCACCGGCATCCTGTTGCTGGTCTCGATCGCCTGGTGGGTGGCCGGCATCGTGGTCGGCTTCACCTTCGTATACCTGGGGCTGCTCGACACCCCCGGCGCCTTCGCGCGCGGCACGACCGTGCCGCACGATTTCTGGGGCGCGTTCTACATCAGCGTCGGTCAGTTCGCCACCGTCGGCGTCGACGGGGTCAGCCCCGGTTCGGTGCCGGTGCGGCTGGTCATGGTGTTCCAGGCACTCACCTCGATCGCACTGATGTCGATCATCATCACGTTCCTGTGGAACGTGTTCGGCGTGATCGGGTCGCTGCGCGCGCTCGTGGCGAACTTCTTCACCCCCGGGCACGGGGTGGGCGACCCGGTCGACACGCTGCTGCCCTACTTTCCCGACGGCGCCGCGCGCGGGCTCGACGCACACCTGGGCGCGATCCTCGACGCGTTGAACGCCTACGACGACGGGCTGGCCCAGAACCGGTCGGCGTACTACTTCCAGAGCGGACGCGACCAGTTCTCGCTGCCGTACGCGGTGTCGATGACCGCCGGTACGATCGGGGCGCTGCGCTGGTGCGTGCCGGGCAGCGCCGACGTCACCCGCGAACCGGCACTGGTGCGCCTGGTGCAGGCGTTCGACGCGTTCCGCGACCACCTGCAGGGCGAGCTGGGGTGGGCGAGCCCGGCCGTCCCCGATCCGGTCGACGCCGATGCGTTCGCCGCCGCGGCGGCGCGGTTCGCCGCACCCGGGCCGACTGCCGTGCCGACGGTCGGCACCGACCCGTGGGTGGTGCGGTTTCTCACCGTGCAGCACCGCATGGGCGAACTGCTTCACGCCGAGCCCGACGGCGAGGCGGCGGCCTACGACCGGTACCGCGCCTGGCTGCCGTTCGCGTACCGCGCACAGGCGTTCCTGGTCGCGGTCAGCCGTGACCTCGACTACCAGCCGATCGCCCGCGACGACGCCGCCACCGCGCTCGCCACGCCCACCCCGACCATGCGCACCGCGCTGCGCGGACCCGTCCGCCGCCTGGCCGGGTGGCTGCGCCGGCGCAGCCTGTTCCTCGACCCGGGCGGGCAGCGCCTGGCCGGCGCGCTCACCACGCTCGCGGCGGTGGCCGTCGCGATCGGCGCCGCGCTGGGGCTGGCGCCGCTGATCGGCGCGAACCCCGCGCACGTCGCCTCGTTCGCCGCCGTGGTGGCACTGTTCTCGGCACCGGTGACGCACGGCGTGGGCGGTGGTCCGCGCTGGCGCGGGCTGATCGCCGCGGTGCCGGCCGCCATCGGCGTGCTCTGCGGCATCCTGCTGCCCCGCGACCCGATCTCGTCGCTGCTGCTGCTCGCGGTGGCGGCAGGGCTCGCGGTGTGGGTGCGCCGGTTCGGAGCCTGGGTCGGCGGGCTGGGTCAGCTGGCGTTCGTGTCGTACTACTTCACCCTGCTGCTGGGGCTCGGCGCGCCGCACCCGCCGGGGGCGCTGTTGGCGATCGGCGTCGGTGTGGTCTGCTCGTGGCTGGCCGGCTTCATCCCGGGGCCGTCGGCCGGGCGGCGCATCACCGCGGGCATCTCGTCGCTGTACGAGCGGGTCGCGATCACACTCGACACACTCATCGACCTGGTCTCGACCGGTCGCCAAGACCGCCGCCTGGTGCGGGTGCTGCGCGCCGAGCTGGGGGCGATCGGACGGGTCATCGGTGCGCTCAGCGCCGACATCGACACCGCGGATGCCACCGACCTGTCGTCGGCGCGAGGCTTCACGCTGCGGGTGCGGGTGGTCGACCTGCAGTTGGCGATGGAGACGCTCGCCGGCCTCGTGCCGGCCGCGGCGAGCATCTCGATCACGGTCGAGCATCGGGCGCGGCTGGCCGCCGAGCTGCTCGAGGTGCAGCAGCATCTGCGGACGCTGTCGGGACGGGACGCGCCCGCCGCACACGCGGTGCCGGCGACACAGGGCTGGTCGAGCGAGGCCCGTCGCGTCCTCGTGGCCATCGCCGAGCTGCGCGCGGCCGCCGACAGCCTGCACCGCGCTCAGACCGCCGACGAGGCGGCCCTGGCGGCACGCCACGCGGCCGCGGGTTCGCCGGCTCTCACGACCGCATCGGGCGCCGCGGCCTCCGGTGCCGCGGGTTTGGGTGCCGCGGGTTCGGGTGCCGCGGGTTCTGGTGTGGCAGGTTCGGGTGTTACCGGTTCGGGTGTGGCGGGTTCGGGTGCGGCGGCGGATGCCACGGGCCGCGCAGCCGCATCGGCGCACGTCGGCGGGCACGCGGCCGACGGGCACGAGCAGACTCCGGCGGATGCCCCCACCGCGTCCGCGATGCCGGGTGACGCCGCCGCCGGGCACGAGACCGGCTCGGCCGGCACCGCGTCGCGCGGGCCGGTGGCATCCACCCCCCGCGCACTCGGCGGGTACCGGCAGGCCGTGCAGGCGATGCTGTCGACGGGCCTGGCGCTGTGGCTGGGCGGGTTCGTGTCGTCGAGCCACCAGTACTGGGCGGCGATGCCGGCGTTCCAGGTGCTGAGCGGATCGGACGGCGAGACCCGGGTGAAGGCGTGGCAGCGCATCGGCGCGACGATCGTCGGGTCGGCGTTCGCGTTCGGGCTGGCGATCTACGCCGGTCACGAGCCGGCCGTCGCGCTGCCGCTGATGGTGGTCAGCGTGTTCTTCATGTCGTATCTGCGGGCGTCGTCGCCGGCGTGGACGGCGTTCTGGATGACGCTGCTGCTGGCGACGCTGTACGACCTGCTGGGCACACTGACCACCGAGACCGTGCAGGTGCGCGTGGTCGAGACCGCGATCGGATCGATCGTGGCGGTGCTGGTGTCGACGCTGGTGCTGCCCAC
Source organism: Microbacterium luticocti DSM 19459 (assembly GCF_000422405.1). GTDB lineage: Bacteria > Actinomycetota > Actinomycetes > Actinomycetales > Microbacteriaceae > Microbacterium > Microbacterium luticocti. The sequence goes on from NZ_AULS01000014.1 coordinate 48,551, forward strand.
CCGCACCCGCGCGCGGGTGCTGCAGGGCATGGCGGGCATCGTGGCCCGCGCGCGGGAGGTGGCCGCGGCATCCTTCGCCGGCCTGCCCGGCACGACGCCGGATGCGGCAGCCGAACCCCCGGCCGACACCGTGGCGCCGGTGACCGACCCCGGCGCCGCACCGGTTCACCGCCCCGACACCGCCGCATCGGCTCACCGCGCCGACACCGCCGCATCGGCTCACCGCGCCGACACTGCCGCACCGGTCGACCACCCCGGTACGACGGCCGCCACACCGGTTCACCGCGCCGACACCGTGACACCGGCCGACCACCCCAGCATGGCGGTCCCCTCGACCTCCGACAAGGCCGACACCCCCGACGGCACCCCCGCACCGGCGGCCTCGCCTCCCGATCTGGCGGCACAGGAGCGCGACCTCTCCCAGCGGCTGACCGCGCTGGAACGGCTGGCGCGGCCGCTGCGGCACAACCCCGGGTCGCTGCAGAGCTCGGGCATCGAGGCGCAACTGGCCGCGCTGTGGGGCCTCATTGGCCACGGCCGGCAGTTGGTGCGCGCGCTGGCGGCACTGCCAGCCGACCAGCGCTCGGGGGCGGACTGGGCCGCGATCCAGACGGCGACGCTCGAGAACTTCGACGCGGCGCTGGCGGTGCTCGGCGGCGGCCTGCCGGTGCGGCTGCATGCCGCGGTCGTGCCGCCCGCGACACCCGATGCCCCGCGAGCGCTGCAGGCGGTGCTCGTGCTCGTCGCCCGGGTGAACCAGTCGCTGCTCGCGCTGATCGACGCGGTGGCGCCGGGCACGGTCGCCGCGATGGCCGGAGCGACGCCGACGCCGACACGGGCGTAGCCTCGGCATATGCGCGTGTTCGTCGCCGGTGCGACCGGAGTGATCGGTCGGCGCCTCGTGCCTCTGTTGATCGCCGCCGGGCATGAGGTGGCGGGACTGACCCGCACCCCCGCCCACGCCGAGGGGCTGCGTGCGGCCGGCGCCACACCGGTGGTGTGCGATGCGTTCGACGCCGACGCGCTCACGGCCGCGGTGGTGCAGCTGGCCCCCGACGTGGTGGTGCACGAGCTCACCGACCTGCCCGACGACCCCGCCCGGATCGACGCATTCCGTGAACGGCATGCACGCATCCGGGTCGAGGGCACGCACAACCTCGTCGCCGCCGCGGCCGAAGCCGGTGCGACCCGGCTGCTCGCGCAGAGCGTGGCTTGGCCGATGGCGCCGGGCGCGGCGCAGGATGCCGTGGACGAACTCGAACGCGCAGTGCTGGCCGCCGGCGGGGTGGTGCTGCGCTACGGCCAGTTCTACGGCCCGGGTACCTATCATCCCGATGCCGCGCCGGACGGGCCGGCGGTGCACATCGACGCGGCGGCGCAGGCGACGGTCGCAGCGCTGGATGAGGCATCCGGAATTCTCGAGATCACCGACGACGGCACGCGGCGGGTGGATGCCGCGGGGACGGAGGACTGACATGTACGGTGCCGTGATCCATGCACCCGGGGACGTGCGTTACGAGCAACGCGACGATCCGCGCATCGAGCAGCCGACGGATGCCGTGATCCGCACGAGCGCGACGTGCGTGTGCGGGTCGGACCTGTGGCCGTACCGCGGGGCGAACACGATCCGGCGGCCGAGCCCGATCGGGCACGAGTACGTCGGGGTCGTCGAAGAGGTCGGCCAGGACGTGCGCACGGTGGCACCGGGCGATCTGGTCGTCGGTTCGTTCTTCGCGTCGGACGGCACGTGCGAGATCTGCCGGGAGGGATACCCGTCCCGCTGCGTGCACGCCGTGCCGATGGGCGCACTGGGCGCGCAGGCCGAGCGGCTGCGGGTGCCGTTGGCCGACGGCACGCTGGTGGTCGTGCCCGGCGGCGCCGAGCCCGAGCTGCTGCCGTCGCTGCTGGCGGCGTCGGACGTGCTGGGCACCGGGTGGTTCGCCGCCGAGGCGGCCGAGGCGGGCCCCGGCAAGACCGTGGTCGTGGTCGGCGACGGCGCCGTGGGGCTGCTGGGCGTGCTGGCGGCGAAGGTGCGCGGTGCCGAGCGGATCATCGCGATGAGCCGGCACGCCGACCGGCAACGGCTGGCGGGCGGGTTCGGGGCGACCGACATCGTGACCGAACGCGGCGACGAGGGCGTGGAACGGATCAAGGAGCTCACCGGCGGGCTGGGCGCCCATTCGACGATCGAGGCGGTGGGCACGCAGGAGTCGATGCTGCAGGCGATCCGATCGACCCGACCGGGCGGACACGTCGGTTTCGTGGGGGTCTCGCACGGGGTGTCGCTGCCCGGCGACATGCTGTTCCACGGCGAGGTGCACCTGTTCGGCGGCCCCGCGCCGGTGCGTCGCTACCTGCCCGATCTGATCGGTCGCATCCAGCGGCGCGAGATCGACCCAGGCCAGGTGTTCGACATGACCCTGCCGCTGTCGGAGGTGGCCGCCGGCTATCGCGCCATGGACGAGCGCCGCGCGATCAAGGTGCTGCTGCAGCCGTGACGCGCGACGACGGCAACGCGACAGAACACGGTCCGACCGGCGATCATAGGGAGGTGACCTCCCTGGCAACGGCGTTCGACGCCATCACCGAAGACGACCTGCGCCGCGCCGGCGGCCTGAAGTGGACGGCCTACCCCGAAGCGACCGGCGCGTTCGTGGCCGAGATGGACTTCGGCGTCGCGCCCGAGATCCGCGACGCCCTGCACACCTGGGTCGACGACGGCCTGTTCGGGTATCCCCCGGCGGGGCTGACCGGCCGGATGACGCAGGCCTGCGCCGACTGGCAGCGTGACGCGTACGGGTGGGATCTGCCCACAGAACGGGTGCGCCCGCTGGCGGACGTGCTGTCGGGGCTGTCGGCCACGATCGACCTGTTCACCGCGCCCGGCAGCGCGATCGTGCTGCCCACACCCGCCTACATGCCGTTCCTGACCATTCCGGCCGCGCACGACCGCGAGGTGATCCAGGTTCCGATGCTGCGCGACGACGCCGGCTGGCACCTCGACCTCGACGGCATCGACCGGGCGTTCGCGGCCGGCGGCGGCCTGCTCGTGTTCTGCAACCCGCACAACCCGATCGGCAAGGTCTACACCCGCGACGAGATGCTCGCCGTGGCCGAGGTCGTCGCCCGCCACGGCGCGCGCGTGTTCTCGGACGAGATCCACTCGCCGCTGGTCTACCCCGGGGCATCGCACGTGCCGTATGCGTCGGTGTCGGACGCCGCGGCATCCCACACCATCACGGCCACGTCGGCGTCGAAGGCGTGGAACCTGCCCGGACTCAAGTGCGCACAGCTGATCCTGAGCTCGGAATCCGATGCCGAGGTGTGGTCGGCCAGCCGGCGCGCGCAGAGCGCCGAGCACGGGGCGAGCAACCCCGGCCTGGTCGCGAACGTCGCCGCCTATGACGACGCGCGCGGCTGGCTGGCCGACGTCATCGGCTACCTCGACGGCAACCGGCGCATGTTCGCCGACCTGGTCGCCGAGCACCTGCCCGGCGCCGTGTATCTGCCCCCGGAGGGCACCTACCTGGCCTGGCTCGACTGCCGGGAACTGGGACTCGGCGACCATCCGACGCAGTTCTTCCTCGAGCAGGCACGGGTCGCCGCGACCGATGGGGCACTGTGCGGCGACGTCGGCGCCGGCTGCGTGCGATTCAACCTCGCCACGCCGCGGCCGATCCTGCGCCGCGCCGTGGAACGGATGGGCCAGGCCCTGGCCGCGCGCTGAGCCCGGCTGCGCCGGTCAGCGCACCCGCGCGCCGCGCGCGAGGTCGAACAGGTGCGGCAGCACGTCGCCCTCGCGCAGCCCGGAGTGCTCGTGCTCGCTGGTCACCCACGGCGTCACGCCGGGCATGAGCGCCGCGGTCTCAAGCGAGAACTCCACCGGCACGTACAGATCGTTCACGTACACGGCCGCCGCTCCGTGGGCATCGGATGCCGCGATCCGGTCGGCGTCGTACAGCTTCGGCCAGTCGTGCTCGGCGAGCGCCAGCACGACGTCGCGCCACGGACCGAATCCGGGCACGGTGTCGAGCCACTCCCGCCGCACATGCTCACCGGTCAACAGCGTGACGTCGTCGCGGAAGTCGTCGGGTTCGACCCGGTCGGCCGACCAGCGCGTCGCGAACCCGTCGGCGTAGCTGGTCTCGTGGAACACGTAGTACAGCGGGTTGCGCGGGCTGAACGGCAGCGCGTCGGCCAGGTCGTATCGGAACGCGTTCGTGTGCGGCGAGGTCTCCAGCAGCGCGTGCAGCTTCTGCCAGCCGTCGTTGCTGCCCAGCAGCATGCCCAGCGACCGCAGCCGTGACACCGACACGACCTCACCGTCGGGCAGGATGATCCGGCCGTCGGCGGCGAGGTCGGCCAGCTGCCGCACCGTGTCACGGTGGTGCGGAAACCGCCGGTAGTAGCGGGTCGAGGCGTCCCGCAGCTTGTCGTACGTCAGTGCATAGACCTCGTCGGGATGGCGGCCGACGGCCGACAGGCCGCCGGTGAAGAACACCTCGCGCAGGGATGCGGCATCCGTCGTCAGATAGGCCAGCGTCGTGAACCCGCCGAACGACTGCCCGAGCACGCTCCACGTGGATGCGCCCAGGTGCTCGCGCACCGCCTCGCAGTCGCGCACGATCGCGTCGGCCCGCAGATGGGTGATGTACTCGACGAGCTCGTCGGTGCCACGGGCCAGGTCCGCGTCGCCGATCGGCGTGGACCGGCCGGTGCCGCGCTGGTCGATCAGCACGACGCGGTAGTGCTCGAGGGCGGCGTCGAGCCACGACGGCGCCGCCGGCGCGTGGTACGGGCGCGGCGCCTCGAAGCCCGGCCCGCCCTGCAGGAACACCAGGTACGGCAGGTCCTGGCCACCGGAACGCGCGACCACGGCCGCGTACACCTCGAGGGTGCGCGGATCGGCGTCGTCGCCCCAGACCAGCGGCACGGTCAGGGTGTGGTCTTCGACGGTCAGGTCCTGCATGCGACGGGTGGTGACGGCCATGCCCTCGAGTCTATGAGCCGCCCCGCGCCCCGAGCCGCGCGCTGAGCCGCCCCGAGCCGGGCCCCGGGCCCGGGGTGGCCCTCACTTCTCGTAGCCGGCGACCATGCCCTTGATGAAGTACCGCTGCAGCACCAGATAGGCCACCAGCACCGGGATGACGGTGAGTAGCGCCGCCGCCGCGGCGGCGTTCGGGTCGCTGCCCTGACTGGCGAAGAACGTGCCGATCGCCGGGGCGGTGGTGCGCACGTCGGGGTCGCGCAGGATGAACACGCTCAGCGCGTACTCGTTCCACACCGACACGCTGGTCAGGATGATGACGGTCGCCGTCACCGGCTTGAGCATCGGGAACACCACCCGGAACAGCACCTGCAGCACGCCGGCCCCGTCGACGACGGCGGCCTCCTCGATCGACAGCGGCAGGTTGCGCATGAAGTTCGCGTACAAGAAGATGCTCAGCGGCAGCTGCGCCGCCACCATCAGCGCGGTCGCGCCCCAGTAGGTGTTGACCCAGTGCAGGTCGGCCATCAGCGTGTACACCGGCACCAGGATGCTCAGCGGCGGGATCATGATCAGCCCGATGATCCCGCCCAGCACCAGGCGGTTGCCCAGGGTCGCCCGCCGCGCCAGCGGGTAGGCGGCGAGCGCGCCGAGCAGGCAGATGAGCACCGTGGATGCCACGGTGACGATCGCGCTGTTGCCGATGGCGCGCAGGATGCCGCCGTCCTCGATCGCGGTCTGGAAGTTCTGCCAGTACACGCCCCGGGTGGGGAACAGCCACTGCGACGACAGGTCGGTACGGGGTTTCAGCGCCGTGGTGAGGGTGATGTAGAACGGAATCAGCTGCAGCGCGCACGCGACGACGAGGCCGGCGACGATGCCGACGGTTCCCAGGTGACGTGCCGGCCGGCTCATGCGATCTCCAGCCGCCGGCGGTTGAAGTACGCGTTCAGTGCGAGCGTGAACACGGCGATGATCAAGAACAGCACCACGCCCACCGCCGACGCGTACCCGGCGTTCTGGTTGTCGAAGTAGAACTTCGAGATCAGGGTCGACATCGAGTCGGTGGCATAGCCCGGGCCGCCGCCGGTCATCACCCGGATGACGTCGAACAGCTTGAGCCCGCCGATCAGGTTCAGCACCACGCTTGTCGCGAAGGCCGGCTGCAGCAGCGGCACGGTGATGCCGGTGAACTGCCGCCACGCTCCGGCGCCGTCGAGGCGCGCGGCCTCGTAGTACGCGACCGGGATGGACTGCAGCCCCGCCAGGTAGATCACCATCGAGATGCCGACGAACTGCAGCGAGTTCACCAGCACGATGATCGTGACCGCCGCCGGCGCCGAGCTCAGCCAGGCCACCCGCTGGCCGCCCAGCCCCACCACGATGTCGTTCAGCCCGCCGTACGAGTACGAGAACAGCAGGTAGTACATCGTGCCCATCACCACCGGCGACACCAGCACCGGCAGGTAGATGATCGCCCGCGCCAGGTTGCGCCCGCGCATCGCCCGGTCGAGTGCGAGCGCCAACGCGAGCCCGATCACCTGCTGCAGGATCGTCGACCCGAATCCGTACACGAACGTGTTCGCCAGGGCCGAGCCCACCAGCGGGTCCGACAGCATGTGCAGGTAGTTGTCGACCCCGACGAAGGTGCGGGTCGGACTGTAGCCGTCCCACTTCGTGAACGAGATGAGGATGCCGTTGACCAACGGGTACACGGTGAACACCGCGAACACGGCCACCGCCGGCAGGTAGAGCAGGTTCGCGCGACGCCTGACGAACACCGGGCCCGCGGCATCCCGCCCCCGACGCCGGCGACCGCCGCCCGCGCCACGGGACGCACCCGTGCCCCCCGCCGCGCGCAGCATGCGGGGCGGGACCGCCGTCACCGTCCCGCCCTCGCCGGATGTGTGGCGGGGCGCCCCCCGATGCCCCGCCACACGTCACCGCCCCCAGCGGTCACTGGCCGAACAGCGACGAGAACTGCTGCCCCATCTGGCTCGTCGCCTGCTTCGGCGTGGACTGTCCCGAGATGACCGCTCCGGTGGTCGTGACCATGGTGTCCCACATGCCGTTGGGCAGGTACACCCGGTCGAAGTAGGGCTTGAGCGGGTAGGTGTTCGGCTTGACGAGGGTGTCATAGCTGTCTTGCAGCACCCCCAGGTCGCTGGTCGCGTCGGTCAGACCCGGAATGGCGCCCAGCGCCTGCGCGAGCTTCGAGATGTTGTCGGGCTTGGCAAGGCAGTCGATGTACTCGAGCGCCTGCTTCTTGTGCGGGCTCTTGTTCCACACGCCGTACGCGGTGCCCTCACCGCCGACGAAGTACGGGTCGCCGACGAAGGCGGGGATCGGGATGAACCCGATCTTCGCATCGGGGTTCTGCTGCAGTGCGGTGTTCACAAGCGAATTCTGCACGAACACGAAGCCGGTCTTGCCCGTGCCGAGGGACTTGCCGATCTCGTCCATGGTGATCGAGCTGAAGTCGGGGTTGAAATCGCCCGCCTTCGCCCACGTCGAGATGCGGTCGAGCATCGTGGTGTACCCGCCGGCGACGAAGGTGCCCTTGGTGAACTGGGTCAGGTCGCTGTCGGTGAACGCGCCCGAGGCCATGAAGTCGGCGATGTTGCCGGCCATCCACGAGTCCTTCGACGACGACGAGATCGGGGTGACCCCCGCCTTCCCCAGGGTCGCCAGCGCATCGGTGAAGGCATCCCACGTGGTCAGCGTCGTGGGGTCGACCCCGGCCTGTTGGAGGGTCTGCTTGTTGTACAGGATGCCGGCCAGGTCGGTGTTCAGCGGCAAGGCGAAGAACTTGCCGTCCTTGTCGAACATGGCCGGCTTCAGCGCCGGATTCACGTTCTTGGCCCACGGCTGCGTGTTCAGCGGTTCGAGGAACCGGCTGTAGCGCAGCAGCGACCAGCCGTGCGTCGACCAGATGTCGGGCAGGTCCCCCGAGGCCATCCGCGTCTTCATGTCGGCCTCGTAGGTGTTGGTCATCGGCACCAGGTCGATGGTGACACCGTCCGGCGTGCACGTCTTGGTGATGTCGGTGAGCACCTTCAGCGTGGGATCGGCCGACCCCAGCCCGGTCTGCATCTCGAGCTTCGCCGTGCCGCCGGGCGTCGTACCCGACGAGCATCCCGCCAACGCCAGCCCGGCCACGGCCACCACAGCCGCGGCGCCCAGCGCCGTCACCGGCCCGCGTGCGCTCATGTCCCACTCCCTCGTGATCGTGAGCTCGTGCTCGTGTCTGCCTGTGAGCAGGAATCTACCCGCGTAACATGTTCCTCACAAGGCCCCGACCCGTCCTGCGACCGAATCGTGATCTTACCGATCAGCGACGACGCTTGACGCGCGTAGACCGGGGGCGGGATGCTGGAGTGACGGTCGCGGAGGACCGCCGGAAGGAGCGCAGATGCCGTTCACGATCGGGCTCGTCGGGGCCGGGCAGTTCGCCGACTCCTTCGCGCCCCTGTTCCGGCGTCATCCGCTCGTATCGGGGGTGTGGGTCACCGACACGATACCGGCCCGGGCCGACCGGTTGGTGGCGGTGCACGGGCTGGACGGCACCATCCGCTCATTCGACGACATGCTCGATGACTGTCGCATCGACGCGGTGGCGATCTTCACGCAGCGCTGGACGCACGGCCCGCTCGCGCTGCGGGCGCTGCGCGCCGGCAAGCACGTGTACTGCACGGTGCCGATGGGCATCACCGTCGACGAGATCGGCGCGATCGTGCAGGCGGTGGCCGAGACCGGCCTGACCTACATGATGGGCGAGACCAGCTACTACAACCCGGCGACGGTGCTGGCCCGCGACAAGGTCGCCGCGGGGGCGTTCGGCGACCTGTTCTACGCCGAGGGCGACTACATCCACGACATGGACCTCGGCTTCTACGACGCCTACCGGTTCAGTGGCGGCGAGGACTGGAAGCGCACCGCCAGCTACCCGCCGCTGCTGTACCCGACGCATTCGATCGGCGGCGTGCTCGGCGCGTGGGACACCCACGTCACCAAGGCCGTCGGCGTCGGCGTGCGCGACACCCGCGGCGACGGGGTGTTCGACCGTGCGGTGAGCATGTTCGACAACGACGTCTCGAACGCGACCGCCCTGTTCGAGGTGGCCGCCGGCGGATCGTTCCGCACGAACGAGTTCCGTCGGGTCGGCTACCCCTCGCACATCCGCGAGTCCCGGTTCCGGTACTTCGGCACCGAGGCATCCTTCGAGCAGGTCGCCACGGCCGCGTTCTGGTACACGCGCGAGGGTGCGCAGGACGTGTCGGCGCAGGTGCGCACCACGGCGACGCTCGACGTCGACGATCCACAGCTGGCGCACATCGCCCCCGAGCTGCGGCCGGCGTTCGTCTCGGGCTATGCGCCGGTGCACGATCGCGCCCGCATCCCGCCGGCGCTGGCGACGCTGCCCAACGGCCACGAAGGCAGCCACCACTTCCTCGTCGACGACTTCGCCACGGCCGTGGCATCCGGAACACACCCCCCGGTCAACGCGTGGAAGGCCGCGCGCTTCACCGTGCCCGGTATCATCGCCCACGAGTCCGTCCGACGAGACGGTGAACGGCTGGACGTGCCCGACTTCGGTTCCGCACCGGGGTCATGACCCGTCCCGTCCTGGGGAGAAGCGCATGACGACCCGGCGCAAGACGGTCACCCGAGCCGACGTGGCGCGCCTGGCCGGGCTGAGCACCGCCGTGGTCAGCTATGTGCTGTCGGGCTCTGACCGCCCGGTGTCGCAGGAGTCGCGGGCGCGGGTGCTGGCCGCGGTCGAGGCGCTCGGCTACCGCCCGAACGCGGCCGCGCAGGCCCTGAGCCGCGGGCGTTCGACCATGATCGGGTTCATCGTGCCCGATCAGCGCAACCCGTTCTTCGCCGAGATGATGTCGGCCGTCGACAGCGCCGCGCACCTGCACGATCTGACCGTGCTGACCCTCAACGCGCACGAACGGCGCGCCGGCGACGGCGACGAGCTGGCGGGGCTGACCACCCAGCAGCTCGAGGGCATCGTCAGCGCCGATGTGCTCACCCCGCAAGAGTTGAGCATCATCGAGCGCAACCGCATCCCGCTGGTGTACCTGAACCAGTTCAGCGCGCGGCCCGGGCACCCGACGCTGGGCACCGACTACCTGGCCGGCTCCGCCCTCGCGGTGAACCATCTGCTGGGGCTCGGCCACCGCAAGATCGCGTTCGTCGGCAACGAGTCGCCGCTCGACCCGCGCGAGGCGGGGTGGCGTCGGGCGCTGCACGCCGCCGGCGTGCCCGCCGGTCCGGTGTTCCACAGCGACTACAGCCTGCAGGGCGGGTACGACGCAGGGCTGCGGGTCGCCGATGCACGGGATGACGTGACCGCCGTGTTCGCGGCATCCGATCAGGTGGCCACCGGGCTGCTGGCGGCCCTGCATTCGCGGGGCATCGACATTCCCGGTGACATCTCCGTGGTCGGGTTCGACGGCACGCCCGAGGCGGCGTTCACCTGGCCGGCGCTGACGAGCGTGTCGCAGCCGGTGCACGAGATGGCGTACGACGCGGTGGCGCTGCTGGTGGGCGGCGAGGTGGATCCGGTGTTCCGCGACTACCCGGTGGAACTGGTCGTGCGCGCCTCGACGGCGCCGCCGCGGGGCTGAGGGCGCTCCCCATCCGAAGCCGGGGGTCCGCTGCGGTCGATACGCTGACGGTATGACCGGATACGACGTGTACGAACTGGGCGGACTGGACAGCTGGGCGCAGGCGCAGGCGGATGCCGGAGGCAAGCGCTTCGTCGACAAAGAGATCCCGACCGAATACGTCGGGATGTCGGCGAACGCCCTCGAACCGGGCGGGCAGGCGCCGTTCTGGCACTCGCACGATCGGCTCGAAGAGCTGTACGTGTTCCTGGCCGGGCACGGCCAGATGGGCCTGGACGACGAGGTGGTGGACGTACGACCCGGCACCGTGGTGCGGGTGGGGCCGGGCGTCATGCGCACCTGGCGGTGCACGCCCGACAGCCCCGAACCGCTGCGCTGGCTGTGCGTGCGCGGTGGCGGCGACACGCTGGCCGCGATCGGCCGGGACGGGCAGCTCGACCGCGAGCGGACGATGCCCTGGGCGTGAGGATGTGACCGCGCCGCGTCGACACAGACGCGGCGCGGTCGGCGCCCCACCGGGGGGAGAGCGGGACGCCTGCCGTGGCGGATGCCACGACCTGCACTGAGGGGGATCAGTGCAGCATGATCGAGCCGCCGTCGGTCATCAGGGTCTGTCCTGTGATGTACCGCGACTCGTCGCCGGCGAGGAAGGCCACCGCGGGGGCGATGTCGTTCTCGGGGTCACCCAGACGGCCGAGCGGAACGCCCTTGACGACCTGCTCGTACTCGGTCGGGAAGGCCTGGGCCCACTGCTGGATGCCCGGGGTGAGTGCGACCGGAGCGACGAGGTTGGCGCGGATGCCGTCGGCCGCCCACTCGTGCGCGGCGACCCGGGTGATCGCCCGGATGGCCTCTTTGGCGGCCGCGTAGGTCACCTGGTTGGGAAGGCCGGCCAATCCCGCGCCGGAGGCGAAGTTCACGATCGCGCCCTTCGTCTTCTTCAGCTCGGGGTACGCGGCCTGCATGAGGTGGAACGTGGCGTACATGCCCGATCCGAGCGAGAGGTCCCACATCTCCTGGGTGGTCTCGGTGATCGGCGCCTGCCTGGAGGCGTGCGCGTTGTTGACGAGGATGTCGAGCTTGCCGAACGCGTCGACCGCGGCGGCCACGATCACCGGTGCGTTCTCGGCGACCGAGATGTCGGACTGCAGGTAGCGCACGTTGTCGGCCGGCTCGAACCCGGTGACCAACTCGTCGCCGGCGGCCTGGTCGACGATGTCGACGACGAGCACCTTCGCGCCCTGCTTCAGGAAGTGGCGCACGATGCCCTGGCCGATGCCGCCGGCTCCGCCGGTGACGATGGCGCCCTTGTCGGTGAGTGTCATTGCTGTTCCTTTCGGGTGTGTCCCGCCGTGCGGGACGTGGTCAGGGACGCCTCGACGCCGTCGAGGAAGATCTGCACCGCCGACTCGACGATGCGCCGGCCGCGCGTGCCGCCCAGCGGCTCGGCGCGGAAGCGGGCGGTGAGCCCGTCGGCGGCGGGGGCGGGTTCACCGCGCACCCGGTCGACCGCGTAGTCGATCTCGGGCGCGGCCATGCCCGGGGGCATGACCCGGGCCATCCCGATCACGAGCGCGGCGGTGCCCACGAACACGTCGCCGGCACACTGCGGGTCAAGGCCCACTGCGGTGAGCCGCGACAGGATGAGTTCGGTGTCGCGTGCGGATGTGGCATCCATCAGCCGCCCCGGCGACACGGCCACGCCGAGCAGCCACGGATGCTCTTCGAACGAGCGCCACGTGCGCATCGCCAGGTGGTGCAGCGTCTCGCGCCAGTCTGCGGGGTCGTCCGGCAGGGGCGGCAGGGTCTCGGCGACGCGTGCGACCATGCGGCGCACCAGGTCTTCACGGTCGGCGATGTGCCGGTACGGGGCCATGGCAGAGACGCCGAGCGCCGTGCCGACCCGCCGCATCGACACCGCGTCGATGCCGTCCGCGTCGGCCAGTGCGATGGCCGCGTCGGCGATGATCGTGCTGTTCAGCATGCCGCCCTCCTTCGTTGTTTACAGCGTAAACCCGTTGCCTGGGTGCGAGCGCAGAGCGGTCGAGGAACTCGCTGGGCACGTGGCATCCGTGCGGTGGCCGGTCGCGTGTGTCCATCCGGCGCCCGGTGTCCGTGTGCCCCGGTGCATATCCAGGTGCGTCTGCGTCCGGCGCCGGCCCCGTGTCCCAGAAGTTGCGGGTTGCGAGGCCTCGAGGTCGCAGGTTCTGAGACACGCCGGACGTCCCGCCCGGCGAGTGCGGGCTCAGGTCAGCGGCTCGCCCGTGGCGGTCGAGTAGCGCAGCTCGCGTGCCAGGCCGAGCGCGGGCACGGCGAACCGGGCGATGACGACACCGGCATCCACGTCGGCCTCGGTCACGACCAGCGTCGGGTACGGCGCCCCGAACACGGCGCGTCCGCCCGCGGCGATCTCGACCGGGTCGGTGCGCCCGCCGGGATGCTCGAGCACGACCGCCGACGCGGCGACGCCGGCGGGCAGCCGCACCCGGGCGTGGAAGGCGAGGATGTCGCCGGCGCGCAGCCCGGGCCGCGGCGGGCCGTAGTTGCGCAGCTGCGCCTCGCGGGTGCCGAGGATCATGCCGCCGGCGGCCGCGTAGGCCTGCCCGACCTCTTTCCACTCGCTCGCGGCGACGCCCTGCGTCTGGACGGGGTAGACGTGGTGCTCGCCGACGTGCACCCACTCGTCCGGCAGGCCGGGGGTCACCGACCGCAGGATGACCTCGAGCAACGGCTCGTCCGGCGGTGTCAGGCCGGCCGCCTGCCGGTCGAGGGGCCCGGATGCCTCCAGCTCGGCCCGCGTCGTGACGGTGAACACGATCTCGGAGTAGCCCTCGCGCTCGTACAACACGCCGATGCGTGAGTCGTCCAGCTCGACGGCGCACGAGTATTCACTGCTGCCCGCGCAGAGGATGAGCCGGTGCGGCCAGCTCGACCCGCCGTCGCGCGACAGGCTGAGCCCGGTGTTCCGCCGCAGATCGGGGTCGAGGTTGTTCGAGGCGAGCAGGGCGCCGTCGGCGAGGGTGACGAGCGACCCGTTGTCGCTCGGGTCGGGCAGGTCCTCGACCGGTTCGGGCGTGCTCCAGCTCGCCCCGCCGTCCGCCGAGACGGCGGCACGGCGGCGCGGACGGGCACGGGAGTGCAGCAGCAGCATCCCGTCGGCCGTCGCGGTGATGGCGGACTCGTTGGTGTGACCGCCCAGCGCGGCACCGAGGGTCCAGCTCTCGCCGTGGTCGTCGCTGTACGCGGCCGCCGCGGTGATCTCACCGTGCTCGAGCAGCACCATCGGTTGCACGAGACGGCCGGCATACGGGCCGGCGGGCACGCACAGCCCGGTGCCCGACGCGGCGAAGATCCCGGTGACGCCGGGCCGTTTCAGCTGCGAGGTGAGCCGCCGATGCGTCCACGTCAGTCCGTCGTCGTCCGAGATCGATACGTCGACGTGCTGCACCGCGTCATCCGGTTCGCTGCCCTCGACGGCCTCGAAGAACCCGGCGAGCGTGCCGGCGGCGTGGAACAGGAGGATGCGGCCGGTGGCGCGGTCGACCAGCAGCGACGGGTCACCGTATCCCTGCAGTCCGGTGCCGGTGCGCACCACCTGCTGCGGACCCCAGCTCGCCCCGCCGTCGGTGCTGCGGCGGATGAGCAGGTCGATGGGGCTCGGCAGGTCGTCGAGGTTGGGGCGGCCGTCGTAGGCGGCGAGCACCGTTCCGGCCGTCGTCACGGCCAGAGCGGGGATGCGGTACTGCGCGTAGCCACCCTGGCCGCGGCGGGCGATCACGGTGCTCATCATGACACCGACTCTAAGCGGCCGACCGCCGCGCGACGCACCGGATGACAGGCCAGGTGATGGATGCCTCGGGTCGCACCGGGGGTCGCGCCGCGCGGCAGCAGGAGAATCGGTCCACGGCAGGAGAATCGGCGCGCAGAACTCCTGCTCTCACCGGATTCTCCTGCGCACACCCCGGCGCACTCAGATCGGTCCCCAACCGGCGGATTCTCCTGCGCACACCCCGGCGCACCAGATCGGCCCGCAACCGCCGGCGATCGGCCGGCAGCAGGAGAATCGGCCCGCAACAGGAGAATCCGCGCGCGGACCTCCTGCTCTCGCCGGATTCTCCTGCGCACGCCCCGCCCTGGACCCGGTCCGAAAACCCGGCAGTAGACTGACCGCAGCCACACAGGAGGTCACGGGTGCCGATCACGGGGCGCATCCTCGAGGTGGCCGCCCGGCACCCCGACCGGACGGCCGTCGCCGATGCCGGAACGCGCGTGACCTATGCGCAGCTGGTCGCCGACTCCCGCCGGATCGCCGCGGTGGTCGGGGCCCTGCACCGGGCCCAGCCCGACCCGCCGCGGCCGGCCCGCGAGACCGGCGGCATCCCGATCACCGCGGTCAGCTGCGATTCTGCGTTCCACACCGCCCGGATCATGGCAGCCCTGGCCGGGTACCGGGCCGTGTCGGCGACGATCGACCCGAGGTGGCCGCTCGCGCATCGGGTCGGCGTCATCCGTGCCACCGGCATCGGCGTCGTGATCGGCGGCGACGCGGCCCTCGCCGAGGCGCTGGATGCCACGGGCTGGACCGGCACGCTGATCCCGCTCGACGATCTCCTGCGCAGGGTCGACGCCGCCGCGCCGGGACCCGCGCCCGAGGTGCGCGACCCAGACGAGGCGTTCCTGCTGCTGTTCTCGTCGGGGACCACCAGCGACCCGAAGGCGTTCGTGAAGACCCGCGGTCAGTATCGGGCGAACGTCGCGGTGTCGTCGGCGCACCTCGAACCCCTGCCCGGCGTGGCCACGCTGGCGCCGGGCCCGGTGTCGTACAGCCTGACCCTGTACGCGGTGATCGAGAGCCTGGCCACAGGCGGCAGCGTGCACGTCGCCGACGCCTTCGACGTCGGGGATGCCGCGCGGCGCATACACTCCGAGCGGATCACGCGCGTGGTGGCGGTTCCGGCGGTGGCGCAAGCGTTGACCGAGGCCGCACGCCGCGATCCGGGCCGGTTCGCCTCTCTTGAGCTGGTGGTCACCGGCGGCGCGAACCTGCCGGCGGCCATCCGCGACGGCCTGGCGGAGGTGCTGCCGCAGGTACGACTGATCAGCTATTACGGCGCGGCCGAGATCGGGTTCATCGGCGACAGCCGCGGTGGCGACGGCACGCTCATCGACGTGTACCCCGAGGTGCAGGCGCAGATCCGCGACGCATCGGGACGGCCGGTGGCCGACGGCGAACCCGGGTCGGTGTGGATCCGTGCCGACGCATGCTCGAACGGGTATGTGTCGGCGACGACCGACGCGGTGCTGCGCACGGCGGACGGCTGGGCCACCGTGCACGACCAGGGACGGATCGTCGACGGGCGGCTGCAGTTGATCGGGCGGGCCGGCGACGTCGCGATCACCGGCGGGCACAAGGTCGCCCTGCCCGAGGTCGAGCGCGCCTTCGCCGACCTGCCGGGGTTGGGCGCGGTGTGCGCGGTCGCGCTGCCCGATGCCGCGCGGGGCAGCATCGTCGCCCTCGTGGTCGAAGGGCCCGGCCGGCCGAGGGCCGAGCTGCGCGCGTGGGCGCGGGACCGGTTGGCTCCGCAGTTCGTGCCGCGGCGCTGGTACCGCCTCGACGCGCTGCCGCGCACGGTGGGCGGCAAGGTCCGGCGCGGCGAGACCGCGCAGCTCGTGGCCCGGGGACGGGCGGAGCCGCTGTGACGTCCGTGGTGTGGCCGGAAAGCGGCGGTGGCATGCACTGCCGTTCCGAGCCGAGAACCGGCGACGTGGGCGGCCGTGCCGAGCCGAGAATCGGTGGCGCGCGCGGCCGTGCCGCATCGAGAACCGGTAGTGGCGCGATGACGGCGGCCGTGGTCACGGGGATGGGGGCGGTCACCCCCAGCGGGCTCGACGTGGCGAGCCTGTGGGATGCCGTCAGCTGCGGCCGCAGCGCCATCACGGTGCTTGCCGGGCCCGAGTTCGACGCCCTCCCGGTGCGGATCGGCGGACAGGTGCGCGGCTTCCACACCGATCTCGAACGCCCGCTTGCGCGTCGGCTCAGCCCGGTGCTGCACTGGGCGATCGCCGCCGCCGATCAGGCGCTCGCGCAGACCGGCGCCACGGTGCCGGCCTCCGCACACCACTCGGGCGAGGGCGCGGACGGCGACGCCGGCGAGGCATCCCTGCCCTGGGAGCCGCACCGGGTCGCCGTCATCGTCGCAACCGGCTCGGGCCCGGTGGACGCGATGCAGCAGGCCACCCGGCGCCTCGACGCCACGGGCCCGCGCGCGGTGCCGCTCACGCTCGCCGTGCACGGCGCACCGGATGCCGCCGCCGCTCTGATCAGTCAGCGATACGGCATCACCGGGCCCGCGCAGGGCGTGTCGGCCACCTGTGCGAGCGGGGCAGTCGCACTCGGCGAGGGGATGAGGCGCATCCGGCACGGGTACGCCGATGCCGTGCTCGTGGTGGGCATGGAGGACTGCCTGAACGCGGTGAACCTGGCGTCGAACGCCAATATGCGCGCCTTGGCATATGGCAGGGAAGGCGATCCGGCAGGTGCCTGCCGGCCGTTCGACCGGAGCCGGAACGGGTTCGTGATGTCGCAGGGCGCCGCGGCGATCCTGCTCGAGTCACAGGATGCCGCACGGGCGCGCGGTGTACGGCCGTTCGCCGAACTCGCCGGCTTCGGCGCATCCAGCGACGCGTACCATCCGACGGCTCCACACCCAGGCGGCCGCGGCGCCGCGCAGGCCGTGCGCGACGCCGTCACCGACGCCGGTCTGGGCACAGAACCCGACCCACCCGCTGCCCCTGGACCCGACGCGCACCTCCGTCCGGGTGTGCGTCGACCGGTTGCCGGCATCGAGCACATCAATGCGCACGGCACCGGCACGCCCGCCGGTGATGCGGCCGAACTCGCGGCGTTCGAGGCCGTGTTCGGCGCCCGGGCCGGCGGCATCCCGATCAGCGCCACCAAGTCGAGCACCGGACATCTGCTCGGTGCGTCCGGCGTGGTCGAGGCGGTCATCGCGGTCCAGACGCTCACCCACCGCATCCTGCCCCCGACGGTCAACCTCGACGACCCCGAATTCCCCGACTGGAATATCGTCACCGCGCCCACGCCTGCCGACGTCGACGTCGTGCTGTCGACATCGTTCGGGTTCGGCGGGCACAACGCCGCCATCGTCCTCACCCGCCCCGACTGATCCTCGCCTCGGACGAAGCGCCGCCAGGGGCGAACACTCACCGTGACTGACAAGACACCCCGACCCAGACCCGACCGACAACCCCCTGAAGGAGGACCATGGACCGCGAAACCCGGCATGCGCAGCTGGCCGAGACGTACCTGCCCGATGACCTGCTCGAACGGTTCCGCCAGCGTGCGGCGGTGTACGACCGCGAGAACCGCTTCTTCGACGACGACCTCGCCGAGCTGCGCGAGCGCGGGTACCTGCGGCTGTTCGTGCCGCCCTCGCACGGCGGGCCGGGCCTGAGCCTCAACGAGGTGTCGCGGCTGCAGCGCCGGCTGGCCACGGCCGCGCCGGCGACCGCGCTGGCAGTGAACATGCACCTCATGTGCACGGGCGTGGTCGCCGCGATGGTCGCGCGCGGCGACCGGTCGCTGGAGTACGTGTTCGACGAGGTGAACGCCGGTGAGATCTTCGCGTTCGGCGTCAGCGAGCCCGGCAACGACTGGGTGCTGCAGGGGTCGAACACCGTCGCGGTGCCGCAGGACGACGGCGGCTACCTGCTGAGCGGTGTGAAGATCTTCACGTCGCTGTCGCCGGTGTGGACGCGCCTGATCGTGCACGGACTGGACTCGACCGGCGAACCGCAGCTGGTGTACGGCTTCATCGAGCGGGATGCCGCGGGCATCACCGTCTCGGACCGGTGGGACGTGCTGGGCATGCGCGCATCGCAGAGCCGCGCGACGATCCTGACCGACGTGCGCATGCGGCCCGATCGCGTGGCCCGGCGGATCGCGCCGGGCCGGGTGCCCGACCTGTTGACGTTCGCGATCACGAGCCTGTTCCAACTGCTGATCGGGTCGGTGTACTCCGGCATCGCCGAACGGGCGCTCGAACTCGGGGCGGCCGCGCTGACCACGCGCCGCTCGGCGAAGGCGGATGCCCGTTACGCCGAGGTGCCGGAGTTCCGCGCCCGGCTGGCCGACGCGCTGATGGACTACATGGCCGTGCCGGCGCAGCTCGACCTGTACACGCGCGAGTTCGACGAACTGGTCGACCACGGCGCCGGGTGGCCGCTGCGGCTGGTGTCGGCGCGGCTGAACGCGTCGACGGCGGCCCGGCGCGCGTGTGAGACGGCGTTGATGTGCGCCAGCGGTGCCGGGTTCGACAACACCCACGAGCTGAGTCGACTGTTCCGGGATGCCACGGCCGGCCTGTTCCATCCGCCCAGCGCCGACGCGGCCCGGCCGATGTACGCCGCCGCCCTGCTCGACGACGACTGACCCCGCGCCCGATCAGCACTCAGCCGGCACTTCGACGAGCAGGAACCATCGTCCGGATGGCGCCAGCTTCGCCCAGTTCGGCATGAGGTGCGGGTCCGACACGTGCCCGTCGAACTCGACCCTGGCTGCCCCGCGGTCGGCCATCGTATCGAGTGCGTGGCGCAGGCATCCCTCGACCAGACGCTCCCCGTCCGCGACGTCGGGCCGCGTCGTCTCGGCGCACACGATCGGCGGGTCGACGTCGCGGTACACGGCCGCGAGCGCGACCGGCCTGCCGTCGACCACGGCGACCGCAGACGCCTGGCGGTCGAGCTCGTCGTCGAGCCCGGCGTTCACCACCTCGGCGAATCCCGGGGAGACCGGGCTCCACGATCGGTGGATCCACTCGTACATGTCGGCGTGCGCCGACAGCACCTGCGCGAACGGCAGCGCCGCAGCCGGCACCACCGCGGGGTGCGGACGCAACGCGTCGCGACCCGCGGTCGACACCGTCGACGGCGGCACGATCTGGATCGTGCGCGCCCCCACGGCGAACGCGAACGCGATGCGCTCCTCGTCGACGTACCCGCGTGTCATGAGCGGGATGCCGCGGCCGCGCAGTGCGGTCAGGTGCGCGAGCATCGCCCGCCCAAGACCGCGGCGGCGCCGTGCCGGGTCGACCACGATGTCGACCCAGTACCGGTCGACGTGCGCGCGGGAGGTGAACAGCACCCCCGCAGCGACGACCTCACCGTCGAGAACGGCCACCGCCGCCCGGGTGTCGGCATCCCGCCACCGGTCGGCCCGCAGCTCGATCTGCGCGAACCAGGGCGGCGCGGCGTCGAGGTCGTCCCCGGTGAGCGGTCGGAACACGACCTGTCGGATGAGCCCGCCGTCGGGCGTGCCCTGATCGGGTGTGGTCATCATCGTTCCCCTCTCACCACGGCATCCGTCGCGGCCGCCGCGCTCGTCACCGTCACCGGCATCCGCCACTGCCATCCGTCACCGCCGCCCGGTCACCGCCGCCGCAGCACATCGAACACGACCCGCAGTGTCAGCACGCCCGACAGCAGCGCGAGCAGGTAGCCGAACACCTGGAACAGGCTCAGCGTCGAGGTGATCGCCGGCCCCGCCCCGCTGGCCAGCAGCATCGCCGCCATGACGCCGAACACCCCGGCCAGGAACGTGATCGCCGCGAGGTTCATGAAATCGCGCAGCAGCGCCCGATCACGCCGGTCGGCGAACAGCCGGATGTTCACACTCAGCCGCCCCGACGCGAGCTGACCGCTGATCTGATCGATGCGCCGCGGCAGTCGGCGTGCGACCGGAAGCATCCCGAGCAGCTCGTCGGCCACGGCATGCGCCACCGCGGACGGGCGACGCGCGTCCGCGAGTCGCTCCTGCGCGTACGCGCTGGCCTCGGCCACCAGCTCGAACTCGGGCATGAGCACGCGGGCGCTGCCCTCGGCTGTGGCGATCGCCCGGAACGCCGCGGTCAGCTCTGGCGGGACGGCCAGGCCGTGCGCGCTGAGGATCGAGATCACCTCGGTGAAGGCCGAGGCATCCAGCGCCGCCCCCGCCGCCAGGTACCGGGCCATGAAGTCGCCGATCTGGCGCCGCAGCAAGAACTCGTCGAGGTCGTCGGGCAGCTCCACGAACGTCAGCAGGGTGTCGGCGAACATGCGCGCATCCCCGCGCGAGAACGCCAGCAGCACGTCGGTGATCTGCCGCCGCACCTCGGAATCGAGCCTGCCCACCGACCCGAAATCGAGCAGCGCCAGCTCGCCCTCGTCGGTGATCATCACGTTGCCGGGGTGCAGGTCGGCGTGGAACACGCCGGCATCCATGATCTGCGACAGCAGCCCCTGGAACAGCCGCATCGCGAACGCGCGGCGGGTGGCCGGCGACAGCGCGTCGGCGGCCCCGGGCACGCTCAGCGTCGTGCCCGACAGGTACTCCATGGCGAGCACGTCGCGCGAGCTGAGCGCGGCGATGAAGTGCGGAATGCGCAGCCGCTTGTGCGCGGGAAGCGCGGCCTGCACGGCCTCCATCGCGGCGATGTTGGACGCCTCGACGCGGTAGTCCAGCTCGTCGCGCAGGCTCGTCGCCAGGCTCTCGGCCAGCTCGTCGAGCCCGAAGCCGCGGGCCCACCGGGCCGACTGGGTGAGCCGGCGTGCGAGCCGGCGCGCGATGTCGATGTCGCGCTCGACCAGCGGCACGATGCCCGGTCGCTGCACCTTCACCGCGACCGCGCGACCGTCGGTCAGCGTCGCCAGATGCACTTGACCGATGGATGCCGCGGCCAGCGGCTCGTGGTCGATGTGCGCGAACACCTGCTCGAGCGGACGGCGCAGCGACCGCTCGAGCACCGGGCGCACATCGTCCCACCGTGCCGGGGGCACCTCTTGCTGCAGGCGCCCGAACGCCTCGGTGTACTCGGGCGGCAGCACGTCGGTGCGGGTGGACAGCAACTGACCGATCTTGACGAACGCGCCGCCGGCGTCTTCGAGTGCCGCCCTCAGCGCCGCCGCCTGCCGCCGTCGTTCGGCCGCGCCGGCACTGGTCGGCTCGGTGGTGATCTTGAACGGCAGCAGCCGGTGCCGGGCGGCGATGCGCAGCAGCTCGGCGTAGCGACGGCTGCGCTCACGACCTTGCCGGATGCCGGCCAGCCACTGGTCGGGCCGCGGCAGCGTGCCCTGCGGCACCGCCACCTCGGCCAGCACCAGAAAGGCGATCGCGACGAACAGGATGATGCCGAACTGCACCGGGATCAGCGCCGGAGTGTACTCGGCGCCCCAGACGAACTGCGACTCGAACCCGACCTCGGCGCCCAGGCCGAGCAGGCCCGCGATCACGATGCGCACGACCCCGACGCGCACGCCGAGCACGCGGCGGGCGAACGCGCCGATCAGCAGCATCGCCGCGATCGTCGCGGCAGCCATCACCACCGCATCGAGCACGATCGTGGCAACGCTCACTGCGGGCTCCTTCCACCGGGACCGGTCTCAGCGTATCGAGCGATCGACGTGCGGCCCGTGGCACCCGTGCGTCACGGGTCGAACGGCGGCGTCCCGGCCGCGCGTCACAGCCGCCGTGCACCACGACGTGCCCTCCTGCCCGCTCGCCGGATCCCGGCCACGCGTGTCACAGCCACCGTGCTTCTCGAATCCTGCTCGAGGTCGGTATCGTCGAGTACCCGACGCGATTGCGAGGCACGCCATGACCGGATCCACACCCCGCAGGCCGCTGGTCGTGGTGATGGGGGTGTCGGGGTCGGGCAAGACGACGATCGGCGAGTCGCTGGCCACTCGACTCGGCGTGCCGTTCGTCGACGGCGACGACCTGCATCCGAAGGCCAACGTCGAGAAGATGCACGCCGGGCATCCGCTCACCGACGAGGACCGCTGGCCGTGGCTGGCGAAGATCGGGCGGGCGCTGGCGGATGCCGAGGCCACCGGCCTGGTGATCGCCTGCTCTGCGCTGAAACGGGCGTACCGCCGGGCGATCCTCGCCGAGGAGCAGCGGGCCGTGTTCTTGCACCTGGTGGCCGGGCGCGACGTGATTGCCGGACGACTGGAACATCGCAGCGGGCACTTCATGCCGACCTCACTGCTGGACTCGCAGTTCGAGACGCTCGAGCCGCTGGCCGACGACGAGCCGGGCGTCGAGGTCAGCGTGCGCGGCGACGTGGAGGCCGTGCTGCGCGATGCGCAGGACGCGCTACGCGGCCTCGGCGTGCTCTGACACGCGGGCCGCGGTCTTCGAAACGCGCGCCGCGGTTTTCACCCGGCGTGCAGGACCGTGACGGGGGCGCGCTCTGACGCCTGCGTCCGATGTCTGTGCCTGGGCGTGCTCTGACACCTGCGTCGCGGGGGTCTGATCATCGAGCGTGACGGCGCTCCACTTGCGGGCCGACTCTGACACGCGCGCCGCGCGGGGGGGTCCGATAGCACGGGTCGTGGCATCCGTGCCACCCGTTGAACTGCGACCGGGTCTGGGGTAGACACGGGGGCGAGTCGAGTTCGGGACGGTGAGTCGGATGGACCTTCTGAAGACCTGGGCGGGCGGGATCGCCGCGGCAGCGGACGACGCGGCGAATCAACCGTGGACCGGCCATGACACCCTCGTGATCGTGATGGCCGCGATCGGCATCGCGCTGGTGGTCGTGCTGATCGTGTGGCTGAAGATGCACGCGTTCCTGGCGCTGACCATCGCGGCACTGTTCGTCGGGCTGGCCAGCGGCGTGCCGGTCGAGAAGGTCACCGGTTCGTACGAGACCGGCGTGGGCGGCGTGCTCGGCTATGTCGGCGTGCTGATCGCGCTGGGCGCGATCCTCGGCAAGCTGCTGGCCGATTCGGGCGGTGCCGACCGGGTGGTCGACACCCTGCTGCGCGGGCGGCCGGCCACGCTGCCGTGGAAGATGGCGCTGATCGCCGGCATCATCGGCATCCCGATGTTCTTCGAGATCGGACTGGTGCTGCTGATCCCGGTGGTGATGCTCGCAGTGCGCCGCGCGAACAGCACGGCGATGCGGCTGGGCATTCCGGCGCTGGCCGGCCTGTCGGTGCTGCACGGATTCGTGCCCCCGCACCCGGGTCCGCTCGCGGCGATCGGCATACTGCATGCGAACGTCGGCGACACGCTGGCGCTGGGCCTTCTGATCGCGATCCCTACCGTGGTGATCGCCGGACCGCTGTTCGCCATGCTCGCCGCCCGCTGGGTGCCGGTGGGCGCCGGCGGCGCGGCGATCCAGGTGACCGGCGGCGGGGACGGTGCGGGCCGCGGCGGGTCGGGTGCTGCGGGCGGGTCGGGTTCTGCGGGCGGGTCGGGTGCTGCGACGGCGCAGGATGCCACAGCCACCCGTCAACCCAGCTTCGGGTGGACGCTGATCACGGTGCTCTCGCCGGTGGTGCTCATGCTCGCGAAGGCCGCCGCCGACCTGTGGCTGCCCGACGGCAACGCGGCCCGGCAGGTGCTGGACTTCATCGGCGACCCGATCACAGCGCTGCTGATCGCGGTGCTGCTGGCCATGGTCACGTTCGGCACCGCGGTCGGGTTCTCGGTGCCGACGCTCGGCAAGAAGGTGGGCGAGAGCCTGCTGCCGATCGTCGGAGTGGTGTTCATCGTGGGTGCCGGCGGCGGGTTCAAGCAGGTGCTCGTGGACGGTGGCACCGGTGATGCGATCGCGAAGATCGCCGTCGCGGCCAGCCTGTCGGTGGTGGTGATGGGGTGGATCGTGGCCGTGCTGATCCGGCTGGCGACCGGCTCGGCGACGGTGGCGACGGTGACCGCGGCGGGCATCGTGGCGCCGCTGGCGCAGGGACTCAGCCCGTGGCACCTGGCGCTGGTGGTGCTGGCGGTGGGCGCCGGATCGTTGTTCTTCTCGCACGTGAACGACGCCGGGTTCTGGCTCGTGAAGGAGTACTTCGGCCTCACCGTCGGGCAGACCATCAAGACTTGGTCGGTGATGGAGACCGTGATCTCGGTCGTCGGCTTCCTGTTCGTGCTGCTGCTGTGGGTGCTGACGCCGGCGTAGGCGTCCACGGGCCGGCGGGAGCGTCCACGGGCCGGCGGGCGGGAGCGTACACGGGCCGGCCGGCGGTGTTCGTCGATACCGACGGCAACGTGATCGGCCTGTTCGAGGGCACGATGGGTCAGGTGTGATCTCCGCCGACGGGGCATGTCCCACAACCTGCGGCATCCGGACACCGGTGGTCGCACCTTCTGAGACACGGTCTCAGGTGTGTCCCACAACCTGCGGCTTGCGGATCCCGCAACCCACGAGTTCTGAGACACGGTCATCAGGGTTGTCCCACAACATGCGGCATCTGGGCACTTGTGGTCACACCTACTGAGACACGGTCATCAGGGTTGTCCCACAACATGCGGCATCCGGACACCGGTGGTCACAGCTACTGAGACACGGTCTCAGGTGTGTCCCACAACGTGCGGCATCCGGAGCCCGCAACCCGCGACTTATGAGACACGCCGGTTCGGCGGCGACCCGGCGGTCGACTCACGCCGGTGTCCCCGGGCTCGGGTAACGTCGGGCGGGTGAACAGCGGTGCGTCGACGGATGCCAGGGCTGCCCTGTCGCGGCTGTCCGGCCCCGCCGTGGATTGGCGCCGGCTCGCGCCCACCCGCGCCGAGCGGGTGCTGCCGACACCACGGCGGTCGGCGGTGCTCATGTTGTTCGGCGCGGCGGACGGGTCACCGACCACCGGGCCCGTCGCCCCGGATGATTCCGCGGTGCTGCTGCTGCGGCGATCGGCGGGGCTGCGCCACCATCCCGGCCAGATCGGCTTTCCGGGGGGCGGACTCGAGCCCGGTGACACCGGACCCGCCGCCGCGGCCGTGCGTGAGGCGGTCGAAGAGACCGGGGTGGACCCGAGCGGGATCGAACTGTTCACGCCGCTGCCCGAGCTGCCGTTGGCGGTGAGCAACCACATCGTGACCCCGGTCCCGGCCTGGTGGCAGCATCCGTCACCGGTGCACGCGGTGGATGCGGCCGAGACCCAAGAGGTGTTCCTCGCGCCGGTGGCGGCACTGCTCGACCCCGACAATCGGCGCAGTGTCGAGCAGGTGCGCGGCATGCGCATTCCTCGGATGCCGGCATTCGAGCTCGACGGTCGGCTGATCTGGGGGTTCACCGGTGTGCTGCTGTCGGGGCTGTTCGACACGCTGGGCTGGACGCGCGACTGGGACGAGACACGGCTGGCCGAACCCGACGCGTGAGTCTCACCCCCCGCTCGACTGCGGCCCGGCACCCCGCGGCGTGCGGTCATCGACCGGACCCGAGGCATCCCGATCCCGATCCCGGCGCCGGTGGCGGCGGCGCGTAGGCTCGGGCCCATGGTGTACCGCCCGGCATCCCAGGGTCGATGCGTGGTGCTGGTGCGGCACGGTGAAACCGAGTGGAGTCGTGCGGCGCGGCACACGTCGGTGACCGATGTCGAGCTGACCGACGCCGGCCGGGAGCAGGCGCGGCGGATCGGCGCGGAGCTGGTGGGACATCCGTTCGCGCATGTGTTCTCGAGCCCGCGGCGTCGCGCACGGGAGACGGCCGCCCTGGCCGGATTCGCTGCACCGACGGTGCTGCCCGAGTTGGCGGAGTGGGACTACGGCCCGGCCGAGGGCCTGACCACGCGCGAGATCAGTGAGCGGGTCGGTCACCCCTGGCGGGTGTGGACGGCACGGCCCCCCGACCCGGTGCCGGCCGAGGACGTCGCCGACGTCGGCCGACGCGCCGATGCCGTGATCGCCCGGCTGCACGAGGCCGGCGGGGATGCCGTGGTCTTCGCCCACGCGCATCTGCTGCGCATACTGGCGGCACGGTGGATCGGCGTGCCGCCCGGCGACGGTGCGCTGCTGGCCCTGTCCACCGGCACAATCAGCGAGCTCGGGTACGAGCACGATGCACCGGTGTTGTGCCGGTGGAACCTCGAGGTGTGAGCGTCGCCGCGCGGGTATCAGCCGGGTGCGTCGGCTGCACCACGGACGCGGTGCGGCAGCCGGCGCACGGATGGGGTGCCCCGGCGTCCTGAGTCACGCCCGACCGGAGGCAAGGCGCGCGACAAGACCCGATGACGTGGGTGCGACGCACCTCCCGATAGGCTGGCGCCGATGACCACATGGCGGGCGCGACTGATCGACATCGGCGTCGTGACATCGGCGGCGATGCAGCTGCTGTTGGCGGTGCTCGGGCTGGCGTTCATGCTCTCGGAGGACGAGAACGACACGATCATCTTCCTGCTGGAATGGTGTGTGCTGGGCACGCTGTACGCGATCGCGGTGCTGGTGGTGCTGCAGGTCGCCAGCCGGGTGCCGCAGGAGCGCGCGCCACGGCCGCTGCGACGGATGCAGGTGAACCCGGTGATCCGCGCCGTGGCGATCGCCTCGGCCTGCGCGGCCGGGTTGACCGGGATCGTGTCGGTGTTCCTGGTGCTGCTGTTCCGCGACGACGAAGACCTCGGCGCGGCCGTGGCCGCCGTGGGGGTCTGGGCGATGCTGCTGTCGTGGGGGCTCGTGCACTGGGGCTTCGCGCAGTGGTACCACCAGCTGTACCACGCTGCCGCCGAGCCGCCGCTCACGTTCCCCGGCACCCCGCATCCGAATCTCGTCGACTTCGCCTACTTCGCGTACACGATCGGCACGACCTTCGCCACCGCCGACGTCGAAGTGCGCAGCCGGCGTATCCGGTGGTTGATGACGCTGCACTCGGTGCTGAGCTTCTTCTTCAACGGCGGCATCATCGTGCTGGCGCTGAACACGCTGCTGAGCATCTGACGCATCCGCCCGACATCGACGCACCAGATCGACGTCGATGCGCGCCCGGCGACTCGCGCACCCAGCTCAACCATCGACGACGCCCAGCCCGGCAACCGGCCCGCTCGCTCGGCGGCTCACCCGCCGTTGTCGACATCGGGCGCCCGGGCTGTGGCATCCGTCGCCGGCGTGGTCACATCCACTTGCGCCACTTGAACACGGCGTACAGCACGGCGGCGAACCCGACCATGAGCAGCACCGCGACCGGGTACCCGAACGCCCAGTGCAGTTCGGGCATGACGTCGAAGTTCATGCCGTAGACGGCGGCGATCAGGGTGGGGGCGAACAGGATCGCCGCCCAGCCGGAGATCTTCTTCATGTCTTCGTTCTGCCGCTGCGCGACGAGCGTGGCGTTGACGTTGAGGATCTGTGACAGCGCATCGCGATACTCGGTGACCTGTGCGTGGGCACGGGTGAGGTGGTCGGAGACGTCCTCGAGGTAGGCCTGCAGTTCGCCGGCGATGCCGTACTTGCCGAAGCCGGCGCGCAGCGCCTGCAACACCTCTGACATCGACGCGGTGGTGTGCTGCATGTCGATGACCTCTTGGCTGAGCCGATAGATGCGCTCGGTGACGGCGGCATCTCCGCTGAACACCTGCCGTTCGATCTGCTCTTTGTCGATCTCGAGGCCCTGCAGCACCGACGGATACCCGTCGACGATCGTGTCGAGCACGCGGTAGGCGATGGCTTCGGGCCCGAGGCGCAGCAGGTCGTGGTCGGCCAGCAGGGGTGGAACACGGCCACGGCCGGCATCGAGGCGGGCGTCGTCGAAGGCCGCGCCGTCGGTGCCGTCGATCCAGCGGCGGTCGGGGCAGAGCAGGGCGACCGCGTGCGGACGCACGAGCAGGTGGAACTCGGCGAAGTCGACCTCTTCGCGCGCATCGTCGTAGCGCGCCGAGCGCACGACGAGGAACAGCACGTCGCCGTATCGCTCGAGTTTGGGGCGCTGGTGCGCGTGCAGCAGGTCCTCACGCAGCAGGGGATGCAGCTCCCAGGCGTCGGCGAGCTCGTCGATGGTCTGCGGTGTCGGCGTCGGGAAGAAGAACATCGCGAGCCGGTCGTCCGCCGCGTCGGCGAAGGCGAGGCCGTCGGCGATGGAGGCCGTGGTCGGCGCGGGTACGGCTCGCCCGTCGGTCACGTATCGGGCGAAGATCCGCGCGGCCGGTGCGTCGGTCGGCTCGGCGGTGCGGCGCCGACGCAACAGGTCCGGGCGCCATGACGATTCGGCCTCGTTCCGCGCTCGCGACATGCCGGTCACCTCCTCATGCGCCGGGTCGGCGCGGTTCTCGAGTCTAGAATGCCGGGCTGGCGTCGGAATGTCGCGGCGCTCGCGTACGCCGGCGGCGGCCGCACCGGGACTCTGCGTCGGGACTCTGCGTCGGGACTCTGCGTCGGGAGTCTGCGTCGGGAGTCTGCGTTGGGATCCTGTGTCAGGACTCTGCGCCGGGACTCTGCGTCGGGACTCTGCGTCGGGATTCTGCGTCGGGCGGGGGTCTTGTCATCGCATCACCGGCGACGTACGGTGAGCGCGTTCCACGATTCCCCCACGACGAAGGAGCGATCATGTCTCACGGCGACGTCACCCATCTTGAGATCCCGGTGACCGATTTCGAGGCAGCGAAGAAGTTCTACGGCACGGTGCTCGGTTGGAGCATCGAGGAGGCGCCCGGTTTCGCCGGCTACCCGATGTGGCGGGCACCGAACCAGGTCAGCGGTGGGGCGCTCGTCGCGCGCAGCGACGATTTCACCCAGCCGCGCAGCACGGTCGAGGTCGACTCGATCGAT
The DNA here is from genome assembly GCF_000422405.1 of Microbacterium luticocti DSM 19459. GTDB lineage: Bacteria > Actinomycetota > Actinomycetes > Actinomycetales > Microbacteriaceae > Microbacterium > Microbacterium luticocti. The sequence continues at coordinate 77,715 of NZ_AULS01000014.1, forward strand.
GACGTGCTCGCGAAGGTCGAGGCATCCGGCGGCCGCGTGCGCACGCCCAAGAGCGCGATCACCGACACCAGCTGGTGGGCGGTGTTCGAAGACCCCGACGGCAACGTCATCGGGCTGTTCGAAGGCGGCATGTAGGTCGGATCTGCCAGGGGTCACCGGCACGCCGGCTACCTGTGCGCCGGCTACCGAAAGGCCGGCTACTGGTGCGTGGGCTACCGGTGTCCGTGCGCCGGCTACCGGTCCGCCGGGTACCGGTCCGCCGGGTACCGGAGCACCGGCTACCTGTGCGCCGGGTACGGAACGCCTGTGATGCCACAGTCGAGCAGCCGGGCCCGGTGCAACAGGAACGATGTGTGTTCGGCGCTGCACCGCCACTCATGCGGCGTGGTACTCGAAGCGTGCGCGTCCCCCCAGTCGGGGTGTTCCGGTCGGATCGATCGTCGGTGGAGGAATGAACCAGACCCGGGCGGTCACGCCGTGTCCGTCGATGCGGATCTGCCATCCGTTGTCATGGATGCGGTGGTGGCAGGACTCGCACAGCAGCACGCCTTCGTCGATGTCGGTGCGGCCGTGATCTCGGTGCCACCAGTTCAGGTGGTGGGCCTTGGTCATCCCCGGTGGCAGATGGCACATCGCGCATCCGCCGTCGCGTTCTGCCAGGGCGAGTTTCTGTGCGCGGGTGAACAGGCGTTTCATCCGGCCCCAGTCGATGATCTCGCCCTTTCCGTCCAGGACGGCGGGGATGACCCCAGCGGTTGCGGCCAGGTGACGGGCTGCTTTCGGGGAGATCGGCTGGGTGACACCGTCGATGCCCGCCAGCCCGATCCCTTCGGTCAGCGTGTCCAGATCCATCCGCACCACCACGGTTGCCCCGTCCAGCGGCAGGTCGCCCTGCGCGCACCCCAACGCGTGCTCGGCGAGCTGGACCAGAGCATCCGCCTGCAGCTGTGGCACGGAAGGCCGGATCCGGTCGTCGTCACCGGTGATGACGTCATCCTTCGCTTCACGGAAACCGGCGGTCACGAGCGCTTCGAGCGCCGTCTTGAGCGCGGCGCCACCCGAGGCGACGTCGAGCTTCGCATCGAGGAACAGGAATCCGTCCCGCTCCCACATCCGGGCATACCGTTCCCCGCGACGCTCATCTTCTGAGGGTGCGACGCCGTCCTGGTCGAGGTACGCCTCGGCCTGGGTGACGAGTTTGCGCAGCTGGTCCAGAGCGAGCCCGGGTGCCGCGGCCACGAGCGTCCGTTCGGCCGCCTCACGGTCCTGTACCGTCGTGCGCACAGCCAACTTCTGGAGCATGCCGATGATGATGCCGGCCGCGACCGCACCGAGGTCACCGGTGGACATCGCCTCGGCGACGTGCGGATGCGTGGGCGGCAACGGCTCGCCTGTGAGTGCCATGCGCGGTTCGATCGCCTTGCCGACGCTGACCAGCCGGCCTGCGTCACCGGCCCCGATGCCCGTGACCGCAGCCAGCAACGCGCCGGCGTTCCGATAGCCGTGCTGCTTGGCGAGAGAGTCCGCCCCGAGCTCCGGGCGCGACGCGCGGTCGAGGGCCGCGGCGACCTCGGCACGCACGGCGTCGAATCGCCGCCCGACCGCACCTATGGCCTCGACGACCGGCACCAGCGCCGCGGGGGACAACTCAGCTGCCGGGCCGGCCGGCCCGGAGGAATCCATCGTGCCGCCACTCCACGCGGACCGCAGCGCGGCGATCGCGTTCTCGAGTCCGGTCAGGGCGTCTTCCATACTTCTATAGTACAGAGTTACGAGCATATGTCAACCCATCTGTCCACGAGTCTCGCATCTGTGGATAAGTGTTGCCGCGGCATCGCTGGGGAGGAGACGCTGCACATCAAACGTTTCTACGAACCTCGGACATCTCGGCGCGCTCTACAGGCGCCCGGCGGCCGGGCCGTGGCATCCATTCGTCACAGCGCCGTGATCAGAGCATCACAGCGCCTCGACCAGACCAGCACAGCGCCGCGATCAGAGCATGACAGCGCCTCGATCAGACCGTCACAGCGGTCAGACCATCACGGCGCCTCGACCAGCACAGCGCCGTGATCAGACGATCGCAGCGCCTCGACCAGACCACTACAGCGACCAGACCATCACGCGCCTCGACCAGAGCATCCGCTTCACAACAGCTCGGCGACCTTCTGCGCCGTCGCCTTCGCCGAGCCGGGGTTCTGCCCGGTGACGAGCCGGCCGTCGACGACGGTGTGTGAGACGAAGGGCAGCAGGCCCTTCTCGTATCGGGCGCCGCGTTGCTTCGCCTGCTCTTCGGCGTTGTACGGCACGAGCCCCGCGACGCCGGCGAGCACCTCCTCCTGCCAGGCGAATCCGGTGAGCCTGCGACCGGCGATCAGCAGCGACCCGTCCGAAAGGGTCGTGTTGAGCAGACCGCAGTAGCCGTGGCAGACGGCCGAGACGATGCCACCGCGCTCCCAGATCTCACGGGTGATGCGCTGCAGACCCGCGCTATCGGGAAAGTCGTACATCACGGCGTGGCCGCCGGTGAAGTAGATCGCGTCGATGTCGTCCGTGTCGATCTGGTCGGGCGCGCGGGTGTCGGCCAGCAGCGCCATCCGCTCCGGGTCGATGTGCCACGCCTTGGCCACGCGGTCGTAGGTGGGCAGCTTCAGCGAGCGCGGTTCGAGCGGCGAGGCTCCGCCCGCAGGGCTGACGATCGTCTGCTCGAACCCGCGCCCGGCGAACACCTGCCAGGCGTGGGCGAGCTCCGACAGCCAGAGCCCGGTGGGGTGCGACGGGTCGTCGTAGTGGCCGACGTTGGTGACGACGTGCAGGATGCGTCTGGTCATGGGTGGGTCCTCTCAGTGGGTGCGGTGACGGTGTGGTGCGTCCGCCGGGCTGGCCGAATCCTGCCGTACGGCCGCCGGGGCGGGCTTCGTGGCACGGCCGCCGGGTAGGCCGGGTTCTGCGCGGGCGGCGAGGACGGCGGCAACGGCACCGCGCACCCGGTCGGCGACGTCGGCGGCGGGCTCGGGCCGCAGCTTGCCGTCCAGGTGCAGAAACGCCAAACCGTGCGCCATGCTCCACAGCGCGATCGACAGGCTCGCGGCATCCGTCCCCGGGAACAGGCGCGCGATGACGTCGCCCAGCAGTTCGTGCAGCCGCCCCGCGGCCCGCACACGTTCGCTGTTGACCTCGTCGCACGCGCCGCCGAACATCAGCCGGAACACGGCGGGGCGGCGCAGCGCAAAGGTGACGTAGGCGAGGCCGAGCGCGGTGATCACGTCGACGACGGATGCCGCGGGCTGTTCGTCAGTGACGGATGACTCGGCCTGCCCGTCCGGGGCGGCCTGCACGTCCGAGATTGCCTGCACGTCCGAGACGGCCTGCACGTCCGGGATGGCACCGGCGGCCTGGACGGCGAGCGCCGCCTCGAGCTCGGCGCGCAGGTCCGTGAATCCCTCGACGGCCACAGCGGACTCGAGCGCGTCGCGGTCGGCGAAGTGGCGGTACGGCGCAGCGGCAGAGACGCCAGCGCGACGGGCGATGGCGCGCATCGAGAACGGCTCCCCTGCCTCGAGGCTCTCGATCGCGGCGGTGATGAGAGCGGCGCGTAGGTCGCCGTGGTGGTAGCTCTTCGCTGGTGTTGACACTGCTCACTTCTCTCTGTACGCTCATGTAAGCACCGTAAACATACCATGGTGCGCACCTGGCGTACAGGCCGGCGCAGAGACACCGAGAGGGTGGCGACGAACACATGCAGACGATCCTGGGCGCGAACGGACAGATCGCCGTCGAGCTCGCACGGGAACTGAGCCGCCGGTACACGACAGACCTGCGGCTGGTGAGCCGTCATCCGCGCGCGGTGAACGACTCTGACGCGCTCGTGCCCGCTGATCTGATGGATGCCGCGCAGACGGCTGCGGCGGTGGCGGGCAGCGAGGTCGTGTACTTCACCGCAGGGCTGCCGGCGAGCACCGAGCTGTGGGAGCAGCAATTCCCGCAGATGCTGCGCAACGCCCTGGATGCGACGCGTGGCGCGGGCGCGAAGTTCGTGTACTTCGACAACACCTACATGTATCCGCAGGACGATCGGGTGCAGATGGAGCAGACGCCGTTCGCGCCGGTCGGGCGCAAGGGGCGGGTGCGTGCCGAGATGGCGTCGATGGTGCTCGACGAGATGGCGCGCGGCGAGATCCCGGTGCTCATCGCGCGGGCGCCGGAGTTCTACGGTCCGGGCCGCACGCAGAGCTTCACGAACGCGCTGATTTTGGATCGGTTGCGGGCGGGCAAGCGGCCGCTGGTGCCGGTGCGTGCGGACCGGGTGCGCACGCTGATCTGGACGCCGGATGCGAGCCGGGCGGTGGCGGCGCTGGGCAATGCGCCGGACGCGTTCGGGCAGACCTGGCACCTTCCCGTCGACGCCGACCGCCCGACGTACCGGCAGTTCGTGGCGATGGCGGGCGCGGCGTTCGGCCGCGACGACCGCTACACGGTGCTCCCCGAATGGATGCTGTCAGCCGCGGGTATCTTCTCCCCAAGGGCCCGCGAGCTGCGCGAGCTGCTGCCGCGCTACCGCTACGACAATCGGTTCGACGCGACGAAGTTCGCGACGCGGTTCCCCGACTTCGCGGTGACCTCGTACCGCGAGGGCCTCGCAGCCATCGCGCGGGATGCCTCGGGTAGAGGCGGCGCGGCGGCGTAAGGCGTCTGCGAGTCCCGAGGCGGAGCATCGTCTGCATATTGCCTCATGCGTTGGTGTGTGCCTCTCCCCCGGTCCCCATAGGAGTGTTACGATCTGGGTAACATATCTACATGGAGATCGGCTACGCGACGCGCGACCTGGAGCGCACCTGCACCGATGAACGTCGGATGCAGAGGCAACTCGGGGCGCAGGTCGCGAAGGCGCTCAAGCTCCGCATCGCCGAGTTGCGATACGTGCAGGAGATGGGCGATCTGCTGCTCGGCACCGGCAAGTGGGAGGAACTGAAAGCCGACCGGGCCGGCCAGTGGTCGGCCCGGCTCACTGCGAACTGGCGCCTGATCGTGGAGCCCGACGGCGACCGCATCACCGTCGTCATCATCGAGATCATCGACTACCACTGAGAAACCCACCAACACAGACAAACAGCACCCGAAACGAGAAGACCATGTCTGCCATCCCGAACTACGTCGTCTCCACGGGCGACTACATCGCCGAGTGGATGGAAGACGAGGGCATCAACCAGGCCGAGCTCGCGCGGCGCCTGGGCACGTCCCGCAAGCACGTGAGCGAGTTGCTGAGCGGCAAGGCACCGCTGTCGCACGAACTCGCCCTCGACTTGGAGCGCGTCACCGGGGTGCCGGCGCGCCTGTGGAACCTCTACGAGAGCGGGTATCGCGGAGACCTCGCCCGACGCGCCGAGGATGAGGAACTCGCCTCTCAGTACGACAGGGCAAAGGAGTTCCCCCTCACCTATCTCCGCACCTACGGATTCTTGACGGCCGGCGCCCGCGACCGCGCGGGCACCGTTCGGCAACTCCTGAGCATCCTCGGCGTCGCCGACTTCGACGCGTTCTGGACGACGTGGCGCCACGGCAGCATCGCGTACCGACGCTCGGCGTCCGCCCGCCACGACCTGCCGAAACTGGCCACGTGGCTCGCACTCGCCGAGAACGAAGCCGACGAACTCGGTGACATCCCGCCCTTCGACCGCACCGCCCTTCAGCGCCTCCTGCCGGATCTGCGGCGACTGACCGCGTCCGCCGATCCCCTCGACGCTGTGGAGACCGCCATCGTCCGACTGCGGGGCGTCGGCGTCATCCTCTGCTTCGTCCCGGCCGTTCCCGGGCTCGGCATCCACGGTGCGACCCGTTGGATCGGCGGCCGCCCCCTCATCCAGCTCTCACTGCTGTGGAGGACCGACGACCAGCTCTGGTTCACCCTCTTCCACGAACTCGGTCACGTGCTGCTCCATGGCGACAAGGAGTTGTATCTCAGCGGCGAGCACACCACTGCAGAGGACGAGGCGAACACCTGGGCGTCCGACCTTCTCATCCCGCCCACCGTCGCCGCAAACCTGCCACGAGGCCGCGACATCGCCGCCGTCCAGGCGGTCGCCAGGGAGCAGGGCATCGCACCCAGCATCGTGCTCGGGCGCATCCAGCGTGAGACCAGGGATTACGCCTGGGGTCACGCGCTCAAGCAGAAGTTCGAGTTCGCGGCCACGGCGCCGGTGCGGGAGCGAGCCGCCGGCTGACGCCGCGGGGCGGGTCGGTCTTGAGCCCCCTCACCAGCAGATTGTCTCGAACTTCGCCAGCTGGATTGTCCGCCCGCTACAGATCCCAGAGATCGCCCACCGCCGCGAGTCCTGATCGGAACTCTGTGGCACCACCATTCGCTGGATGCCGGACGGCAATTGCCGAGCTGGTGGCGGAGGCGTCTCGGACGCCGGGTACCTCGATGCCAAGGAGCCTCGCGACGCTCTTTCGTGCGGGGTGTCCGACACAGATGATTCGTCGACCGGCTACGGCCAGCCGAAGCGGGACTAGCCCGGAGTCCAACTCCGCTTTTGTCGGCGTCCTGTTGGTCCGAGGCGAGCCCGCATGATGCGGATGGAGGGGGAACGCATTCCATAGAAGCGTACGGTCGGAGATCCCGAGTCTCGACAGCATGCCGTGCACAATGGTGGCGCTCCCCTCGCTGGAACCCTCGAGTTCGACCGTGTTGGCGGACGTGAATGGTACTCCCGACTGGCGTGCACCCTTCCAGCCAGGCGCTTCACCTACGATGACCAGGTCACCCCCGTCCACGCGATGAAGGTGCGCAAGAAGGCGATCTCGTCGCTCAGCAGCGCTCGTGCGGAAGTCTCCTTCTCTGTCGCTCTCTGCGAGGTAGAAGTTCATTGCCAGCGCAGTCGAGGGCATCGCCAACACCGAATCAAGCAGGCTGCCTGCCGTCACCGCCAGCCCCTTTCTCGGAGGATCCACCACCCCGACACAGGGTATCGACGACCGGCAAGGATGGCCCCGCGCCATCACCAAAGCAGCATCCCCTCTTCAATGTGGCTGTGCGCGAGACCTGGGCGTCGCTCTTGAGCAGAGGCCTTCCGGGTGATGACAGCGATGCAGGCGTTGACCTCGTCCCGGCCCGTTTCGACGGTAGGCGGGATCGCGCTCCGCGTCGGCACGACCGACCGCGGATTCCGCTTCATTCCAGATCGCGGACTCGTCCTCGGCGGTCCCGAATGGCTGATCCTTGTCGGCAGCGCCGCTACTCCCGGCGCTGTCGGAATCCTCGACATCCAACTCGGGTTGGGACAGCTCTTTCAGCACGAGTCGCCTGACGACCCGATCACCCTCCGCGTCGCGAACCCTGAAAACTTCATGTCGATCGCGCGGGAGCATGGGCAGACGGTCGAGTACGTCGAGTGGCCCCGGTGACCACACATCAGCGAGAGGCACAACACCTTGTAGGTTCCCGCTCGAGATGGCGAAGGTTGCACGGGAATCCGCTGTAGTTGGCAGTGATCTCGCACTCCGTCATCCGCGGAAGATGGCGAATTCCAACGCATCGGGCGAAGCGCTAAGACAGGCGTCAGATGCGCTGGCGGTCAGCTCGAACGACTCGATCAGGACGCGTAACGATCAGGGTGTCCAGGCGTCTTGGGGCGGTCGTGGACGGGCCGCGGCCTCGCTGGCGGTCGCCAGGCGGCGGTTAGCGTATCGATCGTAGAACGCGAGCCACCTCGCGTGGACGCCTGAGTCCATAAGGTGGCTGCCGATGAGCACACCCCCTCGCCCGGAGTGGACGAGGATACGATTCCGTCCCCCCTCCGTCTCCGCGAATCGGTAGGTTAGCTGTCCCCAAGATGGATTGTCGTAGATGACCTGCGCATCGTTCCGGTCTGGGAAGACGGCTCCGGAGACATCACTCGCGAATGTCCCGGCCTCGATACGCTCGTCGCGATACGACAGCCTTCGCCCTTCCACGGCGAGTCGTAGCCCCTCCTTGGCGTCAGATTCCTCTGTGTGGTTGCTTATGCAGGTGCGATAGCTGAAGTCCACTTCGGATCCGTCTACCCGCGTGATCTAGATGCCCGTGGCATCTGGCCGCACGTTGAACTTGTCGCCATCGCGCGTCAGGCCCACATAGAAATAGTCGACGCCCGCGCCGATCTTCTCTGATGCGTCCGGGTGAAGGTCCAGAACCTCGCGAAGCATCAGGTCGTGCGATGCGTCGGAGACGCGATCGTAGACGGCGTATGGACCGCCCGTGTGCAGGAGCCGAAAGGCGTCGAAGGCCGCCTTCTTCGACGGCCAGCTGAAGGACGGCAGGTTCACAGGGATAGCCACGGGTTCATTCCTCATCGAATCGGATTGACCAGAGGCTATCGGAGTGTACGGGTTCATTTCCGCCGGATGCCGAACCGTTATCGGCTTGGATCTGGGATCTGGCTTACGACGTTCCGGCGGAAGCACGCCCGGGGTAGCCGCAGGGCCCTCGGCTACGCGACCCGCGCGGCAGCGCTCAGGACGAAGCGCGAAGAGCCCGTTCCAGGGCTGCTCGTGCTTCATGCCACGGGATCCGCTCCTGCTCAAGCCGGCGAGGTGCTGCACCGGCTTGGAGCGTCTCGAGCGTCCGCTGTTCCTCGGGCGTAAGTGTCGCGTCCGGCGGATCCACGCGCATAGTCGGGTCGATGTTCGCGAGATGACCGTGCAGTTGCAGCGTCGCGCGGTCCATCATCACGGAACGCAGCGTGGGAACACGGGTCCGTGCTCGCGACAGCAGTGTGAAGCCGGCACGATCGAGGTCGCCCCAATAGAGGACGTCGGCAGGAATCCAGGGCAGGGCGACGAGGGTGTCGAGGAAGTTGCCGAGCGAATGGATGACCACCAGTCCCTCCCGGTCTCGGATAGGCAGGGCCGATTCCTTGTTCTCGACGACGAGCACGGCGGCGGGCGCCAGCGGCAGGGCCGCGATCTCTTCGATGGGCGCCCGGAGGTGCCGGATCCCGGCGATTCGGCGGCGATCCTCAGGATCGACGAGGATCACGTCGACGTGGGAGGGCAGCGGCTTCAGTCCGAGCGCGTCGAGCGTCTCCGGAGCGACCTCGCCGTCGTCCGCGATCTCGCCGTCGTCTGCAGCGGCCAGGTCGAGGGTCGCGATGACCAGAGCCCGGTGCTTTGCAAGCCACTTGGTGTGCAAACCCTCTACGGGGACCTGACGGATGGTCATCCCCGAGCGCGGATTCTTCACGAACCAGGTCCGCACCTGCAGCAGAAGGGAGAAGTCGTAATCGTCGAGTTCCATGATCCTGCGAAGCTCCCGACGCACTCGAGCGCCGATCGCGCCATCGTCTGTCAGCAGCTCGTACCGGTGACGCGCATGGCGCCAGTGGTCTGCGTCGTCCGCGAGCAGCGAAACGAGGCTCGTTACGTCAGGGATGTCGACGTGCGTACACACCTCCTGCGTGCCGAAGGGCACTCGGACCTGCGTCCTGCGGAGAGTCACCTGCGGATGGGCCATCGCCCATGCGCGCCATTCCAGCAACCAGGAGCGGACACCGACCTCATCCCGGATGATCTCGTCCGCTTTCGGGGCCCCGAGCGGGAAGCTGAACGGTCCGGCGGCTGGATCCTCAAGCCACTCCCGCCACCGAGCTCGGTACCTGGTGCGGATCTTCTCGACGGTCTCTTCGGGTGAACGCATCAGGCGATGGCCCCGTCCGTCAGTTCGGCGTCGAGGCTGAGGGCTTCCTCGATGGTCATCTCGTAGATGTGCACGCCCGACACGTTGGTCGTGTCGGTGCTGATGTACGCGACATTCTCGACATGCCCTTCGAAAGCCGTGGCCTTCTCTCGTGGTGCTCCGATGATCAACTGGAAACCGAGCGCGGACAGAGCACCGAGTGCGCGGCCTGTGTAGTCGGAGTCGGCCTTGACGAAGCCCTCGTCGAGGATGATCGAGGCGTAGACCGGGGCGTTCTCGCTGCCCTCGCCGAGGCGATAGCGGAGCGCGGCGCCGAGGATGAACGCGATGAGCTCCTGGCCTTCCCCGCCGCTCATCCCAGATACCCCGTCGTGGACGATCTCGACACCGTCTGGCCGTGTTTCGATCGCACGGAACTCAACCTGTTCGCGCGCATCGAAGACCCGCTTCCGCCATGCGTCACCGGTCTTGCTGAGGTCATCGAGCCGGCGGAGGTCCCGGCGGAGCTTGAGGAAATCGCGCTCGACGGTCTCAGCGTCCTCCGTTGCCAGCAGACCGAGGGTGTTGGAGGTGTGCGCGGTGATCTTGCCCATCAGGTCGGTGAGCTCGGGGCTGCGGCGCTCTGTGGATTCGATCGTGAGCCGGGACCCTTCTCGGAACGGGACCGTGCTCAGCACTTCTTTGATCGGTTTGAGCCCGCGCTGGATCTCGTGCCGGTCGTGATCGATCTGAGTGACGAGGGCGCGCAGCTGGCTGTTCATGTCCTCCTGCACCTTCTCCAGCCAACGCTGTTTCCTGCTGGGCAGATCGTCCTTCACGAGCTGCTCTCGGATCGCGAGCATGGCAGGCAGCGCCGCGATGTCTTCATCCACCTCGTCATACGCGCGATCGTCCAGGTTTCGATAGGCGCGGATGATGCCGAGCACGATACGTTCCTGGGACTCTCTATCCGCCACGTGACGCTCGACCTGGGACTTCAGATCCGAGGCAGCCTTGCGGTAGCTGTCCGTGATCGCCACCTTGAGACTCGCGGAACCGCCGATGTCATACAGGGGATCCGTGAAGCCGAGTTCACGGACGGCTTCCTTCTCTTCGGCGCTCAAGGGAGTGCTTTCGCGCATACCGTCCGCTGCGGCGTCGACGACGTCCACCAGCTGCGCCCATGCGGTGTTCATGGCCGTCATCCGCTGGAACAACGTCGCGACCTTGCCACCCGTTTCCTGAACGCGACGCTGCGCCTCGTGCAGGCGACGCCTCTGCTTCGACAGCTCCGGCGTATCGGCGTTCGCGATCTGCTCGTCGAGGTCGGCTATGCGCGCCTTCAGCGGCTCGACGTCTAGGCTGCTCCAGTCGAGCTCTCCAATGACAGCGGAGAGCTCACGGCACCGATCACGCACCGCCTGCACGGCAGCGGATGCCGCGTCTGACGCTGTCGTTGCGAGGTACAACTCACGTTCGGCGGCCTCACTCTGGCCACGGAGATCGTCCCTCAATCGCGTGGTGTCCCATCCGATCCACCGGTAGGTGACGCGGGTGTCGTCCTTTACGAAACGATCCTGCGATTCGGTGCGCATACCGGCACGGGTAACGCGACCGCGTACGCCGGGCGGTAACGGTTCGTCGAGCTCACGCGCGTCCTCGACGTACGCGACCGAGTAGTGGTTCACGAGTTCCGAACGCACCCAGTCGCGATAAGGCCCCTCGGTGACATCGAGGAGTTCCGGAATGGTTCCGGGAATCGGTGTGCGCGGGCTTGCCGACCCCGCACGATGCAGTCGCACCATGTTTCCTGTGTCTGTGCTGTTGACGTAATCCCGCACGACCTTCAGATCGCGGTCCGCCACGACGAGGTAGCGGGCAGCACCGAGCAACACGGAGAGCACCGCCTTCTCCCACCCCTGGTGCTCGGGTTTGACCTGCAGCAACTCGCCGAAGTACGGCATCCGCGCGGCCGGGATCCCCGTCGCGGTCTGGATGTCTGCGCGGAGCTTCCGCGCCCATTCGGGGACATTGCTGTTGTGGTCGAGCTCCTCGATCTGCCGCTTGAGGTCACGGACTTTGCGGTCCAGATCGCCCCACGCCAAGACGACGCCCTTCGACTCTCCGTTGAGGCGTTCCTCTTCCGCGCGCAGCTTTGTCAGCATGGCCATCGCGGTGTCCCGCAGCAGCTCAAGGTCCCCGGCCGACGCAGGCAGCGACAGGTCGAAGCCCGCCAGATCCTGTTGGACTTCCGCGCGGCGGTGTTCGATCGCGTGGAGCTTCTCCACCACCGACTCACGCCGAACGACGAGTGTCCCGGTCGGGTCACCGCCGGCAGCGACGATAGCCGCGAGGACATCGTCCGCTGTCTGCTGCGCCGCGTCGTTGTCCTTGACCGCCAGCTGGTGCTCGTCCTTGATCTGCGCATGAGCAAGTCGCGCGTCCTCGGCCTTGCGGTTCGCCCAATCGTGGAGGAGTTCGTCATGCCAGACCTTCAGGCGATCATCCGCACCCGTGGAGTTCAGCATCCGCTGCTTGTGGATGTAGCCCCGCTCTGCCACGTCATACCGCTCGGCCGCCTCGGGAAGACCCTCCAAGGTGTGCAGGCGCTTCCGCGCCTTCTCGAACTCGTCGTAGAGTCGCGAGGCCTCACGGTATGCCTCTAGCGCTGTCGCCCAGCGGTCCATCGCCAGCGGCTCTGTGAGGACGAACTCCTTGAACAGGGTGTTGATGTTGAAGATGCCTTTGGATGCCTGCGCCCGGCGCAGCAGCTGCATGGCCAGCTTCTGCGACTCCTCGGTGCGCCCCATCTGCATCGCAGTGCGCATCCGCTGGTGGATCCGACCCTGAGATGCGTCGATAAGATCCCCCCGCTCTTCGTTGATCAACGAGGCGAGTGTATGTCGCGTCAACGGCGAAGAGCCGGCTCGGTTCCCCGTGATCCCGTCCAAGCGGCGCAGGTCGAAATCGTCGTGGACGATGCCGTAGACGGTCGCGGCGTTGATCGCGTCCGACGTCGTGGTCTCCGACGCCACCCACGCTAGCCGCAGGACGGTGATGCGGCGGCCGTCGTCGTGGACCCAGGTGATCGCGGCGCCGCTGGGGAACCCGGGGCCGCCGACCGGTCTCAAGAAGGTGGTCGTCCCTGAGCGCGGGTTGTTCTCGTCCCGGCGTCTGTCAGTAAGGCCACGCGCGTATGTGTAGACGGTCCGCTCGCGTCTGCCCCCTTTGTCATCACGAGCTGCCTGGTTGAACTCCTGCGGATTGGGCAGGATCACCGAAGCCATCGCATCCAGCAGCGTCGACTTGCCACGCCCCGACGGGCCGAGGATGGCGGTGCCGCTGCGGCTGACACGCATCTCTTTGTGTCCTCGGTAGGCGCCCCAGTTCAGCACCTGGACTCGCTCGATCCGGAACTGGCGGTCCGCCGTGGACACGCTCACCATCCCTTGCCCTCCGATCCCCCTTCGCTTGAACGGTCAGGTTCTTCGATGAGTTCGCTCCTCTGTGACGAACCGCTCTCCGCGGTGTCAACGCCCTGCCGATAGAGCGCATCCAGGCGGGTGATCTCCTCGATTCCGATCAGGGCCGGCAGTGCTGGTGAGATCGAGAACAGATAGTCGGCATCCCGATCCTGCTGCAGCAGCTTGAGATCCACCAGCTGACCGATCGCAGTGCTGACACGGTTCGTGAACCGCACCTGGTTGCCGTCATCCTCGTTCCGGAATGCGCGCAGGAACTCCTCCAGCTCGGTGCGTGTGACCGTCACCGGCCCGTCATTCCCGTCGGAGTATGCGCATTCCTGGCGGAGGAAGATCAGCAGGAAAGACGCGTCCCGCGAAAGCGGCTTCTCCTGCCTGAGCAGCCGCTTCGGCGCATCTTCATCATCGACCCGGCGTTTGAACGCGACACGGGACTCGTCACTGATGTGCAGATCGAAGTAGAGATCGGCCAATCGCTCCTCGATCTCCGTTCGATAAGCGATCAGCGTCGCCCACCAGTCATCATCAGCTCGCGAGTTGTGGACGGTGAATCGGCTGGTCAACAAATCCGTCAACACGCGACGAGCCGGGCTGGGTAGACCTCTCCGTGGCTCGTCATCGAACGCTCCGCCGGAGGCCTCGGGATCGTCCTCGTACTCCCGATCGAGAATGGTCATGCGCTCTCCCTCGTCTCAAGGATGATGGGGGTATCGAAGACGAGATGCGGAAGAACCACCCGCAGCTCACGCTCCGGATCGGGGCTGAAGGTGACTGCCTCGCGATACGAAGGGTCCACGTTCCCGAAACTGATCGCGAGATCGAGGATGGCGACCAGCGCGCCCAGTCGTCGGAACTCCGTAGGCGTCTCCTCGAAGACGTCGGACCCGGTGACGACCCCGGATCTCTCCAGCAGCTGGTTGATCGTCCGCGCCACCACTCGTGGTGACGTCCCGGCCGCCAGCCGAAGCGCCGCCCGGTCTGCCTCGGGCAGTACCGCTTCCTCGTGCCGGGACTCGACCGCCATCCTCTGAGGACGCGGCTCCACCCACAGGCGAAGGCTCGATGCGTCGACCACATTGGCCACGCCGATCCCGAGCACGTCGTCTTCCATCACGCGCCTGCCCGGGGCCGCTGCCGACCACTCCGCGCCGGACGCCAGCGCCTGTTCGGCCACCGACAGCAGTCGCCGATGCCGCCCAGTGGCGGCGCGTGTCAGGAAGCGACGCAACGATCCCGTCCACCGCAGGTAGCTCTTCTGCACTTCGAGCTGCTCGCTCAGCAGCGTCGAGTACAGCGTCTCCAGCCGCTCTCTCTGCGCCGCTGTCATGTGCTCACGCGCGAAGTCCTGACTCAGGATCGTCGTGACGTCCTCCCGGAAGGAGTGCGCATCGGCCTGACTGAGCACCTGCGAGAAGCTGCGATAGGAACGCCCCTCCGCGGTCTGCCCGAGAAGATCGTGCTCGTGGAGGTAGTCGTCGACGAGTTCGGCTTTGGTCGGGCCATCGGCCAAGGCCCGCCGCGCGACGGCCTGGTGACGCTCCTCGACCAGTGTCCGCAGTTGACGGAAGTCCGCGGGCAACGAACGGGTCATACCCAGCACCTCGCCGAGCTGCTGGCGCATCTCATCGACAGTCGCAAGCCGTTCCTGACCATCCTTGATGCGGTCTCGACGGCGCTTCAGCTCCAGGATCTCCTTGTCGAGCCGTTCGACCTGCGCTTGACGATCGGGATTCGTCATCGTCGCCAGGGTGTGCACTGCGGAAGCGATATTGTGCAGCCGGGCACCGGTGACGGTCGACTCACCTTCGACGACCTCGCGGACGAACTGGATGGCGCGGAGCGAGTATGGCGAGAGGCGGTAGTGCACCCTTCCGTTGTCGTACTCGGTCTCCAGCCAACGGTCGTCGACCCATTTCCGGCAATACTCGGCAGGCGACCGCTCGGACTTACCCTGCTGACCGGCCTCAAGCGCTTCAGCCACCCGTTCGTGGAACCACTCCGCCGACACAGCGCCGTCAGCCGGCTCAAGGTGCTCGGCGAACAGCGGCAACACCCAGTCCCGTGAGTAGGCACCCAGCAGCTTCAGCGTCGGATTCTTGTCCAACGCCGTCGCCAGTTGGTCGGGCATTGCGGTCATCCGAGTCTCCCCTCTGACGCGCGTCGCGCTGCTTGCCGCCTGTGACATCCTTTCTCCCACATGCCGACGACATTCGGGCAGGACGGACGATTTTGGACCGGTGTGTCACGGACACCGAGCCCCATCACATCACCGACGGGCTCAGGAGAAGAGGGGTGCAAAGGCCATCACTCCGCGTTCGCTGACGACGGCTCCAGATCAAAGGATCAGCCCCGGGTGTCGCGAACGGTCGCGTAGTCGCCGCATCTTCGCCTGGCTTGGTCTCTCTGAGCCCTGATCCACCGGTCGGGTTGGCTTGTGTAGGGCGTGCCGGTAAGTGAAATGCCCTTCTGGTCTGGGAAAATGTTGAGTGCTGAAGTCAACGTTTCCGAGAACAGAGGGGCATCTCTTAAGTGAAAGCATCTCATGGTCTGGTGCCGGTGTTCGATGACGGCAACCTCGTGTCGCATGCGGGTCTGGTTCCGGTGCTCGCGCTGGCGGAGAAGGCGGGCCTGACCGGTCTGGTCGAGGCGTGTTCGACGCTTCCGGCGGCGAACGTGGCGGTGAAGGTCCGCACGATCCTTGGCGGGATGCTCGCGGGGGCGGACAGCATCGACGATCTCGATGTGTTGCGGTCCGG
>NZ_KE383825.1:0-672 GCF_000422405.1 Microbacterium luticocti DSM 19459
TTCGGTGCGCAACAACGCGCACCTGAACGTGCTGGCCGCCCTCCAGCACGCGACCTCGCAGATCCCGTTCGAGGTCACCGGGCTGGACTTCGACAACGGGGGCGAGTTCATCAACCACGACGTGATCAACTGGGCCGCCAAACGGAAGATCTTCTTCACCCGGTCACGCCCCTACCGGAAGAACGACCAGGCCACGATCGAATCGAAGAACAACCACCTCGTCCGCCGTTACGCGTTCTACTGGCGCTACGACACCCCCGAAGCGCTGACACTGCTCAACCAGCTCTGGCCGCTGGTCAACGACCGGCTGAACTACTTCACCCCGACGAAGAAACCGACCGGGTGGACCGTCGATGCCGCCGGGCGGCGCAAGCGTGTCTACGACGACCCGAAGACTCCCGTCGACCGGCTGCTGGAAGCCGGGGTGCTCTCGCCCGCGCAACAAGCCGACCTGCGCGCCCGGCGCGACAAGCTCAACCCCGCCCAGATCGCCCGCCGCATCCAATCCCTCCAGGACCGGCTCACCGGACTGGCCCGCAACACCACCCTCGACCTCCAAGCCGCGATAACCACACCGCCGCCCGACACAGCCCGCGGCGTCAAGCTCCGCCAGACAGGCTAGATTCCGCGGGCATTCCTACATGAGGCACGGGAACCATTTCGCGGGCATCT
>NZ_KE383825.1:1089-87926 GCF_000422405.1 Microbacterium luticocti DSM 19459
CCGCCGCCCGACACAGCCCGCGGCGTCAAGCTCCGCCAGACAGGCTAGATTCCGCGGGCATTCCTACATGAGGCACGGGAACCATTTCGCGGGCATCTCGACATGAGGCACCTCGCGTGATTCTCCACGTCGCTCACACCAGCAGCTGATGCTTGGCGAGGTCGCGGTACAGCGGCGTGGATTCGACCAGCTCGGAGTGGGTGCCCTGCCCCACGACGCGGCCGTGGTCCATCACCACGATGTGGTCGGAATCGACCACCGTCGACAGCCGGTGCGCGATCACGATGAGCGTGCGCCCGGTCGCGACCGCGTCGATGGCCTCGCGCATGCGCTGCTCGTTCAGTCCGTCCAGCGACGACGTGGACTCGTCCAGCAGCAGGATCGGGGGAGCGGCCAGCAGCGCCCGCGCGATCGCGAGCCGCTGGCGCTCGCCGCCCGAGAGCATGACGCCGGCCTCTCCGACGGGCGCGTCGATGCCCAGCGAGCTGCGTTCGAGCACCTCGCCCAGGTTCACCGCGCGCAGCACGCGTTCGCAGTCGGCGTCGGATGCCTCGGGTGAGGCCAGCCGCAGATTGTCGGCGATGGTGCCCGCCAGGGTGGGGGCATCCTGCTCGACGTATCCGAGCTGTGCGCGCAGCGCGGCGCGGTCGAGCGTGCGCACGTCGATCCCGCCGACGAGGATCGCCCCGTCGGTCGGGTCGTAGAACCGCTCGATGAGCGCGAGCGTCGTCGACTTGCCCGCACCCGACGGGCCCACCAGCGCCACCCGCGAGCCGCGCGGCACCGTGAACGACACCCCGTGCAGCACCTCGCCGTCCGTGGTCGCCGGGCCCGAGGCATCCGTCGTCTCGGGCAGGTCCACACCCGACGTATCGACCCGGGCCGACTCGAGCAGGGCGAGCGCCTCGGTCTCGGCCTTGCGCCGGGCCTCGACGACCGCCGCCGGATAGGCGAAGTGCACGTCGCGGAACTCGATCGCGGCCGCGGCCGCGGCATCCCGCCCCTCGCTCGAGGCCGAGCCGACGGATGCGACCCGCGCCGCGATGGCGGCGTCGTCCTGCGTCTCGGTGGGCAGATCGAGCACCTCCTGGATGCGGCCCAGCGCCCCGAGCGCCTGGTTGACCGACATGATCGCGCCGAAGAACGTGCCCAGCGGCTGGATGAGCATGAACAGGAACATCACGAACGTCACCAGCGACGCGATGGTGAGGGCGCCGGATGCCACGCGGTACCCGCCGACGCCGAGCACCACCAGCAGCGACACCTGCAGCGCGATGCCGGCGATCGGCACCACCAGCGCCGACGCTTTCGCGATGCGCACGCCGACGTCATAGGTCTCGGCGGCGAGCGCCGTGATCGCGGTCTGTTCACGGTCGGCGGCGCCCGACGCGCGGATGGTGCGGATCGAGCCCACGGCCCGCTCGACGCCCGACGCGAGTTCGCCGACCTTCTCTTGCTGCGCCCGGGTTTCGCGCCGGATCCGGCCCGACAGCATCCCCACCACCGCGACCGAGGCGCCGATCACCACGAGGATCAGCACGAGCAGGATGGGGTCGATGACGGCCATGGCGATGATGGCACCGACGAACAGCAGTGCGTTGCCCACGGCATCCGCCAGCCCCTGCGTCAGCACCGCGTACAGCAGCGTCGTGTCGGTGCCCACCCGCGAGACGATGTCGCCGGTGCGGCGGGCGTCGAACTCGCTGATCGGCAGGTGCAGGATGCGGGCGATCAGGCGTCGGCGGCTGGAGTACACGACGGCGGTGCCGGTGCGCTGCAGCAGATAGTGCTGGTATCCCGAGAGGAGGGATGCCACGACCACCAGCGCGACCAGCAGCCACACCAGCGAACCGAGCGGCTGCGCGGCCTGCACGCGGGCGATCACCTGGCCGACCACGAGCGGCTGACCGAGGCTCGCGGCCGCACCGAGGATGCTGAGGATCACGACGACCGTGACGACGCCGCGGTGCTCGAAGATGTAGGGCAGCAGCTGGCGCAGGCTCGCGCGAGGGCCGTCCTGTCGGCCGCGGCGGAACAGGGAGCGCCGCGCCGGGGCGGCGGGGGATGCGGACATACGGGGTGTCTTTCCGGAATCGGGGCGAGACGTGGCGCCGGGAGGGCCGCCTGTCATTGTCGTCCGTATTTCTTATGTGCTGCCTGACGGGTCACGCCCAGGGCGTCGGCGATCGCGACCCACGGCGCGGTGGACGGTGATCGACCCGTACCCGGTGCGCACCCGCAGTTCGAGGGTGTCTTCGCCGTCGCGCGGGCCGGCGTCCGCGGCCAGGTCGGTGCGCACGACGCCGTGCTGCGAGCCGACATCCAGCCACACCGCGGTGCCGCCCCGCACGCCGACGTCCACGTTGCCGTACGACCCGTCGATCCGCACGGCGCCGCGCACCGCCTCGCGCACGGTGATGCCGCCGTAGGCGGCGCGGACGGTGAGATCGGATGCCGCGGTGCCGACCTCGATCGCGCCGCTGGAGGTGGACAGTTCGCCGGGCCCGTCGAGCGCGTCGATCTCGATGCGCCCGTCGGCGCCGGTCACCCGCAGCCGGCCGCCCACCCGGCTCAGGTGTACGCTGCCCGACTTGATCCCGATCCCGGCATCACCGTCGACCTCGCCGACGCGGTAGTCGCCGTGCCCGCCGGTGAGGTCGAAACGCTGCGCTGCCTGCACATCCAGATCGCCGTACGACACGTCGGCCCGCACGGCGCCCAGCTTCCCCGCCGTCTGCACCGACCCGTACGAGACCGTCACGGTGAGGTCGGTCCCGGCCGGCACCTCGACGCGCACCTCGACCGAGTCGCCGGGGCCGAGCATCCGCATACGGAACGGTGTCTTCACGACGATGCGCTCGCCGACCCGCTCGATGCGGGTCGCCTCGGCCGCGCGCCGATCGCCCGCCCGGTTCGGCCGGCTCGGCGTCACGGCGACGGCCACATCGGTGCGGTCGCCGGCGACCACCTCGACGCGGCCCATCTGCACCTCGACCTGCACAGTGGCGGGGCCCTCGACGGGGGACGCGGTCATCGCACCCACCCGGTGTAGGCGTTCGCCGTGCCGCCGCCTGCGGCGGGTCGGCGCGGCTCGAGTGCGGCGGTGACCGCGCGCACCAGCCAGGTGTTCAGTGACAGCCCCTCGGCCGCCGCCGCCGTCTCGGCCCGTGTCTTCAGCGCCTCGGGCAGACGCAGCGTGGTGCGCGTCGAGGCGGCATCGGCATCGTCGTCGGATGCCACGGCCGGCGCCGTCGCGGCGGGTTCGGCATTCGCGTGCTCGGCTGCGGGCAGGCTCACCACGAAGTCCACGTCGCGCCCGCGCAGGCGCACGTCCACCGAACCGGGGGCGAGTTCGCGGGTGATCTCGCCCGCCGCATCCGACAGCGCCTCCAGCAGCACCAGGCGCGCCGACGCGTCGAGCGCGGTGACCAGGTGCTCGGCGATCTCGGCGGCCTCGGGAGTGCCGGCGGCGGCCGCGGCGAGCAGCTGGCGCTGCAGGTCCTCGACGTGGGTGGTGATCTGCATGACCCTATGCTACTGTGACGCCAAGATGACGTCAAAGTGACACCATTACGACGTCAGAGTGACGGAAGAGAGAAGCAATGGACCGTGGACCCGCGATCCGCGTGCGGGACGTGCAGAAGTCCTACAAGGATCTGCACGTGCTGCGCGGGGTCGATCTTCAGGTGGCGCCGGGCAGCGTCTTC
Source organism: Microbacterium luticocti DSM 19459 (assembly GCF_000422405.1). Lineage (GTDB taxonomy): Bacteria > Actinomycetota > Actinomycetes > Actinomycetales > Microbacteriaceae > Microbacterium > Microbacterium luticocti. The sequence goes on from NZ_KE383825.1 coordinate 4,797, forward strand.
GCGCTGCTCGGCTCGAACGGCGCGGGCAAGACGACGCTCGTGCGCATCATGTCGACGCTGCTGCGGGCGGATGCCGGATTCGTCGAGGTCGCCGGTTTCGACGTGGCGGCCGCGTCGGAACGGGTGCGCGCGTCGATCAGCCTGACCGGGCAGTTCGCGGCGGTGGACGGCATCCTCACCGGCCGTGAGAACCTCGTGCTGGTCGCCCGGTTGCGGCACCTGCGCGACCCGGAAGGCATCGCCGACCGGCTGCTGGAGCGGTTCGGGCTCACCGAGGCCGGCTCGCGCCGGGCCGCGACGTATTCGGGCGGCATGACGCGGCGGCTCGACATCGCGATGAGCCTCGTGGGCGACCCCCCGGTCGTGTTCCTCGACGAGCCGACGACGGGCCTGGACCCGCAGGGCCGGCTCGAGGTGTGGGACACCGTGCGGCAACTGGCGGGGCAGGGCACCACGGTGCTGCTGACCACGCAGTACCTCGAAGAGGCGGAGCAGCTGGCCGACCGCATCGCGATCCTGCACGAAGGCCGCATCATCGCCGACGGCACGCTCGCCGAGCTGAAGCGCCTGCTGCCGCCGGTGAAGGTCGAGTACGTCGAGAAGCAGCCGACGCTGGAAGAGGTCTTCCTCGCCGTCGTCGGCGCCCGGGACGAGGCATCCGCCCGCCCCGCCGACCAGATCACGGAGGAGAACCGATGACCACCCACTTCGTCGACGACGCCGTGGTCCTGACCGGCCGGTCGCTGCGGCACATCCTGCGCAGCCCCGACACCATCATCACGACCGCCGTGATGCCGATCGCGATCATGCTGATGTTCGTGTTCATCTTCGGCGGCGCGATCGACATCGGCGCACAGCCCTATGTGGACTACATGCTCCCCGGGATCCTGCTCATCACGATCGCGTCGGGCATCTCGTACACGGCGTTCCGGCTGTTCCTCGACATGAAGGGCGGCATCTTCGAGCGGTTCCAGTCCATGCCGATCGCCCGGTCGGCGGTGCTGTGGGCGCACGTGCTGACGTCGCTGGTGGCGAACCTGGTGTCGCTGGCGGTGGTGACGGGGGTGGCGCTGCTGCTCGGCTTCCGCTCGGGCGCGGGCGTGCTGCCGTGGCTGGCGGTCGCGGGCATCCTCGTGCTGTTCACGCTGGCGCTCACCTGGATCGCGGTGATCCCGGGCCTGACCGCCAAGACGGTCGACGGGGCGAGCGCGTTCTCGTATCCGCTGATCTTCCTGCCGTTCCTCAGTTCGGCGTTCGCGCCGACCGACACCATGCCGGGCCCGGTGCGGTGGTTCGCCGAGAACCAGCCGGTGACCTCGATCGTCGACACGATCCGGGCCCTGCTGTCGGGGCAGCCCGTAGGGTCCGACATCTGGATCGCGCTGGCGTGGTGCGTGGGCATCCTCGTGGTCGCCTACGCCGGGGCGATGGCGATCTACCGTCGCCGCCTGTCGTGACGGGCGCCGCCGCCGCGGGGCCGCGGGTGCGGGTGTCGGCAGCCCCGGCTACAGTGGTCCGGTGCCTGAACCCGTGATCCGCGCCGCGAACCTCGTGAAGACGTATCGGGTGAAGGGAAAGCCTGACTTCACCGCCGTCGACGACCTCAGCTTCGAGGTCGCGCCGGGGGAGTCGTTCGGCCTGCTCGGACCCAACGGTGCGGGCAAGTCGACCACGATGAAGATGGTCGGCGCGGTGTCCACGCGCACCAGCGGCGACCTGCAGATCCTGGGCCTTGACCCCAACCGGTACGGGCCCGAGATCCGGTCGCGGCTGGGTGTGGTGCCACAGGACGACAACCTCGACGGCGAGCTCAACGCCCGCGAGAACCTGTACGTGTACGGCCGCTACTTCGGCATGCCGGGCAAGGAATGTGCGCGCAAGGCCGACGAACTGCTGGCGTTCGCGCAGCTGCAGGACAAGGCCAAGAACAAGGTCGACCAGCTCTCGGGCGGCATGAAGCGGCGGCTCACCATCGCCCGCGGGCTGATCAACGACCCGCGCATCCTGCTGCTCGATGAGCCGACGACGGGCCTGGACCCGCAGGCCCGGCACATCCTGTGGGACCGGCTGTTCCGGCTCAAGGAACGCGGCACGACCCTCGTGCTCACCACCCATTACATGGACGAGGCCGAGCAGCTGTGCGATCGCCTCATCGTCGTCGACAAGGGCCGCATCATGGCACAGGGCACACCGTCGTCGCTGATCCGTGAACACTCCAGCCGCGAGGTGCTCGAGCTGCGGTTCGGGTCCAGCCGCAACGAGCAGATCGCCCCCCGGCTGCAGGGCATCGGCGACCGCGTCGAGGTGCTGCCCGACCGCATCCTCATCTATGCCGCCGACGGCGAGGCCGCCCTCGACCGGGTCACCGCCGACGGCCACGAGCCGATCACCAGCCTCGTGCGCCGCTCCAGCCTCGAGGACGTGTTCCTGCGCCTGACCGGAAGGTCGCTGATCGAATGACGGATGCCACGACCCGCGGCGCGCACCCGACCCTCGACGAGCTGCGTGCCGAGGCCCTCGCCGGCGGTCGCGCACCCCGCCGGTTCGGCAGCTGGTACGCGGCCGAGCACATGCTGCGTGCCATGCGCGCGTACGGCTGGACGATCGTCGTCGGCGCTCTCGGGCAGCCCCTGGTGTACCTGTTCGGGCTGGCGATCGGTCTGGCCGCACTCATCCAGCAGAGCATTCCGACCGCCGGCGGCGGTCACGTGGCGTATCTCGTGTTCGTGGCGCCGGCGCTGCTGATGACCGCGACGATCGCCGTGGCCAGCGAGGAGTTCACCTACCCGGTGATGGCGGGCTTCAAGTGGCGGCGCTACTTCTACGGCTTCAACGCCTCACCGCTGTCGTCGCCGCAGATCGCGAACGGCGTCATCATCGCGGCATCCGCTCGCATGTTCTTCGCCGCCGCGGCCTATTACCTGTTCATCTGGGCGTTCGGTGCTGTGCTGCCGGTCGTGACCGTGCCGGCTGCGGCCACCGCGTGGCTGGCGGTGTTCGTCGGTCTGCTCGCCGGACTGGCGTTCGGGATGCCACTGCTCGCGTATGCCGCGTCGCTTCAGGAGGACACCGGCCAGTTCGCGCTGGTGCAGCGCTTCGTGTTCATGCCGATGTTCCTGTTCTCGGGGACGTTCTTCCCGCTGACGAACCTGCCGATCTGGTTGCAGTGGATCGGGTGGATCTCGCCGCTGTGGCACGCCACGGAACTCGGCCGGATGGCGAGCTTCGGCGCGCCGGTCGACCCGGTCATGCTGGTCGTGCACCTGGGCTACCTGCTGGTGCTGGCGGTCGGCGGCTACCTGGCGGTGCGGCGCATGTTCACCCGGAGGTTGGCGAAATGACGGCCGTGATCGACGAGGTCGACACCACCCGGCATCGCGGCGGGGTGCGCGCGCTGTGGTCGGGCAACCCGTGGGCGGTCGTGCAGCGCGGGCTGATCGCCGCGCGCTCGTCGAGCTGGGTGGTGATCCTGTCGGGCTTTTTCGAACCCGTCTTCTACCTGGCATCCATGGGTCTGGGGCTGGGCGCGCTGGTGGGTGACGTGCAGACGTCGGCGGGGATCACGGTGCCGTACGCGGCGTTCATCGCGCCCGCGCTGCTGGCGGTGTCGGCGATGAACGGGGCGATCTACGACTCGACCTGGAACGTGTTCTTCAAGCTGAACTACGGAAAGCTGTACGAGGGGATGCTGGCCACCTCGCTCGGGCCGCTGGATGTGGCGCTCGGCGAGATCCTGTACGCGCTGCTGCGCGGGCTGCTGTACGCGTGCGGGTTCATGGTCATCATGCAGGTGTTCGGGCTGAACCTGGCACCCACCGCGATCCTCGCGCTGCCGGCGGTGCTGCTGATCGCCTTCGGGTTCGCGAGCCTGGGCATGGCGGTGACCAGCTACATGAAGACGTTCCAGCACATGGACTGGATCAACATCGTGCTGCTGCCGATGTTCTTGTTCTCGGCCACGCTGTACCCGATCTCGATCTACCCGGAGTGGATCCAGACCGTCATCATGGCGTTCCCGCTCTGGCACGGGGTGGAGCTGATCCGGGCGCTGACCACCGGGGCGTTCACCCCCGCGATCGGATGGCACATCCTCTACTACGTCGTCATGATCGCCGTGGGCCTGGTGTTCACGACCAAGCGCCTGCGCGCCCTGTTTCTGGACTGAGGGGATGCCGCACCCCGCGGCATCCCCTGAACAGACCCCTCAGAGCGAGGCGGTCTCGCCGAGCCCGATGCTGTCCTCGTCGTAGTCGACGTCCTTGGTCTCCTTCGACAGGAGCAGTGCGACCAGCGTGAGCACGCCGGCCACGCTGAGGTAGACGCCGACGAGCCACGGTGATCCGCCGGCGGCAGCCCACAGCGCGACCGCGACGATCGGGGCGAGCGCGGCGCCCAGGATCGACGACACGTTGTAGGCCACGGCGGATCCGGTGTAGCGCACGTTCGTCGGGAACAGCTCCGGCAAGAGAGCGCCCATGGGGCCGAAGGTGGCGCCCATCAACGTGAAGCCGAAGATGAGGAACGCCTGGACGAGGGCGCCCGTGAACTTCGGGTCGGCCTGCGGCAGCAGGAACACGGTGAACAGGAACCCGAACACGATGATGCCGCAGGTGATCCAGATGAGGAGCTTGCGGCGTCCTATCGCGTCGGCGACGGGCCCCGCCAGCAGCGTGAAGATGCCGAAGAACACGACACCGATGATCTGCATGAGAACGAAGTCGACATACCCGAATCCGAGACCCGCGACATACGTCGACGGATCGAAGGCGGTGCCGGCGGTCTCGGCGGCGGCCTTCGCACCATCGAGCGTCGCCTTGGTGCCGTACGAGAGTGTGAAGTTCGTCATCAGGTAGAACAGCACGTACGTCGCCAGCATGATGAAGGTGCCGAGGATGAGCTGCTTCCAGTGCTTGCGCAGTGTCTCACCGAGAGGGAACCGGCGGATGGCTCCGATCTTCTCGGCCTTCGTGAACGACTCCGACTCGACGAGCTTCAGTCGCACCCACAGGCCGATGACGACCATGACCGCCGAGAACCAGAACGGCACGCGCCACCCCCACGAGAGGAACGCCTCGGAGCCCTGCAGGGCGCCGTCGGGGTGCGGCAGCGCCACGTTGATGAACAGGAAGATCGTGTTCGCGATGATGAAACCCAGCGGCGCGCCCATCTGCGGGAAGGTGCCGTACCAGGCGCGCTTGCCCTGCGGGGCGTTCTCGGTGGCCACGAGTGCCGCGCCCGACCACTCGCCGCCCAGGGCGAACCCCTGCGCGAGGCGCAGCACGAGCAACAGCAGTGCGGCCCACCATCCGATCGACTGGTAGGTGGGCAGACAGCCGATGAGGAACGTGGCGATGCCCATGGTGAGAAGGGATGCCACGAGGGTGGCCTTGCGGCCGAATCGGTCGCCGAAGTGGCCGAAGACCACGGCCCCGATCGGGCGGGCGACCATCGCGGCGCCGAAGACGCCGAACGAGGCGAGGAGGGCAGTGGTGTCGTCGCCGGTGGGGAAGAAAAGGATGGGGAAGACGAGGACGGCAGCGGTGGCGTACGCGTAGAAGTCGTAGAACTCGATGGTGGTACCGACCAGGCTGGCCAGGATCACGCGCGAACGCGGGTTGGCCGGTGCCGTCGTCGCGACGGAAGCAGACATGTGAAGTGAGGACCTCAAGACAGATGACGGACGAGGTCCTTGTGGGACGGGCCGGTGGGCACGTCCGAGGCAGGGGTGATGCGTCGGGCGGGCCGACGCTGGATCACCGGAAACGCCGGCGGAATCGCCGGCGTGCTCCCCATCCTAACCCGGGGCCGCGCGGGCTTCGTCCTACCTTCAGCATGACGTAAGCTTGCGGGTATGGACACCGTGATGAGCATCCTGCACGTCGCCACCGCCGTCTTCATCGTCGGCCCGATGGCGATCATCCCGATGACGGGGCTGCGCGCACTGCGCTCGGGCAACGCCGGCCAGGTGAGGACGCTGGCGAAGTCCACCGCGATCTTCTCGTGGCTGTCGCTGATCACGTTCGTGCTCGGCTTCGGCCTGGCCGGCATGTGGAAGATTTCGATCACCACCCCGTGGGTGCTGTGGTCGATCATCCTGTACGTGATCGCGTTCGTGCTGAACGTGTTCGTGGTGGTGCCGCAGATGAACAAGGCCGCCGAGACCACCGCCGGTGCGACCGAGGGCGCCAAGCCCGCGGGGTACGGCATGATCGTCGGCAGCAACGGCGTGGCGACACTGCTGCTGGTGGTCGTCGTGATCCTGATGATCTGGCGCCCGTAACCCGCCTACGCGCACGGCCCCGCGGACGACGTTCCCGCGGGGCCGTCGTCGTACGACGGCGTCGTCGCCCGAATCCTCAGCGCCCGGTGCGCACCTCGCGCAGCACGCCGACCATCTGCAGTGCGGCGTCGGCCGCTTCGGCGCCCTTGTCTTCGTGCGAGCCGGGCAGGCCGGCGCGGTCGAGCGCCTGCGCGTCGTCGTCGCAGGTCAGCACTCCGAAGCCGACCGGCTTGCCGGCATCCAACGCCACCCGGGTCAGCCCGTCGGTGGTCGCCTGCGACACGTACTCGAAGTGCGGCGTGCCGCCGCGCACGATCACGCCGAGGGCCACCACGGCATCGGCGCCGGCGGCGAACGCGGCCTGCGCCGCCAACGCCAGCTCGAACGAGCCGGGCACCCGCACGAGTCGGTGCGTGGCCCCGGCTGCGTCGAGGGTGCGCTGCGCCCCGGCCACCAGGCCGTCCATGACGGTGCGGTGCCAGGATGCCGCCACCACCACGACCTGCATGCCCCGGCCGTCGATCTGCGCCGCTTCGGGCGCGCCGTCCTTGCTCACTCGTGTGCTCCTTCGGTTTCAGCGCCGTCGGGGCCGGACGCGTGCAGCCGGCCGACGGCGTCGGCCAGCTCGTCCGCGTCGATGATGTGGCCCATCTTGTCGCGTTTGGTCTGCAGATACTGATGGTTGTTCGGGCCGACGCCGACCAGCAACGGCACCTGTTCGACGATATCGAGTCCGAACGCGCGCAGCTGGTCGACCTTGTCGGTGTTGTTGGTCAGCAGTCGCACCCGCTCCACGCCGAGATCGGCGAGGATGCCGGCCGCCGCCGCATAGTCGCGGGCGTCGGCAGGCAGGCCGAGCGCGAGGTTCGCGTCGACGGTGTCCATGCCGCGCTCTTGCAGGCTGTAGGCGCGCAGCTTGTTGATCAGACCGATGCCCCGGCCCTCGTGCCCGCGCATGTAGATGACGACCCCGCCGTCGCGGTCGATCGCATCCAGCGCCGCCTGCAGCTGCGGGCCGCACTCGCACTTGAGCGAACCGAACGCCTCACCGGTCAGGCACTCGGAGTGCACCCGCACCAGCGGGGCGGCGTCGCCGGTCAGGTCGCCCGAGACCACTGCGAGGTGGTCGGTGCCGGTGGTGCGGTCTTTGTAGGCGAGAAAGCGGAACCGCCCGTGCGCGGTCGGCACGGTCGCCTCGGCGCGTAGGCTCACCCGGCGCCGCCGGGTCACCGGCTCGGTGCGCGGCTCGTGCTCGTCGAGGTAGGCGATGAGCTGCTCGATGGTGATCACCGGGATACCTTCGCGTTCGCCCATCTCGATCAGCCCCGGCAGGCGCATCATGCTGCCGTCGTCGGCGACGACCTCGCCGATCGCGCCCACCGGCGCGAGCCCCGCCAGTCGCATGAGTTCGACGGCCGCCTCGGTGTGGCCGCTGCGCTCGCGCACCCCGCCGTCCACGGCGCGCAGCGGCAGCACATGGCCGGGACGGATCACCGAGGACGGCGTCGAGTCCGGGTCGGCGAGCACGTTCAGGGTGTGCGCACGATCGGCGGCGCTGATCCCGGTCGAGATGCGGTCCGCGGCATCCACGCTCACCGTGTACGCCGTGCCGCGCGAGTCTTCGTTGTGGGCGACCATCGGGGGCAGATCGAGCCGGTCGGCCCAGTCGGCGGGCATCGGCGCGCACAGGTAGCCGCTGGAGTAGCGGATCGTCCAGGCCAACCATTCCGGTGTGGCCAGCTGTGCCGACAGGATGACGTCGCCCTCGTTCTCGCGGTTCTCGTCGTCGGCGACGAGCACGGGACGGCCCGCACGCAGGCTCGCAAGCGCCTCGGGGATGGTGGACAGGCTCATCGCGAGCCTCCTTCGGTCGATGCGAGGGGTGCGGCATCCGGCCCCGACGCGGCAGCCGGTTCCGGCGTGGCGGCGTCCGGGGCGACGGATGCCTCGGCCCGCGGCTCGAACGCGAGCAGTCGTCGCACGTGCCGGGCGAGGATGTCGGTCTCGAGGTTCACCCGGTCGCCGGCGACGCGCTCGCCGAGCGTGGTCGCCGCCAGCGTCTCGGGGATCAGCGACACCTCGAACCAGGGTTCGGCGTCGCCGGGGGAGCCGGCCGCGCTGACGGTGAGCGAGACGCCGTCCACGGCGATCGAGCCCTTGTCGACCACGAGCGGTGCGAGCGTCGCGGGCAGGCCGATGCGCAGCACCCGCCACTGCTCGCCGGGCCGCACCGCAAGCACGCGGCCGGTGCCGTCGATGTGCCCCTGCACGATGTGTCCGCCCAGGCGGGCGCCCGCGGCCAAGGCCCGCTCGATGTTGACCGCGCGCCCGGTGGCCGCCTCGTCGAGCGTGGACATGTCGAGGGTCTGTCGCATCACGTCGGCGCTGAACCAGTCGGGGCCCTGGTCGACCACGGTCAGACACACGCCCGACACCGCGATCGAGTCGCCGTGTGCGGCATCCGTCACCGCCTGCGGCGCGTGCACGGTCAGCCGCACGCCGTCGCCCGACGGTGTGACAGCGGTGATGCGGCCGATCTCTTCGATGATCCCGGTGAACATCAGCTCTCCTTCTCGGTGGATGTGCGCGGCGGCGTGTCGGTGGGTGTGCGCGGCGGGGTCTCGGTGGATGTGCGCGGCGGGGCTGCGGTGGATGCGCGCGGCGGCGCGGCGGTGGATGCGCGTGGCGGCGCGGCGGTGGATGCGCGAGGCGGGGCGGCCGGGCGGGCGACGACGAGCAGGTCGTCGCCGAGCGGGTGAACCGACGCGACCTGCAGACGGCGCGCGTCGGCGATGGTGCCGACACCGATGTCGCCGAGGGCGAGCCGGTCGCCGCCCAGCAGCATCGGCGCGATGTAGGCGAGCACCTCGTCGAACAGTCCGGCCCGCACGAACGCGCTGGCGAGGGTCGGGCCGCCCTCGACGAACAGGCGATGGATGCCTCGGGCCTGCAGATCGGCGAGGGCGCTGTCGATGTCGCTGTAGAACAGCGGCGGGTGCGGATGGCGGCGCACGGCCGCATCGGCGGGCACCGGGCGCGTGCCGAGCACGACCGGCACCGGCTGGTGGTCGTACAGGCCGCCGTCGGGGGTGCGGGCGGTCAGCGCCGGATCGTCGGCGAGCACGGTGCCGGTGCCGGCGAGGATCGCGTCGGAGCCCGCGCGCCGGGCGTGCACGTCGGCACGGGCGGCGGGGCCGGTGATCCACCGGCTGGTGCCGTCGGATGCCGCGGCCCGGCCGTCGAGGCTCTGTGCCCACTTCACGGTGATGAACGGGCGGCCCAGGCGCGCGGCGACCAGCCAGTCCCCGATGAGGGCGGTCACGTCGTCGGCGAGCACCCCGCCGACGACGTCGACGCCGGCCGCGCGCAGCCGGTCGGCACCGCCGCCGGAGTGCACGCCGGGGTCTTCGGCGCCGAACACGACCCGGGTGATGCCGGCGTCGATCAGGGCGAGCGCGCACGGGCCGGTGCGGCCGGTGTGGTTGCAGGGTTCGAGGGTGACCACGGCGGTGGCGCCGCGGGTCTGCTCGGGGGTCAGGTGCGAGAGCGCGTCGACCTCGGCGTGGGCGGTGCCCGCGCCGCGATGCCAGCCTTCGGCGAGCACGGCACCGTCGGGCGAGAGGATGACCGCCCCGACCTGCGGGTTGACCCCGCGCGGGCCGCGGCGGGCGAGTTCGAGCGCGCGCTCCATCGCGGTGCGCTCGGCCGGGGTCACCGCCATCCGCTCTCCTCACTGTCGTGCAGCGGGCGCGGGGAACCGGAAGGCGACAGCCCACGGCGACGCCGTGCGCTGTGCGTGCTGCCTCCCATCCGGACTAGCGATGGCGGACCATCGCATCACCGTCGGTTCCGGAATTGCACCGGATCAGCCGGGCGGCCTTTCGGGCCGTGCGGCTCGCGGACTGTCACCGCCGGTTCGGATTCTCACCGACCCCGGAGCACGTTGCTGCTCCCGAGTCTACCCAACGCATTCCGGCCCGGCGCATTCCCCCGGTTCCCGCCCGCCCGCGCACTCACCGCGCGCCTCGAGGCCTTGCCCCTGACGCCGCGCGCCCTGACGCCGCGCGCCCTGACGCCGCGCGCCCTGACGCCGAAAGTGCTTCTGACGGACGAAGGTGCGGGTAACACCCGACCTCTCGTCCGTCAGAAGCACTCTCGCGGATCGTCGTCGCCGGGCGGCCCGGCTGGGCCGGTCGTCGCCGCGCGGCCGGGCTGGGATCGTCGTCGCCGGGCGGCCGGCCGGGCCGGCGGCGCGGGGGAGCGCCGGGGTCGGTGGGGGCGCATAGCCTGGAGGCAGGGGAAGGGGACCCATGCACGTCACACTCGACCGCGCCGGTTTCGCCGCGCTCGCCGCGCGGCCGTACGCCGATGTGCTGGTGATCGGCGGCGGCATCAACGGCATCGCCACGTTCCGCGACCTCGCGATGCAGGGCGTCGACGTCGCCCTCGTCGAACGCGGCGATTTCGCCGGTGGCGCGTCCGCCGCGTCCAGCCACATGATCCACGGCGGCATCCGCTACCTCGAGAACGGCGAGTTCAGGCTCGTGCACGAGGCCGTCACCGAGCGCAACATGCTGCTGCGCACCGCGCCGCACTACGTCCGGCCGCTGCAGACCACGATCCCGATCTTCTCCACCTTCTCGGGGGTGCTGTCGGCGCCGCTGCGGTTCCTGCGGCACGGCACCGGCCGCCCGCACGAGCGCGGTGCGGTGCTCATCAAGATCGGCCTGGTCATCTACGACTCGTTCTCGCGCGGCGGCGGGCGCGTGCCGCGGCACGCGTTCCACGGGCGCCGTGCGTCGCTGCGCATGCTGCCACGGCTGAATCCCGATGTGAAGTACACCGCGACCTACTGGGACGCTTCGCTGCGCGACCCCGAGCGGCTCGCGCTCGACGTGCTGCGTGACGGCGTCGCGGCGGGCCGGGATGCCACGGGCACGACGCTCGCGTCGACGGCTGCATCCGCAGCACCCGACCAGGTCGTGGGCGCGACCGCGACCGCCGCACCGTCCGCCGCAGTCGACCGGGCCGGCCGGTCCGCGCGTGCGGCCAACTACACCTCGGCGGTCGGGGTGGACGGCGGTCGCGTCGTGCTGCGTGACGGCGACACCGGCGAGGAGGTGCGGTTCGCGGCATCCGTCGTCGTCAACGCCACCGGGCCGTGGACCGACCTGACCAATGCGGCCCTGCACGAGCCCACCCGGTACATGGGCGGAACCAAGGGGTCGCACATCGTGCTCGACGACCCGGCGCTGCTGGCGGCGACCGGCGGGCGCGAGCTGTTCTTCGAGCACCGCGACGGCCGCATCGTGCTGATCTACCCGCTGCGTGGGCGCGTGCTCGTGGGCACCACCGACATCGAGCACGACATGGCCGAGCCGATCGTGTGCACCGAGGCCGAAGTCGACTACTTCCTCGACCTGATCGGGCACGTGCTGCCCGACGTGCCGGTCGACCGTGACCGCATCGTGTACCGGTACTCGGGGGTACGGCCGCTGCCCGGGCACGGCGACCTCGCGCCCGGGTTCGTGTCGCGCGACTATCGCATCGAGCAGACCCGGCTGCCCGGCGACGCGGTGCTGCTGAGTCTGGTCGGGGGCAAGTGGACGACGTTCCGCGCGTCGGCCGAGCACCTCGCCGACCGGGCGTTGGCCGCCCTGGCCGTGCCGCGGCGGCGCACCACCCGGTCGGTGCCGATCGGCGGCGGGCGCGGATTCCCGACCACCGAACGGGCACGGCAGCAGTGGACCGCCGACCACGGCACCGTCGTCGGCGTCGCCCGCGCCGGCGAGCTGCTGGCGCGGTACGGCACGGTCGCCGCCGACGTGATCGCTGCGATCGCCGCCGATCCCGACGACCGGATGCTCGCCGCCGCGCCCGGGTACTCGACGGGCGAGCTGCGCCACCTGGCACGCACCGAAGCCGTGCAGCACCTCGACGATATGCTGCTGCGCCGCACCGGTCTGGCCTTCACGGGCATGGCCGGCCCCGAGGCCGCGCGCGAGGTCGCCGCTGCGGTCGCGCCCGTCATGGGGTGGGATGGCGCAGCCTGCGAGACCGAGGTGGCCCGCGCGCTCGCCGCCGTGCACGCCGCCGACCCGGTCACCGCGCCCTGACCCACACCGCACCACGGGATGAGACGGCTCTCATCGAGGCGATAGTCTGGCGTGACCGACACCGCGCAGGGAGGCGACGTGGCAGATCACGTGTTGGCGATCGACCAGGGCACCACCTCGACCCGGGCGATCGTGTTCGACGCGGCCGGGCAGATCGTCTCGGTCGCGCAGCGTGAGCATGCGCAGATCTTTCCGCGTGCCGGGCAGGTCGAGCACGACCCGGTCGAGATCTGGACGAACACCGAGTGGGTCGTCTCGCACGCCCTGTCGCGGGCCCGGCTGATCGCCGGTGAGGTCGCCGCGATCGGCATCACCAACCAGCGCGAGACCGCCATCGTGTGGGATCGCCGCACCGGGCGTCCCGTGCACAACGCGATCGTGTGGCAAGACACCCGCACGCAGGAGCGCATCGACGCGATCGCCGCCGCCGACGAGGCCGGCACCCGGCGGTTCGCCGCGCAGACCGGACTGCCACTGGCGACGTACTTCTCGGCATCCAAGATCGACTGGATCCTGCGCCACGTCCCCGGCGCCCGCGAAGCGGCCGAATCCGGCGACCTGCTGTTCGGCACCCCCGACACGTGGGTGATCTGGAACCTCACCGGCGGGGCGTCCGGCGGCGTGCACGTGACCGATGTCACGAACGCGTCGCGCACCCTGCTGATGGACCTCGAGACCCTCGACTGGGCGGACGACCTGCTCGAGGTGTGGGGCATCCCGCGTGCGATGCTGCCGCAGATCCGTTCCTCGTCAGAGGTCGTCGGCGAAACGCGCGTGCCGAGCGTGGCCCGCGGCATCCCGATCGCCGGAATCCTCGGCGACCAGCAGGCCGCGACGTTCGGGCAGGCCGCGTTCGACGCCGGCGAATCGAAGAACACGTACGGCACCGGCAACTTCCTCATCGTGAACACCGGTGAGCGCATCGTGCGCAGCGAGCACGGCCTGATCACCACGGTCGCCTATCGCCTCGGCGACGAGCCGGCCCGCTATGCACTCGAGGGCTCGATCGCGGTCACCGGCTCGCTCGTGCAGTGGTTGCGTGACAACCTCGGCATCATCCGCACCTCTGAAGAGGTCGAGACGCTCGCCGCCACCGTCGACGACAACGGCGGCGCCTACTTCGTGCCCGCGTTCTCGGGCCTGTTCGCCCCGTATTGGCGACCGGATGCCCGGGGTGCCCTGGTCGGTCTGACCCGCTACGTCACCAAGGCGCACATCGCCCGGGCGGCGCTGGAGGCGACCGCGTTCCAGACCCGCGACGTGATCGACGCGGTCGTCGCCGACACCGGACGGGTGCTGCCCGATCTGCGGGTGGACGGCGGGATGACGCGCAACGACATGCTCATGCAGTTCCAGGCCGACATCCTCGGCACCCCGGTGGTGCGACCCAAGGTGGTGGAGACCACCGCGCTCGGTGCCGCCTACGCGGCGGGACTGGCCACCGGCGTGTGGGGCGGGCGCGACCGGCTGCGCGAGCTCTGGGCCGAGGACCGGCGGTTCGAACCGGCGATGGATGCGGACGAGCGCGACCGCCGCTGCCGGATGTGGCAGAAGGCGGTGGCCAAGTCGCTCGACTGGGTCGACGACGACGCCCGCATCCTGATGGGAACGACCGAGCGATGACCGGCGGTCAGATCCCGCGCCTGCCGCGGGCTGGATCGACGTCGCCCGACGACCGCGCCGGTGGCAGGCCGCCGCGCGGGCGCGGTTCGGTGCGGCAGGGTTCCGTACCGCGCGGGCGCGGTTCGGTGCGGCGCGGTTTGGTGCGGCGCGGTTTGGTGCGGCGCGGTTCGGTGCGGCGTGGGATGCCCGTGGTCGTGCTCGCCGCGCTGGTCGCGGTCGGCGTCGGCTGGCCGCTCTCGGCGACCTCGGCCGCCGCGTCGGCGATTCCGACGGCGGTGTCCGCCGGCGAGGTTCCGCGCGCCGGCGCGCCGGCGATCGCCGGATCGGCCGGCACGGCATCGTCCGGCACGGCGTCGGGCACCGCGTCGGCCGGCACGGCGTCGGGCACCGCATCGGCGGCCGTGCCCGTGGCATCGCGAGCCGCTGCCGAGGCGTGGACCGGGCCGGAGGTGCCCGAACTGGACGTCATCCCCGCGGCCGGAAGTCGCCCGCACGCACCGAAGACGATCTTCGTCGACGTCGACGGCGGCGAACTCACCGACACGTACTGGAACGACGAGGCGAACACGGCTCGGATCGAGTATTCGGCGGCGAAGCTGTCTGCCGACGAGCTGCTCGACGCCTACCGGACGCTGGTGCAGGTGTTCTCGCCGTTCGACGTCAACATCACGTTCACCGATCCGGGGCGCGACAAGCTCGTCAAGGACTCGCTCGACGATCGGGAGTACGGGGCGAAGGTCATCGTCACCGAGAGTATGACCGCTTCCGACGGCGCCACCGCCGGCCACGCATACCCGGACGGCTCGCTGCTCGGTCTGATCGAAGGGGATGCGCTCGGCACGGGCCCGATCAACATGTTCGGCACCGAACACGTCGGCTCTGCGCTGGTGTCACTGCCCCACGTTCGCGACGACGACGGGTACGACACCGTCGCGGGCATCGTGCCGTGGGAGGGAGGCATCGGCGCCCGGGTCGGCAACGTCGCCGCGCACGAGGTGGGTCACCTGCTCGGCCTTCAGCATCAGGGGTATGACGATGACGAGTACTTCTTCACCATGAGAGGGGTGTGGGGACCGATCATGGGATCAGCCGACCCGGTGGGGCAGAACCGGTGGACCGCCGCGTACCCGCACGCCACGCGCGACCAGGACGACCTCGCCGTCCTCACCGCGCAGCTGCCGCCGGACGAGGCCGTGTTCCTGTGGAAGTTCGACCACCACGGCACCGCGCTGCACCCGGTCGACACCGCTGTCTGTCTGCGGGGCGACCGGGTCTACCTCGAGACCGCGTCGGGTGAATGCCGTGCCCGTGACGAAGACGAGGTCATCCCGGTGTTCGATGATCGCGGGCGCCTCGATTACCGCGAGTCGCCCGAAAGCCACGATGTGACCTCGCCGCGGTTGTTGCCGGATGCCGGTGGCCGGATCGCCGACGGCACCTTCGGCGAGTTCGTGCGCAACGACCAGGCCGACTACTACCGGGTGAACGCGGCCGCCGGGCCGGCGTCGATCACGGTCGCCCCGTACGGCGACCGTCATCTGCTCGATCTGAAGCTGACCGTGCTCGACAGGGCAGGCACCGTGATCGCCGGGCCGGTCGATCCGCCGATCGCCCAGGTCACCGCTCCGCTGCGGTTCGGCGACAAGTGGTTGGCCGACGTGCCCATGCCCGGGCTGGTGACCGGCGCGGATGCCCGGGTGAGCTTCGATGCTCCCGCAGGCGGGTTCATCGTCAAGGTCGAGCAGGGCTCGTACGGCGACGTCCACGACAACTCGCCCCGATCGACGCCGGCGTCCCCCACCTACGGGGCGCTGGGTTGGTTCACGATCGCCGGAGACTACCCGGTGGCCGGCGGGTCGACACCGGCACCCTCGCCCACCCCGAGTGCGACTCCCAGCCCGGGCACGCCCACACACCCGGCCCCCGGCCCGGGGCAGTCGGTCGTGATGGTCCGCCCGGCTCCGTCGGCGCCGCGCGGCGACGACGCCGTGGTGCTCGGTCCCGTATGGTCGCCGCCGACGGCGGCGGGGTCGGAGGCCGACACCGCCTCGCCTGCCCCAGCCGACACCGCCTCGCCCGCCCCATCCGACACCGCCTCGCCGGCCCCCGGCGCGACCGGGTCGCCGGCAACGGGGGCGACCGCCTCGCCCGATGACACGGCGTCCGACGCGACGGATGCGGCCGGCACGGCCGTCGCCGCCTCGTCCGCCGGCAGCGTGCTGGTGCCGCTGGTGATCGCCGTCGGTCTCGTCGTGCTCGCCGGGATCGTCGTGGCGGTCGTCGCCGTCCGTCGCAGGATGGTGTCGTGATGACGGGGCCGTCGATGAGTGCGTTCGGGCGCAGGGCGGCGGCGGTCGCACTGGCCGCGTTCGTGACGGCTGGGCTCGCGTGGCCGGTGCAGGCCGCTCACGCCGTTCACGCTGCGGCGGCGTCGGAGCCCGCGCGGGCGGCCGGGGCGGCGTCGGGGTCGGGGTCCGCGCAGACCACCGCGATGGTGGCGGGCCTGGGTCAGGGCACGGCGGCGTCGGGGTCCGCACAGGCGGCCGGGCCGGTGGCATCCCGCACCGGTGCCGGGGCGGTGGCATCCGGAACCGGAGCCGGGCCGGTGGCATCCGGAACCGGTGCCGGGGCGTGGGCGCCGCCGGATGTTCCCGAGCTCGACGCGATTCCGGCGGCGGGCAGTCGGCCGCAGGCGTCGAAGACGATCTTCATCGACGTCGACGGCGGCGAGCTCACCGGCACCTTTTGGAACGCCGCGACGAAGACCGAGAAGATCGTCTACTCGGCGGGGCAGCTGCGGTCCGACGAGATGCTGGACGTGTACCGCACACTGGTGCAGACGTATTCGCCGTTCGACGTCAACATCACATTCACCGATCCCGGGCGCGACAAGCTCGTCAAGGACTCGCCCGCCGATCAGGAGTACGGCGTGACCGTGCTGATCACCCAGGACTTCAACGGCGACACCTCGATGCTCGATCTGATGGTTCCCGACGCGCTGGGGCTGGCCCCCATCGGCGGCTTCGGTGCGGAGCACTTCTCGTACGTGCTGGTGTCGGCGCGGCACATCCGCGACGGCGCCGGGTTCAACGCGCCCGACGGACTCATCCCGTGGCCGGACGGGGTGGGGTACGCCGTCGGCAGCACGACCGCGCACGAGATCGCACACACCCTCGGATTGCAGCACCACGGATACGACGACCGGGAGTACTTCGCCAGCGTCGAGGGCGTGTGGGGGCCGATCATGGGATCCGCCGACCTCGTGGGACAGCTCCGGTGGACGGCGGGTTACCCGCATGACACGCGCGATCAGGACGATCTGGCGATGCTCACCGAGCAGCTGTCGCCGGACCGGATGCGGATGACGGTCTTCTACGACCGAGGCGGCATGCCGCTCGTGTTCACCTCGACGGACCAATACTGCACGGTGGGGGACCGCACCTTCCTCTCTGTCGTCGGAAGCGAATGCGGGGCCCGCCCCGAAGACGTGCTCAGCCCGCGGGTCTTCTACCAGGGGCGCCTCGACTACCGCCCGTCGGTCGAAAGTCATGCCATCGCCTCGCCGCGGCTGCTGCCGGATGCCGGTGGCACGATCGCCGACGGAACCTTCGGTGAGTTCGTGCGCAACGATGAGGCGGACTACTACCGGGTGGATGCGGCTGCCGGACCGGCGACGATCTCGGTGGCCCCGTACGGCGAGCACCACGTGCTGGATCTGAAGCTCACCGTGCTCGACCGGGAGGGAAAGGTGATCGCCGGACCCGTCGACCCGCCGATCACCCAGGGGAAGGGGGATCTGCTGATCCCGTGGGAGCCGGGTCTGCAGTATTCCGGTGTCCCGTTCCCGGGCCTGGTGACCGGGGCGGCCGCACGGGTCGACTTCGATGCGCCCGAGGGCGGGTTCATCGTCAAGGTCGAGCAGGGCTCGTACGGCGACATGGCCGACAACTCGGTCGACGGCTCGCCCGCCTCGCCCACCTACGGGGCGCTGGGCTGGTTCACGATCACCGGCGAGTATCAGGCGGTGGGCGCGGCGCCCGGCCCGATCACGCCCACACCCACTCCGTCGACCACTCCGACCCCGGCTCCCTCGACCGGCCCCTCGCCGGGTCCGTCGACGAAGCCGTCACCGGGGCACACGCTGACGCCGCCGCATCCGCGTCCGCCGACACCGCGCCCGAACGATGGGGTGTCCGTCGAACCGGCGCTGTCGGGCCCGGCCGGTTCGCCGGGTTCGGCGTTCGACGGGTCCGCTCCGGGCGACGGGTCTCCGCAGGTTCCGGCCGGTGGGGCGGTACCGGGTGACACGGCGTCGCCGGCGCCGTCCACCGCTGCGTCGCCGGCGCCGGGCATGACCGCGTCGCCCGGTGGCGCGGCATCCGATGCCGACGGCAGGGCCGCGGCCGACTCAGACGAGGCGACTGCTGCGGATACCGGCGGGAATGTGCTGGTGGCGGTGGGGATCGCCGTGGGTGCCGCGGTGCTCGCCGGGCTGGTCGTCGTGATCGTCGCCCTGCGCCGCCGAACGACGCCCTGACGACAGTCGCCGCCGCCGGCGCCCGCGCCCTACTTCAGCAGGCGCGAGAGCCGCCGGTCGGCGAGGATCTTGCCGCCGGTCTGGCACGTCGGGCAGTACTCCAGGCTGTTGTCGGCGAAGAACACCGAGCGCACCGTGTCGCCGCACACCGGGCACGTCTCGCCGCGCCGTCCGTGCACGCGCATGCCGCGGCGCTTGGCGTCCTTCAGATCGGCCGGGGGCTTTCCGGATGCGGCGGCCACCGCATCCGTCACCGTCTCGGTCATCGCGGCGTAGAGGCCGTCGATCTCCGCGTCCGACAGGTTCGCGGCCAGCGCGTACGGCGACATGCGCGCGGCGTGCAGGATCTCGTCGGAGTAGGCGTTGCCGATGCCGGCGATGATCGACTGATCGCGCAGCACGCCCTTGATCTGGGTGCGCCGGCCGGCAAGCAGCGTCGCGAAGGCGTCACGCGTGAACTGCGGGTCGAGCGGGTCGGGGCCGAGCCGGGCGATGCCGGGCACGTCCTGCGGATCGCGCACCACGTACACCGCGAGCGACTTCTTCGTGCCCGCCTCGGTGAGGTCGAACCCCGCGCCGTCGTCGAACGCGACGCGCAGCGCGATCGGCGTGCGTCCCGGCTTGATGATCGTCGACGGCAGCTGGTCGTACCAGCGCAGCCACCCGGCCTTGGCGAGGTGGAACACCAGGTGCGCGGCGTCGGTGGCGACGTCGACGAACTTTCCATGCCGGGTGACGCCGCGAACGGATGCCTCGCGCAGTGCCTCGATCGGCGGGTCGTAGGTCTTCAGCGCGGCGATGTTCGCCACCGTGGCGCGGGTGATGCGCAGGCCGGCGATCCGCCCGGCCAGGAACTCGACCAGGCCCTGCACCTCGGGCATCTCGGGCATGCGCCCATCCTGTCACGGGGTGCCGACGCCGTCAGCCCCGGTTCCCGGGCCGTCGACAGGCGGAAACGGCACGCACCGCCGCGCGGCGCATGTTCCGCGCATCTGAGCATGTCGACGGCCCGCCATGGCCACCGGCCCCGCCCGGCGGCCGCATGAACCCAGTCGACCGACTCAGTCACCCCCGCCCGGCGGCCGCATGCACCCAGGCGACCGACTCAGAGCACGGGCCAGGCCACCGGCGTCCGGTCGTCCGTCGGCAGCAGTCCGGCGATCCAGCAGTCCGAACGCACGCCGGCACCGTTCACCAGCGCCCCGCGCAGGGTGCCCTCGAAGCGGAACCCGACGGAGCGGGCGGTGCGGGCGGATGCCGTGTTCCCGACGACCGCACGCCACTCGATGCGCTGCAGATCGAGGCCGTCGGGCGACAGTCCCCAGTCGACCACGGCACGTGCCGCCTCGCCGAGCAACCCCTGACCGCGCAACGGCGCCGCCGTCCAATACCCGATCTCGCCGGAGCCCGCGTTCAGGCGGTGCAGCCCGATCATCCCAGCCAGCACACCGTCGCGCCGGAACGCCCACGTCGCCTCGGCCCCGGCATCCCACCACTGTGCGACCTTCTCGACGAACTCGACCGCATGCTCACGCCGGTACGGCGACGGCACCGTGGTGAAGCGGCGCAGCGTCTCGTCCTGACAGGCGTCGGTGATCACGTCGATGTCGGCCTCGACCGGGATCGACAGCTCCAGCCGCGCGGTGCGCAGCACGATCGGCTGCACTACAGCGCCACCCGCCGCAGCAGCCCGACCTTCTCGTACACGTCGGCCAGGGTGCGCTCGGCCACCTCGGACGCCCGCGCCGCGTTCGCGGCGAGCACCCGGTCGAGCTCGGCCGGATCGGCCAGCAGCTCGAGCGCGCGCTCGCGCACCGGACCGAACTGGTCGGTCACGACCTCGGCGAGTCCCTTCTTGAAGTCGCCGTACCCGCGCCCGGCGTACTCGTCCTCGATCGCCGGGATCTGCCGGCCGGTCAGCGCCGCGTAGATCACGAGCAGGTTCGACACGCCCGGCTTGTTCTCGCGGTCGTACCGCACCGACCCTTCTGAATCGGTCACAGCGCGCATGATCTTCTTCGCCGAGACGCCCGGCTCGTCCAGCAGCCACAGCACACCGGCATCCGACGCGGCCGACTTCGACATCTTCGCCGTCGGGTTCTGCAGGTCGTAGATGCGGGCGGTCTCCTTCTGGATCACCGGCACCGGCACCGCGAACGCCGTGCCGTACCGCTGGTTGAACCGCTCGGCGACGTCACGGGTCAGTTCGACGTGCTGCTTCTGGTCCTCGCCGACCGGCACGATGTCGGTCTGATAGAGCAGGATGTCGGCGGCCATCAGCACCGGGTAGGTGAACAGGCCCACCGTGGTGGCGTCCTGACCGTACCGCTGCGATTTGTCCTTGAACTGCGTCATCCGGTTCGCCTCACCGAACCCGGTGATGGTCGACAGGATCCACGCCAGCTCGGCGTGCGCGGGCACGTGCGACTGCACGTACAGCGTCGATTTCGACGGCTCGATGCCGGCGGCGATGTACTGCGCGGCGGTGCGCCGGGTCTTCTCGCGCAGCTCGGCCGGGTCGTTCGGCTGGGTCAGCGCGTGCAGGTCGACCACCGAGAAGAAGGCGTCGTACGCGTCCTGCAGCTCCCGCCACTGCAGCAGCGCCCCGATGTAGTTGCCGGCCTGAAGCGAGTCGGCCGATGGCTGCATTCCAGAGTAGAGACGGGGCTTGTTCACCCGTCAATCCTATGGGTGACGGATGCCACGCCCCGGGCGCCGCCGTCCGCCCCCGGTCGAAGTTCGTCCGGGCGAAAGATCCGCCGGTCTTTCACGGCCGATTCGCCGGAAACCGGGTGCTTGCGGCCCGTATTCTGATCGCAGGCCGGGATCTTGCCGGCGCCCCGACCGGAGTCCGTGATGATCGACCCCCGCATCGAGCCCGTGACCGTCGCCCCCGGCGGCGACGGCCCCCGTCCGCGGCGTGCGGCGTACTTCATCTCCGACAGCACCGGCATCACCGCCGAGACCCTGGGCAGCGCCCTGCTCGTCAACTTTCCCGGCATCGACTTCGTGCGGCACACCATCCCGTTCGTCGACACCACCTCCGGCGCCGACCGGGTGGTCGCCGACATCCGCCGCGCCGAGGCCGAGGGGCTGGCGCCGTTGGTGTTCACCACGGTCAAGCAGCCGCCGCTGCGTCGCATCATCGCCGACTCGGGCGCCGTCGTCATCGACCTGCTCGCCGGGCACCTCACCCAGCTCGAACAGGCGCTGGGCACGACGGCATCCGAGCAGCTCGGTCAGTATCACGGTGTCGGCGACATGCACCGCTACCTCGCTCGCATGCGTGCGGTGGAATACGCGATCGAGCACGACGACGGGCAGAGCACCCGGGCGCTCGACATCGCCGACGTCGTCATCATCGCGCCGTCGCGCTGCGGCAAGACGCCGACGACGATGTACCTGGCGCTGCAGTACGGGCTGCTGGTGGCGAACTACCCGCTCACCGACGACGACTTTCCGACCGAGCACCTGCCGCGCACGGTCGCCCCGTACAAGGCGCGGTGCTTCGGGCTGACGACGACGCCGTTGCGGCTGAGCCAGGTGCGCCACGAGCGCCGGCCCGCCTCGCGTTACGCCAGCCTCGAGCAGTGCACGCTCGAACTGCGCCGTGCCGAAGACCTGTACCGGCGCAACAACGTGCCGTTCCTGAACTCCGCGACCAAGAGCGTCGAGGAGATGTCCGCCGTCATCATGCAGACCATGAAGCTGCGTGCCTGAAGCCGGGAGGCGACCGAAGATGAGCAATGTCCTGTGGTTCCACGAGATCGGAATGGACGACCTCGCCCAGGTGGGCGGCAAGAACGCGTCGCTGGGCGAGATGGTCTCGAACCTCGCCGACGCCGGCGTGCGGGTGCCGGGGGGCTTTGCCACCACCGCCGACGCGTATCGCGCGTTCCTCGCGCACGACGGCCTGGCAGATCGCATCCGCAGCGCCGTCGAGTCGCTCGACATCGACGACGTCGCCGCCCTCGCCCGGGTGGGCGCGCAGGTGCGCCGGTGGATCGAGGAGCAGCCGTTCCCGTCCGATTTGGAACGCGACATCCGCGACGCGTACGCCACCCTCATCCAGAACGACCCCGACCCGGATGCGGTGACCTGGGCGGTGCGCTCGTCGGCCACCGCCGAAGACCTTCCCGACGCCTCGTTCGCCGGACAGCAGGAGACGTTCCTGAACATCGGCGGCATCGACAACGTGCTGCAGGCGATCGCCCGCGTGTTCGCGTCGCTGTACAACGACCGCGCCATCGCCTACCGCGCCCACCACGGCTTCGAGCACCACGAGGTCGCGCTGTCGGCCGGCGTGCAGCGCATGGTGCGCTCGGACGTCGGCGCGTCGGGGGTCATGTTCACCGTCGACACCGAGTCGGGCTTCGATCGGGCCGTGTTCATCACCAGTTCGTACGGGCTCGGTGAGGCGGTGGTGCAGGGCGCGGTCAACCCCGACGAGTTCTACGTGTACAAGCCGGCGCTGCGCGCGGGCCGCCCGGCGATCCTCAAGCGCCAGGTGGGCGAGAAGGCCGTCGCGATGCGGTACACCGAGGCGGTGGGGGTGGATGCCTCGACCGCGTTCGAGGACGTGCCTCTCGCCGATCGGGTGCGGTTCAGCATCACCGACGACGAGGTCTTGCAGCTGGCGCGGCACGCGCTGGTGATCGAGGAGCACTACGGCCGGCCGATGGACATCGAGTGGGCGCGCGACGGCGTGGACGGGCAGCTGTACATTCTGCAGGCCCGTCCCGAGACGGTGGTCTCGCGCGCGGACGGCAACGTGATGCGCCGGTTCGTGCTGCGCGAGCGCGGCGACGTGCTGGCCACCGGCCGCGCCATCGGGCAGAAGATCGGCGCCGGCGCGGTGCGCGTGCTGCGCGACATCTCGCAGATGGACCAGTTCCGCCCCGGCGATGTGCTCGTGGCCGACATGACCGATCCCGACTGGGAGCCGATCATGAAGCGGGCCTCGGCGATCGTCACCGACCGGGGCGGACGCACCTGTCACGCCGCGATCATCGCCCGTGAACTCGGCATCCCCGCCGTCGTCGGCACCGGTGACGCGACCCGGTCGCTGGCCGACGGCACCGAGGTGACGGTGTCGTGCGCCGAGGGCGACGACGGACACGTCTACCGCGGCACGCTGGAGTTCGTCGAGGAGGAGACCCGGCTCGACGCGATGCCCGAGATCCCGGTCAAGCTCATGATGAACGTGGGCACGCCCGACCAGGCGTTCTCGTTCTCGAAGCTGCCCAACCGGGGCGTGGGGCTGGCGCGGCTCGAGTTCATCATCAACCGCCAGATCGGCATCCATCCCCGTGCCCTGCTCGAGCACGACAGTCTTCCCGACGCGCTGCGCGCGCAGATCGACGAGCGCATCGCGGCGTACCCGTCGCCGCGCGACTACTTCGTGCAGCGGGTGGCCGAGGGCGTGTCGATGATCGCCGCGGCGTTCGCGCCCGAGCCGGTGATCGTGCGGATGAGCGACTTCAAGTCCAACGAGTACGCGAACCTGCTCGGCGGCGAACGGTACGAGCCCGACGAAGAGAACCCGATGCTCGGCTGGCGCGGCGCGTCGCGCTACGTGTCGCCGGCGTTCCGGGAGTGCTTCGACATGGAGTGCGCGGCGCTGCGGTACGTGCGCGACGAGATGGGCCTGGACAACGTCAAGATCATGATCCCGTTCGTGCGCACCGTCGCCGAAGGGCAGGCCGTGGTCGACCTGCTCGCCGAGAACGGGCTGCGGCGCGGCGAGAACGGCCTTCAGGTCGTGATGATGTGCGAGATCCCGTCGAACGCGCTGCTGGCCGACGAGTTCCTCGACCACTTCGACGGGTTCTCGATCGGCTCGAACGACATGACCCAGCTGGTGCTCGGCCTCGACCGCGACTCGTCGCTGGTGGCCGATCGGTTCGACGAGCGCAACCCGGCGGTCAAGAAGGTGCTCGGCATGGCGATCGAGGCCTGCACCCGCCGCGGCAAGTACATCGGCATCTGCGGTCAGGGGCCCTCGGACCACCCCGACCTGGCCCAGTGGCTGCTCGAGCAGGGCATCGAGTCGATGTCGCTGAACCCCGACACCATCGTGGAGACCTGGATGCGGCTCGCCCGCTGACGCGGCGTGCGCCGCCGGGTCTGGTGCGCGGACTTCGACAGGCGTACTCTGAGACCACTGGTCCGACCGATGGTCTGAGGGGTGATCCGGATGCGGGTGCTCATCGTCGGGGCCGGGATCGCCGGTCCCACCCTCGCGTACTGGCTGCGGCGCACCGGGCACGACGTCACGCTCGTCGAGCGCGCGCCGCGGCTGCGCGAGGGCGGCTACGTCGTCGACTTCTGGGGTGCCGGCTTCGAGGTCGCCGAGCGGATCGGGATCGTGCCGCGGCTGCGGGACGAGGGCTACCGCTTCCGCGAGGCGCGCGAGGTGGGCGGCGATGGCAGGCGCATCGCGCACTTCGACCCGCAGCGCGTCATCGACGGCGCCGCCGGCCGTTACGTCACGATCGGCCGCTCCGATCTGTCGCGGGCGATCTACGACGCGCTGGACGGCGATGTCGAGACGATCTTCGGCGACACCGTCGCGGCCCTCGCCGACGACGGCGGCCGGGTGGGGGTGACGTTCCAGAGCGGGGCGGAGCGCGAGTTCGACCTGGTCGTGGGCGCCGACGGGCTGCACTCGCGGGTACGTGCGCTCGCGTTCGGTCCTGAGCGCGAGTTCGAGCGGCATCTCGACATCGCCGTCGCCGCCTTCGACATCGACGGGTATCGGCCGCGCGACGAGCTCGTCGCCGTCATGCACACCGAGGTCGGGGCGCAGGCGCTGCGGATCGCGCTGCGCGACGGAGCGACCATGTTCTGCATCATGTTCCGGCACGAGGGCGAGCTGCCCGTCGACGACGTGACGGCCCAGCAGGACCTGCTGCGCGAAAGGCTGACCGGATTCGGCTGGGAGATGCCGCAGATCCTCGCGCAGCTGCCGCAGGCGCGCACGTTCTACATGGACGGCGCGAGCCAGATGCTCATGCCGTCGTGGTCGCGCGGGCGCATCGCCTTGGTGGGGGATGCCGCGGCCTGCCCGTCGCTGCTGGCAGGTCAGGGCTCGGCGCTGGCCATGGTCGAGGCCTACGTGCTCGCCTGCGCGCTGGCCGAGGCATCCGGCGATCACCGGGCGGCGTTCGCGGACTATGAGAACCGGCTCGCCGGGCTGGTGCGGCGCAAGCAGGACGGGGCGGTCGGACTCTCGGGCGCGTTCGTGCCGCGCAACCGGATGATGCTGCTGCTGCGCAATGCCGTCTTCGGCCTGATGGGTGTCCCGTTCATCGAGAACCTGGCGATCGGGCGCAGCCTGCGCGACCCGATCGAGTTGCCGCCGGTTCCGGCGGGGTGAGCCGGGCGCACGGTTGAATGGCAGCATGGCCCGTCCCCGATTCCATCGGCTCCCCGCCGCGCAGCAGGAGGCGATCCTCGACGCCGCGCTGGCGGAGTTCGCCGCTCACGGCTTCGCCGCCGCCTCGCTGAACCGTGTCATCGCGGCGGCGGGGCTGTCGAAGGGGGCGATGTACTACTACTTCGACGGCAAGGAGGACCTCTACGCCGACGTCATCCGCCGCCAGCTCGAGGGGCTGATCTCCGCCGGCGGGGCCATGCCGGTGCCCGAGGACGCCGCGGACGCCGCGGCGTTCTGGGGCGCGGTGGAGGAGTACTACCTGCGCATGATGCGGCTGCTCGCGCAGACGCCTGCGACCGAGGCGCTGCTGCGCGACTGGCTCACCGGCACCTCCTCGCCGTCGCTGGCCGCGGCGCAGCACGACGCCGAGCAGCAGCTGATGCCGTGGCTGATGCGCCTGGTGGCCGTCGGGCAGCGGGCGGGCGCGGTGCGCACCGACCTGCCGGCGGAGTTCCTGATCGCCGTGGCGATGGGCATGGGTCAGGCGATGGACACCTGGATGATCGCGAGTCCGCCCGACGAGTCCAGCCTGACGGATGCGGTGCACACGCTCGTCGACATGATGGCCCGGGCGCTCGGGCCCTGATCATTCCGACCGATTGCGGCAACGACCGTGTGTCGGGTGGGTAGGTGGGCCGGTGGTCGGTGGGTGGGTGAGCGCGCTCACCATTGGCTCCAGATGAGGTGCTGCACGAGCAGCGCGAACACGACCTGCACGCCCAGGCCGACCCGGCGCCACCGCGCGGGCAGCAGCGCCGAGGCGACCAGCAGCCACGGCACGAACGGCAGCCAGATCCGCTCGACCTCCGCCCGGCTCATCTGCGACAGGTCGGCCAGCAGCACCATCGCCACCGCGGCGGCGGTCAGCGCGGCCACGACGATCCGGGCGCGGGTCGCGGCATCCGTCGCCGGCAGGGATGCCACGCCCCGGCGTGTGTGCCCGGTCCCGGCGGGTGCAGCCTGGTGCTGCTGCTGCCGCCCCGCGTCTGACCGCGGTCGGTGACGTGCCGACGGCCGCCGGCTCCGCGCATCGTCGCTCACACGGTCCACCGACGTCCCGCGCCGGCGCCCTGCGCTTGGCCACCCGCGCACCGCGTCGACGAGCGTCGCTCCGGCAGTGCCGACCGATGCGCCCAGCCATGGCCCGGCGCTGAACGTGAGCGCGGCGAGGTCGCCCCAGATCCAGTACCCGCCCGGTCGGGCGCTTGCGATGCCGTCCCAGTAGCGCTGCACCAGCACGGGGTACGCCTCCCACCACGCGAACCCGCCGAGCGCGAACCCGCCGACCACGGCCAGCGCCGCGGGGATTGCGCCGGCAAGCGGCAGCGCCGAACGAGCGAGCACCAGGATCGTCACCGCCAACACGCCCAGCAGCGGCAGCCCGTACGAACTCATGACGCACCACCCGAACAGCAGGCCGGGTGCCGCCCCCCACGCGATCCGGCCCGCTGCGCTTCGGGAGGTCGCGGCCACGGCCAGGGCGCACGCGCCCCAGGCCGCGACGGCCGCGAACACGGCGTCGGCCGACACCGCCATCCAGATCGCGGCGGGCCCCGCGACCAGGAACGGCGCCGCCTGCCGCGCCAGCTGCTCGGACGCCAGCCGGCGCACCGTGATCATCACCGCCACCGCCGTGGTCGCGGCCAGCACGATGACGACGAGCCCGGCGGCGAGCGCGCTGCCCAGGCCCAGCCGCACCAGCAGCACGAAGAACAGCACCGCCCCCGGCGGATGCCCGGCGAGGTGCGTCGGCCAGGCGCCGTCGCTGTGCAGCGGGATGCGGGCGATGTACTCGCGCAGCAGCGCCCCGACGTCGGTGATCTCGCGCGCGGGGCCGAGGTACTCGCCCTGCCGTTCGAGCACCGCGCCGAGCCCGGCGACGCCGTCGACGGCGGCCAGGCTCACCATCCACGCCACGCCGAACCCGAACACGACCAGCAGCAGCCGGTGCCATGGCCAGCGCTGCACGCGCGGCGCCCACACGATCGCCGCGACGCCGAGCAGGATCGCCGCGGGCGTGCCCGGCCCGAGCCGCGGCTCACCGCGCGCGTGCAGCGGCGCGAGGCCCTGCGCGTGCACCTCCCACCCGGTCCACAGCGGCACCACCATCGCGACGACCATCAGCACGACGCACACGCCGACCCCGATCGCGACGACGCGGC
Source organism: Microbacterium luticocti DSM 19459 (assembly GCF_000422405.1). Taxonomy (GTDB): domain Bacteria; phylum Actinomycetota; class Actinomycetes; order Actinomycetales; family Microbacteriaceae; genus Microbacterium; species Microbacterium luticocti. The sequence continues at coordinate 32,953 of NZ_KE383825.1, forward strand.
CCCAACGGGGGCCCGTCGGGCGAGGGGATGCCGCGGCCCGCCGCGACGTCGCCGTCGCCGTCACCGCCGACCCTCCGCAGGGAACCGGTTGCTCGTGGTCGCAGCGTAGCGGCCTGCCAGCCCGCCCGTGTCGGCCGGTGCACCGGCCAGGTTCCGCGCGCCGGCCACGCCCCGCGTCGACGGGCCGGCCGCGGTTTCGGTCGGCCTGTCGGCCTGAGCCTCAGCCCGCGCACCGACCACGCCTCGCACCTGCGCGCCGGCCGCAGCTCCGGCCGGCCCGTTGGCGCGAGCCCCGGCCCGCGCACCGGCCACGGTCGGTCGCATCGCGGCGAGGGCGAACTCCCCCACCCCCTCGGAAAAGCCCACGCGGGCGCGCCAGCCCAGCTCGGCGTGGATCCGATCGGCCGAGGCGGTGATGTGCCGCACGTCTCCGGCCCGGAATCGGCCGGTCACGACCGGTGGCGGACCGCCGCGGGCCGCGGCGATCGCGGCGGCCAACTCACCCACGGTGTGCACCTCGCCGGTGGCCACGTTGAACGCGCGCACGGCACCGGCATCCTGCCCCGCCGTCGTGCCCGGCGCAGTCCCGCCCGGCACCGTCCCCTCCGGCACCGTCCCATCCCGCGCGGTCCCGTCCGGCATCGCCCCGGCCCGCCCCGCCCCCTCCGGCACCGCCGTGTCCGGCACGGTCCCGTCCCGCGCGGTCCAGTCCAGCGCGGCGAGGTTCGCCGCGGCGACGTCGTCGACGTGAACGAAGTCGCGCCGCTGTCCGCCATCCTCGAACACGAGCGGCGGCCTGCCGGCCTCGGCCTCGGTGCGGAACAGTGCCGCCACCCCGGCATACGGCGTACCCTGCGGCATGCCCGGCCCGTACACGTTGTGATAGCGCAGCAGCGCGGCGCGGCCGCCGGTCTCGCGCGCCCACGACGCGGCCAGCTGTTCCTGCGCGAGCTTGGTCGCCGCGTACACGTTGCGCGGGTCGGTCGGCGCGGATTCGTCGATACGCTCCGGCTGCAGCGGCTCGCCGGTGCGCGGCGAGCGCGGCTCGAACATCCCCGCCTCAAGGTCGGCGATCGTGCGCGGCGCCGCGGCCACCGGCCCGAGCGCATCGCGGTAGCGGCCCTCGCCGTACACGACCATCGACGACGCCAACACCAACCGCTCGACGCCGGCGTCAGCCATCGCGGCCAGCAGCACGGCGGTGCCGAGCACGTTGCTCGCCGTGTAGTCGGGGGCGTCGGCGAAGTCGACGCCCAGTCCCACCTTCGCGGCCTGATGGCACACCGCCCGCACGCCGCGCAGCGCCCGCGCGCACATCTCGGCGTCGCGCACGTCGCCGCGGATGAACTCGACGTCGTCGGGCAGCGGGGGCGGGGTGGATGCCGGGTGCACATCGTCGCGCAGCGAGTCGAGCACCCGCACCCGCAGTCCGCGCTCGCGCGCTGCCGCGACGATGCGCGAACCGATGAACCCCGCCCCGCCGGTGACCAGCAGCACGTCGCTCACCGGGTCGCCACCGCGTCGGAGACGTCCGACGGCGAGCCCGCACCGGTGTCGATCGGCGTCGGGGGCGTGGCATCCCGCGCCGGACGTGACGCCTCGCGACGGGGATGTGCGCCCACCACCCCGCGGTCGGGGTCCGAGCCCGCTCCGGCCGCGACCGGCGTCGGGCACGCGGCATCCCGCGCCAGCACGCGTCGCACGGCATCGGAATCGACCAGGCCGCGCGGTGCGGGCTCGGCGGGCAGGGCACGCACCGCGTGCTCGAGCACCGCGACCAGCCGCGGCCGGGCGTCGGCCAGGCGCCCCAGCACGACCTCAGCGGTGACCGGCTCGGCGCCGTCGGTGTCGCGGTCGGTGACGATGCACAGGCTCGCGTAGCCGAGATCGAGCTCGGCGGCCAGCGCCGCCTCGGGATACTGCGTCATGTTCACGAGGTCCGCGCCCGCGGCCCGCAGCGCCCGCGACTCGGCGCGCGTCGAGAACCGCGGCCCGGGGATCACCGCCGTGGTCGCCCGGTCGACGACCGGCTCGCCACAGGCGCGCAGTCCCGCGATCAACGCCTGCCTCGTCTGCGGGCAGAACGGGTCGGCGAACGCCAGATGGCACACGTCCGGTCCGTCGAAGAACGTGTCGTCGCGCCGGCCCGACCGGTCGAGCAGCTGGTCGGGAACCACGAGCGCCCCCGGCTCCAGCGACGGTTGCAGCGACCCGACCGCGGCGGTGGCCAGCACCGCGCGCACGCCGAGGCGGGCCAGCGCCCACAGGTTCGCGCGGTGGTTCACGCGGTGCGGCGGCAGCGTGTGTCCGGCACCGTGCCGTGCCAGGAACGCCACTTCGCGCCCGGCGAACCGGCCGATCGCGATCTCGTCCGACGGCGCACCGTACGGGGTCGACACCGACACCCGGCGGGCCGCGTCGAGCAGCGTGTACAGTCCGGAGCCGCCGATGACGGCGATATCGGGGGAGGCCATGCCCCTTACGGTGGCATCCCGCCCCCGCGTGCGGCACCGCCGAACCCTTACGGTTCGATGACGCTGCAGGTCGCGGTCGGTCTTGTTCTCGGTTCGTCACCGGATGCCACGGTGCCGGGGTGCGGGCGACGGGCACACTGGCGGAATGAGTGTGGTCGATCGGCTCGGCGCGGTGGTGCAACCGCGGTTCGCCGCCGTGCAGCGGGCACTCGGCGCACCCGAGCGCACCACCGGCACCGCGGTCGCGATCGGCCGTGTGCTCGGCGCGGCGGTGGGGGTGTGCTTTCTCACCGGCGTGTACAGTCACCTGCTGCAGCATCCGATCCCCGGCCTTGCGCTGCCGGTGCGCCCGGTCGGCCTGTACGCCTGGACGCAGGGGGTGCACGTCGCCGTCGGCACCGCGCTCATCCCGCTGCTGCTGGCAAAGCTCTGGGTGGTGTATCCGCGGCTGTTCGACTGGCCGCCGGTGCGGTCGGTCACCCATCTGCTCGAACGGGTGTCGGTCGCGGTGCTCGTGGCGACCGCGCTGCTGCAGGTGTTCATGGGCACGCTGAACACGTTCCAGTGGTACCCGTGGCCGTTCTCGTTCACGAAGACGCACTGGGCTCTCGCCTGGGTGCTGGCCGGCGCGATGCTGCTGCATGTGGGGGTCAAGCTGCCGCTGATCCTGCGGCGGCCCGGCGCCACCGGCTCGGCCGAGGATGCCGCAGGCGCCGGGCGGGACGGCACCGCCGATCGTACGGATGCCTCGGCCACGGGTGCGCCGGACGACACCATCGGTCGTACGGATGCCTCGGGCACAGGTGCGCCCGACGGCACCGCCGGTCGTACGGATGCCTCGGGCACGGGTGCGCCGGACGGCACGGGCGGCCGAGGGGATCCGACATGACCGAGACACCGCCGGGTACCGGCTGGCCGGGCACCGGTGGCCTGGGCAGGCGTGGGTTCCTCATCGGCACGGGGGTGGCCGCCGTAGGGCTCGTCGCGCTCACCGCGGGTCAGTCGTTCGACGCACTCGCGCCGGTCAACGCGTTCGCGCCGCGGACGATCGGTGCCGGTCCGCTGCACGTTCCGGTCAATCGCACGGCGCGTCAGGCGGAGGTCGAGTCCGCCGCATCCGCCCCCGACTGGACCCTCGAGGTGGCCGGTCCGAACGGCACGCTCGCCTTCTCACGCGACCGACTGCTGGCGATGCCGCAGGCGCAGGCACGGCTGCCGATCGCGTGCGTGGAAGGGTGGAGCACCGTGGCCGACTGGACCGGCGTGCGGTTGTGCGATCTGCTGGATGCCGCCGGCATCCCCGCCGATCGCACGGTCGAGTTGGCGAGTCTGCAGCGGCGGGGACCGTACCGCACCACGACCATGCCACCCGCGTACGCGCGCGATCCGCTGACCCTGGTCGCACTCGCGCTGAACGGACAGCCGCTCGACCTCGACCACGGATACCCCGCGCGCGTCATCGCGCCAGGGCGGCCCGGCGTGCTGCAGACGAAGTGGCTGCGTTCGATCCGGGAGGCGCCGTGATCGCGGCGCGGATCGCCCTCGGTGTCGCGGGGCTGGGTCTGGCGGGATTCGGCGTGGTCACCCTCGCCCAGACGCTGGCGCTTGCGTCACTGATCTGGGTGGGCGTGTGGCTGGCAGGGGCGGTGGTCGTGCACGACGGCGTGCTGGTGCCCGCGGTCTCCCTGCTGCGCGCCCGGCTGCGCCGGCGCGGGCGCCGCTGGCCGCGGGCGGCGACGGCGGTGATCGAGCTGGGCGCGATGGTCACCGGCGTGCTCGTGCTGTTCGTGGTGCCCGAGCTGATCGCCCAGGCCCGCGGCAACCCGAATCCGACCATCCTGCAGGGCGACTACGCACTGCGGCTGCTGGTCGCGGTGCTCCTGATCGCGGCTGCCGCCCTCGTCGTGGTGCGCGTGCTCGTGCGCCGTGCCCGCCGCCGCGACGCGGATCAGGACGCCGGACGGTAGCGGGCGAACCAGCGCCCGCCGACGCACCACTCGTGCTGCAGGGCCAGACCGGCCTCGGCCGCGCATCCGCGTAACGCGCCGGTGCCGACCTCGGCCCACGGGAACGGCAGGCTCGCCGCACCGGTCTCGTCCACGAGCATCCCTTCGAACCGGCGGTCCCGGTCCGGATGCGCGTGCGCCTCGACGAGCACGGCCCCGCCGGGCGTGACCAGCTCGCGGCACCGGGCGAGCAGACGCACCGGGTCGCCGCCGATCCCGATGTTGCCGTCCATCAGCAGCACGGTGCCCCACCCGGCCTCGTTCGGCAGCGGATCGAACACCGACCGGCGCAGCGCCGGCAGCCCGCGTTCGCGGGCGAGGGCGACGGATGCCTCAGACACATCGACCCCGAGGCTCACCCGTCCCGCCAGCAGCGCGGCCCGCAGCATCCGCCCCGGCCCGCACCCCACGTCGAGCACCGGGCCGGCGCAGCCGCGCAGCATCCTGCGTTCGGCCGCGTTCGGGCCGGTGAGAAACCGCACCACATCCAGTGGAGCACGGCGTTCGGGTGCCCCCGCCTCGCACAGCGTCAGCCGCGGCGTCGGGTGCCTGCCCGCGCGCAGCGCGCGTTCGTACGGCTCGTCGGGCCCGGCGCCGAACACCCGCTCCAGCGCCAGGTCGGTCACGATGCCACCCTATCGGTGCCCGCACCCGCCGCGTCGAGTTCGGCGAGTGTCGCCTGCAGGCGGCCGTCGACGGATGCCGCGGCCCGCACGACGCGCAGACTCGCGGCGTCGTCCAGATCGGTGTGCAGCGGCAGCGTCTGCACGCGCAGGCCGGCGGCCCACAGCCGCCCGAGCTGGTGCGCACCGGTGTCGGCGCGCGACATCCGCACCCCGCGCACCAGGGCGCCGTCGGGCCGGGTCAGCCCCAGCGCCCAGAAGCCGCCGTCCGCGGCGGGACCGAGCCAGGCGTCCGCCTCGGCCGCGCCCGTCGCCCACGCCCGCAGCGGGGCGTCGACGTCGGCCGCCTGCAGCTGCGGCGTGTCCATGCCGAGCACGAGCGCCGGGCCGCGGCATCCGTCCAGCGCTGCGGCGATCCGCTCGTCCAGTCCGCCGTCCGCCTGCGGCTGCACCTCGAATCCCGGGGCGGCCGGTGCCGGGCCGTCGATGCACAGCACCCGCCGTGTGACCGGCAGCGCCTGCACGAACGCGAGCGTGTCGGCCAGGCTCGCGGCAGCGATCCGCGCCGCCTCGGCGGGCGTGTAGGGCGGGGTCAGCCGGGTTTTCACACGGCCCGGCTCGCACGCCTTGGCCATCACGATCACCGTCGTCATGCCGCCGCGTTCGGTGACATCCGCCCCCGTCGTCATGCCGCCGCCTCCCGCAGCAGACGGCTCATGTCGGCCACCGCGGTCGCGGTGCCGCGCACCGTGCCGGTCACCTTCGACCGGCCGATGCGGGGTCGGTACGTGACATCGGTCTCGACGATGCGCCACCGGTCGGCCGCCGCGCGCAGCACCATCTCGAGCGGATACCCGCTGCGCCGATCGCGCAGCCCCAGCCCGAGCAGCGCCTCACGCCGCGCCGCCCGCAACGGGCCGAGATCGTGCAGCGGCAGCCCCGTCATCCGCCGCAGCCGGCGCGCCAGCAGCAGGTTGGCCAGGCGGGCGTGCACCGGCCACGCCCCGCGCACCGGTCGCCGCCGGCCGAGCACCAGATCGGCCGAGCCGCATTGCACCGGCGCACACACCCGCACCAGGTCGGCGCCGTCGAACGACCCGTCCGCGTCGCAGAACGCCACCACCTCGGCGGTCGCCGCCTGCAGCCCACGGTGCGCGGCCGCGCCGAACCCGCGCCGCGGCTCGTGCACCACCCGTGCGCCGCACGCCCGCGCCACCTCGGCCGAGCCGTCGCTCGAGCCGTTGTCGACGACGATCGCGCGAAAGCCGGGCGGCAGTGCGGCCAGCACGCCCGGCAGCGCGGCCGCCTCATCCAGGCAGGGGAGCACCACGTCCACGGTCATGGCTCGACGCTACGGGCGCACCCGGCCTCGACACCGCCCGCAGGGATTACGAACCGGGGACACCGCGCGGTACGGCCGGGTCGCGGCATCCCGCCACGCCTAGCATGGGCTCATGGCATCCGTCACCTCCGACGCCGCTGGACGCGACGCGGCGCTGACCGACCGGCGCGTGCTCGTCGTCGAGGACGACGAGACCGTCCGCGAAGTGGTGCGCACCTACCTGGATGCCGCCGGCTTCGTCGTCGATGAGGCGGCCGACGGGTTCGCCGCACTCGACGCGATCGCCGCGTGCACGCCCGACCTGGTCGTCATGGACCGCATGCTGCCGGGCATCGACGGCGCCGAGGTGTGCCGCCGCATCCGTGCCGACGATGACGTGCCGGTCATCCTGCTGACCGCGCTCGGCGGCACCGACGACCGCATCGGCGGGCTCGAGGCGGGCGCCGACGACTACATCACCAAGCCGTTCTCGCCGCGCGAGCTCGTGCTGCGCGTGCAGTCGGTGCTGCGCCGCAGCCTCGCCGACTACGCCCCCGAGGCGCCGTTCACGCTCGGGCCGTTCCACCTGCATCCGTCCGCCCGCATCGTCGAGAAGCACGGGATGCCGCTACCGCTGTCGGCGCGCGAGTTCGACCTGTTCGCGTTCCTGCTGAAACACCCGCAGCGTGCGTTCACCCGCGACGAGCTGCTGGCCGCGGTGTGGGGGTGGGAGTTCGGTGACCTGTCCACGGTGACGGTCACCATGCGGCGGCTGCGCGAGAAGGTCGAAGACGACCCCACCGACCCGCAGGTGCTGCGCACGGTGTGGGGCGTCGGCTACCGGCTCGATGCGGACCCGGACGCATGATCCCGCTGCCCGACCTCGCCGTCATTGTCGCGACGGCGCTGGCGTGCGCGATCGTGGTCGGCGGGGTCGGGATGCTGCTGCTGCACGTCGCGCGCCGTACTCCGCTGATCGTGCAGTTGTGCATCGTCGTGCTGACCGCGACGGTCTCGGTGGCGGCGGGCATGGTCGCGGTGGCCCAGGCGATGTTCCTGTCGGGCCACGACCTGCTGGTGGGCATCTGGGTGGCCGTGTCGGCGACGGTGGTGTCGCTGCTGACCGCACTCGTGCTCGCGCGCGCGTTCACCCGGCAGAGCCGGCGGCTGCGGCGCCTGGCGGCCGACCTGGCCGAGGGCACCCCGGTGCCCGCGTCCGACGGGCGTGACCGATCCGAGCTGGCGGCGGTCGAGGCGCAGCTGGCCGAGACCAGTCGCCGGCTCGACGAGGCACGCGCCGAGGTCGAGGCGCTCGAAGCCTCGCGTCGCGAACTGGTCGCCTGGATCTCGCACGACCTGCGCACGCCCCTGGCCGGGTTGCGCGCGATGGCCGAGGCGCTCGAAGACGGTATGGCCGACGACCCGCAACGGTTCCACCGGCAGATGCGCTCGCAGGTCGACCACCTCTCCGACCTGGTCGACGACCTGTTCGAGCTGTCGAAGATCCAGTCCGGCCGGCTCGCGCTGCACCGTGAGGCGGTGTCGCTGTACGACCTGGTCAGCGACGCGGTCGCCGAGCTGCGCCAGGTGGCGCAGGCGCACCGGATCGTCATCCGCGAGTCGCCGAGCCCCGACCTGGTCGTCGACGGCGACGCCCGCGAACTCGCCCGGGTGGTCGGAAACCTGCTTATGAACGCCATCCAGCATTCCCCGCCCGGCAGTGCGATCTCGGTGACGACCGCCACCGACGCCGACGGGCACGCGGTGCTGTCAGTGGTCGACGCCGGCGGCGGCATCCCCGAGTCCGATCTGCCGCAGATCTTCCGCGCCGGCTGGCGCGCCACCGTCGCCCGCACCCCCGAGCAGCTATGGGGCCGCTCGGCGGGCGCGGGTCTGGGACTGGCGATCGTCGAAGGCATCGTGAAGGCACACGCCGGTCGGGTCACCGCGCACAACGTCGACGGCGGATGCCGGTTCGACGTCGTGCTGCCCCGTACCGCCTGAGCACCGTGATCGCAGCCGTCGGGCTGTGCGGTTCAGCCCTGGTCCGGAACGACCGCGTCGCGGATCTGCATCACCAGGCCGGTGAGCGCATCCAGGCGTTGGTCGATCCCATCCAGGCGCTTGCCGTGGGCGGTGGTCATCGCCGTGAGCAGCGCGACGTGCTCTTCGACGGTGGCGATGTCGCGACGGGCGGCGGCGATGTCGGCCGACACCAGCAGATGCTGCGAGCGGATCGTGTCGCGCAGCCCGTCGAACTGCTTGTCCATCCCGGCGAAATACAGGCTCGAGGCCTGGATGTGGGTGTCGAGCCGCTCGCGTGTCGTCTGCAGCTGCGCGGCGTTCTGGTCGAGACCTCGGGCGATCGCCTCCAGGGTCGGCGCGGCGCGTTCGGTCATGATGGTCACGGTACTCCTCTCACGACCGTTCACCGCGGTCGATGGATCGAGGCGACGGAAGATCCCGCCGGCGCGACCGACGTTAGCGTTTCACAGGCCTGTGGAGGGCGCGCAACGGCACATCCGTGGATGGCGCCGGCCGCCGCCGCGGCTGTGGAGAAGCCGACGGGCCGCGCTCACGCTCCCACCGCGTAGTCGACCACGACCGGGGCGTGGTCGCTCCACCGGGTGTCCCACGACTCGGCGCGGTCGATCCGGTAGTCGCGCACCCGCTCGGCGAGCGCGGGCGTCGCGACGTGGTAGTCGATGCGCCATCCGGTGTCGTTGTCGAACGCGCGGCCGCGCATCGCCCACCAGGTGTACGGTCCGTCCACGTCGCCGTGGAACCGGCGCCCCACGTCCACCCAGCCGAGCCCGGTGCCGGTCGTGCCGTCGACGCACTCGACCGGGGAGCCTGCGGGAGCGAAGAACCGGTCGAAGTACGCCCGCTCGCGGGGCAGGAACCCGGCCTTCTTGCGGTTGCCCCGCCAGTTGCGGATGTCGAGCTCGCGATGCCCGACGTTCAGGTCGCCCATGATCAGGGCCAGGGCCCCGACGGCGTTCAGCTGCGACATCCGCTGCGCCATCGCATCGAGGAACGCCCACTTGTGGTCCTGCTTGGGGGTGTCGGCCTCGCCGGTGGGCACGTAGGCGCTCACCACCGTGAGCCGGTCGGTGCCCAGCGGCACCTCCGCCTCGATCCAGCGCCCGGCCGAGTCGAGTTCGTCGGCCTCGAGCCGCGCGCGTACCGACAGCACCGGCGCACGGGTCGCGATCGCGACGCCGGCGCGTCCCTTGGCGAGCGCTTCGTCGGCGACGATGTGCCAGCCGGGCAGTGCCGTGCGCAGCTGCTCGTCGGTGGCGCGCACCTCCTGCAGCGCCAGCACATCGGGCGCGGCGACATCGAGCCACGCGAGCATGCCCTTGCGGACGGCCGCCCGGATCCCGTTGACGTTGACGGTGGCGATGCGGAGGGTATCGGGCAGGCGTTCGTGGGCGGGCACCGTCCCACCTTAGCGAGGGCCGCCGACAGGCCGGTGCGCCGCCGACGGGGGCGCGGATGCCTGCACCCGCGCGAGCTCGTCCTCGGCCGCGCGTACGGCCCGGTCGGCCGACCAGCGCCGGTACCAGGGGGCGCCGCGGCGGGCGACCTGGGCGTCACGCAGGCGGATGCGGCCAGCCAGCAGCAGCGCCTCGTGCTCCGCGCGCAGCCGGTCGGTCTCGCTCTGCTCCTGCAACGGGATGTCGCGGTCGTGCGCGGCCACGGCGATCCACGAGGCCGACACCAGGATCACGATGCCCACGAGCCGGAACCACAGCAGGAACGCGATGAGCACCGAGAAGGTCGCCAGCAGCGGGTTGGTGGGGGAGTAGCTCAGCAGCAGACCGATGCCCACCTGCAGCACGGCCACCGCGGCACCGCCCAATAGCGCGCCGGGCCAGATCGTGCGCCACGGCAGTGACGTGCCGGCCAGAAAGCGGAACAGGCTCGCCAGCGCCGCCGAGTTGACCGCGAACGCCACCACCGCGGTGAGCAGCCGCACCAGCACCTGCGACAGCATCGACTGGTCGCGCAGGCCCACCAGCGCCAGCAGGGCATCGAGGGCGCCGCTGGTCATGCCGCCCAGCGCCGCGCCGACGATGAGAGCGACCCCGAAGATCGCGGCGGCCATCAGGTCGCGGGCCTTCAACAGCACGTAGTTGCGCGGGTCGAACGGCAGATCGAAGATGTCGCGCACGGCGCGGCGGGTGAAGGTGACGAAACCGACCGCGGTCCAGATCGCGACCACCACCGCCACCGCACCGGTGACCGCGAGCACGCCGCCGCTGCTGCTCGCGATCTGTCGCACCTGTTCCGGGGTGGCCAGCCCGTGCTCGGCGATGAGCCCGGGGATGTAGGCGTTGAGCAGGTCGATCACCCGTTGCACGGCGCGCTCGCTGGCGCCCACCCACACGCCGAGACCGGCGAACACGACGTAGATCACCGCGAAGATCGAGAACAGCGACTGGTAGCTGATGCTCGCCGCCAGCAGAAACCCGTTGTGTCGCAGAAAGTGCCGCCACACCCGCACCGGGAACCAGGCCAGGGTGCGCCGGGTCAGCGCGGTGGCGCGGGCCTGCGCCGCCTCCCACCGTTCGCGCAGTCGCTGATCGTCGGGCGGTGCGGCCACTGGCAGGGGAGCGGTCACGCCCCGGGCGGGGTCGGCGGCACGCTCATCGGTCACGCTCACAGACTAGCGAGCGCCCGCTGGCGTGCCGACGAGCGCTCCCCGCAGGCACGCAGGTCAACGGCCCCCGCGCAGCACGGCCTGCTTGACCTCGGCGATGGCACGGGTGACTTGGATGCCACGGGGGCACGCCTCGGTGCAGTTGAAGGTCGTGCGGCAGCGCCACACGCCTTCCTTGTCGTTGAGGATGTCCAGGCGCACATCGGCCGCGTCGTCCCGCGAGTCGAAGATGAACCGGTGCGCGTTCACGATCGCGGCGGGACCGAAGTACTGCCCGTCGGTCCAGAACACCGGGCAGCTCGAGGTGCACGCCGCGCACAGGATGCACTTGGTCGTGTCGTCGAAGCGGGCACGGTCCTCGGGGGACTGCAGGCGCTCCTTGCCGGCCGGCGGCTTCGAGTTCGCGACCAGGAACGGCTGCACCGCCTTGTAGGCGTCCAGGAACGGGTCCATGTCGACGACCAGGTCCTTCTCCAGCGGCAGGCCCTTGATCGCCTCGACGTAGATCGGCTTCGAGATGTCGAGGTCCTTGATCAGCGTCTTGCAGGCCAGTCGGTTGCGGCCGTTGATGCGCATGGCGTCCGAACCGCAGATGCCGTGCGCGCACGAGCGGCGGAAGGTGAGCGAGCCGTCCTGCTCCCACTTGATCTTGTGCAGCGCGTCGAGCACCCGCTCGGTGGGGTACATCTCGACGTCGTAGTCGACCCAGCGCGGCTCGGCGTCCACCTCGGGGTCGTACCGGCGGATGATGAACGTGACCAGGAACGACTGGATCGGCGCCTCTTCGGCAGGGGCGCTGGATTCCGAATCGATGACCGTGGACATCAGTACTTCCTCTCCAGCGGCGGGTACCGCAGCTCGCCCTGCTCGTTCTTGGTGAAGACGACGGGTTTCCAATCGAGTCTGATGTGATCGGTGGCATCCGACGAGTGCGGGTCACCGGTCAGGTAGGCCATGGTGTGCTGCATGTAGTTCTCGTCGTCGCGGTTCGGGTAGTCGTCGCGCATGTGCCCGCCGCGGCTCTCTTTGCGGTTGCGGGCGGCGTAGACGACCACCTCGGCGATGTCGAGCAGGAAGCCGAGTTCGACCGCCTCGAGCAGGTCGGTGTTGTACCGTCGGCCCTTGTCGTCGACGTGCACGTTCTTGTACCGCTCGCGCAGCTGCTCGATCACCCCGAGCACCTCGGTCAGCGACTCGTCGGTGCGGAACACCTGGGCCTTCAGGTCCATGTCGTTCTGCAGCGTCTTGCGCAGCGTCGCGATCCGCTCGGTGCCGGTGTTGGTGCGCAGCCCCTCGATCATCTCGCGCACCTCGCGGGCGGGGTCGTCGGGCAGCGGCACGAACTCGGCGGTCTTGACGTACTCGACGGCGTTGCGACCGGCCCGCTTGCCGAACACGTTGATGTCCAGCAGCGAGTTGGTGCCCAGCCGGTTCGAGCCGTGCACCGAGACGCACGCGCACTCACCGGCCGCATACAGCCCCGGCACGATGTCGGTGTTGCTGCGCAGCACCTCGGCGTTGTTGTTGGTGGGGATGCCGCCCATCGCGTAGTGGGCGGTGGGCATCACCGGCACCGGCTCGACCACCGGGTCCACGCCCAGGTAGGTGCGGGCGAACTCGGTGATATCGGGCAGCTTGCTCTCGAGCACCTCGGCGCCCAGGTGGGTGCAGTCCAGGTACACGTAGTCCTTGTGGGGGCCGGCGCCGCGGCCGTCGAGCACCTCCTGCACCATCGACCGGGCGACGATGTCGCGCGGGGCGAGGTCCTTGATGGTGGGGGCGTAGCGCTCCATGAACCGCTCACCTGACGCGTTGCGCAGGATCGCGCCTTCGCCGCGGGCCCCCTCGGTGAGCAGGATGCCCAGGCCGTACAGGCCGGTCGGGTGGAACTGGAAGAACTCCATGTCCTCCAGCGGCAGGCCCTTGCGCCACACGATGCCCACGCCGTCACCGGTGAGGGTGTGCGCGTTCGAGGTCGTCTTGAAGATCTTGCCGAACCCGCCGGTGGCGAAGATGACGGCCTTGGACTGGAACACGTGCAGCTCGCCGGTGGCCAGCTCGTACGCGACCACGCCCGCGACCTGGGTGCCGCCTGCGGCATCGGTCACCGTGATCAGGTCGAGCACGTAGAACTCGTTGAAGAAGTTGATGCCGAGCTTGACGCAGTTCTGGTACAGCGTCTGCAGGATCATGTGCCCGGTGCGGTCGGCGGCGTAGCAGGCGCGGCGCACCGCGGCCTTGCCGTGGTCACGGGTGTGACCGCCGAACCGGCGCTGGTCGATCTTGCCTTCGGGGGTGCGGTTGAACGGCAGCCCCATGTTCTCGAGGTCGATCACCGCGTCGATGGCCTCTTTGGCGAGGATCTCGGCCGCGTCCTGGTCGACCAGGTAGTCACCCCCCTTGACGGTGTCGTAGGTGTGCCACTCCCAGTTGTCCTCTTCGACGTTGGACAACGCCGCGGCCATGCCCCCCTGCGCCGCACCGGTGTGCGAGCGGGTGGGGTACAGCTTGGAGATGACCGCGGTGTTCGCATTCGGGCCCGCCTCGATGGCCGCCCGCATGCCGGCGCCGCCGGCGCCGACGATCACGATGTCGAACTGGTGGTAGTGGACGCCGTCCTTGACGACGCCGCCGGAAGTGGAGGTGCTCACGTGTGGGATGCCTTCGTGTCGAGGTCGTTCGCGGTCAGCCGGCGCAGACGCCGGCGAGGGCGCCGGGAACGGGCGGGATGCAGGGGTCGAATGTGAAGACGACGAGCGTGCCCAGCAGGATGAGGAACGCCGCGACCAGCCACAGCGCCCAGACCAGCACGCGGCGCGTGCCGTTGTGTGTGACGTAGTCGTTCACGATCGTGCGCATGCCGTTCGTGCCGTGGATGAGCGCCAGCCACAGCATGACGACATCCCACCACTGCCAGAACGGGGTGGCGTACTTGCCGGCGACGAACGCGAAGTCGATGCCGCGCACGCCCTCGCCGAGCATGAGGTTCACGAACAGGTGCCCGAAGATCAGCACGATCAGCAGCACGCCCGAGGCGCGCATGTAGACCCAGCCCCACTTCTCGAGGTTGACGCCCTTGCGGCGCGGGGCGGGGGTGCGCGGCGCGGCGATGGTGTCGGCGGTCATGTCAGTGTCCTCCGGTGATCTCGGCCACGATGACCATCAGCTGGCGGGGGACGAAGCCGAGCATCGTCACCACCCACAGCCCGATGACGCCCCACCACAGCTGCCGCTCGTACTTGGCGGCCCAGCGCGACAGGTCGACGAGGATGATCCGCAGCCCGTTGAACGCGTGGTACACGATCGCGCCGACCAGGGCGATCTCGCCGACGCCCATGATCGGGTTCTTGTACGTGCCGATCACGGCGTCGTAGGCGTCGGGTGCGACGCGGATCAGGGCGGTGTCGAGCACGTGCACCAGCAGGAAGAAGAAGATCGCGATGCCGGTGATGCGGTGCAGGACCCAAGACCACATGCCCTCGTGACCGCGGTACAGCGTTCCCCGCGGTGTTCGGGAAGTCGTCTCGGCTACCGTCGGTGTGACGCGTGCTGGTGCAGACACGTCCGTCCTCCTTGGGTCGAACTCGAGTCGGGGCTTGTTCGTGCCCCTCGAAGGCCGAACGGCCTCGGCGTCACACGGGCGCGAGCCCATCCTATTCCTCTCCTGTGGTGCGTTGCCGCTTAGGCGGGCCTTATCCGATCCCGGCAGGCCCGGCCGCACCGGGATACCCTGGTGCGCATGGCCGAGCCCGTCTCCGACTTCCACGCGATCATCCCCGCCGGCGGCATCGGCAGCCGGCTGTGGCCGCTGTCGCGTGCCGACGCGCCGAAGTTCCTGCACGATCTGACCGGGTCGGGGCACACCCTGCTGCGCGACACATGGGACCGCCTGGAGCCGCTGGCCGGACACGACCGGATCGCGGTGGTCACCGGTCGGGCCCACCGCGCCGCCGTCGAGAAGGAGCTGCCCGGCATTCCCGACCGCAACGTGATCCTCGAGTCCGAGCCACGCGATTCCACCGCGGCGATCGGGCTGGCCGCGGCGATCCTCGCCCGGCGCGAGCCCGACGTGATCGTCGGGTCGTTCGCCGCCGACCACGTCATCGGCGTGCCGCACCTGTTCGACTGGGCGGTGCGACAGGCGATCCAAATCGCCCGCGAGGGCTACATCTGCACCATCGGCATCCCGCCCACAGAGCCCTCGATCGGGTTCGGCTACATCAAGAAGGCCGACGAGCTCATCGTCGACGGCGCGCCCGAGGCCGCGCTGGTCGAGCGCTTCGTCGAGAAGCCCGACCTGGCCACCGCGAAGCAGTACTTCGCCGACCGCTCGTACCTGTGGAACGCCGGCATGTTCATCTCGCGCGCCGACGTGCTGCTGGGCGAGATCGCCGAGAACCGCCCGCAGCTGTACGCGGGGCTGATGGACCTCGCCGAGGCGTGGGACGACCGCGACGCCCGCGGCCCGGTCGTCGACCGGGTGTGGCCGACGCTCGAGAAGATCGCGATCGACTATGCGGTGGCCGAGCCGGCCGCAGAGCGGGGCCGGCTGGCGGTGGTGCCCGGGCATTTCGACTGGGACGACGTGGGCGATTTCGCCAGCCTCGCCAAGCTCAACTCGCACGGCCGCAAGAACGACCTGGCGATCCTCGGCCCGAACGCCCGCATCCTCTCCGACGCCGCCAGCGGCATCGTGGTCAGCCAGACCGATCGGGTGATCTCGCTGGTCGGGGTCAAAGACATCGTCGTCGTCGACACCCCCGACGCCCTGCTGGTGACCACCAGCGAGAACGCGCAGCGGGTCAAGGGCGTCGTTGACGCGCTCAAGCTCACCGGCCGCGGCGACGTGCTCTGACCGCAGTCGGTCGGCACGGTCGCCGGATGCCGCCGGCACGAGCGTGGGCACGGTCCCGGCCGGTTCGGGGCGCCCATCATTGCGGATCGGTAACCATTCCGGCGCACAGGCGTGCGGAATGCGCAACCGGAGTGTCACACTGGGTAACTTCGAAGCATCGCCGCGAAGGCCGCGGCCCATCTGTGTGGAGGTCGAGTTGACCATCTCTTCTGCTCGCAAGTTCGCCGGCGCCGCCATCGCCGCGGGCCTCATCGTCGCCCTCGCCGGCTGCGGCCAGGCGCCGCAGTCGAACACGCCCACCGAGGGCGGCAAGACCGCTGTCGCCGGCTTCAAGCCCTGCATCGTCTCGGACGACGGCGGGTGGAACGACAAGTCCTTCAACGAGTCGGCCAAGAACGGCATCGACAAGGCCGCCAAGGAGCTGAACGTCAAGAGCGTCGAGCTCGAGTCCAGCTCCGAGAGCGACTACGCGCCGAACATGGACAGCGCGGTCAGCCAGAACTGCACCCTGATCATCTCGGTCGGGTACAAGCTGTCGGCCGACACCATCAAGGCCGCCAAGGCCAACCCCGACCTGAACTTCGCGATCATCGACGACGGCGCCGACGCCGACCAGGACGGCAAGCCGGACGCCCCGAACATCAAGCCGATCCTGTTCAACACGGTCGAGGCGGCCTACCTCGGCGGCTACGCCGCCGCCGCGTGGTCGCACCAGGCCGGGGTCGACAAGGTCGGCACCTTCGGTGGCCTGCAGATCCCGTCGGTGTCGATCTTCATGGACGGCTTCATCGACGGCGTGCAGGGCTACAACAAGGACAACAGCGCCGACGTGAAGACGTTCGGCTGGGACGTCGCCACCCAGAAGGGCTCGTTCACCGGTGGCTTCACCGCGAACGACACCGCGAAGCAGACCGCGAAGGGCATCCTCGACCAGGGTGTGGACGTGATCCTGCCGGTCGGCGGCCCCATCTACAAGAGCGCCGCCGCCGCGATCAAGGACAGCGGCAAAGACACCGTCATGCTCGGTGTGGACTCCGACCTCGCCGTCGCCGACCCGTCGGTCGCCGACGTCACCCTGGTCTCGATCATGAAGCGCATCGACCAGGCCGTCTACGACACCGTCATGTCGGCCGCCACCGGCGACTTCGACGTCACCCCCTACATCGGCACGCTCAAGAACGACGGCGTGGGGCTGAGCAGCTTCCACGACTTCGAGAGCAAGCTGCCGCAGGGCCTGACCGACAAGCTCGACCAGCTCAAGCAGCAGATCATCTCGGGCGAGCTGAAGGTCACCTCGCAGAACTCCCCGAAGTAAGCACGTCGGCAAGAACACCGGTCGTTGAGCGGGCGCGCCGGGCGCGCCCGCTCAACGAGCGTTTCCGGATAGGGTGCACTCTATGAAGCTCGAGCTGCGGGGCGTGACGAAGCGCTTCGGAAGCCTGGTGGCCAACGACCACATCGACCTGGAGCTGCGCAGCGGTGAGATCCATGCGCTGCTCGGCGAGAACGGGGCCGGCAAATCGACCCTGATGAACGTGCTCTACGGCCTCTACCAGGCCGACGAGGGCCAGATCCTGCTCGACGGCGTCGAGCAGCATTTCCGCGGCCCGGGCGATGCCATCGCCGCCGGCATCGGCATGGTGCACCAGCATTTCATGCTCATCCCGGTGTTCACCGTCGCCGAGAACCTCATGCTCGGGCATGAAGACACCACGGCCGTCGGCATCCTGAACATCGCCAGCGCCCGCGCCCGGGTGCGTGAACTGGCCGACCGGTTCGGGTTCCAGATCGACCCGGATGCCCGCGTCGGCGACCTGCCGGTGGGCGTGCAGCAGCGCGTCGAGATCATCAAGGCGCTCGCCCACGACGCCAAGATCCTGATCTTCGACGAGCCCACCGCCGTGCTCACCCCGCAAGAGACCGACGAGTTCATGCAGATCATGCGGCAGTTGCGCGACGAGGGCACGGCCATCGTGTTCATCACGCACAAGCTGCGCGAGGTGCGCGAGGTCGCCGACCGCATCACCGTCATCCGTCTCGGAAAGGTCGTCGGCGAGGCCAGCCCCACCGCCACCAACACGGAGCTCGCCTCGATGATGGTCGGGCGGGCCGTGGAACTCACGGTGCACAAGGACCCGCCGCAGGTGCGCGAGGGCGCGGGCCTTGTGGTACGCGGACTGCACGTGCTCGCCGCCGACGGCACCGTCGTCGTCGACGACGTCGACTTCCAGGTGCGGCCCGGCGAGGTGCTCGCGATCGCCGGTGTGCAGGGCAACGGGCAGACCGAACTGGCCGAGGCCATCGTCGGCCTGCAAGAGAAGGTCACCGGCTCGATCACACTCGACGGCGAAGAGCTGGTCGGCAAGAGCGTGCGCGGCATCCTCGACGAGGGCGTCGGCTTCGTGCCCGAAGACCGTCAGGAGGACGGCCTGGTTGGTTCGTTCACGGTCGCCGAGAACCTCATCCTCGACCGCAGCGCCGACCCCGCCTTCCGCACCGCCGGCACCATCCGGCGCGGCGATCTCGACCGGTTCGCCCGCGATCGGATCGCCGAGTTCGACATCCGCACCCAGGGGCCGTCGTCGCCGGCCGGCTCGCTGTCGGGCGGCAACCAGCAGAAGGTCGTCATCGCCCGCGAGCTCAGCCGCGAGCTCAAGCTGCTGCTGGCCTCGCAGCCCACCCGCGGCGTCGACGTCGGCTCGATCGAGTTCATCCACAAGCGCATCATTGCAACGCGGGATGCCGGGGTGCCGGTCGTCGTCGTGTCCACCGAGCTCGACGAGGTCGTCGCGCTCGCCGACCGCATCGCGGTCATGTACCGCGGCGGCATCGTCGGGATCGTTCCCGCCGACACCCCCCGCGACGTGCTCGGCCTGATGATGGCCGGAGAGACCCCGACCAAGGACGCCGCATGAGCGAGAGTGTTCCCGGCCCCCAGCCCGCGGGCCTGCCGCCCGAGCAGCTGCCCACGGCATCCGGCCCCCTCACCGGTCACACCGTGCGGTCCGAGGCCGCCGGCACACCCGTGCAGGTGCCGCCCCCGCCGGCGTCCAACCGCATCATGCGCGAGATCCTGCGCGGCTCGGTGGTCACCACCATCCTCGCCATCGTCGCCTCGATGATCGTCGGCGGCATCCTCATCGCCGTCACCGACGAGAACGTGCAGAAGGCATCCGGGTATTTCTTCGCCCGCCCGCAAGACACCCTCGTCGCCATCTGGCAGGCGGTGGCAGGCGGCTACTACGCCCTGTTCCAGGGGGCGATCGTCAACCCCGAAGCGACGAGTTTCGCCCGGTTCATCCGGCCGCTGACCAACACGCTCGGCTTCGCCGCACCGCTGATCGCCGCGGGCCTGGGCGTCGCGCTGGCGTTCCGTGCAGGACTGTTCAACATCGGCGCCCGCGGCCAGATGCTCGTCGCCTGCGCGGCGGCGGCGCTGGCCACCTTCGGCCTCGACCTGCCGATGTGGATCCACCTGCCGCTGACCCTGGCCGCCGGCATCCTCGGCGGGGCGATCTGGGGCGGCATCGCCGGCCTGCTGAAGGCACGCACCGGTGCGCACGAGGTGATCCTGACGATCATGCTCAACTTCGTGGCGCTGTACCTGGTGCGCTGGATGATCCGCACCCCGGAGCTGCTGCAGAAGCCCGGCACGAACCAGCCGATCTCGGCGCCCACCCCCGACTCGGCGCAGTTCCCGTCGCTGTTCGGGGCGCAGTTCCCGCTGCTGAACTGGGGCTTCCCGGTCGTGATCGTGGCCACCCTGATCGTCTGGTGGCTGATCGAGCATTCCAGCCTCGGCTTCCGGCTGCGCGCGGTCGGTGAGAATCCGCACGCCGCGCGGGCGGCCGGCATCAGTGTGCCGCGCATGTACGTGTACGCGATGCTGTTCGCCGGCGGACTGGCGGGCCTGGCCGGCATGAACCAGATCCTCGGCTCGGTGACCACCGGGTTCGGCGACGGCATCGACGCCGGCATCGGATTCGACGCGATCACCGTGGCGCTTCTCGGCCGCAGCCGCGCGTGGGGCACGTTCTGGGCGGGCCTGCTGTTCGGCGCGCTGAAGGCGGGATCGTTCACGATGCAGGCGGCGCAGGGCATCCCGGTCGACATCGTGCTGGTGGTGGAGTCGATGATCGTGCTGTTCATCGCCGCCCCGCCGCTGGTGCGCACGATCTTCTTCCTGCCCAAGGACGACAGTGACCGGTCGGCGAAGGGGCGCGCCAAGGCCGCCCGCAAACGCGCGGCCGTGGACGGCAAGGCGGTGGCCTCATGACCACGACGACGGCCCCGGCGGGTGCGGCCCCGACCATCGTGCGCACCCGCAAGCTGAAGGTGCCGATCACCCTCACCGTCGTGACGGTGCTGCTCGGGCTGCTGTTCGTGCTCTCGCCGGTGGCAGGGCAGAGCGTCTTCCGCATCAGCGACGGCATCGCGTTCGCGATCCCCGACATCCACCTGCCGTCGGCGCCGACGATCTGGGTCGTCTGGGCGGCGCTGGTCGTGCTCACCGCCTGGGCGTGGTGGGATGCCGTCGGCTACCGCCGCACCGGACTGTGGCTGCCGATCGTGTATGCCGTGCTCGGCATGTTCGCCTTCCTCGCCTGGGCGGCGCAGGACGGCGGCGTGGTGCCGGTGGCGGGCACACTCGCCGGGGCGCTGTCGCTGTCGGTGCCGCTGGTGTACGGCGCGTTGGCCGGCGTCATCGGCGAGCGCGGCGGCGTGGTCAACATCGCCATCGAAGGTCAGCTGCTGCTGGGCGCGTTCACCGCCGTGATGCTCTCGAGCCTGACCCACAACCCGTTCGTCGGGCTGGTCGGCGCGATGATCGGCGGGATGCTCGTCGCGTTCGTGCTGGCGGCGTTCGCGATCCGGTACCTGGTCGACCAGATCATCGTCGGCGTGGTGCTGAACGTGCTGGTGTCGGGCCTGACCGGGTTCTTGTACGGCGCGCTGCTGGCGCCCAACGAGGCCACGTTGAACAACGCCGTCACCTTCCCGAACTGGAAGATCCCGCTGCTGGGTGACATCCCGGTGATCGGCCCGGTGCTGTTCCACCAGACGTTCATCGTCTACCTCATGTACGTGGTCGTCGCCGTGGTGGCGTGGGGGATGTACCGCACCAAGTGGGGATTGCGCCTGCGCGCGGTCGGCGAGCATCCACAAGCCGCCGACACGGTCGGCATCAAGGTCAACCCGACGCGGTTCTGGAACGTGCTGCTGGCCGGCGCGATCGCCGGCATCGGCGGTGCCTACTTCACCCTGGTGTCGGTGCCGCAGTTCACCAAGGACATGACCGCGGGTCTGGGCTTCATCGCCCTGGCCGCGGTGATCTTCGGCGGTTGGGACCCGCTGCGCGCCACCCTGGCCGCGCTGCTGTTCGGCTTCGCCACCAACCTGCAGAACCTGCTCACGGTGCTGAAGACCCCGATCCCCAGCGAGTTCATGCTGATGCTGCCATACGTCGTGACGATCCTGGCGGTGGCCGGGTTCGCCGGGCAGATCAAGGCGCCGGCGGCCGACGGAAAGCCGTACATCAAGGGATGACCGCGGCTGCGGCATCCGTTCTTCGGAGGAATCGAACGTGACCGACATCGACTGGGGCGCCCTGCACGACGCGGCCCGCGAGGCGTCGCAGTACGCGTACGTGCCGTATTCGCGGTACCGCGTCGGCGCCGCCGCGCTGGTGACCGACGGGCGCATCATCGCCGGCTGCAACGTCGAGAACGCCTCGTACGGCCTGACGCTGTGCGCCGAGTGCGGGCTGGTCAGCGAGCTGCACCTCTCGGGCGGCGGGCAGCTCGTCGCGTTCGTGTGCGTGAACGGCGACGGCGAGACGATCATGCCGTGCGGCCGGTGCCGGCAACTGCTGTACGAGCACGCGATCCCCGGGATGCTGCTGGACACCGTGTCGGGCGTGCGCAGCATCGACGAGGTGCTGCCCGACGCGTTCGGCCCGCGCGATCTCGAGGGCATCGGCCGTTGAGCGCTGTTGTCAAGCGCTGTTCACACACCCGGCGGATGCAGCGGATCGACACGGTTCGCCGACCCGCGACCCATCCGGTCTCGGTCGCTCGGTGCGCCGGCCCGGGCGTTGCGTGGGCGGCGCACAGCGACACGCGCAGCAGAGTGGCACGACGGAAGGAACCGCGATGACAGAGCCCTTCGACGCCGTCGATGTGATCCGCGCGCAGCGCGACCGCACCGGCCTTCACCCCGACGCGCTGCGCTGGATGGTCGACGCCTACACCCGCGAGTACGTCACCGACGCACAGATGGCCGCGTTCGCGATGGCGGTGCTGCTGAACGGCATGGCGCGCGACGAGATCCGTGTCATGACCGACGCCATGATCGCCTCGGGCGAGCGGATGAGCTTCTCGGGGCTGGGTAAGCCCACCGTCGACAAGCACTCCACCGGGGGCGTGGGCGACAAGATCACACTGCCGCTGGCGCCGCTGGTGGCCTCGTTCGGCGTCGCCGTGCCGCAGCTGAGCGGCCGCGGGCTCGGGCACACCGGCGGCACCCTCGACAAGCTCGAGTCCATCCCCGGATGGCGGGCCGCGCTGTCGAACGACGAGATGACCGCGCAGCTGCGCGAGATCGGCGCCGTGATCTGCGCGGCCGGCGCCGGCCTCGCTCCCGCCGACAAGCGCCTGTACGCGCTGCGCGACGTCACCGGCACCGTCGAGGCGGTGCCGCTGATCGCCTCGAGCATCATGTCGAAGAAGATCGCCGAGGGCACCTCGTCGCTCGTGCTCGACGTCAAGGTCGGCACGGGCGCGTTCATGCACGACCTCGACCGGGCCCGTGAACTGGCCCGCACCATGGTCGAGCTCGGTGCCGACTCGGGGGTGGCCACCACCGCCCTGATCACCGGCATGGACACCCCGCTCGGGCGTGCCATCGGCAACGCGAACGAGGTGCGCGAATCGGTCGAGGTGCTCGCCGGCGGCGGCCCCGCCGACGTGGTCGAGCTGACCGTGACCCTCGCCCGCGAGATGCTGGCCCTCGCCGGACAGCCCGACGCCGACGTCGAGGCGGCACTGAAGGACGGCCGCGCGATGGACGTGTGGCGGGCGATGATCCGCGCACAGGACGGCGACCCCGATGCGCCGCTGCCGACCCCGCGCGAGACGCACACTGTCACCGCGCCGTCCGACGGCTTCGTCACCGAACTGGACGCCTGGGGCTTCGGCATCGCGGCGTGGCGGCTGGGCGCGGGCCGTGCCCGGCCGCAGGACCCGGTGGTGCACGAGGCCGGCATCGACCTGCACGTGCAGCGCGGCGACGCGGTCACGGCCGGGCAGCCGTTGTTCACCCTCGGTGCCCGCGACGCCGACCGCATCCCGCGCGCCCTGCAGGCGCTCGAGGGGGCGTGGACCATCGGCGCATCCGCGCCCGAGGTGGCCCCCATCGTGCGCGAGAAGATCACCGCGTAGGCTTCGGGTGCCGCGCGGCACGCGGCATCCGTCACCGTCTTCGTCCCAAGGAGGATCATGCCCATCGACCAGAACGGCGACGCCCGCATCGGCGGCGTCTCGCTGCGCAGCCTGCCCAAGGTGTCGCTGCACGATCACCTCGACGGCGGGCTGCGGCCGGCCACGATCATCGAGCTGGCCGACGCGGCCGGTGTCGCGGTGCCCGTCACCGACCCGGCCGGGCTCGGCGAGTGGTTCGCGCGGCAGAGCGACTCGGGGTCGCTCGTGGAGTATCTGAAGACGTTCGACCTGACGTGTGCGGTCATGCAGACCCGCGAGGGGCTGACCCGGGTGGCGCGCGAGTTCGTCGACGACCTGGTCGCCGACGGGGTCGTGTACGGCGAGGTGCGCTGGGCGCCCGAGCAACACCTGGCCGGCGGGCTGAGCCTGGACGAGGCGGTCGCCGCCGTGCAGGACGGTCTGGAACAGGGGGAGGATGCCGCGGCCGCGGCCGGTCACGACATCCGGGTCGGGCAGCTGATCACCGCCATGCGGCACACCGACCGGTCGCTTGAGATCGCGAAGCTGGCCGTGTCGTGGCGCGACCGCGGCGCCGTCGGGTTCGACATCGCCGGGCCAGAGGACGGTTTTCCGCCGGCGCGACACCGCGCCGCGTTCGACTATCTGGCGGCCGAGTTCTTCCCCGCCACGGTGCACGCCGGCGAGGCGGCCGGGCTCGAGTCGATCCGTTCGGCGCTGCTCGACGGCCGTGCCCTGCGGCTCGGGCACGGGGTGCGCATCGCCGAAGACCTCGAGGTCGTCGGCCGCGACGGCGAGGACGTGCAGGTGCGCTTCGGCGACCTGGCGGCGTGGGTGCGCGACCGCGAGATCCCGCTCGAGCTCTCGCCCAGCTCCAACCTGCAGACCGGGGCGATCGCCGCGTGGGGCACCGAGCTGGCCGACCACCCGTTCGACCTGCTGTACCAGCTCGGGTTCGCCGTGACGGTGAACGTCGACAACCGCACCATGAGTCGCACCTCGCTCACCCGCGAGCTGGCACTGCTGGCCGAGACGTTCGACTACGACCTCGCCGACCTGGAGATGTTCCAGCTCAACGCCGCCGCCGGCGCGTTCCTGCCGGTCGAGGAGCGCGAGGAACTCATCGGGATCATCTCCGACGGCTACGCCGGGTAGCGTCAGGCCGCGGCGCCCAGCGCCTCCACACAGAGAGCGATGATGCGCTCCAGCCGGTGCGACAGGTGCCGCTGCGCCGGGTGCGCGAGATAGACCCCGACGCCGTCTTCGAGGTCCTCGGCGAGGGGCCGCGACACTACGGTGAGCCCGTCGTACGTGACATCCATCGCGGGCCGCTGCATGAGCACCGAGACCTCGTCTCGGCTCGGCCCCACGGGTTTGGGGCGCATCTGTGCGTTCGGGGCGCATCTGTGCACCCGTTCGCGCACGAATCCGCCCCAAACCGAGCCGGCCCGCCGGCGGATGACGGTGTGTGTCGGCTGATCCGGGTGCCGGACGGCAGTTCGTGTCGGCCGGCCCGGGGTGCCGGACGGCGGTTCGTGTCAGTCGATCCGGGCGGCGGATGACGGTGTGCGTCGGCCGATCCGGGGCGGTGGATGTCGGCCCGTGTCGGCCGATCCGGGCGGCAGATGACGGTGCGTGTCGACCGATTCCGGGAATACGCTGAGCGGGTGGCACGCTGGCCTTTACCGACGACACAAGGAGCCCCATGAGACGACACGTGGTGGCGGCCGTATCCCTGGCCGCAGTGACCGCCCTCGCCCTGACCGCCTGCTCGGGCGGCGGAGGCGCGGCCAAGACCGCCGAGAAGGGCGGGACGCTGACGATCCTGACCTCGGCGACCCAGATCGACCTGGATCCGGCGAAGAGCCAGAACCTCGCGATCACCACGCTCGGCCTCATCGAGCGTCGCCTGACCACGTGGGACATCCAGCCCGGCCAGCCCGCCAAGGTCGTGCCCGATCTGGCCACCGACACCGGGACGGCCACCGACGACGGCAAGACCTGGACGTACACGCTCAAGGACGGGCTGAAGTTCGCCGACGGCACCCCGATCACCTCGAAGGACATCAAGTACGGCATCGAGCGCTCGTTCGCGCCCGAGCTGTCGGGCGGCCTCGGCTACCACAAGTCGCTGCTGATCGGTGGTGAGGCGTACAAGGGCCCGTTCACCGGTGGCGATCTCGCCTCGATCGAGACCCCCGACGACAAGACCATCGTGTTCCACCTGAACGCACCGTACGGCGACTGGCCCTGGATCGCCTCGATGCCCGCGTTCGCCCCGGTGCCCAAGGCCAAGGACGACCCCAAGACGTACGGCCAGAACCCGGTTGCGACCGGCCCCTACCAGGTCAAGTCCAACAAGCAGGGCACAGCACTGGAGCTGGAACGCAACCCGAACTGGAGCAAGGCGACCGACCCGGTGCGCACCGCCGGCCCTGACACGATCGTGTTCAAAGAGAGCCAGGACCCCTCGACCAGCACGCAGACGCTGATCAGCGACGCGGGTAGCGCGAAGGACTCGTTCCTGGCCACCTATCTCGGTGCCGCCGAGCTGAACCTGGTGAACCGCAACCCCGACGCCAAGAAGCGTCTGGCCACCAGTGACGCCGGTCCCATCACCTACCTGGCCATGAACACGCAGCGCGGGGCCCTGAAGGACCTCAAGGTGCGTCAGGCGATCGAGTACGCCGTCGACCCGAAGGCGTTCATCATCGCCCAGGGCGGCAGCCAGGCCGCGATCCGGGCCACGACGCTGATCACCCCCGGCATCCCGGGCCGTGAGGAGTTCGACCTGTACCCGACCGGCGACGACGGCGACGTCGCCAAGGCCACGCAGTTGCTGGCCGAGGCCGGGCACGCCGACGACCTCAAGCTGACGCTGTGGGCGGCGAACGACGATTCGGCCCAGGCGCAGGCGCAAGCCCTCGAGCAGGGTATCGAGCGTGCCGGCATCCAGGTCACCATCAAGCCGATGGATGTCACCACCATGTACACCGAGGCGACCGGCGACGATCCCGACTACGACCTCATCCTGGGTGGCTGGCAGCCCGACTTCCCCAGCGCGAACGGCAACATCCAGCCGCTGTTCGACTCCAGCCAGATCGGCGGGGGCGGGTACAACCTCGCCCGCTATTCGAACCCCGAGGTCGACAAGCTGATCGACCAGGCCACCGCCGCCGTCGACCAGGCCACCGCGCAGCAGCTGTGGGCGCAGGCCGACAAGCGCATCATGCAGGACGCCCCGGTGGTGCCGCTGACCTATGCCAAGCAGTCGTTCCTGCGCGGCGGCGACGTCGAGAACTTCTTCGTCGCGTCGTTCCCGGCCTATCCGAACTATCTGACGGTCACCCTGAAACAGTGACCGCCGGCGCTGAACCGGTGCTGTCGGCGGATGCGGTGCGCATCGCCTTCGCCGACAGCACCGACACCGAACCCCGAACCGTCGTCGACGGGGTGGGGTTCGACCTGTACCCCGGACGCGTGCTCGCCCTGGTCGGCGAATCCGGCTCGGGTAAATCGGTCACCGCCATGTCGGTGCTCGGGCTGCTACCCGCGAACGCCCGCGTGGGCGGCAGCATCCGCCTGCAGCGACAGCAGCTGGTCGGCGCCTCGCCCGCGACGCTGCGTGCGGTGCGCGGCGGCCGCATCGGCACGATCTTCCAAGAGCCGATGACCGCGTTCGACCCGGTGTACACGATCGGCTGGCAGATCGCCGAGGCACTGGGCGCGCATCGACGGATGCCACGGCCCGCAGTCCGCGAACGGGTGCACGAACTGCTGGCCTCGGTGGGCGTGCGCGATGTCGCCCGGGTCGCCGCCGCCCACCCGCACGAGCTGTCGGGCGGGCAGCTGCAGCGCGCGATGATCGCGATGGCGATCTCGTGCGACCCGGCCGTGCTCATCGCCGATGAGCCCACGACGGCTCTGGATGTCACCGTGCAGGCCGGCATCCTCGAACTCATCCGGCGGCTGCGCGACGAACGCGACGTCGCCGTGCTGCTGATCACCCACGACATGGGCGTGGTCGCCGACATCGCCGACGACGTCGTGGTCATGCGCGCAGGCTCGGTCGTCGAGCGTGCCGACGTGCGCACCCTGTTCGCCGCGCCGCAGGCTGAGTACACGCGCACGCTGCTGAACGCCGTACCGCGCCTGGACCGGCCCGCACAGGCCGGCTCGGCCGATGCCACCGCGGCCGCGGCCGGGGAGCCGGCCGGTCGGCCGGCGCCGGCCGAGGGTGCGGATAGGCCCGCACCGGCCGAGGGAGCCGGCCGGCCCGCACCGGCCGAGGACGCTGGCCTGCCTCCACTGGGCCAGAGAGCCGGGCGGTCTGCACCGGCCGAGGGAGCCGGTCGGCCTGCACCGGGCCAGGGAGCCGGTCGGCCTGCACCGGGTCAGGGAGCCGGGCGGTCTGCATCCGGTCAGGGAGCCGGCCGGCCTGCACCGGCCGAGGACGCCGGCCAGTCCGCACCGGCGGTTGCCATCGGCTCGTCGGAGCCGACTCATCCCAGCCTGCCCGCGCCGGCCGCCACCGGCGCCGACGAAGCCGCCCGGGCCGAGGCATCCACACCCGAACCCGTGGTGACCGTGCAGGACGTGTCGATCGTCTACGGCGGATCCGGCTGGGGACGCCGCCCGGTGCACGCCGTGCAGGACGCGAGCTTCACCATCGCGCCCGGCCGCACCTTCGGCCTGGTGGGGGAGTCGGGGTCGGGCAAGTCCACGCTCGGCAAGGCACTCGCGGGCCTGGTGCCGGTGGCCACCGGCTCGGTGCGGGTCGACGGCGTCGACCTGGCCGTGGCATCCCGTCGCATGCTGCGCGAGGTGCGCAGCGGCATCGGATACGTGTTCCAGGATCCGGCGTCGTCGCTGAACCCGCGCGGCACGGTCGGCCGGGCGATCGCCGAGCCGCTGCGCCTGCACGGCGACATGGATGCCTCGGGCCGACGCGCGCGCGTCGCCGAACTGCTCGACGCGGTCGCGCTGCCGGCCTCGTATGCGGAGCGGTACCCGCACGAGCTGTCGGGCGGTCAGCGGCAGCGGGTCGCGATCGCGCGCGCCGTCGCGTTGCATCCGGTACTGCTGATCGCCGACGAGCCCACCAGCGCGTTGGACGTGTCGGTGCAGGCCCAGGTGCTCGAGCTGTTCGTGCGGCTGCAGCACGAGTTCGGATTCGCGTCGCTGTTCGTCAGCCACGACCTCGCGGTCGTGCAGGAGGTCGCGCACGAGGTGGCGGTGATGGAACGCGGGCGCATCGTCGAGGCGGGGCCGGCGCGGCGCCTGCTCACCGATCCGGCCGAGCCGTACACGCGGCGGCTGCTGGCGGCCGCCCCGGTGGCCGACCCCGTCGCGCAGGCCGAGCGCCGCGAGGCGTGGCTGCGTCTGACCGGCGGGGAGGCGGTGGCATGACCGTCGCGAACACGGTCGAAGGCACCGGCATCCCCTCTCGTCGCACCGGGTTCCGGCACGTGCTGGTGTCGGTGCTGCGCGACCCGTGGGCGTGCACCGGCGCCGTCGTGATCGTCGTGTTCGTGCTGGCGGCGGTGTGCGCGCCGCTGTTGACCGCGATCACCGGGCAGAACCCGTACACCTACCACCTCGACCTGCTCGACGACTCGGGCGCGCCGCTCGGGTTCGGCGGCGGCATCAGCGCCACGCACTGGTTCGGGGTCGAGCCGCTGACCGGCCGTGACCTGTTCTCGATCGTGGTGTACGGCGCGCGCATCTCGCTGCTGGTGGGCATCAGCGCCACGGTCCTGTCGGTGCTGACCGGGGTGCTGGTGGGGCTGACCACCGGGTTCTTCGGCGGCTGGTACGACAAGCTGGCCGGCCGGGTGGTGGACGTGATGTTCGGTTTTCCGGTGCTGGTGTTCATGATCGCGCTCACCGCGATCGTGCCCACCGCCTTCCCGAGGCCGTTGTTCATGATCCTCGTGATCGGGTTCTTCGGATGGCCCGGCATCTCACGCGTCGTGCGCGGGCAGGTGCTGTCACTGCGCGAACGGGCGTTCGTGACGGCATCCACCGCCATGGGGGCGGGCGGATGGCGCGTGGCGTTCACGCAGGTGCTGCCGAACGTGTCGGCCACGATCATCGTGTACACGACGATCCTGGTGCCGTCGATGATCGGTTTCGAGGCGGCGCTGTCGTTCTTGGGCGTGGGGGTGCCGCCGCCGACGCCCAGCTGGGGTCGGACGATCGGTGAGGCCGTGGGATGGGTGCAGGTCAGCCCGATGTACCTGGTGTTCCCCGGCGCGGCGCTGTTCTTGATCACACTGGCGTTCAACGTGCTCGGCGACGGGCTGCGCGACGCGCTCGACCCGCGGGGAGGCCGCCCGTGACCCGGTTCGTGATCCAGCGTGTGATCGGGATGCTGGTGGTGCTGCTGGTGGTCGCCGTCGTCTCGTTCGCGGTGTTCTACCTGCTGCCGGCCAACCCCGCACAGCTCAGCTGCGGCAAGCCGTGCACGCCCGAGAACCTCCAGCGGGCCAAGGAGTTCATGGGCACGAACCTGCCGTGGTGGCAGCAGTTGGGCGCGTTCCTGTGGGGGATCGTCGCCGGGCGCACCTTCGGAGACGGGGATGCCGCCGTCTCGTGCGCGGCGCCCTGCTTCGGCTACTCGTTCCAGCAGAACGCCTCGGTCACCGAGCTGATCGCGTCGCGGTTCCCGGTGTCGGCCTCGATCGCCGTGGGCGCGGCCGTGCTGTGGCTGATCCTCGGCGTGGCCGGCGGGGTGGTCTCGGCGTTGCGGCGCGGCACCTGGATCGACCGCAGCGTGATGACCCTGTCGATCGCGGGCGTGTCGGCGCCCAGCTACCTGGTCGGGCTGCTGGCGATCCTGCTGTTCGGGTTCACCCTGCAATGGCTGCCCACCGGCGGGTACGTGCCGCTGAGCGAAGACCCGGCGCAGTGGTTGCTGCACCTGGTGCTGCCGTGGTGCACGCTCGCGTTCATCAGCGCGGCGATCTACGCCCGCCTCACCCGCGGCGAGATGATCGAATCGATGGGGCAGGACTACATCCGTACCGCCCGGGCCAAGGGGCTCGGCGAGCCGCGCGTGGTGGTCCGGCACGGACTTCGCAACGCGATCATCCCCGTCGTGACGATCTTCGGACTCGACCTCGGGGCGCTGCTGGGCGGGACCGTGATCGCCGAGAAGGTGTTCTCGATGCAAGGACTGGGCGCGATGCTGATCGACGCCGTGCACACCCTCGACCTCCAGCTGGTCGTGGGGTTCACCCTGTTCTCGGCGTTCTTGATCGTCGTGGCCAACTTCATCGTCGACCTGCTGTACGGCTTCGTCGACCCCCGGGTCAAAGCCGGCGCCTGACCCGTCAGGCCCGGGTGGCGCCTCCGCCTCTCCCCGTCCCCGTCCCCGTCCCCCTCCCCGCTTTCCGGGTTTGGGGCGCATTTGTGCGTTTGGGGCGGATTTGTGCAGCCGAAACCGCACAAATCCGCCCCAAACCGAGGCGATGACCCCTGCCCATCGACGCCTCCACAGGCCCGACCAGGCCGCGAGTTGTCCACGGATCCGGGTAGACCCCCGCGGCGGTCCCGGCGACTGCGGGACGCTGTCGGCATGGCCGTTCCACAGATTCTGCGCCGCGAACAGATCGGTCCCGTGCGCGCACGGCGAGGCAGCTTCCGCGCCGCAGCGGCGGGGCCGGTGCTCGTGCGGCTGCGGCCAGGTGCGTTCACGACCGCGGACGAGTGGGCGAACGCGACGCCCGAGGAGCGCGTCATCACGCGTGCGCGGGCGCTGCAGGCGGCGACGACGGGCGGCGAACCGATCTTCTCGCACGAGACCGCAGCAGCCCTGCACGGCCTGCCGCTGTATCGCGCCGACCGAGAGCGCGTGCATGTCATCGTGGCGGATGCCCGTCCCGGGTCGGCGCTCGGAACGGTGCGCCACCGTGGCGAGCTGCGGTCGGGGGATGTCGTGCGCGTGCGCGGGCTGTTGTGCACCTCACTGGAGAGGACCGTCGCCGATGTCGCCCGCACGGGCACGTTCGAGCAGGCCGTGGTCGTCGCCGATGCGGCGCTTCGGCGACAGAGCGTGCCGCGGAACGGTGTCTACCTCGTCGACCGGGCTGAGGAGTTCCGCGCGGGCGCACGCGAGATCGCGCACCGCTCCGCGCAGGGCGTCCGCCGTGCGGACCGGGTTCTCGCGTTCGCTGACGGTCGCGCGCAGCTTCCCGGAGAGAGCATCAGCCGCATCCGCCTGGTCGAACTCGGGTTCGGTCGCATCCGTCTTCAGGTCCGCGTCGACGGCCCTCACGGCGGTGTCTATTGGGTCGACTTCGCGCTTGACGACCCGGGTGTGGAGAGCCTCGGGGAGTTCGACGGGGCGATCAAGTACGTGGACGGCCGCCTCCTGGCCGGGCGCTCGGCGCTCGAGGCGTTCGATCAGGAGAAGCAGCGCGAGGACTGGATCCGCGGCCGCACGCAACGGCGCCTCGCGCGATGGGGGTGGCCGCACATCGACAGCGCGGACCTGCTCGGCCGGCGCCTCGCGGCCTTCGGCATCGTGCCGCCGGCGTGAGTGGAACCGACAGGGCGGATGCCACGACCAGCCGTTCCCGGAGAGCAGCGGTTTGGGGCGCATTTGTGCGTTTGGGGCGGATCTGTGCAGCCGTTCCCGCACAAATGCGCCCCAAACCCACCGAGAGCCCGCCAGGCCGCCCGCGGCCAAACCCACGGAGGGAGCCCGCCAGGTCCCCGCGGCCAAACCTACGAGAGCGAGCCCGCCCCAAACCCACCGTGAGCGAGTCCACCCCAAACCCGCGTGGGGGCGAGCCGGGCCGCCCCGCGGCCAAACCCGCGGGGTCAAGCCCGCCCCAAACCCGCCACGGGCGGGCCCGCCCCGGCCGCTACAGCCCGGCCTGCCGCGAGGCGACGGCGGCCCGCACGGCGGGGTAGAGGGGGTGGGATGCCTCCAGCCCGGTGACTTCGCGGGTGAACGTGTCGGCATCCAGTTCGCGCAGCATCCGCTGCAGGTCGACCGACTGCGCGTCTTCATCGTCGTCGAACGCGAGCGCCGCCCCGACCGCCTCGATCAGCGCCGACACCGGCAGATCGCGCTCGGCGGCTTCGGCCGCGGGCCCGATGAACCGTTCGTGCCGCGACAGCTTGCGCAGCGGCTGCCGCCCCACCCGCCACACCGTGTCGGGCAGCGCGGGGTTGCGGAACCGGTCGAGGATCGTCGCCCGATACGACGCGAGCTCATCGGGCGACAGGCCGTGCTTGGCGGCCAGCAGCGCCGAGGTCTCCTCCAGAGCGGCGGCGACCCGTGCGGCGATGCCGGGCTCGGCCAGTGCATCCGAGATCTTCTCGATCCCCGCCAGTGCGCCGAAGTACGCGGTCGCCGCGTGCCCGGTGTTCACCGTGAACAGCTTGCGCTCGATGTACGGCGCCAGGTCGTCGACGAAGTGCGCGCCCGGGATGTGCGGCGGGTTCTCCCCGAACGGCGGCCGCTCGATCGCCCATTCGAAGAACGGCTCCACGGTGACATCCACCCCGGCACCGGCCGGCTGTGCCGGGACGATCCGGTCGACGGCGGTGTTCGCGAACACGGCCCGTCCGGCAAGGGCCGGCCACTCGTCGCCCGCGGCACCGGCGATCTCGTCGCGCAGCGTGTCGGTCGCGCCGATCGCGTTCTCGCACGCCATCACCTGCAGCGGCCGCGCGTCGGCTGCCCGGCGCCGCAGCCCCTCGAGCACCAGCGGTGCCACGAACCGCAGGATCGTCGGCCCCACCGCGGTGGTCACCACGTCGGCGGTGGCGACCTCGTCGGCCACGGCATCGGGATCCTGCGCGCTGTTGAGCGCCCGGAACCCGGTGACGGTGACATCCCGGCCACCGGCGCCCACCTCGTGCACGGTGTACGAGTCGGCGGCCTGCAGCGCCTCGACGAGGCCGGCGGCGACATCCGAGAACACCAGCTCGTAGCCGCCCTCGTGCAGCAGCAGCCCGACGAATCCGCGCCCGATGTTGCCGGCGCCGAAGTGCACGGCCTTCATGACGGCTCGTTCACGCTCGACAGCATCCCGAACAGCTCCTCGGGCGTGCCGGCCTTCTTCAGCCGTGCGACCTCGTCCTCGTCCGAGAACAGGATCGCGATCTGCGACAGGATCTCGAGGTGCTCGTCGCCCTTGCCGGCGATGCCGATGACGAACGTGACCGGCTCACCGCCCCAGTCCACGCCGCCGTCGTAGCGCACCACCGACAGCGCCGAGTCGAGGATCGCGTCTTTGGTCTCGTTCGTGCCGTGCGGGATGGCCAGCTCGTTGCCCATGTACGTCGACACCGTCTGCTCGCGCTGCTGCATGGCGTCGTAGTACGCGCCGGTGACGGCCCCGGCGGCCTCGAGGATGTCGGCGGCCTCCTTCATCGCCTCCTCCTGCGTCGCGCCCGACGAGTGGATGCGCACCTGCCCGAGGGCGAGGACTTCGCGTGCCATGTCTGCTCTCCTGTCTGTCCGATTCCCTGTCGATGCGGGGGGCGATGGATGCCACAGCCGCCGCGTCCCCGTATGCTGCGGGCCCACGGCGACGGATGCCACGGCCGCCGCGTCCACGTCGGCCGCCCCCGCGGGGCCGGGATGGTGCCCGGCCCCGCGGTGACTGTCGCTACTGCCCATCCTGGTGCTGTGAGCGCACCAGGTCCACGACCTCGTCGTACTTCGGCGAGTTCATGAAGTTGTCCACCGACACGTGGATCGCGTCGGGCGCCTGCGAGCGGGCCCGGTCGGTGAGCTGGTTCTGCGTGATGACCAGGTCGGCCGAGCCGTCGAGGTTGGCGATGGCCTTGTTGACCACCGTGATCCCGTCGATGCCGGCCTTCTTGATCTTGTTGCGCAGCACGCTCGCGCCCATCGCCGACGAGCCCATTCCCGCGTCGCACGCGAACACGATGTTCTCGACGGTCTTGGTGGCCGCCGCAGTGCCGGGCTCGGATGCGGCGGCCTCGCCGCGCAGTCCCGACAGGGCGTCGGAGCTCTTGCCCTTGTTCGCCTCGGTCTGGCTGATGGCCGATTCGAATCGGTCGGTGCCGGCGGCCTCGGCGGCCAGGTCCTTCTTGCGCGAGGCGCGCAGGATGATCGCCGCGACCAGGAACGTGACGGCCGCCGACAGGATCACCGACAGGATCACGCCGAGATAGTCGGTCTGATACGTCTGTGCGACCACCGCGATGATGCTGCCTGGTGCCGCGGGCGCTCGCAGGCCGGTGTTGAACAGCACGTTCGTGGTGACGCCGGTCATGCCGCCGAGGATCAGGGCGATGATCAGGGTCGGTTTCATCAGCGCGAACGGGAAGTACACCTCGTGGATGCCGCCGATGAACTGGATGATCGCGGCGCCGGGCGCCGACGCGCGGGCGGCGCCGATGCCGAACACGGTGAACGCCAGCAGCAGCCCGACACCGGGGCCGGGGTTGGCCTCGAGCAG
This sequence comes from Microbacterium luticocti DSM 19459, assembly GCF_000422405.1. Lineage (GTDB taxonomy): Bacteria > Actinomycetota > Actinomycetes > Actinomycetales > Microbacteriaceae > Microbacterium > Microbacterium luticocti. The sequence continues at coordinate 67,802 of NZ_KE383825.1, forward strand.
GAACAGGATCGACTTGTGTGCGGGCCCGGCCGCCTGCTCCAGGCCGAGCGGGGTGAGCACGCCGTGGTTGATGGCGTTGTTCAAGAAGAACACCTTCGCCGGTTCGATGAGGATGCTTGTCAGCGGCAGCAGGTGCGCCGAGACCAGCCAGTTCACCGCCGTGCTCAGCACGTTCATCAGGCCGTTGACCAGCCAGGCGATCGGGTAGAACCCGAGGATCGCCATGGCGAAGCCCCAGATGCCGGCCGAGAACATGTTGACGAGCATCTCGAAGCCCGCCTTGATCTTGCCCTCCCAGAGCTTGTCGAGCCACTTCATGGTGTAGGCCGCCAGCGGCGCCATGATCATCGCGCCGATGAACATGTGGATCTGGCCGAGCGGCGCGGCGCTGGGGTCGGTCTTGGCCAGCTCCTCGTTGAACTGCGCGATGAGGTAGTCGGATCCGGCGATCACACCGAAGGTGGCGATCGCGCCGACCACCGCGCCGCGCATGCCGTACACCATGTGACCGCCGGTGTAGGCGATCAGGATCGGCAGCAGGTAGTGGATCATCGGGCCGACGATGGTCGCCAGCGCCGGCACCGGGGTCCACCCCACGTCGATGAAGAACGCGGTGAAGATGCCCCAGGCGATCAGCGCCGGGATGTTCGGCATGATCATGCCGGAGAGGAACGTGCCGAAGCGCTGGATGTGCACGCGGGCACCGCGTGGCTGCGCTGCGGATACGGACGCCGTTGTCATGTCAGTGTCACTTTCTCTCGGGTGGCGACGGCTATGCCGCCGTGGTTCGGGATGCCGCGGCCCGGGCGGCCGCGCGTGCCGCGGCCGCGTCGGTGGCGGCCAGGGCGGCCTCGGCGGCGCGACGGGCGTCGTCGAGGGTGTGCTGTGCGAGCAGGGCGCGCACGTCGGCCAGGGCCGCGGGCGCCATCGACAGGGTGGTCGCACCCAGCCCGACGAGCACGAGGGCCAGCAGCGGGTCGGCGGCGGCCTCGCCGCAGATGCCCACCGGCGTGGACTGCGCCCGCCCGGCGGCACCGACCTCGCCGACCAGCCGCAGCACGGCGGGGTGCCACGGGTCCTGGTACGACGCGACCGAGCCGAGCACCCGGTCGGCGGCCATCGTGTACTGGGTGAGGTCGTTCGTGCCGATGGAGGCGAAGTCGGTCACCGCCAGCATCCGGTCGGCCAGCAGCGCCGCCGCGGGGATCTCGACCATCACCCCGGCGGTGCGGATGCCGTGCTCGTGGGCGAGGTCGGTGATGTACTGCGCCTCGTCGACCGTGGCGACCATCGGGGCCATCACCCACAGGTCGGCGCCCTGGCCGCGGCCGCGGGTCGCCTCATCCGCCTCGGCCAGGGCCGTCAGCTGGTCGCGCAGCACCTGCTCGTGGGCGCGCAGCGCGCGCAGCCCCCGCACCCCGAGCGCGGGGTTCTCTTCGTCGGCGTCGTTCAGGAACGCCAGCGGCTTGTCGGCGCCGGCATCCAGCAGTCGCACCACCACCTTCATGCCGCAAAACCCGGCCAGCAGCGTCTCGTATTCGGCGCGCTGCGCGGCCACGCTCGGGGCCTTCTCGGCGTTCAGGAACAGGAACTCGGTGCGGAACAGCCCGACCCCTTCGGCGCCCAGCGCCCGGGCCGCGTCGGCGTCGCCGGGTTTGCCGAGGTTGGCCAGCAGCGGCACCGCGGTGCCGTCGGCCAGCGCGCCGGGGGTGGGCGGGGCGGATGCCGCGGCCGCACGGTCGGCGGCACGCCGGGTCGCGTCGGCCAGCTGGTCGGCGCTCGGCTGCGTGATCACGGCGCCGGCGGCGGCATCCACGATCACCGTCTCACCGTCGACCAGGGCCGTCGCGCCGGCGGCACCGACCACGGCGACGATCGACTTCTCGCGGGCGAGGATCGCGGTGTGCGAGGTGGGTCCGCCGTCGGTGGTGACCAGGGCGAGCACGTTGTCGAGGTCGAGCAGTGCCGTGTCGGCGGGCGCGAGGTCGCGCGCGACGAGCACGAACGGATGCCCGGGGTCGGGCACACCGGGGGCGGGCACCCCGCGTAGTCGGGCGATGACCCGCCCGGCGACGTCGTCGAGGTCGGCGGCGCGCTCGCCGAGGTAGCCGCCCATGGCCTGCAGCGTCTCGCGGAACGAGCCGAACGCCTCGTGCACGGCGCGTTCGGCGGTCTTGCCGGTCGTGGTGCGGGCGTCGATCTCGTCGGCCAAGGACGGATCCTCGGCCATCATCGCCTGGGCCTCGAGCACCTCTTGGGCGAGCCCGCCGGCCTTCTCGCCGCGGGCCTCGAGCTCGCGGGCGACCGCCTCGAGGGCGGTGTGCGCGCGCTCGCGCTCCGCGTCGGGGCTCAGCGCGCTGGGCTCGTCGGCGGGCGCGGGCAGCGGGTCGGCCATGCGGGCGACGGGTCCGGCCGCCACGCCCAGTCCGATGCCGGTGCCGGTGAGGGTGGTCATGCGCTCACTCCGCGTCGTGGTCGGTCGCCAGCAGCTCGGTCAGGGTGTCGGCGACCGCCTCGGCGCCGTCGCCGTCCACGGTCAGGGTCACCTCGTCACCCTGTTCGATGCCGAGCGAGATCACACCGAGGATCGACGCCGCGTTCACGGGCTTGGCGTCGCCCTTGGCGAGCGTCACCGGGATGCCGGCATCCTTCGCCGCCTGCGCGAACAGCTTCGCGGGGCGGGCGTGCAGTCCGTGGGCGGAACCGATCCGTACCGTCCGGGTCACCTGCGTCATGTCCGTTCCTCTCGTCGTCCCGCCGGATGCGGGGTGGTCTCTGTCGTCTGCGGCGCCGCCGGGTGCGGGGGTGGCGGGTGTGGCGCCGTGGCCTCCGGTGCCGACGGGTGTGGTACCGTGGCGTGCGGCATGGGGGCGTGCACCGCCGGGTGCCGGGCGAGGTGGATGCCCTCGGCCGCGCCGTCGGCCAGGGCGAGGGCGCGGGCGCCGTCCCGGTCGGTGAAGATGTCGTCGGGCAGCACCGCGATCGCCACGCCGCGCGAACGCGCGTGTTCGCGCAGTTCGTCGGCGGCCGGTGCCAGGTGCGGGCCGAGCAGCAGCACGTCGGCGTCGTCGAGGCAGTCCGGCAGCGCCGAGGTCGGTGCGGCCCGCGCGGTGCCGTCCCGGCCGGCGGCGATCAGGGCGCCGCGCAGTCGCTGCGCGACGAACGTGCTCGACGCGCCGGCCGCGCACATCACGATGATCCTCATCGACCGTCCCTCCTGCCGCCCATTGTGGCCACGGGGTCGTCGCACCGACAACCACATCTTCTTCCGCAGGGGCGGAAGGACTTCGCAACGTGGTTGACTGGGGCCGCGGCATCCCGAAACCGCAGGGAGGGCGATGTGACCAGGGCACGGCAGGACCGGCTGCTCGGGCTGCTCGTGCGCGACGGGGACTGGGTCACCGCGGCCCGTCTCGCCGACCTGCTCGCGGTCACCCCGCGCAGCGTGCGCTCGTACGTCACGGCGCTGAACGCCCGGGTGCCCGGCGGTGCGGTGGTCGAGTCGGGGCCGCTCGGGTACCGCGCCGGGCAGGCCGCGGCGGCGGCGCTGCAGGTGGCGGCCGATGCCGCGACCCCCCGCCATCGGCTGCACACGCTGGTGCGGGCCCTGCTCGATGCCGACGACGGCGTCGACGTGCACGAGGTCGCCGATCGGCTGCACGTCTCGGACGCGACGGTCGAGGCCGACCTCGGCCGCGTGCGCACCCTACTGGCCGGCGCCGACCTGACCCTGGCCCGGTCGGGTCCGCGGGTGCGGTTGCACGGCGCCGAGAGTGCGCAGCGGCGGCTCCTGAGCCGCCTGGTGCACGAAGAGATGGATGCCGGTGCCTTCGACGCCCACACGCTGCGGCGTGCGCTCGGCGAAGACTCGCTGGGTGCGCACGCGCTCGGGCCGTTCGAGTCGGCGCTGCGGGCGGGGCTGTCCGAGCGCGGGTACTACATCAACGAGCTCGGCATCTCGGACGTGCTCATGCACATCGGCATCGCCGCCGACCGGGTCGCGCACGGCCGGGCACTCGAGGTGGCGGCGGGGTCGGCGGGCGAGTCGACCGACGACGTGGCCGAACTGGTCGGCACGCTGGTCGAGCAGCACTTCGGGGTGCGCCTGGGCGTCGGCGACCGTCAGCATCTGGCGATGTTGCTGTTGACGCGGGTGCTGACCCCCGGTCCGGCTGCGGCATCCGCCGCCGAGGTCGACCCCGAGGTGCTCGACGCGGTGCGCGACACGATCACCGCGGCCGCCGAGGAGTTCTTGGTCGACCTCGTGCACGAGGACTTCATCCGGCGGCTGGCCATGCACGTGCAGAACCTGCGACGGCGCGCGGCCGAGCAGGCGTGGTCGCGCAACCCGCTGGCGCGGTCGTTGAAGTCGACCTACCCGATGATCTTCGACGTCGCGGTGTCGATCGCCAGTTCGCTGGGCGAGCGGCTCGGGATGACGCTTCCCGACGACGAGATCGCGTACATCGCGATGCACGTGGGTGGACGGCTCGAGCGCAGCCGGCGCGCCGAACAGCTGCTGACGGCGACGATCGTGTGCCCGGGATATTACGAGATGCACGAGCTGCTGCGCTCGTCGGTGGACCGGTCGCTCGGCCAGGCGATCGAGGTGGTCGACCTGCAGACCCGGCTCGACCCGGACTGGGACGCGATCGGCACCGACCTCATCCTCTCCACGGTCGACGCGCCGCCGGCCGGCGAGCGGCTGGTGCGCATCCAGCCGTTCCTCACCGACGCCGACGTCGAACGGGTGCAGGCGGCGGCATCCCGCATCCGCCGGGCACGGCGGCTGGCGCGGCTGCGCCGTGAACTGGAGCGGTACTTCGACGCGGCCGCGTTCACCCCGCGGCTGCGCGGCTCGGTCGACGAGGTGATCCGGCGCCTCGGCGGGATGCTGGTGGCCCAGGGCGTCATCGACGACGACTACGTCGCGCGCACCATCGAGCGGGAACGGCTCTCGTCGACGGCGTTCACTGACGCGCTGGCCGTGCCGCATGCGATCGGGATGACGGCGACCCGCACCGTGATTGCGGTGGGGATCGCCGACCCGTCGATCGCGTGGGGTGACGCCCGGGTGCAGGTCGTGGCGATGGTGGCGTTCTCACAGGCCGACCGCGAGGCGTTCCAGACCGTGTTCGAGCAGCTGGTGGAGGTGTTCAGCGAGCACGACTCGGTCGCCCGCATCGTGCGCCGCGCCACCGATTTCTCGTCGTTCCTCGACGAACTCGTCGCCGTCATCGACGGCTGACGCCCGCGCGCGCCCGTTCGCTGCGCTCGGTTCTGCCTGGTTTTCGCCTACTCGGCTGGCCTCGCCCGGCCGTGCCAGGTTTCGCGACTGCTCGGCTGGCCGCGCCCGGCCGACCCCGCGGCCCGCGCCCTGGGACCAGTGCGGTTCGCGTGGGTCAGTCGCGCTCGAGGCGGGCCTGCAGTCCGCGACGCACGGCGGGCCACTCGTGCGGCAGGATCGAATACACGACGGTGTCGCGCAGGGTGCCGTCGGGCATGATCCGATCGTTGCGCAGCACGCCGTCGAGCTTGGCGCCGAGCCGTTCGATCGCCGCGCGCGACTGCCGGTTGTGCCAGTGCGTGCGCAGCTGCACGCAGATCGCCTCGCACGCGTCGAACGCGTGGCCGAGCAGCAGCAGCTTGGCCGCCGGGTTCACCTCGGTGCGCTGCGCCTCGATGCCGAGCCAGGTGTGTCCGATCTCGACGCGCCGGTTGGGCTGATCGATGTTGCAGAACGTGGTCATCCCGACGATCCGTCCGGTGGCCAGGCGCCGCACCGCGAACGGGTTCATGTGTCCTTCGGCGTGCCAGCGCAGCCGCCGCGCGATTTCGTCGGCGACGTCCGACGGGGCGGGCACCGAGGTGTACCAGGCTCCTTCCAGCCCGACCGCCGCCTCGGCGAGGTCGCCGGCGTGCGCCTCGGTCAGCGGCTCCAGCCGCACGAACGCGTTCTCGAGGGTGACCGGCTGCGCGAAATCCACCCTCAGAGCCTAAACCTCACCCGCCCGACCCGCGGGGGCGGGCAGGTCATGTGACGACCCGCCCGCCGTGACAATCAGGGCCGGGCCGCGATTCGCACCCCCGCCGCCCGCGACACCCGCGACCACCGCGCGCCGCGCCCGCCGCGACGACCGGTGAAGATCGCTGCGGCACACCCGCCCGGCGCGCTACTGCAGCCCGTCGAGCAGGGCCTGCACCCCGTCGCGCAGCGCGGCCAGGCGGGATGCCGCATCCTGCGCCGACTCGCCGCGCACATCGAGGTATGCCTTGAGCTTGGGCTCGGTGCCCGACGGACGCACGAGCACCCGTGCGTCGCCGGCGACCCGCAGCCGCAGCACGTCCGCGGGCGGGAGCCCGTCGCGGCCGTCGGCGAAGTCCTCCACCGCCGACACCTCCAGCTCGCCCACGCGCGTCGGCGGGTCGGCACGGAGCGCCGCCATGATCCGCCCGATCACCGACAGGTCGTCGACGCGCAGCGAGATCTGGTCGCTCGCGAACGCGCCGAACGTGTCGGCGAACTCGTCGAGCAGGTCGGCCAGGGTGCGCCCCTGCGCACGCGCCTCGCACGCCAGCTGCAGCATCGCGACCGCAGCCGAGATGCCGTCCTTGTCGCGCACCACGTCGGGATCGACCAGGTACCCGAGCGCCTCTTCGTACCCGTAGACGAGGTCCGGTGCCCGCGAGATCCACTTGAAGCCGGTCAGCGTCGCGGCGAACTCCAGTCCGTAGTGCCGGGCCACGGCCTCGAGGCCCGGCGACGACACGAGCGAGCAGGCGAGCGTGCCGTGGCCCGAGGCATCCCGCGCCGCCCGCCACCCCAGCAGCAGCCCCACCTCGTTGCCGGTCAGGCGTCGCCACCCGTCGGGGGTCGGGATGCCGACGGCCAGGCGGTCCGCGTCGGGGTCGTTCGCGATCACCAGCTCGGCGTCGGCGTCGCGGGCGGTCTGGAACGCCAGGTCCATGGCGCCGGGTTCTTCGGGGTTCGGGAACGCGACGGTGGGGAACGTGCCGTCGGGCTCGATCTGCGCCTGAACCGGGGTCGGCGCCGCATACCCGGCGGCCTCGAACACCCGGCGCGCGGTCTGCCAGCCCACCCCGTGCATCGCCGTGTACACCCACCGCAGACCGTCGGCGCCGTCGGGCGCGGGCGCGACGGCCGCGGTGGCGGCGATGTAGTCGTCGATGAGCGACTCGGGTGCGGTCTCGTACCCGGCCGAGCGGGGCAGTTCGCTGACCGGATGCCCGTCGGCGATGCGTTGGATGTGCGCGGCGATCTCGGCGTCGGCCGGCGAGACGATCTGCGATCCGTGATCGGGCCCGCCCAGGTACACCTTGTACCCGTTGTCATCGGGCGGGTTGTGGGATGCGGTGACCATCACGCCCGCGTCGGCGCCGAGGTGACGCACCGCGAACGCGAGCACCGGGGTGGGCAGCAGCCGCGGCAGCAGGATCGCGCGCAGCCCGGCGCCGGCGAACAGTTCGGCCGAGTCGCTCGCGAACACCTGCGAGTTGCGTCGGCCGTCGTAACCGATCACGACCGCCGGCGGGGCATCGGGTCCGGCCTTCTCGTTCAGGTAGGCGGCGAACCCGGCGGCGGCCTGGGCCACCAGCACGCGGTTCATCCGGTTCGACCCGGCGCCCAGGCGACCGCGCAGTCCGGCGGTGCCGAAGGCGAGCCGGCCGGCGAACCGATCGGCGAGATCGGCCGCGGCATCCGCGTCGCCGGCCTCGGCCTTCTCGATCAGCCCGCTCAGCTCGTCGCGGGTGGCGCCGTCGGGGTCCTGCGCGAGCCACGCGCGGGCCCGTGCGAGCAGGTTCTCGTCCATCACAGCGCCTCCACGACGTCGGCGAGCAGCCGCGAGATGACCGGTTCGGCGGCCTTCCCGGCCTCGAGCACCTCGTCGTGGCTGAGCGGGGTGGTCTGGATGCCGGCGGCGAGGTTCGTGATCAGCGAGAGGCCCAGCACGTCCATGCCGGCCTCGCGCGCGGCGATCGCCTCGAGCGCGGTCGACATGCCGACGATGTCGCCGCCGATGATGCCGGCCATGCGCACCTCGGCGGGGGTCTCGTAGTGCGGGCCGCGGAACTGGCAGTACACGCCCTCGTCGAGCGTGGGGTCGATCGTGCGGGCGATCTCGCGCAGGCGCGGCGTGTACAGGTCGGTGAGGTCGACGAACGTGGCGCCTTCGAGCGGGGAGGCCGCGGTGAGGTTGATGTGGTCGCGGATCAGCACGGGACGCCCGGGCGTGTACGACGGGTTGACGCCGCCGGCGCCGTTGGTGAGCACCATGATCGTCGCGCCCGCGGCGGCGGCGGTGCGCACCGAATGCACCACCCGGCGCACGCCGTGACCTTCGTAGAAGTGCGTGCGCGCACCGATGACGAGCACCCGCTTTCCGGTGGGGGTCAGGATGCTGCGCAGTGTGCCGACATGTCCTTCCAAGGCCGGGCGGCTGAAGCCGGTGACCTCGGTGGCGGGGATGGTCGCCACGGTCTGGCCGAGCAGCTCGGCGGCCTTGCCCCAGCCGCTGCCGAGGGTGAGGGCGATGTCGTGCCGGTCCACACCGGTCAGGCGTGCGAGGTCGGCGGCGGCGGTGCGGGCGATCTCGAACGGGTCGGCGCCGGGATCGTCGAGCGGGTTGTCGTCGTGACTCATGCCTTTACGGTAGCGCCGCGCCCTGCCGCGCGGCATCCCCGTCCTGATCCGGCCCCGGACGGATTCGTCGACGGGGCCGTCGCGATCTCGGTACGCCTTCGCGTCACGCTGGTCGTGTGCGGGAAGACGGGTCGGCGATCGGATTGAGGCGCGCCCGGATTCGTTCCAGAGCGGCTCGCGCGAGCGGCTCGCTGAGCTGCAGCCGATCTGAGACACTGGGTGCATGGAAACCGCCGTGTTGCTCGACACCGAGGCGATCCGGCGTGCCTGTGAGCGATACGGCGTGGAACGGCTCCGCGTCTTCGGCTCGGTGCTCACCGACCGATTCGATCCGGAGACGAGTGACGTCGATTTCCTCGTAACCTTCCGGCCAGGGCGGGAGAACGTGTTCCACGACTACTTCGATCTGAAGTTCGAGTTGGAGCGGGTCGTTGGCCGGGGAGTCGACCTCGTCGTGGAGCGCTCGGTGAGGAACCCCTTCTTCAAGGCAGCGGTTTTCGGCAGTGCACAGGATCTCTATGCTGCCTGAAGCAGGTGCGCACCTTTGGGATGCGGCCGAGGCGGCCAGACTCGTCCGGATGAAACGCGCGCAGTGATGCCGCGGCGCGGGCCCGGGCCACTGCGCGATCCGCGCGCGTTTCGGTGCGACGGGGGTGCCGGGAGAGAATGGATGCCATGTCGTTGAGCTTCGAGCGCACCCAGTCCGTCGCGGTCCTCGGCGGGGGGCCGGGCGGGTATGAGGCGGCGCTGGCCGCCGCCCAGCTGGGGGCGGCGGTCACCCTCGTCGAACGGGCCGGCGTCGGCGGGTCGGCCGTGATCACCGACGTGGTGCCGTCCAAGAGCCTCATCGCCACCGCCGACGCCGCCGTCGCAATCGCGCAGGCATCCGATCTGGGGGTGCAGCTGTTCGCCAAGACCGCAGCGGGCAAGCCGCTCAAGCCCGAGATCGCGATCAACCTCGCGGCCGTGAACCATCGGCTGTTGTCGCTGGCCCGACAGCAGTCCGACGACATGCGCACGGCACTGCTCGAGGCGGGTGTGCGCATCATCTCGGGCCACGGCCGGCTCGAGGGCCCGGGCGCCATCGTCGTGTCGACCGCACCGGGCGGCACCGACTTCGACCGCGTCGAAGCCGACACCCTCGTCGTCTCGGTGGGGGCCGCCCCGCGGGAGCTGCCCAGCGCCCGACCCGACGGCGACCGCATCCTCACGTGGACCCAGCTGTACGACATGAAGGCGCTGCCCGAGCACCTCATCGTGGTCGGGTCGGGCGTGACCGGCGCCGAGTTCGCCGGCGCCTACATGAACCTCGGCTCCGAGGTGTCGCTGGTCTCCAGCCGTGACCAGGTGCTGCCCGGTGAAGACAAGGATGCCGCCGCGGTGCTCGAGAAGGTGTTCACCCGCGGCGGCATGCACGTGCTCGCCAAATCACGGGCCGAGAAGGTCGTCAACACCGGCGACGGCGTCGAGGTGACCCTCACCGACGGGCGGGTGATCGCCGGCAGCCACTGCCTGATGGCGGTGGGGTCCATCCCCAACACGCAGGGCATCGGCCTCGAGGAGGCCGGCGTGCAGATGACCGAGTCCGGCCACATCCAGGTGAACCGGGTGGCTCGTACCTCGGTGCCCAACATCTATGCGGCGGGGGACTGCACGACGTTCGTGCCACTGGCATCCGTCGCCTCGATGCAGGGGCGCACGGCGGTGTTCCACGCGCTCGGTGACGTGGTGATCCCGCTCGAGCGCCGCCGCATCGCGTCGAACATCTTCACCGCCCCCGAGATCGCCACCGTCGGCTGGCAGGAGGCCGACATCGACGCGGGGCGTATCGACGGGGTCGCGTACAAGCTGCCGCTGTCGGCGAATGCGCGCGCGAAGATGATGGGCATCAAAGACGGCTTCGTCAAGATCATCGCCCAGCAGGGCAGCGGCACGGTGATCGGCGGGGTCATCGTGGGCCCGCGTGCGTCGGAGTTGATCTATCCCGTCGCGATCGCCGTCGAACGGCGCCTGTCGGTCGACCAGCTCTCGCGCGTGTTCGCCGTGTACCCGTCGCTGTCGGGCATGATCACCGACGTCGCCAACGCGATGCACGTCATCGACCTGCCCGGCGCTGAGTCCTGATCCGCGCCGGCCGCGCGGCCAGAATCACGGGTGTGCGCCGGTGCCGTGACCGGATGCCTCGGGCCCGGACCGTCTGCGGCGGCACCTGCCGATGCCCGGGCTCGGGGTGGCACTGCAGATGCTCGGGCTCGGGTGGCGCTGCCGCTTCCCGGGCTCGGGCTGGCGCTGCCGCTTCCCGGGCTCGGGCTGGCGCTGCCGCTGATGGCGGTGATCACGGCGTGATGGTGCCCGGGGTCGGGTGGCGCTGCCCCTGATCGCGGCGGTCAGGCGATCCCGGCGATCACGGCGTGACGGTGCCGGGGTCCACGCGCACCAGGAACGCACCCGGCGCACCCTGACTGTCGAGGGTGATCTGGATGCCACGGGTCTGGGTCGTCAGTTCGAGGGTCGCGCTCACCGGGCACTCGATTCCGGTGGTCTCCACCGGTTCGATCGGGGAGGGCCCGCCGCCCTCGTCGGTGATGGCGGCCAGGGTGACCAGGAGCGTGCTCGCGCCTTGGCACTCCACCTGGACGATGTGGTGGCCGGGCTCCAGTGAGACGTCGTCCGACTGCGCGACGGTGATCTGCCCGGGAGGGCCGAACGAGCCGCCGAACTGCATCATCGCGCCCTGCCCGTCACGCAGCTGCGCGTCGTAATACCCCTGCCACGGGTCGGGCCCCGCGGCATCCGCGTCCCCGTCGTCGCCGTCGGTGGACCCGGCGTCGCCGTCGGCTTCGGGATCGTCGTCGGTGCCGGATGCGCCATCGTCGCCGATGACCTCGACGAACAGGTAGGTGGTCTCTCCGGTGGCATCCACCCGCACCGCGTCGGTGGGCGCATCGCCCACGCTGACCGTGTGCGGCGCGAGGTCGCATCGCACCGACACCTGCTGCGAGCGGGCCTCGGGGCCGTGCGTCTCGTAGACGAAGAGGATCGTGCCGCCGCCGTAACAGGCCACGCGCAGCCCGTCCACCCGGGTGATGCGGGGAAGGTTCATGGTGACGCCGGCTGCCGGGTCGTCGCCGTGTGCGGAGGCGGGGACGACCAGCAGCGAGGCGGTTGCGATCACGCCCGGCACATCGCGCCCGCCCTGCTGCTGCACCCACCGCAACGCGTCGGCGATGTCGACGGGCGGGGCGGCTGTGCATCCGGATGCCACAAGCCCGGCCGCGGTGACGATCAGGCCCGCGAGGACTGCGCGCGCGGCGCGCGCAGCTCGGCCACGACGGGCGGGGGCGGGGCGACACTGCACGGGCCCACCCTATCGGGATCGGTGCCCGGAGCCGAGAGCCCGGCAGGGACCGAGCCGCGCCCCGCGCTACGAGATGGTGAGCAGCTGGTGCCCGGCCGAGACCGTCGACCCGGGGGCCGCATTGATCGCGCCGATCACGCCGTCCTTGTGCGCCTGGATCGGCTGCTCCATCTTCATGGCCTCGAGCACGACGACCAGATCGCCCTTGACGACCTGCTGGCCGTCCTCGACCGCGACCTTGACGACGGTGGCCTGCATCGGCGATTTCACGGCGTCGCCCGAGGCGCCCGCCGACGCCGTGGTGGTGTGCGAGCGCCGCGACGGGGGAGCGACCGCCGGGCGCCGTCCGGCCGCGATCGGGGCGGCGGCGATGCGGTCGGGCAGGCTCACCTCGAGCCGCTTGCCCGACACCTCGACGACCACGGTGTGGCGCGTCTCGACGGGCTCGGGCTCGGCGATCTCGCCGTCCCACGGCGGGATGTCGTTCACGAACTCGGTCTCGATCCACCGCGTGTACACGCCGAACACGCCGTCCTCGGCGGTGAACGCCGGGTCGCGCACCACCTTGCGATGGAACGGCAGCACGGTCGGCAGGCCGCCGACCTCGAACTCGTCGAGCGCGCGCCGCGCCCGCTCCAGCGCCTCGGCGCGGTCACGGCCGCTGACGATGATCTTCGCCAGCAGCGAGTCGAACGAACCGCCCACCTCATCGCCGGCGGTCACGCCCGAGTCGAGCCGGATGCCGGGACCGCCGAACGTCTTGAACACCTTGATCGGGCCCGGCTGCGGCAGGAAGTTGCGACCGGGGTCTTCGCCGTTGATGCGGAACTCGATGGAGTGCCCGACCGGCTCCGGGTCGTCGTAGTCGAGCGTGCCGCCCTCGGCGATGCGGAACTGCTCGCGCACCAGGTCGATGCCGGTCACCTCTTCAGAAACGGGATGCTCGACCTGCAGGCGCGTGTTCACCTCGAGGAACGAGACGGTGCCGTCGGCACCGATCAAGAACTCGCAGGTGCCGGCTCCCACGTAACCCACCTCGCGCAGGATCGCCTTCGAGGACGAGTACAGCACCTCGCGCTGCGCGTCGGTCAGAAACGGCGCCGGCGCCTCTTCGACGAGCTTCTGGTTGCGCCGCTGCAGCGAGCAGTCGCGGGTGGAGACCACGACGACCGTGCCCGCGGCATCCGCCAGACACTGGGTTTCGACGTGTCGGGGCTTGTCGAGGTATTTCTCGACGAAGCATTCGCCGCGACCGAACGCGGTGACCGCCTCGCGGACGGCCGATTCGAACAGCTCGGGCACCTCGTCGAGTTCGCGCGCGACCTTGAGTCCGCGGCCGCCGCCGCCGTACGCGGCCTTGATCGCGATCGGCAGCCCGTGTTCGCGGGCGAACGCGACGACCTCGTCGGCGCCCGAGACGGTGCCCTGGGTGCCGGGGGCGAGCGGGGCGCCGACCTTCTCGGCGACGTGGCGCGCGGTGACCTTGTCGCCGAGGGCTTCGATCGCCTCGGGCGACGGGCCGATCCAGACAAGGCCCGCGGCGATGACGGCGCGGGCGAAGTCGGCGTTCTCGGCGAGGAAGCCGTACCCCGGGTGCACCGCGTCGGCGCCGGAGCGCCGCGCGATGGACAGGATCTTGTCGATCGACAGGTACGTCTCGGCGCTCGTCGTGCCGTCGAGGGCATACGCCTCGTCGGCCAGTTTGACGTGCAGCGCGTCGCGGTCCTGGTCGGCGTAGATCGCGACAGAGGCCTTGCCGCTGTCGCGCGCTGCGCGGATGACACGTACGGCGATCTCGCCGCGGTTCGCGATGAGCACCTTGGCGATTTCGGGCATGGAGATCAGCCTACCCAGCGGTTTTCGACGGCTTTTGAGTGCACCACACAAGAAACGCGTGGAATGATGTGCAGGTATCTACGAGGACGTCCACGTATCCGGCCATGCCACGCCCAGCCGGCGCACCAGCCGTCGCAGCGTGGACAGTGACATCCCGACCACCGTCGACGGGTCGCCGACGACCTGTTCGATGAACGGCCCGCCCAGGCTGTCGATGGTGAACGCGCCGGCCACATGCAGCGGTTCGCCGGTGGCCACGTAGGCGTCGATCTCGTCGTCGGTGACGTCGGCGGCGAAGGTGACGGATGCCTCGGCCACCGCATGCTCTTCGGCCGGAGCGGACCCGGGGCGCAGCCGGATGACGCTGTGTCCGGAGTGCAGCACGCCGGTGCGTCCCCGCATGTCGTGCCAGCGCGCGGTGGCCGCCTCGGGGGTGTACGGCTTGCCGAGGATCTCGCCGTCGAGCACGAACATCGAGTCGCCACCGATGACGATGCCGTCGAAGTCGGGTTCGGCCGCGGCCAGGCGCGACGCCACGTCCGCCGCCTTGCGGCGGGCCAGCAGCAGCACGTACTCGGCCGGCTGCAGCGTGCGGTCTTCGGCGGATTCGACGGCGGCGATGATCGCCTCTTCGTCGACGTCGGGGGCGAGTGTGACCGGTTCGATGCCGGCCTGGCGCAGCAGCATGAGGCGGGCGGGGGAGGTGGAGGCCAGGCACACGCGCATGGCTCCACGCTAGCCCGACCCGCGTGCAGAACTCCTCCACACCGGCGCCCGACGGCGCTGGCCCGAGCCGCGTGCAGAACTCCTCCACGTCGGCACCCGACGGCGCCTCAGGGCCCGCACCGGGCCGGCCGGCGCCGATTCTGGAGGAGTTGTGCACGGGGTGTGACACGATCGAGGGATGCAGCCCGGCGAGATCATCGACCTCGACATCACCTCGGTCGCCCACGGCGGCGTCTTCGTGGGCCGGTATGAGGGGCGGGTCGTGTTCGTGCCCGACACCCTGCCGGGCGAACGGGTGCGGGTGCGGCTGACCCAGACCGGCGACAAGTCGTTCTGGCGCGGCGAGACCGTCGAGGTGCTGGATGCCTCGCCCCACCGCCGTGCGCACGTCTGGCGGGCCGCCGACATCGACACTCCGCCCGAGCGGCGGCCGGGCGGCGCCGATTTCGGGCACATCGACCTCGACCACCAGCGCACCCTCAAGCTCGAGGTGCTGCACGACGCGCTCACCCGCATCGGCGGGCTCGACCTGCCCACCCGCATGCTCACCGTGCCCGGCGACGACGGCCTGCACTGGCGCACCCGGGTGAGCCTGCACGTCGACGACGAGGGACGCATCGGCCCGTACGCCGCCCGCAGCCACACCGTCATCCCGGTCGACGACCTGCCCCTGGCGGTGCCCGCGATCGAACGGGTCGCCGCCACCGTGCACGCCGGCGCGCCCGGCCGGCTCGACCTGGTGCGGCCCGCCGACGGGCGGGTGCGCATCGTGCCCCGCCCGGCCCGGCCGCGCCCCGATCGGGCACGCCCGTCGTCACGCGGCCGCCGGGGCCGGCCCACCGAGGCCGAGCGCCGCGCCACCCAGGCGGCCCGGTCGCGTGCCGCACACGCCGCCGAGGCCGCCGCCGAGGTGGTCGTCGAACGTGTCGGCGACCGTGGGTTCCGGGTGGATGCCGGTGGGTTCTGGCAGGTGCACCGGGCCGCGGCGGCGACGCTGAGCGAGCTGGTGGTGGCATCCCTGCCCGGCGACCCCGACCCCGACGGGCTGCACCTCGACCTGTACGGCGGTGTCGGTCTGTTCGCCGCCGCTCTGGGGGAGCGGATCGGCCCCGGCGCCCGGGTGATCAGCGTGGAATCGGACGCCCGGGCCACCGATCACGCCGGCGAGAACCTCGCCGAGTGGGTCGGCGCCCGCGCCGAGACCGCACGCGTGGACCGGTGGCTGCCGCAGCTGCGCGAGACCGCGTCGCCGCGAGAACGCGAGCGGCTGCGCAGCGGCACCGTCGTGCTCGACCCGCCCCGCTCCGGAGCCGGCGCCGCGGTGGTGCACGAGATCGCCGCGCTGGGCGTGGCATCCGTTGTCTACGTCGCGTGCGACCCGGTGGCCCTGGCCCGCGACCTGAAGACGTTCCGTGAGGCCGGCTACGAGGCGGCTGAGGTGACGGCCGTCGACCTGTTCCCCCAATCGCACCACGTCGAGGCCGTGGCGGCACTGACCCGCGTGTCTGCGTCGCGCTAGCCTGAGTGCCATGACCGGAGTGGCACTGATCGACGACCACGAGTCCGTGCGGCTGGGCCTGGAGGCGGCGTGCGCCCGCACCGAGGGCCTCGACGTCGTGTTCTCGGGCAGCTCGGTGACCGCCTACCTCGACTGGCGGGCGCTCAGCAATGCCCGCCCCGCCGAGGTCGTCGTGCTGGATCTGACCCTCGGTGACGGCACCACGGTCACCGAGAACGTGCGTCGGCTGGTGCAGGACGGGTCCAGCGTGATCATCCACAGCGTCGCCGACCGGCCCGCGGCCGTGCGCGAGGCGCTCGCCGCCGGGGCCGCGGGCATCGTCAGCAAGTCATCGCCCATCGACGACGTCATCGCCGCCGTGCAGGCCGTCTCGCACGGCGAACCGCTCAACAACGTCGAATGGGCCAGTGCCGTCGACGGCGACCAGGCGTTCGCCGACGCGCAGTTGTCGGCCCGCGAGCGCGAGGTGCTGCGCCTGTACGCCACCGGGCTGCCGCTGAAGGTCGTCGCCGAGCGGCTGGGCATCGCCTATTCGACGGCGAAGGAGAACATCAACCGGGTGCGGGTGAAGTACGTCGACGTCGGCCGGCCGGCACCCACCAAGGTGGACCTGCTGCGTCGTGCCGTCGAGGACGGCATTCTCACCCCGATCGAGGATGCCGGTGACGCCTGACGCCGGGCAAGAGGCGCTCGCCGCGGCCTGGGGCCGGCTGCCCCAGTCGCACGAGGGCGTCGCCCGCCTGGGCGCGTTCACGCGCACCCGGGTCGAGCGCATCATCGGCCTGGTGATCGCGGTGGGATGCCTCGCCCTGGGCGGGCAGGGATTCGTCGCGGCGCTGAACAGCCGGGCGACGGGCCCGGCCTGGCACCCGGCCCTGATGGTGCTCGTGTTCGTGCCGCTGGCGCTCATGCTGATCGCCGGCTTCGTGGGGCGGGGTCAGCGCGTGCTCGCCGGCGTGTTCGTGGTCGCCTACACCGCGGCGCTCGTGCTGTGGCCGCTGGCCGCGGCCGGTGTGCCGGCGTCGACCGGCGGTGAGCCGTGGGTCTTCTTTCTCATCAACGTCGGCACAGCGGCATCCGTCGTCGCCTTTCCGCTGCGCTGGCAGATGATCACCACCGCGGTGATCCCGGTGCTGTGGGGGGTGGTGCGGCTCGTGCAGGGCGCGTTCGCGCCCGCGCTGGCCGTGCCGGTCGTGGTGGACGTCTCGTTCGCGCTGATCCTCGGGGGCATCATCGTCACCCTGGGCTGGGTGTTCCGCACGGTCGCCTCGAATGTGGATGCCGCGCGCGCGGACGCCGTCTCGTCGTACGCGGCTGCGGCGGCCGCCGACGCGACCGAGAAGGAGCGGGTCGCCGTCGGGGCGCTCATGCACGACAGCGTGCTGGCCGCGCTCATCGCGGTGGAGCGGGCGCGCAGCGACCGCGAACGCACCCTCGCGGTGGGTATGGCGCGCGAGGCGCTGACCCGCCTGGCGAACGCCGAGCGCGACGCCGGCATGGGGTCGGAGGCGCCGGTCGAGGTGGACACGATCGCGCGCGAGGTCGAGGCATCCGCCGCCGAACTCGGGCACCGGCTGCACGTCGAGTGCACGCACACGGCCGGAATGCGCATCCCCGGCGTGGTCGCCCGGGCGCTGGCGCTGGCGGCGGCGCAGGCGATAGCGAACGCGATCCAGCACGCGGGCGGCGTCGGGCTGCGCGTGGATGTGGACTGCGCGAGCGACCCGATGCGGGTGGCGGTGCGGGTGCGTGACACCGGGCCCGGGTTCGATCCGGCGGCGGTGCCGGCCGACCGGCTGGGCATCAGCGCGTCGATCGTCGCGCGGGTGGCGGCCGTCGGCGGGCGGGCGCGCATCGACTCGGATGCCGGGGGCACCCAGGTCACCCTGGAATGGGCGGAGGGGGCATGAGGGGCAGCGTCCGTGGCATCCTGACCGCCCTCGGGTCGGCGTTCGCTATCTACCTGACGGTGCGGGGACTGGTGTGGGTGGGTGGCACGGTCGATCACCCGGTGGCGATGGTGCTGGTCGCCGGCCTCTACCTGGCTGCGGCGGGGTTGTGTCTGTGGGTGGACGGCACGCCGCTGCCCGCGGGTTCTGACGATGACGATGCGGTGATGACCGCGGGTGAGGGCGGGCCGACCCGGCTGCCGCTGTGGGTGTGCGTGGCCTCGCTCGCGGTGGCTGCGCTCATGCCCACCGCCGTGGTGCTGTCGGTGGGGCTGGATGCGCGCACGACCGGGTTCGGCACCTGGTACGTGGGGGCGATCGGACTGCTGATGACCGTGGTGATGGTGCGGCGCCGGCCGTGGGTGGCCTGGAGCGGCATCGTGCTGTTGGCGATCTCGACGATGGCGTGGATCGGCGTGCTGCCCGCGTTGACGTTCGGGCTGGTCGGGTCGGTGATGTGGGTGCTGGCCGCGCAGCTGCTGCTGTTGTCGATGGATCGGGCGGCGCGCGACACGGCACGGCTGGCGCAGTTGCAGCGGGCCGCGTCGGCGTGGCGGGCCGCGCAGCTCGGTCGGCAGCGTGAGCGGCGCATCCAGGTGCAGCGGGCCCTGGCGGTGGCGGGGCCGATCCTGTCGCGGGCGATCGAGCAGGGCGGCGAGCTCGACGACGACGAGCGGCTCGAGGCGCGCATCGCCGAGGGCCATCTGCGCGATGAGCTGCGCGGGGCGCGGCTGCTCGATGACGGCGTGCGGGCGGAGTTGGATGCCGCGCGCCGGCGCGGCGCGACGGTGACGGTGCTCGACGAGGGTGGGCTGGACGGCCTCGACGAGGCGGCGCTCGAGCAGATTCGGGCGGACCTGGCGGCGGCGCTGCGCGAGGCGCAGTCGGACCGGTTGTTCATCCGAGCCTCGACCCATCCGCGCATCGCCGCGACCGTGGTGGGGCGGTCGGCCTCGAACGGCGCGCTCAGCGACGAAGACAGCGTCGACCTGTGGCGCGAGATCCCGCGGCCTGGCCCGGTCGCGTGACGCCGCGGGCGCTGGTGCGCCCGTGGGTCTACGCGGGTGCTGGTGCGCCCGTGGGTCTACGCGGGTGCTGGTGCGCCCGTGGGTCTACGCGGGTGCTGGTGCGTGGTGGGTCTACGCGGGTGGAGTGAGGCCGGTGCCGGCGGGCGAGGCGACCGTGGACGACTGGCGGTGCGGGTGAGGCGAGGAGTGCCGGCGAGGCGAGCGGCGCGGGCGAGAAGAAAGGCGAGGGGCGGCGAAGCCGCCCGCCCCTCGCCTTGTGTGGACGGTTACCCGAAAACCGTCCACGAGGGCCGAACCTGAGCCCGTCTACCCTGGACGGACCGGCCAGCCGAACGCAGAAGCGTTCCAGCACATCCAGTATCGGATGCGTCAAGCGTCATGTCTGTAGGTATTTTGGGGGACATTTACGCGCGTAACCCGCCTGGCCCCGCGCATCCCGCCCCGACGCGCTGCTGCTGCCGGGCACGACCGCTCGCCGCACCCCGCGGCATCCATCGCCCCACGAGGTTCGGAGGATCGCGCCGGGTTCGGAGGATTCCCGCGCAATCGTCCGAAGATCGCGAGACCCTCCGAAGTCTGGGCACGGTACGCGGCGGGCATCGCGGCCGGGTCGTGCGTGGCCGGGTTGGCTGCGACATCCCGACCCGGGCACCCGCCGTTGCCTGGCAGCGCCCGGGCGCCACGCCCCGCGGCATCCATCGGTCAAGTCCCGTGGGGTGGTGTCATTTTGGTTGCTTCCTGGGGGGGGGTCAGGCGGTGAGGTAGAGCTCGGGGCGTGTGGGTTCGGCGTGGTCGTGGAGGGTGTGGACGAGTTTGCGTATCGAGGTGTCGGAGAAGTAGCGGCGTTCCCCGTAGGACCATTCCTCGTGCTGCTCTTGCAGGACGGCGCCGATCAGGCGGGTCACGGAGTCTCGGTCGGGGAAGATCTGGACGACGTCGGCGCGGCGCTTGATCTCCCGGTTGAGGCGCTCGATCGGGTTGTTCGACCACACCTTCTGCCAGTGCTCGCGCGGTAGCGGTGCGAACGCGGTCAGGTCGGGTTCGGCG
>NZ_AULS01000017.1 GCF_000422405.1 Microbacterium luticocti DSM 19459
TCCTCGACCTCGTCGCCGGCGTTACGGACGGTGATCGAGGTGCGCAGCAACGGCGAGGGCCGTGTGCTGGTCAGCCCCCGCAGCGGGTCTTTCGCGCGCGCTGGAGCCAGGTACCGGTCGATCGTTGCCGGACTCATCTGCAGCAGCTCGGCACGGACCTCAGGACAGTACCTGGCCTTCCCATCAACGAGCTCGCCGTGCCGCTCCAGCGAGTCCAGATGCGTCGGCATCGACACCGCCAGATACTTGCCGTACTCATGCCCAGACCACGCCCACACCCGCTGCAGCACCTTCACCGCGTCATACGAGAACTTCCGGCCCCTCGGCTTACGGGCCTTGCTCACCGCACGCGGCTTCGCCGCCAGCGTGAGGCAACGGCAGGCATTGTCCCGCGACCAGCCCGTGACCGCGACGACCTCGTCCAAGCAACCGGCCACGCTCCTTCTTCGACGCCTTCGCATACGCCCGGGCATACTTCGCCGTGATCTCCACCCGCTCACTTCCCATGCCACGACGATCACCGTTTCGCGGGCAATCTCAACTGAGGCACCGAGGGCGTTTCGCGGGCATCTTCCGTGAGTCTCGTCGCCACGTTGACGTGATGCACTTTCCAACGTAAGCTCTGTTTGCCGTCGACAGGCGACGCGCGTTTGACAACACTCACAAAGGAGTTGGTGGTGCCCCGGAAGACTACGAGATTTGTTCTCGCTACTATCCTCACCTTCGCACTCGTAGGCTTTGCGGCGCCTGCGTTCGCCGGCGACTCGACGAGTCCCGACCAGCTTGGGACAGCGTCACCTTCAGGTGCTTGCATCAACAGCAATCCCATGAGCGCACAGTCGCTTCCCGTCACCCCCCTCTCAGACACAGCTGTCAGCTACAAAGTGACCAAGGCCACATATCTTGGGTTCCATCAGGACGGGCCGCGCGTCACCGGCCCAGGGGGAACGACGATCAGTATCAGTCGTGGTGCCGGCACCACGTTCTCAGTCGATGTAAGCGCCTCGGCGACAGCCGAAGCGGGCGTCATCTTCGCAAAGGCGTCCGCAACTCTCGGCATCTCGGTTTCCAACACGTGGACGAGCAACACCACGTACCGCGATTCGTGGGCGATCCCTAAGAGCTACTCGCGTGGGTATCTCGCTATCGGCAACCCCAAGTACCGGATCACCGCCACTGTGACGTATCAGTCGCCGAACTGCACGACGTACACCCGAACGAAGAACTACGACGGCATCACTCACGACATCGACTTCGACAACGGGAAGGTCAGTTGAGCACCCGCAGACGGAGGTGGGCAGGCGCAGTCGCAGCGGCTTGCGCCACGGTCTGCATTGCAACGGCATGTACCGCGTCGCCTGATTCCCCGCGGCCGGGTGCAACCAGAGCCAGCACGAATGCCCCGGTGCCGCAGAGTTCCCCGCCCATCGAGCAGGGTCTTCTCACCTGGGCGGATGTGCTCGCCAATCCCACCGTGGGAATGCTTCCGACGTATCTTCAGCAGCACCCGGAAGCGGACCTCGACAGTGGAAGTCTTCTGTTCGACACCGATACTGCAGGAGGAGCATCGGTCAGTGCCCGCGTCGCCAGCGGTTCGCGAGTGACATTGATCGTCGCATGCAACGCAGGCGCGGGGCACGCCACCGTGTACCAGAACGGCACGTACGAGGGCGACGGTCCCTGCGGCAGTGAGAATGTGGTCTCCTTCACACCTCCGGCGGCGCAGAAAACCGCGAAGATCACGTACTCGGTGAAGATCGACGACGCACAGCAGTTCGAGTTCGTCGGCTACGAACACTAGCCCCGACGTTTCGCCGGCCGGGTGAGTCGTCGGCATCCTCGCCGGGATCGTGGTGCTGATTCCGGTCGAGGGTGCGACGATGCCCGCGTTGGGCCGCGTTGCGGTCGCGGAAACCCGCTGCCCGCCCGTTCGAGACCTGCTCCCGCTGGCAGCCTGGACGGCGCGCACGAAAAGGCGGGCGGGCCGGAGGTCCTTCCGTCAAAAGGATGACTCCGACCCGCCCGCTGCGTACCCGCGGCGTCCGACCAGGGAGTGCCGGTCGCCGGGGACGACGGGTCGCGCGGGCAGTCCCGCGCGAGCGGTCTCAGGCCTGCTTGAGCCGGTAGCGCAGCGCCGACAGCTCGGCCTGCAGCGCCGCCGGGATGCGGTCGCCGAAGATGCCGTAGAACTGTTCGGTGAGGTCCGCCTCCTGCGACCAGGTGGCGGGGTCGACCGCGAACAGCTCCTCGAGGTCCTGCTCGGTGACATCCAGGCCGTCCAGGTTCAGATCAGCCGTGCGCGGCAGCCGGCCGATCGGGCTGTCGACGGCGCCGACCGCGCCGTCGACACGACGGATGATCCACTCGATCACGCGCGCGTTGTCGCCGAAGCCCGGCCACAGGAAGCGGCCGTCCGATCCCTTGCGGAACCAGTTGACCTGGAAGATGCGCGGCGCCTTGTCGAACCGCAGCGACTGCCCGACCTTGAGCCAGTGCCCGAAGTAGTCGGCCATGTTGTAGCCGCAGAACGGCAGCATCGCGAACGGGTCGCGGCGCAGCTCGCCGACCGTGCCCTCGGCGGCGGCGGTGCGCTCGCTCGAGATGTTCGATCCGAGGAACACGCCGTGCGTCCAGTCGGTCGCCTCGACCACGAGCGGCACGTTGGTGGCGCGACGTCCGCCGAACAGGATCGCGTCCAGCGGCACCGCCTCTTCCCAGTCATCCGCGATCTGCGGGCACTGCGCGGCGCTCACCGTGAACCGCGAGTTCGGGTGCGCCGCGGGGCGGCCCGACCCGGGCGTCCACGGGTTGCCCTGCCAGTCGGTGAGGCCCTCGGGGATCTCGTCGGTCAGACCCTCCCACCACACGTCACCGTCGGGGCGCAGGGCGACGTTCGTGAAGATCGTGTTGCCCCACAGCGTCTCGACCGCGGTGACGTTGGTCGACTCGCCGGTGCCGGGCGCGACGCCGAAGAAGCCAGCCTCGGGGTTGATCGCCCACAGCCGCCCGTCCTCACCGGGGCGCAGCCAGGCGATGTCGTCGCCGAGGGTCTCGACCCGCCAGCCGGGGATCGTCGGGCGCAGCATCGCGAGGTTGGTCTTGCCGCAGGCCGACGGGAACGCGGCGGCCACGTGGTACTTGCGGCCCTCGGGAGAGATCACCCGGATCAGCAGCATGTGCTCGGCGAGCCAGCCCTCATTGCGGCCGATCACCGACGCGATGCGCAGCGCGAAGCACTTCTTGGCGAGAATGGCGTTGCCGCCGTACCCGGACCCGTACGAGTACACCTCGAGCGTGTCGGGGAAGTGCACGATGTACTTCTCGTCGCTGCACGGCCAGACGACATCCTCTTGCCCCGGCTCAAGCGGCGCACCCACCGAGTGCACGGTCTTGACCCAGTCGGCGCCCTCGGCGATCAGGCGCGTGACGTCTTCGCCGACGCGGGTCATGATGCCGATGGATGCCACCGCGTACGCGCTGTCGGTGACCTGCACGCCGATGTGCGAGAGCGGGCCACCGACCGCACCCATCGAGAACGGGATGACGTACATGGTGCGACCGCGCATCGACCCGGCGAACACCCCGTTGAGGGTTTCGCGCATCTGCGCGGGGTCGGCCCAGTTGTTCGTGGGGCCGGCGTCGTCTTCGCGGGCCGAGCAGATGAACGTGCGCGCCTCGGTGCGGGCGACGTCCTTGGGGTCGGAGCGGGCCAGGTACGAGCCGGGCCGCCATTCCGGGTTGAGCTTGATGAGCTTGCCCTCGTCGACCATCTCGCGCAGCAGCGCGTCGTTCTCAGCACGCGAACCGTCGACCCAGTGGATGCGGTCGGGCTGCGTGAGCGCGGCGATCTCGTCGACCCAGTCGACGAGAGCCTGCATGCCGGGCCCGGCGATGTCGGGGCGGCGGCCGAAGTCGCGCACCTCGCGGACGGCGCGCGGGCCGGTCGACGCGGTACGGGTGAACGATTCGGCAAGTGCCATGGCTGCTCCCATCAGTCGGCGGTCCGGACGCTCGGATCCTGCGATCAGATCGTCCGTGGTTCCCACTCTCCCACCTCACTTCTGGATCTTTCGGCCCAATTTGGTGCAAAGAACATGGATTCTTTCGCTAACATCAAGGAATGGCGTCCTCTGTCGAACTGACCACCCTGGGCCACCGCATCCGTCATCATCGTGTGCGCAGCGGGATGACGCTGGACGAGCTCGGCGCCCAGGTGGGCGTCGCCGGCAGCCACCTGAGCCTGATCGAGAACGGCAAGCGCGAACCCAAGCTGTCGTTGTTGCAGGAGATCGCGAAGGCGACGTGCACGGACGTCACCGACCTGCTCTCGTCCGAGCCGCCGAACCGGCGGGCGGCGCTGGAGATCGAGTTGGACCGCGCGCAGTCCAGCCCGGTGTTCCGGCGGCTGGGGATCGCGCCGATCAAGGTGACCAAGGGCACGAGCGACGAGATGCTGGAGTCGGTGCTCGGGCTGCACCGCGAGCTGCAGCGGCGCGAGCGTGAGGCGATCGCGACGCCTGAGGAGGCGCGGCGGGCGAACACCGAACTGCGGCTGCGGATGCGCGAGAAGAACAACTACCTGCCCGAGATCGAGAAGCTCGCCGAGAAGCAGTTGAAGGCGGCCGGACACACCTCGGGGGCGCTGACCCACCGCACGGTGAGCATCATGGCCGAGCAGCTGGGCTTCGAGCTGATCTACGTGAGCGACCTGCCGCATTCGGCGCGATCGGTCACCGATCTCGAGAACGGGCGCATCTACCTGCCGCCGGCGTCGATCCCGGGCGGGCACGGACTGCGCTCGATGGCGTTGCAGGCGATGGCGCACCGCCTGCTCGGGCACCAACCGCCGACCGACTACGCGCACTTTCTACGGCAACGGCTGGAGATCAACTACTACGCCGCGTGCTGCCTGATGCCCGAGACAGCGGCGGTGGCGTTCCTGCAGCAGGCGAAGAAGGACCGCAACCTCGCGGTGGAGGACTTCCGCGACGCGTTCGGGGTGACGCACGAGGCCGCCGGCATGCGCATGACGAACCTGCTCACCGTGCACCTGGACATCCCGCTGCACTTTCTGCGCGTGGACGGGTCGGGCGCGATCTCGCGGGTGTACGAGAACGACGACCTGCCGTTGCCGATGGATGTCACCGGCAGCGTCGAGGGGCAGCCGGTGTGCCGCAAGTTCTCGGCGCGGTCGGCGTTCGCCGAGCAGAACCGCACCACCGAGCACTACCAGTACACCGACACCCCGGCGGGCACGTTCTGGTGCGCGACGCAGACCGGCTCGACCTCCGACGGCGAGTTCTCGATCACGGTGGGGGTGCCGTTCGACGACGCCAAGTGGTTCCGCGGCCGCGAGACCCCCAAGCGGGCGGTGTCGACCTGCCCCGACGAGGCGTGCTGCCATCGGCCGGATCCGGGCCTGGCCGCGCGCTGGGAGGGCAAGGCGTGGCCGAGCGCCCGCGTGCACATGCAGATGTTCAGTCCGCTGCCGCGCGGCGCGTTCCCGGGCGTGGACGACAGCGAGGTGTACGCGTTCCTCGACCGGCACGCGGCCGAGTAGGTGGCCGGCGGTCGGTTGCTGCGGCCGCTCGCGGTCGGATGGCGCGGGCGCTCGCGGTCGGATGGCGCGGGCCACTCGCGGTCGGATGGCGCGGGCGCTCGCGGTCGCATGCCGCGGGCCACTCGCGGTCGCAGAACATGCGGCCTGGCGGGGTCGCAGACGTCACGTTCTGCGACCCGCCGCCGGGCCGGTCGCAGAACGCGCCGCCCGCGGCATCCCGAACCGGCCTCTTCTGCGACCCGGCGCCCGTGGGTTCGAGGATGCCGCCGGTGGGGAACCCAGGCGACCGAGGTACAACTCGGCGGCGACGGAGATGCAACTCGCCGACGACGGAGGTGCAACACGCGGGCGACCAAGATGCAACACGCGGGCGACCAAGGTGCAACTCGCGCGCGACGGCGGTGAAACTCGGGCGCGGAGGCGGTGAAACTCGGGCGCGGAGGCGGCGCGTCAGGAGGTGATGAAGCGGGCGTAGCGGTCGAGGGCCGCGGCCACCTCGTCGGCCGAGGCGGTGCCGGCCACCAGCAGCGCGGGGACCGGCCGGTCGGTGTGCCGACCGGCGGCGAGCGAGTGCGTCCAGGTGCCGACGACCCGGCCGTCGGCGAGGATGATCGCCCGCACCATGCCGTTGCGGCCCGGGCCGACGGCATCCCGCACCCCGGCATCGGCGACCGGCCCGCGGTCGGCGTACGAGATGTAGTACTCATCGAACGGCCCGAGCGCGAGCACCCGGGGCGCGCCGGACGCACGCCGGGGCCGGGCGGGTGCGACGTACTGTCCGGCGTCGACCTCGGTCAGGCGTGGGACGGATGCCGCAGCCGCCCGCCGCGCGTCGCCCAGGGGCAGCCCGGTCCACCAGGCGAAGTCCTCGGCGCCGGCCGGTCCGTGCCCGGCGATGTAGCGGACGAACAGCTCGGCGAGCGGGTCTGCGGGGTGCGCGGCATCCGTCACCCACTCGTCGACGAGCACGAGGTGCTGTTCACGGGTGGGTGCGCCCGCGCGCGGCACGACCGGACCCCAGCACACCACGCCGCGCAGCGCGAGCGCGACGATCAGGTGGTAGCCGCGCTGGCCCGCCACCGGCACGCCGCCGGCGTCGAGCACGGCGAGGAATTCGCTGCGGGTCAGCCGCCCTCCCCCGCGCAACGCCGCACGCACGAGACGCTCGGCACGGTGCAGCACATCGTCGTCGAGGCCCTCGCGCGCATGCACCGCCGCGGCCTGTCGCCGCTGCCGGTCGGCGGTGACCGAAAGCATCCAGCCCAGGTCGCGCGCCGGAACGATGTGGATGGTCCCCCGCATCGTCCACGAGCGCACCAGAGTGCCCGCGTCGAACGCGGCGTCGACGCGGCGCAACGTGGGCTCGGCACGTGAGCGGGCGGCGAGCGCCCACCGGCCGGCGGTGAAATCCTGCGCCTGCACGGCCAGCATGTGCGTGGCCGCCTCGCCAGGACCGGCCGCCGGCGCGGCCAGCCGATGCGAGCGCAGCCGCTCGGCGATGAGGCGCTGCGGGTTGACGCGTTCTGGATTGACGCGTTCTCGGCTGACGCCTGCTCGGTTGACGCCTTCTCGGTTGACGCCTTCTGCGGCCATGGCGCCATCATGGCGACCGCCTCCGACATCGGGCGCCACCGACGACGCGTGCCACGGCGACCACTGACGAGCGCCCGTGACGGTGTCCCAGCCACCCGGCTGGCACAGCCGTGCAGACGGGGTCCCAACCTGACGGCTGGGACCCCGTTGCGTGCCGCACCGTCGGGCGCCGGGCGTCAGATCCCCACGGGCTCGGCTCCCAGGTGCGGCGCGAGCTGCTCTTCGGCGCCGTGGCCGATCTGCGCGTACACCTGCGGCCGAGCCTTGCGCAGCCACAGCGCCCAGAACACGGCTGCGATCGACGGCACCAGCAGGATCGCCGGCAGCAGATAGGTCAGCGCGCTCGATTCGGCCTGGCCGAGCAGCACATCCCAGTTCATCAGGATCAGCACCCACACGGCACCGAGCGCGATCAATGCCACGATCGGTGCGAGCAGTCGGCTGCCGGCCCCCACGTCGCGGGCGTCACGACGGAAGTATCCGATCACGGCGGCCGAGACCAGCACCATCAGCAGCACGAGTCCGAACGCGCCGAGGTTCGTGAGCCACGTGAACAGGGTCAGCACGGGGAAGGGCCCGGATGCCGGATCCCAACCGATCTCGCCGATCGCGAAACCCACCACCACCACGACGGCGATCGCACTCTGCGCGAGCGAGCCCGCCCAGGGCGCGCCACTGCGCACGCGCACCGTGCCGAGCACGGCGGGCAGTACCCCCTCGCGGCCGAGTGAGAACGCGTATCGCGACACGGCGTTGTGGAAGCTCACCAGCGCGGCGAACAGGCTCGTGATGAACAGCACTGACATGATGTCGACCCAGAACTCACCCAGGTGCGCGGCGACGAAGTCGAAGAACAGCGGCGGCCCGGCCTGGTCGGCGGTGATCCCGGCCGGGTCGGTGATCTTGTCGGGGCCGATGGCCAGGGCGAGCGCCCATGACGAGATCGCATAGAAGACACCGATCACGCAGACCGCGAGGAACGTCGCCCGCGGGATGGTGCGCTTGGGGTCCTTCGACTCTTCGCCGTAGATCGCCGCCGACTCGAAGCCCATGAAGGCGGCGATGCCGAACGCCAGCACGGCGCCGACCCCGGGAACGAACAGGGCACCCGGCGTCATCGGCGCGGCGGTGAACCCTTCGGTCGGATTCGCGAACGAGACCACGTCGAAGATGATCACCACGACGAACTCGAGCGCCACGAGCACACCGAGCACCTTGGCCGACAGGTCGACGCGGTTCACACCCATGACGCCGACGACGATGATCCCGGCAAGCACCCACAGCCACCACGGACTGGCCCATCCGGTCTTCTGCTCGATGAACGACGAGACCTGGAACCCGAACATCCCCCAGATGCCGACCTGCATGGCGTTGTAGGCGATCAGGGCGAGCACCGACGATCCGACGCCGGCGGGCCGGCCGATGCCCTGGGCGATGTAGGCGTAGAACGCGCCGGCGTTGGTGATGAACCGGCTCATCGCGGCGTACCCGATCGCGAAGATCGCGAGGGCGACGGCCAGCACGATGTAGCCGAACGGGATGCCCGTCACGTGGGTCACGGAGTACGAACTCGTGACCCCTCCGGCGACGACCGTCAGCGGCGCCGATGCCGCGACGATCATGAAGGCCACGGCGAAGACGCCGAGGCGACGATGCGCGGCGGTGCGCGTCGTCGCAGTGGTGGGGGCAGACATGACAGCTCCTTCGGTGCGTGTGCGGGCTCGGGCGCCCGTGCCGCCTTCATCCTGGCTGCTGCCGTCCGGTGCCGGCATGACCGGGACGGCACGATCCTTGCCCGTCGGGGCACGCCCGCCCGACAGGTCCGCCCGGCGGCCGTGTCCGCATGCCCGTCCCAGCGCACCTGTCCACGAGCCCGCCCGTCAGCCTGAGCCCGGTGGCCCCGGCGGTCGTCGGCCCGGCGCACACTCGCCGTCGCGCTCGGCTCGAGCATCCGCGACAACCCCGGCTGGATCGTATATAATCCTGGTACGCCCGAGACTGCGAGGTGACGATGCCCGTATCGGCGACCATGGTGCCCGACCCGGTCACGACGGCGGTGGCACACGACATCAGCGCGTTCCGCGCGGCCGTGAACGACTCGTTCGTGCCGCTGCAGGTCACCGCTCCCCCGGCCCACGGCTTCCGCGGGGTCATCCGTGCGGCCGGCGTCGACGACGTGCACATGACCGATGTACAGGCATCCGCCCACGTCGTCGAGCGCACCGCCGGGCTCATCGCTCGGGACGACCGCGCGTTCTTCAAGGTGAGCCTCATGCTCGCCGGTCGCGGCCTGCTCATCCAGGACGGCCGGGAAGCGGTGCTCGAGCCCGGCAGCCTGGCCGTCTACGACACCAGCCGGCCGTACTCCTTGGTGTTCGACACACCCTTCCGAACCCTGGTGGCGATGTTCCCCCGCCAGCTCATCACGCTGCCACCCGACATGGTCGGCGAGTTGACCGCGGTGCGCATCGCCGGCGACCAGGGCCTGGGTGCCGTGGTGACGCCGTATCTCGGCCAGCTCGGAACGAATCTCGAGCAGCTCAACGGCACTGTGGGCGCGCGCCTGGCCCACACCGCACTCGATCTGATCACGACCGTCTTCTCGCACGAGCTGGGGCTGGATGATTCCGCCGACCCGCATCGCGCGTTGATGCAGCGCATCCACGCATACATCGACCGCAACCTCGCCGACGATCTGTCACCGGCATCCATCGCCGCGGCGCACTTCATCTCGACCCGTCATCTGCACGGCCTGTTCCAAGAACATGGCACGACCGTGTCGACGTGGATCCGGATGCGACGGCTCGAACGCTGCCGCCGCGACCTCATCGATCCGCTGCACGCCGGCCGTTCCGTCGCCGCCATCGCCGCCGGGTGGGGGTTCGCCGACGCCGCGCACTTCAGTCGTGCGTTCAAGGCCGCGTACGGCGTGGCGCCGAGCGAGTACCGCGCCTCGCATTGAGCGCACACAGCTGACCCGGGGGGATGCCGTGGCATCCCGCGTCTGGTCGGTCCCGGTTCACGACCGACACATCGCGGCGCGCGGCAGCAAGGGGAGGGATGCGGCATCCCTCCCCTTGCCCGCCGCACTCGTCAGCCGTGCCTCAGCCGTTGATGATCTGCGGCACGGCGACCGACTTCA
Organism: Microbacterium luticocti DSM 19459; assembly: GCF_000422405.1. Lineage (GTDB taxonomy): Bacteria > Actinomycetota > Actinomycetes > Actinomycetales > Microbacteriaceae > Microbacterium > Microbacterium luticocti. Next base: position 10,296 of record NZ_AULS01000017.1, read on the forward strand.
GGCCCTCGACCCCGAACTCCAGGCCGTAGCCGGAGCCCTTGACACCGCCGAACGGGATCATCGGGTGCACGCCGCCGTGCGAGTTGATCCACACCGTGCCGGACTGGATGCGCGCGGCGACCTTGCGCGCCTCGTCGCGGTCGGGTCCCCAGACCGAGCCGCCCAGGCCCACGTCCAACCGGTTGGCGCTGGCGATGGCATCCTCGACGTCGGAGTACTTGACGATCGGCAGCACGGGGCCGAACTGCTCCTCGTCGACGACGGCCATGCCGTCGGTGGCGTCGGCGATGAGTGTGATCGGGTAGAACAGCTCACCGAGCTCGGGGGCGGGGGCGCCGCCGGTGACGATGCGGGCGCCGCGGGCCTTCGCGTCGTCGACGAGCCGGTTGACGATGTCGAACTGCTGCGTGTTCTGCAGCGGGCCGAGCACGTTGTCCTCGCTCAGGCCGACGCCCATCGGGGTCTGCTCGGCGACCTCCTTGAGTGCGTCGACGACGTCGTCGTAGATCGAGTCGTGCACGTACAGGCGCTTCAGCGCCGCGCAGGTCTGCCCGGTGTTGATGAACGCGCCCCAGAACAGGTCCTGCGCGATCGCCTTCGGGTCGGTGCCCGGCAGCACGATGCCGGCGTCGTTGCCGCCGAGCTCGAGGGTGAGACGGGCGAGGTTGCCGGCCGAGCTCTCGATGATCTTGCGCCCGGTCGCAGTCGAACCGGTGAACATCACCTTGTCGACGTCGGGGTGTGCGGCCAGCCGGGCGCCGACCTCGCGGTCACCCGAGACACCGATGAGCACGTCGGGGGGCAGCACCTCGTTCATGACCGAGATCATCGCCAGCACGCTCAGCGGGGTGTACTCGCTGGGCTTGACCACGACGGTGTTGCCCATGCGCAGCGACGGCGCGATCTGCCAGATCGCGATCATCAGCGGCCAGTTCCACGGTCCGATCGCCCCGACGACGCCGATGGCCTTGTAGTGCAGCTCGGCGTGCGTCTCGCCGTCGTCGACGAGCACCTCGGGCTCGAGCACGGTCGCCGCGGTCGCCCGCAGCCAGGCAGAACACGCACCCAGCTCGAAGCGCGCGTTCGGACCGTTCAGCGGCTTGCCCTGCTCGCGCGAGAGCAGCCGGGCCAACGCCTCGGCGCGCGCGTCGATCGCGTCGGCCGCCTGCAGCAGCAGGTCGCTGCGCTTCTGATGGCCGAGCGCCTCCCAGCCCGGCTGCGCGGCCTTGGCGCGCGCGATCGCGTCGTCGAGGTCGGCGACAGTCTGCACGGGTGCGCGACCGATGACCTCGCGCGTGGCGGCGTCGAGGATCTCGCGGCCCTGCCCTTCGGGGGCTTGGACGCGGTCGAGCAGGGCGGCCTCGTCGGGGCTCAGCGCGGCTTCGGACATCGGTGTCTCCTTCATGAACTCGGGTCATCCCGGCGGCACACGCCGCCTCATGCCCCCATTGTCCGCCGGGCCCACAGCGCCCGGGTTGACTGCGAGCGCGAAAGGCATGTCCCCCCGCGTACGGTCTCGACGCGCGCCCGGCACGCGGGTTCGGGCGCGCCGTATCGTCGCCGCATGCACGCGTTGACGACGTCGACGACGGATGCCGCAGCGCGGCCCCGATCGCGCGTCGCGCGTGCGCAGCCGCCCGTGTGGCGACATCCGGTCATGCCGTGTCTGCTCCTCCACGGCGTGATCACCCTGGTGCCGGTGGTCTCGCGGTTCTCGTCGTGGTCTGCGCCGCGTCCGCCGGCACCGGGTCGGATGCCCGTGCCGCCGGTGACGGACACGGACGACTGACACCGGCCTCGGGGCGGCCGCGGCATCCGCCCCTCGCTCACCGGGCGCCGCTGCCGGTCGCCGTGGATGCGTCCGCGACGACGGCGCTGGCAGCATCCGCGCTGCTGATGTCGCACCGTTCGCGCAACGCCCGGCGGATGACCGCGACCGCGCACGCCGCGGCCCGATGACAGGTGGCGGCCGCGGGAGGATGGAGGAATGCCGCTCGCGATCACCGTCCGCGCCGTCCTGCTCGACATGGACGGCACCCTCGTCGACTCCACCGCGATCGTGGAGCGGCTGTGGTTGCAGTGGGCCGCGGCGCACGGCGTCGACCCGGCCGCCGTCCTCGAAGTGGTGCACGGCCGCCAAGGACACGAGAGCATGGCGCTGCTGCTCCCGGGCCGCGACCCGGCGGTGAACCGGGCCGAGAACGCCGCGATGCTGCAGGCCGAGACCACGCAGACCGACGGGGTCGTCGCGGTCCCGGGCGCGGCCGCGCTGCTGGCCACGCTCGCCGACGCGCCCCACGCGCTGGTGACCTCCGCCGACGAGGGACTCGCCTCGGCCCGCATGGCCGCGGCCGGGCTCGGGATGCCGCAGGTGCGCGTGACCGCAGAACACGTCTCGCGCAGCAAACCCGACCCCGAGGGGTTCCTGCTCGCGGCGCGGCTGCTCGACGTCGATCCGGCCGACTGCCTCGTGCTGGAGGACTCCCCCACCGGCATCGCCGCGGGACTCGCAGCCGGCATGACCGTGATCGGCGTGGGTCCGCGGGCCACCGACGCAGGAGCGGTCGCCGTCGTGCCCGACCTGACCTCGCTGCACGTCGCCGTCACCGCAGCGGGCATACGGATCGATCTCGGCTGAGCCGAGACCGCCGAGCACGCGCTGTTCGCATCACGGCCGGCTGACCGGCATCCCGCTCCGAAAAGTCGGCGCAATGTGCGAGTCCACGACCGCAACACCCGCACGTTGCGCCGACTCGAGCGGATGCCGTCGCCGGCGGAGGTTCGCATCACGACCGGCTGCACGGCATCCCGGAGCCGAGAAGTCGGCGCAATGTGCGAGTCCACGACCGCGACACCCGCACTGTGCCCGACTCGAGCGGAGCGGATCGGGTGATGCGCCCATGCTGATGAGCGGCAGCCCGGCGGCCGAGGCGTCCGAGGCGGCCGAGGCGGCCCCGGCGGCTGAGGCGGCCCGGGCCCGAGGCATCCGTCAGCCGTCGATATACTCGACTCGTCCGGCCGCAGAGCTCCTGCGCGATACCCGGCCGGTGCTCGAAAAAGGGGCACGAAGCGCGCGACGCGGCGAGCGAGACACATACGGATCCTGAAACCTCCGTGTCTCGAAAGGCAACACCATGCCCACCGTCTCCGCCCATGTCGCCACGACCCTCGCCCGCCACATCGACCATGTGTTCGGGGTGATGGGCAACGGCAACGCCTACTTCCTCGACGCGCTGGAGCGCAACACGGATGCCTCGTACACCGCGGTGCGGCACGAGGCCGGCGCCGTCGTCGCCGCCGACGCCCACTTCCGCGCCTCGGGCCGGCTCGCCGCCGCCACGGCGACGTACGGCGCCGGTTTCACCAACACCCTCACCGCCCTCGCCGAGGCGGTGCAGGCGCATGTGCCGCTGATCCTCGTCGTCGGCGACGAGCCCACCAGCGGCCCGCGGCCGTGGGACGTCGACCAGATCGCAATGGCGTCGGCGGTCGGTGCCCGCACCTACACGGTGGGACGAGCGGATGCCGCGGCCACCACCGTGATCGCGATCGAACACGCGCTCTCGTACGGCGTGCCCACCGTGCTGGCGATCCCCTACGACGTCGCCCGGCTCGAAGCCGGCCCCGTGCCGGTGGCGCCCGAGCCGGTCCTCCCGGGCCCGCTGCAGCCGGCCGGTCCGTTCTCGGCCGCCGCGATCCGGGATCTGGCCCGCGCGCTCGCGGGCGCGAAACGGCCGTTCCTGCTCGCCGGCCGCGGCGCACATCTGGCCGGGGCGGGCGAAGCGCTCGGCGCGCTGGCCGACCGCACCGGCGCGGTCACCGCATCCACCGCCCTCGGCCGCAGCGTGTTCCCCGACGCCCGCTACGACCTCGGCGTGACGGGCGGCTTCGGCGCGGACGGGGCCATGGCGCTCGTGCACGAGGCTGACGTCGCGGTCGTGTTCGGGGCATCCCTCAACCAGTTCACGATGCGCTTCGGCGACCTGTTCGCGCCGAGCACACGCGTGGTGCAGGTCGACATCGCGCCGGCGGCCACCCACCCGCACGTGGGCGGGTTCATCCGGGGCGACGCCGGCGTGGTCGCCGCCGCGCTGGTCGGCGAGCTCGACGCGCTCGGCGCGGGTCCCAGCGGCTGGCGTGAGAGCATCGACGTCGCCGCGCTGACCGCACGCGAGCACGGCGACGAGCTGGCCGCCGACGGGCGGCTCGACCCGCGCTCGGTCGCCGAGCGGATCGGGCAGCTGCTGCCGGCGGACCGCGTCGTCGTCTCGGACGGCGGGCACTTCATCGGCTGGGCGAACATGTACTGGCCGGTGGCCTCGCCCGACCGCATGATCATGGTCGGTACCGCGTTCCAGGCGATCGGGCAGGGGTTCCCGTCGGTGCCGGGCGCGGCGATCGCCCGTCCCGAGTCGACCATCGTGCTCACCACCGGCGACGGCGGCGGGCTCATGGCGGTCGCCGACCTCGAGTCGGCGGTGCGCGTGGCGGGCGGGCGCGGCATGGCCGTGGTGTGGAACGACGGCGCGTACGGCGCCGAGGTGAACCTGTACGGGCTGAAGGGCCTGGCGACCGCGCCGATGCTCATCCCCGAGGTGAATTTCGCCGGGCTGGCCGACGCGGTCGGCGGCGAGGGGGTCGTCGTGCGCACTTTGGCCGATCTCGACCGGCTCGCCGCCTGGGCCGCGACCCCTGCATCCGAGCGCCCGTTCCTGCTGCTGGACTGCCGCATCTCGCCGCACGTGATCGCCCCGTACCAGCAGGAGATCATCCGCGTGAACTCCTGACGCGGCCCGGGTCCCGGCATCCGGCCGCACGCCTGCGACGGATGCTGGGGCCCGCGCATGCGGCGGCTGCTGGAGTCCGCACTTGCGACGGGATGCCTCGACCGCGCCCCTGCGATGCATGCCTCGGCTGCACTCCTGCTGGGGCCGGTGGCTGCGGTGCGTGCGGCGCAACGCTCAGCGATGCGGGCGCTGCGACGTGCGGCGCGATGCTCAGCGGCGCGCGGCAGCGCCGCGACGTGCGGCCTCGCGCGGCCGCGCCGCGCCGCCCGAGCTCAGCCGGCGGCCGGCACCATGTTCTGGGCGAAGAACGCGGCCAGCTCGTCGGTCGCGGTCAGCGGCAGCACTGCGGCGACGTACTGGTCGGGACGCACCACGACCACCACGCCGTCGCGCGACAGCCCGCGCTCGGCGAAGATGTCGATGCCCTCGCCGGCGGCGTACACCTTCTCCCAGTTCATGAGCTTCAGCGTGCCGCACCGCGGCCGGAACACCTCGGGCGCCTTCAGCACCTCGACGTCCTCGAACGGCTGCTGATACGTCACCTTGACGTCGAACACGGCGTCCTCGTCACCGCCGGCGGGCGTGTAGCGCACGACCGGCGAGTCGGGCGAGGTCTGCAGCCACTGCGCCCAGTCGGCGAGGGCGGATGCCTCACCCTGGCCGGCCGCGTCGGCGAACGCGTAGATGCGCCAGCGGCCATCGGCGAGGTGGTGGTGGCCGATGTGCTCGACGTTGCCGTCGCACACCCGCACCACCTGGGCGGACTTGAACCGCTTGCCCACCGGGAACCCGGCGGCCAGCTCCTGGTGGCCGGAGCCTGCCACGATCTGCGACGCCGGGTATTGCGTCATGAACCCGGACGGGAACTCGCTGGTGGCCATGTAGAAGTTCGCCAGCTCCTGCGGATCTGAGATCTCTTCGGGCTTGCGGGCCATCAGCGACGACCACTCCCGGTCGAAGTCGATGAGCTGCTGGGCGACGGGCTGCCGCTCGGCCGAGTACGTCGACAGCAGCGACTCCGGGCTGCGGCCGGTGAGCACCGACCCGAGCTTCCAGCCCAGGTTGAACCCGTCCTGCATCGACACGTTCATGCCCTGTCCGGCCTTCGCCGAGTGCGTGTGACAGGCATCCCCCATCAAGAACACATGCGGCGCGTGGTCCTGATCCACGTCGACGTCGTCGAACTTGTCGGTGACCCGGTGCCCGACCTCGTAGACGCTGTGCCAGGCCGCCTGCTTCACCGTGATCGTGTACGGGTGCAGGATCTCGTTGGCCCGCTCCACGATCCGCTCCAACGGGGTCTCGCGCACCTTGTGGTGGTCGTCTTCGGGCACTTCGCCCAAATCGACGTACACCCGGCTGAGGTAGCCGCCCTCGCGCGGGATGTGCAGGATGTTGCCCGCCTCGGCGTTGATCGCACACTTGGTGCGCCAGTCGGGAAAGTCGGTGTCGACGACCACATCCATCACCCCCCAGGCGTGCATCGCGAACTTGCCGATGTGCTTGCGGCCGATGGCGTCGCGCACCCGGCTGCGGGCGCCGTCACCGCCGGCGACGTACTTCGCGCGCACGGTGCGCTCCTCGCCCTGGCGCGGGCCGGCGACGTACCGCACCTGCACCTCGACCGGGTACTCCCCCTCGGGATGCACGGTGAGGCCGGTGAACTCGACGCCGTAGTCGGGCGTGATGCGCGCGGGTCCCCGGGCTGCGGCCTCGGCGAAGTAGTCGAGCACGCGTGCCTGGTTCACGATCAGGTGCGGGAACTCGCTGATGTCCTTCGCATAGTCGGCCTGCCGGGTGGTGCGGATGATGTTCTCGCGGTGCTCCGGGTCGGGCGTCCAGTAGTTCATCCAGCCGATGTTGTACGCCTCGCTGATGATGTGCGGCGCGAATCCGAAGGCCTGGAAGGTCTCGACGCTGCGGGGCTGGATGCCGTCGGCCTGACCCAGCACGAGACGCCCGTCGCGGCGCTCGATGAGACGGGTCACCACGTCGGGGAACGCCGACATCTGCGCCGCCAGCAGCATTCCGGCGGGGCCGGAACCGACGATCAGCACATCGATCTCGTCGGGAAGGTCGTCGGGACGGTCGATGCCGGTGCCGGCGGCGGGCTGCACGCGGGGCTCACCCGAGACGTAACCGTTGTGGTGGAACTGCATGGGATCTCCTCGGCGTCGAGGGTGTCGCGCGCGACCGCTGTGTTCTATATTGGAACGCGACACTCTACTATTGAACAGATCGTATACGAATCGGCGTCGCCCGGCAAGCCCCGGCGACCCGTCCGAGAGCGAGGGAACATGGCCGTAGACAGCGCGACCGCGTCGCGTCGGGCACCGGCCGATTCGACACCGGCGAGCCAGACCCTGAGCCGTGGCATCCGGATTCTCGAGATCCTCAGCGACGCCGGTGACCCGCTCGCGATCGATGAGGTCGCCCAGCGCCTGGGCGTGCACCGGTCGGTCGCGTACCGGCTGGTGCGCACGCTCGAACACCACGGTCTGACCTCGCGCACCGACGCGGGGCGCATCGAACTCGGTGCGCGGCTGGCCGCGCTGGCGGCCGGTGTCGCCCGCGACCTGCAGTCCGAGGCGCTGCCCGAGCTGACCGCCGTGGCCAACGACGTCGGCCTGACCTGCTTTCTCGTGGTGCTCGACCGCGACGAGTGCGTGACGCTCGTCAGCGTCGAGCCACGACACGCCGGCGCGTCGGTCGCCCAGCGGCCCGGGTCGCGGCATCCCCTCGGCATCGGGGCACCGGGCCGGGCGGTGCTCAGCCTGCTGCCGCGCACGCAGTGGCCCGCGACGATCACCGCGCAGGTCGAGAGGCAGTTGCACGACGCCGAAGCCGTGGGCTACATGGTCAGTCACGACGAGGTGATCCCCCACCTGCACGCCGTCGCTGTCCCCTTGCCGCTGCGCGGTCACGCTCCGGCGGCCATCGCGGTCGTGTCGCTGGGTGACCAGCACCGTGCCGCAGAACTCGCCGAGCGCCTGCGGCAGGCCGCCGACGCCATCCGCACCTCGATCGGCGGCTGACCGAGCCCGCTTCGGACCGGTCCCGCGTCGACCCATGAAAGATCGTGCGGCGCGCCCCCAGTTATCGGGGCTAACGCTGTTGACGACCCTCCGTGACACTGGGCGACATCATCATCCATCTGTAAGAAGGGACTTCCCATGGACGACCCGAAGAAGAGGCGAACTGTCCGGGGTGTTCGAGCCCAGGTTCTCACCTTGCTCGCTTCACTGGCACTCGTGGTCAGCGGTGCGCTTCCAGCAGCGGCGGCAACCACCATGACGGTCTCCGGCACAGTGGCCTGCCAGTCCGGCGCCGCGGTCACGGGGATCTGGATCCAATCATCAAACGGAGGGTCTGGCTGGGCGAAGCGGACAGCGCGCTCTGGGGCATCTTGGATTTCTGACTATACCTTTGCCATCAAGTCTGGCAAGGCCTCGACCAGCGTCGAACTCGCCGTCGGGTGTGGAGGTACGCCCACGACGTGGGCGTCAAGCAACAAAGTGAAGCTGGGCACCCTCGCTGGGTCGAAGAGCTTCAGCGCCACATGCAAAGACGTTAAGGGAAAGACCGCCTACAGCTGCAGTTCTTGGAAGAGCTACTCCGTTATGGCTGCGACTGCAAAGATGAGCGGACCGTATCTCACCAACTATGCAAAGAAGGGCACCTACGCGAAGGCCGCAAAGGTGAAGCTCGCATGCTACACGTGGGGCCAAAGCATCTCGGGGTGGGCCGGCACAAGCAACCTCTGGTACCGAACATCTGACGGCAACTACATCGCCGATACCAACGTCAACACCGGCAGCAACAGCGCGGTCACAGCCGCGTGCCCCAGAGTCAGCCTTGCGACTTTCGTCTCTGACACGAGAGGCAAGACCTGGGCCAACGCCGCGGGAGGATTCTCGGGCGAATGCGTTTCACTCGTTAGCCAGTATCTGTGGCGGGTCTATGGCATCAAGAGTGGCAGCTGGGGCAATGCTGTTGACTATCGGTCTGCCGGCACTGGCGGGAACCAGCTGAAGGCCAAGGGCTTCGCCTGGTCGACAAACAAGAGCTTCAAGAATGGCGACATCCTCGTCTGGGGAAGCGCTCCATATGGACACATCGGCATCTACTACAACGGTCAGGTGTATGACCAGAACGATGGCCGACATGCCCCCGCAAGGACAGCGAACTACTCCGGCAACGTTTGGGCCAGCAGCTACCTGGGACACTGGCGGAAATAGCCGCGCCGAGTCGCACGACGAGAAGCACCAGGGCACGGAGCCAGTTCTTCTCGTCGTGCCGCTCAGGTACTCGCCCCGTGGGCGAGAGTAGACCCGGAGTACGGCGCGGCAGCCGAAGAACGAAGAAGCACAACTTCGTCCACAACGTCCCCTCGGTGGAGGCAGGGCCGAAACCCGCGGCAGCTCAGGCGCCGCGGAACTCGTCGATCAGGCCGCGGGCGGTGGTGATGCCCGACTCGATCGCGCCGTCCACGACGACGCCGTTCCAGCCCTTGGCCCAGTCGGCGCCGGCGAAGCGCAGCCGCGTGTCGGTGCCGCGGAACAGGCTCCACCCCTCGAGGAACTGACCCGACCGCGGCGTCGCCCACGTCTGCCCGGTCCAGGTGTCGCCGCCCCAGTCGTGGCTGGTGGCCTCGATCACCTCGATCTCGGGCAGCCACTCCGACATGATCTGTTGGATCTGGTCACGGTCGTCCCAGTCGATCTTCGTGCGGTCGGGCCCGAACCCGACGAGGATCGTCGTGCCGTCATCGAGGAAGTACTCGCTGCGGGTCATTGCGATCGGGTGCCCCGTCGGTGCGGTGGCGATGAACGAGTGGTGGCCGCGGATCTTGATCCAGATCTTGAAGCCGGTGCAGTTCCACCCCTCGGCGATCACCTCGCGCGCCTTCTCGGGCAGCTCGGGCGCGAACGACAGGTTCTTCAGCGCCCCGAGCGGCGCGGTCACGATCACGGCGTCGGCCGAAAGCTCCTGCCCGTCGGCCAACGTCACCGTCGCCCCGTCCGCGTCGTGCGTCACAGCCGACACCGGCGTGTTCAGCCGGATCTCACCCCGCACGTCGGCGGCGATGGCCTCGTAGATGCCGCGCATCCCGTTCGTGAGCTTGAACCGCAGCGTCTGCTCGTCCAGCAGCGGCAGTCGGTGGTCGCTGAGCGCGGCCCAGTGCTTGGCCATCAGCGGCGACGCGGTGGCCGAGTAGCCGTTGTAGCCGGCGTTCCAGTACGCATCGGCGAGGTCGATCTCCTCCTGCGTGAACGTGCCGTCGCGCAGCGCGTCGAGCACGCTCCCGGCATCGGCGGCGCGGAACCGGGCGATGAGCTCATCGTCGCCGGAGTCCAGCACATGCAGCGGCTCGTGCGGGTACGGAAAGAACTCGCGCGATCCCTCGAAGATCCGCTCCTGCGGCCGGGCGAGCTTGGCATCCATCTCCGACTCCGGTCCGGAGTGCACCTGGTCGCCGGTGATCCAGTACGCCTGCTCGTGGTACGGACTGGGGTAGATCGTCTGGCCGTAGCGGACGATCTCGGTCCACACGAACGGCTGGAACCAGTGCACCCAGGTGGCGCCGAGTTCGAGGGTGTGGCCCATCCGCTCCTCGGTCCAGGCGCGCCCGCCGATGCGGTCGCGGGCCTCGAGAACGGTGACACGGATGCCGGCGCCTTCGAGTTCGCGCGCGGCGACGAGGCCCGAGAAGCCTGCGCCGACGACGATCACGTGGCGAGTGGAGAGGTCGGAGGACATGCGGAACCGCCTTTGGTCGCTGAGGGATGCCACCGGGTCGTGGTGGTGCCGTCACCCTACGCACTATCCATTTGGATAGTCAAGCCCGGTGGGCAGGATGACGGTCTTCTCACAGCATCCGTGCGCGCCCGAGGCATCCGACCCGGTTCGAGGCATCCGGCCCGATTCGAGGCATCCGTGCCCGCGAGCACAACGGCGGGGATTCTTCGCGACACGCCGTGTCCCGCGGCCGCGCCCCGGCGTGTCGCCGAAAATCCCCGCAGTTGTGCACACCGCGCGGAGGCGGGCGACGAAGCGGCGGCGCATGGATCCCCCTCCATGGGCCGGATCAAGCGGAGCCGCAGGACCAGGCCTCACGCGGGTGCCGGGTCATGCGGATGCCGCATCCCGCACCGCGACGGCCGGGTCAGGCGGATGCCGCGTCCCGCACCGCGACGGCCGGGTCGGGCGGATGCCGCGTTCCGCACCGCGACGGCCGGGTCAGGCGGATGCCGCGTCCCGCACCAGCGCGCGGATCCGGTCGAGCACGGGACCGACATCCTCGGGCAGCACGACCTGCCGGAACACCAGGCCGTCGAGGGCGAACCAGATCGCGTCGATCAGCGCCGCATCGGTGACCCCGAGCCGGCGCAGCGCGGCGGCGTTCGCCTCGCGGTATGCGTCGTAGTACCGCTGCGCATGCGGTCGCAGCTCGGGTCGGCGGCGCGACTCGAGCAGCAGCTCGTACTGGAACGCCTGCATGTCGCCGTCTTGCTGCGCGAGGGTCTCGATGCCGGCGGCGAAGCCCGCGGCATCCGTCACCTCGTCGAACATGCTCGTCGCACGCAGGCTCTCGTCGACGGCGTGGTCGAGGGCGGCGGCGATGAGCTGGTCGCGGGTGCCGAAGTGGTGCCGCACCAGCCCGTGCGACACGCCCGCCTCGGCGGCCACGGCCCGGTAGGTGAGCGCGCGCAATCCGCCCCGCGCCACGACGGCGATGGATGCTCGCAGCAGGGCGAGGCGTCCGGGGACGGCGGTCTCGGTCACACCCGCAGACTATCCGGCCGGTCGCCGACACCCTCACAGCGCTTCATGCGCGATGCTCGTGCCGTCGACGGTCAGGGTAGCGTGGGGGGTGCCGTTCACGCTGGCCACCCGCAAGGTCATGGTGGCGCCGTGCGCGTGTGTGATCTGTTCCGCCCCCCACGTTGCGGCCGCGCGTCGTTGGGTGTCGGTCAGCGCCTGGCCCTTGAGGTCGTCGAGCACCAGGACGTCGACGCCGTGTTCGCGCACCCGGCGCAGCGCCGAGGTGAGCGGCTCGACCGCCAGGCTCGGACTGCGCACGCGGTCACGCAGAGCCGCTTCGAGCGCGCGCACACCCGCCGGGTCGGGCGAGCCGCCGGCGGCGATCTGCTGCAGCGCCGGCTCGGCCATGGCACGCACGGCCTGCAGCTCGGAGTCCAGCGCTGCGGCTGCCGTCTGTTCGCGGGTCTCTTGCTCGGCGCGTGCCCGCTCGGCGGAGCGGTGCGCCACGATCTGCCGAGCCGTGTGATGCAGGCCGAAGGCGAACACCGAGCATGCCACCAGCGGGAAGGCCTGAGTGTAGCTCGAGAGCAGGCCGTGCACCGGCGACCCGGTCTGAGCGATGCTCCAGGTGGCGACGACCAGCTGCATGGCGACCTGCCCGACCCACGCGGCGAGGATGCGCGCACGGATCGCCAGGCAGAACATGAGCAGATCGCACGGGTTGTACTCCCACGTCAGATAGCCGAGATCGGTGACGTCGGCGGGCAGCTGCCAGGTCACCGCGACCGCGGCGAACACGATCACGGCGAGGATCACCCCGGTGCGCCAGCGCGGCAGCGGGGTGCGCGAGGGAAGCACGATCAGCAGCAGGCCGCCGATGACGGCGGCGAGTGCGGCCAGCCCTGCGGGCGTGCGCGCCGTCGGCGCACCGAGCACGAGTGCGGAGAAGAGCAGATTGACCAGATACAGCGCGAACAGCAGCCAGGGCACGACGGTGAAGAACCCGAGGTAGTGACCGATGTCGTCGTCGGGTATGCGTCGCGGGCCCGCAGCGAGCGTGCTCATGGGCGCTCCCAGCGCAGCGTCACCGTGGTGCCGTACCCCCGCGTGCTGCGGACGTCTGCACGACCGCCGGGCACGCCCTGCATGCGACGGATGATCCCCTGCCGCACGCCCAGTCGGGTCGAGGCGATGTGTCGGGGATCGAATCCACAGCCGTCGTCGAGCACGACGACCTCGATCCGGTCGGCCGAGACGTCGGCCCGCACCTGGCGCGTCACCGGCGTTCCAGCATCGGCGTGACGCACGCTGTTGCGCACCGCCTCCGCGAACGCCTCCTCGAGGGCGGCGCAGACGTCCGCGGGGATGTCTCCGTCGGTGGTGGCGACGTAGTCGAATCGGATGCTCGGGTCCAGGCGGGTCGTCGTCGCCTGCAACCGCCACGCCAGTTGTCGGGGCGTGCTCTCGGTCGCCGTCTCGTGCGGTGCACGCCGGATGTCGTCGAGGGCGGTCGCCGCCTCTTCCCGGGCGCGCTGGGGACTTTCTCCGCCCGCATAGGCGAGCAGCGCGACGATGATGCGGTCGTGGACGAGCATCTGCACGCGCGTGCGCGCCGTTCGGCGGGCATCGGCGGCCGCGACCTTGCGGGATTCGCGCACCGCCACGTCGACGGCGGTGTCGAGCAGACGCCCGGCGCGCAGCAGCGCGAAGGCCAGACACATGAACATCGCGATGAAGAACAACTGACGCAGGGCGTCCCCCAGGGCGCGGCCGAGGACGGGATTCTCGGCACACAGCAGTGCGATCGAGAACATCGTGGCCTGCCAGACGATCGCGTAGGCCAGCACTCCCCGCCATCTCCAGGCGAGCACGGCCGCACAGGCCGGCACGATCTCGAGCTCACCCAACCAGGTGAGCCCGAAACCCTCGGCGAGCCGGGTGCCGCCCAGCACGACGGGTACGGCCAGGTACACCACCAGCATCCCGAGCGCCTGAATGCGCCACAGGCCGCGCAGCACCCGCAACCGGGCGTGGGCGAACAGGCACAGCGCGAGCACCGCCGGCGCCACCAGCACGACCAGCGCGACGATCGTCAGCGCAGGGGTGAGCACGTACCGCTGCGTGAGCATGGCGGGGATGACGCTCGCTGCTTCGACGATGGCGGTGATGCCCAGTGACATCGTCATGAGTCGGTACAGCCGACGCCGCGCGAACCGGTCGACCAGTGCCGTGTCGTCGACGGGGGCGGGCGCCGTGGTCATCGTCAGTGGGCGTCCGGCAGCAGAGCCGAGGGAAGGATGCCGTCCTCCACGGCCCGTCGGTACAGATCGATCTTGGTGTGCGCCGGGCGCCCGATCGCGGCGTACTTCGCACGGATGCGGCGCACGTAGTCGTCGACGGTGTTCTTGGTGATGCCCAGTTCGTAGGCGACCGTCTGCGCCTTGACTCCCTGCGCGAACTGCGCGAGCACCCGCTCTTCCTGCGGGCTCAGGCCGGCCGCGGCCAGCTCGGGATCGGAGTCCATGACCGAGGCCCACTCTGTCGACAGCTCGACGTCGCCGTCGACGATCTTGCGGAGCGTGTCTTCGAGCACGCTGCGAGGCGCCGACTTGCGGACCAGACCGACGATGGGGCACCGGGCGACGGCGCGCATGAGATACGGGCTCTCGCCCGAGGTGAGGATCAGGGTCCGCACGCCGGCGGCGGTGAGGCGCTCGACGTTCGCGACCGGCGATGATCCGTCGGCGAGCCGCAGGTCCAGAACCGCGATGTCGACGTCCGGGAACGTCGCCAGCAGCTCTCGGACCGTACCGACGGCCCCGACGAACTCGAGATCGTCGATCTGCGCGACGACCGCCTCGATCCCCAGCCCCACGATGTCGTGGTCATCCACCAGTCCGACTTTCATCGCGTCCCCTTACGATACGCCCGCAGCCCCCAAGAACGACCCGGCTCTTCTGCCTGACATTAGCGCCGCCTCATGTTCGCCGCCAGAACCGTACGTGGGTGCCCCCACAAGTGGGGGCGGGGGCGGGCTGGGTGGAGGCGTGCGCGGGGCGGCGACGGGCTGGGTGGAGGCTTGGGCGGGGCGGCGACGCGCAGACGGCGACGCGCGGGGGCAGCCAGGGCGGTGCCCTCATATGTCGGGGCTTCAGGCACGGCCGGCTCCCGGGCACGATGAGAGGGTCGCCCATCTGGGGACGTGACGTCGCCCATCTGGGGACGTGACGCAGGACACCAGCGCCCGGGCCAGGCGCGCTGCGGTGTGGCGGATCCGGGGGATCCGCCACACCGGCAGGTCTGCTCCGGCGTCGGCGGGACGCCGTGCGGCTCAGGCCCTGGCCAGCCCGTGGATGGGGCTCTTGGCCTGCTCGGCCTCGAACTCCGGGCCGAGCGGAATGCCGCTGCGGTCGCGCAGCAACAGGGTCGCGATCAGGCCGATCACGGTCATTCCAGCGAGGTACCAGGTGATTCCCCAGGTCGAGCCGGTCGCCTGGAAGATCGCCTGCGCGATGGTCGGGGCGAAGGCCCCGCCCAGGATCGCGCCGATCGCGTACGAGATCGACACCCCCGAGAACCGGATGGACGCCGGGAACAACTCGGCGTACAGGGCCGCCTGCGGTCCGTAGGTGAACCCGAGGCCGACGGTGAGGATCGCCAACGCCGCGAACAGCACCCACACGTTGCCGACGTTCGTCAGCGGGAACAGCAGGAACACACCCACCAGCTGCAGGATCCACCCGATGATGTAGGTGGTGCGGCGCCCCAGCTTGTCGGACCACCAGCCCGCGAGCCACGTGGCCGCCAGCCAGGTCAGTCCCGATCCGGCGACCGCCCACAACACGGGGCCGGCGTCCAGTTGCACCGGCCCGGCCGGGTCGGTGGCGTAGCGCTGCACGTATCCACCGGTGGTCATGTATCCCACCGCGTTGTTGCCTGCGAACACCAGCGCGGCGATGATCACCAGCAGCGCGTGGTGGCGGAACAGCTGCACGATCGGCATGCGCGTCTCTTCTTTGCGCTCGGCGATCTCTTGGAACACCGGGCTCTCGGACACGCGACGCCGCACCCAGTAGCCGATGATGATCAGCACCACCGACAGCAGGAACGGGATGCGCCAGCCCCAGTCGTGGAACGCCTTGCCGGGGGCGATCAGCGCCATCAGCGCCATCACACCCGAGGCCAGCAGCAGCCCGATCGGCACGCCGATCTGCGGCGAGGCCCCGAACAAACCGCGCTTGGCCTTCGGCGCGTGCTCGACGGCCATCAGCACCGCGCCACCCCACTCGCCGCCGGCCGAGATGCCCTGCAGCACGCGCAGCAGGATCAACAGCACCGGCGCGGCCATGCCGATCACGGCATACGTCGGCAGCACACCGACCAGGGTGGTCGCCGCGCCCATCAGCAGCAGGGTGAGCACCAGCATCGGGCGGCGCCCGATCTTGTCACCGAAGTGCCCGGCCAAGAACGCGCCCAGCGGACGGAACAGAAAGCTGATGCCGACGGTGATGAACGACAGGATCTGGGCGAACCCGGGGCCTGCCGGCTTGAAGAACAGGTCGGCGAACACCAGTCCGGCCGCCGAGGCATAGATGAAGAAGTCGTACCACTCGATGGTGGTGCCGACCACGGTCGCGAAGACCACTCGCCGCCGGTCGGCGGCCGAGGCGATGGTGCCGGTCGGTGTCAGACCGCCGGCCGCATCACCCGCGTTGGGTGAACTCATTGTTGACTCCTCTGTCGATGAGATCTGTCGCTGAGACTGCGCTGTCTCCGGTACCCCAGGGTGCCCCACTCGTCGTGGTGAGCGGAACCATCCTCTTGCCGGACGCAGGATGATCATATACGATTTCAGATACAACACAAGGGCGAGGGAGCTCATGAGCACTGACAGCACGTCGACGACGGATGCCACGACCACCGCCGATCCGCGTTTCGCCGGTCTTCCGGGCCGGCCCGGCAAGATCATCGCCGTCCACCTCAGCTACGCGTCCCGTGCCGACCAGCGCGGCCGGCGCCCGGCCTCCCCCTCGTATTTCTTCAAGCCCGCGAGCTCGGTCGCCGCTTCGGGTAGCACCATCGAGCGCCCCGCCGGCACCGAGCTGCTCGCGTTCGAGGGCGAGGTGGCGCTGGTGATCGGCACCGCCGCCCGTCACGTGCCACTCGAGCGCGCATGGGACCACGTCGGCTGGGTGACCGCATCCGACGACTTCGGCGTCTACGACCTGCGCGCGAACGACAAGGGCTCGAACGTGCGCTCCAAGGGCCGCGACGGCTACACCCCGATCGGCCCGCGGCTCATCGACGCGCGCACCGTCGACCCGCACGCGCTGCGGCTGCGCACCTGGGTGAACGGCGAGCTCGTGCAGGACGACACCACCGCCGGCCTCATCTTCCCGCTCGCGCAGTTCGTCGCCGACCTCTCCCAACACATGACACTCGAGCCCGGCGACGTCATCCTCACCGGCACCCCCGCCGGCTCGTCGGTGGTCGTCCCCGGCGACGTCGTCGAGGTCGAGGTCGACGCCCCGACCGCGCCCGGCGCCCCGTCCAGCGGCCGCCTGGTCACCACCGTCGTGCAGGGCGAGCACGGCTTCGACCCCGCCGTCGGCTCGGTGCCGGCCGTCGACGACGCGCAGCGGGCGGATGCCTGGGGCTCGCGCGAGGCGGCGGGCCTGGCCCCGGCCGCCCAACCCGCCGCCGCCGCGTTCGTGCTCACTCCCGAGCTGCGCGCCAAGCTCGAGAAGGCCCCCGTCGCCGGGCTGTCGGCGCAGCTGCGCAAGCGTGGACTGAACAACGTCGTGATCGACGGCATCCGCCCCATGCACCCCGACACCAAGCTCATCGGCACCGCCCGCACCCTCCGGTTCATCCCCAACCGCGAAGACCTGTTCAAGGCCCACGGCGGCGGCTACAACCCGCAGAAGCAGGCGTTCGACGCGCTGGGCGCGGGCGAGGTCATGGTCATCGAGGCGCGCGGGGATGCCACGGCCGGCACGCTCGGCGACATCCTCGCCATCCGCGCCCATGCGGCCGGCGCCGCCGGCATCGTCACCGACGGCGCTGTGCGCGACTACGACGCCGTGGCGGCCGTCGGCATCCCGGTGTTCTCGAAGGGCGCACACCCCGCGGTGCTCGGCCGTCGCCACGTCGCGTGGGACCATGACGTGACGATCGGATGCGGCGGCGTCGCCGTACAGCCCGGTGACGTCATCGTCGGCGACGGCGACGGAGTCATCGTCATCCCGCCCGGCCTGGTCGAAGAGGTGGTCGACGCCGCCCTCGCGCAGGAGGACGAGGACGGCTGGATCGCCGACCGGGTCGCCGACGGCGAGCGCATCGAGGGCTTGTTCCCCATGAACGCCGCCTGGCGCGAGCGCTATGAGCAGCGTGAGGAGGGCCGATGAGCACAGCCGTCGCGACCCTCAGCAAGTCCCAGCGCGCGTACGCGTACATCCACGACCGCATCGCGCACCACGAGTACACGCCCGGTTACCGGCTGGTGCTCGGCACGATCGCCGACGAGCTCGACATGAGCGTGGTGCCGGTGCGCGAGGCGATCCGCCGGCTCGAAGCCGAAGGCTACGTGACGTTCGAGCGCAACGTCGGCGCACGCGTGGCCGTCGCGGACGAGAGCGAGTACGTCTACACGATGCAGACCCTGGGCCTTGTCGAAGGCTCGGCGATCTCGTTGGCCGCCCCGCACCTCACCGATTCCGATCTGGCCCGCGCCCGCGCGGTCAACGAGCGGATGCGGCGGCTGCTCGATCACTTCGACCCGCACGAGTTCACCCGGCTCAACCAGCAGTTCCACACCGCACTGTTCGAGCGGTGCCCGAACCCGCACATCCTCGAGCTCGTGCACCGCGGCTGGCGCCGACTGCCGGGCGTGCGCGACTCGACCTTCGCGTTCATCCCCGGCCGCGCCGGGCACTCGGTCGACGAGCACGAGCACATCGTGCAGCTGATCGAAGATAACGCCGACCCGCTCGAGATCGAGCTGGCCGCCCGCACCCACCGCTGGCGCACGATGGACCAGTTCCTCGCCGCCCGCCATCCCGACTCCCACCACTGACGGAGGAACATCCATGACCGACACCACCCTCGCCGCCCGGCACGTCCCCGCCGACCTGCCCGACCGCATCCAGCACTACATCGACGGACAGACGGTCGATTCTGTCGACGGTGACACGTTCGACGTGCTCGACCCCGTCACCAACCAGACCTATCTGACCGCCGCTGCCGGCAAGAAGGCCGACATCGACAAGGCCGTCGCCGCCGCCAAGCGCGCGTTCGACGAGGGTCCGTGGCCTCGGATGCTGCCGCGTGAGCGTTCCCGCATCCTGCACCGCATCGCCGACATCGTCGAATCCCGCGACGCGCGGCTCGCCGAGCTCGAGTCGTTCGACTCGGGCCTGCCGATCACCCAGGCGCTCGGCCAGGCCCGGCGCGCGGCCGAGAACTTCCGGTTCTTCGCCGACCTGATCGTGGCGCAGGCCGACGACACCTTCAAGGTGCCGGGCCGTCAGATCAACTACGTCAACCGCAAGCCGATCGGTGTCGCCGGGCTCATCACGCCGTGGAACACGCCGTTCATGCTCGAGTCGTGGAAGCTCGGCCCGGCGCTGGCCACCGGCAACACGGTGGTGCTCAAGCCGGCCGAGTTCACGCCCCTGTCGGCGTCGCTGTGGGCGGGGATCTTCGAGGAGGCGGGCCTGCCGCAGGGCGTGTTCAACCTCGTCAACGGTCTGGGTGAGGACGCCGGCGACGCGCTGGTGAAGCACCCCGACGTGCCGCTGATCTCGTTCACCGGAGAGAGCCGCACCGGGCAGATCATCTTCGGCAACGCCGCGCCGTTCCTGAAGGGCCTGTCGATGGAGCTCGGCGGCAAGTCGCCCGCCGTGGTGTTCGCCGACGCCGACCTGGACGCCGCGATCGATGCGACGATCTTCGGTGTGTTCTCGCTGAACGGCGAGCGCTGCACGGCCGGCAGCCGCATCCTGGTGCAGCGCGACGTGTACGACGAGTTCGTCGACCGGTACGCCGAACAGGCCAAGCGCGTCAAGGTCGGCTACCCGCACGACCCCGACACCGAGGTGGGCGCGCTGGTTCACCCCGAGCACTACGAGAAGGTGATGAGCTACGTCGAACTCGGCAAGACCGAGGGGCGTCTGGTCGCCGGCGGCGGCCGCCCGAAGGGGTTCCCCGAGGGCAACTTCGTCGCCCCGACGGTGTTCGCCGACGTCGCACCCACGGCCCGCATCTTCCAGGAGGAGATCTTCGGGCCGGTGGTGGCGATCACCCCGTTCGACACCGACGACGAGGCGCTGGCTCTGGCCAACGACACCAAGTACGGCCTGGCCGCCTACGTGTGGACCAACGACCTCAAGCGTGCGCACAACTTCGCGCAGAACATCGAGGCCGGCATGGTGTGGCTCAACTCGAACAACGTGCGCGACCTGCGCACCCCGTTCGGCGGTGTCAAGGCCTCGGGCCTCGGCCACGAGGGCGGCTACCGCTCGATCGACTTCTACACCGACCAGCAGGCCGTGCACATCACGCTCGGCAAGGTGCACAACCCCACCTTCGGCAAGCAGCAGCACCACACCGAGGTCGAGCTGGACGACCCGGACCCCCGCTGATCCCACCCCCCACCGGTCGCCTGCGACCGGCACTCACGCAAGGACGCTGACATGACCAACCGTCACGACATGACACTGACCTCGTCGGGCTTCTACGTCTCGCAAGAGGCCCCGATCGACACCGACAACCCGGTGCCCACGCCCACCGCCCCGGCCCCCGACATCCTGCGCTGCGCCTACATGGAGCTGGTGGTCACCGACCTGCAGCGCTCCCGCGACTTCTACGTCGACGTGCTGGGCCTGACGGTGACCGAGGAGGACGAGCACACCGTCTACCTCCGCTCACTCGAGGAGTTCATCCACCACAACCTGGTGCTGCGGCAGGGGCCGGTGGCCGCCGTCGCCGCGTTCAGCTACCGGGTGCGCACCCCCGAAGACCTCGATCGGGCGGTCGCGTTCTACACCGAGCTCGGCTGCCGGGTGGAGCGTCGCGCCGAAGGCTTCACCAAGGGCATCGGCGACTCGGTGCGGGTGACCGACCCGCTCGGGTTCCCGTACGAGTTCTTCCACGACGTCGAACACGTCGAGCGTCTCGCCTGGCGCTACGACCTGTACACGCCGGGCGCCCTGGTGCGCCTGGACCACTTCAACCAGGTCACCCCCGACGTGCCGCGCGCCACGAAGTTCATGCAGGACCTCGGCTTCCGCGTCACCGAAGACATCCAGGACGAGGCCGGCACCGTCTACGCCGCCTGGATGCGCCGCAAGCCCACCGTGCACGACACCGCCATGACCGGCGGCGACGGCCCGCGCATGCACCACGTCGCGTTCTCGACGCACGAGAAGCACAACATCCTCTCGATCTGCGACAAGCTCGGCGCGCTGCGCATGTCGGACCGCATCGAGCGGGGGCCGGGCCGCCACGGCGTCTCGAACGCGTTCTACCTGTACCTGCGCGACCCCGACGGCCACCGCGTCGAGATCTACACGCAGGACTACTACACCGGCGACCCCGACAACCCGGTGGTCACCTGGGACGTGCACGACAACCAGCGCCGCGACTGGTGGGGCAACCCGGTGGTGCCGTCCTGGTACACGGATGCCTCGCTGGTGCTCGACCTCGACGGCAACCCGCAGCCGGTGGTGGCGCGCACGGATGCCTCGGAGATGGCGGTCACGATCGGCGCCGACGGCTTCAGCTACACCCGCCCCGAGCAGGGCGAGGAATCGATGCCGGAGTGGAAGCAGGGCGAGTACAAGCTCGGCCACCAGCTGTAGGCAACCCCCGGTCGCCCCGCGAGTTCGGTCGCCCCGCGAGCGCAGCCGGTCGAACGTCCCACGACGCGAGACGTTTCGACTCGGACCTTCGTTCCCTCGCGGGGGGACCGACACCGGGCGGTCATCCCCCAGTCGTCGAGCGAGGCAGCACGGCGACCGAGGCGAACGATCCGGGCTCCGAGCGGCGCCGCAAGTCGAACCGACCCAGCGCTCCGGCACGACACGACACGACACGACACGACAAGGAGACAGGATGCTCGATTCCGAGGTCATCGCCCGGATCGCCGACGAGCTGGCCGAAGCCGACCGCACGAACAGTGTCATCCCCCGCATCACCGCGCGCTACCCGGATGCCACCGTCGAGGACTCGTACGCGATCCAGGGCGTGTGGCGTGACACCAACCTCGCCGCGGGCCGGCGCCTCGTCGGCCGCAAGATCGGCCTGACCTCCAAGGCCATGCAGGCGGCGACCGGCATCACCGAGCCCGACTACGGGGTGATGTTCGACGACACCGTGTACGAGAACGGAGCCACCATCCCGTTCGACCGGTTCTCGAACGTGCGCATCGAGGTCGAGCTGGCGTTCGTGCTGAACCGACCGCTCGAGGGCCCGGACTGCTCGCTGTTCGACGTGCTGCGCGCCACCGAGTACGTGACTCCCGCGCTCGAGGTGCTCAACTCGCACATCGAGCTCGAGGGCCGCACCATCGTCGACACCATCAGCGACAACGCCGCCTACGGCGGCATGGTGCTCGGCGGCGTGCCGATGCGGCCCGACCAGATCGACCTGCGCTGGGTGGCGGCCATGCTGTACCGCAACGAGACGATCGAAGAGACCGGGGTCGCGGCGGGCGTGCTCAACCATCCCGCGACGGGCGTGGCCTGGCTGGCGAACAAGTTCCACCAGCACGGCTCGCGCCTTGAGGCGGGCGAGATCATCCTGGCCGGGTCGTTCACCCGGCCGATGTGGGTGCAGCGCGGCGACAGCGTGCTGTGCGATTACGGACCGATGGGAACCATCACATGTCGCTTCGTCTGAGCTCGACCTTCCGCGAACGCCTGGCCGAGGCATCCCGGCCCCTCGTCGGCATGTGGGCGTGCTCGGGTTCGCCGCTGATCGCCGAGGTCGACGCCGGTTCGGGTCTGGACTGGCTGCTGATCGACATGGAGCACTCGGCGAACTCGCTCGAGAGCGTGCTCGTGCAGCTGCAGGTGGTGGCCGCGTACCCGATCGCGCCGGTGGTGCGCGTGCCGTGGGGTGACACCGTCGCGATCAAGCAGGTGCTCGACCTGGGCGCGCAGAACCTGCTCGTGCCGATGGTGTCGTCGGCCGACGAGGCGCGGGCTGCGGTCGCGGCGACGCGGTACCCGCCGGTGGGGGTGCGCGGCGTCGGCAGCGCACTGGCGCGCAGTGCCCGCTGGAACCGGGTCGACGGGTACCTCGGCGACGGCGCGACGCACGTGTCGCTGACCGTGCAGGTCGAGACCGCGGCCGCGGTCGAGCACGCCGCCGAGATCGCCGCCGTCGAGGGCATCGACGCCGTGTTCGTCGGCCCGTCCGACCTCGCCGCGTCGATGGGGCACCTCGGGCAGCAGTCGCATCCCGACGTGGTGGATGCCGTGCACCGCACGTTCGCGGCGGTCAAGGCCGCGGGCAAGCCGGTCGGCGTGAACGCGTTCGATCCGGCCGTGGCCGACGCGTACATCGCCCAGGGGGCGGACTTCGTCGCGGTCGGGGCCGATGTGGCGATGCTCGCCCGCTCGTCCGAGGCCCTCGCGGCCCGGTTCATCCCCGACTCCGCCCGCGCCGCCCGCGCCTCGTACTGACCTGCGGCCGGGGTCTGGGGTGTGACACCCCACCCTGTGGGGTCCCCGTCTCGACCCCGACCAATTCCGGTTTGGGGCGCATTTGCGCGTTTGGGGCGGATCTGTGGAGCCGAAACCGCACAGATCCGCCCCAAACACATGGCTGCGCCCGTCCGGACCCGCCGCACGGGCGCCCGGCGTGCCATCCTGAAGCCATGAAGAAGTGGATCGTGCGGTTCTGCTCGCTCCTCGTGTTCAACGTGGTGGTGCTGCTGCTGATCGGCTGGCTCACGCCCGCGCGTGTCGGCTGGGCCGCGCTGTGGGCGGGCATCGTCATGACGGCGCTCGTGATCTGGGTCAAGCCCGTCGTGACGCGCTGGTTCCGCGGCATGGCCGCCCGCTCGGCCGCCCAGCGCACGAAGGTCGGCGAGAAGGTCGTGCAAGGACTGCTGGCCCTCGCGGTCGCGTTCCTGGTGTGGATCGTCACGGTGCTGCTGTCGGGCGTGAACGTGCACGGCTGGTTCTGGGGATACCTGCTGCCGCCGGTGATCCTCATCATCGGCTGGGCGGTCTACGACCTGGTCGACGACAAGGTCGAGGCCCAGGCATCCGCCCTCTACGACAAGGCGACGGGCGCGCAGGCGACGGATGCCACGACCCCGGCCGCCGCGGAACAGTCCGGCCGCGCCGAGCTGCGCGACGGCCTCACCGACGAGCAGCGCAAGATGCTCGACGACCTGGGCTGAGCGCCGCCGCCCTCGCCCTGCGCCGAGAGTGCTCCCGCCCTTCGCCCAGAGTGCTCCCGCCCTTCGCCGAGAGTGCTCCCGTTCTTCATCGAGAGTGCTTCTGACGGACGAAAGCGCGGGTAATCCCCGCATCCTCGTCCGTCAGAAGCACTTTCGCGGGCCCTCGCCCCGCTCGAGCGGGCCGTCGCCGACCTCGCGGCCCTCGCGGGCGCCCGCCCGACCCGAGCGGACCCTCACCCGACCCGAGCGGACCCTCACCCGACCCGAGCGGGCCCTCACCCGACCTCGCGGGCCATCGCCCGAATCGAGCGGTCAGTTGCCCGCCCTTCGCCGAGAGTGCTTCTGACGGACGAAAGCACGGGTAATACCCGCATCCTCGTCCGTCAGAAGCACTTTCGCGGGCCGTCGCCCGGCTCGAGCGCCCGTCGCCGACCTCGCAGACCGAGCGGGCCGCCGCCCGACCCGGGCGGGACGTCGCGGGGCTTCAGCCGGCCGAGCGTTCGGCGGCCTCGATGACGTTGGTCATCAGCAGGGCGACCGTCATCGGGCCGACCCCGCCAGGGTTCGGAGACAGCCACCCGGCGACCTCGGCCACGGCCGGGTCGACGTCTCCGAACACCCGCCGCTTGCCGGTGACGGGGTCGGTCTCGCGCGTGACCCCGACATCCAGCACCGCGGCACCGGGCTTGACGTCCTCGGCGCGCACGATGTGCTTGACCCCCGCCGCGGCCACGATCACATCGGCCTGTCGCAGGTACGAGGGCAGATCGACGGTGCCGGTGTGCGTGAGCGTGACGGTCGCGTTGATCTCGCGACGGGTCAGCAGCAGCCCGATCGACCGGCCGATCGTGACCCCGCGCCCGACGACGACGACGTGCTTGCCCTTCAGGTCGTAGTCGTTGCGCAGCAGCAACTCGATCACCCCGCGCGGCGTGCACGGCAGCGGCGTGTCGATGGGTCCGTTCACGTTGAGCACGAGCCGGCCGAGGTTCGTCGGATGCAGCCCGTCGGCGTCTTTGGCCGGGTCGATCCGCTCCAGGATCGCATCGGTGTCCAGATGCTTCGGCAGCGGCAGCTGCACGATGTAGCCGTGGCAGGCCGGATCGGCGTTGAGCCGGTCGATCGCCGCCTCCACCTCGGCCTGCGTCGCCGTAGCGGGCAGCTCGACGTGGATCGAGTTCATCCCCACCTGCTCGGACTGACGGTGTTTCATCCCCACGTACAGCTGCGACGCGGGATCCGCGCCCACCAGCACCGTCGCGATGCCCGGGGTGACCCCTCGCTCCTTCAGCGCGGCGACCCGCTCGGCCAGCTCCGCCTTGATCGCCGCCGCGGCGGCCTTGCCGTCCAGCATCCGTGCCGTCATCGTCTGCTCCCTCATCGAATCGTCACCGTGTCGAATCATGCCCGAGAATCGGCATCCCGGTCGAGAATGCACGCATCGCAGCGATTCTCGACCGCGATCGCGATTCTCGCCGACATGGCCCGGGCTGCCGGGCCGCGGACCGCAGCCGCGCGCACGGCCGCAGACCGCAGCCACGCGCACCGCTGCGGGGGTGGATGCCGCAGCCCGCGCGATCGCGAAAGCCTTCGGCATCCGTCGGGCTACTGCTGCAGGTCGGGGTACAGCGGGAACGCAGCGGTCAGCGCCGCCACGCGGGTGCGCAGCGCCGCCACGTCCGCATCGGGCAGCAGCGCCTGCGCGATGATGTCGGCGACCTCGGTGAACTCGGCATCGCCGAACCCGCGCGTGGCCAGCGCCGGAGTGCCGATGCGCAGCCCCGAGGTGACCATCGGCGGCCGCGGGTCGTTCGGCACCGCGTTGCGGTTCACCGTGATGTGGATCTCGTGCAGCAGATCCTCGGCCTGCTTGCCGTCGATCGCGGCGTCGCGCAGGTCGACCAGCACCAGGTGCACGTCGGTGCCACCCGAGCGCACCGTGATGCCGGCATCCTTCACGTCCTGCTGCGACAGCCGGTCGGCGATGATCTTCGCCCCCGACAGCACCCGCTGCTGGCGCTCGGCGAACTCGGGCGTGCCGGCGATCTTGAACGCGGTCGCCTTCGCGGCGATCACGTGCATGAGCGGTCCGCCCTGCTGGCCGGGGAACACCGCCGAGTTGATCTTCTTGGCGATGTCGGCGTCGTTGGTGAGGATGAAGCCCGAGCGCGGCCCGCCGATCGTCTTGTGCACGGTCGACGAGACCACGTGCGCGTGCGGCACCGGGTTGGGGTGCAGCCCGGCGGCGACCAGTCCGGCGAAGTGCGCCATGTCGACCCAGAGGATGGCGCCCACCTCGTCGGCGATCGCGCGGAACGCGGCGAAGTCGAGCTGACGCGGATAGGCCGACCATCCGGCGATGATGACCTTCGGCTTGTGCTCGCGGGCCAGGCGCGCCACCTCGTCCATGTCGATGAGCGAGGTGGTGGCATCGACGCCGTACGCGACGATGTTGTACAGACGGCCCGAGAAGTTGATCTTCATGCCGTGCGTGAGGTGGCCACCCTGGTCGAGCGACAGGCCCAGCAGGGTGTCGCCGGGGCGCGCGATCGCGTGCAGCACGGCGGCGTTGGCGGTCGCCCCCGAGTGCGGCTGCACGTTCGCGTACTCGGCGCCGAACAGCTCCTTCGCGCGGGCGATCGCGAGCTCCTCGGCGACGTCGACCTCTTCGCAGCCCCCGTAGTAGCGGCGACCGGGGTACCCCTCGGCGTACTTGTTGGTGAGCACCGAGCCCTGCGACTGCAGCACGGAGACCGGCACGAAGTTCTCTGAGGCGATCATCTCGAGATAGCCGCGCTGTCGCTCGAGTTCGCGCTCGAGCACCTGCGCGATCTCGGGGTCGACCTCGGCGAGCGGGGCGTTGAAGTAGCGGTCGGTCATGACGGTCTCCTCGACTCGGCGGTCACAGAACTCTTCGAACTGAAGGAACAGGGATTCCACATCGGCCCAGGCGCGCGGTCGAATGCCGGTCGGTCGCTTCCCGGTGGTGACCCACCTCAACGCCAGTCGCGACATGTCCGAGCATAGCGGATGCCTCGGCCCACGCCGGGCGCACATGGTCGATCGACCGCGTGCCACCGCGCGCCCCTGTGTCTTCTTCCGCCGTTTTGTTAGTGTTCCTTACATCAAGCTTCGCGCCCGTCCGCGGTCGTCGACGCCCTGGCCGGTCAGGCACTGCTTCGACCGGCCGTCGGTACGATGCTCACGGCGTGCACGCCCGGCGCGCGCGAGCCCGATCCGAGCCGAGGAGCCCCCCATGCCCGCACTGGTCCCGTTGCCCGCGTCGATTCGCACGGATGCCTCGGCCGACGACTTTCTGCTCACCCCCGACGCCCGGCTCGTCGCCGACGACGACGCCCGGGCCACGGCCGAACTCGCCGTCGACGTGCTGCGCACCGCCACCGGGCTCACGCTCGCCGTCAGCGCGGGACCGGCCCGCGACGGCGACATCACGCTCCGGGTCATCGGCAGCGGCAGCACCGAGGCGTACGAGTTGCGGATCGAGGCGGACGGGGTGCGGATCTCGGGCGCCGACGAGGCCGGCCTCTTCTACGGCGTGCACACCCTCGCGCAGCTGCTGCGCCCGTCCGGCACCGCCGTCGCCCCCGGTGACACGGCCGACACGGGCACCGCCGCCACCCCCGGTGCCGCCGCCCCCGGCGACACGGGCAACACCGCCACCGCTGCAACCGGCGACACGGATGCCACCGCCACTGCCGCCCCCGGCGACACCGACGCCAGCGCGCCCACCACCGCACCCAGCCCCGCACCCACCTCCCCGGTCACCGCGCCGGCTGTGACGATCGCCGACGCCCCACGGTTCGCCTACCGCGGCGTGATGCTCGACGTCGCCCGTCACTTCTTCCCGGTCGAGACCGTGCTCGGCTACATCGACCGGGCCGCGGCCCTGAAGTTCAATGCCCTGCACCTGCACCTGAGCGACGACCAGGGCTGGCGCATCCAGATCGACTCCCGCCCCGAGCTGACCGCGCGCGCGTCGGGCACCGCGATCGGCGGCGACGCCGGCGGGTATTACACGAAGGCCGACTATGCGCGCATCGTCGCGCACGCGGCATCCCGCCACATGATCGTCGTGCCCGAGATCGACGGACCCAGCCACACGCACGCGGTCGGCCTCGCCTACCCTGAGCTGGCCGAGCCCGTCGTGCTCTCGGACGCCGTGCTCGACACGGTGCGCACGTTCGGCGGCGGCATGCCCACCGCGGGCGAGCCGTACCAGGGGCTGGCGGTCGGGTTCTCGTCACTGAAGACGAGGGATGCCGCGACCTACGCGTTCCTGCAGGATGTCTACGGCGAGCTGGCCGAACTGACGCCGGGGCCGTACCTGCACGTCGGCGGCGACGAGGCGCACGGCACCGACCCGGCCGACTTCGCCGAGTACATGCGGCGGGTGACCGCGCTGGTGGCCGGTCTCGGCAAGACGCCGATCGCCTGGCACGAGGCCGGCACGGCCGACGATCTGGCGCCGTCGACGATCGGCCAGTACTGGGGCTACGTCGCGCCCACCGACGGCGCCGACGAGAAGGCACGCACGTTCGTGCGCGCCGGCTCGAAGCTCATCCTCTCGCCGGCCGACGCGATCTACCTCGACCAGAAGTACGACGCCGACACCGCACTCGGCCTCACCTGGGCGAACGGCCCCACCAGCGTGCACGACGCGTACGCGTGGGATCCCGCCGCGGTCGTGGCCGGCGCAGGCGAGGACGCGATCCTCGGCATCGAGGCGCCGCTGTGGGCCGAGACGATGCGCACCGCCGCCGACATCGACACCCTCGCCTTCCCGCGCATCGCCGCGGCCGCCGAGATCGCCTGGTCGGCGGCCCCCGGCCCCGACGCCCCCGAGCGCACCTGGGACTCGTTCCGTGAACGGGTGGGCGCCCTCTCACCGCTGTGGACCCGCGCGGGCATCGCGTTCTTCCGCTCACCCGAGATCGCCTGGGCCGACCGGTGAGCGTCGACCGCGTCATCCATTCGGCCGCGCTCGTCGACGACGGGGTCGTCACCGAGGATGCCTGGGTGGCGTTCGACGGCGGCCGGGTGCTGGGCCGCGGCACCGGCGACGGGTGGCGTGCCCTCGCACCCCGTGCCGCCGACGACGCGGACGGCGGGTGGCTGACCCCCGGCTTCATCGACATCCACGGGCACGGCGGCGGGGGCGCCGCGTACGACGACGGGCCCGACGCGATCACGACCGCGCGTGCCGTGCACCGCGCGCACGGCACCACCCGGGCGGTGCTCTCGCTGGTCACCGCCGACCTCGACCGGTTGGCCGAGCGTGCCGCGACCGTCGCGCGGCTGACCGCGACCGATCCGACGATCCTCGGCTCGCACCTGGAGGGCCCGTTCCTCGATGTCGGCCACAAGGGTGCGCACACCCCGTCGCTGCTGCGTGCGCCGGATGAGGCATCCGTCGATCGCCTGCTTCAGGCGGGCGCCGGCACCCTGCGACAGGTCACGCTCGCCCCCGAACTGCCCGGCGGCATGGCGGCGGTGCGACGCTTCGTCGCGGCCGGTGTCGCGGTCGCGGTGGGGCACACCGATGCCGACGAGCAGACCGCGCAGGCCGCGTTCGATGCCGGGGCGACGATCCTCACGCACGCGTTCAACGCCATGAACGGCATCCACCACCGCGCGCCCGGGCCGGTCGTGGCCGCGCTGAGCGATGAGCGGGTGCGGCTCGAGGTGATCGCCGACGGCACCCACGTGCATCCGGATGTGATCCGCCTGCTCGTCCAGGGTGCACCCGGTCGCATCGCGCTGATCACCGACGCGATGGCCGCCGCCGGCGCAGCGGACGGCGACTACGAGCTCGGCGGGCTCGCGGTGACCGTGCGCGACGGGGTCGCCCGGCTCGCGCAGGGCGATTCGATCGCCGGCTCCACGCTCACGCAGGACGCCGCGGTGCGACTGATGGTGCAGCGGGTCGGGATGCCACTGCCCGACGCGATCGCTGCGGCCACCGCCGTGCCGGCCGCGGCCATCGGCGTCGCCGACCGGTTCGGATCGCTTGCCGTCGGGTACGCCGCCGACGCGGTGCTGCTGGACGCGGACCTGACCGTGCGCCGGGTGTGGGTCGACGGCGACCCGGTCTGACCGGACACGCGGAGCCACGCAGGTCGACGGGGCACGCCGACCCCGCACACCGTGGCCCGCAGACGCTCGCTCGGCACGCCGAATTCGCGCACGCCGACTCGGGAACCGTGACCCGCGCACGCCGACTCGGGCACGGCGACTCGCGCACGCCGACCCGCGCGCTGACCAGCGCACGCCGATTCGGGCGCGCTGGCACAACCACGCTGACGGGGAACGCTGAACCGCGCCCGGCTCCGATGCAGCGACGGGGCCGGATGCCCTCCCCCAGTGGGCATCCGGCACCCGTCGCGTGCCGGTCGCGGGCGACGACCGACACCTGCAGACCATCCCCCCTCGGGACATGCAGGTATGCGACCGACGGTGCTCCCCAGTGCGTCCGTGTCGCCGACCGCCTTCGGGTGGCGGTCCCGCCGGTACGTCCCTCCCCAGGTCCGCACAGGCTCGTCTGTCCATGAGACGCGGGGATGCCGGGATCATGACGCCACTTCGCGGAAAAAGTCCCGCATGCTCCGAAATCACCGGCAGAACCCGAAAAACCACCGGCAGAACATGAAAAACCGGCGGTGGGGGTGGCATCCGTCGCCGCCGTCGACCACAATGAAAGACGCGCGGCTGCCCGAGCCGCCGCTTCGTCACGCGTCGGGGAGAGTCGATGAGAGGTCGCCGCACCGGCGAGCATCGCCGCGCGCTGCACGAGACGGCCGACGCCGATCTCGTCGAGCGATCGCGCGCGGGCGACGTCGACGCGTTCGGCGAACTGTGGCGGCGACACTACCGTTCGGGCATCGCCGTCGCCCGGTCGGTGACCGACTCGCTCGACCCCGACGACCTCGTGCAAGAGGCGTACACCCGCATCTTCCGCTCGATCCAGCGCGGCGGCGGACCGACCGGCTCGTTCCGCGCCTACCTGTTCAGCAGCATCCGCAACACGGCTGCCGGCTGGGGCCGCGCCCGCACCGAGGGCGCGATCGACGAGCTCGACAGCGTTCCCGACCCGGCCACCGACGAGCAGGCCGTGAGCGACGCGCTCGACCGGGGCCTGACCCATCAGGCGTTCCGCAGCCTGCCCACGCGGTGGCAGGAGGTGCTCTGGTACTGCGAGATCGAGCAGATGAAGCCGGCCGAGATCGCGCCGTTGCTGGGAATGAAGGCCAACGCGGTCGCCCAGCTCGCGGTGCGGGCGCGCGAGGGGTTGCGGCAGGCGTGGGTCCAGGCGCATCTGCGATCGGTGGCCGACGGATCGCCGTGCCAGTGGACGATCGAGCGGCTGGGCGCGTATTCCCGAGGTGGGCTCGGCAAGCGCGACCGGGCCAAGGTCGATCGCCACCTGCATGACTGCGCGCGCTGTGCGATCGTGGCGGCCGAGGCGAAGGATGTCTCGGACCGGCTCGCGCTCGTGCTGCTGCCGCTCGTGCTCGGCACCGGGGCGGCCGGCTACGCGACCTGGTTGCAGCTGGGCGCGCCGGTGACGGCGGTGGCCGCGATGCCGTCCGCTGTCGTGGAGGGGGCGGTCCTCGCCGGGATGCCGGGAGTGGCGGCCGCAGGTGCCGCCGGGGCCGGATCGGGCGGTGCGTTCGCCGGCGCGGCCGGATCGGGCGGTGCATCGTCGGGTACCGCACTGGCCGGGGCCGGTGCAGCCGGTTCGGGCGCTGCAGGGCCGGGCGGCACGGCCGCCGGCGCCGGGTCGGCCGGCACAGCCTCGGGCGGCGTGTTCGCCGGGGCCGGTGCGATGGCGGGACTGGCCACCGCGGGCGTGCTGGTGGCCGCCACCGTGGCGGTCGCGGCGGTCGTGATTCCCCGGGCACTCATGGACGCGCCGAGCGCGCCTACCGCCCAGCAACAGCAGCAGTACGGTGCCGCGCCGGCACCGGCACTGGGTGTCGCCGACGTCGAGGGCGACGGGTCGGCGCCGACCCCGGACCCGATCTTGCCGGGTACCCCGCCCGCCTCCCCGCCGGTGACGGATCCCGAGCCGCCCGTCGCCCATCCGGCGCCGCCGGCGACGGATGCCACTCCCCCGGCGACCGCCGAAGTCGCACCGCCGCCCGCTCCCTCGGGCCGGCCGGATCCGGCGCCGGCCCCCGGTGACCCCGGTGCAGACCCTGCGGATCCCGGCGCAACCGGCCCTGAGGACCCGGGCACGACAGAGCCGACCGACCCGACCGACCCCGGCACCCAGCCCGAAGTGCCGACCGACCCCGGCACGGATCCGACGGAGCCGACCGACCCCGGCACAACGGGCCCCAGCGACCCCGGCACGACAGCGCCGCCGGATGCCGGCACCGATCCGACCGACCCGGCCGACCCGGGCACAACGGAACCCACTGACCCCGGCACAGGCCCCGACGACCCGGGCACCGACCCCGACCCCGGCACGACGAACCCGGACCCCGGCCACCCGAGCGTGACAGACCCCGACAACCCTGAGCCGACCGACCCTGAGCCGACCGATCCCGGCGACCCGGGTGCGACAGACCCCACCAACCCTGAACCGACCGACCCCGGTAACCCCACCGACCCCGGGACGACCGACCCCGGGACGACCGACCCCGACCCCGGCACGACGGACCCCGGCACCACCGACCCCGCTCCGCCGGTGCAGGTGCCGCTGGCGTTCGGCGAGTCCGGCGGCGGGCTCGACGGTGCCACATGGGTGGTCTCGGTGACGATCACCGGCACTCCCGGTTCCGACGTCGTCGTCCGGCTCGGCGACCGCGGCCCGAGCACGATCTCGCTGAACTCCCAGGGCGTCGGGCACATCGAACTGCACCCCACCCTGGCCGAGATCCTGGACGATGCCGCCATCACGGTGAGCTACCCCGGCATCGACTCCTCGACGATCACCTCGTCGGTCCTGGCTCTGTCGGGCCTGTCTGCGGACCAGGCGCAGGCAGTGGCCGCCGAGAAGCCCTGACGGCCCGTCGCACACCGAGCATCCCGCCGCACGGCCCCGCGTAGACTGGACGCATGGCCTCCCCCGACCACGCCGCACCCGCCCCGGGCACGCGCGCGCCGCTGTCCGCGGTCGACCTCGTCGCGTTCCTGTGCGAGCTGTTCGCGTTCTTCACGCTCGCGTTCTGGGGCTTCGCCGGGTGGGTCTTCCCCTGGAACATCGTGTTCGGCGTCGGCCTGCCGGTCGTCGCGATCCTGCTGTGGGCGCTGTTCGTGTCGCCGCGCGCGGTGATCCGCGTGCATCCGTTCATCCGTGCGGTCGTCGAACTGCTCGTGTACGCGGCCGCGACGATCGCCTGGTGGGACATGGGTCAGGCCTGGATCGGCCTCGCCTTCGCCGTCGTCGCGGTCACCGCCGGAGTGATCGCCGGACGCCGTCGCCTCACCTGACCGCCGGCCGAAACCACCATGACCGACCCGAGCGCACCATGACCGACGTCCTCTCCCGGTTGCGCGCCGCGCTCGGCGATCGAGTCGACGCCTCCGAGACGGCGCGGCAGGCGGCCCGCGCCGACAAGTCGGGCCACGCGGCCGCAGGCACCCCGCTCGCGGTCGTGCACGCGGCATCCGTCGCCGACGTACAGCAGACGCTGCGCATCGCGAGCGAGACCGGCACCCCCGTGGTGCCCCGCGGCGCCGGAACCGGCCTGGCGGGCGGGGCGAACACCGGCGCCGGCGAGATCTCGCTGTCGCTGCGCGCGATGGACCGCATCCTCGAGGTGCGAGCCGACGACCTGCTCGCCGTCGTCGAGCCGGGCATCCTCAACGGCGATTTGAACGACGCACTCGCCGCGCACGGCCTGTGGTGGGCGCCCGACCCGGCCAGCCGCGCCATCTCGACCGTGGGCGGCAACATCGCCACCGGCGCCGGCGGTCTGCTGTGCGCGAAGTACGGGGTCGTGCGCGATGCGGTGCTGGGACTGGACGTCGTGCTCGCCGACGGTCGGCTGCTGCACCTGGGGCACCGCAGCGTCAAGGGCGTCACCGGGCTCGACCTGACGAGCCTGTTCATCGGCTCCGAGGGCGTGCTCGGCGTCGTCGTGGGTGCGACCCTCAAGCTGCGCCGGCTCGTGCCCGGCCAGGTGCACACCCTCACCGCCACGTTCCCCGACGTGCGCACCGCCGCCGCGGCGTCGGCCGCCGTCACGGCCGCAGGCATCCAGCCGTCGATCATGGAGTTGATGGATGCCACGTGCCTGGCCGCCGTGCACCGGCTGCTAGATCTGCCCGCGGCCGACCCGCACGCCGCGCAGCTGACGATCCAGACCGACGGCGCGGCATCCGCCGCCGAGGCCGCCGCGATCGCCGACGTGCTGCGCGCGCACGGCGGAACTGTGCAGGTGTCGGCCGACCGGGACGAGGGCGAGCGGCTGCTGCAGATCCGCCGGTCGATGCACCCGGCGATGGAGACCCTGGGAACCACCCTCATCGAGGACGTGTCGGTGCCGCGCAGCCGGCTGGCCGAGATGTTCGACGAGATCGCGCGCGTCGAGCGCGAGCACGGCGTGGTGATCCCGACGGTGGCGCACGCCGGCGACGGCAACCTGCACCCCAACTTCATCTTCGACGGACCCGAGGTGCCGGCCGCCATCTGGGATGCCGCGGACGACCTGTTCCACGCCGCACTGCGCCTGGGCGGCACCCTCACCGGCGAGCACGGCATCGGCGTGCTCAAGCGCCGGTGGCTGACCGACGAGCTCGGCGACGATCAGTGGCGGCTGCAGCGGCAGATCAAGGACGTGTTCGACCCGCAGGGCATCCTCAACCCGGGCAAGGTGTTCGCCCCGTAAGCGTGGCCGACACGGCCCAGCCCCGCGTGAGTACGGCCGTCGTGGCGGATGCCTCGGAGCGGGCGCTCGTGATACGCACGCGCGCGCTCACCCGCGCCTGACCTGGCCTACAGCCCCTGCCAGGCGGGCTTGTTCTCCCAGGTGTACCGGTAGTAGTCGGCGAAGCGCAGACGGGAGGCCGCGGCCTCGTCGACCACGACGCTCACGCGCGGGTGCAGCTGGATCGCCGATCCGGGCAGCGACGCGGTCACCGGCCCCTCGACGGCTCCGGCCACGGCCTCGGCCTTGCCCTCGCCGAATGCCAGCAGCACCAGGTGCCGCGCGCGCAGGATCGTGCCCAG
The DNA here is from genome assembly GCF_000422405.1 of Microbacterium luticocti DSM 19459. Classification (GTDB taxonomy): domain Bacteria; phylum Actinomycetota; class Actinomycetes; order Actinomycetales; family Microbacteriaceae; genus Microbacterium; species Microbacterium luticocti. The sequence goes on from NZ_AULS01000017.1 coordinate 45,457, forward strand.
CCCCTGCGTGATGCAGTGCATCGGCACCTGGTCGATCGAATCGAAGAACCGCGCGTTGTCGTGCCGGGTCTGCTCGGTGAGGGTCTTCACCCGCGTCGCCGACGCGAACGACGAGCCCGGCTCGTTGAACCCGATGTGCCCGTCGGTGCCGATGCCGAGGATCTGCAGCTCGACGCCGCCGGCGGCGGCGATCGCCCGCTCGTAGTCCGCGCCCGCGTGCTCGATGGTCGCCAGCGCCCCGTTCGGCACATGGATGCGCTCGGGGTCCAGCCCCAGCGGTTCGACCACCTCACGGCGGATGACATTGCGGTAGCTCTCGGGATGCCCGGGGTCGATGCCGACGTACTCGTCGAGCGCGAACCCGCGCACGCGTGACACGTCCACCCCGGCCAACCGCTCGCGCAGCGCCTGGTACACCGGCAGGGGCGTCGACCCGGTCGCCAGGCCCAGCACCACCTCGGGGTCGGCGGTGATCAGCGACACGATCTCGTCGGCGACGAGGGCGCCGGCGCTCGCGGCGTCGGGGACGATGACGACTTCAGCCATGGATCATGCTCTCCTGGGGGTGTTCGCGGTCACGGGCGGCACCGATCAGCGCCGCCCCGAAGGCTGCGGCGGCGGAGCCGGCGGGCAGCAGTTCCACGCGCTCGCGCAGGTGCAGCGAGCGCATGAAGGCGGATGCCTCGGCACTGGCGTCGAGTTCGGCCACGACACCGTTCCTGAGCCTATCGCCCAGCGCAGTGATCCCGCCGCCGAGCACGACCACGTCGACGTCGACGGTGAGCACGAGGATGCGCACGGCCGCCGCCACGCCGGCCATCAGGTCGCCGCGCAGCCGCCGGGCGGTGTGATCGCCCGCGTCGGCGGCATCCATCATGTCGCGCACCGGCAACGACGACGGCCGCTCCCAGCGGCGGGCGATCGACGCACCGCCCGCCAGCGCCTCGATGCAGCCGCGCTGCCCGCACTGACAGGGCGGGCCGTCGGGGTCGACCGAGATGTGCCCGACCTCGCCGGCGGTGCCGCGCGGCCCGCGCCACAGCCGCCCGTCGCGCACGATGCCGGCGGCCACCCCGGTGCCCAGATTGAGGTAGGCGAGCGTCTCGCCCTGTCGGCGGCGCAGCGCGTGGGCCCCGACGGCGGCGGCCTTCACGTCGTTCTCGACGGCGACCGCCACCCCCAGCCGCGGTTGCAGCCGCCCGGGCAGGTCGAGTTCGGCCACCCCGAGGTTGACCGCGTGCGTGACGTGGGCGGATCCGGGCACGACCTGGCCGGGCATGCCCACCCCGACCGAGCGGATCGGGTCGTCGCCTGGGCGCTCGCGTGCGAGCGCGCCGATGGCCTCGACGACCGTGGCGGTGACCCCGTCGGGCCCCCATCCGGTCGCCAGCCGCACCCGGCCGGTGATCGTCCCGGATTCGTCCACGGCGACGGCGTCGGTCTTGGTGCCGCCGACATCCAGCCCCACCCTCATCGGCCGCCCTCCCGACGGGAGGCGGCTGCTCGCGCGCGGCGCATCAGCCCTTGACCGCTCCCGCGGACATCCCGGTGACCAGGTGCCGCTGGATGATGAGGAAGAACACGACCACCGGCAACGAGAACAGCAGGGATGCCGCCATCTGACCCCCGTAGTCGACGGGCTGGTTCGGGATCGCGAACGACACCAGCCACACCGGCAGCGTGTACATCGTGGTGTCCTTCATGAACGTGTAGGCGAGGATGTACTCGTTCCACGCGGTGATGAACCCGAAGATGCTCGTCGAGATCAGGCCGGGGATCACCAGCGGGAACAGCACCTTCCACAGGATCGTCCAGGTGCCGGCCCCGTCCATCATGGCCGCCTCTTCGACCTCGACCGGGATGGTGACGAAGAATCCGCGCAGCGACCAGATCGAGAACGGCAGCACCGCGGCCACGTAGGCCAGGATCAGACCGATGTACTTGTTGAGCAGGCCGAGGTCGTTGAAGATCAGGAACTGCGGGATCAGCAGCGCCGCTCCCGGCAGCATCTGCACGGCGAGGATCAGCACCATGATCGTGCGCCGCCCGCGGAACCGGAACCGGCTGAGCGCCGCAGAGGCGAACAACGCGATGAGCATCGCGAACACGATCGCGCAGCCGACCACGATGATGCTGTTGCGCAGGTTCAGCAGGAAGTTCGTCTTGGTGACCGCGTTGATGAAGTTCTCGAGCGTGGGATGCATCGGCAGGAACTGCGGCGTCGGTGTCATCACGTCCGAGCGGGGCTTGAACGCGGTGATCAGCATCCAGTAGACGGGGAACACCCACACCACGCTGAACACGATGGCGATGACGTTCGCGCCGATGTGCGGCCGACGACGCCGGCGCGCGGGCCGGGCGGGCGCGGCGGTGCGGGTGGTGACCGCCTCGGTCTCGGTGACGGTGGCGCTCACAGGTCTTCTCCCGAGCGAAGCAGGCTTCGGATGTAGAAGCCGCTGATGATCATGAGCATCACGGTGGTGACCACCGCGATGGCGGCGCCGGTGCCGATCTTGAACTGGTTGAATGCCGTCAGGTAGGCCCAGATCCCGAGGGTGGCGGTGCCGTTGTCTGGGCCGCCCTGGGTGGTCAGCCAGATCTGGTTGAACACGTTGAAGTCCCAGATGATCGACAGCACGGTGATCAGCAGGAGGGTGGGTTTGAGGCTGTTCAGCACCACCGAGAAGTAGATGCGCCATTCCCCGGCGCCGTCGATGCGTGCCGCCTCGATGAGCGATCCGTCGATCTGGGTCTGGGCGGCATAGGTGGTCAGGGCGATGAACGGCACCGCCTGCCACACCACGAGCATCCAGATGTTGAACAGGGCCAGCGGCGTGCTGTTCCACCACGACAGGTCGGTGGTGTCGCCGAAGACATGCAGCTGCGCGAGCAGCCAGTTGATGACGCCGTAGCCGGGTTGGAACAGCCAGTTCCACACCTGTGCCGAGGCGACGTTCGGCATGCCCCAGGCGAAGATCAGCACGATCGTGACGATGTAGCGCATCGCCGTGCCGAGTTTGGTCATCAGCTGCGACACGCCGACCCCGATGATCAGACTCCCGCCGACCAGGGCCACCGTGAACACCAAGGTCAGGCCGGTCGAGGCCCAGAACTGCGGGTCGGTGAAGATGCGTGTGTACTGCTCGACCCCCACGCCGTGGTACTCGCCGGTGAACAGCGTCCGCTGATTGAAATCGGTGAACGATGTGTAGACCAGGAACACGATCGGCGCCACGATGAGCGCGAGGATCACGATCCCGGCGGGCGAGAGCAGCCACAGCGGGGCGAAACGCGACTGCTTGGAGAAATGGCGAGGGGGCTGGGGCCGCCGCCCGCCCGCCCGCGGGCGGGGGGCGGCGGCCACGCCCTCACCTGCGACGATCGTCGCGGGAGAGGTGCTCATGCTGTCTCTTCGTCAGAGGCGGATCACTGGTTCAGCGTGGAGTTGATCGTGTCGTCCCACGCCTTGGCGGCGTCGGCGGGCGACTTGGTGCCCGACGCGATCGACTGGAAGAACTGCTTGAAGCCGGGGTCCTCCAGCTGAGCCCAGTTGCCCGAGGCCGGGGTGGCCTTCGAGTTCTGCGCAGCCTGGAAGAACGCGGTCTGCAGCTCGGTCAGGTTCCCGCTGTCGACGGCCGCCTTCGACCCTTCGACGCTGTTGGGGATCCAGCCGTCCTTGACGACGTTGGTGTTCTGGATGTCGGGGCTGGCCGCGATCTTGACCCACACGCGGGCCAGATCCTGGTTCTTGCTCTTGGCGGCGATGCCCCAGTCCGAGCCGGCCAGCATCACCGGCTGGGTGCCCGAGGCGCCCGGCATGGCGAACGTGCCCAGGTCGGCGTCGGTGATCTTCGGGTTGGCCTTCTCGATCGCCCCGATCTCCCAGTTGTTGCCGATGATCGCGGACGCCTTGCCGTCGGCGAACACCTGGTCCTGGTCGGGCTTGTCGGTGTTCAGCGTCTGGCTGGCCTTCGACGAGTAGGTGTTCTGGAACTGCTTCCACGCCTCAAGACCCGACTGCGACTGGCTCGACGAGAACCCGCCGACCCACTTGCCGTCCTTCAGCGCGGCGATGTCCCCGCCGGCGTCCCACACCCACTGCATGGCCGCGTACCAGTACTGGCCGGGCAGGTAGAACGACGAGAAGTCCGCGGCGGAGTTCTTGGCCTTGACCTTCTCGAGCGCGGCCGTCAGCTCGTCGTACGTGGTGGGCGCGGCGGTGACCCCGGCATCCTTCCACATGGTCTTGTTGTAGATCACGGTGCGGGTCGCGCCGAACGACGGCACGGCGTACAGCTTGCCGTCGATCGTCGCCGGGTCGGCCAGGCCGGCCAGCCAGGTCTGCCCCTGCGCGAACGCGTCCTTGTACGCGGTCAGGTCGGCGAGCCCGCCGCTGGCGGCGAACGTCGAGACCTGGGTGTTGCCGATGTCGATGACGTCCGGCGGGGTGTCGGTGGCCAGCGCCGTGGTGATCTTGGTGGCGATGTCCTTCCACTGCTGCGTCTCGACCTTGACCTTGGCTCCGGTCTCGGCCTCGAACTTCGTGTTGATGGCCGCGATGGTGTCATCCGACAGGTCTCCGGTCATCGACCAGACGGTGAGCGTGCGGCCCGAGCCGTCGACCTTGCCGATGGTGCCGGGTGCCGACGAGTCGTCGCCACCCGTGCCACCGGTGCCGCCGCTCGAGCAGGCGCTCAGCGCCAGCGCGGCGGCGATGCCGGCGGCTCCGACCGCGACGATGCGTGATGTGCGCATTCTGTCTCTCTCCTTGTTCGGTTTCTCTTGGTGAGGTGGACAGGCCGGGTGGCCTATCCGGGGGGGTATTGCGGGTGTCTGCGACACGGCGCCGGTGACGCGGTGCCTATGACACCCCGAGCTGTCCGGACAGCACCATGACGGCGGCGCCGCGCAGCACGATGTCCTGGCCCTGCTCGGTCATCCGTACGCGGATGCCCTCGTGCACCTTCGCGAGGGTGCGGGTGCGCAGGGTGTCGGCCGCCGAGACGGCCAGGGGCCCGTCGAGCAGGTCGGCCGGGCCCGACAGCACGACCTCCGAGAGGTCGAGCGCGCCGACCACGGGCGCCAGGGCGATGCCCAGTCGCTCGCCCGCGTCGCGCAGCACGCCGGTGCGGGCGTCGTCGTCGGCGCCGGCCAGACGCGCGGTCAGCGACGGCACCGAGATCCAGGCTTCGAGGCATCCCACCTTGCCGCACGAGCACAGCGGACCGCCGTCGGTGGCGACGGTGACGTGGCCGATCTCTCCGGCGGCGAAGCGGCTGCCGACCATCGGGCGTCCGCCCGAGAGCAGCCCCGAGCCGACACCGCGGCCGACCTTGACGAGGATCACGTCGTCGCCGGCGCCGCCGAACGTGTACTCGGCGAGCACGGCGGCGTTCGCGTCGTTGGCGACCACGACCGGCACGCCGAGCGCGCGCCGCAGGGTGCCTTCGAGGTCGAAGCCGGTCAGACCGAGGTTGGGTGCGGTCAGCACCACGCCCGCGTCGTCGACGACACCCGGCGATCCAACACCGACACCGAGCACGGGCGCGTGCGAGTCGCGCACCAGGTCGGCGGCGAACGCGACGATGGTGCCGACCACGTCGCCGTCGGCGCCCGGGTGCGGGATCTCGCGGCGCACCACGATGGTGCCGTCGAGGGTCAGGATGCCACCGGCGAAGGTGTCGGGACCCGAAAGGTCGAGCGTGACGATGCGGTGGCCGCTGTGGTCGAGGTCGACGAGCATTGCGGGCTTGCCGGGCCGCGACACTTCGCGCACGCCCTTCTCGGCGACGAACCCGTCGGCGATGAGCTCGGCGATCAGGTCTGAGATGGTGACGCGGGTCAGCCCGGTCTCACGCGACAGGTCGGCGCGGCTCATCGCGCCGCGGTGGAACAGGGTCTGCAGCACCAGCGCGCGGTTGTGGGCACGGGCGTGCTCGGGCAGCACCTTGGCACCGTGGCGCGGGTGACGCAGCGGCGCGAGGGCGTACGGCACCGCGGCCGGTGCCGGTTCGGGAGAGGAAGGGCCGCGCCGCACTTCCGATGCAGACATGTTTGTTAGTAGACCTTACGAAAGGGTCGCATGCAAGCCGGTACCCGGGTTTTGCTCAGGGTCTTTACAAAAACGTTATCTTGCCGTGCGGCGTCGTCGTTCCCACCCGCCGCGCGACGACGAGCGGGTCGCGGCCGCCGCCGGGCTCCTGGCCCTCCTCCGCGCGCCTTTCCGTGTCGGCGCCGTCGCGTACCATGGATATCAGGGGAACACAAACGGGGGTGACGGCGTGCCAGAAACGCCAGATCGATCGAGCGCACCGCAGGACGGTGCGGCATACGCGTGGGCGCCTGCGCCCGCGCGCACGCGACGACGCCGTCTGGGACTGTGGATCGGCACGCCGCTGGCCCTCGTGCTCGTCGCACTGGTCGCGGCATCCCTCGTGCTCATCGCCCCCGGCACCGCCGTCGCCGGCGTGCAGGTCGGCGGCATGATGCCGGGTGCGGCGGCCGCGGCGATCCAGTCGCACCTCGACCAGACGCGCATCGAACTGCGCGGCGAGGGCATCGACGCGACCCTCAGCGGCGCGCAGCTGGGCGCGAAGGTCGACGCACGGGCGCTGGCCGACAGCGCGTTCCGCGAGCACCCGATGTGGAACCTGGGAGCCTGGTTCTCGGGCACCCGCCCCGCCCCGGTCACCGTCGATGCGGCGACCGCCGACGCGGCGCTGCGCAAGGTCGCGCCCGGCCTGTACCGCGACGCCACCGACGCGACGGTGCGATTCGACGCGGCATCGGGCACCTACGTGACCACGCCGGCGGCCGACGGCACCCGGGTCGATCTCGCCGCGATCACCACCGCGTTGCAGGACGCGTTCGCGCAGGGGATCCAGACGGTGCCCGTCTCGGCCGCGCAGGTGCCGGCGGCGCCGGCGATCAGCACCGAGACCGCGGTGGCCACGGCGAAAACGCTCAACGGGATGCTGCCGAAGCTCGGCTTCTACGTCGGCGACGAGCGCACCGTGCCGGTCGACGCGAAGACCGCGTCGACCTGGCTGACGGTGACCGCGCACGACGGTGACCTGACGATCTCGGCCGACCAGGCCGCGATCCAGAAGGTCGTCGACACCCTGGCGACGAAGGTCGACCGCAAGCCGCAGAACGGCACCGCCATCACGAACACCGCCGGCAAGGTGCTGCACTACGAGGTCGAGACGCTCGACGGCCGCGTGCTCGGCGACACCTCGGGCATCGCCGCGGCGTTCGCCGCGCAGCTGGCCAAGGGCGACGCCGTGTACACGCTGCCGGTGACGGTGACCGCGGCGAAGACCACGAAGATCACCCGCACCGCCGTGGTCGACCTCAGCGAACAGCGGGCGTACTTCTACCAGAACGGCACGCTCGTGCACAGCTACCTGGTCTCGACCGGCGACGCGAACCACGCCACCCCGACCGGGCACTTCACGGTGTTCGCGAAGGTCGCCAAGCAAGACATGGGGTGCTTCCCCGGCGCGGAGTACTGCACGAAGGACGTGCCGTGGGTGACGTACTTCGCGCCGAACGTCGGCTTCCACGGCACCTACTGGCACAACAACTTCGGGCACGTGATGAGTCACGGCTGCGTGAACATGCCGATCGACATCGCCAAGTGGGTGTACGACTGGGCGCCGTACGGCATGCAGGTCACCGTCCAGCACTGACCGGACCGCCACACGCCCACACCGTCGGTGTGCGGCAGCCGTCACCGGCTATAGCGCCCGCCACCACCCCGGACGTGCTCCGGCGCTCGTGCCACACCGCAGCGCACACGTGCGACACCGCAGCGCACACACGAGGGGGCGGATGCCACAGCATCCGCCCCCTCGTCGCGTGTCTGCGACGATCAGCCGAGGCCGTCGATGATGGCGTTCAGCGTGGCCGAGGGGCGCATCACCTGCGCCACCCGCTCACCGTCGGGACGGTAGTACCCGCCGATGTCGACGGGGTGGCCCTGCACCGCCAACAGCTCGTCGACGATGGTCTGCTCGTTCTCGGCGAGCGCGGCGGCCACCGGCCCGAACGCCGCCGCCAGGTCGGCGTCGTCGGCCTGGGCGGCCAGCTCCTGCGCCCAGTACAGCGCGAGGTAGAAGTGGCTGCCGCGGTTGTCGATCGTGCCGAGCTTGCGGCCCGGGGACTTGTCGTTCTCGAGGAACGTGCCGGTCGCCCGGTCGAGGGTGTCGGCGAGCACCTGGGCCTTCGCGTTGCCGGTCACGTGCGCGTAGTGCTCGAACGATGCGGCCAGGGCGAAGAACTCCCCCAGCGAGTCCCAGCGCAGGTAGTCCTCGGCCAGCAGCTGCTGCACGTGCTTGGGGGCCGAGCCGCCGGCGCCGGTCTCGAACAGCCCGCCGCCGGCCAGCAGCGGCACGATCGAGAGCATCTTGGCGCTGGTGCCCACCTCGAGGATCGGGAACAGGTCGGTGAGGTAGTCGCGCAGCACGTTGCCGGTCACCGAGATGGTGTCCAGCCCCTGGCGCATGCGCGCCAGTGAGTACCGCGCCGCCTCGGCCGGCGGCAGGATCGTCGTGGTGACGCCCGTGGTGTCGAGCTTGCCGAGGTAGGTGGCGACCTTCGCGATCAGCTGGGCGTCGTGGGCGCGGTTCGCGTCGAGCCAGAACACGGCGGGCACGCCGGTGGCCTTCGCGCGGCTGACGGCGAGCTTGACCCAGTCCCGCACCGGGATGTCTCTGGTCTGGGTGGCGCGCCAGATGTCACCGGGGGCGACCTCGTGCTCGATGAGCACCTCGCCCTCGGAGTCGACGATCTGCACCCGGCCCGCGGCCTGGATCTCGAACGTCTTGTCGTGGCTGCCGTACTCCTCGGCCGCCTGCGCCATCAGCCCGACGTTGGGCACCGTGCCGATCGTGGCCGGGTCGAGCGGCCCGTTCGCGATCACGTCGTCGATCACGGCCTGGTACACGCCGGCGTACGACGAGTCCGGAATGACGGCGAGGGTGTCGTCCTCTCCCCCGTCGGCCCCCCACAGCTTGCCGCCGTTGCGGATCAGCGCGGGCATCGAGGCATCCACGATCACATCGCTGGGCACGTGCAGGTTGGTGATGCCCTTGTCGCTGTTCACGTACGACAGCCGGGGCCCGCGGTCCAGGTCGGCGGTGATGGCCTCGGCGATCTGCGCGCCGCCGTCGACCTTGTCGAGCCCGGCGAGGATCGCGCCGAGGCCGTTGTCGGGGCTGAGGCCCGCCTCGGCGAGGGCGTCGCCGTAGCGGGCGAACACGTCGGGGAAGTACGCCTTGACCACGTGGCCGAAGATGATCGGGTCGCTGACCTTCATCATCGTGGCCTTCAGGTGCACCGAGTACAGCACGTCCTCGGCGGCCGCGGTCGCCAACGTCTCGGCGAGGAACGCGTCCAGGGCCGCGGCCGACAGGAACGTGGCATCCACGATCTCACCGGTGAGCACCTTCAGCCCGTCTTTGAGCACCGTGACCGTGCCGTCGCCGGCGACGTGCTGGATGGTGAGCACGTCGTCGTTCGGGATGACGACCGACTTCTCGTTGCTCTTGAAATCGTCGTGCCCCATCGTCGCGACGCGGGTCTTCGATCCGGCGGGGAACGGCTTGTTGACGTGCGGGTGCTTGCGGGCGTAGTTCTTCACCGACAGGGGTGCGCGCCGGTCGCTGTTGCCCTGGCGCAGCACCGGGTTGACCGCCGACCCCTTGATGCGGTCGTACCGGGCGCGGACGTCTTTGTCTGCGACCGTGGTCGGCTCGTCGGGGTAGTCGGGGATGTCATAGCCCTTGCCCTGCAGCTCGGCGATCGCCGCCTTCAGCTGCGGGATGGATGCCGAGATGTTGGGCAGTTTGATGATGTTCGCCTCGGGCAGGGTGGCCAGACCCCCCAGTTCGGCGAGCGCGTCACCGACCTGCTGCTCGGGCGTGAGGTTCTGCGGGAACGCGGCCAGGATGCGTCCGGCGAGCGAGATGTCGCGGGTGGCGACGTCGACGCCGGCGGTGCCGGCGACCGCCCGCACGATGGGGAGGAAGGATGCCGTGGCCAGCGCCGGCGCCTCGTCTGTGTAGGTGTAGATGATGGTGGAGTCGGTCACCGCTCGCCTCTTCGTTCTGTTGCGTCGACAGGGGTCTTCTCAGCTTATCGCGTGCGCCAAAATATCTTGATATCGAGATATCTCGGGGCGATCGTCGGGTTTGGTCCGGCGCCGGGGCGTGTGCGGTGTCGGCAAATGCCGTTACTCTGGCGTTATGGGTGACCTGCGACTGGTGGAACTGTCCGCGTCGACGATCGTCGCGGTCAACAACTTCTCACTGAAGCCGGGGCAAGAGGAGTTCCTCTCGCCGGTGAGCTACGGGATCGCCGCGACGGTCGTCAATCCGAACACCTCGTGGCAACGCGTCGTGGTCGACGGCGACGAGGTCGTGGGCTTCATCAGCGCGAACTTCGACCCCGAGTTCCCGCAGGAGTACTTCCGCTCGGTGCTGTGGCGCATCAATGTGGATGCCGACGAGCAGGGCCGCGGCGTCGGGCGTTTCGCCGTCGAGGGGTTGCTCGACGAGGCCCGCAGGCGCGGCATGGACCACGTGAACGTGATCTACGAGGCCGGCAGCGGCGGCCCGGCGAAGTTCTTCGAGCGCGTCGGATTCACCCCGGTGGGTGAGACCGAGTACGGCGAGGTCGTCGCCGAGATCAAGCTCTGACGCCTCGCCCGCGCCCGCCACCACCCGGCACCGCGCCGTGCTCCCGCGCCGCGCCCCTTCACCGCGCCGCGCGCCCTCATCGCGCTCGGCACCACCCGTGACGCGTTACGCGCGCCTCACCGCGCTCGCCACCGCCCCTCGCCGCGCTCCCCGCCACCCTGACGCCTCGCACCGCGCTCGGCCCCACCCCTCACCGCGAGAGATCATCTGACGGACGAGAGCGCGGGTATTCCCCACACCCTCGTCCGTCCGTTGTTCTTTCGCGGAGTTCTCGTTCTCTCGCGGGGTCTCTCGCGGAGTTCTCGTTCTCTCGCCGAGGTCTCTCGCGGATCGGGGTGGCGCTCAGACCAGCGACTCGCGCCAGGCGGCGTGCAGCTGGGCGAACTTGCCCGTGCCCGCGATCAGCGCGGCGGGGGCGTCATCCTCGATGATGCGGCCGTGCTCCATCACCAGCACCCGGTCGGCGATCGCCACGGTCGACAGCCGGTGCGCGATGATGATCGCGGTGCGGTCGGCCAGCAGCGTCTGCAGCGCCTCCTGCACCTGCCGCTCGCTCGGGATGTCGAGCGATGCGGTCGCCTCGTCCAGGATGAGCACCGCCGGGTTCGCCAGGAACGCGCGCGCGAACGAGATCAGCTGCCGCTGCCCCGCCGACACGCGGCCGCCGCGCTTGTTCACGTCGGTGTCGTACCCGTCCGGCAACGCCTGGATGAAGGCATCCGCCCCCACCGCCCGGGCTGCGGCACGGATCTCGTCGAGCGAGGCGTCGGGCTTGCCCAGCGCGATGTTGTCGGCGACCGTGCCGCTGAACAGGTAGGCCTCCTGGGTGACCATGACGATGGCGCGTCGCAGATCTTTCGGGTGCAGCTCGCGCAGGTCGACGCCGTCCAGCAGCACGGCGCCGCGCGTCGGGTCGTAGAACCGCGACACCAGCTTGGCGAGGGTGGACTTGCCCGCACCGGTCGTGCCGACCAGCGCCACGGTCTGTCCGGCGGGGATGTCGAGCGTGAAGTCGGGCAGCACCGTCTTGCCGGCGCCGTACGAGAACTCGACGCCGTCGAAGCGGATGCCGCCGCGCGCCTCCCACAAATCCACCGGCTTCACCGGGTCGGGCACGCTCGGTTCCTCTTCGAGCACGCCCGACACCTTCTCGAGGGCCGCCGAAGCGGACTGGTAGGAGTTCAGGAACGTCGCGACGTCTTCGAGCGGGCTGAAGAAGTTGCGGATGTACATCACGGCGGCCAGGAGCGACCCGATGAGAAGTCCACCGTCGACGACGCGGAACGCCCCCCACAGCAGCACGGCGGCCATGGTGACGTTCGAGATCAGGATCAGGGCCGGCTCGAACGTGCCGAACAGTCGCACCAGTCTCAGGTTGACGCGTCGGTACTCGTCCGACACCTCGCCGAACTCGACGTCGTTGCGCTTCTCTTTGCGGAACGCCTTGACGGCACGGATGCCGGTCATCGTCTCGACGAACTGCACGATCACCTTGGCGCTGACCACCCGCGAGCGCCGGTAGCCGCGCTGCGACTCGATGTAGAACCAGCGCATCAGCACCGCCAGCGGAATCGCCATCGCCAGCAGCACCAGACCGCTTCGCCAGTCGAGCAGGAACAGCATGATCAGCGTGAACACGCCGTACAGCGCGCCCTGCACCAGCTGGGTCAGCCCGCCGTCGAGCAGTTCGCGGATCGAGTCCAGGTCGCTGGTCTGCCGCGAGATGATCCGGCCCGACGTGTACGTCTCGTGGAACTCCAGGCTCAACCGCTGGGTGTGCCGGAAGATCCGGGTGCGCAGATCGAGCAGGATCGTCTGCGTGATCCGCGCCGACAGCACCACGAACCAGCCCATGAGCGCCGCGCCCAGGCCGCCGGTGGCGATGTACAGCGCGGTGATGCCGAACGCGGGCGCCCAGTCCGCGGCATCCACCGCCCGCGGCAGCGCCACGTTGATGCCGTAGGCGATGAGCGTCGGGCCGACCACACGCAGCAGCGTCGAGACCACGATGACCACGGCGCCGAGGATCACCAGCGGCAGCATCGGCTTCATCAGTGAGAACAGCAGCCGCACCGAACGCTGCCGGATGGCCCGGCTCTCGGTCTTGGTGTAATCGTTGCGGTCTTCACCGCGGGTGCCGGTGACGGTGCTCACAGGTTCACCTCCATCTCTCGCTGACGCAGATCGTCGGCCTCGAGGCTCGAGATCACGAATCGGTAGTGGGCGCTGGTGCGCAGCAGTTCGCTGTGGGTGCCCACCGCGGTGATGCGACCGTGCTCGAGCACCGCCACCCGGTCGGCGAGCGCGACCGTGGACGGGCGGTGCGCGACGATGAGCGCGGTCGTGGTGGCCAGCACGCGCCGCAGCGCCGCCTCGACGAGCGCCTCGGTGTCGACGTCGAGTGCCGACAGCGGGTCGTCGAGCACGAGCACGGCGGGCTTGGCGGCGACCGCCCGCGCCAGGGCGAGCCGCTGACGCTGCCCGCCCGACAGGCTCAGCCCCTCTTCACCGACGCGGGTGTCGACCCCCTCGGGCAGTTCGTAGGCGAAGTGGGCCTGGGCGATCTCGAGCGCCTCGTCGAGCACGGACTGCGCCTCGGGGCTCGAGACGTCGAGGTCGTCACGGCCGAGCAGCACGTTCTCACGCACCGTCGTCGAGAACAGCGTGGCGTCTTCGAACGCCATCGAGATGTGCCGGCGCAGCTCCTCCAGTCGCAGGTCGCGCACGTCGACGCCGTCCAGCTCCACCGCTCCCGCGGTCACGTCGTACAGCCGCGTGGGCAGGGTGGTCAGCGTGGTCTTGCCCGAGCCGGTGAGCCCGACCAGCGCCATCGTCTCGCCGGGCTCGAGCTCGAGGTCGATGCCGTCCAGCAGATCCGGTTCGTCGGCTGCGGCATCCTGATACCTGAAATGCGCGTCCCGGAACGTGAGGCGTCCGCGCGGCTCGGCGATGGTGGCAGGATGCTCCGGGTCGACGATGGTGTTCTGCTCGTCGAACACCTCGAAGACGCGGTCGGTGGCGGTGCGGGTGTCGACGAGGAACGAGAACAGGAACCCGAGCGACTCGAGCGGCCACCGCAGCGCCGTGGCCATCGCGAAGAACGCGAACAGCTCGCCCACGCTCAGCTGGCCGAGGCTGGCCAGCCAGATGCCCAGCAGCAGGCAGACCGCGAACGCGACGGCCGGCACGATGTCGAGCCAGAACCACAGCTGGCCGTCCTGGCCGGCCTTGCGCAGTTCGGTGACCCGCAGGCTCTCGGCCTGCCGTTCGAACTTCTGCAGCGCGTGCTTTCCGCGGCCGAACGCCTTGAGCACCCGGATGCCGTGCACGCTCTCCTCCACCGCGGTGGCCAGGTCGCCGGCCTGATCCTGGCTCTTGCGCGAGAGCGCACCGTAGGTCTGCTCGAAGCGGTATCCGAAGTACCACAGCGGGATGGAGATGATGATGAACGCGGTGCCCAGGGCCCAGTGCCACCGGAACAGCAGCAGCGCACCCAGCACGATCGTCAGCACGTTCACCACGAGCAGGATGAGCCCGAACGACAACCACCGGCGGATGCGGCCGATGTCCTGCATCATGCGGCTGAGCAGCTGCCCGGACTGCCACTTGTCGTGGAATGCGACCGGAAGCCGCTGCAGCCGCACGTAGAAGTTCTGGCGGATCTCGTACTCGACGCGGGTGCCGGGGGTGAGCACGAACGCGCGACGGGCGTACACGAAGACGGCTTCGAGGATGCCGAGGACCAGCACGCCGACGCAGGCCCAGACGATCTGGCCGGAATCGCCGGAGGCGATCGGGCCGTCGACGGCGGCCTGCAGCACGAGCGGGATGACGAGGGTCATCACGGCGGCGCCGAGGGCGGTGAGCAGCCCGCCGATCAGGCGCGGCAGCACGGGTTTGACGAACGGGTAGAGGCGCCACAGGGCGCGGGGAGTGGACAGGCGGCGTGGTGAAGGCGTGGAAGTCATGATCCTTGTGGGAAGAGGGGTGACGGAAGGCGCCCTGGTGCGGGCGATACGGCGTGCAGGGCGCCGCGCGGGCGGCGGCCGGTCGTGGGCGGGTCTCGACGGCTCTCGACGGAGCGCGACGGTCGGGGAAGCGGCGACCTATCCCTCGGCGGCGAGCCCGGCCAGCCCGGCGATCGGGCGGAGGACGACCGGCTTGACGTCGTTGACGGCCTGGTACATGGCTTCCTCCTTGGATCGGGCGTGGCTGCCGCGTGAGCGACAGCCCTCCAGCCTAAGCCTGAACGTTCGCTGTGCGCAACACCGTTCCGCGCCCGCACCTCACGCGAGCGGGGTGCCCTTTCGTGAACGCAATGCCGAGCGTCGTGCCGCCCACCCCTTACGCCCGCGGGCTGCACCTCCCTCACGCGCGCGAGCTGCACCTCGCGCAGCGGACTCAGCGCGATGCGGCGGCCTCGCGTGCGAGCAGGCTGCGCTTGACGTCGGTGCCCCACGCGAATCCGCCCATCGAGCCGTCACCGCGCAGCACACGATGGCATGGCACGAACAGCGCCGGCGCATTGCGTGCGCAGATCGACGCGGCCGCCCGCACGGCCGTGGGCCGGCCGAGCGCGGCGGCGAACTCCGTGTAGCTCAGCGGTCGTCCGGGTGCGATCTCACGCAGCGCGCGCCAGCCGTCGTGCTGCAGCGGCGTGCCGTGTTGGCGCACGCCGATCGCGTCGACGGCGGTCAGATCGCCGTCGTAGTAGGCGTCGACGGCGGCCGCGGCATCCGTCTCGCCCACCTCGACATCATCCGGCCGCAGGCTCGGGTGCACGCGGGCGAGCAGCGCGGCGACGTCGGCCGTCCAGCCCGAGGCGAGCACGCACCCCGCCTCGTCGACGATGAGGGTGAACGGCCCGTCGGGCGTGTCGATGGTCTGGGTCAGGGCGGTCACGGGGTCTCCTTCGCGGGGGTGGATGCCGCGCGCCACAGGTGCGCGGTCAGGTAGCTGCGCCACGGCGCGGTGCGCTCGGCCCAGGCGGTGAGCGCCCGCGGATCGGCGGGCAGACCGGCCCGGGCGGCCCCGGCGCGGGCGGCGACGTCGCCGGGCAGGAACACGTCGGGGTCGCCGGTGATGCGCATGCGCACATAGTCGGCCGTCCACGGCCCGATGCCGGGCAGCGCCAGCAGTGCCGCCCGCTGTGCGACGGGGTCGTCGCCGGGACTGAGGGTGAGGGTGCCGTCCGCGAGCGCGGCGGCGGCGCCGACGACTGCGCGGATGCGTGCGGCGGGCCCGCGCAGCACCTCATGGCCGCGGGCGGCGATCGTCGCCATGTCGGGGAACAGCACGCCGCCGTCGGGCAGCCGTTCGCCGAGCGCGGCGGTCAGCCGGGTCAGGGCGGTGCGCGCGGCGGCCACCGACACCTGCTGGCCGATCATGGCGCGGATGAGCATCTCGCCGGCATCGACCGCGCCGGGCACCCGGATGCCGGGCGTCGCCGTCACGAGGGGGGCGAGCTCGGGGTGTCGGGCGAGTGCGCCGTCGATGCCGACCGGGTCGGCGTCGAGGTCGAACAGCCGGCGGGCCCGGGCGAGCAGGGCGGGCAGGTCGGTCAGGCGGGCCAGGCGGGCGTCCAGTCGCAGCACGCCGTCCTCGGCGTGCACGCGCATCCATCCCGGACCGTGCGGCAGGGCGAGGGTGCGCGCGTACGAGGCGGCATCGGCCTGCTCGACGCCCTCGACGGCACGCGCGCGCATCCAGGCGAACAGGCCCGGCAGGTCGATCGGTGTGCGGTGGGCGAGCACGAGACGGATGCCGCCGCCGACCTGGGCCTCGTGCGCGTGCCGCCGCGCCCGCAGCTCGAGCGGTGTCATCCGGAACACGTCGCGGATGGTGTCGTTGAACTGACGGATGCTCGAGAACCCGGCCGAGAACGCGACGTCGGCCGCGGGCAGGTCGGTGCCCACCAGCAGCATCCGTGCGGTGTGGGCACGATGCGCGCGGGCAAGCGCGAGCGGTCCGGCACCGAGCTCGGCGGTGAGGATGCGGCCGAGCTGCCGGGACGAGTAGCCGAGCCGGCGGGCGAGGCCGGGCACGCCCTCGCGCTCGATGACGCCGTCCTGGATCAGCCGCATCGCACGGCCGGCGGCATCCGTTCGCATGTTCCATTCCGGAGATCCCGGTGCGGCGTCGGGCAGGCAGCGTTTGCAGGCGCGGTACCCCGCCTCGTGCGCGGCCGCCGCGGTGGCGTAGAACGTGACGTTCGCCGTCTTCGGTGTGCGCGCCGGGCAGCTCGGCCGGCAGTACACGCCGGTGGAACGGACCGCCGTGATGAACTGCCCGTCGAACCGCGCGTCGCGCGCGTCGATCGCGCGGTAGCGCTCGTCGAAGGTCATCGCGGTCAGGCTCATGACTCCAGCCTGACACGCCCCACCGATCCGGTCTCGCGGAAATCGGACATCACCGTGTAGCCGCTCGTCCGGCGCGGGCGCGGGCGGGACACCGCCTCACGGATCGCCGGGCGCCCGCGCAGGACCAGCCGGTGCCCCACGGGCGGGATGCCACCTCACGGATGACTGGGCGTCCACGCAGGACCAGCCGGGGCCGGAACGGGCGGGGCATTGCCTCACAGATCGCCGGGCGCCCGCGCAGGACCAGCCGGTGCCCCACGGGCGGGATGCCGCCGATAGCGTGAACGCATGGACAGCTATGACCTGATCGTGCTGGGCGCCGGACCCGTCGGTGAGAACGTCGCGGACCGCGCGGTGCAAGGCGGCCTGAGCGCCGTGATCGTCGAGAGCGAGCTGGTCGGCGGCGAGTGCTCGTATTGGGCGTGCATGCCGTCGAAGGGGCTGCTGCGTCCGTCGGCGGCGGTGCGCGCCGCCCGCGACGTGGATGGAGCGCGTCAGGCCGTGACCGGCCCGCTCGATGTGCCGGGCGTGTTCCGGCGCCGCGACGCGCTCGCGCACGACTGGAGCGACGACGGGCAGGTCGACTGGCTGCGTGACGCCGGGATCGACCTCGCGCGCGGGCATGGCCGGATCAGCGGCGAGCGCGAGGTGACCGTCACTGGGCCGGACGGCGCGACCCGCGTCCTGCACGCCCGCCACGCCGTGGCGGTGTGCACCGGCACACGGGCCGTGATCCCCGACATCCCCGGCCTGCGCGAGGCGAAGCCGTGGACCAGCCGCGAGGCGACCTCCGCACACGACGTGCCCGAATCCCTCGCGATCATCGGCGGCGGGGTCGTCGCGTGCGAGATGGCGACCGCCCATGCCGGGCTGGGCAGCCGCGTCACCATGATCGTGCGATCGGGCCTGCTCGCACACGTCGAACCGTTCGCCGCCGAGGCCGTGCGCGGCGCGCTCACGCGGGCCGGCGTCGTCATCCGCACCGCGACCACGCAGAGCGTGCGTCGCGAGGCCGACGGCGACGTGACGCTCACGCTCGACGACGGCACCGCGGTGCGTGCGAGCGAGGTGCTCGTGGCGACCGGTCGCGCACCGCGCACCGATGACATCGGGCTGGATGCCGCCGGCGTGACCGGTGGCGGCTGGCTCGAGGTCGACGACACGATGCGGGTGCGCGGCGTCGACTGGTTGTACGCGGTCGGCGATGTGAACCACCGGGCGCTTTTGACCCACCAGGGCAAGTACCAGGCGCGCGCCGCGGGCGACGTCATCGCGGCGAGGGCAGCGGGTGAGGGGGTGGATGCCGCGCCCTGGGGTAGGCACGCGGCGACGGCCGATCACGACGCGGTGCCGCAGGTCGTGTTCACCGATCCCGAGGTGGCCTCGGTCGGTGCCACCGAGGCGTCGGCCCGGGCCGCGGGCCACCGCATCCGGGTTCTCGACGTCGACCTCGCGAACATCGCCGGCGCCGCCACGCACGCCGATCACTACGCCGGTCGGGCCCGCGCCATCGTGGACGAGGACCGCGGCGTGCTGATCGGCGCGACGTTCACCGGGCCCGACGTCGCCGAGATGCTGCAGGCGGCCACGATCGCGGTGGTCGGCGAGGTGCCGCTGAAACGGCTGTGGCACGCCGTGCCCGCGTACCCGACCATCAGCGAGGTGTGGTTGCGCTGGCTCGAGGCGTACGGCCGCGAGAGCGCCTGAACCGTCGCGCCGGCGTCAGTGGAAGAAGTGGCGCTCGCCGGTGAAGAACATCGTGACGCCGCGCTCGCGGGCAAGGTCGACGGTCTCGTTGTCGCGCACCGAACCCCCGGGCTGAACGATCGCCGTGACCCCGGCATCCATCAGCACCTGCGGGCCGTCTGAGAACGGGAAGTAGGCGTCGGATGCCGCAACCGAACCGGCCGCGCGGTCACCGGCACGCTCGACGGCCAGCCGGCACGAGTCGACCCGGTTGACCTGCCCCATGCCGATGCCGACGGTGGCCGAGCCCTTGGCGAGCACGATCGCGTTCGACTTGACGGCACGGCACGACTTCCACGCGAAGATGAGGTTCTGCATCTGGTCGGCATCGGGGCGTTCGCCCGAGACGAGCTCCCAGTTGTCGGCGACCGACTCGATGTCGTCGGGGAACCGGTCGGCGTCCTGCAGCAGCAGTCCGCCCGACACCAGGCGCACGTCCATGCGCTCCTGCTGCCAGTCGGCGGGCAGCCGCAGCACGCGCAGGTTCTTCTTGAGTTTGAACAGCTCGAGCGCCTCGGGCTCGAAGTCGGGGGCGACGATGACCTCGGTGAAGATGTCGCGCAGGTTCTCGGCCATCTTCAAGGTGACGGTGCGGTTGGCGGCGATGACGCCGCCGAACGCCGACAGCGGGTCGCACTCGTGCGCGCGCAGGTGGGCGCTGGCGATCGGGTCGAGCGCGTTGGGGGCGGCCACCGCGATTCCGCACGGGTTGGCGTGCTTGATGATCGCGACCGCCGGCAGCACCATGTCGAACGCGGCGCGCAGCGCGGCGTCGGCGTCGACGTAGTTGTTGTACGACATCGGCTTGCCCTGCAGCAGGTCGGCCTGGGCGATGCCGTGCCCGCCCACGCGGGAGTAGATCGCCGCGCGCTGGTGCGCGTTCTCGCCGTAGCGCAGCGGCGCGATCCGCTCGGCCTTGATGGTCAGGTGCTGCGGCAGGTCGACACCCTCGGCCAGGGTCTCTTCGGCGAACCAGGCGGCGACGGCGCGGTCGTAGTTCGCGGTGTGGGCGAACGCGCGCGCGGCGAGCTGCTTGCGCTGGCCGAGGCTGGTGCCGCCGGTGCCGAGTGCCTCGACGATCGCCGGGTACGACTCGGGCGAGACGACGACCGCGACGTTCGCGTAGTTCTTCGCCGAGGCGCGCACCATGGCGGGGCCGCCGATGTCGATCTGTTCGACCACGTCGTCACCGACCGCCCCCGAGGCGACCGTCTCGACGAACGGGTACAGGTTCACCACGACCAGCTCGAACGGTGCGATGCCGAGCTCGGCCAGCTGCTGCTCGTGCGAGGCCAGCCGCAGGTCGGCCAGCAACCCGCCGTGGATGTGCGGGTGCAGCGTCTTGACCCGCCCGTCGAGCATCTCGGGGAAGCCGGTCACCGACGCGACATCCGTCACCGCGAAGCCGGCGGCGCGGATCGTCGCGGCCGTAGAGCCCGTCGACACGATCTCGACCCCGGCCGCGGCCAGGGCCTCGGCCAACGGCACCAGGTCGGTCTTGTCGCTGACCGACACCAGGGCGCGCCGGATCGGGACGACGTCCCGATCGCGGTAGAGGGACGGGTCGTGGCGGGGGCCGGCCATGTGGTCTCCTGATTCGTCGGGGGTCAGGGGTGGGTGGTGGATGCCGCGGGCCGCACCGGCACGTCGGGTGTCGTGCCTGCGGGGGCGGATGCTGCGGCCAGGTCGAGTTCGCCGGTGGCCACGCGACGCACCACGTCGATGAGCAGGCGGCGTTCGACGGGCTTGATGCGCTCGTGCAGGGTGTGCTCGTCGTCGCCGGGGAGCACCGGCACGCGCTCCTGGGCCAGGATGGGGCCGGAGTCGACGCCGTCGTCGACGACGATGACGCTCGCGCCGGTCTGCTGCGCGCCGGCGGCGAGGGCGTCGCGCACGGCGTGCGCACCGGGAAAGTCGGGCAGGTATGCCGGGTGGGTGTTGACGATGCGGGGCGCCCAGGCGTGCACCACGGCCGGCGGCAGCAGGCGCATGAGGCCGCTGAGCACGATCAGATCGGGGTTCCACACGCGCAGCTGGGCATCGAGTTCGGCGCCCCAGGCCTCGCGGCTCGGGTAGGCGGCGTACGGCACGGTGAAGCTCGGGATGCCGAACGCCTCGGCGTGTTCGAGGCCGTCGGCGTCACGGTCGGCGCCGACCACGACGATGCGCGCAGGGTATGCGGGGTCATCGGCAGCGTCGAGCAGGGCCCGCAGGTTCGAGCCGGTGCCCGAGATGAGGACGGCGACCGTGAGCACGCGCCCAGTCTACCCATCGCCTTACGCCGCTCCGGGCCGGGTGGCGTCACGGACGGCTCAGTCGTCGCGATCGCCGAGGAATCCCGGGTCGATCGGCACCGTGTCGGTCTCGTCCTCGTCGCGGGCGCCGGTCTCGTCCCGGTCGCGGGAGCTCGCCTCTGCCCGGTCGGTGTGTCGGACCTCTGACGGCACGTGCGCCGCGTCACCGGTGCGTGCGCCCGTGGGCACAGCGGCGCCGGTGTCGGTCTCGTCCTGGGCGCGGGTGGCGGTCTCGTCCTCGTCGCGGGTGCCGGTTTCTCCCCCCGCGGCGTCTCGGACGTGCGAGGGCACAGGTGCCGCAACCCCGGTGACCGCGCGCCGCGACCCGGCCGAGCCGGCACGTTCGGGTCCGAGCAGCAGCACCGCGGCACCGACGAACAGTTCGACGCCGACCGCGAGCGCCACCGCGCCGGGTTCGGGCCCGGTGTGCGCGAGCCGACCGGGACCGATCGACCCCGAGGCGAGCCAGGCCAGCAGTGCGGCGCCGCCGCCGCCCAGCGCAGCGGTACCGGCGGCCAGTGCGGCCCGCAGCCCGACTTGGGACTGGGCTGTGAGGGCCCGCACCTGGGCGCGCAGCATCCCACCCGCCAGGGCGCCTGCGGCGATCGGCAGCAGCACCACCAGCAGCAGCCACGGCGAGACCGATTCGGGAAGCGCCCCGAGGATGGGAAGACCCGGCACGACACCGACCGCGGTCCCCGCCGGCGAGACGGCCGTGCCGGTGCCGACCGCGAAACCCGGACCGGCCACGAACGCCAGCGCCCACACCACCAGCGTGGGCAGGTATGCGAGCTGGGCGAGAGAGACCACCACGACGCCGACCGCGTCGAGGTTGCCCGCCTGGTAGAGGGCCACGATCTCGTCGCCACGCGCGATGAGCGCGACCAGCAGGGCGAGTGCACCGGCGCCGGTCAGGGCGACGAGTGCGATCACCGCTCCGCGCACGACGAGGGCGGGCGCTTCGGGCCACAGGCCCGGCAGGTCGAGCATGCGCTCGCGCAGCCGGGCTGCGGTGCCCGACCGTTCCCGCCACTGCACCGCGACCGCGGCCAGCACCGCGGGTACGACGAACACCAGTGTCGGGGCGATGATCGCCTGCCAGAACGGTGTCGACACGAACGGGCTGCGCGCGGTGACGGCCACCACCGCGGCGATGGCCGCGAAGGTCGCGGCGCCGGCGGCGACGCCGACACCGCCCAGCCCGGCACGGGCGGCCCGCGAACCGGAGCGGGCCCCGAACAGCGCCGTCAACGCGGTCAGCGCGAGCGGCGCGAGCGAGACGACGAAGGTGGCGGCCTGTTCCGGGATGCCGGCGACCGCACGGTACTCGTCGGGAAGGTGCACGGTCTGCCCGGCCAGGTGGCCGAGCTGCCAGACGGCCCCGGTGGCCGGCCAGAGCGCCGGCCAGTCGGCCTGCCCCATCGCGGCGACCCACAGCACGGTCAGCGGTGCGAGCACGACGACGAGGCCGACGGCGGCCGCCAGGGCGGCGTCGAAGGCGGCGAGGACGGCGACGAGGACGCGATGCATGGGCGCAGTCGAGACTATCCGGCACCGGCCGGTGCGCTTCGCGGGCGCGCGGGAGTGGTATCCATCGCCCGCGCGCGAGCCGGCCCGTGCGCGACCCCCAGCATTCACGCGGGCGCGATCGACCGTCGTTCCTGAATGGATGCTGTCAATCCGCCGATGGGACGCTAAGTTTCTTTCGGAGGTTCCCCCGACATGAGCACAGCCCCTGCCCCCACCGCCACCGCCGAGCAGGACCCGACGCCCAAGAACGGGTTCGACCGGTTCTTCGAGATCAGCAAGCGCGGGTCCACCCTCGGCACCGAGATCCGCGGTGGCATCGTCACCTTCGTGACGATGGCCTACATCGTCATCCTGAACCCGATCATCCTGGGCGGCACCAAGGATGTCGCCGGTCACATGCTGCAGAACCAGCAGCTGGCCGCGGTCACCGCGCTCACTGCGGGGCTGATGACGATCCTGTTCGGCCTGATCGCCCGGCTGCCGTTCGCATTCGCGGCGGGGCTGGGCATCAACTCGTTCCTCGCGGTCAGCGTCGTCGGGCAGCTCACCTGGCCCGAGGCCATGGGCCTGGTGGTCATCAACGGTCTGATCATCGTGCTGCTGAGCGCGACCGGGCTTCGCCGCATGATCATGAAGGCGATCCCGATGGAACTGAAGATCGCGATCACGGTCGGCATCGGCATGTTCATCGCGTTCATCGGACTGGTGGATGCCGGGTTCGTCACCGCGACCGGGCTCGCGTCTCCCCCGGTCGGGCTGGGAGTGAACGGGTCGATCGCCACCGTGCCGGTGCTGCTGTTCGTGCTCACGCTGCTGCTGGCGGGCATCCTGATGGCCCGCAAGGTCAAGGGCGCGCTGTTGATCGCGCTGGTGTCGGGCACCGTGGTGTCGATGATCGTCGAGGCGATCTGGCACCTGGGGCCGCGCGGCGACGACAACCCGGGTGGGTGGGGGATGTCGGTTCCCGCGCTGCCGGCACAGTGGTTCAGCGTGCCCGACCTGGGACTGGTCGGGCAGGTCGACCTCGTCGGCAGCTGGGGCCGGATCGGTGTGATCGCGTGCGTCATGCTGGTGTTCACGCTCGTGTTCACGAACTTCTTCGACGCCATGGGCACGATGACCGGCCTCGCCGAAGAAGCGGGGCTCGCCGACAAGAAGGGCGACTTCCCACGGCTGAAGTCCGCGCTGATCATCGAAGGTGTCGGCGCCGTGGTCGGTGGTGGCACCTCGGGCTCGTCGAACACGGTGTTCGTCGAGTCGGCGTCGGGCATCGGCGAGGGCGCCCGGACGGGGGTCGCGAACCTGGTCACCGGCGTGCTGTTCCTGCTGGCCATGTTCATCACGCCGCTGACCTCGATCGTTCCCAGCGAGGTCGCGGCATCCGCCCTCGTCGTCGTCGGGGCGTTGATGATGGCGCAGATCCGGCGCATCGACCTGAGCGAGACGTCGGTGTTGATCCCCGTGTTCGTGACGGTCGCGGTGATGCCGTTCACCTACTCGATCGCGAACGGCATCGGTGCCGGGTTCATCGCGTGGGCCGTGGTGCGCAGCCTGTCGGGCAAGGCCCGGCAGATCAGCCCGCTGCTGTGGATCGTGGCCGTCGGGTTCGTGGTCTACTTCGCGCGCGGCCCGCTCGAGTCGCTCATCGGCGGCTGAGGCGGCGGGGGTCGGACAGGCTCGGGTCGCTTCGGGTCGGTCCGCGAGAGGGAACCGCCGGGGACGTCGCCGACGGAGATGACGACGCGGCGGACGGCACGGCGACGGATGCTGTGCGCTCCGCGACGCGAATGTCGTAGATTCGCGGCATGAGCGCAATACGAACAGGCGCCCTCGGCGGGCGCCGCTGCATGATCGCCGTCGCCGCCGTATGCGGATGTCTGGCGATCACCGGATGCGCGGAGTCCGCTCCGCGCGGGACGCTGACCGAGGGCGACCTGCCGGAGCCGGCCCGGGTCGTCGACGTCCTCCTCGACGTCCAGGGAGGACAGACGTCCTGCTCCGCCGTGAACAATGCCGAGGACGACGAGGTGATGACTCCCTCGCCCAACTACGACCGCGATCGGCACGCCGCTGTGTCGTACAAGCTCGCCGGCGACGGCGGCGAGTGGGTGAGTGACTCGGTGTGGCGACTGTCGTCTCCCGACGCCGCTGTGGCGAAGGTGGCCACCGGACTCGACGCCTGCGTCGCCGAACATCCGGACCACTACGCGCGGTTCACCGTGACGGGGCATCCCGAAGCCGTCGGTTACACCGCCGTCGAGCACGAGCCGACACACGTGTACACCCGCCGGATCCTGGCGCCGCTCGACGACCGCGTCGTGATCGTGAGCGCCCAGCGCGAAGGGGACGACGATTTCATGGTGCCTCCCGAGAGCATCCTCGACCGCGCGATCGAGCGTTCCGGCGACGCACCGCGGTGACCCGCGGGGCGCCGGCCGGGGGTTGCGAACCCGTTCATCCCTCCCGGTCCGTCGCGCGCGGGTCCGCGTCGGCACGTTGGACGGCGGCCAGGTCAGCGCGCTGGGCGGCGGCCGTGGTCGCGGCGCTCTCTGCGGCATCCGTCGCCGGGGGCCGGCGCAGCACCTCGACGAGCACGACGGCGACCAGCAGCCACACCACGGCGGCCACGACCGCGCCGATCGAGATCGGGCGGGTGAAGAAGAGCGCGAGCGCGACGACGGTGACGATCACCAGCATCACCGCGGTGTGTGCACGGTCGAGGGCACGGCCGAAGCCGCGGGTACTCAACCCGTGCGCGTCGAAGACGTCGCGGATGTGGCCGAACAGGCTGTCGAACAGGCCTCGCGTGTGCCCGGCGGACCGCGATCCGCCGGCGAGCCAGGCGCCGATCATGACGATCACCGACACCACGACGAGCGCCGCGATGACACTCGCCATGATCTCGGTGAGCTGCCCGAAGATCACCCGCGCGGTGGTCGCGGGCATGACGGTCGGGCTGACCGCGGCCACGAAGAACAGGCGTCCGATGCCGAGCCCGGCCGCCAGCAGCAGCAGCGACAGCGCGAAGCCGGCGCCGGTCCATGCCAGCGCCCGCAGCCGTCGTCGCGCGAGCGCGAGGCCGGCCGCGAGCAGACCGAGCACGAGCCACGGCAGCCAGTACCCGGCCACCGTCGCCAGCCCGTACACGGTGCGCACCAGCACGAGCGCATCCGAGGTGACCAGCGGGATCCTCTTGTCGATCGCGGGGATCAGGCTCGCGATGCCGACCCCGTTCTGCTGCAGCGTCGCCTTGACCTGGTCGACGATCACACCCAGGTCCAGCGACAGGGTGCCATCGTCCGCCAGCGTCACCCCGGTGCCGGACTGCCCCTGCAGCACGGCGATCGCGCGGGAGTGGGTCTGTCGCAGCGCCTGCGCCCAGATGTCGGCGAACGCCGGCGAGGCCACCACGCGGTGCACAGCGTCGTCGATGAGCGACCGCACCCCCTGTTCGACCGGCCCCCGCAGCAGCCGCAGCGCCGCGGAGGCCGCGGGCGGCAGACCCAGGCGCTGCAGGCCGTCGAACACCGAGTCGACGGTGCCCGAAATGTCGACGTGATCGTCGATGGCCCTCAGTGTCTGGTCGGCGACGAAGTCCTGCACGGCCGGATCCTCGGCGAGCGGGGCGAAGGTGGCGACGAACCGGTCGGTGTCGACGAGCTCGGTGCGCGCCCAGGTGCCGAGCACCGCGATCGGCACGAGCACGGCGGCGAGCACCAGGGCGACGGCCGACAGGATGCTGCGGACCCATCCGCCGCGGCGGGGCGCCGGATCGGACCCGGACTCGCCGTCGCCCGGCCGGCGGTGCTGCGCCTCGAGCTCTTCGACGCGGGCGCGCAGCGCCTCGACCTCGCGCTGCCGGTCGTCGGCCATGGCGTCCCCCGCTCTGTGTGCCCGCGACCATCGTGGCACGCGGTCCGGACACCGCAGAAGAGCATCGCCCGCGCGGGCGACCTGCCCGGGGCCATCATGGTGCGCCGCACGTGCCCGCGATGCGCATGTCGGACCCGGGCGCTACGGTCGGAGGATGACAGCGCTGGCACCGTATCTGCACCTCCCCGGCACCGCCCGCGAGGCGCTCGGGTTCTACCACTCCGTGTTCGGCGGCGAGGTCGGCGTGAACACCTACGCCGAGTTCGGCCGTGACGACGGCCCCGGCGACGCCGTCGCCCACGGCATGCTCGACGGCCCCGTGATCCTGTTCGCGGCCGACGCCGCCGAGGGCGAGCAGACCGTGCGGGTGCAGGGCATGATGTTCTCGCTGCTCGGCGCCGCCGAGCCCACCGAGCTGAGGCACTGGTTCGCGGCCCTGGCCGAGGGCGGCACGGTCGTCGATCCGCTGCAGCAGCGGCCGTGGGGAGACCACGACGGCGTGGTCACCGACCGATACGGCCTGACCTGGCTGATCGGCTATCAGGGCTGACCGGCGGCGAGGGCCGGGTCATCCCTCGATCGGCTCGAGCACGAACACGGCGATGACGCGGTCGGTCTTCTTCTGGTACTCGGCGTAATCGGGCCAGGCCTCGACCGCGCGCGCCCACCACTCGTCACGCTCGGCGCCGGACGCCTCGTGCGCACGGTAGTCCTTCTTGACGGCGCCGTCCTGCAGCTCCACGTGAGGGTGCATGCGGATGTTGCCCGCCCACGCGGGTTCTTTCGGGGCGCCACCCTTCGACGCGACGACGGCGTAGCGCCCGTCGTGCTCGACCCGCATCAGGGCGGTCTTGCGCAGCGCCCCGGTCTTCGCGCCGACGGTGGTCAGCACGATGATCGGCTTGCCGCGCATGTCGGCGGCTTCGGCGCCGCCGGTGGCTTCGTACGTCTCGGCCTGCGTGCGCGCCCATTCGGCGGTGCTCGGCTTGTACTCTCCGGTCAGTGGCATGTCTTCACGGTACCGCGCGGTGGATCTGCCGGCGCCGACGTTTCCCACGAGAATCGGCATCCCGGTCGAGAATCGCCGCGTCGCAGCGATTCTCAGGCGAGATCGCGATTCTCGCGGCATCCATCGCCCGCACCCGGCCCGGAACCCCGACCCGCCCCGCATGTCCGGCATGACGAAGGGGCGGACGCCTCGGCCTCCGCGCCCGCGCGGGTCGAGGCATCCGCCCCTGTGGGAATGCGAACCGCCGCCCCGACGCGGGAGAAGACCCGGGTCGGGACGGCGGTTCAATGCGTGCGCCCGCGGCGCGCGTGCCTCAGAGCGCGGTGATGATCTCGCGCATCAGCGCGGCGGTCTCGCTCGGGGTCTTGCCGACCTTGACGCCGGCGGCCTCGAGGGCCTCCTTCTTCGCCTGGGCGGTACCGGCCGAGCCCGAGACGATCGCGCCGGCGTGGCCCATCGTCTTGCCCTCGGGCGCGGTGAACCCGGCGACGTAGCCGACGACGGGCTTGGTCACGTTGGCCTTGATGAACTCGGCCGCGCGCTCCTCGGCGTCGCCGCCGATCTCGCCGATCATGACGATCGCCTTGGTCTCGGGGTCGGCCTCGAAGGCGGCGAGCGCGTCGATGTGCGTGGTGCCGATCACCGGGTCGCCGCCGATGCCGATGGCGGTCGAGAAGCCCAGGTCACGCAGCTCGAACATCATCTGGTAGGTCAGGGTGCCCGACTTCGAGACCAGGCCGATCGGGCCCTTGCCGGTGATGTTGGCCGGGGTGATGCCCACCAGCGACTCGCCGGGGGTGATGATGCCGGGGCAGTTCGGGCCGATGATGCGGGTCTTGTTGCCCTTGCTCTGGGCGTACGCCCAGGCCTCGGCGGTGTCGCCGACCGGCACGCCCTCGGTGATCACCACGAGCAGCGGGATCTCGGTGTCGATGGCTTCGACCATGGCGTCCTTGGTGAACGCGGGCGGCACGAACGCGATCGACACATCGGCACCGGTCTTCTCGATGGCTTCTGCGACCGAACCGAACACCGGCAGCTCGACCGGGTTGCCGTCCTTGTCGACGTGCGAGACCGTGGTGCCGGCCTTGCGGGCGTTCACGCCGCCGACCACGTTGGTGCCGGCCTTGAGCATGAGCGCGGTGTGCTTGGTTCCCTCGCCGCCGGTGATGCCCTGGACGATGACCTTGGAGTCCTTGTTGAGGTAGATCGACATTTCTTTAAGTCCTTATCCGGATGCTTCGGCTCAGGCGTTCGCGAGCTCGGCGGCCTTGTCGGCGCCCTCGTCCATGCCGGCGGCCAGGGTCACGAGCGGGTGGTCGGCACCGGCGAGGATCGCACGGCCCTCGTCGACCTGGTTGCCGTCCAGGCGCACGACCAGCGGCTTGTTGGCCTCGTCGCCGAGGATCTCGAGCGCCTTGACGATGCCCTCAGCGACGGCCACGCACGAGGTGATGCCGCCGAAGACGTTCACGAACACGCTCTTGACCTGCGGGTCGTTCAGGATGACGTCGAGGCCTGCCGCCATCACCGTGGCCGAGGCGCCGCCGCCGATGTCGAGGAAGTTCGCGGGCTTCACGCCGCCGTGCTTCTCGCCGGCGTAGGCGACGACATCCAGCGTCGACATGACCAGGCCCGCGCCGTTGCCGATGATGCCGACCTGGCCGTCGAGCTTGACGTAGTTCAGGTCGTGCGCCTTGGCCTTGGCCTCGAGCGGATCGGTGGCCGAGGTGTCTTCAAGGGCCTCGTGGTTCGGGTGGCGGAACGCCGCGTTGTCGTCGAGGGTGACCTTGCCGTCGAGTGCGATGATGTCGCCGTCTTCGGTCTGCACGAGCGGGTTCACCTCGACCAGGGTGGCGTCCTCGCCCTTGTACACGTCGAAGAGCTTGACGAAGACGTCGGCCACCTTCGGGGCGAGGTCGTCGTCGAAGTTCGCGGCCTTCGCGATCTCGAGCGCCTTGGCCTGGTCGATGCCGGTCAGCGGGTCGACCTCGACGCGGGCGAGCGCCTCGGGCTTCTCGACGGCGAGCTGCTCGATCTCCATGCCGCCCTCGACCGAGCACAGCGACAGGTAGGAGCGGTTGGCACGGTCCAGCAGCACCGAGAAGTAGAACTCACGGGCGATGCGGGCACCGGCCGCGACCATCACGCGCTTGACGATGTGACCCTTGATGTCGAGGCCGAGGATCGCCTTCGCCGCCTCGTACGCCTCGTCGGGGTTCTTGGCGACCTTGACGCCGCCGGCCTTGCCGCGGCCTCCGGTCTTGACCTGCGCCTTGACGACCACGACGCCGCCGAGCTTCTCGGCCGCAGCCTTGACCTCGTCGGGGGTGTCGGCGACGATGCCGGCGAGCACCGGCACTCCGTACTGTTCGAACAGGTCTCGTGCCTGGTACTCGTAGAGATCCACGTGCAATCCTTCGTTGGGACGAATGTGGGTGACGAGGCGAAAAAACGTCTCGATGTCGAGAGAAATCGACCGATCCCCCAGCCTACTACCCGCGCCTGAGAGCCCCCGTGCGGCCCGTACCCGGGGTTGTGCACGGTTTCGCCGTGCGCGAGCCGATGCCCCGCGGCATCCCGCGACTACTCTCTGACTATGCCCACGTCAACATCCGCGACGCCTGCACGCACCGTCGTGATGGCCGCCGCGCTCGACCTGTTCGACCGACAGGGTTTCGAGGCGACCTCGGTCGAGCAGATCGCCCAGGCCGCGGGGGTCTCGCGGTCGACGTTCTTTCGGCAGTTCGGCGGCAAAGACGACGTCGTCTTCGCCGACCACGAACTGCTGCTCGAGATGCTACGCGACTACCTGGCCAGGCCGCACGCGAATCCGTGGGTGGCGGTGCGGGATGCCTCGATCGAGGTGTTCCGGCACTTCGCGGCCGATCCCGACCTGGCGCGGCGCCGGTACGCCGTAGTGCGGCAGGTGCCGGCGCTGCGCGAGCGCGAGATCGTCACCGTGTTCCGGTACGAGCGGCTGTTCGACGAGTACCTGCGCGAGGCGCTGCCCGGGCTCGACCCGGTGGATGCGGTGAGCTTCGCGGCGATGGTCACGGCGATACACAATCACGTGCTGCGGCGGCTGATCCGCGGGTCGCAACGGGTGCGGACATCGGTGCTGCGCGCGGCGCTCGACGAGGCGATGCGCAGGTTCGGGGTGCTCGACGAGGATGCCTCGGCCCCGGCCTCCGCCGACGATGTCGTTGTGGCCGTCTTCCCACGACGGATGCCCGCCGCCGAGGTCGCCCGTCGGCTGCAGCAGGAGCTCCCCCGCGCCTGACCCGGCGTGCCGCGGGGAGCTGCGCCGAGACCGAGCGAGTGCACCGTCGGGCCAGCGAAACGGGGCCTGTGGATAACTCTGACGGGGTGTAGGCGGATCTCGCTACGGTGGCCTGCATGCCTCGCCGTACGATCGTGGCCACCGCGGTGCTCGTGCTCGCGGTGCTGACCGGCTGCACACCGCAGCCCCCGCAGCCCAAGTCGAGCCCGACCCCGAGTCCGCGCTTCACCAGCGAAGCCGACGCGTACAAGGCCGCGGAGGACACGTACCGGGTATACGTCGACGCATTCAATCGCCTGGACCCGTCAAAACCCGCAACGCTGGAAGAGATATATCGGTTGGAGACCGGCGATGCACTCGCTGCCGACAAGAAGGCTCTAAGCCAGGATCACGCCGATGGTGTCCGAATCTCAGGGGAATCACACATCACCGTGATGGAACCTGCGTCGGTCACCCTGTCGCCCCTGGTCGTCAAGCTGAGCGTCTGTCTCGATGTCTCCGAAATCGAGGTCTTCGACGCCGACGGCAACTCCCTTGTTGACCCTGATCGCCCGGACGTGCACAGTACAACCGTCGCCATAGAGGAGTCCCCGGCATCCCCGACGGGACTTGCTGTCCGAGGAATCGGGGCACGAGAGGGTGATCCTCAGTGTTGAGGGCGCCGGCGGTGTTCGCGATCACTGGAGCCAGTCTGGCATTCGCTGCCGAAACCCGCCGGCCCTGGCTGTCGACCACGCCACGCCGTTCCATGCCTCTCCGACTCTGTGACGCCTGTCCGAACTGAGCGAGTGTGTTCCCACGCCGCCGACGGCTGTGGATAACTCTGACGGTGTGTGCGTGGTTCTCGCTACGGTGGCGTGCATGTCTCGTCGTGCGATCGTGGCCGCCACGGTACTCATGCTCGCGGTGTTGGCCGGCTGCGCGGCGCAACCGGCACCGAACCCGAACCCGACTCCGACTCCGACTCCGACTCCGGGCTTCACCAGCGAGGCCGACGCGTACAGGGCGGCGGAGGACACATATCGGGCTTATGTCGACGCGGCCAACGCTGCCGACACTCGTGATCCCGCAACGTTCGAGGATGTCTACAAGTGGGCGACCGGCGACGCGCTTGCTGCTGATAAGAAGACCTTCCCCGAGCTGTACTCGAAGCATGCGGTGAAGACCGGAGACGCCGTCATCATGACGGTCGAATCGCGCGAGGCCGATGAGCGACTATCGAAGCTGGCGATCGACGTCTGCCAAGACGTATCGCACGTCGACGTGCGCAACGAAGCCGGAGACTCACTCGTCGACCCGAGCAGGCCGGACGTTCAGATGCTCCTGGTCCGGCTCGTCTCCTCGGATCAATCACCAACCGGGCTTCTGGTGTCGGGCATCTGGAGCCGATCGGACGGCGTCACGTGTTGATCCGGTTGTGGCAGTCACGTATACACCGCGACACTGCCCGTGTCCGCAATCTGTACCCTGTGCCGCCGTTCCTCCCGCCCCGAAAGGAGCCCGCACGCACCGCGGGCGGGGAGGCGGGCCGGCTACTGCAGAACGCGGTCGACGTCGAACGAGGCCACCGTTTCGAGCTGGTCGAACCGGCAAGACTCGGGTTCCCGGTCGGGTCGCCACCGCTCGAACTGCACGGTGTGCCGGAACCGATCCCCCTCGAGCTGGTCGTAACGCACCTCGAGCACCCGCTCGGGCCGCAGCCGTACGAACGACACGTCCTTGCCGGCACTGAACCGTGACGTGTCGGTGGATCCGGTGACGGCAGAGCCCGAGGCATCCCTCTCGACCACAGGCTCGAGCTCATCGACGAGCTGCAGCCGGCGGGCGTTGCTGAACGCCGAGACGGCTCCGACGTTGTGCAGCCGCCCGCTCGCGTCGTACAGGCCGAGCAACAGCGACCCGACGCCGCTGCCCGACTTGTGCACGCGGTATCCGATGGCGACCACGTCGACGGTGCGCACATGCTTGATCTTGAACATCGTGCGCTTGTTCGGCGTGTACGGCTCGGCGAGCGGCTTGGCCACCACCCCGTCCAGACCCGCACCCTCGAACTCGTCGAGCCAGCGGCGGGCGATCGCGGTATCGCCGGTGGTGCGGGTCAGATGAATGGGATGCGGCAGCCCGCCGACCAGCTCTTCGAGCACGGTGCGGCGGGTGCGGAACGGCTCGCCCTGCAGATCACGGTCGCCACGCGCGAGCAGGTCGTACGCGATGAACATCGCGGGGGTCTCGGCGGCGAGCTTGGCGACACGGGATGCCGCGGGGTGGATGCGCTGGCTCAACGCCTCCCAATCGAGGTGTCGGTGGCCGTCCTCCCCGGTGGGCACCGCGATCTCACCGTCGAGCAGGCAGGGCT
Organism: Microbacterium luticocti DSM 19459; assembly: GCF_000422405.1. Lineage (GTDB taxonomy): Bacteria > Actinomycetota > Actinomycetes > Actinomycetales > Microbacteriaceae > Microbacterium > Microbacterium luticocti. Next base: position 78,607 of record NZ_AULS01000017.1, read on the forward strand.
CGGGCAGCAACGTGCGGAACGCCTCGACGAGCTCGGGAAAGTAGCGCGTCAGCGGCTTGGCTCCCCGACTGCCGATCTCGACGTTCTCGCCGTCCCATGACACCAGGCCACGGAAGCCGTCCCACTTCGGCTCGTAGCTGAGCCCGCCCGGCACACTGTCGGAGTCGGGAATGCTCGGCACGGACTTGGCCAGCATCGGCGCGGGGATCTGGTACGGCATGGTCCCATCCTGTCTGTGCCCGCCGGCCGCGTCCAGGGTTGCAGCTCAGTGCCGCGGCGGGGTGAACTCGACGAGCAGGATGACCGCGTCGCCGCCGGCCGCGGCATCCATCGCCATCAAGCCGGTCCGTGGACGGCCTCCCACGGTGCCGGTAGCGTGTGAACGTGCCTTCGGAGTTTCATGAATCACCGGTAATAACGCAGAGCGAAGACCGTACGGACGACGCCGTCGTTTGGCTGACGTGGGGCTCTGTCGCCCTCATCGCCTGCTCGCTGGCCGTACTGATCACGGCGCCCTTTGAATTGTGGGCGCTGCTCGCTCTGGTCTTCGCGGCTGCCGCCGCGGTCGTCGCGCTCTTTGCACGCCGACGTGCGATCCGACTGCGTCGAAAGGGAGGTCTGATGATAAGGAGGCAGGCATTCAAGGAAGGAGCGGCCACTGGTCGAACGCTCAAAGGTGAGCAAGGCCATGTCGGATGAGATCGGCGGGGCTCCGTGGTGCGGTCTAGACGATCATCCCGCTAGCGCTTAGGGGTTGCACTTCGATGCGACCATCTCGGGCCACCACCAGGGGATGTCTTTGCGCCAGGACTCCATGTTGTAAGTTGCGCCCCCGCCGATGTAGTTAAACTGCACATGGCAGTGGAACTGGTTGTTGATCGTCGAGGTGACTTTGTTGGCAAGCGTGCCCAGTCGAGCCTTGAGATCGGCGGTGTGCTGGTTCAGATAGGCGATCCCGAGGACGTCGCGGCCAAACGCAGTGGGCTGCGCGTTCACGACGTATTTCGATGAGTTGGACTGATATGTGACCCAGGCCGCCGCGACGAGCCACTTGCCGTTCAGCGGGTCTGCAATGACCGGATACGTGATGTCGGTGACGCTGTCCAGATCGACGTGTTGCGTGAGGACCCCGTCGGCGAACGTATACCACGTGGGGATGGTCTTCCCCGCGGCGTCCTTCGCCCAGGGGCTGGCCACGCCGCCGAGGAACTCGCCATCGGGCATTGCATACACGACGGCGCCGCTCTCAGTGATTGTGGCCTCCGCTCCCGTCGGAAGGTCGACGGCGAAGTCATACGCACGCGGGGCGGTCTCGTTCTCGAGACTGATCGCGAAGAGAGCTGAAGCCTCATCCAGCAGAACGGACTGGATGGTGCTGCCCGCAGCCGCATCGGGTGCCGTCGTTGTGAACATACCGCTGTCAGAGGTGATCGCAATGGTGTCGTCAGACACCGTCGCTGTGACCTCTCCGACCTTGCTCGACGTGTCCGACGGCGCGGCCATCACCGCAGCCAGCTCTGGTGCCGCATGTGCGAGCTGGTCGACAACTGAGGGGTCGTCGCCTGTGGTCTCGGACGCAAGCGCCGGGGCTCCCGCGGCCAGCACCGCAGCGACCACGACGGCCGATGCCGCCATACTGATGGGCTTCATCTTTCGCACTGTTCTACCTTCCGAAGCAACTCATCGAAGTGAAGTTCATCGAACCACTAAACTCAGCAAATGTCCAGCGCCCACATAGCATCTTCTGAATCGCTATCGAGGAATCGTCGTTGAGCAGCAGGCAACCGCCATCGACTGCTCAGAGTCTTGGGACGGGTTCCCTTGCGGCGTTGGTGCGCCCCGGGGTGCGCTCGTGCGGGGCTTCACTGATCCTCACGGTCGCTTCCGCGTTGATCAGGCCCTGCAGGCCGGCCTGCAGCATTCGCCGGAACACGTCCGCGTAGGGTCAGGCCAGGATCGACGCGGACTTCGCCGATCAGGGTCGTCAAGGCAGACTGGTGGTGGGTCATCATGGGACCACTTCCTTGTTCCTTGGCGGAACCGGTCATCCCACGATGGCCCTCCTACGTCAACGACGACGAGGACCCTGCAGGAATTGACACAGAGATGATGGATTCGGCTCCGATGCCGGCGTGACCCGAGATTACACGGACGCCGTTCGCGGCTGTCTTTTTGTGGATCTGTCCGTCGACGCCGGTGGTCGCTGCGGGCCGGACGGGCACATGACTTGATAGGAGCCTGACCGGGAAGTCGTCTCACCTTTGTGCTGTCTGCACTCACCCGATCCGCGGCGACGTTCATCACCGTTGGAAGGGAATGCCGTCAATGACGAGCATGACACTCGACCCGCCGGTGCCCAACCCGCTGTCTCCAGCGGTCGAGCTGGGTCGCCGGCGTCGACACGCACAAGAACACGCATCACATAGCGATCCTGGATCACGTCGGCGGACCTGTCGCCGACCGAGAGTTCCGGGCCGACGACCACGGCTACGCCCAGGCCATCGCGTTTCTCCGCGCGCACGACGACGGCGTCCGTGTCGGCGTGGAGGGCACCGGCTCCTACGGGGCTGGTCTCTCACGCGCGCTGAACGCCGCGGGGCTGATCGTCGTCGAAGTCGCACGGCAAGACCGGCAGGCCCCGCGGCGTCGAGGCAAGTCCGACCCGCTCGACGCGCACCAGGCTGCTGTCGCCGTCCTCGCCGGCACCGACACCGCGATACCGAAGTCTGGTGACGGAGCAGTGGAGTCGATGCGGATCTTGCTGGCAGAGCGACGCTCCGCGGCGAAAGCACGAGCGCAGGCGATGAACCAGATCCATGCGCTGCTGATCACCGCGCCCGAGCTGGTGCGACAGGCGTTCCGCGCCCTCAGCGGGCGGCGACTGGTGACCACGCTCGCCAAGACCAGGCCCGGAGCGATCGCGTCGCCCGATCCCGAGGTCGTCGCCCGCCAGACGCTACGGCGGTTCGCGGTCCGGCACCTCACGATGCAAGCCGAGATCGACCAGATCGAACAACAGCTTGAGCTGCTCGTCCGGCAGGTCAACCCCACACTGCTGTCTCTGAGCGGAGTCCATCCTGCGTCGACGCTCCTTATCACCGCCGGCGACAACCCGGAGCGGCTGGGGACCCGAGCGAGCTTCGCCGCTCTCGCCGGCGTCGCCCCGATCCCCGCCTCGTCCGGACAACGCACCCGGCACCGGCTCTCTCGCGGTGGCAACCGGCACGCCAACGCCGCCCTGCACCGGATCGTGCTTCTACGCATGCGACACCGCGGCCCTCGAACGATGGCCTACTTCGAACGGCGCCGCGCAGAGCAGCTCACCGACCGCGACATCATGCGCTGCCTCAAGCGGCACGTCGCGAACGAGGTCTACGCCGCCCTGCTCAACCCCGCCACCAATAACCCGGCCGGGCGCGAGCTCAGAGACCGCCGACAAACTATCGGCATCCCGATCAGCGTCCTCGCCGCCACTCTCGGCGTCCCCCACCAGCGGCTACGACGACTTGAGATCGGCACCCGCGCTGACCCCGACCTCGAAGCTCGAGCGACCGCCGTCCTGGAAGGAATCAACCCACCACTGGCCGCTTGACAACAATAGGAGCATCCACGCTATGGGACTCAGCCGATTACCTGTACGGTATCCATAATCTGGCAACCGACAAAGGAGCCCCACATGAAACACAAACGCGTAGCTGTCTCGGCGCTCTTCGCACTGGCACTGGTTGCAAGCACCCTGCTGGCGACATCGGCGCATGCCGAGGCGGTGGCCGACAACAGTTCAGGAGCCACAAGCAGCACGGAAACCGTTGGTGACGCCAACGCGTTGAGTCCGAGCGAGAAGAAGCTGTTCTACTCCAACGACCGCAAACAGATCGAAGTTGATGCCACGAGCGGGGACATCGTGTCAGTCACCCCGCTGACTCAAGAACAGCTGCAGTCCCTGATCGATGCGAATCAGCCTACGTCAGCCTTCACCGAGACACGTCTGGGCGCCGCTCCGCTCGGCGTGAGCACCGGCTGTCCGCTCACGTGGTTCGGATGCTGGTATGGCAAGAGTTCCGCATACGTGAACTATCAGTTCACCAACGGCGTCACGTCCGGCACCTGGACCAGTAGGCAGAACTTCTACACCGGAACGTACTACGCAAAACTCTGCTGGCTCGATCCGGCGAACACCAAGAAGACGTTCTGTATGGCGGAGCGTAATGGAACGAATGCCTGGATCACACTGGGTCAGGCTGTGACCGGCAAGAAGGTGGACCTGTCGCCCACGCGCGTCTAGATCACAGGAGGTTGTTCTGCCGTCGACTACCCCTGAGGGAGCGGCGGCAGAACGATCATCCAGACGATGAATGTCGTGAGACCGCTTGCGACGACACCACCAACGATGATCAGAACGGTCGCGCGAATCGTCAGGCGAAGGGGCTTCCGGAGAGCCAAGACGAGGATGCTCCAGACGAGTAGGACGATTCCGCCAACCTGAAGAAACAGTCCCCCGGTGTTCCAAGTCTCGATCTCCGACGGCGTCGGGTCGTAGACCGGAAGCTCACCAGACAGCGAAGCCTGTCGAGCGGCACCCATCCCCAGCAGGACGGCGGACACAACGTAGCCCAACGCAGCCAGCACCGCACCTACCGGAGACGAACGCGCTCGTTTTGCGCTTGATTGTTCTAGTGTCACAGTCCCGACAACATAGCAGACATCACCTGAGGGTTGATTCCCATATGTCGACGAGCCGCCGTTGCCGGTCTACGCGATCCTCCTCAAACGCGGCCAGCACATCGGCTCGGTCGCGACGTTGTATCGGGTGCTGCGCGAGAACGCACAGGTCTGGGAACGGCGCCGTCAAGCGTCGCACCCGCCTCGCAACGTGCCCGAACTGATCGCGACCGGACCCGGGCAGGTCTACTCCTGGGACATCACGAAACTCGCCCGGCCCCATCCGAGTGTCTACTACGACGGGTACGTGATGATCGACATCTTCTCCCGCTTCATCATCGGCTCCATCGTGCACTCCTGCGAGGACGGGCTGCTCGTCAAAGAGATGATGATCGACGCGTTCGGCCTGCACGGCACCCCGAGATCGCGCACTCCGACGACGGCCTGTCAATGACCTCAAAGACTGTGAAGACGCTCCCTCCCGACCTGGGCGTTGTCCGCTCGACCTCCCGCCGGCACGTCAGTAACGACAACCCGTACTCCGAGGCGCCGTTCGAGACGACGAAATACCTGCCCTTCTCCCCCAACCGATTCGTCTCTCTGACGCACGCTCGCAAGTTCCTGGACGAGTTCATCCACGCCTACATTCACCAGCACCGGCACACCGAGATCGGGATGCACACGCCAGCTGACGTCCACTACGATTTGGCAGACCCCATCGACCGCGGCCGTGGCGCCGCGCTCGAGGCGGCTCGCCGCGCTCACCCCGAACGGTTCCGAGCATCAAGCCACGAGCGGCCGAAGACCCTCGACCGGGGCCCAGCCGCGTGTGTCAACCAGCCACCAGCCGACGAGCTACAGCTCGCTGCCTAACACCCACCGGCCTCATCCACCTTGACAAGCCCGATGCGCTGCTCTCACTCATGTGAGAAGTGCGCCTCAGCCGCCTACGCTCCGGGTACAGCTCGGCCCGCGCCTTCCCATCAGCCGGTGGTGGACGTGTGCGCGATTTGCACTCGACTCGCTCAGTGAAGAAGGCCGTCCCACTTCGGCTCGTAGCTGAGCCCGCCCGGCACACTGTCGGCGTCGGGAATGCTCGGCACGGACTTGGCCAGCATCGGCGCGGGAATCTAGTACGGCATGGTCCCATCCTGTCTGTGCCCGCCGGCCGCGTCCAGGGTTGCGGCTCAGTGCCGCGGCGGGGTGAACTCGACGAGCAGGATGACCGCGTCGCCGCCGGCTGCGACATCCATCGCCCCCTTAGCCTCGATCTTTCGTCGGGCTGTTGAGTCGTCGCGTTCGGCGTCGTTGCCGGGGTCGTGGTGCTGATTTTGGCATGCGGGTACGACAGTGGCCGCGTTGCGCTGCAGTGGCGGGTCTCCGGTCTTGGTCGTGATGGTCGGCGGGATTGATGTCTTAGCCGGAGGGGGCGGGCAGGGTGCGGATCTTGTGGATCCCGGCGAGCATGGTGGTCGCTCAGCGGGTCCGGTTCGAGAGGTGCAGGATCGTGCGGCGTCCGTGGCGGGCGATGGTCGCTGGGATCGTGAAGAGCCGGTGCCGGAGGCGTTTGGGTTCCCAGCGGCGGGCTTCGTGTTCCGGGTGGGCGAGGAGTCCGGCCCATGCGGTGATCTCGGTGGCGAGGGCGACGATGGCGCACCAGATCCGGTTCTGGTCGAACCCGTGCAGGGGCGGGTTGCGCAGCCCGGTGTCTTTGGCCTGCCGGATGCGGTCTTCGCAGCGTGCCCGGCGGCGGTGTCGCAACTCGAGGCGTTGCAGTTGCCCGCGGCGGGTGTTGGTGGCGAACGCGGTCAGCCGGTATCCGTCGACGTCGTCGAACCGGAGTTGCGCGCCGGGGTGGGGGCGTTCTCGGCGGACGATCACGCGCATGTCTTTCGGCCAGCCCGTGAGGTCGAGGATCCCGGTCAGTTCCGCGACTTCGGCCCCGTCACGGACATCGCCATCGGCGTCGAGCGCGGGTTCCCATGCGTTGTGGTTGGTGAGGAGTCGGTAGAGCTCGGGGGTGTGGAACGGGAGTGTGTATCCGACCGAGTACGACAACCTGCGCTTGGTGAGCCAGGTGACGAACTCCTTCGTCCCACCAGCACAGTCGGCGCGGATCAGCACGCTCTTCCCCGGCCGGGAGGCGCCGCCGGGCAGTTGCTTCAGCGCGTCCTCGAGGACGTCGATGTGATCGGCCGCGGTGTTCGACCCCGCGTTCCCTGGCCGGAGTTTGACCGCGAGCATCTCCCCCGTGCCGGACGTGCCGTGATCGGCGAACGCGATCAACGGATGGAACCCGAACCCGCGTTTGAACGTCGCAGCCGCCTGTTCCTTCTCCGAGTGCGCGGTCAGCAGCGTCGCATCCAGATCGATCACCAACGGCGCGTCCGTACTGGTCGCAGCATCGGGTGCGTGTGTGTCGGCCAACACCCACGCCCTCTCCCTCGCTGCTCGCCGAGCGGAGTCGATCGCGGCCAGGGCACGCACCGGGTCCGCGGCGAGGGCGGTGATCGTGCGGGACACGGTCGGATCCGACGCGACCAGACCGTAGACGCCTGGTTCGGTGCGGACGGTCGCGATGTCGCTGAGCGCGTCGCCGCCCAGGGCGAGCGTGACCGCGAGGTCGAGGACAACCTTGCCCGGCTCGTGCTTGGCCATCGGTTTCCGCCACGGCCCCAGCGCTTCGGACAGTGCCCGGTCCAGGCCCGTCGCACGGATCGTCTCGGTCAGCAGCACACCGCCCGCATGACCGATCGCGGACACCGCCGCACATGGACACGGGGAAACGCTCCGGTATCCTTCACCCTGAAGGTGCTCCTCGAACTGAGAGAACTAGCTTCTAGACAATCCCAATTCTCCCAGATCAGGAGCACTTTCCACGTGTATGACACCACACCACGGGCCATCAACAACGAAAGCCCGAGGTTAACCGTTCCGTGAAGAGGTTAGCGACGGCCACGTCGTGTTCGGCGTGGTCCTTGGATGCCGAACCGGCTCAGGAGCTGAGGATGAAGTCGAACCCGCCGTCTTCAAGTGCATGAAGGTCCGCTGCGGAGAGAATCCCCGTGTCAGCGACGACAGGTTCCGTCGTGGGTGCCCGGCTGAGACCCCACACGTGCACTCCCGACCAACATGGGCAGCCTGTGGACATCCGCCTGACCGGCATCCTCAGCGGAGGAGTCTGGTCCTTCCAGAGAGGACATCGATCCCAGAACGAAGCAACGCAGGCACATGAACCGCCCCTCACGTGCCTGCGCCACCCGCGCGATGATCGATCAGTAGTTGTCGATTGTTGCCTTTGACGGCGTCACTTTCAGCGAGAGATACATGTCTTCGGATGAGAGACCGTTCCAGCTCGTGAACTTGGTGTGCATCTGAACAGTAGCGGGACCCGCACCGCTCGAATAGTTCCTGCGAGTGAACGTGAACTTCGGCGAGGTCACGCTTCCGTATGCCGTCGCCGCTTGGGGAGAGTTCCAATCACTTACATTCGCACCACCGGACCAGCGCGAGTAGGAGGACTTGAACTTGAGAACGGTGATCCCATCGTCGAACTTGATCAGACACCCGGTGTAGATGGCGATATTCGAGGCGCTCTCGTTCTTGCACCCCGAGATGGTGTTGACAGCCAACGGACTGATCCCACCGGAGGAACCAGACTTCTGGGCCTGTGTCACGCTGAGCACCCGGACGGATCCGTCTTGGTAGGTATAGCGCGTCGCTGTTCCGTCGTCCACCAGCGCGCTGCTGACCGGTTCGGAGCTCGATCGCTGCGAGTCTAGAAGCTCTCCACGATCCAGCTTCGACACCAGGGCGCCAATGGTGGCGTCGTCCACCCCCTGAGCCCTGATCCACCGTCGTGGTTTTGGTGGGCGTGTTTTCGTGTTTCGGTGGCGTGGCTTGTTGCGGGGGCGTGCGGGGTCGGCCAGCCGGTGCTCTGGCTTTTCCACTTTGGTTTCCGGTCGCGCCCGTCGCGGGCTGGGTGGTCAGGGTATCGCGGTGCGTGGTGGCCCGGTCGCGGTCTCCCATAGCAGCGTCCAGGCTGTGGCCCAGGGCCAGTGCGCGGGCAGGTGCATCACCAGTCGCCGCGCCGTGGAGGC
>NZ_AULS01000018.1 GCF_000422405.1 Microbacterium luticocti DSM 19459
CGGCGTTACGGACGGTGATCGAGGTGCGCAGCAACGGCGAGGGCCGTGTGCTGGTCAGCCCCCGCAGCGGGTCTTTCGCGCGCGCTGGAGCCAGGTACCGGTCGATCGTTGCCGGACTCATCTGCAGCAGCTCGGCACGGACCTCAGGACAGTACCTGGCCTTCCCATCAACGAGCTCGCCGTGCCGCTCCAGCGAGTCCAGATGCGTCGGCATCGACACCGCCAGATACTTGCCGCACTCATGCCCAGACCACGCCCACACCCGCTGCAGCACCTTCACCGCGTCATACGAGAACTTCCGGCCCCTCGGCTTACGGGCCTTGTTCACCGCACGCGGCTTCACCGCCAGCGCGAGGCGACGGCGGGCGTTGTCCCGCGACCAGCCCGTGACCGCGACGACCTCGTCCAGCAACCGGCCACGATCCTTCTTCGACGCCTTCGCATACGCCCGGGCATACTTCGCCGTGATCTCCACCCGCGTCGCCATCGACAGCTCACTTCCCATGCCACGACGATCACCGTTTCGCGGGCAATCTCAACTGAGGCACCGAGGGCGTTTCGCGGGCATCCCTCGTGAGTCTCGTCGGGGTATGGACAGTGTCGGCGAGCGGGGGTATGGTCAGCCCCAACAGGGGGACCACGACTCAGGGGGGTGAGTGTGGACGTTCCGTCGAAGTTCGGACGAGCCGTGTGGCTCGCGCTCATCGGCGTGGGCTTCTCGCTCGCTTGGATCGTGCTCGCCGTCGTGCTTGGCTGGGGCGCCCCGGGGGCGCACGCCGACACCGGCCCGCAAGATCAGCCGCCCGGACACCACGGGCTGTCATCGCTGGTCGGCGCGGTCGTGAACGCCGTCGGCGACACGGCCGACACCGCCCTCGACACGGTCGATCACACCGCGCGCACCGTCACTCATACCGTCGCCACGGCGACGAAGGCGGTCAAAGCCGACGAGACGCCGGCGGCCGGCCCCGCAGCGAACGCGGCGAAGACGGTGGTGAAGGATGCCGCGGCGCCCGTCGTGACCACCGTCGTCAAGCCCGTCGCGAAGGCCGTGGTCAAGCCGGTCGCCAAGGCGGTCGTCGCGCCGGTCGCGAAAGCCGTGGTCACGCCGGTCGCGAAGGCCGTCGTCACGCCGGTGCTCACGCCCGTCGTGAAGGCCGTGACCACCGCCGCAGACACCGGGATCGTCAAGACGGCGACCACACCCGTCGTCGCCGTGATCACGCCCGTCGTACATGCGGTGGCCCCGGTCGTGAAGACCGTCGAGAAGCTGCCGGTGGTCGGGGCCGTGGTCACCCCGCTCGATCTGAACGGCACGGTCGCCGACGTGACCGACACCGTCACCGGCATCGTCGAGAACGCCGCAGGCACCGTCGACGACATCGTCGGTTCCACCGTCACCACGGTCACCACCCTCCCCGTCGTGGATACTCCACCCGTGCCGGTACCGCCTCCCGCTACGGAAACCGGCCCGACGCCGGGCGTTCCTGTCGACGGCGCTCCCGGCGCCCCATCCTCGGCGACTCCCGCGAGTTCCACGGCCACCTCCGCGGGTGCGCAGCCCACGACCGACAGTCGGGCTGCGGCATACGTCTCGGCCGCGCCGTCTGCGACGACGCTCGCAGCCTGGTGGGCGGCCGCGGCACGGACCGGATCGCATCTGACCGCCGCGGCTTCGGTCGCGGTCATCACCTCAGCGTCGACGCTGCCGGCCGCACTCGGCGCGTTGCCACAGCTGTCTTCCCTGCCCGGCGTCACGGCCGCGGCGGGTTCGAGCGGTCCCGCAGGGGCGGGATCCGCGGCGGCCGCGATGCTCGCGGTCGGTTTGGTCCTCGCGCATCGTGCCTGGGCGCGCCGAGGACGGCCGGACGACGAGATGTCGCCGCCGGCACCCGTGTACGGCACCGACGTCTCTCCCGACTGATCGGGGATCCGACCGCCCTGGAGGCGGCATGGTTCCTGCGCGCTTTCGCGCGTCCCTTCCGATCAGTCCGAGGAGGACTCTCTCATGCACACGTTCGTCAAGCGCGCCCTGTGGGGCACGCTCCTGGCCGGCGGCATCACGCTCGTCGGCGCCACGGTCGCCAACGCGGCCGAAACCTCGGGGGGCGACGGACTGCTGTCCGGCACCCAGGGGATCATCAGCATCGACGCCCCGGTGAGCATCACCGACAACGCGATCTCACTCGTGGGCGACTCGGGCTCGCACTCCGACGGGGGCACCGCTCCCGCGAGCGCGGCCACCACGCCGTCTGCGTCCACGACCGGCCAGGGGGGCGCCGGGTCGGGGACGCAGGCTCTCATCTCGGTGCACCTGCCGGTCACCCTCACCGGCACGGCAGTGTCGGCCGTGGGCGACTCGACCACCGCCGACGCGCCGGCCGCGGCGCCCAAGGCGGCGCTGCCCGCAGCACCCAAGGCGGCGCCGCCCGCGACGCCGAAGGCGACCACTCCGGCGTCCCAGCCGGCTGCGTCGACGTCCGGCGCCGCAGGAACGGCCTCCGGCACCCAGGCGCTCGTGCACGTGGATGCACCGGTCACCGTCGGCGGCAACGCCGTCTCGGTGCTCGGCGACAGCACGTCACAGCACGCCACCACCTCGGCACAGGGCACGGATGCCACCACCACACCGGCGGCCACCGGCCCCGCGGCGAGCACCTCCGGCACCGACGCGATCGCCGGCGGCACCCAGGTCGTCGCCCCGATCACCGCACCGGTCACCGTCGGCGGCGACGCCGTCTCGGTGCTCGGCGACAGCACGTCGCAGCACGCCACCACATCGGCACAGGGCACGGATGCCACCACCACCCCGGCGGCCACCAGCCCGGCTGCGAGCACCTCCGGCACCGACGCGATCGCCGGCGGCACCCAGGTCGTCGCCCCGATCACCGCACCGGTCACCGTCGGCGGCGACGCCGTCTCGGTGCTCGGCGACAGCACGTCGCAGCACGCCACCACATCGGCACAGGGCACGGATGCCACCACCATCCCGGCGGCCACCAGCCCGGCGGCCACCAGCCCGGCGGCGAGCACCTCCGGCACCGACGCGATCGCCGGCGGCACCCAGGTCGTCGCCCCGATCACCGCACCGGTCACCGTGGACGGCAACGCCGTCTCGGTGCTCGGCGACAGCACCTCGACCGGAACCGCGACGCCCGGCACCACCGCCCCGGCCACCGGCCCGGCAGCGACCGGCCCCGCCGCTACCACCAGCGGTGACGACGGCATCCTCGGCGGGACCCAGGTCGTCGCCCCGATCACCGCACCGGTCACCGTCGGCGGCGACGCCATCTCGGTGCTCGGCGACAGCACGTCGACCGGAACCACGACGCCCGCCACCACCGCCCCGGCCGCCGGCCCGGCGACGACGGGCCCCGCCGCTACCACCAGCGGTGACGACGGCATCCTCGGCGGCACCCAAGTCGTCGCCCCGATCACCGCACCCGTCACCGCCACCGGCGACGCCATCTCGGTCATCGGCGACAGCACGTCGACCGGGTCGTCCGGCACCGTGCCGGTGACGTCGGGCGGCACGCCGGGCGTGATCGACACCAGCGGGATCGGAGGGATCCTCGGCGGCACGCAGATCGTGCTGCCGGTGACCGCTCCCGTCACGATCGGCGGGGACGCCGTCTCGGTGATCGGTGACGCCACGACCGAGACCCCGGGTACCCCGGGCACCGACGAACCCGGCACCCCGGGGACGGACGAGCCCGGCAACCCCGGCACCAACGAGCCCGGCAACCCCGGCACCGACGAACCCGGCACTCCGGGCACGGACGAACCGGGTACCCCCGGCACCGACGAACCGGGTACCCCCGGAACCGACCAGCCCGGCACCCCCGGCACGCACGAACCCGGCACGACGCCCACCGGCACCGACCAGCCCGGCACCACGCCCACCGGCGCGACGCCGACCGGAACCGCGCCGGCCCCGGCCGCCGTCGCTGTCACCGCAGCCGCGGACGGACAGCTGGCGTACACGGGAGGCACCGTGCCGTTCGGTGTGCTGCTGCTCGGCCTGGTCCTCATCGCCCTCGGCATGGTCCCCGTGCTGAGGCGTCGCGCGGCGTGATCCCCGCGAGCGGGCGCCGTCCCCAGCGCGCCCGCCCGCAACGCCGCACCTCGGATGCCGCGGACGGTACATCCCATGTCCCGCCGCCCGCGGCATCCACCGCGCCCGCCCGCACCACTCGGCCGCCCTCACCACCCGGCCGCCCGCACATACGCAGCGGCCGCCGACCCGAAGGTCGACGGCCGCTGTGACGACGGTGCTGCCTTACTTGGCGGCGACCACCTGCAGCGTGATCACGGCGGTCAGCTCGTCGCGCAGACGAACGGTCGCCTCGTGCTCACCGACAGCCTTGATCGGCGAGGTGATGTGGATCTTGCGCTTGTCGAGCTCGCCCAGGCCCGCGGCCTTGACGGCGTCGGCGATGTCGCCGGTCTTCACCGAGCCGAACAGGCGCCCCTCGGCACCGGCCTTGACGGTGAGCCGGACCTTGTTCGACTCCAGGGCCTCCTTGAGGGCCACGGCGTCTTCGTGCGCGTGGATCGCGCGCGCCTCGCGGGCGGCGCGGATCGACGCCACCTGCTTCTCGCCGCCACGGGTCCACGTCACCGCGAAGCCCTGCGGGATGAGGTAGTTGCGGGCGTACCCGTTCTTGACCTCGACCACGTCGCCGGCGCTTCCGAGCCCGGCGACCTCATTCGTGAGAATCAGCTTTGCCATTGCGGTGCTCCTTAGCGGCCGGCGCCGGCGTAGGGCAGGAGCGCCATCTCGCGCGCGTTCTTGATGGCGCGGGCGATGAGGCGCTGCTCCTGCACGGAGACACCGGTGATACGACGGGCACGGATCTTGCCGCGCTCCGAGATGAACTTGCGAAGGGTGGCGACATCCTTGTAATCGATGACGCCGACCCGGATCGACTTCGCGGGGGCGGCGTTCTTCGCGCCCTTCCGCGGCTTGCGGCGGTCGCCGCTCGACTTTCCAGCCATGTTGTTTCCTTAGATCAGATGAGTTCTTGTGTGGGATGCCTCGGCCCGGGCGTTCTGGTCACCCATGCACGTCTCGACTCGCGCCCTCCGGGCGCTCGACGACCGGATGCCCGGCGTCAGAACGGCGTGTCGTCGCCGTAGGACCCGGGGGTCGACCATGCGTCGCCGCCGCCGGACGAGCCGGGGGTCGCCCACGGCTCCTCCGAGACCTGCTGCGGGCGCTGGCCGCCGGAGCCACCGGCAGAGCCGCCGGACGAGGCCGCGCGGGTGACCTGGGCGGTCGCGTAGCGCAGCGAGGGGCCGATCTCGTCGACCTCCAGCTCGATCGCGGTGCGGTTGTTGCCCTCGCGGTCCTGGTACGAGCGCTGCTTGAGGCGCCCCGACGCGATGACGCGCATGCCCTTGGTCAGCGACCCGGCGACGTGCTCGGCGAAGTCGCGCCAGACGCTCGCGCGCAAGAACAGCGCCTCGCCGTCCTTCCACTCGTTCGCCTGACGGTCGAAGGTACGCGGCGTCGACGCGATCGTGAAGTTCGCGACGGGCAGGCCGGACTGCGTGTAGCGCAGCTCGGGGTCTGCCGTGAGGTTTCCCACGACGGTGATGATCGTCTCGCCGGCCATCGTCGTTACGCCTTCGCGGGAGCGGCCGCCTTGCGGGCGGCCTTCGCCTCGGAGCGCTGCTTCTCGGCGGCGACCAGGGCGATCGCCTCCTCGGCACGCAGAACCTTGGTGCGCATGATCAGCTCGCTGAGCTTGAGCTGGCGATCGAGCTCCTGGGTGGCCTCACTGGTCGCGGTGAAGTTCACCACGGCGTAGATGCCCTCGGACTTCTTCTGGATCTCGTACGCCAGACGGCGGCGGCCCCAGATGTCGATGCTGTCGATCGTCCCCTTGGCGTCGGTGATGACCTTGAGGAACTTGTCCAGGTGCGTCGGCACCTGGCGCTCATCGATCTCAGGGTTGAAAATGACCATGAGTTCGTACTGGTGCGTCACTAACCCACCTCCTTCGGACTAGAACGGCTCGCAGGCATTTCCCACGGGCAGGAGGGTGTGGTGCACGTCGTCCGGACGCAGATTGCGCCGGACAACCTTCACAGTGTATCGGATGCCACGGCCCACGCGTACCTCGTCATCCTCCGCCGCGGCGTGGCACCCGGCCCCGGCACCCGACACCTGGCATCCGACACCTGGCATCCGGCCCCGGCATCCGGCCCCTGGCATCTGCCCGCGACATCCGGCACCTGGCATCCGGTCACCCGGCCCACCCCGGCACCCGCGGTGCACAACTGCGGGGATTCTCACCGCGGTGCGGCGTGTCGCGCGGTTCGCACGGCGTGTCGCCGAAAATCCCCGCCGTTGTGTTCGGGTGTCACGTTCGAGTCCTGGGTTCGGGGGTCACGTTCGGGCCCTGTGTTCGAGTGTCACGTTCGGTCCCTGTGTTCGGGCGTCACGTTCGGTGTGTTCGGGCGTCACGTTCGGTCCCTGTGTCCGGGATGCCACGGCGCGGGGCCCCCGGTAGCGTGGCCTCATGGAGTGGACGGCGGATGTCGCGACCGGCGACTGGCTGCGCGAACGGCTCGACGCCCCATGGGCATACACGATGCACGACGTCGTGCCGCGCGGGTTCGAGGCGTACGCGCGCGTGTTCCACCCCGCAGCACGGGAGCGCCCAGAGGGGCGGCCATGGCCTGCGCTGCCGTTCGATGCCCACCGGAGAGAATGGGATGCCTTCCACCGCGCGAATCCGAAGACCATCACCGAACCGGTGACCTGGGCGCAGACCGCCGCCGCGATGGGCACGACGATGCACCCGCTCGCGCAGTGGACGCACCTGGTGGCGCCCGGAGTCATCGTCGAGAACGAGGACTTCTCCCCCGACAGCGACGGCTGGCGCTACCTCGACCCGGAACTGGGCGCCCTCGACCCGCAGCCCCTCGCGACGCTGGCGGCGCTGCTGGCCGAAGCGACGACGACGCCGGATGCCGGGTGCATCGCGATCTGGGAGGGCTGGGGCGACCTGGTCGGCGGCATGCACGTGGACCAGCCGCATGGCTTCTTCTTCCCCGAGCCCGGTATGCCCAGGCGCTACGTCGGTGGCGCGCCGGACTCCCCCGGACAGGCACGGACCGAGGCCATCCTGTACCGCTCGCTCAAGGACGTCTTCAACAACCCCTTCCGCAAGGCGACCTGGCGCCCCGGCATCCTCTCCGATGAGATCTCACGCGGACCGCGCCTGGAACTGCCGAACCGGTCGTACGTGCTGTTCCGCGGCGGGATCTCGGCGTTCACCGACCCGGCATGGGTGCTGGACGTGCCGTGGCGCGATCTGCCGGCCGAAGAGCACGGATTCCCGCCGTCGTCCCGCCCGCCGAACCTGGTCTGGCCCGACGACCACGCCTGGGTGATGGTCAGCGAGATCGACTGGGACTCGACGATCGTGGCCGGTTCGACCGAGCTGATCGACGCGATCGTGGCCGATCCGGCACTGGAGGCGGCATCCGTCCCCGCCGACGCCGACCTGTCGTGGGACGCAGATGAGGAGAACCGATGAGCCAGGCCGTGGCATCCTTCGACCCGTCGCCGCTCACCGAGCCGGTCGACAAACGCGCCGCGCGCGCGTTCTGGAACCGGGTGCGGCCGGCGGGCGCCGACGTTCCGAAGATCCTCGGCGCCGTGCTGTTGGCGGTGTTCGCGGTGTTCTTCGTGATCACCGCCGGCCAGGTGTTCGGGGCGTTCTTCCGGGCGGGCGGGAGCGTCGGCGGAGGGTTCGGCGCGGTCCTGTTCGGCGCGGTCGTGGTGGCGGGCGCCATCGGCATCGTGCGCGGTTTCTTCGGCGCGGGCGATGCGGTGCGCGCCTACCGGCTCGACCGATTCGCGCGCGCGAACGGCATGAGCTACACGCCCGGAGTCGACGAGCCGGCCCTGCCGGGCATGATCTTCACCCAGGGGCACAGCCGTCGTTCGTCCGATCTGGTGCGCGGGCAGCGGCCGCGGTTCGTCGAGTTCGGCAACTACGTCTACAAGACCGGATCGGGCCGCAACGAGGTGACGCATCGGTGGGGATACGTCGCGGTCAAGCTCGACGTGCCGCTGCCGAACATCGTGCTAGATGCCGTCGGCAACAACACCCTGTTCGGGTCGGACCTGCCCGCCTCGTTCGCGCGCAACCAGCGCCTGCATCTCGAGGGCGACTTCGACGAGCACTTCGCGCTGTATTGCCCCACCGGCTACGAGCGCGACGCGCTGTACCTGTTCACCCCCGACATCATGGCCCGCTTCATCGACCACGCCGCCGCGCTCGACGTCGAGATCGTCGACGACTGGCTGTTCCTGTACGCGCCGCGCCCGCTGTCCACCATCGACCCGGCCACGTGGGCGTGGCTGTTCGCGACGGTCGGCGCCATCCTCGACAAGCTCGCGCAGTGGGGGCGCTGGCGTGACGGGCATTCGGCGACGGATGCCACGACCTCGGCCGGTGCGATGCGACCCGGCAACGGGGGGACGGATGCCGCCGGCCCGGCCGACGCGGCCGCCTCGGTGCCCGCCGGATCCGCGCCGGTGCCGAGATCGCCCCATCCGGGGGCGGCGGCGCTGCCGTTCGCGGCGCCCGGCCACGCGCGCACGCCCCCGCCGGGCGTCGCACCGGAGGGGCGTCGGCTGCGCCGGACCGCACCCGTGGTCGGCCTCGTGGTGGTCGGGGTCTTCGTCGTGATCTGGCTGTGGGGGACCTTCGGCTCGTTCTTCTCGGCGATGTTGCACTGACTCCGACCTGCACGGACGGCTCAGTCGGGTCAGTCGTGTGCGCCGGGCCCGGCCTTCAGCATCCGTGCCAGCAGCCGCCCGAGCGGGCCGGTGAGAAACAGCAGGAACAGCGCGTAGTAGCTCACCGCCGCGACGGTCACGGCGACCACGAGTGCCGCAGCGAACAGCACGGCCATGGCGATGTCGAACGCGATGCCGCGTCGCAGCGCGACGGTGGGCACCTCGTGCAGCTCGGGCCGGCGCAACAGCACCAGGCGCTGCACCAGGGCCAGGATGCTCGTGCAGATCATCGTTCCGATGTAGACGGCCTTCACCAGCTGATCGTCGTCGGGCATCACGCCGATCAGAGCCGTGGCCACCGGCATCCATACGATCGACAGCAACCACGCGATGCACACCCACAGCAGCCCGCCCGAGACGCGGTGCACCTGCGCGAACAGGTGGTGCTGGTTGACCCAGAAGCTCGCGATCACGGCGAAACTCAGCACGAAGCTGATCAGCTGCCACTGGTGCTCGGCCAGCCACGTGATGGTGCCGGCGGCAGGGTCGGCGTCGCCGACGCTCTCCATCAGCGGCAGGATCAGCAGCGTCATCGCGATCGCGACCACGGCGTCGATGAACGCCTTGGCCCGTTCGGACGAGTAGACGCGCTGCAGCCGCGGGTCGTCGGCGGAGTCTGTCACGGTCGGATCGTATCGGCACAGCCGGGGTCGAGCGGATAGGCTCGCGAGAGCGAAGGGAGCGACGATGCACGATCTTCAGCAGGCGCACGCCACGCGGGCGTGGGTGAGCGAGGCGGTGCGCCGGGTCGAAGCCGACGCGAACAGGTCCTCCGACACGCACCTGTTGACGGTGCCGCTGCCCGAGCAGTGGGGCATCGAGCTGTACCTGAAGGACGAGTCCACGCATCCCACCGGCAGCCTCAAGCACCGACTGGCGCGCTCACTGTTCCTGTACGGGCTGTGCAACGGCTGGATCGTCGAGGGCACCACGATCGTCGAGTCCTCCAGCGGATCGACGGCCGTGTCCGAGGCGTATTTCGCACGGATGCTGGGGCTGCCGTTCGTCGCCGTGATCCCCAGTACCACCACCCAGGAGAAGATCGACCTCATCGAGTTCTACGGCGGTCGCTGCCACCTGGTCGACGACCCGGCCACCGTCTACACCGAGGCGGCGCGGATCGCCGCCGAGTGCGGCGGCCATTACATGGACCAGTTCACCTACGCCGAGCGCGCCACCGATTGGCGCGGCAACAACAACATCGCCGAGTCGATCTTCCAGCAGCTCGCGCGCGAGCGGCACCCCGTGCCCCGGTGGATCGTGGTCGGCGCCGGCACCGGAGGCACGAGCGCGACCATCGGTCGCTACCTGCGCTATCAGCGGCATCCCACCCAGCTGTGCGTGGCCGACCCCGAGAACTCGGTGTTCTTCGACGCGTGGTCGACCGGCGACGCCGCCGTCACCGGCGACGCGCCCAGCCGCATCGAGGGCATCGGCCGGCCCCGGGTCGAGCCGAGCTTTCTGCCGCAGATCGTCGACCACATGGTGCGGGTGCCGGATGCCGCCTCCATCGCGGCGATGCGGTTCCTCGCCGCGCGCACCGGGTTTCGCGGCGGAGCCTCGACCGGCACGAACCTGTGGGCCGCGTTCGGCCTGATCGCCGACATGCTGCGCCGCGGCGAGACCGGGAGCGTGGTCACGCTGCTGTGCGATTCGGCCGACCGGTACCGCGACACCTACTGCTGCGACGACTGGCTGACCGATCGCGACATCGACCTCGCCGGCCCCGCCGCCGTGCTCGAGGAGTTCGCCGCCACCGGCGCCTGGCCCGACCCCGGGCACTGAGCGCGCGCCGCTCGCTTCTGCTCGGTCGCAGAACATGCCCACCGGACCCAGGGATACCGGCCACTACTGCGACCGGCCGCCGTGCCGGTCGCAGAACACGCCCACCCGGGACGCCAGAGGCGGCACCTTCTGCGACCCCGTCCGCCGCGCCGGCACCGGTCAACGACCGGGCTCAGCGCCCAGAGTCAACGACCAGAGTCAACGACCAGAGTCAGCGCCCGGAGTCGGCGGCGGCCTCGGCGGCGGATGCCGCGACCCAGGCGGCGCGGCGGGCCGCCTGCTGCTCGGGGTCGGGCACCGGGATCGAGGCGAGCAACCGGCGCGTGTAGTCGTCCTGCGGGTCGCCGAGTACCGCGGCGGTGCTGCCCTGCTCGCGGATCACCCCGCGCCGCAGCACCACGATGCGGTCGGCCACCTCGTCGATGACGGCCAGGTCGTGGCTGATGAACAGGCACGCGAACCCGAGCTCGCGCTGCAGCTCACCGAACAGCTCGAGCACCCGCGCCTGCACCGAGACGTCGAGCGCACTGGTGGGCTCGTCGGCGATGAGCAGCTTCGGCTGCAGGGCGATCGCCCGCGCCAGCGACGCGCGCTGGCGCTGCCCGCCGCTCAGCTCGTGCGGGAACCGGTCGCCGAACGATCTCGGCAGATGCACGGCGTCGAGAAGGTCGTCCACCCGGCCGCGTGCGGCGCGCGGGTTCGCCGCGCGGCCGTGCACGATCAACGGCTCGGCGATGCACTCGGCGATCGTCAGCAACGGGTTGAAGCTCGTCGCCGGGTCTTGGAACACGAACCCGATGTCGGGGCGCAGTCTCTTCAGCGAGCGCATCGACGTGCCGCGCATCTCGTGCCCGAGCACCCGCAGCGACCCGTCCACCACCTGGGTCAGGCCCACGATGGCCCGCCCGATGGTGGTCTTGCCCGACCCCGACTCACCGACCAGTCCGAGCACCTCGCCGGGCGCGACCCAGAAGTCCACGCCCTTGACCGCCACCACGCCGGTGCGGCCGAACCGTCCGGGGTAGGCGATGTGCAGGTTCTCGGCCACCACCGGCGACCCCTCGGGCGCCGCGGTCGGGGTCGGGGCCGCGGCATCCTGCGTGGCACTCTTGCCGCGCCCCACGTGGGGCACCGCCGCCAGCAGCTTCTTGGTGTAGTCCTCGCGGGGCGCGGCGAACAGCTCGCGCGCCGGCGCCTGCTCGACGATGTCGCCCTGGTACATCACGATCACGCGGTCGGCGAGGTCGGCGACCACGCCCATGTTGTGCGTGATCAGCACGACCGTCGCGCCGAACTCGTCGCGGGCGGTGCGCAGCAGGTCGAGGATCTCGGCCTGCACGGTCACATCCAGCGCGGTCGTCGGCTCGTCGGCGATGATCAGTCCGGCGTTCAGCACCAGCGCCATCGCGATCACGATGCGCTGCTTCTGGCCGCCCGAGAACTGGTGCGGGTAGTCGTCGACGCGGCGCTCGGGCTCGGGGATGCCCACCCGGCGCATGATGTCGACGGCACGCTCGCGCGCCTCGCGCTTCGAGATGCGGTGGTGCGCACGCAGGCCCTCGGCGATCTGGAACCCGACCGTGTACACCGGGTTCAGCGCCGTCGACGGCTCTTGGAACACCATCGCCGCGTCACGCCCGCGCATCGCGCGCAGCTGCGCGTGCGAGGCGTGCACCACGTCGGTCTCGTCGCCCTCACGCCCGCGGATGATGAGCGCACCAGACAGCGTCGCGGTCTCGGGCAGCAGCCCGAGCAGCGCGTTGGCGGTCACGGTCTTGCCCGACCCCGACTCGCCGACGATGGCCAGCACCTCGCCGGCATGCGCCGCGAGCGAGATGCCGTTGACGGCGACGACGGGTTCGGCGTCGGTCGCGAAGGTGACGGTGAGATCGCGAATGGATGCCGCGTCCCGCGGCTGCTGCACTGTCTCGCTCATTCGTCGCCTCCGGTGGGGGCCTTGGCCGCCGATGCCGCCCGGCGCCGGCGGCGCAGACGCGGGTCGCTGAGGTCGTTGAGGCTCTCGCCGACCAGGGTGATGCCGAGCACGACGATGACGATCGCGACCCCGGGCGGGATCGCCGTCCACCAGATGTGACTGGTGACATCCGACACCGCGCGCGACAGGTCGTAGCCCCACTCGCTGGCGGCGGTGGCCTCGATGCCGAACCCGAGAAAGCCGAGCCCGGCGAGGGTCAGCACGGCCTCGGACGCGTTGAGCGTGACCACGACCGGCACCGACCGGGTCGAGTTGCGCAGCACGTGCCGCACCAGGATGCGGAAGGTCGGTACGCCGATGACCCGCGCGGACTCGACGAACGGCTCGGCTTTGACCCGCACGACCTCGCTGCGCACGATGCGGAAGTACTGCGGCACGAACACCACGGTGATCGAGATCGCCGCGGCCAGGATGCCGCCCCACAGAGTGGACTGACCGTGGCTGATCACGATCGCCATGACGATCGCCAGCAGCAGCGACGGGAACGCGTAGATGGCGTCGGCGATGACCACGAGGATGCGGTCGAGCCAACCACCGAAGTACCCGGAGACCAGACCGATGAAGATACCGATGAAGATCGAGAACAGGATGGCGCACACGATCACCAGCAGCGCGGTCTGCGCGCCCCAGATGGTGCGCGAGAGCACGTCGAAGCCGCTCACCGTGGTGCCCAGCGGATGCGCGGCACTCGGCGGCTGCAGGGTGCCGAAGTCGTGTCCGTCGACGGTGCGCTGCGCATAGCCGTAGGGGGCGATCAACGGCGCGAAGATCGCCACGATCACGAACAGGCCGGTCAGCACCAGTCCGGTCACGAGCATGGTGCGCTGCCAGCCGACGCTGTGCCGCAGGTGCGAGATCACCGGGATGCGGTCGGCCAGGGGACGCTTGCGCGGCGCGGTGGCCGGCAGCACGCCGGTGGGCATCGGGTCGAGCACGCCCGTGGGGGTGGGATCGGTGACGGGTGCGTCTGGGGTGGGTTCGGCCGGTTCGGCAGGCAGGTTCTCGCTCATCGTCAGTACCTCACTCGCGGATCGATGAGCACGGCGATCACGTCGACGATGAAGTTCGTGACGGCCACGACCACCGCGATCATGATGACGATGCCCTGGACGGCGACGAAGTCGCGCGCCTTGAGGTAGTCGGCCAGCATGAACCCGATGCCCTTCCACTCGAACGAGGTCTCGGTGAGCACCGCGCCGGCCAGCAGCATCGCGATCTGCAACCCCATCAGGGTGACGATGGGGATCAGCGCCGGTCGGTAGGCGTGTTTGGTCAGCAGCCGGTATTCGCCGACGCCGCGCGAGCGGGCGGATGTCACATACTGGGCGCCGAGCGTGCCGATGACGTTGATGCGCACCAGGCGCAGGAAGACCCCGGCGGTGAGGATGCCCAGCGCCAGCCCCGGCAGCACGGCATGCCAGAGCACGTCGGCGACGGCGTCGGGATTGCCCAGCCGGATCGCGTCGATGAGATAGATGCCGGTGGGATGGTCGAGGCTCTGCAACTGCAACTCGACCCGGGTCGAGGCCCGGCCCGAGACGGGCAGGATGTTGAACTGCACCGCGAAGACCAGCTTGAGCAGGATCGCGATGAAGAAGATCGGGGTGGCGTAGCCGAGGATGGCGGCCACCCGCAGCAGGGCGTCCTGCCAGCGGTCGCGCTTGTATGCGGCGAGAAGGCCCAGCGGGATGCCGAGGATGAACGCGACGATCAGGGCGTAGAACGCCAGCTCGAGTGTGGCCGAACCGTACTGCAGCAGGATCGTGGTGACCGGTCGATGGTCGGTGAGGGTGGTGCCGAAGTCCCCCCGGAACACCCCCGCGAGGTAGTCGGCGTACTGCACGATCAGCGGTCGGTCATAACCGGCCTCGTGCACGCGCTCGGCCAGCTGGGCCGGCGGCAGCTTGCCGCCCAGGGCCGCGGTGATCGGGTCGCCGGTCAGCCGCATCAGGAAGAACACGACGGTGACCAGGATGAACACCGTCGGGATGATCAGCAGCAGGCGGACCAGGATGAACCGCCACAGCCCGCCGCTGCGGGCGCGCACGGGTTTGGCGGCGAGGTCGGCGTCTTCGACGACGGTGGTCATGCGTGAACCTTACTCAGAACCCGTCGCTCGGCGGGCCCCGGTCGCCCAGCGAGCCGCCAGGCGGGTCGACACCATCCGGCGGGAGGTGTCGACTCGCCCGGCTCGCTGGGCGACTGGGGCGGACGCGACGAGCGGGTTGTGGATTGCTCGACTACTTGTGCAGCGGGGCGTAGCGGAACTTGAACGAGGCGTCCAGGGTGGTGCCCTGCACGTCCTTGCCCACGACCGCGACCTGGGTGCCCTGAAGCAGCGGCAGCGTGGACAGGTCCTTGGCCACCAGGTCCTGGATCTGACCGATCTCGTCGGTGCGGGCCGCGGCATCCGTCTCGGCCTGCTCCTTGGCGATCAGGTCCTGCACCTGCTTGTTGTCGTAGTGGTTCGACAGGAAGTTGTCCTTCGTGAAGAACGGCGACAGGTAGTTGTCGGCGTCCGAGAAGTCCGGGAACCAGCCCAGCTGGTACATCGGGTAGACGTCGGAGGTGCGGTCCTTGGAGTACTGCACCCACTCGGTCTGCGCCAGGTTCACCTTGAACAGGCCGCCCTGCTCGAGCTGGGTCTTGATCGCGGCGTATTCGTCACCCGAACTCGGGCCGTAGTGGTCGCCGTTGTACTGCAGGTTCAGGGTGACCGGGGTCTTCACGCCGGCGTCCTGCAGCGTCTTCTTCGCCTTGTCGAGCGAGGGCCCGCCGTTGCCGTCGCCGTACAGCGACTTCAGCGCCTCGTTCGCTCCGGTCAGGCCCGAGGCGACGTACGAGTACAGCGGCGTGTAGGTGTCTTTGTAGACGTCCGAGGCCAGCTGGTCGCGGTCGACGAGGTCGGCCATCGCCTGGCGCACCGCCAGCGACTTGGCCGGATCGGCGTCGGCGGTCTTGGCACCGAACGGCATCGTGTCGAAGTTGAACACGATGTAACGGATCTCGCCGCCCGGTCCCTTCACGACCTGCACCTTGTCGTTCTTCGACAGGTCGTCCACGTCGGTGGCCGACAGGCTGCGGTAGGCCACGTCGATGTCGCCGTTGGCGATCGCGAGCTTCAGGTTCGAGGCATCCGCGTAGTACTTGGTGGTCACACCGCTGTTCTCGGCGGCGCCGAGCTCGCCCTGGTAGTCCTTGTTCGGCTCGTAGTTGATGAGCTCGTTGACCTTGTACGAGGTGATCGTGTACTGACCGGCGAACGGCTTGCCCTTGACGATGTCGTCGTCGGGGGTGACCTTGTCGGCGGCGAACACCTGCTCGTCGACGATCGGACCGGCGGGGCTGGAGAGCACCTGCGGCCAGGTCTGGTCGGCGCTCTTGAGGTGGAACACGACCGTCGTGTCGTCGGGGGTGTCGATGCTGTCGAGGTTGCCCAGCAGCGAGGCGGGACCGTTCGGGTCGTTGATCTTGATGATGCGCTCGAACGAGAACTTCACGTCCGACGAGGTGAGGTCGTCGCCGTTGGCGAACTTCAGGCCCGGCTTGAGCTTGACCGTGTACTCGGTGGGGGCGGTGAAGGATGCCTCGGTGGCGATGTCGGGGGTGACGTCGGCCTTGCCGTAGGCGGTGTTCATCAGGAACGGGTAGATCTGGTTCATCACCGCGAACGACCCGTTGTCGTACGAACCGGCCGGGTCGATGGAGGTGATCTTGTCGGTCGTGCCGATCAGCAGCGGCGAGGTGTTTCCGCCGCCGTTGTTTCCGCCGTTGTTTCCGCCGCCGCCGGCGCAGCCGGCCAGGACGATCGCCGACGCGCTGAGCGCGCCGAGCGCGAACAGCACGCGCGTGCGCGTGGGTGTCTTCGATGACATGTCGTTCCCTCTGCTGTGAGCGAAGAGGCCGCGCAGGGTGACGCAGCCGGATGCCCTCCATCTTTGTTGTTCGCGGTGCATTCAGGCAATCACCACGCCGCTTCCGTGATCAGACCGCAATGCGCTCACCGCCGAACGGTCGCTCCGGTGCCTCAGGCTCCCCGCCTGTCTGCCACGGGGTTCGCCGCGGCTTCGCCGCCAGGTCACCGCGATGTCACCCGCCGGTCGCGCGGTGTTCGCCCGCAGCCTGTGGTGTGGAGGCGGGCCGGGTTCCGGCATCCATCACTGACACACTCGGGAGCAACTGGAATGACCCCCACCACCACCCGTCGCCGCGTTCGTCGCGGCGTCGCCCTGGTCGCGGCATCCGCCGTCGCCGCCGGCACCGTGCTGGCGCTCGGCGCCGGTGCCGCCATGGGCTCCGGCGCCGTCACGGCCGACTCGCACCGCGTCACGCACGATCGCACGCAGGATGTGCGGCAGGCGATCGTTTCCGGCAAGGCGAAGAACGTGATCCTGCTGATCGGCGACGGCATGGGCGACAGCGAGATCACCATCGCCCGCAACTACGCCTACGGCGCGGCCGGCACCCTGCCCGGCATCGACGCGCTGCCGTTGACCGGCTCGTACACCACCTACTCGGTGTACGAGGACGGCCCGAACAAGGGCAAGCCCGACTACGTCACCGACTCGGCCGCCAGCGGCACCGGCTGGTCGACCGGCACCAAGACCTACGACGGCGCCATCTCGGTCGACGTCGACCACACGCCGCTGCCCACGCTGCTCGAGATCGCCAAGGCGAACGGCCTGCGCACCGGCGACGTGTCGACCGCCGAGATCCAGGACGCCACCCCGGCGGTGCAGGTCGCGCACGTCGACAGCCGCTCGTGCTACGGCCCCGACAGCGCCTCGTGCGGTGAGAACGCGCTCGATCGCGGTGGCCTCGGCTCGATCTCGGAGCAGCTGCTCGACACCCGCCCCGACGTCGTGCTCGGCGGCGGCTCGGCCTCGTTCGGGCAGAAGGCGAAGGCCGGCCCGTGGCAGGGGTCGACGCTGTTCCAGCAGGCGACCGCCCGCGGGTACCAGGTGGTGACGGATGCCGCCGGCTTGAAGCGCGTGACGAAGGCGAACCAGTCGCAGCCGCTGCTCGGCCTGTTCACGCCGGGCAACTTCCCCACCCGCTACGCGGCGACCACGGCGACCGTGGGCGGGGCGGACAAGGCCGTGACCTGCCAGGAATCGCCCGACCGACTGCCGAAGGACCTGTCGCTGGCGGCGCTGACCGACAAGGCGATCGACCTGCTGTCGGCGGGTCGCACCAACAGCGGCAAGGGCTTCTTCCTGCAGGTCGAGGGCGCCTCGATCGACAAGCGCGACCACGCCGCCGACGCGTGCGGCCAGATCGGCGAGACGCTCGACCTCGACGAGGCCGTGCAGGTGGCGCTCGAGTTCGCCAAGAAAGACAAGAACACCCTCGTGCTGGTGACCGCCGACCACGCCCACTCCAGCCAGATCGTGGACTCCACCCCGCCGACCTCGCTGTCGACCGCGGTGACCACCGCCGACGGCACCGTCATGAAGATCTCGTACGGCACGTCCGGTGCCGGCGGCTCGCAGCAGCACACCGGCACCCAGCTGCGGATCGCCGGGTACGGTCCGGGGGCGGCGAACATCGTGGGGCTGAGCGACCAGACCGACACGTTCACCACGATCGCCCGCACGCTGGGCCTGAAGACCGACACCGCGGCGCTCAGCCGCAAGGCCGGTGTCGAGTCGGGCTACGCCAAGCCCGGCAAGAAGGTCACCGTCACCGCGACCGGGTTCGCCGGCGACCGCCAGGCCACAGTCGCGTTCGGGGGCCAGACCCAGCGGGTCGACGTGATCGACGGCCGTGTGAATGCCGTGTTCACCGCACCGGTGCCGACCGGCCGCCAGCAGGTCGTCAAGGTCACCGTGACCGGCGCCCAGAGCGGCGTCGCCAAGACCGCGAAGATCACGGTGCGCCGCTAGGTTCACCGCGCACCGCCAGGTTCACGTGCGCATCCGGCGGCATCACACCGAGGCGGCCGGCCCCGACAAGGGCCGGCCGCCTTGCGCATGTCCGGTTCGCGGCCGGTCAGAGCACCTTCGACAGGAACGTCTTGGTGCGCTGGTGCTGCGGGTTGGTGAGCACCTCGTGCGGGTCGCCGGATTCGACCACGACGCCGCCGTCCATGAACACCACCTGGTCGCCCACCTCGCGGGCGAAGCCCATCTCGTGCGTGACCACCACCATGGTCATGCCCGAGGTCGCCAGCTCCCGCATCACGTCCAGCACCTCGCCGACCAGTTCGGGGTCGAGGGCGCTGGTCGGCTCGTCGAACAGCATCAGCTTCGGGTCCATCGCCAACGCCCGGGCGATCGCCACCCGCTGCTGCTGGCCGCCCGACAGCTGGGCGGGATAGTGCCCGGCCTGCTGCGCGAGCCCGACGCGCGCGAGCAGGTCGCGGCCGCGGGCTTCGGCATCCTTCTTCGACACGCCCTTCACCCGCATCGGCGCCTCCATCACGTTCTGCAGCGCCGTCATGTGCGCGAACAGGTTGAAGTGCTGGAACACCATGCCGATGTCGCGGCGCTGCCGGGACGCCTCGGTGGGCTTGAGCTCGTAGAGCCGGTCACCGCGCTGGCGGTAGCCGATCAGCTCGCCGTCGACGAACAGCCGGCCGGCGTCGATGCGCTCGAGATGGTTGATGCAGCGCAGGAACGTGGACTTGCCCGAGCCGCTGGGCCCGATCACGCACATCACCTGGCCGCGCTGCACGGTCAGCGAGATCGACTTCAGCACCTCGTTGGCGCCGAAGCTCTTCGACACGGCGATGGCCTCCACCATCGGCACGGTCTGCGCCGGAACGGTCATCCCTTCCCCCCGATCTCGATGCCCACGCCGACCACGGTCTCGCCGGCGGCACCGACGACGGGTCGTGAGCGGTCGGTGCCACGCGCGAACCGCTTCTCGACGAAGTACTGCCCGACCATCAGCACCGAGGTGAAGAACAGGTACCAGACGGATGCCACGATCAACAGCGGGATCGGAGCGAAGATCGTCGCCGAGATGTCGCGGGTGCGCCCGAACAGGTCCATCGTGTACGGGATCGCGACCACCAGCGACGTGGTCTTCAGCATCGAGATGACCTCGTTGCCGGTGGGCGGGATGATCACGCGCATCGCCTGCGGGATCACCACGCGGCGCATGGTCTGACCCCACGACATGCCGAGCGCCGTGCAGGCCTCCTCCTGACCGGGGTCGACCGACAGCAGGCCGGCACGCACGATCTCGGCCATGTACGCCGACTCGTTCAGCGCCAGGCCGACCACCGCGATCAGAAACAGCGGCGGTGTCCAGCTGATCGGGATCTCGGCCCAGGTGTGCACGAACGGGATGCCGATGATGAACGTCTTGTAGATGAGGGTCACCAGGCCCCAGAACACCAGCTGCACGTACACCGGCGTACCGCGGAACACCCACAGGAACGCCCAGGCGATCCACTTCAGCACCGGGTTGGGCGAGAGCCGCATGACCGCGAGGATCAGGCCCAGCACGATGCCGAACACCATCGACAGCACCGTGAGCGCGAGCGTGATCATCGCCGCCTGGGTGACGCGGGTGTCGAACAGGTACTTGCCGACGATGTCCCACTGGAACGCCTGCCGCTGTGCGGCGTCCAGGATGAACAGCAGCACCAGGATGATCAGGATCACCGCGACCGTGTTGCGCCACGGATGCCGCAGCCGCACCGCCTTGATCGCCTCGGCGCGTTCGATCGGGATGTTCGACGTGTCGATCGGGCCGGGTGCCGGCCCCGACCCCGAGCCGGCCGAAGCCGACCCGGGTCGTTGTGCGTCGCTCATGGCTACTGCTTCGAGGCCGCGTTGACGTCGGCGGCGGTGACCGCGCCGTCCTCGACGCCCCACTTCTGCAGGATCTTCAGGTAGGTGCCGTCGTCGATCAGCGCCTGCAGGGTGTTCTTGATGACGTCGGTCAGCTCGCCGCCCTTCTTGGTCGCGAACCCGTAGGGGGCCACGTCGAAGGTCTCGCCGGCGGCCTGGATCTTGTCGGCCTGCTGGTGGATCGCGTACTCGGTGATCGGCGAGTCGGCGCTCATCGCGTCGACCTGGCCGAGCACCAGGGCGTTGGTGGCCTGGTCCTGACCGTCGAACTTGAGCACCTGGATCGCGGCCTTGCCGGCGTCGGTGCAGGCCTTCGACTTGGCGGGCACCTCTTCGGTGTCTTCGTACGTGCCGGCCTCGACGGCGACCTTGAGACCGCAGGCGTTGTTCGGGTCGACGTCCTTGCCCTTGGCCGAGGCCCACAGCACACCGGCGCTGTAGTAGTTGACGAAGTCGACCTGCTTCTCGCGTTCGACGGTGTCGGTGAACGACGAGACGCCGAGGTCGTACTTGCCGCCCACGATCGACGGGATGATGTTGTCGAACTTCGCCGTGGTGTACTGCGTCTTCACGCCCAGCTTGGCGGCCATCGCGTCGGCCAGGTCGATGTCCCATCCGATCGGGTTGCCGGCGTCGTCCTTGTACTCGTTCGGCGCGTAGGTCGGGTCGGTGCCGATCTTGAGCACCCCGGCGGTCTTGACCGCGTCGGGCAGTGTGGCGGCGAGCGCGTCGTCCTTGGTGACGCCGTACGGGTTCGCCCCCGCGCTTGTGCCGGAGCCGCCGTCGCCTGAGGCACCGGGGTTCTCGGCCGCCTCGTTGTTCACGCAGCCGGTCAGCAGCAGTACCGCCGCGACCGCGGCCACGGGCAGAGCGAGCATTCTTCGCATGTCGTACCTTCCTCGTCGTTGAGGGATAGCGGAGCCTACGGGTCGGCGCCGATGTCCTGAATTCTATGTACACACTGCCAGATCGACGGTGACGATCCGATCACGTGACGTCTGGCCGGTCAGACACGCGGGCCCCAGGCGGAGGTCCGACCGGGGCTTCGGCCGGGTACGGCATCCATCGCCACCGCGCGAACCGGCGGTCGACACCCTGGCCACCACCGGCGTCCGTGACGAATGTCATGGGCGGATCGTGACGGGCGTGTGCGGGCGCGGCGGCCGCGGCATCCGAGCATGGAGGCATGGAAACGACAGCAGTGACACGGGCAGGGCGGGTGGATGCCGCATCCGACGCCCCGCCGCCGGCCATCGCGGCCAGCGGGGTGACCAAGAGCTTCGGGCGGGTGCGTGCCGTGCAGGGCGTGGACCTGCACGTGAACGCGGGTGAGGTCGTCGCCTTCCTCGGGCCGAACGGGGCGGGCAAGACCACCACGATCGACATGATCCTGGGGCTGAGCCGCCCCGACACCGGCGAGATCAGCGTGTTCGGCACCACGCCGCGCGGCGCGATCGCCCGCGGCTACGTGTCGGCGGTGCTGCAGACCGGGGGGCTGCTCAAAGACCTCACGGTGCGCGAGACGGTTGAGCTGACCGCGAGCCTGTTCTCGCAGACCCGTCCGGTCGACGAGGTGCTGGCGCGGGCGGGCATCGCCGAGATCGCCGCGCGGATGGTGGGCAAGTGCTCGGGCGGGCAGCAGCAGCGGCTGCGGTTCGCGATGGCGCTGCTGAGCGACCCGGGCCTGCTGATCCTCGACGAGCCGACCACCGGCATGGACGTCGAGGGCCGCCGCTCGTTCTGGCAGGCGATCCGCGCCGACGCCGACCGCGGCCGCACCGTGTTGTTCGCGACGCACTACCTCGAAGAGGCCGATGCGTACGCCGATCGCATCGTGCTGATGAGCCAGGGGCGCATCGTCGCCGACGGCACCACCGCACACATCAAGAACCTGGTGGCCGGGCGCATCGTGAAGGCGACGCTGCCGGGCGCCGACCCGGTGGCCCTGGCGGCGATCGACGGCGTCAAGGACGTCGAGGTGCAAGGCGACCGCGTCGTGATCGGCACCTCCGACTCCGACGCGCTGGTGCGACACCTGCTGACGGCGACCCCGGCGTGCGACGTGGAGATCTCGTCGCAGAACCTCGAGAGCGTGTTCCTCGCGCTCACCACGGAAGGAGAGGCGCGATGAGCGCTGTGACCACGACCGCCCCGGTGTCGCTGGAGCGCACGGTGCCGCCGTTCGGCGGCTTCAACCTGCGGTTCCTCGGCATCGAGCTCAAGCGCCGCATCCGCAACTACCGCACGCTGGTGTTCACCGTGGTGTTCCCGGTGGCGATGTACTTCATGGTGGGGTATCCGCAGCGCGACGTGCCGCTGATCGACCACCAGCCGATCGCATCGGGCGGGCTGTCGGTGGCCGCCTACATCATGGTGTCGATGGCCGTGTACGGCGCGATGATGTCGGCCACCGCCTCGGGCGCGGCCGTCGCGCTCGAGCGGTCACTGGGCTGGAGCCGGCAGCTGCGGCTCACTCCGCTGAGCCCGGTCGCGGCCGTGGCCACGAAGGTGATCGCCGGGATGCTGTTCGGCCTGCTCGCGATCGTCGCGACCTACCTGGCCGGGGCCCTCACCGGGGTGCGCATGTCGTGGTCGCAGTGGATCGTGTCGGCGCTGGTGGCGTGGTTGCTGGGCGCGGCGGTGTTCACCGCACTCGGGCTGATGATGGGATACCTCGTGCCCGGCGAGAACGCCATGCAGCTGACGAGCCTGGTGATCGTGTTCCTGGCGTTCATCGGCGGCCTGTTCTACCCGGTGAGCATGATGCCCCAGGTGTTGCAGGATGTCGCGGCGTGGACGCCGGTGTTCGGTATCGGCGAGCTGAGCCGGGCTCCGCTGACCGGGGCCGGGTTCGACCTGGGCGCGTTCCTGAACGTGCTGCTGTGGCTGGCGCTGTTCATCGCCGGTACCGCGGCGCTGTTCCGCCGCGACACCCAGCGCGTCTGACCGCTCCCTGCGCGCGCACGGTGCACCCGCCATCCGTGGTGGGGCACCGTGCGCCGGTCGTGTGGCCGATCACGAGATTAGGGTGAGGACGATGGACGAGGACACGGCCGCGAACCGGCGGCGGGCGCTGGGTCCGCCCTGGCCGGTGCTCCCGCGCGCGGCCGGGCCCGCGCCGTTCACGACGCTGCCGCAGGCGCTGTACTCGCGCGGGGCGGTGAGCTGGTACGTCGGCGGTGGCCTGTCGCTGCTGTGGCTGATCGGCACCGGGCAGGATGTGATCTCGCAGTCCGGTTCGGTGGCGACGGCGATCGTCGGCATTGCGCTGACCGTGCTGTTCGGCCTCGGGTTCCTGGTGACCGTGCCCACCGGGTGGTCGCTGCCGGCGCCGTGGCGCGCGCTGCCGGTACTGGCGCTGTTCGCGCTGTCGTTCACACTGTTCCCCTGGCTGAGCTGGGGCGTGCGGGGCCTGTGGACCTACGTCGGGGTGTCGCTGGGCATGATGCTGCTGGGCTGGCGGGTGACGATCCTCGGCATCACCGCGCTGTCGCTGACGGCGCTGTGGTTCGGGGCGCTGCTGGACGGCTTCACCGAAGACGACCTGTGGATCCCGGCGATCACGTTCTCGATCTCGTTGATGATGGCGGCGTTCGCGAACGCCTTCGCTGCGCTCAACCAGCTGCGCCGCACGCAAGAGAGCCTCGAGCAGATGGCGGCCGAGCGCGAGCGCGGTCGCGTGGCCCGCGACATCCACGACATCCTCGGCCATTCGCTGACCGTGATCACCGTGAAAAGCGAGCTGGCGGCCCGGCTGATCGACGCCGATCCGGCGCGGGCCAAGGCCGAGGTCGGCGACATCGAGCAGCTCGCCCGCGGCGCGCTGGCCGACGTGCGCGCGACGGTCGCCGGGTTCCGCGGCGTGACCCTGGGCGGCGAGCTGGCGGCGGCGCGCGCGGCGCTCGAGGCGGCGGGCATCGCGGCCGAGCTGCCGACGGCGACCGATGCCGTTCCCCCCGCCGCGCGCGAGCTGGCGGCGTGGGTGGTGCGTGAGGGCGTGACGAACGTGGTGCGGCACTCCGGTGCGCGCCGGTGCGCGGTGCGGCTCGGGCAGCGCGAGGTCGAGGTGGCCGACGACGGCGTGGGGCCGGCGGCATCCATCGCCTCGTCGACCGGGCTGAGCGGGCTGCGGGAGCGCGTCGAGACCGCGGGCGGACGGATGTCGGTCGGCCGCAGCGACCTGGGCGGGTTCAGCCTGAAGGTGGGGTTGTGATGATCCGGCTGTTGATCGCCGATGACCAGGCGCTGGTGCGCGGTGCGTTGTCGGCGCTGCTGAACCTCGAGAGCGACATCGAGGTGGTCGCCGAGGTGGGGCGCGGCGATGAGGTCGTGGCTGCGGCGCGGCAGGCGCAGCCCGATGTGGCGCTGCTGGACATCGAGATGCCGGGCATCGACGGCATCGCCGCGGCGGCGGCACTGCGAGAGAAGGTGCCGGGATGTCGCGCCCTGATCGTCACCACGTTCGGTCGGCCGGGGTACCTGAAGCGGGCGATGCAGGCCGGGGCGGCCGGCTTCGTCGTGAAGGACACGCCGGCGCCGCAGCTGGCCGATGCGGTGCGGCGGGTGGCGCAGGGGTTGCGGGTGGTCGATCCGGTGCTGGCGGCGGAGTCGCTGGCGCAGGGCGACTCGCCGTTGACCGAGCGTGAGACCGACGTGCTGTCGGTGGCGCGCACCGGCGGATCGATCGCCGACATCGCGCGCATCCTGCACCTGTCCGAGGGCACGGTGCGCAACCACCTCTCCAGCGCCATCGGCAAGACCGGCGGACGCAACCGAGCCGACGCGGCGCGCATCGCCGAGGCCAACGGCTGGCTGTAGCGGGCGCCCCGTCCCGTCGGTCACGCGTCGCGTCTTTCGCGCGTCGCGTCTTTCGCGCGTTGCTTCTCTCGCGCGTCCGGTGTCGGCGTCCCTCGCCCCTCGTTTGTCCCGCCTTGCCCGGAACACGCCGACTCTCGCGTTTCCCACACTACTGTGCAGTGCGTGGTACTGTCTCTGGCAGAAGAGGCGGGGAGGCCATGGACACCACACAACTTCTCAAGGGCGTGCTCGACGCGGCGGTGCTCGCGGTCGTGCAGCACGACGACGGATACGGCTACGACATCGTGCGACGCCTGCGCGATGCCGGCCTCGGCGAGGTGGGGGATGCCTCGGTGTACGGCACGCTGCGGCGGCTGTACTCGGCGGGGGCGCTGTCGAGCTACGTCGTCCCTTCGGAGGGCGGACCGCACCGCAAGTACTACGCGATCAGCCCCGCCGGCCGCACCCTGCTCGACGAGCAGCGTGACGACTGGCAACGGTTCTCGACCGCCATGTCGGGGCTGCTGTCCACCGCGCCCGCTCCCGCTCTGCGCACGATCGGAGAGAACCGATGAACACCACCGTCACCCCCGAGATCGCGGCGTTCGCCGCCGCCGTCCGCGCGCAACTGCGCGACCTGCCCGTCGACGAGGTCGACGACATCGTCGACGGGCTGGAGTCGGATCTGGCCGAGCAGGCCGCTGAGCGCGGCGATGACTTCACGATTCCGGATGCCGCGGCGTACGCCGCCGAGCTGCGTGTGGCCGCGGGACTGCCCGAGCGGCCGGCGCCCGCCCGGCTGCGGCGACCGCTGGGTGAGCGTGTCACCGAGTGGCGGGAACGCACGGGCCGCAGCATCCGTTCGACCCGGGCCGGAGCGTGGCTGCTCGACTTCGCCGTCGCCCTGCGGCCGGTGTGGTGGCTGGCGCGCGGGTGGGCGCTGTACGTGCTGGTCGTGCTGATCCTCGGCCTGACCCTCTGGCGCGATCTGCTGGAGTCGCTGCCGATCCCCCGCTCGGGGTTCGCCGGCATCCTCGTGGCCGCGACGGCGGTGGTCAGCGTCCAGTGGGGACGGGGACGATGGATGCCGCGCCGCTGGCTGCGCGCGGGAGTCGTCGTGCTCAGCGTGGTGTCGGTCGTCATGCTTCCGTTCCTGGTGGGGTTCACCTTCGCGCAGATCCAGAGCTGGCGCGACAGCGGCTCCTACGGCGGCGGATACGAGCCGTCTCAGCCCGGGCTCGTGGTGGACGGCGGGCGCGTACGGAACGTGTTCGCCTACGACAAGGACGGCAACCCGCTCACCGATGTGCAGCTGTTCGACCAGGACGGCAGGCCACTGACGACGGTGGGCTCCGAGTACGCGCACGACGACACCGACGGCTACTTCTTCGGCGGCGGCGGACCCGTGCCGGTCGCGGTCACGGTACCGGGTCGGGCGCCGATCTGGAACGTGTTCCCGCTGGCCGAAATCCCCGCGGGCGCCCAGCCGGACGAGAACGGCAGGTACTCTCCCGATCTGGCGCAGCCGGCAGCCCCGCCGTTCGCGCAGGTGCCGTCGGTGGAGCGGCTGACAGCGCCCGCGACGACCGCCACGCCCGGGCCCGAGGCATCCGCCACGCCGGGGCCCGAGGCATCCGCCACGCCGCACGCGTCGTCCGGGGCCTCACCGCACCCATCGCCGACCGGACCGGCGCCGACGCCGACGGTGGGAGCGGACGGATGAGCCCCGCGCAGGCCGTGCCGGCCACGCCCCCGGAGGACCGGGCGCCCGAGGAGCGTGCCGCCGCGGCATCCTGGATCGGGCCCGACCTGGTCACCGGCGAGGGCATCGTCAGCGTCGACGTGACGTTCCTGGTGCGTCAGGCGCTCGGGTCGAGCGGGCGCTGATCGGGCGGGTCTGATTCCGCCGTGCCGGCACGGCCGGCGCGGACCCGGCCCCGCCGATCGAGCGCGTGCCGCACGCGCGCGTGCCGACCGCGCGCGTGCCGACCGCGCGCGTGCCGACCGCGCGCGTGCCGACCGCGCGCGTGCCGACCGCGCGCGTGCCGCGTCAGCCGGGCGTCAGCCGCGCGCGGCCCACCAGTCCCGCAGCCGACGCTCGGCCTCGTCCTCGCCGAGCATGCCCTCGTCGAGCCGCAGGTCGAGCAGGAACCGGTACGCCTCGCCGACCTCACGTCCGGGCTTCAGGCCCAGGATCTGCTGGATGCGGTTGCCGTCCAGTTCGGGCCGGATCGCGGCAAGCTCCTCCTGGGCGGCCAGCTCGTCGATGCGCCGCTCGATGTCGTCGTACGCCGCGGCGAGCCGGTGCGCCTTGCGCTTGTTGCGCGTGGTTACGTCGGCGCGGGTGAGGATGTGCAGCCGCTCGAGCTGGTCGCCGGCGTCGCGCACGTAGCGGCGCACCGCAGCATCCGTCCACGCCCCCTCGGCGTACCCGAAGAACCGCAGGTGCAGCTCGATGAGCGTGGCGACCGCGTCGGTGGTGGCCGAGTCGAACCGCAGCTCGCGCAGCCGCTTGCGCGCCATGCGCGCGCCCTTCACGTCGTGGTGATGGAAGGTGACCACCCCGCCCGGCTCGAGCTTGCGGGTGGCGGGCTTGCCGATGTCGTGCAGCAGCGCCGCCAGCCGCAGCGGCAGGTCGGGTGCGGCACCGGGATGGCGCGCGTGCTCGAGGTCGATGGCCTGCCGCAGCACGGTCAGCGAGTGCTCGTACACGTCCTTGTGGTGGTGATGCTCGTCGACCTCGAGGCGCAGCGCGGGGATCTCGGGCAGGAACTGTGCCATCAGCCCGGTGTCGACCAGCAGCCGGATGCCGCGCACCGGGTCGTCGGTGGCCAACAGCCGCATCAGCTCGCCCTGGATGCGCTCGGCCGACACGATCTGGATCGTCTCGCGCAGCTGCTCGATCGCGGCCACCGTGTCGTCGTCGACGTCGAACTCGAGTTGCGACGAGAACCGAGCGGCCCGCAGCATCCGCAACGGGTCGTCGCCGAAGCTGACGCGCGGGTCGATGGGGGTGCGCAGGATGCCTCTGACCAGGTCTTCGACGCCGCCGGTGGGGTCGACGAGCCGCTTGGCGGGAAGGAGCAGCGCCATCGCGTTGACGGTGAAGTCGCGGCGGCTGAGATCGCCGGTGATCGTGTCGCCGAACGCGACGACGGGCTTGCGGGTGGTGCCGTCGTAGCTGTCGGCGCGGTAGGTGGTGATCTCGACCTGTTCACCGGCCACGCGGGCGCCGATCGTGCCGAACTCGCGGCCGATGTCCCAGTGCGCGGTGGCGATCGGCTTCACAAGCCGCAGGATGTCGTCGGGTCGCGCGTCGGTCGTGAAGTCGAGATCGTGGGTGGTCCGGCCCAGCAGCGCGTCGCGCACCGGTCCACCGACGATCGCCAACTCGTGGCCGGCGGCGGCGAACGCCTCGGCGAGCGCCGACACCGCGGGGACCGCCGCCAACGCGTCCAGGCGCGCGAGACCCTCCGCCATGTTCAGCATGGATTCCAGCCTATCGGCCGTGGCATCCCGCCCCGGGGCGAGACCGCCGGCACGCGGTCACGCGAACGTGAGCACGCCCACCAGCAGCAGGTCGCGCACGCGCGGCAGCAGCTCGGCGCGCAGGGATGCCGCATCCACCTCCATCAGCTCGGCGACCGCCGCGATCAGCGCTCCCAGTGCCAGGTCGCCGTCGCACGAGCCGACCAGGGCCGCCAGCGCCGGATCGACCGGGATGACCCGCCCGAATCCGCCGCCCTGGTGCAGTTCGATGACGCTCGGCGACGCCGCCCCCGGCAGGTGATGCCGCGCCTCGGTGACGTCGCCGGCGACGACGAGGCGGGATGCCGCGAGCCCGGCGTCGTCCAGCGTCACAAGCCGGTCGTGCGCGGCCAGGCACCGCCCCAGGTGTTCCCCGAGTGCGCGGTCGGCGAGCGGCTGCATCACCCGCTCGTACCGCGCCAGCGTCGGCGCGCCCGAGACCGGCCGCCGCAGCAGCACGTACCCGAACCCGATCTCGGCGACCCCGCGCGCAGCGAAGTCGCCGAGCCAGGCGCCCAGCAGCCGGTCGTAGGCGGGCGTGCCGGGGACGGTGCCGCCGTCGCGGATCCACAGTTCGGCGTAGGCGACCGGGTCGAGCACTTCGCGCTCGAGCACCCACGCATCCAGTCCGGTCGCGTCGACCCAGGCGCGCACCCGGTCGAGTCCGGCGATGCCGTCGCGGCTCTCCCAGTTGCCGAGCAGCACGGCGGTGCCGCCGGGAGTGAGGTGGCCGGCGGCACCGGCGATCACCTCGGCGACCAGGCCGTCACCGGTGCGTCCGCCGTCGCGGTACTCGTACTCGGGCACGTCGCCGTCGCGCGGGGTGATCACGAACGGCGGGTTCGACACCACGCGGTCGAACCGCTCGCCGGCGACCGGCGCGAACAGGTCGCCGCATCGGGTGTCGATGCCGTCGACATCGTTGAGCAATGCGTTCAGCCGCGTGAACCGCAGTGCCCGCTGGGAGACGTCGGTGGCGACGACGGATGCCGCGGCCCGCCGCGCCCACAACGCCTGGATGCCGCAGCCGCAACCGAGATCGAGCACCCGGTCGACCGGGTCGGGCAACGCCAGTCCGGCAAGCGTGAGTGAGGCCCGGCCGACGCCCAGCACGTGGTCGGCGGGCAGCGGCCCGCCCAGGGCCGCCTCGTCGAGGTCGCTCGCGATCCACCATTCGCCCTCACCGGCCGCGTCGGCGAACGCCTGCGGGCGGATGAGCGCGAGCGCGCACACCGTGTCGCCGTCGCGCCGGGCCAGTCCGAGCCGCACGAGGCCGTCGACGCCGCTGGCGGTGAAGGTGGCGGATGCCTCGGCCACGGTGACCGGATCGCCGAGGCCGAAGAGCCTCGCCACGACCGCGAGCGCGCCGGGCTCACCGGACAGACGGCGACGGGCAGGCAGGGCGTGCCCGCGGCCGAGTACTCCGTCGGCGGCCGTGCCCCAGGCATCCCGCAGCGCGTCGGTGCGGTAGCCGGCGGCGTCCAGGTCGGCCGCGAGGGCGCGGCACAGTGTGGGATCGGGTTCGGGCAGCGGCATCCTCCCATTCAACCCTGCCTGCACCGGCGCGCTCGCCCCGGCGCGACCCGGCGCTGTCGCGGCACACCGCGCACGCCGCCTCGGGACTCTCGTCGTCACGGTGCGCGGGACCACCCGAGCAGAACCCGCCTGGTGCGACGACATCAGACCGGGTGGCGCTGCGTTCTGGGCCTGCGCGGTGTGCCGCTTACGGCGCGCACTCGGGAGGCGGATGGGCCCGCCCCGTAGAATCGCACCAGTCCGCGGCATCCGCCCGCGACCAGCCAGCATGTCCGTGACCGATCCTGATCCCGTCACGCGCGCGTCACAGGCCGCCGCCGAGCGCCCGCCCG
The DNA here is from genome assembly GCF_000422405.1 of Microbacterium luticocti DSM 19459. GTDB lineage: Bacteria > Actinomycetota > Actinomycetes > Actinomycetales > Microbacteriaceae > Microbacterium > Microbacterium luticocti. The sequence goes on from NZ_AULS01000018.1 coordinate 30,598, forward strand.
CCGACCCGCGCGCCTGTGCCGACCGCACCGGCCGCCCCCGCAGCCGCCGCCACACCCGCAGCCCCCGCACCAGCCCCCGCACCAGCCGACGGAGTGCGATCCTGGGCGCGATCGCCGTCGCCACCGCCGTGCTGCTGTCGCCGCTGGCGTCCGCGTCGGGGCTCGGCACGGCCGGCGCGCTGCCGGCCGCCGTCGCCGACGACGCCACCCCCACCCCCACCCCGACACCGACGCTGTCGGGCCGCGTCGACGCCTACCTCTCGCCCACCGACAACGGCGTGCTGCGCGCCGGGCGTGCGCTGAGCGTGTGGGCCGCGCTGCGCAACGGCACCGACTCCACGCTGTCGCCGGCCTCGGTCTCGCTGCGCATCGACACCCATCCGATCGCCGACCGCGCCGCGCTGGCCACGTGGCTGAGCACGACCACAGCCCGATCCGGCATGAAGGCGCTGGGTGAGGCATCCATCGACCCGGTCGCCTCGGGCGAAGTGGGCCGCACCATGGTCACCGTGCCCGAGGACGACCCGGTGCTGGGCGCGCTGGGGCCCGGCGTCTACCCGCTGGCGGCGACGATCACCGGGGCGGGTCCCGCCCGCACGGTCACCAGCGTCATCGTCGTGCCCGATCCCGATGCGAAGCACCGCACCCCGGTCGGCCTGGTCGTGCCGATCACCGCGGGGGCGCTGGGCACCGGCCTGCTGGGCGCCGACGAGCTCGAGGCGCTCACCGCCCCCGACGGCCTGCTCACCGCCGAGCTCAACGCCGTCGCCGGCACCTCGGCCATCCTCGCCGTCGACCCCGCGGTGCCCGCCGCCATCCGCGTGCTCGGGTCGTCGGCGCCGCGCAGCGCGACCGACTGGCTCGACCGGCTGACCATGCTCTCGAACGAGCGGTTCGCGTTGCAGTTCGGCGACGCCGGCGTGGCCGTGCAGACCCGCAGCGGGCGCACCTCGCTGCTGCAGCCCACATCGCTGCAGTCGTACATGTCGCCCGAGGACTTCGCCACCGCCCCCACTCCGCCGCCCGGCCAGAGCCCCACCCCGACCGCGACGCCCACGCCCGACCAGACGCCCTCGCCCGCGCCGGGCGGACCGACGTACCCGACGCTCGAGGCGCTGCAGTACCTCGGTCCGAACACGCGCGGCGCGGTGCTGTGGCCGTTCTCGGGTACGGCGGGGGCGAAGGATGTCACGACCCTCGGCGCGATCTCGGCCGACGGCACCCCGTCGCTGACGCTCATCCCCTCCGACACCGCCGGTGCCGGGGCGACGGGGGCGGCGCCCGCGCGCGGGCGGGCGGGAACCGCCGACGTGCTCGTGTACGACACCGCGGTCTCGGATGCGCTGCGCACCGCCTCGACCGAAGACGATCCGGCCGTGCGCGGGTCGTCGCTGTCGGCCGCGACCGCCTATCTCGAACTGGCGCCGCACACGACGGGGAGCGCTCCGCTGCTCGCAGTGATCGACCGGTCGGCGACGCGGTCGGGGCTCGGCCTGTCGGCCGCGGTCGAGGCGGTGACCCGGGCTCCCGACACCTCGACGGCGACGCTGTCGGAGCTGTCTGCGGCATCCGCCCACCCGGTCACGGTGGGCGACGGGGTCGTCGACCCCGCCCGGGTGAACGCGCTGGACGGCCTGCTGTCCGACGAGCGCACGCTCACCACGTTCGCGTCGATCCTCGACGATCCGTCGCTGCTGACCGGTCCGGAGCGCGCCGCGATCCTCCAGCTGATCGGGGGAGGCTGGCTGGACGAGGCCGCCGGCTGGCGCGACGCGCTGGCGCAGCACCGCACCGCGACGCAGCAGACGCTGAACGCGGTCTCGCTGGCGCCGTCGAGCGACGTGAACCTGGCCGGCACCGTCGCGAGCCTGCAGTTCGGGGTGCGCAACGAGCTGCCCTGGCCGGTGAACCTCAGCCTCATCGTGCATCCCGACGACCTGCGGCTCGAGGTGCAGACCACCACCACGGTCGTCGCGCACGCGTCGAGCACCACCACGGTGCGGGTGCCGGTGCGCGCCCGCATCGGCAGCGGCGAGGTCACCCTCGACCTGCAGTTGCGCAGTCCCACCGGCGTGCGCATCGGCGAATCGCGGTCGGTCGCGGTGACCGTGCACGCCGACTGGGAGCAGATCGGCCTGGTCGTGCTCGGCGTGGCCGTGGGGGCGTTCCTGGTGATCGGGCTGATCCGCATGATCATCACGCGGCGGCGGCGCACCGACGGCGAGGGCACGGATGCCACCGGCCCGGGCGCCGATCCGGATGCCGGCACACGCACCGACCCCGACACAGGCACACCCGGCGGTTCCGGCTCGCACCCGGGCACCCCCACGGGCGCTGCCCGAGACGTCGACGAGACGCCCGACACCGGCGGCGCCTCCGACACCGACGCGGGCACCGACGCCCCGGACGCCGGCGACGCCCACGATGACGGGACGACACGATGAGCGGCATCGGACGGGCGAGCGTGCTCATCGGCGCTGGCACGGTCGTCTCGCGGCTGACCGGGTTCCTGCGCCAGATGGTGCTGGTGGCGGCACTGGCCGGTGCGACCACGGCCGGCGGCAACGCGTTCGCGCTGGCGAACCAGCTGCCCAACAACATCTACGCGATCATCTCCAGCGGGCTGCTCGCGGCGGTCGTGGTGCCCCAGGTCATCCAGGCGGCGTCGCATCCCGACGGCGGCAGCGCCTTCATCTCCAAGCTGTTCACCCTCGGCGCGGTCGGACTGCTCGCGGCGACCGCGATCGCGATGGTGTGCGCACCGTGGCTGGTGCACCTGTACGGGTACAAGTTCCCGCCCGAGCAGCAGGCCCTGGCCACGGCCTTCGCCTACTGGTGTCTGCCGCAGATCCTGTTCTACGGGCTGTATGCACTGGTCGGCGAGTCGCTGAACGCGCGGCGGGTGTACGGCCCGTTCACGTGGGCGCCGATCGTGAACAACATCGTCTCGATCGCCGGGTTCGGGCTGTTCATCGTGCTGCTCGGGCCCACCGGCGACATCGTGGCGTGGACACCCGGAAAGATCGCGATGATGGGCGGCACGGCCACCCTCGGCATCGTCGTGCAGGCCGTACTGCTGGCCGTGTACTGGCCGCGCACCGGTCTGCGCATCCGCCCCGACTTCCACTGGCGGGGCGTCGGCCTGAACCGCATCGGGCGACTGGCCGGCTGGACGTTCCTGATGGTCGTGGTCGGTCAGGTCTCGGGCGCGGTGCAGTCCGGTGTGCTGTCCGCCGCCGCCGAGCATGACCCCGGCATCCTCGTCACGCAGAACGCGTGGCTGCTGTACATGATCCCGTACTCGCTGATCATCATCTCGATCGGCACCCCGTACTTCACCCGACTCGCCGAGCACGCCGCCGCGGGGCGGCACGACCAGGTGCGTGCCGACTTCGGACGCAGCATCCGCACCCTCGGCGTGTTCATCGTGGTGGCCACGGCCGCCCTGGCCGCGGCATCCGTGCCCGCGTCGCGTCTGTTCACCGAGACGGCCGGCGAGGCACAGGCGGCGGCGATCGTGCTGCTGTGCTTTCTGATCAGCCTGATCCCGCACGCGGTGCAGTTCACCGTGCAGCGCACCTTCTACATGTACAACGACACGCGCACGCCGTTCGTGTTCACGGCCGTACAGGCGGTGTTGATCGCGGTCGCCTCGCCGATCGCGGGCGCGCTGCTGCCGGTGGCGGTGCTGGCGGCCGGGCTCGCGCTCATCCAATCGATCGCCACGGTGGTGCAGGTGCTGCTGGCCACCTGGCTGCTGCACCGCAAGATCGGCGACCTGGGGGCGCGGTCGTGGCTTCTCGCACTGCTGCGGTTCGTCGCCGCCGGTGTGCCCGCGGGCCTGGTCGGTTGGGGCCTGTTCACGCTCACCGGCGGGGCCACCGGCTGGACGACCGACAACCGGGTGCTCGCCGCCGTCGGGTGCCTGCTGATCGGCGGGGTCGCGCTGGTGGTGTACGTGCTGTTCTTGGCCGCGCTGCGCGCCCCCGAACTGCGGCCGGCCGTCGCCGCGGTCCGCCGTCTGGTGCGCCGCTGAGCAGTCTGCGGCGGCCCGGAATGCCCCGCGGTTACGATGTGTTGAGGCATCCAGGCGGCCCGCCGCCTGCAGACAGGAGATACCGTGCGCCAGCTCATCATCATCGGATCGGGTCCCGCCGCGCTCACCGCGGCGATCTATGCGGCCCGCGCCAACCTCAACCCGCTGGTCGTCGCCAGCAGCGTGGACGTCGGCGGTGAGCTGATGAACACGACCGACGTCGAGAACTTCCCCGGCTTCCCCGACGGCATCCAGGGTCCCGAGCTGATGGCGAAGATCCAGGCGCAGGCTGAGCGGTTCGGCGCCGAGATCCGCTATGACGACGCGGTCGAGCTCGACATCGCCGGCCCGGTCAAGCGGGTCACGCTCGGCAGCGGCACGGTCGAAGAGGCGGATGCGCTGATCTTCGCCACCGGTTCCGCGTATCGCAAGATCGGCATCGCCGGCGAAGAGCGCCTCTCGGGGCGCGGCGTGTCGTGGTGCGCCACCTGCGACGGCTTCTTCTTCCGCGAGAAGACCATCGCCGTGGTCGGCGGTGGCGACTCCGCGATGGAAGAGGCCACCTTCCTCACCCGCTTCGCCTCGAAGGTGTACGTGATCCACCGCCGCGGCGAACTGCGCGCGTCGAAGATCATGCAGGAACGGGCGTTCGCCAACGAGAAGATCGAGTTCGTCTGGAACAGCCAGGTGGTCGACATCCTGGGGACGGATGCCGTCACCGGTGTGGTGCTCGAATCCACGGTCGACGGCAGTCGGCGCGAGCTGGCGCTGGAGGGCGTGTTCGTCGCGATCGGCAACGACCCGCGCACCCACCTGGTGCACGACAAGCTCGAGCTGACCGCCGAGGGCACGGTCTGGGTCGACGGGCGTTCCTCGCGCACGTCCGTTCCCGGTGTGTTCGCCGCCGGCGACGTGATCGACCCGACCTACCGGCAGGCGGCCACCGCGGCCGGTTCGGGTACGGTCGCCGCGCTCGACGCCGAACACTATCTCGCCGCACTCGGCGAGGCGGGAACCCCGGACCCCGCCGCGGATGAGATCGGCGGGCGCGCCCACGTGGCATCCCCTGCCGTCTGAGCCACCACGCGGAACAAAGTCGCCGGCTGCGGCGTTGTAGCTTCACACAGACTTCCCACCGAAGGAGAGACATGACCGCCAAGGCGACCACATCCGCCACTTGGGACCAGGACGTCCTGCAGGCCTCCGGCCCCGTCCTCGTCGACTTCTGGGCCGCGTGGTGCGGCCCCTGCCGCATGGTCTCGCCGGTGCTCGACGAGATCGCCGCCGAGAACGCCGACAAGATCACCATCCTCAAGCTGAACGTGGACGAGAACCCGGATCTGGCGATGAAGTACCAGATCACCTCGATCCCGGCGATGAAGGTGTTCGAGAACGGCGAGGTGAAGACCTCGATCGTCGGAGCCAAGCCGAAGTTCGCGCTCGAGCAGGATCTCGCCGCGTATCTGCGCTGAGCCTTCCTCAGGGAGCAGCCCCCGTGACCGTCCGGTCGCGGGGGCTTTCTCGTGATCCGCGCGACCCCGCGTGCGACGTGGGAGTGCGGCTGGGCGCGGGCAGGCGCGTGGCGCGGGCGGGGCGACCGAGCGACGCGTGCCGGGCACGCTCGGTGGATGTGCTGTTGCCGGGTGGGTGGTCAGGAGGCGTCGGCCTGGATGACGGCATCCCACCGCCGATGCGTGTTGGCGTCACCGAGCAGACGCCACACCGCCGGTGTCAACGGTGGGTACTCCAGCGCAATCTGGCGCAGCACCCGATAGTGCCGGGCGGCGGTCGGCCGCACGCCACCGTTCGCGGCGATGTTCTCGGCGCGCAGCGTGAAGACGACGAGCTCGTCGACCGTCGGCAGGTCCTCCATGAAGTCCCACGGGTCCTCGCCGCCGAGCAGACGCTCGTGCACGAGCACGGCAAGCTCGTCGGCGGCCTCGGCCCGCAGCAACTCGAGGCTCGCACGACGCGGGATGCTCACATCGCGCGTCGGGTCGCCGGCGGAGTCGGTCATCGTCCCAGCCTACGCGTGCCCGCAGCCAGTCCCGTCATGGCGTGCCGGTCACGCGCCGAAGGTCGACTCCCCCAGTTCGGCGAGAATCCGGTTCAGATCCTGAACCGTTGCGAAGTCAATGCTGATCTGGCCTTTTCTCGCACCCAAGCTGACCTTGACCTTGGTGTTCAGCCGATCACCGAGCCGCTCGGCGACCTCGTTGAGGTAGGCCTGCCGCGCACCCGGTTTGGGTGGCGTGCTGCGGGTCGCCGCGGCATCCTTCGCCTTCGCGGCGGCCTCGGCCGCGCGCACCGACAGGTCCTCATTGACGATCTTGTCGGCCAGGCGTGCCATGGCGTCGGGGTCGTCGAGCGAGAGGATGGCGCGGGCGTGGCCGGCGCTGAGCACCCCGGCGGCGACCCGCTGCTGCACCGGAACCGGCAGCTTGAGCAACCGGATCGTGTTGCTGATCTGGGGGCGGGACCGTCCGATGCGGGTGGCCAGCTCCTCCTGGGTGATGCCGAAGTCGTCGAGCAGCTGCTGGTACGCGGACGCCTCTTCGAGGGGGTTCAGTTCGGAGCGGTGCAGGTTCTCGAGCAGGGCGTCGCGCAGCAGGTGCTCGTCGGCGGTGTCGCGCAGGATCGCGGGGATGGATTCCAGTCCCGCCTCGCGAGCGGCACGGGTGCGGCGCTCGCCCATGATGAGTTCGTAGTCGCCATCGCCGTTCTCGCGCACCACGACCGGTTGCAGCACACCGAACTCACGCACACTGTGCACCAGTTCGGCGAGATCGTCCGCGTCGAAGACCGTGCGCGGCTGTCGGGGGTTGGGGACGATCCGGCGCGGATCGACCTGGATCAGGCGGGCACCCGGGACGGCGACGAGCTCGGCGTCGGGGGCGTCGGCCGTGGCATCCGTGGCAGGGGTCTTCGGCTTCTCCGTACGCGTACCGGCCGTGCGCGGCGTCGCGCCCGGGAAGAAGACGTCGACGGGGCGCTCCTGCGTCGCCTCTGCCGTGGGGATGAGCGCGCCGATGCCACGCCCGAGTCCTGTCCGCTTGGCCGCCATCAGGCGCCTCCTTCATTCGCCGCCGACTCGGCGTGCGTGTCGTTGTACCGCTGGATGATCTCGACGGCGGCCTCGCGGTAGGCGATGGCACCGGCCGACTGGCCGTCGTAGGCGATGACCGTCTGACCGAAGCTGGGCGCCTCACTCACCCGTACCGAACGGGGGATCACGGTGTCGAGCACCTGCTCGGCGAAGTGCGAGCGCACCTCTTCGGCGACCTGCTGTGCGAGGCGGGTGCGCCCGTCGTACATCGTGAGCAGGATCGTCGAGACGTGCAGAGCCGGATTGAGATGCTTCTGGATCATGCGCACGTTGCCGAGCAGCTGACTCAGGCCCTCGAGCGCGTAGTACTCGCACTGGATCGGGATGAGCACTTCGTGTGCGGCGGTGAAGGCGTTGATCGTGAGCAGCCCCAGCGACGGCGGGCAGTCGATGATGACGAAGTCCGGCTTGTGCTCCACGGTGCTGAGGTAGTCCTCGAGTGCGGTGCGCAGCCGGTGTTCGCGGGCGACCTGAGATACGAGTTCGATCTCGGCGCCGGCGAGGTGGATCGTGCTGGGTGCGCAGGTGAGCAGGTCGGACTCGGGGCTGGTCTGCACGATGTCTGAGATCGGGAACTCGTCGATCAGGACGTCGTAGACGCTGGGGGTGTCCGTGCCATGGGGGATGCTGAGTGCGGTCGACGCGTTCCCTTGGGGATCGAGGTCGACGACGAGCACGCGAGCACCGACGTTCGCGAGCGCGGCAGCGAGGTTGACGGCGGTCGTCGTCTTACCGACGCCACCCTTCTGGTTCGACACGGTGATGATGCGCGTGCGCCCGGGAAGTGAGACCGTCGCTGAGTCCAGGTTCTTGCGCCGCGCGGTCAGATCGGCGAGTTCGCGCGCGATGGGGCTGTCGTCGAGAGGGTCGAGTGCCGTGACGTCCGAGTTCTCGGATTGTTTCACGTGAAACACACTCCCTCTTCGTGCGGTCGACCCCGTCAAGTCTAGACGGCACCTCCCCCACCGCCGGCCCATCGGGACGCTCACGCGGGCCGCGATCGCGCCCCCGATACCGCCGCGTCACACACCCGCACGCCGGCCGTGGAAGGAAGCACCCGGAGGCCGATCAACAATTCCTCCCGCGCCAGACGCGTTTCACGTGAAACATCGTCTCGGCGCGACGGTGCGGCCGCCACACACCGTCCCCGAGTCGACCATCCGGCCATTACCCAACCACGCGAGAGAACACGGCAGCGGCTCGGACAACCCGGCGGTGGCGTATGCAACACGATGTGGGGCGCGACGCGGACGAGTCGAGTGTGTCGAGTGGGCGGTCCGAAACAGACAGAGGTGTTCGCCGCGAGCCCCCACCCGTTTCACGTGAAACATCGTCTAATCGCAACGAACGCGTCGGACGCACAGACTGCCGTCCAACCGACCATCACGGCCAACCACGTGTCAGAACACGGCAGCAGGTGAGACAACATGGCCGGGGCGCACGCAACACGATGTCGGCGAGACAACACGACGTGGGCGAGTGGAGCGTGCAGTCGGAAAGCGAAGGATCCCTCCGGCCGACCCGTTTCACGTGAAACATCGTCTCTGCGTGACCCGACGCGTCCACCAGCACTGACGTCGAATCAACTATTCGGATACGCCCAACGATGTGTGAGAACACGGCAGCAGATGCGACCGCGTGGTGATAGCCACAACACGATGTGATCGAGACAACACGACCTGCGCGAGTGGGGCGCAGAGTCCAACACAGAGGTGTTCCCGCTGGGTCCGGGCCGTTTCAAGTGAAACATCGTCTCGATGCGATGGATACGTCCGCTCCACACGGCCACCGCTTCGGTGACGGCGGCCACCCGGTCAACCGGACCGAGCCGATACCGGCGCATTCCGTTTCACGTGAAACATGCACCGCGCACCCACCGCCCGGTCGCCTCTGCCGCCCGCGGTTCGGCAACCATCGCGGGCTGTCATCGCAGTGTTTCACGTGAAACGTTCACGTGGACCCGGGTGCCGGCGTGACGTACGCTTTCGCGTGCGGCCTCCCCTCACACAACGAGCCCCACGTCCACAAGCTGCGAGCTCCAACCCGCTCGCGCCAGCGGATCACCGGACGCTTTCCCGCACACCCCAATCCGATGGCGAACAACCCGGTGGCGAACCAGCCCGCGAGTGATGCCAGAGCGGGGGAGGCGAACAGGATGCTGCTTGTTTCACGTGAAACGTCGTCCCGTTCGTCACCAGCTCCACTGGCCCAGCCCCACGCAGATGCGACAACGCCACGACGCATCAGCGCGTGCAGACCGGGATCACCTCCCGTGATTCGCCCAGGGTGCGGTGACCTCGCGGTCGTCAATCGTCATCACGGCACCGAAACGCCAGCGCCACACCGTTCTAGCGACGATGACCGACGGTGGCCCGCACGACGCGAGATGGCTCGGGGACGATCCCCTCACCGACCAGCTCGACGCGCACATCACTCAGTCCGAACCGTCGGATCTGCTTCTGTGCCGCCTCGATCTCGGCCGGCGCCCCCGCACCCTTCAGCAACACGAGCTCGCCACCGTCCCGCACCAACGGTGCCGTCAGCGGGATCAGTGTGCGCAGTGCGCTCACCGCACGAGCGGTCACCGCATCCAGCACCGGCCCCTGCTTCCACTCCTCGGCCCGCGCACGCACGACCTCGACGTTGTCCAGCCCCAGCTGCTGCTTCTGTTCCTGCAGCCAGGCCACCCGCCGTTCCATGGGCTCGATGAGCACCCACTCGACGTCCGGTCGCGCGATCGCCAGCACCAGGCCCGGCAGGCCGGCGCCCGAACCGACATCGCCCACCCGCCCGGAGAACAGTGGCGCGATCACTGCACTGTTCAGGATGTGGCGCGACCACAGCCGCGGCCGTTCGAGTGGGCCGATAAGACCACGTTCTTCGCCGTGTTCGGCGAGAGCGGTGGCGAACCGGCGGGCCGGTTCGATGCGATCACCGAACACGACGGCCGCCGCAGCCGGCTCCGACTCGACCGGCGGAACCGTGTCGTCAGTCATGTTTCACGTGAAACATCAGCCGCGGCGGATGACCGTGTGTCGGTCGGCGCCGTCACCGTACGACTCCGAGACGAAGCCCCGGTCGGCCACGATGTCGTGGACCAGCTTGCGCTCGTAGCTCGACATGGCCGGCAGCGACGCCTGTGACGCACCGTCCTCGAGCTTTTCGATCGCGCGGTCGACCAGCACGGCGAGCTCGCGTTGCCGCGCGTCGCGTGATCCACCGATGTCGAGGATCAGTCGCGAGAACCGGCCGGTGCGGTTCTGCACCGCCAACCGGGTGAGCTCCTGCACGGCCTGCACGGTGTCGGGGTCGGCCAGAGCGCCCAATGCCGCGGCATCCTCCGCCTCGACGGACACATACGCACGGCCGTTGCGCACATCGAGGGTCAGGTCACCGTCGACGTCGGCGATGTCGAGCAGTCCCTCGACGAAGTCGGCGGCGATGTCACCCTCTTCTTCGAGCTGCTCGACCGTCACGTCCTGATCGTCGGAGGGGGCAGGGATCTCTGTCGTCGACATGGTGTTCCTTACTCTCGACAGGTCAGGACTTCGTGGGCGCCGGCCCATCGGCCGCACCCGGTCTCTTCTTCTTGGCCCGCTGCTTGCTCATCGGCTGCTGACGCTTCGGTGCCTGGGCTTTGGCCTTCTCGGCCTCCTCGAGCAGACGCTGCTGCTCCGCGACGTACTTCTCCATCGGCACGATCTTGCCGTTGGCGTCCAGGGCCTTGCCCTTGCGCGCCAGACGCTCTTCGCGCTCCTTGGCCGCCTGCGAGCCGGGCGTCGGCATGTTGCGGATGACCATGAACTGCTGCACCGCGGTCCAGATGTTCGAGGTGAACCAGTAGATGACCACACCGAGCGGGAAGAACACACCCGAGAACACGAACGCGAACGGCAGGATGTAGACCATCATCCGCTGCATCTTGTACGCCTGGCCTTGCTTGGCCTCGGGCGAGAGGTTCTTCGAGACGATCTGCAACTGGGTGAAGAACTGCGACGCGATCATCAGCACGACCAGCGTCACCATGATCGTCGTGGTGGTCTGCCAGCCGGCTTCCTTCAGCTGCAGCACGCCCTGCAGCGACTCGTGCAGCGACGCCACGCCGAACAGCCGCGCGTTGTAGAACTCTAGCGTCAGCTCGGGCGTCAACCAGAAGATGCCGCCGTGACCGAGTTCGGCGTTGGTCTTGATCGTCGACAGCACGCTGTACAGCGAGAAGAACACCGGCATCTGCACCAGGATCGGCAGACAGCCCGACACCGGTGAGGTGCCATTCTTCTTGTACAGCGCCATCGTCTCGCGGCTCATCGCCTCACGCGAGAGCTGGTCGCGCTTGCCCTTGTACTTCCCCTGGATCTTCTTGAGCTCAGGCGCGATCTCCATCATCTTGCGCTGGCTCTTGATCTGCTTGACGAACAGCGGAACGAGCGCCGCACGCACCACGATGACCAGGCCGATGATGGACAAAACCCAGGTCAGACCGCCAGCCGGGTTCATACCGACGAATGTGAACAGGGCGTGGAAGGCGACGAGGATGAGCTCGACCATCCACTTCAGCGGCCACAGCACGAACCCGATCGGATCGAAGCCGCCGCCTGAGGCGGTCGGCGACGGCGAGGGCGTGCTCGCGGCGAGAAACAGCAGATCCTGCAACGGATCAGTCCTTTCTGGGGGGCACGACGAATCCGTGCGGAGTCAGCTCGTAACAGAAGCGGGGGTTCACGCGCACATCGTCGATGCCGCCGGCCGCCCACGGGTGGCACCGCGCGATGCGGGCCGCGGCCAGCACCGTGCCCTTCGTGGCACCGTGCTGCTGCACCGCCCCGACCGCATAGGCCGAGCACGAGGGGTAGTACTTGCAGACGTCGCCGTAGGTGTGCGAGATCGTCGCGCGATAGCCGTGCAGCAGAGCCAGCAGCACGTTACGGGGCAGAAGAAGGATGCTGCGCCACAGACCGGTGTGACGGAACCCGCCGCTGCCGACATAGGCCGTCGGCAGCGTGGTCGCGCTCACGCGGCCCTCCGCGCCAGGCACCGGGCGACCTCGGCCTGAAGTTGCGCGTAATCGGCGTGCGCTGCGGCCGGCAGTGCACGGATCACCACGTCCACGCCGGTGCGCACCTGCGGCAGCGCGCCGGCGCACACTGCCTTGAGGCGACGGCGCACGGTGTTGCGCGTGACGGCGGTGCCGACCTGCTTGCTCACGATGAACCCGAACCGCGGCCCCCGCTGCTCGTCGGTTGAGACGACGTACGTCACGGTGTGCGGACCGGCACACTTCACACCCCGACGGACGACGGCCTTGTAATCCGCTCCGCGGGTCAGCCGATTCGGCCTCGCGAGCACCGGAATCGGGTCAGGCCGACAGCTCGCTGCGGCCCTTGGCGCGGCGGGCCGACAGGATGCCACGGCCCGCGCGGGTGCGCATACGGGCACGGAAGCCGTGCTTCTTGGCACGACGGCGGTTGTTGGGCTGGAAGGTGCGCTTGCTCATGGGTACACTCCGGAGGTTCACCGGGTCTGATGCCCGGAGACGACGATGCGGGACCGCGCCCCTGGGGGCACAAGTCAACCGACTAAGGCTACGTCGCAGCCGGGGATAACTCAAACCGGATGCCGCGGGTCGCACATTATCCACAGGTGGGCGACATCCCCTGAAAGGGACACGCGGCCCGGCCCTACAGTGGAGTTTGCTCTCTGAGCACGCGCTGACTAGCGTTGCTCGGGCACGTTATCCACAGGCTGGGGCACCCGCTGTCGCCTGTGCCGCATCAACCGCCGGGGGAGGCCATGTCAGCACAGGAAGATCCCGACGTCCCCATCTGGGGAACCGTGCTGCACCTGCTCGAGGCCGACGACCGGATCACCCCGCAGATGTGGGGCTTTCTGCACCTGGCCGTGCCGCAGGGCGTGATGGGCGGCATCCTCTACATCGACGTGCCCAACGACCTCACCGCGGCGCAGATCAACAAGCGCATGCGCGCTCCGATCATGGAGGCGCTCGAGCACGCCGGCGACGAGGTCTCGTCGTTCCGGGTCGTCGTGAACCCCGACATCACCGACGCACACCTGACGGCTGCGATCCCGGTGCAGACCGCACCGTCGCCGACGGTCGAGCCGCAGCATCCCGAGCGTCTCGAACCGGCACCGCAGGCACCACGCAACGAAACGCGACTGAACCCGAAGTACACCTTCGACAGCTTCGTGATCGGCCAGTCCAACCGGTTCGCACATGCCGCGGCTGTCGCCGTCGCCGAGGCTCCCGCCAAGGCCTACAACCCGCTGTTCATCTACGGCGACTCGGGCCTGGGAAAGACCCACCTGCTGCACGCGATCGGCGACTACGCACAGAGCATGTACGCCGGCATCCGGGTGCGCTACGTCTCGAGCGAAGAGTTCACGAACGACTTCATCAACTCGATCGCCAACAATCGCGGCTCGGCGTTCCAGGCCCGCTACCGCGACGTCGACATCCTGCTGATCGACGACATCCAGTTCCTGCAGGGGCGCGCCGAGACGCAGGAGGCGTTCTTCCACACCTTCAACCAGCTGCACGACCACGACAAGCAGGTCGTCATCACCAGTGACGTGCCGCCCAAGCACCTCACCGGCTTCGAGGACCGCATGCGCAGTCGGTTCGAGTGGGGGCTGATCACCGACGTGCAGGCGCCCGACCTCGAGACACGCATCGCGATCCTGCGAAAGAAGGCGCAGAGCGAGCGGCTGCAGATCCCCGACGAGGTGCTCGAGTACATCGCCACCAAGGTCTCGACCAACATCCGCGAGCTCGAAGGCGCCCTCATCCGGGTGTCGGCGTTCGCGAGCCTGAACCGGTCGACGCTCGACATGACCCTCGCGCAGACCGTGCTGCGCGACATCGTCGACCAGGACGACGCCAACATCATTTCGCCGACCGACATCATCACCGCCACCGCCGCCTACTTCAAGCTCTCGGTCGACGACCTGTACGGGTCGAGCCGGTCGCAGGCGGTGGCGCAGGCCCGGCAGATCGCCATGTACCTGTGCCGTGAGCGCACCAGCCTGTCACTGCCCAAGATCGGCCAGCTGTTCGGCGGGCGCGACCACACCACGGTCATGTACGCGTACAAGAAGATCAGCGACCTGATGAAGGAACGCCGCTCGATCTTCAACCACGTCACCGACATCACCGCGCAGCTCGGCCGCAACGGCCGCTGAACCCGCCGCCGCGTTCCCACCGTCGACGACGCACAGGTCGGCCTCTCGGCCGTGAGCGATGCGTAGGTCGGCCGCCTGGCTGCGAACGCTCCGCACGCCGTCACGTCGGCATCCGATCCACGCCGAATCCGGTCTTGACAGCGGGATGCCGCATCCGCAGAATATGCGTTCTGCACAGTGTGGATAACTTGTGGAGAACACGTTCCGAGGTGTCATCCGATGTGGGCGATGCGCCGGACGGTGTGGATAACTCGGGGACGGTCGGTCGCGGCCACCGCGGGTTGTCCCGCAGGATTCCGCAGCACATCCACATCTCACACGGATGTAGTTCCCTACTGCCGACGCCCATCCACCGACTTATCCACAGTGTCCACAGCGGTTAACACCATCACAGAGACTTAACCGTGAAAGACCGATCCGATCACCTTCTGCACAGCGCTCCGGGTCCGGCTGCACAGTGGTCCGGGGTCCGGCCGGCCACGGCCGGTGTGCCCGGATGCCTCGGCAGGAGGGGACCGAGGGCACTAGCATGAGAAAGCCCACGCCCACATCAAGGGAGCGCAAGTGAAGTTCCACGTAGGTCGCGACGTCTTCAGCGAGGCTGTGTCGTTCGTTGTGAAGCTCCTGCCGCAGCGCAATCCGCAGCCGATCCTCGCCGGCGTCCTCATCGAGGCGGGCGAGAACGGCCTGTCGCTGTCGGCGTTCGACTACGAGGCATCCGCCCGCACCACCATCGAGGCGAGCATCGACGAGCCCGGCACGATCCTCGTTCACGGTCGGCTTCTCTCGGACATCGCCAGTCGGCTGCCGAACGCGCCCATCCAGATGGAGCTCGAAGACGACGGCATCGCGCTCACCTGTGGCTCGGCACGCTTCATGCTCGCGTCCATGCCGGTGCAGGAATACCCCGCCATCCCCGAGGTGACGGGCGAGTCCGGACTCGTGCCGGCCGAAGACTTCGCCACCGCGATCGCACAGGTGGCGTTCGCGGCATCGCGCGATGATGTCACCCCGGTGCTCACCGGTGTGCAGCTCGAGGTCAGCGGCACCCAGCTGAGTCTGGTGGCCACCGACCGCTACCGTGTCGCACTGCGCGACATTCCGTGGGACGGCGGGTCGGCGGCATCCGCCGAAGGTACCTCGGCACTGGTGCCGGCGCGCACCCTCACCGAGGTGGGCAAGACGTTCTCGCACGGCGGCGACATCTCGGTCTCGTTCTCGGGTGCGGGCGACCGCGAGATCATCGCGTTCACCTCGGGCAACAAGACCGTCACCTCGCTGCTGATCAAGGGCAACTTCCCGCCGGTGCGGCGCCTGTTCCCCGACCAGACCGAGCACTACGCCGTCGTGAACACGGCCGACCTCGCCGAGGCGGTGCGCCGCGTCGCGCTCGTGCTCGACCGGTCGGCGCCGCTGCGGTTCACGTTCACGGCCGACGGCGTGTCGATGGATGCCTCGGGCACCGAGCAGGCGCGCGCCACCGAGTCCGTCGACGCCACGCTCACCGGCGGCGACGACGTGACGCTCGGCCTGAACCCGCAGTACCTGCTCGAGGCCCTCGGTGCGGTGCGCAGCGAGTTCACCCGCATCACGTTCACGTCGAGCGAGAACGCGAACAAGCTCAGCCCGGTGCTGATCACCCCGCAGACCTCGGTCGACAAGGGCGGCGAAGACACCTTCCGCTACCTGCTGCAGCCCAACCTGTTGCTGCGCTGAGCCTGCCTCGCGCGGCGGCTCCCGCCTCCGGTCACCGGGATCGTCGCTGCGCGGTCGTGCCCGTGCGCGTCGTCGCTGCCGCACGGCATCGCGTCGTGGTGGGGCGGCGGGTGGCGCAGCCGGGGGCGGATGGGGGTGGCGCTCGGTAGGCTTGATACGGTGATCGTCGAGCACCTCAGCCTGGTGGATTTCCGCAACTATGCGGCCGCCGACGTCGTGCTGGGCGCGGGCGCCAACGTGTTCATCGGCCGCAACGGGCAGGGCAAGACGAACCTCGCCGAGGCCCTCGCCTACTTCGCCACACTCGGCTCGCACCGGGTGTCGACCGACGCGCCCATGGTGCGGCACGGGGCGGATGCCGCGGTGGTGCGCGCCCGCTTGGCCCACGGTCGGCGCCGGGTCGTGCTCGAGGTGCAGATCAACAAGCAGGGGTCGAACAAGGCGCGGGTGGGCGGCGCTCCGGTCAAGCCCGCCGAGTTGCCGCGCTACGCGCAGGTCGTGCTGTTCGCGCCCGAAGACCTGCAGATCGTGCGCGGAGATCCGTCCGCACGCCGCCGTTTCGCCGACCAGCTGCTCGTGCAGCGATCGCCGCGCATGGCCGGGGTGATCGCCGACTACGACCGGGTGCTGCGACAGCGCAATGCGCTGCTGAAGTCCGCCCGGGCCCGCGGCATCCGGGGCGATCAACTCGGCACCCTCGACGTCTGGGACGACAAGCTCGTCACACTGGGCGCCGCGCTGATCGACGCCCGCCTCGCCCTGGCCGCCGACCTGGCCGGCCCGCTGTCGCGGGCCTATGCGGCGATCGCCGGCGCCGACCACGATCCCCGACTGGAGTGGGCCCTCTCGGTGCAGGGCGCCGACCCCGAAGAGGGGGCCGACGACGAACGCACCGAGCTCGAGGGCAGCACCGTCGACCTGTTCCGCGCCGCGCTGGCGGCCAAGCGCCCGGCCGAGCTGGAGCGCGGCATCACCCTCGTGGGGCCCCACCGCGACGACCTGGTGCTGCGCGTGCGCGGTCTGCCGGTGCGCGGATACGCCTCGCACGGTGAGTCGTGGTCGGTCGCATTGGGTCTGCGGCTCGCGTCGGCCGAACTGCTGCGCTCCGAATCGATGCTCGGAGACCCCATCCTCATCCTCGACGACGTGTTCGCCGAGCTCGATGCCGACCGCCGCGCGCGACTGGCCGCCCTCGCCGCGGACTACGAACAGGTCATTGTCACCAGCGCCGTCGAAGCCGACGTGCCCGAGGCGCTGCGCGCCCACGTGGTGCGGGTCGAGGCCGGTACCATCGTCGGCATCGAGCCCGTCGAGCCCGCGGCCGGGGAACCGGTGGCGGCCGGGTCGGCTGGATCCGAGGCGGGCGGATCTGAGCCTGCGGTGCGCGACACCGGCGTGCCGGCGATGGATGCCGGCGGCTCGGCGACCGATGCCGTCCCACCCGTGGGGGTGGCCGATGACCGATGATGAGCCCGAGCCGCTGCCCGAAACCATCGCCACCTATCTGCGACTGCGCGGCCTCGACCCGTCGCCGCGCGCCCGCCGGCGGCGCCGGCGACGGGGCGTGGACGACGAGAACCAGCCGTTCACCGCGGGCCGTGATCCGCACGGGGTCGGCGAGGTGCTGCAGGCGTTCACACACCAGGCCGGCTGGGACTCGTCGCTGGCCCGCGCCGACCTGGTGCGGCAGTGGGACGAGGTCGCCGGCGTCGAGACCGCCGCACACACCCGACCGGTGGGACTGGCCGACGGGATGCTGACGGTGCAGTGCGATTCCACCGCCTGGGCCAAACAGCTGCAGCTGATGCGTGCACACATCCTCACCGAGATCCTGCGGCGCTACCCGGACGCGGGCGTCGACAGCATCCGATTCATCGGACCGGACGTCCCCTCGTGGAAATGGGGTCCCAGAGCCGTTCCAGGGCGCGGTCCGCGCGATACCTACGGATAAGGCAGGTCCGGGCCTGGCCGTCACCGTTTTCTGCGCTCAGACGGGCGTACATGCCGCTTTTCGGTGCCCGCATTGGTAAGATGGATCGGTCGGCCAGAACGAATCGGAGTGCGGATCACCTATGACGTCACAGACACCGGAGAACGAGTCCGCACCGGCGAACGAGCAGCCCGCTCCCACCCCCGCCCCCGTGAACAACGACTACGGTGCCGACGCCATCCAGGTGCTCGAGGGGCTCGAAGCCGTCCGCAAGCGCCCCGGCATGTACATCGGCTCGACCGGTGAGCGCGGACTGCACCACCTCGTGCAGGAGATCGTCGACAACTCGGTCGACGAGGCCCTGGCCGGCTATTGCGACACCATCGAGGTGACGATCCTGGCCGACGGCGGCATCCGGTGCGTCGACAACGGTCGTGGCATCCCCGTCGACCCGCACTCGTCCGACCCGACCAAGTCCACCGTCGAGGTCGTGCTGACCGTCCTGCACGCGGGCGGCAAGTTCGGTGGCGGCGGCTACGCGGTCTCGGGCGGCCTGCACGGCGTGGGTTCGTCGGTGGTCAACGCGCTGTCGACCCGGTTCGAGGTCGAGGTCAAGCGCAAGGGCCACGTCTGGCGGCAGACCTTCGCCGACGGGGGTGCTCCGCAGGGCCCGCTGCAGAAGGGCGAGCCCACCGACCAGACCGGCACGACCATCACGTTCTGGCCCGATGACTCGATCTTCGACACCGTCGACTTCGACTACGACACGCTGCGGGTGCGGTTCCAGCAGATGGCGTTCCTGAACAAGGGGCTCAGCATCTCGCTGCGCGATGAGCGCGAGAAGGCGATCGAGGTCGACGACGTCGACGGCGAAGAGGTCGTCACCCAGCGGCACGACACCTTCTTGTACGAGCGCGGGCTGGTCGACTACGTCGAGTACCTGAACCGGGTGCGCAAGGCCGAGCACGTGCACGACGAGATCATCGACTTCGAGTCCGAAGACACCGAGCGCAAGATCTCGCTCGAGGTCGCCATGCAGTGGACGACCGGGTACACCGAGAACGTGTTCACCTTCGCGAACACCATCAACACGCATGAGGGCGGCACGCACGAAGAGGGCTTCCGGGCGGCGCTGACCACGCTGGTGAACCGGTACGCGCGCGCCAACAACCTACTCAAGGACAAGGACGACAACCTGTCGGGCGACGACGTGCGCGAAGGTCTCACCGCCGTCATCTCGGTCAAGCTCTCAGAACCGCAGTTCGAGGGCCAGACCAAGACCAAGCTCGGCAACACCGAGGCGAAGGCCTTCGTGCAGAAGGTCGTCGGCGACCGGCTGGGCGACTGGTTCGACCGCAACCCGACCGCCGCCAAGAACATCATCCGCAAGTCGATCGAGGCGGCCACCGCACGACTGGCCGCACGCAAGGCACGCGAGACCGCGAGACGCAAGAGCGTGTTCGAATCGGCGTCCATGCCCGACAAGCTCAAGGACTGCACCAGCAAGGACCCGTCGATCAGCGAGATCTTCCTCGTCGAGGGGGACTCGGCCGGCGGCTCGGCCGTGCAGGGCCGTGACCCGCACACCCAGGCGATCCTCGCGCTGCGCGGCAAGATCCTCAACGTCGAGCGGGCGCGCCTGGACCGGGCGCTGGGAAACAACGAGATCCAGGCGATGATCCAGGCGTTCGGCACCGGAATCGGCGAGGACTTCGACATCGACAAGGCCCGGTACCACAAGATCGTGCTGATGGCCGACGCCGACGTCGACGGCCAGCACATCACGACCCTGCTGCTGACCCTGCTGTTCCGCTACATGCGTGGGCTCATCGAGGCCGGGTTCGTGTACCTGGCCATGCCGCCGCTGTACCGGCTGAAATGGACGAACGCGCCCCACGAGTACGTCTACTCCGACAACGAGCGCGACGCGCTGCTGGCCCACGGACTCGCGGAGGGCAAGCGCATCCCGAAAGACAACGGCATCCAGCGCTACAAGGGTCTGGGCGAGATGAACCCGAAGGAACTGTGGGAGACCACGATGGACCCCGAGACCCGCACCCTGCGGCAGGTGACCATCGACGACGCCGCGGCGGCCGACGAGATCTTCTCGGTGCTCATGGGCGAGGACGTCGAGTCCCGCCGCAGCTTCATCCAGCGCAACGCCAAGGACGTGCGCTTCCTCGACATCTGACCCGTCCGGCCCGCTGAGCGGGCACGGACGGCGAGACGAAGCGTGACACAGAGAGAACACACATGGCTGACGACGAACGCCCCACCGACGCACCCGCCCACAACCACGGCAAGATCGACCAGGTCGACCTGCAGGTCGAGATGCAGCGCAGCTACCTCGACTACGCGATGGCCGTCATCGTGGGCCGGGCGCTGCCCGACGTGCGCGACGGGCTCAAGCCCGTGCACCGCCGCGTCATCTACGGCATGTACGACGGCGGGTACCGCCCCGACAAGTCGTTCTCGAAGTGCGCCCGCGTGGTCGGCGAGGTGATGGGTCAGTACCACCCGCACGGCGACGCCCCGATCTACGACACCCTGGTGCGGCTCGTGCAGCCCTGGACCATGCGCTACCCGCTCGCGCTCGGCCAGGGAAACTTCGGCTCGCCCGGCAACATGGGCGCCGCCGCCCCCCGGTACACCGAGACCAAGATGGCCCCGCTCGCGCTCGAGATGGTGCGCGACATCGAAGAAGAGACCGTCGACTTCGAGCCGAACTACGACGGGCAGACCCAGGAACCGACCGTCCTGCCCTCGAGGTTCCCGAACCTGCTGGTCAACGGGTCGGTCGGCATCGCCGTGGGCATGGCCACGAACATCCCCCCGCACAACCTGCGCGAGGTGGCCTCCGGTGCACTGTGGGCGCTGGAGCACCCCGAGGCATCCCGCGAAGAACTGCTCGAGGCGCTGCTGCGCCGCATCCCCGGCCCGGACTTCCCGACCGCGGCGCAGATCCTCGGGACCCGCGGCATCCACGACGCCTACCGCACCGGGCGCGGCTCCATCACCATGCGGGCCGTGGTGAACGTCGAAGAGATCCACGGCCGCACCTGCCTGGTCGTCACCGAGCTGCCCTACCAGGTCAACCCCGACAACGTGGCGATCAAGATCCGCGACCTCGCCCGTGACGGCAAGATCGCCGGGATCGCCGACATCCGCGACGAGTCCAGCGACCGCACCGGGCAGCGCCTGGTGATCGTGTTGCGCAAGGATGCCGTCGCCAAGGTCGTGCTGAACAACCTGTACAAGCACACCCAGCTGCAGGAGAACTTCGGCGCGAACATGCTCGCGATCGTCGACGGGGTGCCGCGCACGCTGGCGCTGGACGGGTTCATCCAGCACTGGGTGAACCACCAGATCGACGTGATCGTGCGGCGCACCCGGTACCGGCTGCGCAAGGCCGAGGAGCGCATGCACATCCTGCGCGGCTACCTCAAGGCGCTCGACGCGCTCGACGAGGTCATCGCGTTGATCCGGCGTTCACCCACGGTCGACGAGGCGCGCGAGGGGCTGAAGGGCCTGCTCGACATCGACAACGATCAGGCCGACGCGATCCTGGCGATGCAGCTGCGCCGCCTGGCCGCGCTGGAACGGCAGAAGATCATCGACGAGGCGGCCGACCTCGAGCTGCAGATCGCCGACTTCAACGCGATCCTCGCCGACCCGGCCCGCCAGCGCAGCATCATCCGCGACGAGCTGACCGAGATCGTCGCGAAGTTCGGCGACGACCGGCGCACCCAGATCCTGCCCGGATACGACGGCGACATGTCGATCGAAGACCTCATCCCCGAAGAAGAGATGGTGGTCACCGTCACCCGCGAGGGCTACATCAAGCGCACCCGCAGCGACAACTACCGCTCGCAGCACCGTGGCGGCAAGGGCGTGAAGGGGGCGCAGTTGCGGGCGGATGACGTCGTCGAGCACTTCTTCGTCACCACCACCCACCACTGGCTGCTGTTCTTCACCGACAAGGGTCGGGTGTATCGGGCGAAGGCGTACGAGGTGCCCGAGGCCGGGCGCGACGCGAAGGGCCAGCACGTGGCGAACCTGCTCGCGCTGCAGCCCGAAGAGGAGATCACCCAGATCCTCGACATCCGCACCTACGACGACGCGCAGTACCTGGTGCTGGCCACGCGCAGCGGTCGGGTGAAGAAGACCGCGCTGAGCGAGTACGACACCAACCGGCAGGGCGGCATCATCGCGATCCGGCTGCGTGAGGACGACGAGCTGGTCAGCGCACTGCTGGTCGACGAGGACGACGAGCTGCTGCTGATCAGCCGCAACGGCATGTCGCTGCGGTTCGCCGCGACCGACGAGGCGCTGCGGCCGATGGGTCGATCGACCGAGGGCGTGAAGGGCATGTCGTTCCGCGGCGACGACAGCCTGCTGTCGGCGTCGGTGGTCACCGACTCCGGGTACGTGTTCGTGGTGACCGAGGGCGGCTACGCCAAGCGCACCGCGGTGGGCGAATACCGGGTGCAGGGCCGCGGCGGTCTGGGCATCAAGGTGGCCAAGCTCAACGACGATCGCGGGCATCTGGCGGGCGGTCTGATCGCGACCGAGGACGACGAGGTCTTGGTGGTTCTTGCCAGCGGCAAGGTGGTACGCTCTGCCGTGGCCGAGGTGCCCGCCAAGGGCCGCGACACCATGGGAGTCGTGTTCGCCCGACCTGACGACGACGATCGGATCATCGCGATCGCCCGGAACTCCGAGCGTGGGCTGGGCGAGTCGGATGCGGAGGATGCCGCGCCCGGCGACGCGGCCGACGCGGCGGCGACAGCATCCGACCCGGCCCCCGAGACCCCCGAAGAGAGTACTGACGCATGAGCACGGTAGCCGACAAGCTGGCCAAGAAGTCCAGTCACAAGACGAGTGCGAAGCAGGTGCGGCTGCGCCTGGTCTATGTCGACTTCTGGTCGGCTGTGAAGCTGTCGTTCCTGGCGGCGGTGGCGATGGCGGTCGTGACGATCGTGTCGTTCTTCTTGATCTACATGGTGGTGTCGGCGACCGGTCTGATCGCGAAGATGGATGAGCTGTTCAAGAGCATCAGCGACGGCGGTATCGCCTTGTCATCGGTCGTCGGTCTGCCGCAGGTGATGGCGATGGCGGCGATCATCGCGATCCTGAACCTCATCGTGATGACCGTGCTGGGCGCGGTGATCGCCGGGCTGTACAACCTGGCGGTCAAGATCACCGGTGGCCTGCTGATCGGCTTCACCTCGAACTGAGACCGGCGCCTGCCGGCGTAGGTCGGTCGCGGCTGTGCGCATCCCGGCCGAGGTCGGCGCCCTCCCGGTGCAGGGCGATCGCGGCCGTGGTCGCTGTGGCGAGAGTGCTTCTGACGGACGAGGATGCGGGGATTGCCCGCACTCTGGTCCGGGAAGAGCACTCTCGCGGCACGGCGCAGCCTGCGGAAGGCGGCGTGCGGGGCGGCGGTGGGCCGGGTCAGACGACGCCCGCGGTGCCGAGCAGCATCCCGATCAGCCACGTCGCTGCCAGGGCGAGCGCGCCGCCGACGATGAGCCGGGTCGCCGCTCGCAGCTTGGGTGCGCCGCCGAGGCGCGCGGCCAGGGTGCCGGTGCCCGCGAGGGCGACCAGCACGGCGATCACCGTGACGGCGATGCGGGCGGATGCCGGCACCAGCACGATCGCGAGCATCGGCAGCAGCGCACCGATCGTGAACGACACCGCGGACGAGAGCGCGGCCTGCCACGGGCTGACCAAGTCCTCCTGGTCGATGTGCAGTTCGACTTCGAGGTGGGCCGCAAGGGCGTCGTGGGCGGTGAGTTCTTCGGCGACGCGGCGTGCGGTGGCCGGGCTGAGACCGCGCTGGCGGTAGAGCGCGGTGAGCTCGTCGAGCTCTTCGTCGGGCATCTCGGCGAGCTCGCGCTGCTCTTTGGCGATGAGGGCGCGTTCGGTGTCGCGTTGGCTGCTGACCGACACGTACTCGCCGAGCGCCATCGACACCGCACCGCCGACGAGGGCGGCGGAGCCGGCGGTGATGATGGCGCCGAGATCGGTGGTGGCGGCCGCGACGCCGACCACGACGGCGGCGACCGAGACGATTCCGTCGTTCGCGCCGAGCACGCCGGCGCGCAGCCGGTTCAGGCGCTGGCCGAGGTTGTCGCCGTGCGGCTCGTCGGTGTGCAGAGCGCCCGGTGAGTCCATGGTTTCAGTGAAGCAACGGGGCCGTGGCGGCACAAGCGAGGACAGCCTCACCGATTCGGAAAATCGGGCCGATTCGGGTAATCTCTTGGAGGTTGACGGTGAACGTCAGCGGGGGTATAGCTCAGGCGGTTAGAGCGCTTCACTGATAATGAAGAGGTCCCAGGTTCAAGTCCTGGTACCCCCACCACGCAGAATCCTGGATTCACCGGGACTCATCGACCTCGCAGTCGCCGCCGGCGACCGCTGCCTGTGTCCGGCACCTGGTGGGTGTTCTGGCGCGTCGGCAACCGCCCGGACGGTCAGGTCGCCACGTGGACCGGCTTGATCGACGGTGTCGTGGTCGATGTGCTCGCCGTGTCTGCGCTCGTCGAGGCTGTGTCTGGGCAGCATCTCGGATGCCGCGTGCCGCGTCGGCATGTAAGATCGTCCGAGGGCTTCGGCCCGCCACTACGGGGCCTTAGCTCAGTTGGTAGAGCACCTGCTTTGCAAGCAGGGGGTCACCGGTTCGAACCCGGTAGGCTCCACCCGACATCAGAACCCTGGAATCACGTGGAGCCCGCGAGATCGCGACCACGGCACTGCCGTTCTCGAGGATCAGCCCGCTCGACGTCGACAACGACAGAGCCGGCAACCGGTTCGACCAGTTCCACGCGGACGAGTTGCAGCTGAAGGAGCACGAGGGGCGGCTACGCCACGACCCGAATACGCCGGGGAAGGGGCCGGATGATCATGCTGGTCATCTCGCGACAGACGGGGCCGGCGGCTCGCCCCACCTCGACAACCTCGTCAGCATGCTCGACAACGTCAACCTGCGCGAGTATGGAGGGGCTAGAACGGAGTTGGCGTTCGGTCCTCAACGACGTACCACCAGGTACTGTCAGCGTCGATGTGCGCGTTATCACGGATGCCAGCACGGGAAGGCCGACGCAGTTCATCGTGGATTACATCGTGAATGGACACCCCGAACAGGCCGTCATGAAGTAGGAGTCTGAATGTCAGAAGAAGCCATCATCTACGACTTCGTCTCAAAGTGGGTGTCACTTGCCAAGGAGTATCTCGCCGATGCGCCTGATGTCCGTGCACTCTACCTGTACGGTTCTCACGAACGGCTGGGGCGGAGCGAACAGATCTACTCTGCTCCGCTCTACGACCAAGGGGGCATCATCCGATTGCCGGGCGATGTCACCGGCACCGACAGCAGCATCGCGATACAACGGCAGGTGCTGACCCTGATGAACGACGATCTGGCAGAAGCGACGAGCGCCTTTGACGCAGCGGGGATCCCGGCGCCGACCGAGTACCGGGTGTATTACGAGCTGCCAACGGGGAAGCTCGACGTGCAGCTTTCGCGGGAGACGAGGTTCCTGGGTAACGATGATCTGATCCAAGCTGACGGGGTCGAGCTGTGGCTCGGTGACCGGGCGCCCCGACGCTGAAACCGGCTCTTCTGACTTCAGGTGCGGGTGGTGGGGTCGAGGCCGCCGGCGGCGAGGAGCGTGCAGAGCCGGTGGTTCTTGTAGAGGTCCGGCTGCTCAGAGTTCGAGGGGTTCGGCCGTGTTGTTGTCGATCAGGGTGATCCGTCCCTCTGCAGAACGCTCGAGAGTGATGTCGGCACCGACCTGGAGGTCGAGCAGCGGCAACACCGCCGGCTCCAGGCCGACGACGGTGTTGAAGTCGACGACGACCATGTTCCGCGGATCGTTGATGTACGCGTCGTCGTCGATCGCAGACAAGAACCTCCACCCGTTGTCGACCGGGTTGACCTGTGCCTCGCGGAACGCCCACCGCAACGGCGCCACTCCGTCCAACACGTTCCGAGAGACGATCGAGCCGCCTGCGTGGGGGACGAATTCAGTGGTGGGATTCGACATACTGCTCCATCCGTTGGAGAATGCTCTGCCGGTACGGCACAGTGCGTGCAATGGATTGTGGGGTCGTCCCGTGCTGGGAAGGCGTCTCGAAGTCCAGCATGACCGGCTGCTCGAACCAGAGGCTGTACACGGGTTCCAAGTCCTCATCGCCGTACTTCATCCGGAGAACCTCCCCACTGAGCTTCGGAACTTGGGCGGTCGTCGGAGTACTACTGATCAGCGGAGCATTCTGGCTTGCTCTGAGCGCAGTGCTTCCCGCTCGAAAGGCACAACCAGCATAAGGCGCCCCTACGGGGTAGGCGCCAAGTCTCCCAACCACAGCTGAATCCCGTCCTCGGGGACGAAGTCCTCGTTGCCGAGAAAGCGCGACTCTCGCGATACGGCCACGTCGACGCTTCCGGACTCGGTATCGAAGACGACACGGTACTCAGTCGGAGCGGGGGCCGAGATATCGTCAAACTGCTGTGTCGCGGCACCGAGGTCCTCGATCAGGAGCGCTTGCACTTCGCCGACCCGGGCAGGCGATGCATCGACACCACGCAGTTGGCTTGCGTAGACGATCCGCCCGTTCTGCTCGAAGAGGACATCGGCATAT
Source organism: Microbacterium luticocti DSM 19459 (assembly GCF_000422405.1). Lineage (GTDB taxonomy): Bacteria > Actinomycetota > Actinomycetes > Actinomycetales > Microbacteriaceae > Microbacterium > Microbacterium luticocti. The sequence goes on from NZ_AULS01000018.1 coordinate 57,226, forward strand.
CGCACGCCCGACCGCCCTTCTCGCTCGTGGGAGCCGTAGAGGAAGATCTTGCTGACGTTGGGAGCCCCTGCGGAGAACTCCTTCCCGAGTCCCACCCACGAAGAGACCAGGTTGGTGACGATCTGCTGTTCACTCATATGCTTCCCCTTCACTGGTCGAAGACCCTGGTTCGGCGCACTCCGTTGACGACGGGTCGTCGCCCGCGTCTCGGGGACGAGGGTCGAGGGCGCCGTAGGATTCACGTGCGAGGCGGCCGTTGATGGCTTCTGTGGGCCCGTTCGATATCGTCGAGTCGGTCACGGATGCAGGAACGCCAGCAGGCCGTGCATGCCGATCTCGACGCCGATCGCGAGGATCAGAAAGCCCATGACCCGGGTCAGTGCGCCGATCACGGTGGCACCCATCTTGTCGACCAACGAGGTGCCGTAGCGCAGCACGAGGGAGGTCGCCACCGCGATCACCACACACGCGAGGATCACGCCGAGCCGCTCGAGCAGGGCAGGATGCCGGGCCGAGAGGGCGATGACCACGCCGATCGCTCCCGGGCCCGCGATCAGCGGCAGAGCCATGGGCGAAAAGCTCACGTCGGTCCTGGCCGCGACGCCGTGGCGCTCCACCGCCGACAGCGGCGCCTTGGCCGACAGCATCCCGAACCCGGAGTGCATCACGACCAGCCCACCGGCGACCTGCAGCGCGGGCAGTCCGATGCCCAGAAACGACAGCAGCAGCGTGCCGACCACCGCGAAGACGATGAGGATGCCGCCCACGTAGATGCCCGTGCGCCACGCCTGGCGGTGCACACTGGCGGCCGGCATCCCGGTCGTCATGCCCGCGAACGCCGCGAGCGCCGCCACCGGGTTGGTGATCGGGATCAGCGCGGCCAGCGCCGCGAGAAAGACGGGCAGCATCGCTCTCATTGTTCCAACCCGCGACGCCCCGCGGCAAGGGTGCGGCACGCGCACTGCGGGGTGGCATCCGGCCCCGCCTCGTCGGTCACAGCGTCTGCCCTGCGAGGAAGTGCCACCCCAGCCACCACCAGCACACGATCACCGCCACGCGGATCGCCGGGTCCGACAGCATCCGGTCGAACATCGCGGTGACGGATGCCTCGGCGTACCGCCGACCGATGACCCAGCCGGCGACCGCCAATGCCGCCGCACACGCCAGGAACGCCCCCGCGCTGATCACGATCATCGCGCGCCTCCCCGCCGCAGCAGCCAGACACCGCCGGCCAGCCACACCGCGATGAACGCGATCTGGCCCGGCACCGTGGCCACCGCCGGGTTCAGCAGGTCGCTCAGCGCGAACGATGTGGCATCGGGATGCACCAGCCCGAGGATGAACTGCACCAGTTCCCAGATGCAGCCCGCCACCAGGATCACCGCCCACGCCAGGGCCAGGCGACGGATGCCCGGCCCGAACGAGGTCGGATGCCTCGGGTGCGCGAGAGCCGCACCCGACCAGGCGAGCGCGACCGCCGGCATCCCGATCACGATCACCAGCACCTGCATCAGCGGACTGTGCCGCGGCAGAAAGCACAGCACCGCCCCGGCCACCGCGGCCGCACCGGCCAGCCACGGCAAGGCCACCCGCCACCGTGGCGGAGCCGGCAGCACCCCGCGCGCCAGCAGCCACACCCCCACCGCGGCCGCGGCGTACACCGCCGCGTCGAACCACTGCAGCCGCACGATCTGCACGATGCCGATCGCCGCGAGGATGAAGATCCAGCAGCCGACCGGCCACCGCGCGGTGCGCACAGGCGTCGCCTGTGCGGGCGCCGGTCGGCGGTGCGTGCGACGATGCTTCTCGCGTGGTTCCATGCCTGAGATCTCTCCCTCGACGGAACTCTAGTCACCGCGCCGGCGGCGGGCGCCGCGGTCACGGTCATAGTGTGGTGCTCATGGACCTGCGCGTCGCCGCATATGCGGTCATCATCGACGAAGACGACCGCATCCTGCTCTCGCGCTGGATCGAAGGCCGCCGGCCCGCGTGGACCATGCCCGGCGGCGGCCTGGATGCCGGTGAAGACCCCGCCGACGCCGTGCGGCGCGAGGTGCGCGAAGAGACCGGCTACCGGGTGCAGGTCGGCGACCTGCTCGGCATCCACTCCCGCGTGATCCCCGCGGGGCGCCGGGTCACCCCCGATGCCGTGGCACCGTTGCACACGCTGCGCATCGTCTACCGCGCCCGCATCGTCGGCGGGCGCCTGCGCAACGAGGTCGGCGGCTCCACCGACCGCGCCGACTGGTTCGCGCTCTCGGGGGTGCGCCGGCTGCACCGCGTGAAGCTGATCGACATCGCCCTGAAGATGGCCGATGTCGCGTATTGAGACGGATGCGCCCGGGCACGACGGCATCCCACACCGACACCCGTGACGCCGAGCGGTGACCCGGGACACACCCGGGTCTCAGGCTCACGCCTCGGGCGCGCGCAGCGGGTCGTCGGCGACCCAGAGCTCGTCGTCGGCGCGCAGCGTCTGCCACGCCGCGTACGCCACGCCGATCGCGGCGGCAGCCCCCAGCAGGATGGCGATCACGCCACCGGCGCCGATCCCCTTCTTCTCGGTCTTGCGCTGCGCGGCGGCGAGCTGGGCCGCGAACTGCTTCGAGGCCTTCTTGCCCTTCTTCTTCGCGTTCTTGGCCAGGTCGTCGAGGTCGGGCAGCGACAGGCCGCGACCGCTCGCGATCTTCTCGCGGGTCGTGTTCGCGGCATCCCACACCGACAACGCCGACCCCACGACCGCACCGGCCGCCGGGACCAGCTTGTCGTTGAACACGTGCTGCGCGGTCTTCACGCCCTTGTCGACGTACGGGGCGGCGTAGCGCTCGTAGTTCGCCTGCACGGTCGGTGCGAGGTGCTCGCGGTTGTAGTTGCCGAGCTGGCGGCCGGCTTCGCGGGCGACCGACGCGGCCTCACCGACCAGCACCTGCTGCGACGCCCACAGCTTGTTCGCCTGCTCCTGGAGCTTGCGGAGTTCCTTCTTGCGCTTGCGGCTGAGGCTCACGGGGTGCCCTCCCTGTCGTTGGGTCGTGTGCCTTCTCATCTTGCCAGACCCACCCGGGCGCGCACGAGGATGTGCAGAACATCGGCAGGCAACTCTGAAAGAATGACCCCATGCCTGAAGCAACCGCCGTCGCCACCTTCCACACCAATCACGGCGACATCGTCGTCAACCTCTTCGGCGACCACGCGCCGCGCACGGTGCAGAACTTCATCGGCCTGGCCGACGGCACCGGCGAGTGGACCGACCCGCGCACCGGCCGCCCGGGTGAGGGCCCCCTGTACACGGATGTCGTCTTCCACCGCATCATCCCCGGTTTCATGATCCAGGGCGGCGACCCGCTGGGCGTGGGCACCGGCGGACCGGGATACACGTTCAACGACGAGATCCACCCCGAACTGACCTTCTCGACGCCGTACCTGCTCGCCATGGCCAACGCCGGCCTGCGCCGCAACGCGATCACCGGCGCCGCCGAGGGCACCAACGGCTCGCAGTTCTTCATCACCACCGACCCGACGCCGTGGCTGCAGGGCAAGCACACCATCTTCGGTGAGGTGGCGGATGCCGCGTCCCGCGCGGTCGTCGACGAGATCGCCGCGGTCGAGACCGGGGCCCAGGACCGCCCGGTCGAGCCGGTCGTGATCTCGTCGATCGACATCGCCGCGGCGTGAGGCCGAGCGCGCTCGCCGCATGACGTCCGCTGATTTCGCGAACAATCGCGACAACTTCTGCTACCGGCATCCCGACCGGCAGAGCTTCGTGCTGTGCCAGCGCTGCCTGCGCACCATCTGCCCGGAGTGCCAGATCCAGGCGCCGGTGGGCGTGATCTGCCCGGAGTGTCTGCGTGAGCAGCAGAAGAACGCGACCACCGCGCAGCGCAAGGCCGAGCGGCGATGGGGACGGCGGCCGACGGTCGTCGCAGCGCCGCTGGACCGGCGGCCGATGGCGACCTATTGGATCATCGGCATCACCCTGGTCGCGTACCTGACCCAGCTGATCCCCGGGTCGCCGGTCGCCCAGTGGTTCGCATTGAACAGCGTGTTCCTGGTGCCGCAGTTCGGGCACTTCGAGCCGTGGCGACTGCTCACCGTGCTGCTGGTGCACTCGGGACTGCTGCACGTCGGGCTCAACATGCTGGCCCTGTGGATGATCGGGCGCATCCTCGAGCCGCTGGTCGGCCACGTGCGGTTCGTCGTGCTGTACCTGATCGCCGGCATCGGCGGTTCGGTGGCGGTCGCCCTGCTCGCCCCCGGTACCTTCGTCGTCGGTGCCTCCGGCGCGATCTTCGGGCTGTTCGGCGCGCTGCTGGTGATCGGTCGGCACATCGGTGCGAACGTGGCGAGCATCGCGATCATCATCGCGATCAACTTCGCGTTCCCGTTCGTGGTGGGTCTGCTGTCGGGGTCGATGGCGGCCGTTCAGATCTCGTGGCAGGCGCACCTGGGAGGGCTGATCGCCGGATGCGCCGTCGGGTTCATCTACGCCCGTACCCGCGCGGTGCGCCAGCGCGGACTGCAGATCGGCCTGCTCGTCGCGCTCACCGTCGTGCTGCTGGGCCTGCTGGCCATCCCCGCCCTGGTCTGAGGCGCGCCGGCGCGGCCGGTGTCGACATCATCCGGGGCGGCACGGATGCTCGCGCCCGCGCGCGCCCGCATACGCCGCGGCCCCGTCGACCATGCCGCGGCCGGTCGGCGATGCCGCGCCGCGTCGACCACGCTGCACGGACGAGAGTTATCCACAGGTTCATCCCCAGGTGGGGATGAATTACACCGGTGTGATTCTGTTCGTGGGGGTCAGCGCCACCGCGTGGTCATCAGGAACCCCGCGAAGGCGATGCCGAAGCCGATCGCCAGGTTCCACGCGCCGATCCCCGGGATGGGGAACAGCGACCCGCTCAGATAGAAGACGAGCACCCAGGCGAGCCCGATGAGCATGAGGCCGATCATGATCGGCTTGAACCACACCGGGTTGGGCGCCTGGCTGTCGCCGCGCTCGACGAGGGCCTCCTCGTCCTTGCCAGATCGTGCCATACCGGCATTCTACGGGTCGGCGCCGTGCGTGCCGAACACGGCCGGTCCGGCGCCGGACTGCCAGCCGCGCCACAGCCGCCGCTGGCTAGACTCGCCGTGTGACCGATCTGCCGGACGCTGGGGGATCGCGGCGGCCACGCCGCGGTCGCACGCGCGCGCCCGGGCGGCGACGGGCGAGCGTCACCGGGGTGCTCGGCGAGATCCTCATCACGCTCGGCGTGCTCAGCCTGCTGTTCGTGGCCTGGCAGTTGTGGATCGGCGACTGGATCGGCGCGGCCGAGAAGAACGCCGCCGGCAAGAGCATCTCGGAACAGTGGGCGCGCGAGTACGCGGCATCCACACCCGCGGCATCCACCCCCCCGGCATCGACCCCCACACCCACCCCGGCGGCGACGCCCGGCGCACCGGTCACGCCGGTGGTCTCACCCGAACCGGCCGACGCACAGATCTTCGGCGTGATGTACGTGCCGCGCTTCGGCAAGGACTATCAGGTGCCGATGGCCGGCGGCGTCAGCCGCCCGCGCACCCTCGACCCCATCGGCATCGGCCACTACCCCGGTGCTCCGATGCCCGGGGCGATCGGCAACGTCGCGCTCGCCGCGCACCGCACCACCTTCGGCAAGCCGTTCAACCAGATCACGCATCTGCACCTGAACGATGCGATCGTCATCGAGACCGCGGCCGGCTGGTACACCTACCGGTTCCGCAACCTCGAGTACGTCAAGCCCACCGCGATCGACGTGCTGTTGCCGGTGCCGCAGAAGCCCGGCGTGAAGGCCGACGGACGCTACCTGACGATGACCAGCTGCAGTCCGATGTACTTCGCGACCGAGCGCATCGTCGCCTACTCGGTGTTCGACTCGTTCACGCCCCGTGCCGACGGGCCGCCGGCGTCGCTGAAAGGGGGGACCTAGATGTACGCAGCCCTCTGGCGGGTGTTGCCCGGCCCGTGGTGGGTGCGGGTGGTGATCCTGCTCGTGGTCGTCGCGGCGATCCTGTACGGCCTGTTCTTCTACGTCTTTCCGTGGTTGAGCACGTTGCTCGACCCGCGCGACGTCACCGTCCAGTGAGCACGTTGCACCGCCGCCGTGCCGCGCGCGCCGCGTACCGGGCATCGCGCGGGGGCGGGTCCGCCGCGACCGCCGACGCCCGCTGCGGCGTCGGGGGTGCCGAGCGGTGACCGAGATCCTCGTCGTGGACAACCACGACAGCTTCGTCCACATCCTGATCGACCATCTGCTCGTGCTCGGTGCGGCGGTGACCATGGTCGAAGCCGATGCGATCGACGCGGATGCCGCGGTGCACGGCGCCGACGGCGTGTTGATCTCTCCGGGACCGGGCATCCCCGAGCACGCCGGCGCGTCGGTCGACGTCGTGCGCGCCTGCCACGCGACCGGGGTGCCGCTGCTGGGTGTGTGCCTCGGCCATCAGGCGATCGCCGTGGCCTTCGGCGGCGAGGTGGGGCCGGCGCCCGAGCTGATGCACGGCATGGCGTCGGCGGTCGAGCACGACGGCACCGGCGTCTTCTGCGGGATGCCGCAGCCGTTCGCCGCGGGCCGGTATCACTCGCTCGCGGTCACCCGGGTGCCCGCGCCGCTGCGGGTCACCGCGCGTACGCCGTCCGGCGTCGTGATGGGTCTGGCGCACCCCGACGCCCCCATCGAGGGCGTGCAGTTCCACCCCGAGAGCGTGCTCACCGAACACGGCACCCGCCTGCTGCGCACCTGGCTCGAACGCGTGGCGGTCACTCGCCGGCGGGACCCGAGCACGACACGAGCGTGACCGCGGAGTGGATCGGCACCTCGCCGGGGCCCGCCGACTGCGAGGTCACCGTGCGCGGATCGGTCGCCGGGCACGAGGCATCATCCTGCACGGTCACCGTCAGCTTCAGGTCTTCGAGCGCCTTCTTCGCATCGTCGAGCGAATAGCCGTCCTGGGTGAGGTCGACGACGGTCACCGTGCCGGTGGCGATCACCAGGTCGACGACCGCGCCCTTGGCGGCATCGGCTCCCTCGGCGGGCGAGGACTCCAAGACGGTGTCGGCGGCGGCATCCGGGTCGTCGTTGCGACGCACCTGGCCGAGCATCAGACCGGCGTCGGTCAGCGCCTTCTCGGCCTGTGCACGCGAGAGTCCGACGAGCTTGGGCACCGTGACGGCCTCGGGCCCGCTGGACACGTACAGCGTCACCACGGTCTCGCGGGCGACGGTCACGCCCCGCTCGGGGTCGGAGCGGATCACCGTGCCGACCGGCACCGACTCGCTGGGCTCGTCGACCTGCTTGGCGAACAGGTCGTCGTCGGCGAGCTTCTTGTTCGCCTCCTCGTAGCTGAGTCCCGCGACCTCGGGGACGACGCGCGATCCATCCGGCACCACCGCGCCCGGGCGCATGGTGAGCACCCAGATCAGCACCGAGATCAGCAGGACCGCCAGCACCGCCACCCCCGCCCAGATCCACGCCGCAGGCGGGCCGGCCTGCGTGCGCTTCATGGTGGGATCCGAGCTCAACTGCCGCAGCGATCGAGCGGTCTCGGCCGCCTGGCGCGGGTCGGGACCGTACAGCGAGTGGGCGAGCGTGTCGACCTCGCGCCGTGACGGTGACGCCCCGCTGACGGCGGCATCCAGCGCCTCGCGGAACGCCGCGGCATCCGCGAACCGCTGGAACGGGTCTTTCGCGAGCGCCCGCAGCACGACCGCGTCGAGCGCCCGGGGCACCGTGTCGACGATCTCAGAGGGCGGCACCGGCGCCTCGCTGACGTGCTGGTAGGCCACCGCGACCGGTGAGTCGCCGCGGAACGGCTGCCGTCCGGTGAGCAGCTCGTACAGCACCACGCCGGTGGAGTAGATGTCGGTGCGCGCGTCGATGACGTCGCCCTTGGCCTGCTCGGGCGAGAAATACGCCGCGGTGCCGAGGATCGTGGTGGTCTCGGCCACCGTCGACGACGAGTCCGACACGGCGCGGGCGATGCCGAAGTCCATCACCTTGACCTGTCCGGTCGGGGTGATCATGACGTTGCCGGGCTTGATGTCGCGGTGCACGACCCCGGCCCGATGCGAGTACTCGAGCGCTTCGAGGATGCCGTCGGCATAGCGGACGGCATCCTCCAGCGGCACCGGACCCTCGGCGATGATGTCTTTCAGCAGCCGGCCGTGCACGAGTTCCATCACGATGAACGGCACGGGGTGGGCCTTGCCGGCGTCGTCGACCTCGGTGTCTTCGCCGGCGTCGTACACCCGCACGATCGCGGTGCTCGACATGCGCGAGGCGGCCTGCGCCTCAAGGCGGAACCGGGTGCGGAACGTGCTGTCGGCGGCCAGCTCGCTGTTGAGCACCTTGATGGCGACGGGCCGGCCCAGGGTGAGGTCGTAGCCGCGGAAGACGGATGCCATGCCGCCGTGCCCGATGGGCTCGTCGACGCGGTAGCGTCCGGAAAGCACGCGCGGCTCGGCTGACACTTCTCTCCCCTGGAATGGAACAGATGCCAGCCTAACCGACCGGCACCGGCGCCCCCGGTTCGGGGTCGCCGCGTCACCCGCCACGAAGGGCCTGGGACGCGCCCGTCGGCTGTGTCTCAGAAGCCGTGGGCCGCGGGTGCCGGATGTCGCAGGTTCTGGGACATGCCTGTCGGCTGTGTCTCAGAAGCCGTGGGGTGCGGGGCTGGGATGTCGCAGGTTCTGGGACATGCCTGTCGGCTGTGTCTCAGAAGTTGCGGGGTGCCGGGCCGGATGTCGCAGGTTCTGAGACATCCCCGTCCGGATGCGGGTCACTGACCATCGTCGCCGGAGCCGGAGCCGGCGCCGCCCTGGCCCTCGCCGTCCGCCGGCGGGGTCGAGGTGCTGGGCTCGGGCGCGGGCGCCGCGGTGATCGGCGCCTGAGTCTTGCCCGATGCGGGGCTGGTGCGCGCGCCGTTGTCACCCGAGCAGGTGGCCGTGTACGAGGCGGCGATCTGGCCGGTGGCATCCGCCGGTACGTCGACCTGCGCGGTCGCGCCCGGCTGTACCGACACGGTCTGGTCGTTGCCGCCGACGGTCACCGTCACGGTGTAGCCCTGCACGGTGCCGGTTCCGCTCGGGCACGTGTAGTCGAAGCCCGAGACCGTCGCCGGGGCCCCGGCCACGACGGCGCCGCCGCCGGGCCCGGTGATCGTCGGAGCGCTCGCCGGGGCGGGCATGTCGGTCTGCTTCGTGTAGCAGGTGAACGACACGGTGCCGCCGTCGCGCACGTTGCCGCCGACGGTCACCGACTCGACATAGCCCACCTTGTCTGCCGTCGGCGCAGGCGAGCCGTCCGAGCGGTCGGGCACGAGCCCCTTGTCTTTCAGGGTCTGCGCGGCGGCGTCGCAGGTCATGTTCTGCAGCCCCAGGGCGTCGACATCGACCAGTGTCGGCGTCGGCGAGGGCGTGATCTGTGTCGCCGACGAGCTCGGCGAGGTCGGCACGGTCTTGGGTGTGCGGTTGCCGAAGATCGCCCACAACGTACCGCCCAGCACGATGATCAGCAGCGCGATCAGTGCGATCAGCGGCCACGTCCACGGGCTGCGCTTCTTCGTCTTCTGCGCGCCCGGCTCCCCCGGCGCGCCCCCGACCGCCGCCGCGGCACCGGCCGACGGAAGCAGCATCGTCGTGGCCGTGGCGGCCCCGGACTGCGTCAGCAGCTGGGTTGCGGCATCCACCCCCGTGCCGATGGCGGGCACGGCCGCGATCGCGGCGGCCAGGTCTCCGCGGCGCAGCGCGGTCGCCGCACGGGCCACCAGCGCCGTCGAGGCCGGACGGTCTTCGGGCTTTTTCGCGATCATCGACATCACGAAGTTCTGCACCGGCTGCGCGACGGTGGCCGGCAGCGCCGGCGGCTGGTCGTTGATCTGCGCCATGGCGATCGCCACCTGCGACTCGCCGGTGAACGGGCGCTTGCCCGCCAGGCACTCGTACGCGACGATGCCCAGCGAATAGATGTCGGTGGCGGGGGATGCCGGGTGCCCCGACGCCTGCTCCGGCGACAGGTACTGCACCGTGCCCATGACCTGACCGGTCGCGGTCAGCGGCACCTGGTCGGCGATGCGCGCGATGCCGAAGTCGGTGATCTTCACCCGGCCGTCGGGGGTGATCAGCAGGTTGCCGGGCTTGATGTCGCGGTGCACCAGGCCCGCCGCGTGTGCGGCCTGCAGCGCCGCCGCGGTCTGCGCGACGATGTCGAGGGTCTTGTCGGTGGACAGCGACGTCTCACGCTCGAGGATGGTCGACAGCGCCTCGCCGGGCACCAGCTCCATCACCAGGAACGCCGAGCCGTTCTCTTCGCCGTAGTCGAAGACGCTCGCGATGCCCTCGTGGTTCACGAGCGCCGCGTGCCGGGCCTCGGCGCGGAAGCGCTCGAGGAAGCCGGGGTCGCCCATGTACTCGTCTTTGAGGATCTTGATGGCCACGGTGCGGCCGATGACGTGGTCGGTCGCCTCCCACACCTCGCCCATGCCGCCGATCGCGATCCGCGAGTCGAGCTCGTACCGGCCGCCGAAGGTCACACCCTGCGTCGGTCTCATTTACCCAACACCGCCTCCATGACCTTCTTCGCGATCGGTGCGGCGATCGTGTTGCCGCTTCCCGATTGACCGACGCCCCCGCCATTCTCCACGACGACGGCGACCGCAACCTGGGGGTCTTCTGCGGGCGCGAAACCGGTGAACCACAGCGTGAACGGATCCCCGTGCCCGTTCTGTGCGGTGCCGGTCTTGCCAGCCACCTCGACCCCGTCAATTCTTGCATTGGTCGCCACCCCGCTGCTGACATTGGCGACCATCATCCGCACCATCTCGGACGCGTCCTTCTCGTCCAGCGCCCGTCCGAACTCCTTGTTCTCGAAGCGCTGCTGCACGCTCAGGTCGGGGCCGACCACCTGGTCGACCATGCGCGGGGCCATCACCATCCCGCCGTTGGCGATGCCCGCCGACACCATCGCCATCTGCAGCGGTGTCGCCCGCACATCGCCCTGACCGAAGCCGCTCAGCGCCGTCTGCGGGGCGTTCAGCGTGCTCGGGTACGTCGAGGGGGTGGATGCCAGGGGCATCTCGAACGCCTGGTTGAAGCCGTACTTCTCGGCCTCGGCCCGGATCGCGTCGGCGCCGACCTTGACCGCCAGTTGCGCCATCGGGATGTTGCAGCTCAGCCGCAGCGCCGTGGCGATCGAGACCTCTTTGCCGGGGCCGCAGGTGCCGCCGGTGTCGTTCTGGATCTGCTGCTCGGTGCCCGGCAGCGTGTACCGGGCGGGGTTGGGCAGTGTGGAGTCGGGCGTGAACTTTCCCGACGCCAGCGCCGCCGAGGCGACCACGAGCTTGAACGTCGACCCGGGCGGGTTGAGGTTGCCGCCGATCGCGCGGTTGAACAGCGGATGCAGGGGGTCGTCCAGCAGCTTGTCGTAGGCGGCGTTGACCGCGTCGGCGTTGTGCGAGGCCAGCGTGTTGGTGTCGAAGCTGGGGCTGGTGACCATCGCCAGGATGCGGCCGGTCTTCGGTTCGATCGCGAGCACCGCGCCCTGCAGCTTGCCGAGCGCGTCGTAGGCCGCCTTCTGCACCTTGGCGTCGAGCGAGAGCACCACGTTCGAGCCGCGTGCCGGCTGGCCGGTGATGATGCGCTCGATGCGAGAGAAGAACTGCGAACCGCCGGTGCCCGACAGCTGTTGGTTCATCGCGTGCTCGATGCCGGTCGACGACTGCAGCACCGGGTTGATGTAGCCGGTGACCGGTGCCCACATCTGCGGGTCGACGTACTCGCGCTGCCAGCTGTACAGGTCTTTCGTCGGCACCGAACTGGCGATCGCCGAACCGCTGGCGATGATCGACCCGCGCTGCACGTCGAACGAGTCGTACAGCGCACGCTTGTTGTTCGGGTTCTGCGCCAGCGTGTCTGCCTGTACCACCTGGATGACGCTGGTCGAGCAGAACAGGGCGAGGAACATCACCAGCATGATGATCGACAGGCGTCGCAGCTCTTTGGTCATCTCAGCCGATCACCACCCGGGGCCGTGACCTGACCGCATCCGAAATGCGCAGCAGGATGGCGACGATGATCCAGTTCGCCACCAGCGACGACCCGCCGGCGGCCAGGAACGGGGTGGTCAGACCGGTCAGCGGAATCAGCCGGGTGACGCCGCCCACCATGATGAACACCTGCAGTGCGACGGTGAACGAGACGCCCACGGCCAGCAGCTTGCCGAAGTCGTCCTGGCCGTTCAGGCCGATGCGGATGCCGCGGCTGGTGAACACCATGTACAGGCAGAGGATCGCGAACAGGCCGATCAGGCCGAGCTCTTCGCCGAGGCTGGGAAAGATGTAGTCGCTCTGCGACAGCGGGGTCAGATACGGGCGGCCCTGACCCAGCCCGGTGCCGATCAGCCCGCCCTGGGCGAGCCCGAAGATACCGTTGACCAGCTGGTAGCTGCCGCCGTTCGCGTCGATCACCTTGGGGTCGAACGCGTTCAGCCAGTTCTCGAACCGGCCGTGCACGTACGGCAGCACCCGCGAGGCGAGGAACGCCCCGCCGGCGGCCAGCACGACGCCCATCAGCACCCAGCTGGTCTTGCCGGTGGCGACGTAGATCATCGCGACGAACATGCCGAAGATGAGAAGGCCGGTGCCCAGGTCGCGCTGCATCACGATGATGCCCAGCGAGACCAGCCAGATCACCAGCAGCGGACCGAGTTCGCGCGCCCGCGGCCAGGTGAAGCCGAGGAACCGGGTGCCCACCGAGGCGAGCGCGTCACGGGTGCGCACCAGGTACCCGGCGAAGAAGATGGCCAGGCAGATCTTGGCGAGCTCGCCGGGCTGGAACGAGAAGAAGCCGAGCGACACCCAGACGTCGGCGTTGGCGTCGGTGCCCAGGCCCGGCACGATCGGCAGCAGCAGCAGCACGATGCCGAGCAGGCCGAAGATGTAGGTGTACCGGAACAGCACCCGGTAGTTGCGCAGCAGGATCACCACGCCGATCGCCCCCACCAGGGCGATGCCCGCCCAGGCCAGCTGCCGTGTCGAGTAGGCCGCCCAGCCGTGCAGGTGGAGCGCCACGTCGATGCGGTAGATCTCGGCCAGGCCGAGCCCGGTGAGCACCGTGGCGATGGGCACGACGAACGGGTCGGCGTCACGGGCGACGATGCGCAGCGTGATGTGCAGGGCCAGGGCGAGTGCGGTCAGCGCACCCAGGTAGATGAGGAACTTCGGGTCGATCTCGCCGGCCGCGCCCAGCTGCACGAGCACGACGGCGGCACCGTTGATCACGAACGCGAAGATCAGCAGCGCCAGCTCGCGATTGCGCTGGGTCTGTGGCATCCGGATGCGGCGCAGCGCCCGCAGCACGGACGTGTCGGCGGCTGCGGTGTCGGGCACGCCGGGGCGCGGTGCCGTGCGCACCGGGCTGATCCCGCCGGGAGGCGTGCGCATCAGTCACCTCCGATGTTCTGACGCAGCTGGTCGACGATACGCTCGGCGTCCGACAGCGAGTTCGCCGCGATGGTGCCCTGCACCACCTGTCGCTCGAAGTCGGGCAGCACGGCCAGCGGCAGCCCGGTGTCTTCGTACGGTGTCGACAACCGGATCGGGCCGATGTTCTGTTGGATGCCGCGGAAGATGACGACGGTGTCGTCGTCGGCGCCGACGAAGTAGCGTGTCTGGGTCCACTGGTAGGCGCCGAACAGTGCGCCGCCGATGAGCGCGAGCACGAGCACGAGCCCTGCGAGCCAGCCGATGCGCCGGCGCCGGGCGCGACGACGGTCTTCTTCGATGAGCTCCTCGAAGAACTCGTCGGCGGCCGGTTCGTAGTGGGTCGGTTCGTTCGCCGCCTGCCGGGCCGGGTGCAGCCACGACACCCGGCCGGGCCGGGCGGCGGGCACCTCGACGCCGGTGGGGGTCGAGGCGGCGCCCACGATCGTCGGCGTTCCCGAGAACACCGGATGCGCTCCCCCGACGTCGACGATCACGATCGTCACGTTGTCGGGCGCGCCGCCGTCGAGCGCCTGCTTGAGCAGCATGTCGGCGGTGCGTCCGGGGGCCAGCCCCAGTGCGAGCGTCTTGCCGGTGTGGGCGTCGTCGACCACGCCCGAGAGCCCGTCCGAGCACAGCAGCCAGCGGTCGCCGGGCCGGGTGGGCATGATGAAGGTGTCGACCTCGGGGTCGGCGTCCATGTCGCCCAGCACCCGCATCAGCACCGACCGGCGCGGATGGTAGCGCGCCTCTTCGGGCGTGATGCGGCCGGAGTCGACCAGGCGCTGCACGAACGTGTGGTCGGTGGTGATCTGGGTGAACGCGTCGTCGCGGTACAGGTAGATGCGCGAGTCGCCGATGTGGGCGATGACCGCGTACTCGTCGACCATGATGATCGCGCACACGGTGGTGCCCATGCCGGCCAGTTCGGGTTTGGCCTTCACCGTGTCGATCAGGTCGCCGGCCGCGGCGGTGATGGCGTGCTGCAGCGCCTTCTCGGCATCGGACGGGGTCGGGTAGGCGTGGTCGAGGTGCGCCAGCCGGGCGATCGCGAGGCTCGAGGCGACGTCGCCGCCGGCGTGGCCGCCCATGCCGTCGGCGACCACGAACAGGTTCGCGCCGGCGTAGCCGGAGTCCTGGTTGTTCGCGCGCACCTTGCCGGTGTGCGAGAGCGCGGCGCTCGAACCCTGGAAGACCATGGTGGGCGGGGCCTACTTCCGCAGCTCGAACGTCGTCGCACCCACGCGGATGGGTGCGCCGATGGTCACCGGCACCGGTGCCGAGACCCGCTGCCCGTCGTGCCAGGTGCCGTTCGTCGAGTCGAGGTCCTGGATCATCCACGTGTCGCCCCAGAGCACGAGGCGGGCGTGGTGGCTGGAGGTGTAGTCGTCGCGGATCACCAGGCCCGACTCGCTGGAGCGTCCGATCGTGAGCGGCTCGGTGCCCAGCGGCAGCTCGAGCCCGGCCTTGGGGCCGCTGGTGATGACGATGCGCGACACCGTCTGGGTGGTCGCCGTTCCGCCGGCCGCTGCGGGGGCGAGCGCCTGCACCGGGGTGGTGGCGTCGGCGGGTCCGGCGGTGGGGGCGGGGGTGGCGGATGCCGCGGCCGTCGCCGGCTCGGGCATCTTGCGCACCTTCACCCCGAACAGGTCGGCGCGCAGCGAATACACCACGCCGAACACGAAGAACCACATCAGCACCAGGAACCCGATGCGCAGCAGCAGCAGCGTCAGTTCGCTCACAGCGGGCCTCCGGCGTCGAACAGTCGGGTCGCGGCATCCGTCGCCGGCATGGACGGGCGCGGCGGGGCCGCCTGCGGCACCACCCGGAAGACGATGTCGGTGCGGCCGATGGTGATCGTGGACTCGGGTGGCAGCGGCGCCTGCGTGATCTTCTGCCCGTCGAGCTTGGTGCCGTTGGTCGAGCCGAGGTCGCGCACCACGGCGCGCTCGCCGTCCCACAGGATCTCGACGTGCTTGCGGCTGGTGCCCGAGTCGGCGACGGTGATGTCGGCGTCGCTGCCGCGGCCGATCACGGTGCGGCCGGTGGCCAGCGGGTGCCGGGTGCCGGCGATGTCGACCACGCCGCGCCACGACACCTGCCCCTCGGCCGACCGCGAGGCCACGCGCAGCGTGCCGGTGGACAGGGTCTCGTCGCGCTGTAGGGTGACCGACACCGGCCCGGCGAACGAGTAGTGCTGGGATGCCGCGTGCGTGCGCACGATCTCGGTCAACTCGCCGATCAGGGCGGGGCCGACGGCATCCATCTTCTCGTCGTCGGTGGCGGACAGCCGCACCGTGAACGTGTTGGGCACCAGGATGCGGTCGCGTGAGACCACAGCGGCCTTCTTGTCGAGCTCGCTGCGCAGGGCCGAGGCGATCTCGACCGGCTGGATGCCGCTGCGGAAGGTGCGCGCGAACGCGCCGTTCACGGCACGCTCGAGCCCCTTCTCGAAGCTGTCAAGTAGTCCCACGCGACTCCTCAGGCAGGCAGATCAGTGGGTACATGCTAGTTCCCCCGCCTGAACAGGTGTTGGATTCCGGTTTTCCCCGGGGTTCGGCATGGTGGAGCGCTGCGGACGGGGTTCGGCCGATTCGGTGGCTGGCGCACTGAAGGCTCCGTGTCGGTGCCGGCCGGGGCGTTGCCGGCTCAGTCCGGTTCCAGGGCGGTCGCAATCCAGCATCCGTGGACGGATTCGTGCGAGACGGCGGCAACTCTGTCACCGAGGCTGGCCGGCCGTGCGCGGGGCTCCCCCGCCTGCAGCGTGCCGTGAGTCCGGTGGGTTCGGCGTCGCGCGGCGGCCGTGTTATCCTCGTGGGGTTGAGTTCGAGGGATGCCTCGACTCGCGCGAGTGGCGGAATAGGCAGACGCGCTGGCTTCAGGTGCCAGTGCCCGAAAGGGCGTGGGGGTTCAACTCCCCCCTCGCGCACAGAACGAAGAGGCCCCGAGAGGGGCCTCTTTCGCGTCCGTGGGCCGTGCCCAGTCCCGGTTTGGGGCGGATCTGTGCGTTTGGGGCGGATCTGTGCAGCCTGACGCGCACGAATCCGCCCCAAACCCGGGGGGTACGGCCGCCGGGGCGCCGTCAGGCGATGCGGGAGTTCTCGTCGAGCCGGTGCCAGGTGCGGTTGTGGTACACGAGCGCGGTGCCGTCGGCATCGCGCTGGATCTGCGACTGCAGCGCGTGCGCTGCGATGACGGTCGAGCCACCGGCATCCATTCTCTCGATCACCGCGCAGCGCACCCATGCCCGCGCATTGCCGTACACCGGCTCGCCGGTGACCAGCCGCGACCACCGCGACGCGTCGGCGAACCGGTCGACCCCGCTGGTCGCGCCCAGCTGCGCCAGCTCGAGGTCGTGGGCGTCGAGCAGGTGCACCACGACGGTCTCGGCGCGGGCGAGGGTGGTGGATGCCGAGGACAGCGCCGAGATCGAGAAGATGAGCAGCGGCGGGTCCGCGCTCACCGACGCCACCGACGTCGCGGTGAGGGCCACCGGCCCGTCGCCGACGTCGGCGGTGATGACTGCCACACCGCCGGGATGCCCGCGGAACAGGGTCTTGAACTCGTCGGCCGACAGCGACGATCCGAACGTACTCGGGCGAGCATGCGGCGCGGCCGTGGCGGGGATCGATGTCATGACGTCGAGGCTATTGAGATCGACCGGCACCGCGGGCGAGTGTGTGCGCGGATGTCGGCTCGTTACGCACCGTGACGGCTCGCGGCCGCCCGGTCTTGTGGCGCAGCCGCACCCGCCGGCCCGCCCCGGTGAGACCTCTGCGGACCGGTTCCGCCCCCGTGCCGGTGGCACGCCTGCGGCAGGTTTGTGCTGCGACCGGCCGGCGGTACCGACTGGGGTCAGCCCAGGCCGTGCTGCAGCCGCAGCACGCGCTCGGCGCGGTCGCCGTCGCGTGCGGCGGTGGCATCCCGGAACACCCGGTACATGTCGGTGCGCTCGTCGACGTCGTCCACATGCGGCGACCATCCGCGCAGGTTGCGGCGCAGCGCGAACTCGCTCTCTTCGAGCACCGACTGCAGCATGCGGTTGCCGCTGGCCCGGGTCACAGCGACGAAGAACTGCACGCTCACCCGCAGCAGCTCGGCACGGTCGTCGGCAGCGGATGCCGCGGTCAGCTCGTCTGCGAGTGCGCACAGCGCGTCGAGCTCGGCGTCGGAGCACCGGGCCAGCGCCATCCGCACCGCATTGCCCATGAAGTAGATCACGTACTCGTGCGTGCTCTCACGCAGCGAGTCGTCGGGAACCGACACGCGCGTCCAGCGGTTCGCGGCCACTTCGACCAGGCCACTGCGTTCCAGTCGCTGCAACGCCTCGCGCACCGGGGTGCGCGACACCCCGAGCCGTTCGGCGAGCTCGACGTCGCGCAGGCGTTCGCCCGGCGCGAGCCGCTCATCGAGGATCGCCTCGCCGAGGATCGTGTACACCTCGTCGCCGAGTACCGTGCCGCGTGGATCAAGCGGCGCGAAGGCAACATCGCTGGTCATGGGTGGCCCAACTCTACGTCTGATCACGAAACCGGCCGCCGGGGATCGGCCGGTGAAAACAAGAGCACTGGGGTTGCGCGGGAAGGATATCAGGCGCACCTGGGCCTCGCGCCGCCGGCCGGGAGGGGGCCCGGCACGCCGCCGCGAGGTCAAGTCCCGTGGGGTGGTGTCATTTTGGTTGCTTCCTGGGGGTGGTGGTCAGGCGGTGAGGTAGAGCTCGGGGCGTGCGGGTTCGGCGTGGTCGTGGAGGGTGTGGACGAGTTTGCGCATCGAGGGGTCGGAGAAGTAGCGGCGTTCCCCGTAGGACCATTCCTCGTGCTGCTCTTGCAGGACGGCGCCGATCAGGCGGGTCACGGAGTCTCGGTCGGGGAAGATCTGGACGACGTCGGCGCGGCGCTTGATCTCCCGGTTGAGGCGCTCGATCGGGTTGTTCGACCACACCTTCTGCCAGTGCTCGCGCGGTAGCGGTGCGAACGCGGTCAGGTCG
>NZ_AULS01000019.1 GCF_000422405.1 Microbacterium luticocti DSM 19459
TGCGCGACACGCCGCGGTTGCGGCATCCGTCCCCGGCGTGTCGCCGAAAATCCCCGCAGTTGTGCACGCGGCACGCGTCGGCAGTACGCCCTGGGCCGTGTGCCGGGCGCGCGCGTGCCCGGGAACGGGGCCCGGTTGCCCCGGTCAGCGCCCGCGGAAGGCGGGCCGCCGCTTCTGCTGGAACGCGGCGAACCCCTCGCGGTAGTCCTCGGTGGCGGCCAGCTGGGTCTGCGCGACGGTCTCGGCGGCGATCGTGTCCCACAGGCTCATCCGCTCGTCGCGCACCCGGGCGACGATCATCTTGCTCGCCAGGAACGCGGCGGTCGCGCCGGCGGCGGCGGCCCGGGCAGCGGCGGATGCGGCATCCTGCACCTGATCGTCAGGGAACACCCGCGAGAACAGACCCGAGGCCACGGCCTCGTCGCCGCTCATCAACCGGCCGGTGTAGACCAGGTCGAGGGTCTTGTGCGGGCCGAGCCGCTCGGTGAACAGCGCATGCCCGCCCGAGTCCAGGGCCGCACCCAGCGCCGCGAACGGCGACCCGATCTTCGCCGACGACGCCACGTACACCACGTCGGTCGCGATCAGCAGCCCCAGGCCCACCCCCAGGCAGGCGCCGTGTGCCGCCGCGAACGTCGGCGCCGGGAACGACGCCATCCGCCGCATCAGCGGCGTCAGCAGACCGTCCAGGTAGCCGGGCACGTCGTCGGTGGCCGGATCGACGCCCGAGATGTCGCGGCCGGCGCAGAACGCCGGGCCCTCACCGCGCAGCAGCAGCGCCCGCACCCCGGCCCGCTCGGCCTCGGCGTAGGCCGCGTCCAGCTCGCGCAGCGCGTCCTCGTCCAGCGCGTTGCGCTTGGCGGGGGCGTTCAGCACGATCTCGGCGACGTCGTCGGCGATGTGCACGTCGATCACGGCAGGCTCCTCACACGTCGTAGTCGACGACGACGGACTCGGTCGTCGGGTGGGACTGGCACGTCAGAATGTACCCGCGTTCGAGTTCGTCGGGCTCGAGGGCATAGTTCTCGGTCATCCGCACGTCGCCCTCGACCAGTCGCGCCCGGCACGTGCCGCACACCCCGCCGGCGCACGCGAACGGCACATCGGGCCGCACCCGCAGCGCCGCGTTCAGGATCGTCTCGTGCGCGCTGCGCGGGCTGTCGACAGTCGCCGATTGCCCCTCGAGGGTGAACCGGATGTGGCACACCGGCTCGTTCTCGGCGACGGTGACCGGGCGGCCGGCGTTCGGCATGGCCTGCCCCGGCTCGCCGGTGGTGAACAGCTCGTGCCGGATGTGCCGGCGGTCGACCCCGCGCGCGGTGAGCGTGTCGCGGCACAGCTGCACCAGCTCGAACGGGCCGCACAGAAACCACTCGTCGACGGTGTCGGGCGGCACCAGCACGTCGAGCATGGTGTTCAGCTTCTGCTCGTCGATGCGTCCCGACAGCAAGGGAGCTGCGCGCTGCTCGCGCGAGAGCACGTGGTGCAGTGCGAGCCGCGACGGGTAGCGGTCCTTCAGGTCGGCGAGGTCGTCGAGGAACATGACGTCGGTGCGCGACCGGTTCGTGTAGATGAGAGTGAAACGGGATGTCGCCGACCGCGCGAGCACCGTCGTGGCCAGCGCCATCAGCGGGGTGATGCCCGACCCCGCGGCGATGCCCACCAGGTGGCGGCCGTCGAGGTCTTCGAGCCGGGTGGTGAACGAGCCCTGCGGGCTCATCACGTCGATGCGGTCGCCGGGATGCAGTTCGGTCTGCGCCCAGGTCGAGAACCTACCGCCGACATCGCGCTTGATGGCGACGCTGATCGCGCCGCGGCGGGGCGGCCGGCACAGCGAGTACGAGCGGCGCAGTTCCTGCCCGTCCAGCTGCACCCGCAGCGCGACATGCTGTCCGGCGAGGTAGTCGTAGTCGCCGGCCAGTTCGTCGGGCACCGCGAAGGTCACCTCGACCGCGTCGTCGGTGAGAGGCCGCACCTCTGCGACGTCGAGGGTGTGGAAGCGCGCGGCACGCCGGGCGGTGGGGCCGCCGACGGCGCCGGCGAGGAACGCGTCGGCGATGCGCTCGGCCTCGGCGGCGTCGGACGCAACCGGGGCGCCCGAGGTTTCGGCATCCATCAATGCACCTTGAAGTGGTCGAAGGGTTCCAGGCACGCGCGGCACTCGTACAGCGCCTTGCACGAGGTCGACCCGAACCGCGAGATCTCGCGGGTGTTCAGCGAGCCGCAGTGCGGACAGCGCACCGCGAGCGCGACCGGGATCGGCCCGGCCGGACGATGGCCGGTGGGCGGGGCGATGCCGAAGTCGGTGAGCTTGCGCTTGCCTTCGGCGCTCATCCAGTCGGTGGTCCACGCCGGCGCCAGCACCGTGCGCACCTCGACGTCGGCGAACCCGGCCTCGGTGAGGGCGAGCACGACGTCGTCGCGGATCGTGTCCATGGCCGGGCAACCCGAGTAGGTGGGGGTGATCGTGACGGTCACCGCGTCGCCGTCGACCCGCACGTCGCGCAGCACGCCGAGGTCGGCGATGGTCAGCACCGGCACCTCTGGGTCACAGACGGCGGATGCCACGGCCCAGGCACGATCGGTCGGGTCGGGGCGTTTCGACCCGCCGGCTGCGCCAGAGCGCTCGACGGCCTCCCCTGTCGTTGAGTGAGCGAAGCGAGACGAATCGACACCCGCGCCGCGCTCCTGGCTCAACGACCTCTGCGCGGTCACCACGTCGCCCCCGGGTGCTGCCGGGCGAGCACCTGCATCTCGGCGAGCAGGTATCCGAGCGTGGAGAAGTGGCGGCCGTGCCGCCCGCCGGCCGACGATGTGAACCGTGTCGGGACCTCGAGCTGCGCCTGTGCGAACACCGCTCCGATCACCTCGTCGAACGGGCCGCGCAGGCTCGACGGACGCACCGCGACGCCGTCGAGCCGGTCGATGAGCGGCTCGTCGCGGAACAGCTCGTCGACGTACGGCCACACGTCGTCGACCGCCTGCACCATGCGGCGGCGGGACTCGTCGGTGCCGCCCGCCAGCCGCAGCGTCCATTGGATCGCGTGGTCGCGGTGGTACTCGACCTCTTTCACGGCCTTGCCGGCGACGGCCGCCAGCACCGGATCGGTGGAGTCGCGCAGCGCGTCGTACAGCGCGTACTGGTACACCGCGGCCACGAGCCCCCGCGCGATGGTGTGCGCGAAGTCGCCGTTGGGCTGCTCGAAGAGCCACGCGCAGCGGAACTCGGGTTCGTCGCGGAAGTACGCCAGGTCGTCCTCGCTGCGCCCGTCGGCGGTGCCGGCGTAGCGCAGCAGGCTGCGGGCGTGGCCCAGCTGGTCGAGGGCGATGTTGGCCAGTGCCACATCCTCTTCGAGCTCCGGCGCATGCGCGATCCAGGCGCCCAGTTGCTGGGCCAGGATGAGGGCGTCGTCGCCCAGCCAGAGCGCATACTCCGCGGCATCCGGCGTCGCCACCCGGCTCTCGTCGCCGGCGAGCTCGGCGGCCAGCTCCACCTCGTCGACAAAGATGTGCACGTTCTCGGTCACAGGTGCGGCACCCCCTCGCTGGCGGTGTAGTAGGTGGCGTGGCGGTAGTTCTTGCCGGCCGGGCTCTCGAAGTAGGCGCCCTTGGCGTCGGGGTCGCTGGTGGTGATGGCGTCCGAGGGCACCACCCAGATCGACACGCCCTCGCCGCGGCGGGTGTACAGGTCACGGGCGTTGCGCACCGCCATGTCGCCGTCGGGCGCGTGCAGCGACCCGACGTGCACGTGGCTCAGGCCACGCCCGGCGCGCACGAACACCTCCCACAGCGGCCAGGTCTCGCGCTCGTCGGCGCCCGACACGGTCATGCCGCGGCCTCTTTCAGCTGCTGCTTGCGGGCGTATTCGGCGGCGGCCTCGCGCACCCATTCGCCCTCTTCGTGGGCGGTGCGCCGGTTCTGGATGCGCACCGCGTTCATCGGGCCGCGCCCGGCGAGCACCTCCATGAACTTGTCCCAGTCGATGGGGCTGGTGTGCCACTGCTGCTTGGACTCATCCCACCGCAGTTCGGGGTCGGGCAGCGTGACCCCGAGCACCTCGGCCTGGGGCACCAGCATCCCGATGAACCGCTGCCGCAGCTCGTCGTTGCTGAACCGCTTGATCTTCCACGCCATCGAGCGTGCCGAGTTCGGCGATTCGTCGTCGGGCGGGCCGAACATCATCAGACTCGGCCAGTACCAGCGGTCCACGGCATCCTGCGCCATCTTCTGCTGCGCCTCAGTGCCCTGCATGAGCGTCAACAGGATCTCGAAGCCCTGCCGCTGATGGAACGACTCCTCTTTGCAGATGCGCACCATGGCGCGGCCGTACGGTCCGTACGAGCAGCGGCACAGCGGCACCTGGTTGCAGATCGCGGCGCCGTCGACCAGCCAGCCGATGGCGCCCATGTCGGCCCAGGTCGGGGTGGGATAGTTGAAGATCGACGAGTACTTCGCCTTGCCGTCGATGAGCTGCTCGGTCATCACGTCGCGGGTGATGCCCAGGGTCTGCGCGGCCGAGTACAGGTACAGGCCGTGGCCGGCCTCGTCCTGCACCTTTGCCATCAGGATGGCCTTGCGCTTCAGGCTCGGGGCGCGGGTGATCCAGTTGCCCTCGGGCTGCATGCCGATGATCTCGGAGTGCGCGTGCTGTGAGATCTGCCGGATGAGCGTCTTGCGGTACGCCTCGGGCATCCAGTCACGCGGCTCGATGCGCTGGTCCGCCTCGATCAGGGCGTCGAATGCGGCCTGCTCGTCGGCCTCGACTGCGGGGATCGTCATCGTCGACTCCTTGGGTAATTACCTACCGCTCGTTCAGTAATTATGGCATACTGACCCCCGCGCAAGGGTGCGTCAAGGGGGAGAGACGATGACGGATGCCGTGGTCCGGACGATGATGCAGCGAGACCACGCCTCGATGGCGCTGGGTCTTCAGGTCGAGGTCGACGAGCCGGGCCGGGCGGTGGTGTCGATGCGCGTGCGCGCCGACATGCTGAACGGCTTCGACATCACGCACGGCGGCATGGTGTTCGCCCTCGCCGACACCGCGTTCGCGATCGCGTGCAACGAGGACGAACGGGTCACCGTCGCCGCCGGCGCCGACATCACCTTCCTGAAGTCCACGCGCGAGGGGCAGACCCTCACCGCGACCGCTGTGCGACGCGTGGTCAGCGGGCGCAGCGGACTGTACGACGTGACCGTCACCGACGAGACCGGTGACGTGGTCGCCGAGTTCCGCGGCCGGTCGCTGACCACCAACCGGACGATCGAGGAGGCACCCCGTGGCTGACTTCCTGGATCCCGAGGAGCGGATGAGCCGCGACGAGCTGCGTGAGCTGCAGCTGCAGCGGCTGCAGTGGACGGTGCGGCATGTGTATGAGAACGTGCCGCTGTACCGGGAGAAGTTCGACGCGGCCGGCGTCGCACCCGACGACATCCGCACCCTCGAGGACGTGCGACTGCTGCCGTTCACGACGAAGGCCGACCTGCGCGACACCTACCCGTTCGGCATGTTCGCCGTACCGATGGACCGGGTGCGCCGCATCCATGCCTCGTCGGGCACCACCGGCCGCCCGACCGTCGTCGGCTACACCGAGGGCGACCTGCAGCGGTGGGCACAGCTGGTGGCGCGGTCGTTGCGGGCGGCGGGTGTGAGGCCCGGGATGAAGGTGCACAACGCGTACGGGTACGGCCTGTTCACCGGCGGGCTCGGGCTGCACGACGGAGCGGCACTGCTGGGCGCGACGGTGATCCCGATCTCGGGCGGGCAGACGGCGCGACAGGTGCAGCTGATCCAGGACTTCGAGCCCGAGGTGATCACCTGCACGCCGAGCTATCTGCTCACGATCGCGGACGCGATGGAGGCGGCCGGCATCGACCCGGCGTCGACGTCGCTGCGCATCGGGGTGCTTGGCGCCGAGCCGTGGACGAATGAGCTGCGCGGCGAGATCGAGCGGCGGCTGGGCATCGACGCGGTCGACATCTACGGGCTCAGCGAGGTGATGGGCCCGGGCGTCGCGAACGAGTGCGTCGAGACCAAGGACGGCCCGCACGTGTGGGAGGACCACTTCCTGCCCGAGGTGATCGACCCCGAAACCGGCGAGCCGGTGGCCGACGGCGAGCCGGGCGAGCTGGTGTTCACGTCGCTGACCAAAGAGGCGTTCCCGGTGATCCGCTATCGCACACGCGACCTCACCCGACTGCTGCCGGGCACCGCGCGGCCGGGCATGCGACGCATCCAGAAGATCACCGGCCGCGATGACGACATGATCATCCTGCGCGGGGTGAACCTGTTCCCCACGCAGATCGAAGAGGTCGTGCTGGGCATCGAGGCACTCACTCCACACTTCGTGATCGAACTGCGCAAGCGGGGCCGGCTCGACACCATGACCGTGCGGATCGAACGCGACCCGGCGCTATCGGTCGAGGTCTGCCAGACGGCGACCGAGGTGTTGCAGCGGCGCATCAAGGGCTTCCTGGGCGCCACTGTCGCCGTGCAGCTGGAGGAGCCCGGGGCGCTGCCGCGCAGCGAGGGCAAGTACAAGCGCGTCTACGACCTGCGGTAGGGCTGCGCAGGCCGCGGGATGCTCGGATGCCACGCGATCTCACCCGACACGGCGACGAGAACCTCCGCGACCGGGGTGGCCGTCCCAGTCGCGATGGCCGCGAGACGCTGCGGCGCCGGGTCGTCCGCGGGGCACGCCGTGAGCTGCTGACCGCGCAGCGGTGGCGGGATGCCGCGGCCTGGGGTCTGCGGCCGCGACGCGCTGCGTGGCCCCGTCGTCCGCAGGGCACGCCGTGAGCTGTCGACCACGCACGGGCGGCGGGATGCCGCAGCCGGGGTGTGCGGCCGATCGTCGAACTGCGATGCGCGCCCGAGAACGGCCACCGTGACGGACGGATACTGAACTGATCTACTAATGTAGTCGTGCCTCGGCTTATCGATGCGTCAGCTCGTGGGGCGCTTTCCCCACTCTCGACGCATCGGACACGTACCTTTCTTCTATCAATGTCGGAGGTTGATGCGACCATGGAGGCATGGAAGAAAAGCCGGTGAACGACCCCGAGCAGGCAGCCCATGCCGGGCGCCTGGCCTGGCTCGCCGACGCGTCGAACATCGATCTTCCTGCCGTCGACGCTCTCGTCGAAGGGCTCACCGAGGTGCACAAGCAGGTCGCGGCGCTGCACGCGCTCGAGGCATCGATGCTCTCGGCCGCCGTCGACGTGGTCGCCGAGACGATGACCGCCCGCGGAATCGACGATGACCGGCAGCTCCCGTGGCGTGAACTGTCGGCAGAGATCGCCGCTGCGCTGCGCGTATCCGATCGCACCATGCAGACACGGATGGGCGATGCCGCCGCGCTCGTGCACGACTTCCCCGCCGTACACGCGGCACTGCGCGACGGACGCATCGATCGCGTCCGTGCCCGCACCATCGTCGACGTCGGCGCCTCTCTCCCGACCGGTTCGGTGCGCGCGGCCTTCGAGACGCAGTCGCTGCTCCGGGCAGAGGATCTCACCGCCGGGCGGCTCGCCGCCGCATGCCGGTCGATCGCCGACCGACTCGACCCCGACTCGATCGACGAGCGGCACGCGCGCGCGAAGCGCCGTCGCCGCGTCGGCATCACCGACCTCGACGACGGCATGGCCCGGTTGTTCGCCGATCTTCCGGCCACGCTCGCCCGCGCGATCTTCGACCGGATCACTCAGATGGCCAAGACCGTGCAACACGGTGCGGGTGAACGCGTGGATGCTGCGTCCGACGCTTCGACCGACGTAGCCGCTGGCGCGGCCCGAACAGACAGCGATGGCGCAGCCGCAACAGACGGAGATCGCGCGGCCGGCACCGACAGCACGGGCAGCACCGACGGCACGGGCGGCATCGACAGCGAGTCCGGCGCCGGTGCAGGGGCCGACACCGGCTCCCCCGATGTCGATCACGGCGACCACGGCGCAGCGCCGGGTGATGAACGTTCGCTCGACCAGATCCGGGCCGACGTGCTCAGCGATCTGCTGCTCACGTCGGTGCCCACGGGGCATGGACCGGCCGATGTCTTCGAGAAGATCACGGCGCACGTGCAGGTGACCGTCCCCGCCGAACTCCTCGATCCATCGATCGACACCACCGGTGCGGCCACGAGCGGCGACGGCGACATCCTCGCCGATCCGCACATCCCTGACGCATTCCGGCGCATTCCCACGCCCACACGGCCCGATGTCGCCGCCTCGGCGACGCTGGCGGGCTCCGGACCCATCGACGCCGCCACCGCACGCGCACTCGCCGGTGCCGTCCACAGTTGGGATCGGATGTTCACGGACCCCTACTCCGGGGGCGTTCTGTGTGTGGATCGGCACGATCCGAACACACACCTCAAGCGCCTCCTCGCCGCTCGCGACGAGCATTGCCGCTTCCCCGGGTGCCGCCAGCCGGTCTGGCGCTGCGAGATCGACCATACGGACCGATATCGCGACGGCGGACCGACCTGCCGATGCAACCTCGAGCATCTGTGCAAAGGCCATCACATCCTCAAACACCACACCCGTTGGAAGGTGCGACAGCTCGCGGATGGCGTGCTCGAGTGGACGAGCCCGACAGGGCGCGTGTACACCGACATCCCCGCGCCGATGGTGCGCTTCACCGACACAACCCCCGACGCACCCGACCCGCCGCCGTTCTGATCCCGCGCGCCGCGCGGCGCCGCCGAGTCGGCCTAGAACGATTCCCACCGAGCGGTTCCCACCGAACGGTTCCCACCGAACGGTTCCCGCCGTCATTCTGATCCCGCACGCCGCGCGGCGCCGCCGAGTCGACCCCGAACGCTTCCCGCCGCACGATTCCCACCGAATGACACGCATCAAGGCACCGTGTCAAGACGCTTTCGCAACCTGCACTCCCGGTCCATTCTGAGCGCATGTCCGAGTCAGAGCTGAAGACGATCTCGACCACCATCCCCGCCCGCATGGACCGGCTGCCCTGGGCGAGATGGCACTGGCTCGTGGTCATCGGCCTCGGCACGGTCTGGATCCTCGACGGCCTCGAAGTCACGATCGTCGGGGCCATCGCGGGCCGGCTCACCGAGAAATCGAGCGGACTCGGCCTCACGGCCAGCCAGGTCGGCGACGCCGCGGCGATCTACGTCGCCGGCGCCTGCGTCGGTGCACTGTTCTTCGGCTACCTCACCGACCGGTTCGGCCGCAAGAAGCTGTTCATGCTCACCCTCGGGTTGTACCTGGTGGCGACGGTCGCCACCGCGTTCTCGTTCACCCCGATCTACTTCTTCGCGTGCCGCTTCTTCACCGGCGCCGGCATCGGCGGCGAGTACGCCGCCATCAACTCCGCGATCGACGAGCTGATCCCGGCCCGCCGGCGCGGCGTCGTCGACCTCGCCATCAACGGCTCGTACTGGCTCGGCACAGCGTTCGGCGCCGTGCTCACGGTGTTCCTGCTGAACACCGCGGTCTTCCCCGCCGGGCTCGGCTGGCGGCTCGCGTTCGGCCTGGGCGCGGTGCTCGGCCTCACCATCCTGCTGGTGCGCCGCAACGTGCCCGAGTCACCGCGCTGGATGTTCATCCATGGCCGCGACGAGCAGGCCGAACACGAGGTCGCCGAGATCGAGCGCTCCGTCGAAGACCAAACCGGCCAGACCCTCGACCCCGTCCACGACGACGCGGCCATCGAGATCCACCAGCGCCGCTCCACCGGGTTCGGTGAGATCGTCCGCGTCGCCCTCACCATGTACCCGAAGCGGTTCGTGCTCGGGCTGTCGCTGTTCATCGGTCAGGCGTTCCTCTACAACGCCGTCTTCTTCACCTACGCGCTCGTGCTCACCACGCTCCTGAAGGTGCCCGACGACATCGCGCCGTGGTCGCTCGTGCCCATCGCGATCGGCAACTTCCTCGGTCCGGTGCTGCTCGGGCGGCTGTTCGACTCGGTCGGGCGGCGCTTCATGATCTCGGCCTCGTACATCGGCAGCGGTGTGCTGCTGGTGGGCACCGGCATCCTCTTCGACCTGAGACTGCTGGATGCCACGTGGCTCACCGTCTGCTGGGTGGTGGTCTTCTTCTTCGCCTCGGCCGGCGCCAGCGCGGCGTATCTCACGGTCAGCGAGATCTTTCCGATGGAGACGCGGGCCATGGCCATCGCGTTCTTCTACGCCGTCGGCACCGGCCTCGGTGGCATCGTGGGGCCGCTGCTGTTCGGCCGTCTTGTGGAGCAGGGCATCGGTGCCGTCGCCGTCGGCTACTTCATCGGCGCCGGGCTCATGATCGCCGCGGGCCTGGTCGAGGTGTTCCTCGGGGTGGACGCCGAACGCCGCTCGCTCGAGGACATCGCCGATCCGCTGTCGAAGGCG
Organism: Microbacterium luticocti DSM 19459; assembly: GCF_000422405.1. Lineage (GTDB taxonomy): Bacteria > Actinomycetota > Actinomycetes > Actinomycetales > Microbacteriaceae > Microbacterium > Microbacterium luticocti. The sequence continues at coordinate 10,350 of NZ_AULS01000019.1, forward strand.
GAGTAGGCGCGGGCGTGTCGGCTCGTCGGCTGCGCCGGTTCGCTCAACACCGGTTCCGCCGGCATCCGCGCGCCGTCACTCCTTCGTGACGAGGGTGAGCACGTCGTACGACGCGACGAGGTCGTCGTTCTGGTTGCGGATCACCGCGTCCCAGCGCACCTCGCCGTAGTCGTCGGTCTCACGCGGGGTGATCTGCTTGGCGGTCAGCTCCACGCGGATACGATCGCCGGGCGACACCGGGGTGACGAACCTCAGGTTCTCGAGCCCGTAGTTGGCCAGCACCGGCCCCGGATCCGGGTCGACGAACAGCCCCGCCGCGAACGACACCAGCAGGTAGCCGTGCGCCACCCGGCCCGGGAAGAACGGGTTGGCCGCGGCGGCCGCCTCGTCCATGTGCGCATAGAACGTGTCGCCGGTGAAGTGCGCGAACGTCTCGATGTCCTCGAGCGTCACCTCGCGCTCGCCCGACGCGATCCGGTCGCCGATGCGCAGCCGCGACAGCGGCTTGCGGAACGGATGCTCGCCCTCCGACACGTCGGCGCCAGGATGCCACACCCCGGTCACCGCGGTGAGCATCTGCGGCGAGCCCTGCACGGCGGTGCGCTGCATGAAGTGCAGCACCGCGCGCACGCCGCCGAGCTCCTCACCGCCGCCCGCGCGGCCCGGACCGCCGTGCACCAGGTGCGGCACCGGCGACCCGTGCCCGGTCGAGGTGCGTGCGTCGACCGAGTCGAGGAACAGCACCCGGCCGTTGTAGGGCCCGATCAGCGGCAGCAGCGCCGCGGCGAACGAGCGGTCGTCGGTGGCGACGCTGGTCACCAGCGACCCGCCGCCACGACCGACCAGTTCAGCGGCCTCCTCGACCGTGTCGTACCCGATCAGCGCGGTGACCGGTCCGAACGCCTCCACCTCGTGCACCACGTCGGGCGCGTCGGGTCCGAAGCCCACCACGACCGGAGCGACGAACGCGCCGTCCGGCGCCGACCCGACCGTGCCGTCGGCGCGCATCACCTCGGGCGCGGCGGTCGATCCCACCATCACCTCTCCCCCGGCGTCGACCAGCTTGCGCACGCCGCGCATCACCTCGTCGCGCTGCGCCAGCGAGACCACGGGTCCCATGGTCACGCCCTCGGCGTGCGGGTCACCGATCACCACCTTGGTGAGCTTGGCCTCCAGCGCGGCTGCGACGTCGGCGACGGATGCCGCGGGCACGATCGCCCGGCGGATCGCCGTGCACTTCTGCCCGGTCTTCGCCGTCAACTCCACCATGAGCTGTCGTACGAACGCGTCGAACACGGGTGTTCCGGGCGTGGCATCCGGCCCCAGCACCGACGCGTTGATCGAGTCGGTTTCGCTCATGAAGCGCACCCCGTCGGGGGTCTGCGCCTTCAACGCGGCCGCGGTGGACGCCGAGCCGGTGAAGGCCACCACATCCCCGAGCCGCAGCAGGTCGAACAGGCCCGGCACCGCCCCCGACACCAGTTGCAGCGCCCCGTCGGGCACGAGGCCCGTCTCGACCAGCATCCGCACCCATGCCTCGGTGATGTACGCGGTCGGCGTCGCGGGCTTGACGATCGTGGGGACGCCGGCCAGGAACGCGGGCGCGAACTTCTCGAGCGGCCCCCACACCGGAAAGTTGAACGCGTTGATCTGCACCACCGCGCCGGGCAACCGTGTGTACACGTGCCGGCCGAGGAAGGTGCCGTCCTTCGACAGCGTCTCGGCGGGGCCGTCGAGGTACAGCTGCGCGTTCGGCAGCTCACGGCGGCCCTTCGAGCTGTAGGTGAACAGCACGCCGATGCCGCCGTCGACGTCGATCATCGCGTCGCGGGTCGTGGACCCGGCCCGGGCGCTCAGCGCGTACAGCTCGGCCTTGCGTTCGGTCAGCACCTGCGCGAACCGCTTGAGCAGCACCGCGCGCTGGTGGAAGGTGAGTCCGCCGAGGCTGCGCTGCCCGACGGTGCGGGCGTACTCCAGCGCCCCGCCCAGGTCGATGCCCGCGGTCGAGACCCGCGTGATCTCGTCGCCGGTCGACGCATCACGCACGACGGCGGCGCCGGCGTCGTCGGCGGGTGTCCACCAGGCGCCGCTCACAAAGCTCGGGAGTGTCATCGCTGGCTCCATTCGTAGAATCCGCGGCCGCTCTTGCGGCCCAGGTGTCCGTCGGCGACCATGCGCCGCAGCAGCTCCGGCGGCGCGAACCGCTCGCCCAGCCGGGCGTGCAGCTCCTCGGCGATGCCCAGGCGCACGTCGAGGCCGACGATGTCGGTGGTGCGCAGCGGCCCCATCGGGTGCCCGTAGCCGAGCTCCATGGCCGCATCGATGTCGGCGGGGCCGGCCACGCCCTCTTCGACCATGCGGATCGCCTCGAGCCCGAGCGCGACCCCGAGCCGGCTCGACGCGAACCCGGGCGCGTCGCGCACCACGACGGCCGTTTTGCCGAGGTCCTCGACGACGGCGCGCACCCGGTCGACGACGGCCGGGTCGGTCGCGGCGCCCGTGACCACTTCAACGAGCTTCGACGACGGCACCGGGTTGAAGAAGTGCATGCCGCAGAACCGCTCCGGGTGCCGCACCGAGCCGGCGAGCGCGTCGATCGAGATCGACGACGTGTTCGAGGCGAGCACCGCGTCGGGGTCGATGACCGCCTCGGCCCGTGCGAACGCGTCGGCCTTCAGTGCCCGATCCTCGGGCACCGCCTCGACCACGAGCGAGCAGCCGGCGAGCGCTGCGGCGTCGACGGCGACGGTGACGGATGCCGCGACCTCGCCGGGATCGCGATCCAGGGTGCCGCGGGCGGCCGATCGCTCGACCATCTCGCGGACGCGGGCGGCCGCGGCATCCTGCGCCGCCGCGTCGCGCTCGACGACGACCACCTGCGCGCCCGCGCACACAAAGGCGTGCGCGATGCCGGCGCCCATGCGGCCGCCGCCGATCACGCCGACCCGGGAGGGGATCATCGCGTCCTCCGTTCCAGGAACGCGGTCATCCGCCGCGTCTTCTCGGGGCTTTCGAACAGCTCGGCCTGCAGCTCGAGGTCGATGTCGGGGTGCGCCGTGCTGCGCAGCGCGGTCTTGGTGTGCCGCACCGCGAGTGGGTCGTTCGCGGCGATCCGGTCGGCGAGTGCGTGCGCGGCATCCATCAGCCCGTCGGCCGGATGCACCGCCGACAGCAGCCCCCAGGCGAGCGCCTCGTCGGCGTTCAGGATGCGGCCGGTGTAGAGCAGCTCGGCCGCCCGCGCCTCGCCCACCAGTTCGGGCAGTCGCCAGGTGGCCCCGGCGGCGGCGAGGATGCCGAGACCGGTCTCGGGGTTGCCGATCTTGACTCCCGGCGTGCCGATGCGCAGGTCGGCGGCGTACGCGAGCTCGGCGCCGCCGCCGAGGGCATACCCGTCGATCGCGGCGATCACCGGCATCGGCAGCTCACGGACCCGCTGGAAGACCCGTGTGTTGATGCCGGCACGCGCGTCGGCGGCACGGCGCTCGCGCAGCTGGGCGATGTCGGCGCCCGACGCGAACACGCCACCGGCACCGGTGAGGATGAGCAGGCGCGGGGATGCCTCGAGCTCGGCGCACAGCGCGTGCAGCCGGTCGACCAGGTCCTGGTCGATGGCGTTGCGCACATGCGGTCGGTTCAGCGTCGCCACGACCCGGTCGTCGCGGCGTTCGATCAGCAGCGGCTCACCGCCGGGATGTGTCGCGTCCTTGCCCACACCGAATACCTTACCGATCGTTCAGGAAATCTCCCAGCCGTGCCAGACTGGCATCGTGAGCGAACCGGCCCGGCGCGGACGGCCCGGCTACGACCGGGCGCAGATCCTTCAGGTGGCGGTGGCCGTGTTCAACGAGCAGGGCTATGACGCCACCAGCGTGGCGCATCTGGCCGATCGCCTCGGGCTGACCAAGTCGGCGCTGTACCACCACTTCGACTCGAAAGAGGAGCTGCTCGCCGTGGCGCTCGAGCAGGCGTTGGGCGGGCTGGAGGCGGTGCTGCTCACCCCTGAGGCGACGACCGGCACGGCGACCGAGCGGTTGGGGGCGGTGCTGCGCGGTGCCGTCCACGTTCTGGCGGCGCGGCTGCCGTTCGTGACGCTGCTGCTGCGGGTGCGCGGCAACAGCGCGGTGGAGCGGGTCGCGCTCGAGAGGCGTCGCGCGTTCGACCAGAAGGTCACCGCGCTGGTGCGCGCCGCGCAGGCCGAGGGGTCGGTGCGCGCCGACATCGACGCGTCGGTGGCGACCCGGCTGGCGTTCGGCATGGTGAACTCGCTGGTCGAGTGGTACCGGCCCACCGGGCCCGAGGGCGCCGACCAGCTTGCCGCCGACGTGCTGACCGTCACGCTCGACGGCCTGCGCACCCGCTGAGCACGTCGCTCAGGCCGCGCCGCCGGGCGGCGGGAAGATCGCATCGATCGCGGCGAGGTCCGAGGCATCCGGGGTCCACGCGCCACCGGCGGCGGCGTTGGCGCGCACCTGGTCGGGCCGGGTGGCGCCGGCGATGATGCTCGACAGCGACGGGTGCGACAGCAGCCAACCGAAGGTGGCCTGAAGCATCGTGATGAGGCGTGCGTCGCAGAACGCCTGGTAGGCCTCGAGCGCGTCCCACGGTGCGTTCTGCCACAGATGCGGGCGCTGCCGCATGATGCGGGTGTCGTCGGGACCGCCGGAGCGGGTGAACTTGCCGGTGAGCAGGCCGTTCTGCAGCGGAAAGTACGGAAAGAACCCGAGGCCGTACCGTGCCGCCGCCGGCAGCACGTCGCGCTCGGCGTCGCGATGCAGCAGGCTCAGCTCGTTCTGCGCCGAGACGAACGGCACATCGTGCCGCTCGCGGGCCACGAAGTGCGCCTCGGCAAGCTGCCACCCCGAGAAGTTCGAGTGCCCGATGTAGCGCACCTTGCCCTCGCGCACGAGGTCGGTCAGGGCGTCGAGGGTCTCGTCCATCGGCGTCTGGTCGTCGGGGGTGTGCAGCTGGTACAGGTCGATCCAGTCGGTCTGCAGACGACGCAAGGATGCCTCGACCGCGCGGCGCACATACGACCGTGACCCGGTCGACCCGGGGTAGTCGAACGGGGCCGACGCGTGGCCGAACTTCGTGGCGATGACGACCTGATCGCGCCGGCCGCGCAGCGCCTGGCCCATCAGGGTCTCGCTCAGGCCCGGCTCTTTGCCGTACATCTCCGCGGTGTCCAGGAACGTGACCCCGGCCTCGATCGCGGCGTCGAGCACGGCCGTCGTGCCCTCGAGGGTCTCGGTGGCCGTACCGGCGCGGCCGAAGTTGTTGCAGCCGAGCCCGACCGCGCTGACCAGAAGTCCCGATGCGCCCACTCGGCGCTGCGCCACCATCGTCACGGTTCCACGCTAGTGGTCGGCGCGGCACTGTTGCACCGTACACATTCTCGGGATATGTTCAGGAACGCCCCCTCCCTCCCCCTCATCGTCGAGGAAAGGAAGACGCCATGAGTGACCCGAACCTCCCGAACCCCGACCAGCCGCAGAGCCCACAGGCCCCGACCGGTCAGCCGGGCGCGCAACAGCCGTACGGTCAGCCGGGCGCGCAACAGCCGTACGCTCAGCCGCCGCAGTACGCCGCGCCCGCAGCCCCGCTGTCGGCCGAGTCCGACAAGCAGGCCGCGATGTGGGCGCACATCGGGGGCATCATCGGCTTCCTGCCGTCGCTGATCATCTGGCTGCTGTTGAAGGACCGCGGCCCGCGCACGAACGTCGAGGCCAAAGAGGCCCTGAACTGGCAGATCACGTTCACGATCATCATGATCGGTCTCTCGATCGTCATCGGCATCATCAACGGCGTCATGTGGGCGACCGGGATGTGGGCGATCCCCCCGCTGCTGAGCCTGATCCCCTGGGCCTGGTGGGTTGTCAACGTGATCTTCTCGATCATGGGCGGCGTCAAGGTCAATGGCGGCGGCAGCTACCGTTACCCGTTCAACTTCCGATTCATCAAGTAGGCCGCTCCGCGTCAGACCACGAGTGCGAGCTCGCCGGGCGCCCCGTCCTGCAACACGAGACCGGCCGCCTCGGCCCAGCGGCGGAACGCCGCCGTCGAGCCGATGCGCGGGCGTTCGGTCGCCAGCTGCCGGACGAGGGCGCCCTTCGCGTGCTTGTTGAAGTGGTTCAGGGCGCGCACGGCGCCGTCCGGGCTCGGCGTCACCACCCGCAGGTAGACGCTCTCGACCGACTCCGGCACCGGCCCCAGCGCGGCATACGCCTCGGAGCGCAGGTCGAGCACGAACCGCGGTCGGCTGTCGGCGAGCGCGGCGGTCACCGCATCCGCCCACAGCCTGCGCAGCGGCGGCAACCCGGGCAGGCTCGTCCCGGCGGCGAGACGGTAGGCCGGAATGTGATCGAGCGCCCCGACCGGCCCGAACGGCGCCGAGTGGATCAGCGCGTGCGCGCCGAGCCAGCGCCGCGCCGCCGCATCCAGGGTCGGCGCGTCCAGCGCGTCGAACAGCACTCCCGTGTAGCGGTCGACCGCCGCCATCGTCCGCCCCGTCCACAACACCGCGTTGTCGGCGATGTCACCGCGCTGCCGGTCTGAGAGCTTCAGCACCCGGGCGGCCTCGTCCTCGTCCGCGCACAGGGCCACGAGTGCGTCGACGACCTGCTCGCGCTGCGGCGTCAGCTGCGGGAAGGCCAACCGATCCATGGCGAGGGGCGCACGACGCCCGCCGGGGCGTTTCGTCTCCGACGGCGGCAACAGCAGCAGCACGAGCACTCCTTCTCGCAGTTCTCGCAGCCCGCGCGCTCGGCGGCTGCACATCACAACGACGAGAGCACATCGAACCGCGCGCAGTTCGATGTGCTCTCGGCGAGATCTCACGACCTCGACGCAGGCGGTCAGGACGCGAGCGCGGCCTCCCCGGCCACGATGGTCACCTGGTCGTTCTCGACCGACACGAAGCCGTCCGCGGCGTCGGCGACGATCTTCTCACCGCCGGCGGTGGTGATGCGCACCTGGCCCGAGGCGAGGATCGCCAGCACCGGCTCGTGACCGGCCATGAACCCGATCTCGCCCTCGACGGTCTTGGCGACCACGAGGGACGCCTCACCCGACCAGACCTCCGCCTCGGCGGAGACGAGAGTGACCTGCAGCGGCATGATCAGCCGTTCTCCTTCTGGATCTGCGCCCACTTGGCCTCGACGTCCGAGATGCCGCCGACGTTGAAGAACGCCTGCTCGGCCACGTGGTCGAACTCGCCCTTGACGATGGCGTCGAACGACTCGATGGTCTCGTTGATCGGCACTGTGGAGCCCTCGACACCGGTGAACTTCTTGGCCATGTAGGTGTTCTGCGAGAGGAACTGCTGGATGCGGCGGGCACGGGCCACGACGATCTTGTCCTCTTCGCTGAGCTCGTCGACACCGAGGATCGCGATGATCTCCTGCAGTTCCTTGTTCTTCTGCAGGATCTGCTTGACCGCGGTGGCCACCCGGTAGTGGTCGGCACCGATGTAGCGCGGGTCGAGGATGCGGCTGGTCGAGGTCAGCGGGTCGACCGCCGGGTACAGACCCTTCGACGCGATCTCACGGCTGAGCTCGGTGGTCGCGTCCAGGTGCGCGAACGTGGTCGCCGGCGCCGGGTCGGTGTAGTCGTCCGCCGGCACGTAGATCGCCTGCAGCGAGGTGATCGAGTGGCCGCGGGTCGAGGTGATGCGCTCCTGCAGCACGCCCATCTCGTCGGCCAGGTTGGGCTGGTAACCCACAGCCGACGGCATGCGGCCGAGCAGGGTCGACACCTCGGAACCGGCCTGCGTGAACCGGAAGATGTTGTCGATGAACAGCAGCACGTCCTGCTTCTGCACGTCGCGGAAGTACTCGGCCATGGTCAGGGCCGACAGGGCCACGCGCAGACGCGTCCCTGGCGGCTCGTCCATCTGGCCGAACACCAGCGCGGTCTTGTCGAAGACGCCGGCCTCCTCCATCTCGTGGATGAGGTCGTTGCCCTCACGGGTGCGCTCCCCGACACCGGCGAACACCGACACACCGCCGTGGTCCTGGGCGACGCGCTGGATCATCTCCTGGATGAGCACGGTCTTGCCCACGCCCGCGCCGCCGAACAGGCCGATCTTGCCGCCCTGCACGTACGGGGTGAGCAGGTCGATGACCTTGATGCCGGTCTCGAACATCTGCGTCTTCGACTCGAGCTGGTCGAAGCTCGGTGCCGGACGGTGGATGCCCCAGCGCTCGGTGATCTCGATCTTCTCGCCCGGTTCGGCGTTGAGCACGTCACCGGTCACGTTGAACACGTGGCCCTTGGTGACGTCTCCGACCGGGACGGAGATGGGGCCGCCGGTGTCGCGCACCTCCTGGCCGCGGACCATGCCGTCGGTGGGCTTGAGCGAGATGGCGCGGACCAGGTCGTCGCCCAGGTGCTGGGCGACCTCGAGGGTGATCTCGCTCGAGGTGTCGCCGATCGTGATCGTGGTCTTCAGCGCGTTGTAGATGTCCGGGATCGCATCGTGCGGGAACTCGATGTCGACCACAGGGCCGGTGACGCGCGCGACGCGCCCGACGACCGGGGCTTCCGTCTCCTGTGCGGTGAGGCTCATGGCTTCTTCTCTTTCGGTGGGGTCTATTTGCCGCTCGCCAGGGCGTCGGCACCGCCGACGATCTCGGCGATCTGCTGCGTGATCTCGGCCTGACGCGCGTTGTTGCGCAGGCGGGTGTAGTCGGTGATGAGCTTGTCGGCGTTGTCGCTGGCCGACTTCATCGCCTTCTGCGTCGCGGCGTGCTTGGCGGCCGACGACTGCAGCAGGGCGTTGAAGACCCGGCTCTGGATGTACACCGGCAGCAACGCGTCCAGCACGGTTGCGGCATCCGGTTCGAACTCGTACAACGGGTAGACGGCCGACGTGGCGTCGTCGGCGGATGCCTCGACCACCTCCAGCGGCAGCAGGCGCACCGTCTCGGGGCTCTGCGTCATCATGCTGACGAACCGGTTGTAGACGAGGTGGATCTCGTCCACGCCGCCGTCCTCGCCGCCGCGCTCGAACGCGTCGAGCAGGGTCGCCGAGATGTCTTCGGCCCAGGTGAACCGCGGGGTGTCGGTGTCGCCCACCCATTCGGCGGCCGCGTTCATCCGGCGGAACTGGAAGTAGCCCACCGCCTTGCGGCCGATCAGGTAGAACACCGGCTCCTTGCCCTCGCTGCGCAGCAGCTCGGCCAACTCGAGCCCCTCACGCAGGATCTGCGAGTTGAAGGCCCCGGCCAGTCCCCGGTCGGACGAGAAGATGACCACGGCGGAGCGCCGGATGTGCTCGGGTTCGCGCGTGAGCGGGTGATCGACGTTCGAGTGGGTCGCGACGGCCGACACGGCCCGGGTCACGGCACGCGCGAAGGGCGACGCGGCGCGCACGCGCGCCATCGCCTTCTGGATGCGCGAAGCCGCGATGAGCTCCATCGCCTTCGTGATCTTCTTGGTCGTCTGAGCAGAAGCGATCTTCTGCTTGTAGACCCTCAGTTGTGCGCCCATGGCTTACGTCCTCCGGCGCCTCAGCCCCGACGGCCCTTGACGATCTTCTCCTGGTTCACGTCGGCCGCATCCGCCGCCTCGTGCTCCTCGCTGCCGGGGGCGGCGATCGAACGGCCGGAACCGCCCTGGAACTCGGGGATGAACGCGTCGGTGACCTTCTCGAGCTCGGCGACGGTCTCGTCGTCGAGCACGTTGGTCTCGCGCAGCCGGTCGAGGATGGTGGTGTTGCGACGGATGTAGTCCAGCAGCTCGCGCTCGAACCGCAGCACGTCTTCGACCTCGATGGAGTCGAGCTTGCCGTTCGTGCCGGCCCAGATCGAGACGACCTGCTCCTCGACCGGGTACGGCGAGTACTGCGGCTGCTTGAGCAGCTCGGTCAGTCGCGCACCGCGCTCGAGCTGGCGACGGGATGCCGCATCGAGGTCGGACGCGAACATCGCGAACGCCTCGAGCGAGCGGTACTGAGCCAGCTCAAGCTTGAGCGTGCCCGAGACCTTCTTGATCGACTTGACCTGGGCGTCACCGCCGACACGCGACACCGAGATGCCGACATCCACGGCCGGACGCTGGTTGGCGTTGAACAGGTCGGACTGCAGGAAGATCTGCCCGTCGGTGATCGAGATGACGTTGGTCGGGATGTAGGCCGACACGTCGTTGGCCTTGGTCTCGATGATCGGCAGTCCCGTCATCGAGCCGGCGCCCAGCTCGTCACTGAGCTTCGCACACCGCTCCAGCAGGCGCGAGTGCAGGTAGAACACGTCACCGGGGTAGGCCTCGCGCCCCGGCGGGCGGCGCAGCAGCAGCGACACCGCACGGTACGCCTCAGCCTGCTTCGACAGGTCGTCGAACACGATGAGCACGTGCTTGCCGTCGTACATCCAGTGCTGGCCGATGGCCGACCCGGTGTACGGGGCGAGGTACTTGAAGCCGGCCGGGTCGGACGCGGGCGCGGCGACGATGGTGGTGTACTCCATCGCTCCGGCGTCTTCGAGCGCGCCCTTGACCGACGCGATCGTCGAGCCCTTCTGACCGATGGCGACGTAGATGCAGCGCACCTGCTTGTTCACGTCGCCGGATTCCCAGTTCGCCTTCTGGTTGATGATCGTGTCGATCGCCAGCGCGGTCTTGCCGGTCTGACGGTCGCCGATGATCAGCTGGCGCTGTCCGCGGCCGACGGGGATCATGGCATCGATGGCCTTGATGCCGGTCTGCAGGGGCTCGTGCACGCTCTTGCGCTGCATGACGCCGGGCGCCTGCAGTTCCAAGGCACGGCGGCCGGTGGTCTCGATCTCGCCGAGGCCGTCGATCGGGTTGCCCAGCGGGTCGACGACGCGGCCGAGGTAGCCGTCGCCGACGGCGACGGAGAGCACCTCGCCGGTGCGGGTGACCTGCTGACCGGCCTCGATGCCGGCGAAGTCGCCGAGCACGACGACACCGATCTCACGCTCGTCGAGGTTCAGGGCCAGGCCCTGGGTGCCGTCGGCGAAGGTGACCAGCTCGTTGGCCATGACGCCGGGCAGGCCCTCGACATGGGCGATGCCGTCCGCGGTGTCGACGACCGTGCCGACCTCGGTCGCCGCCGCGCCGGTGGGCTCGTACGCGGCGACGAAATCCTTCAGCGCGTCACGGATGACGTCGGGGCTGATGGAGAGTTCTGCCATTGTCTTCCTTTTGTTCGAGGGGCCTCGGCCCCGAAGTCACCGTCCGGGGACGGGAAGTCTGTGTCAGCCGGCCAGGCGCTGCCGCAGATCGGCCAGACGCGACGCGACGCTGGCGTCGATCACGTCGTCGGCGATCTGCACGCGCAGTCCGCCGACCAGGGCCGGGTCGACGACGGCGTTGACCGAGATGTCGGTGCCGTAGGTGGTCTGGAGCATGGTGGCCACGCGCTGCAGCTGCGTGGCACCGAGCGGCACCGCGCTGGTGACCGTCGCGACCGTGCGCCCACGCGCCGCGGCCACGATGCGCTCGGCGCGCGCGAGCAGCTCGCGCACCCGGCGCCCCCGCGGGCGCTGCACGATCGACGCCGCGATGAGCGTGGTCGCCGCGCTGGCACGCGAGGAAAGCAGCGACTGAACGAGCGCACCCTTCTGCGCGGGCTCGCCCAGGCGACTGCCGAGGGCCAACTCGAGACGGGAGTCTGAGGCGATCACCCGGGCGAACCGGAACAGCTCGCCTTCGACGTCGGCGTCCGGGTCGGACGCCTGTGCCGCACGCACCGCGAGCTCTTCGACGCCGTCGATCAGGTCGGCGGCACTCGACCACCGCTGCCGGGCGACGGCCGCAAGCAGGGTGCGCGCGGTCTGACCGAGCCCGGCGAACACGGTCTGCACGAGCTGTGCGCGGGCGTCGGCGTCGGCACCCCAGTCGGCCAGCGCGCCGCTCAGCTGCGGCGTGTCGGCCAGGGCGCGTCCCGCGGCGAACAGCTCGCCGGCGACGCCGAGGTCGACACCGGACGCGGCAGCCAGGGCCTCGTTCGATGCCGCGATTGCCTGAGTGGTCGCGCTGCCCATTACTTCGACACCTTCTGCGAGGCTTCGAGCTCGGCCAGGAACCGGTCGACGACGGCCTGGGCCTTCGCGTCGTCCGAGAGCGTCTCGCCGATCACACCGCCGGCCAGATCCAGCGCCAGGGTGCCGACCTCGCTGCGCAGCGAGACCAGTGCGGACTGGCGCTCGGCCTCGATCTGCGCGTGGGCGGCGGCGGTCACGCGCGCGGCCTCGACGGTCGCGGCATCCTTCGCCTCGGCGACGATCTTCTTGGCGTCCTCACGGGCCGCCTCGCGGATCTCACCGGCCTGCGTGCGCGCCTCGGCGAGCTGGGCGGTGTACTGCTCCAGGGCCGCCTCGGCCTGCCGCTGCGCCTCGTCGGCCTTCTCGATGTTGCCCTCGATCGCGGCGGCGCGCTGGTCGAGCATGTCCTGCATGCGAGGCAGCACGAACTTCCAGAACACGACCAGGATCGCGATGAAGCAGAGCGCACCCCAGACGAGGTCGTAGACCTCGGGCAGCAGCGGATTGTGGGTCTCTTTCTCCGCGGCCAGAGTGACAAGAGCCGGAAGCATCCTGTCTCCTTACGTGAAGAGGGGGCTCAGTTGTAGCCGAAGATGAAGCCGGTGGCGATGCCGATGAAGGCCAGCGCCTCGGTGAATGCGATACCGATCCACATGAGGACCTGAAGGCGGCCGGCGAGCTCGGGCTGACGCGCGACGCCCTCGATCGTCTTGCCGACGACGATGCCGATGCCGATCGCCGGACCGATGGCGGCCAGGCCGTAGCCGACGGTCGCGATCGAGCCGTTCACGGCGGCCAGAACCGTAGTAGCTTCCACGGGATTTTTCCTTTCGTTGGGTGGGTCGGCGTGTGCCGGCCCGCTCAGTGCTCGTCCGCGATCGCGAGCTGAATGTAGACCGCGGTGAGGATTGCGAAGATGTACGCCTGGAGGACGGCCACCAGGATCTCGAAGATGGTGAACACGAAGCCGAACGCGAGCGTGCCCGCGCCCAGCAGGCTCCACCAGCTGCCGGCGGTGAAGAAGAAGAACCAGGTCGCCGAGAAGAACAGCACCAGCATCAGGTGGCCGACGATCATGTTCATCAGCAGACGCAGCGTCAGGGTGACGGGGCGGATGACGAACGTCGAGAGCAGTTCGAGCAGGGCGACGAAGATGTTGATGCCGGCCGGGATGCCGCTGGGGAACAGCGAGTTCTTGAAGAACTTCTTCGGGCTCTTGCGCACGCCCGCGTAGATGAACGTGACGTACGAGACGATCGCCAGCAGCAGGGGGATGGCGATGATGCTCGTGCCGGCGATGTTCAGACCCGGGATGATACCCGTGAAGTTCATGAACAGCACCATGAAGAAGATCGTGGTGAGGATCGGCAGGAAGCGGTTGCCGTCCTTGCGGCCGAGCAGGTCGTGTGCGATGCCGTTGCGCACGAAGTCCAGCCCCATCTCGACGACGCTCTGGAAGCGGCCGGGCACGAGCTTCATGCGACGGGTGCCGATGACGAAGATGAGGATCAGCACGACCGTCGCGATGATCTGGATGAGGTTGATGCGGGTCAGCGCGAACGGAGTACCCTCGAACAGCACGACCGGCGGGAAGAACTCGTCGATCGACGGCGGATGGAACCCGCCATCGGAATCCGCGGCTTTCGCGATCAGGGTCGCAGCTTGAGTAAACAGCGCTGGCTCCAACTTCGGGGCACCGGTCGAGACCGTTGCGACGATGGTCGATGAGACGCATCCGCACGTCAGCTCGGGACCTCGGACGCGAGCGGGCGGGTGCTCCTCTACCCTATCAAACTCAGCGGACTCTCATGTCCCGCTCAGCGCACATCCCGGCCGGGGTCCTCGTCGTCGGGCACCTCGGTGGGCAGCTCCACGGCCACCGCCGGGATGCGCATCCGGGTGAGCACGACGACGTCGATGACCAGGGATGCCAGCACCCCGGCGACGATCGCGACGAAGAACACCGTCGGCTGGATCCACGGCTGCCCGCGCAGCACGAGCAGAACGACGATGAAGACGACGAACTTCAGCAGCCAGCCGCCCAGCACGATGCCGAAGAAGATCGGGACGTACAGCGGGTCGCCGAACCAGCGGTTGGCGATGAGAATGCTCGCGCCGGTGATGCCGAGGAACAGGGCTGCCAGCACGATGCCGGCCAGGGCGCTGAACACGCCGTGCGGCCCGGCGACGATGCCGCCGACGACGGCGCCGATCACGGCGAGCGCGGCGGTGACCACCGCCGACCAGATCAGGGTGGCGCGCAGCACCGGGGTGCTGGTCACGCGGCGGGGACCGGTCGGGGTGCTCATCGGGGCTCCTGTGGGGCGAAGGGGTCTATGAGGCGCGGGTGGCCCGGCGCCGGTGGCCCGGGGTGAAGGTGACGACCAGGCAGGCGGCGACGCCGACGACGCCGAAGGCGACGCCGATCCAGTACTGCCCGGGCCAATTGTGGCCGACGCCGATGTACATCAGCAGCATCGACAGGCCGATGATCGCCGTCCACGCGTAGAAGATGAACACCGAGGTCTGGCTGGAGTGGCCCATGTCGAGCATGCGGTGGTGAAGATGCTTGCGGTCGGGTGAGAACGGCGACTGCCCGCGCCAGTACCGGCGGATGACGGCGGAGCCGAAGTCGAGCAGGGGCAGGATGACCACGGCGACCGGGACGAGGATCGGCATGAACGCGCCCAACAGCTGTGAGCGGCCGAACTCGTCGGGGTCCAACGTCGCCGGGTCGAACTGCCCGGTGGTGGCGATGGCGCTCGTGGCCATGAGCAGACCGAGCATGAGCGCGCCCGAGTCGCCCATGAACATCTTGGCGGGGTGCCAGTTCAGGGGAAGGAACCCCAGGCACACGCCGACGAGCACGCACGCGATGAACGAGGCCAGGTTGAAGTAGCTCGAGGCGCCCGAGTCGCGCACCAGAAAGTACGAGTACGCGAAAAAGATCACGTTCGCGATCAGACAGACTCCGGCGACGAGCCCGTCGAGCCCGTCGATGAAGTTCACCGCGTTCATGACGATGACGATCGCGAACACGGTGAGGATGAAGCTGGTCGCCGATGAGGGCACGGTCATGCCGCCGATGGGCAGCGAGTAGATCTGCAGCTGGCCGAACCAGGCGATGACGCCGGCGGCGAGGAACTGTGCGGCGAGCTTGATCATCCAGTCCAGGTCCCACAGGTCGTCGGCCACGCCGACCAGCACGGTGAGCGCGATGGCGGCGAGGATCGCCCACACCTGACGCGGGTTGGCCCAGAAGATCTGGAAGTACGGGGTGAACGCCGAGACGGCGAACGCGGCGACGACGCCGAGGAACATGGCGATGCCGCCCAGGCGCGGCGTGGGGGTGCGGTGCACGTCGCGTTCCCGGATCGCCGGGTAGAGCTTGTACTTCAAGCCGATCCGCCACACCGTCCACGCCAGGATCAGTGTCACGGTGGCGGTGAACAGGATGGTGAAGACGTATTGCTTCACCCGTCGTCACCGGTCGGGTCGGGTTCGAGCAGGTCGCCGATCACCTCTCGCAGCCGGTCGCGGCCGATCGCCCCCTCGCGCAGCACGCGCACGACCGGGTCGGCGCCACCGGTCAGGGTCGTGGCATCCACGATCGTCGAGGCGACCCCGGTGCGGCTGAACCCGGCATCGAGGTAGACGGCGATGCTCTCGCCGAGCATGTCTCGGGCGTCGTCGGCGGCGATCGCGGCGGGCCGGCCGGTGAGGTTCGCGCTTGAGACGGCGAGCGGACCGGTCTCTTCGAGCAGTTCCAGCGCGATGCGGTGGTCGGGCATGCGCACCGCGACGGTGCCGTGCGTGTCGCCGAGGTCCCAGCTCAGCGACGGCTGTGAGGGCAGCACGACGGTGAGCCCGCCCGGCCAGAACGCCTCGATGAGCTGTTCCACCGGATCGGGCACCTCGAAGACCAGCGCCTGCATCATCGGCCGGCCGGCGACCAGCACCGGGGGCGGCTGCTGCCGGCCGCGTCCCTTGGCCGCCAGCAGTCGGGCGACGGCGGCCGGGTCGAACGCGTCGGCGGCGACGCCGTACACGGTGTCGGTGGGCATGACGATCAGCTCGCCGCGGCTGATCGCCTGGCGGGCCTGGCGCATGCCGGCCAGCAGCTGCTCGGGCACATCGCAGTCGTAGAGGGGGGACATGACCCGTCCAGTGTAGCGACGCGCGATGGGGCCGCCCCGATGACGGCGCGGTATGGGTGGTGCGGGGTGCGGGGGTGGGGCGACACGGGGGCGGGGGTGGCGCCGGGTGGTGCGGTCGCGTCCGGTGAGGTCCGGATGCGTGCGGGCAGCGCGCCGGCGGCGGCGGCGGATCGGGGGCGCGTCGCGACGGTAGCGCGGTCGCGACCGGTCAGGTCCCGATGCGTGGGAGCGGGCCGCGCGGCCGGCGGCGGCGGGTCAGGGGCGGGTCGCGACGGTAGCGCGGTCACGTCCGGTCAGGTCCCGATGCATGGGAGCGGGCCGCGCGGCCGGCGGCGGCGGGTCAGGGGCGGGTCGCGACGGTGGCGCGGTCACGTCCGGTCAGGTCCCGATGCGTGCGGGCATCGCGCCAGCCGGCGGCGGCGAGGATGTCGCGGATCGGCTCGCCCTGCCATTCCCCGTGCTCGATCACGATGACCCCACCCGGTCGGGCCAGACGCATCCCGACGCTGCCGAGCACGCGCACCGCGTCCAGCCCGTCCGGCCCCGAGTACAGGGCCTGCGGCGGATCGAACAGGCTTACTTCGGGGTCGCGCGGGATCGCGTCGTCGGGCACGTACGGCGGGTTCGAGACGACGACGTCGACGGTGCCGATCAGCTCTGCGGGCGGGTCGGCGAGGTCGCCGACGACCAGGTGCACGCCAGCGGCGGGGTGACGCTCGATGTTGCGGCGGGCCCAGGCTGCGGCATCCGTGCTGCGCTCGATCGCCCACACCTCGGCGTGCGGCACCTCGGTGGCCAGGGCGAGCGCGATCGCGCCGCTGCCGGTACCCAGGTCGATCGCACGGGGGTGGGCGGATGCCACGGCGCCCAGCGCGTCGATCGCCAGCTGCGCGACGACCTCGGTCTCGGGCCGGGGCACGAACACGCCGGGGCCGACCTCGAGCTCGAGGTGGCGGAACGGGGCGCGCCCGGTGAGGTGCTGCAGCGGTTCACGCCCGGCGCGGCGGGCGACGAGGGCGTCGTACCGTGCGGCCTGTGCGGCGTCGAGCGCGTCGCCGCGGATGGCGGCCGCCTGCACTCCCCCACGACTGGTGCCGAGCACGTGCGCGAGCAGCAGTTCGGCGTCGACAGCCGAGTCGGGCACACCGGCGTCGGCGAGAACGGATGCCGCGGCGCCCAGCGCCGCGCGCAACGAGGTCAAGGCTGCGGCATCCATGGGCGTCCCAGCCTACCCGCGGGCGGGTCGTCCCACCCGCGCGCGTATCTCCGCCGTTGCGGCCGGCGAGCAGCCAGGTCGCACCCGGGGCCTCACTCAGGTCGCAGAACATGTCCGCTCGCGCTGGGCCGGGCGGCCCCTTCTGCGACCCGCCCACACCCAGGTCGCAGAACATGCCCTCTCGCGCCGCGGCAGGCGGCGTCTTCTGCGACCACGCCTCCTGCCACCCGTCCACACCCCAGGTCGCAGAACATGCCCCCTCGCGCCGTGACAGGCGGCGGCCTTCTGCGACCGCGCCACCTACGACCCCTTCCCACCTGGGTCGCAGAACATGCCGCCTCGCGCCGGGTTGGGCGGCGCCTTCTGCGACCCACCCGCACCCAGGTCGCAGAACATGCCGCCTCACGCCATGGCAGGCGGCGTCTTCTGCGACCCGCGCAGGCGGGACCGGTGCCGGGGGGGCTCCCGTAGGATGATCTGCGCGCCCTCGTAGCTCAGTGGATAGAGCGGCGGACTCCTAAGCCGCGCGTCGGAGGTTCGATTCCTCTCGGGGGCACGCTCTCGAGCGCACCGCACTCACTGGAAGTCGCGGGAGCGATGCGCGACGCCGACCCGCAGGTCTTCGACGCCATCGGCGAGGATGTTGACGACACCCTCCGGCGAACGCTCCAGCATCCCCCGCACGATGAGCGCGGGCGCGTCACGCAGCACCCGGCGATACCGGTTCCAGACCCCGACCGAGCACACCACGTTGACGATGCCGTGCTCGTCTTCGAGGTTGAGGAACGTGACCCCGGATGCCGTCGCCGGACGCTGCCGATGGGTGACCAGCCCGGCCACCTCGACACGACGGCTGGTCTCGTGGGTGTGCAGCTCGCGCGAGGTGAGCACCCCGCGGGCGTCGAGCCCGGAGCGGAAGTGGGTCAGCGGATGGTCGTCGGTCGAGAGCCCGGTGGCCCACAGGTCGGCGGCGAGTCGTTCGTAGCTCGTCGGGTCGGCGAACAGCGGCGGCTGCACCGACACCATCGAATCGGGCAGGTATTCAGCGCGGTCCTGCGCGGCGGCGCCGGCCAGCCAGATCGCCTCGCGCCGGGTCAACCCCAAGCACTCGAACGCCCCCGCAGTGGCCAGTGCCTCCAACTGCGCGGCGGTCACCCCCACCCGGCGCACCAGGTCACGCATGTCGCGGTAGCGCCCGCGCGCGTCGCGCTCGGCGACGATGCGCTCGGCCAACTCGAGGCCGATGCCCTTCACCGCGGCCAGGCCCAGCCGCACCGCGAACCCGCCGTCGCGCCGGTGCGCGGGTGATCGGTCGGGGCCGTCAGGATCGAACGGGCCGACCGGCGGCTGTTCGGGATCGAGGCAGGAGTCCAGGCCGGTCGTCGGCCCGACCGTTTGCCCGTTCGTTGAGCGAGCGAAGCGAGCCGAAACGACGCCGTCCGACCGCGTTTCGACTCGGGCCTGCGGCCCTCGCGGAGCGACCGTGGGCTCTTCGAGAGGCTCGAGTGCGGGATGCGCGTGCGAAAGGTGCAGGTCGGGCCGGCGCACCTCGACGCCGTGCCGGCGGGCGTCGGCGGCCAGCGAGGCCGCTGAATAGAACCCCATCGGTTGTGCGCGCAGCAGCCCGGCCAGAAACGCGGCCGGATAGTGCAGCTTCAGCCACGATGAGGCGTACACCAGCAGCGCGAACGACAGCGCGTGCGACTCGGCGAAGCCGAAGTTCGCGAACGCCTGGATCTTCTCGTAGATCGCATCAGCGGCATCCCCCACCAGGCCGTGGGCGGCCATGCCCTGGTACAGCTTCTGTTTGAGCGACTCGATGCGCTCCACGCCCCGCTTGGATCCCATCGCCCGGCGCAGCACATCGGCGTCTTCGGCGCTCAGGTCTCCCACGGCCATGCCCATCTGCATGAGCTGCTCTTGGAACACCGGCACCCCGAGGGTGCGCTCCAGCACCGGCCGCAGCGCGGGGTGCGGGTAGGTGACCGGCTCGCGGCCGAGCTTGCGCCGCACGAACGGGTGCACGGCGCCGCCCTGGATCGGCCCGGGGCGGATGAGCGCCACCTGGATCACGAGGTCGTAGTAACAGCGCGGCTGCAGCCGAGGCAGCAGTCCCATCTGCGCCCGCGACTCGACCTGGAACACCCCGATCGAGTCGGCGCGGCACAGCATGTCGTAGACGGCGGGCTCTTCCTTGGGGATCGTGCCCAGCCCCCATTCCTCGCCGGTGGCTGCGCACACGAGGTCGAAACAGTGCTGCAAGGCCGCCAGCATCCCGAGCCCCAGCAGGTCGAATTTGACCAGACCCATCCATGCCGAGTCGTCTTTGTCCCACTGGATGACGGTGCGGCCCGGCATGCGCGCATGCTCGATGGGCACGACCTCACCGACCGGCCGTTCGGTGAGCACCATGCCGCCGGAGTGGATGCCCAGGTGCCGGGGGGCTTTCAGCAGCTCGGCCGCGTACTCGATCACCTGGTCGGGGATGTCGTGGTCGGCCCCGGTGTCGATGAGCGCGCCCCACCGCTCCACCTGCTTCGACCAGGCATCCTGTTGCCCGGGCGAGTAGCCGAGCGCCCGGGCCATGTCGCGCACCGCGTTCTTGGGGCGGTACTGGATGACGTTCGCCACCTGCGCGGCACGGTCGCGACCGTACTTTCCGAACACGTACTGGATGATCTCTTCACGCCGGTCGGAGTCGAAGTCCACGTCGATGTCGGGCTCGTCGTCGCGGAGGGTGGAGATGAACCGCTCGAACGGCAGGTCGTACTTGATGGCGTCGACGGCGGTGATCTTCAGCAGGTAGCAGACGACACTGGCGGCGGCCGAACCACGGCCCTGACACAGGATGCCGCGGCGCCGCGCCTCGCGCACGATGTCGTGCACGATCAGGAAGTAGCCGGGGAAGTCCTTGCGTTCGATGATGTCGAGCTCTTTCTCGATGCGGGCGCGGTGCTCCGGCCGCAGCCGTGGATACGTGCCCGGCACCGCATCCCACACCAACTGCCGCAGATACGACATCGGGGTGTGCCCGTCGGGCACCTGCTGGCTCGGCAGGGCGGGCTTGACCTTCTGCAGCGGAAAGGCGAGCTCGTCGGCCAGGGCCACGCTGCGCGCGATCGCGCCCGGGTAACGGGCGAACCGGGCGGTCATCTCGACGCCCGAACGCAGATGGGCGCCGGCGTGCACGGGCAGCCAGCCGTCGAGCTCGTCGAGGCTGCGGTTCGCACGCACCGCCGCGATCGCCGCCGCCAGGTGCCGGCGTTCGGGCGCGGCGTAGTGCACGTTGTTCGTCGCCACCACGGGCAGACCGCGCTGCGCGGCGAGAGCGGCGAGCAGGTCGTTGACGGTGGTGTCGAGCGGGTCGCCGTGGTCGATGAGCTCGACGTTGACGGCGTCGGCCCCGAACCGGCTGACGAGCCGGTCGAGCTCGGCTGCGGCGGCATCCTCTCCCCCGGTCAGCCCCCGCTCGGCCAGCGCGCGCCGCACGGGGCCCTTGCGGCATCCGGTCAGGATCGCCCAGTGCCCGCCCGCCCGGACGGCGAGGTCGTCGAGGTCGTAGACCGGGCGGCCCTTCTCGGCACCGCGCAGCTGGGCGGCGGTGATCGCGCCGGCCAGCCGGTGGTATCCCTCGACGCCGCGGGCGAGCACGAGCAGGTGCACCCCGGCGGGGTCGGCCGCACCGTTCTGCCGCCGGGGCAGGTCGAGCGACAGCTCGGCACCGAACACGGTCTTCACCTGTCGGGCCTGCGCCGCCTCCGCGAAGCGGGCGACGCCGTAGAACCCGTCGTGGTCGGTGATCGCCAGGGCGTGCAGGCCGAGCCGTTCGGCCTCTTCGACGAGTTCTTCGGGAGACGAGGCGCCGTCCAGGAACGAGTACGACGAGTGTGCGTGCAGCTCGGCGTACGGCACGGCGTCGGTAGGACGTGCGATCGGCGGCGGCACGTACGGGCCGCGTTTGCGCGACCAGGCGGGGCTGTCACCGCCGTCCGCATCGGCGGGCACCGACCGGGGACGACGCCGGTCGCTGAGCACCCGTTCCAGTTCGGACCACGGGACGGACGGATTGTGGAAGCCCATCAGCCCGGCCCCCTCGTGCCCGGCCCCCTAGTCATAGCGCGCCTCCGCCGCCCAGTGTCCGTCCTCGCAGACCAGCAGCCAGGCGTTCTGCTCGGCGTCGACCACCTGGAACCGATGCGCGCGGCGCGCCCGCACGGCATCCCACCCCCGTTCGTCCACCGTCCATGGCCCCGCCCACGACATGATGCGACGCCGGCGACCGGCCTCGGTCAGCTGGGCGGGCGGGGCGGTGAGCGTGCCGCGCTCGTCCACGACCACCACGCCGCCGCCGGCGGCGGTCACATCCACCGGGTACGGCTGCGCGAACACGGTCGCCGGGGCCGGGGCGGGCAGGCTGCCCGGCCAGGGCCGGTCGCCGCCGTCCACCCGGGGCCGGTCGCCCCACGGCACCAGCACCTGCCGTTCGCTCAGCCAGCGCCCACCGCCGACCGCCGGGGTGAGCACCCCGCGGTGGCCGAGCATCGCCTGCACACGCGAGAGCGCATGGTGCACGCGCTCGTCGCCGGCGCTGCCGAACACCGCCGGCTGGTGATGGGATGCCGCGTCCACCGCGTCGGGCGAGATCCGCACGTGTGCCACCCCACTGCGCAGCACCCGGTTCTGCGCGTCTTCGGCGAGCTGCCAGCGCACACGGTCGACGACCGCCGCCGCATCGAACGCCCCGGGGTGCAACCAGACCCGTTCGCTGCGTTCCCCCCGCTCTGAGCGCAGCTGAACCCGCAGCTCGGTGCACACCAGATCGACCGCGCCCAGGCCCGCGATGAACTCGTCGGCTGCGATGCGCATGCCGAACGCCACCTGCTCGGCCACGTCGACGGCCGGTTCGAACGCCACCTCGCGGTCGAGGTCGGGCGGCGGGGTGCGCGGTGTCACCGGCTGCGAGTCGGCACCGGCGGCCAAGGCGTGCAGGCGCAGCCCGTGCGGGCCGAACCGCTCGCGCACCCGCTCGACGTCGAGGGCGGCGAACCCGCCCAGCGTGTGCACGCCGAGCCGGCCGAGCAGGTGGGCGAGATCGGCGTCGCCCAGGGCGGTCACCGGCAGCGGGGCGAGGAACGCGGCCGCCTCACCCACCGGCACCACCCGCACCGGAGCATCGGCGCGGGTGGCACGGGCGGCCTGTTCGGCGGTGAACGGTCCGTCGGCGACGCCGGCACGCACCCCCGGCAGGTCCTCGTGCTCGGCGAGCACGTCGAGGATCTCGCATGCGGCCGCGTTCTCACCGCCGTAATAGCGGGCCGGCCCCCGGGCGCGCAGCGCGCACAGTCCGGGCCGGATGATCTGCACCCCCGGGGCGGACTGCTCGATGCGGGCGACGATGGGGGCGAACACCCGCTGGTCGCGACCGGGGTCGGCGGGCACCACCTGCAGCCGTGGGCAGCGGGCCTGTGCGTCGCGGCGACGCTGACCGCGGCGCACCCCGTCGGCGCGGGCGGCCGCGGAGCAGGCGACCACGGTGTTCGCGTGCACGACCGCCACCGGCGACTGCCCCGGCCGTTCCCGCAGCAGCGCGGTCACCGGCCAGTCCGGAAACCACAGCACGAGGCTGCGTACGGGCGCCGGCATCTCACCCCACCGCCCGCATCCGCTCGGGCTGCGGCGGCGCCGCGGTCAGTCCTCCGGTGTCGTCGGGCAGCAGCATCCGCCCCCGCCGCGGGGCTGCCCAACGCCTGCTGGTCACGCTCACCGTCATCGCCCGTCGCCGCAGGAATCCGTACCCGTCGCCGACCCCGGACCATTCGGCGGTGTCGACGGCGAGGGATGCCTCGGCCTGCGGCCACACGCCCTGCACGAGCAGCACCGTGCCCTTCTCACGCAGCCGCGCCGACAGCCGCGCGGTCTCGCCCGCCGAGACCCGGCCGCCCGGGCGC
Source organism: Microbacterium luticocti DSM 19459 (assembly GCF_000422405.1). Classification (GTDB taxonomy): domain Bacteria; phylum Actinomycetota; class Actinomycetes; order Actinomycetales; family Microbacteriaceae; genus Microbacterium; species Microbacterium luticocti. The sequence goes on from NZ_AULS01000019.1 coordinate 33,670, forward strand.
ACCGCCACCACCGGAAGCACGTCGGCGACGGTCGCGGTGACCGCCAGCCAGCGCGGGCCGGGATCGGGGATCAGCACCAACCGGTTCAGGTCGACGCCCAACTGCTCGGCCGCCTCGGCTCCGAGTTCGGGCATGCCCACGACCGCACACCACGACCCCTCGCGCGACGGCCGCGCCAGCAGCGCCAGCAGCAACGAGCCGGACGGGGCCACCGTGTACGCCTGACCGGGACGCAGACCCCGCCCGGGCAGCAGGTCGGCCAAGGCCGGAGGCACCGGCAGCACGGGCGCGTCAAGCCGTCGCCCCTGCAGCTGCTCGAGTCGCGAACGCAGGAGCGAGACCTGAGCCGTGGCCGGTGCCGACATGATCGCCCTCACTTCTCCATGCTAGAACGCATGTTCTAGATGTTCAACCGCGAGAACGACGATAGACACCCCTTCCGACATCGTCAGGGCGGCTTTCCGTCGGCTATGTTCGACAGTGTGCGGGCAGGACCGTCACCCGCCCCGGCACCCGCCGGTCAGGCCGCGAGCGCCAGGTACGGCTCCCAACGCGGGTCGGTGCGCTCCACCCCGCGCACCGACCACTGCGGGCCGCGCGGCGGGCGCGGCGACACCCGCAGCGACCACGACATCTCCGCCGGCGTGCGATCACCCTTCACGTTGTTGCAGCGCTGACAGCAGGCCACAAGGTTCTCCCACGAGTCCGCACCACCGCGCGAGCGCGGCAGCACATGGTCGATCGTGGCCGCGTGGCCTCCGCAGTAGGCGCAGCGGAACCCGTCCCGCCGCAGCACGCCGCGCCGGGTCACCGGCACCCGCCGGGCGGACGGGATGCGCACATAACGGGTGAGGATGATCACCGCGGGTCTGTCGAAGTCGCTGTGCACGGCATGGACGGGCTCGCCCTCGACGCGCTCGACGATCATCGCCTTCTCGTTCATCACCAGGACCAGAGCCCGGCGGAACGAGACCACGGCCAGCGGTTCATATCCTGCGTTCAGCACCAGTGTGCGCATCAGCCATCCTCACGAACGGTCCGAGACGGCTTCCCGGACGATCGACTCGAGGGCGCGCGGGCGCGACGAGAGGGGTGCGGACGGATATGGAAAAGGCGCCGTCTTCACGACGACGCCCCGCGCCGCACCCAGGTGCGGCATCCGGTCCCACGATGCCGGAGGACGAGCAGGCCGAGCGCATCCATGGTGCGGATGCGTGGTGTGCTCTCCATCGACGTCCCTTCCGCTGCGATCGAGCGTCCGGGATCAGAGTAGCCCCTCAGCCGGCATTCGCGCGCAGCCAGGCCAGCGGGTCGACATGGCTGCCGTTGATGATCACCTCGAAGTGCAGGTGGTTCGCGGTGGATCGGCCGGTGCTGCCGACCAGGCCGATGACCTGCCCCACCTGAACCTTCTGCCCGTGCACCACCTGCCGGCTGCCGTACCGCATGTGCCCGTACAGGGTGCTCACCCGCTTGCCGCCGATGACGGTGTCGATGGTGATGCACACGCCGTACCCGCCGAAGCTCTCTTGTGACACGTTCACCGTGCCCGAGGTGGCGGCATAGATGGGGGTGCCGCCGTTGGTGAGCAGGTCGACTCCTTGGTGCTCGCCGCCACGGGCCCCGAAGCCCTCACCGATGTGGTTGATCTTGGCCAGCGGCCAACGGATCGAGCCGGTGCCGGGGCCGACCATGTTGAGGTCGATCTTGACCGGCGAGTACTGCACCGATGCCAGGCTCGCCTGCCGCGCGCGGGCGGCCGCCGCGGCCTCGGCCTTCTTCTTCGCGATCTCGTCGGCGGTGGTGGCCGAGTAGCTGCTGCGGGCGAGGCCAGCGGGTTTGGCTTCGGATGCCACGACCACCGACTGTGCATCGTCGAACGCCGCCTGCTGGATGGTGCGGGCCTCGGGCGTCGATCCTGCGGCGGCGAACGCCGGGATCGAGACGGTGCCGACCAGGGCGGCGATCACGCCGACGACGGCGAGTCGTCGGCCCGCCGAGCGGCGGGCACCGGCCGGCGCGGGTCGGGTGCCGCCGCGAGCGGGCTGGGCGGCCCGCAGCGCGCGGCGACCGGGCCGCGTTGCCTCGACTTCTGCCGGGTGGTTCTGTTCAGCCAAGCTGACCTCCGTGGCCTGCGGGTCCGGTCGGGATGGGCCCCGGCTCGTCTGACTGCATCACGGGCACGGGTGTCGGGACACGCTGTGCAAGCTTGACCGCACGGACGACGAGCCGATGAGGCGATCCGTACAGCATCCGTCGGCGGGCTTCTCGCCTGTGGACCGTTCGAGGCTACCCGAATGTAACGAAGAAGTCACGCCCACCCGGCCGGGTTGTGGAGAACCTCAGCCTTCGTCGACGAGGAAGATGTGCGACGCGACCTCGACCGGCAGCTCGAGCCCGTCCTCGGCGCCGTCCATCTGCACGAGCACGTAGCCCTCGCTGTAGCGGAAGTCGCCGACCGCTCCGGGCACGACGCCGGCGCCGCGCAGCTCGCGCAGCAATTCGGGGTCGACCTGGGCCGGTTCGGCCAGGCGACGCACGGTGCCGCGGATCGGTCCGCCCGCGGCATCCAGTCTGCGCACCAGGCCCACCACGCCCTGTTCGAAGTCCATCGACGCGACCCCGCCGAGCTGGTCGAGCCCGGGGATCGGGTTGCCGTACGGCGACTCGGTGGGGTGCCCGAGCAGCTCGATGAGCCGGCGTTCGACCTGCTCGCTCATCACGTGCTCCCACCGGCACGCCTCTTCGTGCACGTAGGCCCAGTCCAGGCCGATGACGTCCGAGAGCAGCCGCTCGGCGAGCCGGTGCTTGCGCATCACGTCGACCGCCTTGTGCCGGCCGGTCTCGGTCAGCTCCAGCCGACGATCGTCCGAGACCACGACGAGTCCGTCGCGCTCCATGCGGCCGACGGTCTGCGACACGGTCGGTCCGGAGTGCCCGAGCCGTTCCGAGATGCGCGCGCGCAGCGGCACGATGTTCTCCTCCTCCAGTTCGAGGATCGTCCGCAGGTACATCTCGGTGGTGTCGATGAGGTCGGTCATGGTGTCCTCTCCGCGTCGCCGTCCCGCCTCCAGCCTAGTCGTCGCACCGACATCCGCCCCGGCCCGGCGGCCGTCATGCGGCCGAGGCCGGCGGCACCGCCGCGGGGGCGGTGCAGATCGTGTCGAAGCATCGCGGGGTCCGCACGATCGTGGAGCATGTCGGTTCCGCGCATACGGACGAGCAGCTCGCGGTGCTGGTCGAGGTCGCGAAGACGAAGATCCAGGGCGAGCAGCTCGCGTTCGATCTGGACGCGCTGGTCCCGGCGCAGGTGACGGCGCCGCTGATGGTGATCGGGCCGCGGTCTCGGGTGCTGTGGGAGGTCCTGGAGCAGGCGTACGCCGATCTCGGGTTCGACAAGGTCGGACGGACGCGTTCAAACGGCTGGTGCCGGCGCGGGTGATCGAGCCGGCGTCGAAGGTCGACACGATCCGGGTGCTCGCCGACCTCGGGATCCGGTCCCCATCGCTGCGGACGATCTGGCGCACCCTCGCCAAGAGCGTCAGCGAGGATCGACGGGCTGGGTTCGCGAAAGCCGCATACCAGCGCCAAGGGAGGCCCGCCTCACGAGCGGGAGCGACCCAGGACTGGGGAACTTCGACGAGCAGAATGGGGAGTTTCAACGAGCGCCGTCAATGCGAAATTCCTCCGGCGTGGAGCAGATCGGGTACTGAATGCGCTCGGGCCTCGGGGTGGGTTCTGGCAGGTCGCTGCCGCAGCCCAGGCATAGAGTCCGGTGTCGGGCCGCGCGAAGCGCCGCCAGCCACTCGTTGAAGATCATGGAGAGTTCGATCGGCGCCGCCTCTCGCATCACCGCCAGGACCTCGAAGGAGCACGGCGCGACCTCGCGCAAATCGATGTCCCACGGGTGTACCGCGATGTAGTCCGCCCATGCCGTTGAAAACTCGCGTCGCTTTGCTTCTGCACGATCGATACGCGCGAAGGCGAGGTCGAAGAGTTCTTGCATGTTGCCAGGCTACGAGGGACCCCAGACCTTGTTCTCCTGAGAAACGGCTCAGAGCCCCTTGCGTCGCTTTTCGGGGACGACGTTATCCAGAAGCGTCATTGGAAGGAGCAGTTCGTCGGAGATGGAGTTGAGCTTGCTTAGTAGCTCAGTGTTGTTTGTCAGACGCGCAACGACCCATCGTGCGAGCATGCAGGCGGCTGCGGTGACGTACGTCGCTTGATACCGGTAGCCATAGGCCTGGTCGTACTGGATATGGAGCTCGTCGTCTTCGCCAGGCGTGATGAAGCTCGTCACGGCCGCGTGAGTGACGTGCACCTGCTGAGAGAGGATGTGATAGCTCGTCTCCAGGGACTTGTCTTGGTCAAGACTGCGCACCATCTCCATGAACGGCGGCAGTTGCTTGCCTTCTGGCGGCGGGTCGAGCTTCGTCAGTTCTTCCGCGAGCTCGTCATTCTTCAGCCAGTCAGCCAGCTTTGAATAGTGCTTGATGCGGTCGTGTGCGGCGGTGACTCGGAAACGTTCGACACCGCCCTGCACGATGAAGATCCACTGCAGCGTGATCGTGTGCTCCAGCGCGGCTCGCGCAAGCGCCACCGCTTCGGAGGAGTAGCCCGCACGGCAGAGGACAAGGTAGGCATCTGCGTACCGGACGGTGCGGGCAATGACGCCGTAGAGCAGCAGGAACTCATTGGCGTGCGGGCTGAGCACGTCGAAGCTCTCAGCGTCGCGTAGATGTGCGACGCACTCCTCGATCCAGGCTTCGAGTTCAGCCTCAGTCGGTCTGGTCATAACCCACCTCAGTTCCGATTCAGCCCGTGCCGTCGCGAGTCCAGCGCGTCCTTGAAGTGGCTCTCCGCGGCGTCGATGTCTCGTGACGGCGTCGACGGATCGAAAACCCGTAGCAGCGAGAATCGGAATGTCGAAGGGTCGAGACCGCGCAATTCGACGTTGCCGCCGTGCCCGTTGGTGGCGTAGGCGTGCCAGCGCTGCCGAATACTCTCTTCGCCGTCCGCCTTGCCTACGTAGTGCCGGCCGTCGCGGGTGTCCGTGATGAGGTAGATCCCGAAGACAGACGACAGCGCCGTCCGCCAGGAGGCGTAGCGGTGCTCCCGCATGACCGCCTGCAGCTGCGCGTGGCTGAGCACGAGGCGGTCGAAGCCAGGAAACGGAATCGGCTGCGCATCCGCGATCCCGACCACCGGATAGTGTGCGGCCGTCGTGCCCTTCATGCGCCAGGTGCGCGGAGACTTCCACCCAACCACCAGACGGTTTCGGAGATCTTCCATGTGTTCGGTCTGGGCGACATCGAAGACGCGGCGGATGCCGTCACTGGAGGTCTCGCCGCGGTTCTCGACTACCGACCAGAGCCGGGCTTGGTCACCGCCCTCTCGGATGAAGACCACCCAGACCCGGGGCGGGTTCGCCGGGAATCGCATGGTGTTCGCCGACTGGTTGCGCGTGTACTCCAGGATCTCGGCGTCGGTGGAGTCCGCATGGATGCCGGCCAGTCCGCTGTCCTCGTGCTCGCGCACGTATGCGTGGCGAATCACGAGCGCCTGGGCGGGATCGATGCCCGCGTCGATCAGTAGGGGGCCAAGTGTCAGCGGCATTGGTTTAGCTCCTCGTCAGGTATTCCTTCACGCTATCCGTTGCCACCGACCTCTTTGGCGGGAGATTCAGAGCGTGAACTGCAGTACTGCGATAACGGCGGCGACAATGGTCGCGGATCCGACGACGCCGGCGCCAATGAGGCGTGCCGTTGTCCAGAAGCGCGGTGTCTCCGACTCCGGTTCGGATGCGATCGATCCCCCGTTCGACGCCTGTGCGATGCTGACGCGGTTACCGCGTCCGTTGATGACGAGGTTCACCGCATTGGCGGCTTGTGCGGGTGTCGGGAGTGCCTCGCCCACGGGCGTGCTGGAACGGAGTTCCGCGATGAGCTCGGCAAGCCGAGTGCGGACTTGGTCGAGGACGCCTTCGATCGCGATCGTACTGACACTCCAGTACAGGGCCACGATGCGGCCGTTCATTCGACGCGTTCCATTGATGTAGGTAACGAGATCCGCAGAGCCCGGGGGCTGGAGCTTCACCATTCGGTCGTCACCGTGTTGCTCGACCATGCTGCGGATCTCGCGCACTCCCATGCGGAGCGGAACTTGTTCGTTGATGTCGTCACGAGCGAAGTCAGGAATGTCCATTGAGCCGATCGTCTCGTGGTGCACGAAGCCACCCGGGACTGCCCCGTCGACCTGTAGCGGCGCAGTGACCGTCCGGTACGACGGGAGCTCTTCGTCTCGCCCATATCCGCGAAGCTCCCGCGAGGCCCACTCGCGTAGTTCGGGTGAGCCCGCGTTACCGCCGAGCAGGATGAGCTTGCGCAGCAGCGTGTCCAATGGTTTCTCATCGAGCAGATCACGCTCGATCTGGCCCATCAGCCCGCCCCGCTTCTTGCTACCCACGAGGCTAGTATCTCGGCAACCTCGGACAGTACGGGCGTGCGAGGCTCACTGGCCGGCAACAGAGGTGCCTTGTTGTGGAATAGAAAACGGGTATTGACCCCACTGAGGTGCCAAGAGCGATCTGCGCGCACGGCCGATGTTCCACCACGAGAAGTACTCGATCGACGCGCGCCTCACCATCGTGTTCTGCGCCCTCGGGATCAGCCGGCACCTCCAAATCCGCGCCGGACTCAGCGTCAAGCGCATCACCTGCGCCCTGCGCTCCCTGCGTGATGTCGTGATCACCGTTCAAGGCCTCACCGCACTCCGCTCACCAACGGGTCCTAGAGTGGCACGACTCAGGCCGAACGTGGTGCGCATGCAGAAAGCGTGTGCGGGGGCGCCGACAACCCAATCTGGAGGGCAGGTCCGCGGACCAGCGCCCGACACCAATGTCGTCACGCCACGAAGCCCTCGGTGTCACTCGCTTTCCGCTGACTCGTCTTTGGTCCACGAGCGCGTTAGACGGTCGTACTGCTCCTGCGTGGCGAGCGGGTGATTCTCGATCCGATCGATGAGCGCCGACCAGTTGGACGGCACGTCACTATCGGGGAACTCTTCCTGGAGAGTGAGCAGAGTTGAAACGGACTTGTCGAAGTCGCAGACCATGGCCGCCCAGGTGGCAGCTGCTTCGAGGAGGATGCGCCGATCCTGTCCGCTTCGCTTGCCGGCGACGGAAATGAGCCCCGAGGTGATGTTGGCCGCAGCCTCCATACGATGTACTGCTGTGCCGCAGACGATGAGCTTCTCAACCTCGCACTCCGACCACACGGTGTCTTCCAGCTCATAGCGTGTAAGGAGGATCTGCCACACGGGAGGTGACGCGAGTGTATCGGCGGCCACTGACACATGCAGATTTTCCTCTGAGAACCCTGAGCCGGCGAGAACGATGTCCGGTACGTCCTCTACCTCGAACAAGGGGTTCATGTCACCCGGATCCAGTTGGTGCATGCACTCGGCTGCAAGGCCGAACGATGCGAGGAACCGCCCCTCTACGGTGCTGGGAAACACCTCTTTATGAAACCGGAGGTGTTTTGCCCAGTACGCGTCCGCCGCAGCTTCCTCCTCCTCCTCGTTCTCGTAATACCCGCCATAGAAGTCATCCATTGCAGCGTCGACATTCTTGCGGTGATCATCTGCTCTCTGTCCGGCCCTGCCAGCCGTCGGAACAGAAGGACCTGTCTCGGTGACTGTCTTCGGCAAAGGTATGTGCTGAGCCTGGTGCGCAGCGCGGCTGGAAGCGGGCGTGACTGTTCCCGCCAGCTCCACATGCTGAGCGGAGATCAATGATGGAGCGTCTTCCGCGAGCACATGCCTCTCACGTTCCACCCCGGCCTTCAACGCCCCGGCTCTTTGGGTGTCTGCGATCCAGCTCATCTTCTGGCGCAGGCGCGCCGCAGAGTTATTGTCCGAGAGCCCTTGCGCGGCCAAGAGACACTCAGACAAGAGCTCACGGGCTGAATCAAGTCGATTGTGAGCCATTTCATCATCAGCCAGGCTCTCGCCCGACAGGAGGACGGTTTCTGCTTCCCTCACAGCGACTCCGTACAGATATGAGTGGAGCAGCAGTCCAGCTGAGTACTCAGGGCTTGTGTGCTTTGCCTCACGTGCCAGCCGACCAAGTGCACGGGCGAGGGCTGCCACGATGTTCGCTCCATCTGTCGAGATCAGAGCAATGTCCGACGCGACCTCGGGCATCCCCGGGATCATCGCAATGAACTTCCACGAACGTCGCATCGGAAGCAGCGATGCTTGCGCTGGTGGTCGCATTGAGAAGCGAAAGAACGGTGTCCCGTTCGGTGTCTTCAGGAATTCCCACAGCCCAGTCTCGAGGCGGTCGGGAAGCGCATCCACGATGGCAAGAGCTGAGCGACTCTGCTTGATTATCCCCACGGTTCCCCCTTGGCCACCCCATCAACCGCCTCAATTCAGGCACTCGCAACCGCGATGCCTTGGCCTCAATCTTACTGAGTGGTGTTCCGCGGCGACTCGTACCGATGGGCTGACAGACGCGTACACTTCGTTGCCTCCCTGTGGGGTCAACCCATTCCTCGTGGCCGGCGCTTCGCGCCAGCTCATCGGCGAACGCGCTGGTGATCGCGTCCTTACCCAGGCGTATGGCGCCGTCATGCGGCCGGGCCGGGGCATCCGTCCCGCCTACAATCGAGCCATGACCCACGTTGCGCTGCCCGCCGACCTGCTGCCCGCCGACGGACGCTTCGGGTGCGGCCCGTCGAAGGTGCGGGCCGAGCAGGTGCAGGCCCTGGCCGGCCCGGGGGCGGCGATCCTGGGCACCAGCCACCGGCAGGCACCGGTCAAGGACCTCGTCGGGCGCGTGCGCAGCGGGTTGGCCGAGTTGTTCCGGCTGCCCGACGGGTACGAGATCATCCTCGGCAACGGCGGGTCGACGGCGTTCTGGGATGCCGCGGCCTTCGGCCTGATCGAGCAGCGCGCGCAGAACCTGGTGTTCGGCGAGTTCGGCGGCAAGTTCGCCAAGGCCGCCGCGGCCCCCTGGCTGCAGGCGCCCGATGTGCGCAGCGCCGAGCCGGGCACGCGCGCCGAGCCCGAGCCGGTCGACGGCGTCGACGTGTACGCCTGGCCGCACAACGAGACCTCGACCGGTGTGGCGGCCCCGGTGCGACGCGTGCACGGCGACGCCGGCGCCCTCACCGTGATCGACGCGACCAGCGCCGCCGGAGGCATCGACGTCGACATCACGCAGGCCGACGTGTATTACTTCGCCCCCCAGAAGAACTTCGCCGCCGACGGCGGGCTGTGGTTCGCCGCGGTCTCGCCCGCTGCGATCGAGCGCATCGAGCGGATCGCCGCGTCGGACCGCTACATCCCCGCGTTCCTCGACCTGAAGACCGCGGTCGACAACTCCCGGCTGAATCAGACGCTGAACACCCCGGCGCTGGCCACCCTGCTGCTGATGGACGCGCAGATCGACTGGATGAACGGCCAGGGCGGCCTGGCCTGGGCGGCCGCGCGCACCCGCGAGTCGTCCGACGTGCTGTACGCGTGGGCCGAGGCGTCGAGCTTCGCGACCCCGTTCGCGGCCCGGGTCGAGGATCGCTCACCGGTGGTGGTGACCATCGATTTCGACGACGCGGTCGACGCGGCATCCGTCGCCAAGAGCCTGCGTTCGAACGGCATCGTCGACACCGAGCCGTACCGCAAGCTCGGCCGCAACCAGCTGCGCATCGCGACGTTCACGGCGATCGAGCCCGATGACGTGCGCGCGCTCACCCGCTGCATCGACTACACGGTCGAGCACCTGGCCCGCTGAGAGTCGTCGGTCCTCGTCGTCGAGCGGCGTCAGTCCTCGTCGTCGTCCGGCCCGTCGCCGGGCTGCTCGTCGAGCTCGTCGATGTCGACGCCGTCCAGGTCGCCCGAGTGCAGGATCGGTGAGCCGTCCTCGTCGAAGTCGGCCGCATCCAGGTCGTCGACGTCGTCGAGCTCGTCGTCCGCGTCGACGGATGCCTCGGCCCGGGCATCCTCGTCGGCCGCCGCCCGCTGCTGGGCCTGGTACTCGGCCAGACGCACCGCCCACGGCACCCATTCCGGAGCCAGCAGCGCGCCGGAGCCGGGCAGCAGCTCGGCCTCGAGCACGGTCGGCTCGGCCTCCCCGGCCGCGGCCAGGCTCACGGTCCAGAACCAGCCCGGGTATCCCGGCATCCGATTGTCGAACAGCAGCGAGACCACACCGTCGGGCTCGACCGTGTAGCCGGCGGGGTCGCCGACCGTCGCCGGTGCGGTGATCTCGTGCAGCGCGGCGAGGGCCAGATCGTGCGCGGCCAGCAGCCGCTCATCCGGAATGGGCGTCGCCGCCTCATCCGTCGCCGCCCCGTCGACGGGCAAGGCCGTACCCCCCTCGGGCGCGCCGTCGGACGCCGGGTCAGACATCGAAGTCATCGGCGACCTTGCGCAGCAGGGCGGCGACCTTCGTGGCGTGCGCACCCGAGGGGTAGCGTCCGCGGCGCAGGTCACCGCCGATCGTGTCGAGGAGCTTGACGAGGTCTTCGACGATCACGGCCATGTCGTCGGCGGGCTTGCGGGACTTCTTCGCCAGGCTGACCGGGGCTTCGAGCAGCCGCACCGACAGCGCCTGCGGGCCGCGGCGGCCGTCGGCGATGCCGAACTCGACCCGCGTGCCCGTCTTGACCGTCGCTCCTGCGGGCAGGGCTGTGGCGTGCAGGAAGACATCCTGACCGTCATCCGAAGAGATGAAGCCGAAGCCCTTCTCTTCGTCGTAGAACCTGACCTTGCCGGTGGGCATGACTACCTCGCTGGAACGGTGCGCGCGCCTTCCGCGCGCAGACGTGCATGGGAATGTGGAAGGACCCGAAGGTCCCGGCCTCCAGCCTACGGCACGTGCGCGCGGCGGTAGGCTGGATCCGATGAGCGCGCCCACACCGTCCGGGGACGTCCCGGTCCGCCGGATCGACCGCATCCTCTCGTACACCGCCCTCGGCCTGCTGGCCGTGTCGGTCATCCTGTTCTTCGCCATCATCATCGGCACGGCTGTGCACACCGACCAGAGCACGCCGCTGTGGCGCACCATCGGCACGATCGTCTACGTCGCCCCGATCGCCGCCTTCTTGATGATCCTGACGGTCGTGATCATGAGCTTCGTGCGCCGGTCCCGGGCGAACAAGGCCGACCGGACGCGCTGAGTGGCCGCACTGTCCGACGCGCGGGAGCTGGCGACGCTGCTGGCCGGGCTCCGTGCGCAACGGCTGGCCGAGGTGCTGCACGCACGGGGGGTGTCCGCCCAGGTCGGCTGGCGCGACTGTTTCGACGCGGCCGAGGGGCTGCTCGAGCCCGCCTCGATCGATGCGGCGCTGCGGCAGCTGCCCCGCGTCGCGCTGCAGGGGGTGGATGCCGCAGCCAGCTCCGCCGCCGACCCCGGGGTGCGCGACAGGCTCGAGGCGGCCGCGCTGCTGCGGGCCGACGGCACGGCCCTGGGTGCGGTCACCGACCGGGTGCACGCCGCCCGGGCCGCGCATCCCGAGGCGTTCGAGGCCGTCGCCACGGCCGAACCGGCCGGCGGCGATGCCGTCGCCGCCGCGCAGGCGGCCGAGCGTGCCGCCGACACCGTCCGCGCCGTCACCGACCTCGTCGCCCGGGCGGCCGACGACCCCGTGAACGTCACCGGCACCGGCGCGATCACCGCCGTCGACCGCCGCCGTCTGGTCGACGGCCACCTGGTCGAGAGCCCGGCCGAGCTCGACGATCTGGTCGCGCTGGCCGCCGATGCCCGTCTGCTCGCCCTGGTCGACCGGCAGTGGCGTCAGACCACGGTGGGCGCCGCGTGGCTGCGCGGCACGATCGCGGATCGCTGGGCGGCGCTCGCGACGGGCTGGGTTGCGGCGCTGCCCGGGCCGCTTCGGACCGACGGCGGCGGTTACCCGCCTCCGACCCAGTGGCCGCACGCCGCCCCGCTCGATGAGACCTGGCAGGCTTTGGCGGCGACGCTGTGGCGGCAGGCGGTGCGGGCCGGACTGTACGCGGCCGACGGCACCGAGCCCGCCTGGACCGCCCCGCTGCGGACCGGCGCCACCCCCGATCAGGCAGCCCTCACCACGCTGCTGCCCGCCGAGATCGACCGCATCTACCTGCAGGCCGACCTCACCGCGATCGCCCCCGGTCCCCTGCGCTCGCCACTGGATCTGCGCCTGCAGACGATGGCGACCCGCGAGTCGCGGGCCCAGGCATCCACGTACCGGTTCACCGCCGACACGATCGCGGCGGCCGTCGCCGGTGGCGAGGACGCGGCATCCCTGCGCACGTTCCTGGCCGGCCTGTCGCTGACCGGCATCCCGCAGCCGCTGGACTACCTCATCGCCGAGGCCACCGCGCGACACGGTTCGGTGCAGGTGGCCACCGATGCCGCGACCGGCCGCACACGCGTGACCAGCTCCGATCCGCAGCTGCTGCGCACCATCGCGGTCGACCAGTCGCTGCACGCGATCGGGCTGACCGAGGACGGTGACGCGCTGGTCTCGCGGGTGGGGCGCGACGCCGTGTTCTTCACGCTCGCCGACGCCCGCTATCCGGTGGTGGCGCGCGATGCCGCCGGCCGCGCCGAGCCACTGCGCCGCCGCCGCGACCCGGTGCCGGTGCCGGCCGACGAAGCGGCCGCCGCCCTGCTGCCGGTGGCCGAGCGGCTGCTGGCGCACAGCGCCGACGACGCCGACGCGGCATGGCTCGTGCGCGAACTCGAACAGGCGGTGCGCACCCGCGGCGAGATCACCGTCACCGTGCGCATGCCCGACGGCACCGAACGCGACTTCACGATGGAGGCGACGGGCCTCGGTGGCGGCCGACTGCGGGGGCTGGACCGTGCGGCCGACATCGAGCGCACCCTGCCGGTCTCGGGGATCGTCCGGGTACGACCCCGGTAGAATGGACCCTTATGTCCGACGGCCCCCTCATCGTCCAGAGCGACCGCACGGTGCTGCTCGAGGTGGCGCACCCGGATGCCGAGACCGCGCGGCACGAGTTGGCGATCTTCGCCGAGCTCGAGCGCGCACCCGAGCACATCCACACCTACCGGATCACCCGACTGGGGCTGTGGAACGCGCGGGCGGCCGGGCATGAGGCCGACGACATGCTGGCGACCCTCGACCGCTTCTCGAAGTTCCCGGTTCCCACCTCGGTCGCCGTCGACATCCGCGAGACGGTGAACCGGTACGGGCGCCTGGTCATCGAGCGCGGCGACGACGGCGACCTGGTGCTGCGGTCGACGGATGCCGCGGTGCTGACCGAGGTGTCGAAGAACAAGCGCATCCAACCGCTGCTTATCGGCCACCCCTCGCCCGACACGTTCGTCGTGGACGCCTGGGCGCGCGGCGCCATCAAGCAGGAGCTGCTGAAGATCGGCTGGCCCGCCGAGGACCGTGCCGGGTACACGCCGGGCACGCCGCATCCCATCGACCTCGTCGAGGACGGCTGGCACCTGCGGCCGTACCAGCGCACCGCGGTCTCGACGTTCACCGAGGGTGGCTCGGGCGTGGTGGTGCTGCCGTGCGGGGCCGGAAAGACGCTCGTGGGCGCCGGGGCGATGGCGCAGACCAAGACGACGACGCTGATCCTGGTGACCAACACGGTCAGCGCCCGGCAGTGGCGCGACGAGCTGCTGCGGCGTACGTCGCTGACCGAGGCCGAGATCGGCGAGTACTCCGGGCAGGTCAAAGAGATCAAGCCCGTCACCATCGCGACGTACCAGATCCTCACCGCGAAGCGAAAGGGCCAGTACGCCCACCTGGCACTGCTGGACGCGCTGGACTGGGGGCTCATCGTCTACGACGAGGTGCACCTGCTGCCGGCGCCGGTGTTCAAGCTCACCGCCGACCTGCAGGCGCGGCGCCGGCTGGGGCTGACGGCGACGCTGGTGCGCGAAGACGGTCGGGAGGGCGACGTGTTCAGCCTGATCGGGCCGAAGCGGTTCGACGCGCCGTGGAAGCAGATCGAGGCGCAGGGCTTCATCTCACCCGCCGTCTGCTACGAGGTGCGGGTGGATCTGCCAGAAGGCGACCGGCTGGAGTACGCGGCCTCGGCCGACGACGAGCGGTACCGGCTGGCGGCGACCGCTCCGGCGAAGATCGGCGTGGTGCGCGAGCTCGTCGCCCGGCACCGGGGTGAACGGATCCTCGTCATCGGCCAGTACCTCGACCAGATCGACGTGCTCGCCGAGGCGCTGGGCGCGCCGAAGATCACCGGTGCGACGCCGGTGGACGAGCGCGAGGAACTGTACCGGGCGTTCCGCGAGGGCGAGATCGAGCTGCTGGTGGTCTCGAAGGTCGCGAACTTCTCGATCGACCTGCCCGAGGCATCCGTCGCCATCCAGGTGTCGGGGTCGTTCGGATCCCGCCAGGAGGAGGCGCAGCGGCTCGGCCGCCTGCTGCGGCCGAAACAGTCCGGGCACACCGCGAGCTTCTACACGCTCATCGCCCGCGACACCGTCGACCAGGACTTCGCGCAGAACCGGCAGCGGTTCCTCGCCGAGCAGGGCTACAGCTACACGATCCTCGACGCCGACACCCTCGCCGCGGCCTGATCCGAGCGCCGGCGGCGTGGCACGCCGGCGGTGCGGTGCAGGTCTGGTAATAGGTTGAGATGGAACCGAACACCACCGTCAGTACCACCGCCCTGATGTCGGCCGCGGCCCGGGCCGCGCATCCTCTCGTCGACGCGCCCCCGCATCTGCTGATCGACGAGATCGCCGCCGCCCTGGTCGACCACGACCATCCCTCGCCGTTGGATTATCACCGAGCGCAGCCGGACGCCCCCGTCCTGGCGTCGGCCCGGCTGGCCGCCTGCGTGCGCAGCGCGTTCGCCGAAGCCCGCCTGGCCGAGTCCGGGGTGGATCAGCTGGTCGTGCTCGGCGCCGGGCTCGACACCGCCGCGCACCGGATGCCGGTGGGAACGCACGCGTGGCTGGTCGACCTTCCCGGGGTGCTCGCACACCGGCGCGCGCTGTTCGCGCGGGCCGGCCTGGCCGACGCGGGCACCCCGGTGCCGGTCGACCTCGCCTCGGCTTCGCCGGTGGACGCCCTGTGCGCGGCCGGGTTCGACCCCGATCGACCCGCGTTCGTGTCATGGCTCGGGGTGAGCATGTACCTCGACGCGGCCGCCGTCCGCGGGGTGCTCGCCGGCCTACGCGCTCTGGCCGGCGGCTCCCACCTGGTCTTCGACCACATCGTGCCGCCCGCCCTGCGCGACGCGGCCGGTGCCGGGTATGCCCAGGCGGTGGCCGCGGTCGCCGGGCGTTCCGGTGAGCCGTGGCACTGCACACCCTCGCCCGACCAGATCACCGACTGGTTGGCCGACGCCGGCTGGGCGGTGCGCGAGGCGTGCGACGAGACGGATGCCGCGGGCCCGGGCTTCTGGCCCCGCTCCGACGCACTCACGCCGATGCGGCTGGTGCGCCTCGTCCACGCGGTGCGCGAGACGACCGGCGCGCCGGCTCAGCGCGCGTAGCGCAGGAACACGAAGCCGTCGTCGTCGCGCAGCACGCCCCGCAAGGCGAGGTCGTGCTGCGCTTCGGCGGCGCCCTGCACGATGCGGCCCGCTCCCCCGCCCACCACGTGCGGCGCCACGGTCAGGCACAGCTCGTCGACGAGCCCGGCGTCCAGCAGCGAGCCGAACAGGTGCGGTCCGCCCTCGCACAGCACCTGCGGCATCCCCTGCGCCGTGAAGGCGTGGGTCATCGCGACGAGGTCCACCGTGGCATCCCCGCAGACCAGCACCTCGGCCACCGACTCGAGCTCTGCCCGCCGCGCCGCGGGCGCGGACGCCCGGGTCACCACGATCGGCGGGACGGGAGCGTCGGCGAAGACCGCATCGCCCGGAGCAAGGTTCAGCTCGCCGCTGACGACGGCCAGCCGCGGCGCGGGCGAGAGCCCGTGCGCGCGCCGCCACGCGGCATCCTCCTCCTGCGGCGCCACCCCGCCGTATCCCTCGACCCGCACGGTCCCTGCTCCGACGAGGATCACGTCGGCCTGCGCGCGCAGCACCTCCATGAGCGCACGGTCGGTCCGCCCGCCCAGCTCCCCGCTGCGCCCGTGCAGGGTGGCGGCGCCGTCGGCACTCGACACGAAGTTCATGCGCACCCGTGGCGTGCGCCGGTCGTCCAGCGCGTAGGCGGCGAAGAGTTGGTCACGGGTCGGGTTCATTCGTTTCCCTCCGGGCCGGTCATTCGTTTCCCTCCGACCGCATGTTGTGCAGCAGGTACGCCGGTTCGCGCCAGCCGAGGATCGCCTCGACCATCCGCAGCGCGTCGACTGTCTCGCGCACATTGTGCACCCGCACCATGCGCGCCCCCTGGGTCGCGCAGAACACCGCCGCCGCCAGTGACCCGTGCAGGCGCTGGTCACGGTCGCGGCCGAGCGCCTCGCCGATGAAGTCCTTGTTCGACAACGCGACGAGCATCGGCAGACCGATGTCGGCGAACTCGCCCAACCGCCGGGTCAGTTCGAGCGAATGCCGGGTGTTCTTGTTGAGGTCGTGCCCGGGGTCGACGATGATCCGCTCGGCCGGCACACCGTGCTCGCGTGCCACCGCGACACGGTGCTCGAGAAAGTCGCGCACCTCGGCGACCACATCGTCGTAGTGCGGTAGCGGCAGCTGGGTGCGCGGCGCGGCCAGGCTGTGCGCCACCACCAGCGTCGCGTCGCTGTCGGCGACGACGTCGGCGATCCGCGGATCGTGCACGCCGGTGGTGTCGTTGATCACGGCCGCACCGGCGTCGATCGCCGCCCGGGCCACCTCGGGCTGGAACGTGTCGACGCTCACCGGCCCGAACGGTGCCAGCGCCCGCACCACCGGCACCACGCGGTCGATCTCTTCGGCGACCGGCACCGGCGGCCCGGGCGCGAACTTCACCCCGCCGACGTCGACCACATCGGCGCCCGCCTCGAACGCCGCGCGCCCCGATGCCACCGCGGCCTCGAGCGCGAACGTCGCGCCCCGGTCGTAGAACGAGTCGGGGGTGCGGTTGACGATCGCCATCACCGCGAGCCGCCGCGAGAAGTCGATGTCGCGATCACCGATGCGGCGCACCGGATGCCGCAGCCGCGGCGTGACGATCACGCGGGCACCAGCGAGTCCAAGGCCACATCCGCATCGGCGAGCGCTGCGGTGTCGATGCGCGCGCCCGACGCGATGAGCTTCTGCACGGTCTCGTTCACGTCCCAGACGTTGACGTTCATGCCGGCGACGACCTTTCCGTCGGCGACCCAGAACGCGATGAACTCGCGCCCTCCCACGTCGCCGCGGGTCACCAGCCGCGCGTCCTTCATCAGGGGCGCGTAGCCGCTGAGCTCCATGCCCAGATCGTACTGGTCGGTGTAGAAGTACGGGATCGCGTCGTGCACCGCCTCCTGACCGAGCATGACGCGCGCCGCGACCGGACCGGAGTTCAGCGCGTTCGCCCAGTGCTCGCTGCGCAGCCGCTGCTTCAGCACGGGGTGCATCGCGTTGGCGACGTCGCCGGCGGCGAGCACGTCGGGCGCGCTGGTGCGCAGCGACGCGTCGGTGAGGATGCCGCGGTCCACCTCGATGCCGGCCGCTTCGGCCACCGCGGTGTTCGGCACGGCACCGACGCCGATGAGCACCAGGTCGGCGGGCACCGTCTCGCCGTCGACGACCACACCGGTGGCCCGGTCGGTGCCCTCGATGCGCTCGACGTTCACCGAGGTGCGCAGGTCGACGCCGTGCTCTTCGTGCAGCCGCCGGAACACGGTGCCCATCTCGTCGCCGAGCGCGACCGCCAGCGGCACCGGGTCGCGCTCGAGGATGGTGACCTCGTTGCCCAGTTGCCGCGCGGTGGCCGCGACCTCCATGCCGATCCAGCCCGACCCGATGAGCACGAGCCGCTTGCCGCCGCCGGCCAGCTGCGCGTGGAGGTCCTTCGAATCGTCCAGCCGGCGCAGCATGTGCACGCCGGGCAGGTCGTGTCCGGCGATGGGCAGCGCGCGCGGTGTGGCACCGGTGGCCAGCAGCAGCTTGTCGTAGCCGAGCGTCGACCCGTCCGCGAGCGTCACGGTGTGCGCGACGACGTCGATCCCGGTCGCCGCGGTCGCGGTGCGCACGTCCACCCGCTGCTCGCGATACCAGTCGTCGGGGTGCAGGATGACGGCATCCAGCCCCTCGTCGCCCTTCAGGAACCCCTTCGAGAGCGGCGGGCGCTGGTACGGCGTGTACGGCTCGTCGGCGATCACCGTCACCTCGCCGTCGTAGCCCTGCTCGCGCAGTGTCTGGGCGGCGCTGCCGGCGGCCAGTCCTCCTCCGATGATGACCATGCCTGCCATGGTGTCTCCTCTCGATCGATCAGCGGGCGTGAAAGCGCGCCCGCAGCGTCTGGTCGGCCTGCAGCGCGCCGCGGAACGCGCTGGTGACCGTGGTGCTGCCGGCCACGCGCGCTCCGCGCAGCGACATGCACAGGTGCTCGGCCTCGAGCACCACACCCACACCGCGCGGCGCCAGGTGCGTCTGCAGATGGTCGGCGATCTGCGCGGTGAGGGTCTCTTGCACCTGCAGGTCGCGGGCGAACAGCTCGACGACCCGCGCGAGCTTCGACAGTCCCACGATGCGCTCGGCGGGCAGGTAGCCGACGTGGGCGACGCCGCGGAACGGCAGCAGATGATGCTCGCACAGCGACGAGAACGGGATGTCACGCACCAGCACCAGCTCGTCGTACCCGGCGTCGTTGGGGAACGTGGTCAGCGTGAACGGGCGCGGCTCGATCATCTCGCGAAGCCCGGCGACCACGCGACGCGGGGTGTCGGCCAGATGTGGGGAGTCGATGTCGCGGCCGAGTGCGCGCAGCAGATCGGCGACGGCCTGCTCGGCCGCCGCCACGTCGACGCAGTCCTCGTCGGCGACATCCTCGAGCGCCGCCAACGGCGGGACGGACACGGACATGACGACCCCCTTCCGGGCCGCGGCGGAAGCGACCCACGTCCGACGCTAGGCCCTGCAGATTCTTCTGTCAAGATTCGCTTTTTTAGAGTAGGGTGGGGTCATGGGCGTGATCTCGCACAACCGGGCACAGGCGCTTGGCCTGCTCGGCGATCCGGTGCGGCGCCGCGTGTACGCGGCGGTCGCCGAGGCGACCGAGCCGATGGGGCGGGATGCCACGGCCTCCGCCGCCGGCGTCCCCCGTTCCACCGCGGCGTTCCACCTCGACCGGCTCGCCGCGGCGGGACTGCTCGCCGTGGAGTACCGGCGCCTGTCAGGGCGCAGCGGACCGGGCGCCGGGCGTCCGGCCAAGCTCTACCGTGCGGTGGCGGGCGAACTGGCCGGCTCCATCCCGGAACGGCACTACGAACTGGCCGGCGAACTGCTCGCCCGGGCCGCCGAGCAGGCGGACGCCGACGGCATCCCGGTGCGCGAGGCCATCGCCGCACAGGCGCACGGCCTGGGCGCCCAGATCGGCGCCGACTGCGCGAGCACCGAGGCCGCGCTGACCGCGTGCGGGTACGAGCCGGCCGACGACGGCTGCGGCGGGGTGCTGCTGCAGAACTGCCCGTTCCATGCGCTCGCCGCCCGGCACACCGACCTGGTGTGCACGGCGAACCTCGCCCTGGTGCAGGGCATGGTCGCGGCCACCGGCGATCGGCGCACCCCGCAGCTGAGCCCGCGCGAAGGGCACTGCTGCGTGCAGGTGCGGGCGCTCCCCGACCCCTCGGCACAGGCGCACAATCGTGCCGCTTCCGGCGAACATCCCACACGCACACGGTCCGGGTCACCATAATGGGCACATGACCGCACCGCGCATCCTCATCGTCGACGACGAACCGAACATCCGCGACCTGCTGATCACCAGCCTCAAGTTCGCAGGCTTCCAGGTGCGGGCCGTCGCCAACGGCGCGCAGACCATCTCGGCCGTCCTCGAAGAGGAACCCGACCTCATCATCCTCGACGTCATGCTGCCCGACATGAACGGGTTCAGCGTCACCAAGCGGCTGCGCGGGGCCGGTTACACCGCCCCCATCCTGTTTCTGACCGCGAAGGACGAGACGCAGGACAAGATCGAAGGTCTCAACGCCGGCGGCGACGACTACGTCACCAAGCCGTTCAGCCTCGACGAGATCGTCGCCCGCATCCAGGCGATCCTGCGCCGCACCATGCAGACCGACGAGGAGTCGGTGATCCGTGCGGGCGAGCTGACCATGGACCAGGACACCCACGACGTGTTCGTCGGCGACGCCCAGATCGAACTGAGCCCCACCGAGTTCAAGCTGCTGCGCTACCTGATGCTCAACCCCAACCGGGTGCTGAGCAAGGCGCAGATCCTCGACCATGTGTGGGAGTACGACTTCAACGGCGACGCCGGCATCGTCGAGAGCTACATCTCGTACCTGCGTCGCAAGATCGACCCGCACGCGTCCGAGTCGCTCATCCAGACCAAGCGCGGCTTCGGCTACATGCTGAAGGCCGGAAAGCCCGCCTGAGACGGGAGGGGCCCTGTCAGAGCGTGAGCCCGATGCGGTCACCGGGTGGTGGCGTGGGCTGAGCCTGCGCGCGAAGGTCACCGGGGTGACCGTCGCGGTGCTGGCGATCGGCCTGTTCACCGCGGGCATGGGCACGATGATCTTCCTGCGCGGGGCGCTGGATGCCAGCCTCGACTCGCAGGTGCAGCAGCTGGCGACGACGGATGTCGCACGCAGCGCGTTCGACGTGACGGTGGACGGCAGCGACATCCGGTTCACACCGAACACGTCGGGGCCGATCGACTACTCGGGCTATTACGTGGCGGTCTACGCCGCCGACGGGTCGATGCTGGCCTCGGTCGGCCCGCACGGCGAGAACACCCCGGTGTTCCCGCAGAAGATGTCCACCCGGCAGGCCACGATCCAGGGCACGGCGCCGTTCAGCATCCCCGGCACGGCGGGCGTGGACTTCCGCGCGAGCGTGACCTCGTTCGTGCTCGGCACGAACGCCCCGTTGTTCACCCAGCTGGTGGCGCTGCCGACCTCGTCGGTGAACCGCATCGTGGGCACGTTCCTGGGCATCTACAGCGTGCTGGCGCTGCTGACGATCTTCATCGGGGCGCTGGTCACGCGCGGCCTGGTCACGCTCGCGTTCCGCAGCCTCGGGCAGGTCGAGGCGACGGCGATGTCGATCGCGGCGGGTGATTTCAGTCAGCGGATGACGAAGGTCGAGCCCGAGCACACCGAAGTCGGGCGGCTGAAGATCGCGATCAACGCCATGCTGGCGCGGCTGGACGCCGCGCTCGGCCAGCGGGACGCCGCCGTGCGGCAGATGCGCCGGTTCGTCGGCGACGCCAGCCACGAACTGCGCACGCCACTGGTCACCGTGCGCGGTTATGCCGAGCTGTACCGCATGGGCGCGATCCGCAGCGACGACGACGTCGCCACGGCGTTCGAACGCATCGAGAAAGAGGCGATCCGGATGGGGTCGCTGGTCGAGGACCTGCTGGCGCTGACCCGGCTCGACGAGCGGCGCGAAGAGATCGCGTTCGCCCCGGTCGACCTGCGCCCGATCGCCCGCGATGCGGCGCTGGACGTGCGGGCGGCCTCGCCACGACGCCAGGTGTCGGTGACCGACACCACCACGGCGGTCGCCGACGAGCTGCCGGCGCTGCAGCTGCCCACCGCGCCGATCACCGCCACCGTGGCGGACGCGGGCGCGAAGAAGCCGTCATCGGCGCCACGGCGGGTGGCATCCGCTCGTAACCTGCTGCGCCGGCGACCCAAGCAGCCGGCACCGGCCGAGCCCGCGGCCACCGCGCCGGTACCGGCACCGCAGCCGGCCGGAGCCCCGCCGATCGTGCTGGGCGAAGAGAACCGCATCCGGCAGGTGGTGGCGAACCTGCTCGCCAACGCCCGGCGGTACACGCCCGACGACTCCCCCATCGACCTGGCGGTGGGCGTGGACGGCACCGCCGGGATGGGCTGGATCGCGATCGCCGACCACGGCGACGGCATCCCGCCGCAGATCCGGGAGCAGATCTTCCAGCGGTTCTGGCGCGCCGACACCTCCCGCACCCGTGAGACCGGCGGCTCGGGTCTCGGGCTGTCGATCGTGGCCTCGATCGTCGACCTGTTGCACGGCACCGTCACCGTCACCGACACCCCGGGCGGCGGTGCCACGTTCTGTGTCGCGTTCCCCTTGGCGCAGGCGCGGGATGCCGCCGAGCACATCGACATCCAGACTCAGCCGTTGCACCGCCTGGGCGACGACGTCCGCTGACGGCCCGCACCGATTCCTCCCCAGGCGGGAGCCACGGCGATCTGTCCACGGATCGGCACACCGGCCCCCGCCGGACCGGCGCGCCACCCTAGCGTGGGAACCCAGATCCGAAGGGAGCACCCCATGTCCGTCTACTCCGTCGACAGCGACGCGGTCCTGGCCGCCACCTCCGCCGTGCACGGCACGATCGACCGCCTGCAGGGCGAGACCGCCTCGATGCTCGCACAGCTCACGAACCTGCAGGCGACCTGGACCGGGTCGGCGTCGGCCGCCTTCGCCACGGTCGTCGACCAGTGGCGTGCGACCCAGGCTCAGGTCGAGCAGAGCCTGGCCGCGATCAACGCCGCCCTGGCCGCCGCCGGCCGCCAGTACGCCGAGGCCGAGCAGTTCAGCACCGGCCTGTTCCGATGAGGCATCCCGTGCGGCGTCGAGAATCGGCATCCCGGCCGAGACTCCGTGCGGCGCGGCGAGTGCGGACCGGAATGTCGATTCTCAATGGCAGCGGCCCGGCGCGGCGGATGCCCACGCCGCCGCAACGACGAAGCGCCCCTCCGACCGGAGGGGCGCTTCGTGCGTGGGGTGGTCTTCGACTCAGAAGTCCATGCCACCGGTCGGGTCGCCGGCCGGAGCGGCAGCGGCCTTCTCCGGCTTGTCGGCGACGACGGCCTCGGTGGTCAGGAACAGGCCGGCGATCGACGCGGCGTTCTGCAGCGCCGAGCGGGTCACCTTGGTCGGGTCGATGATGCCCTGCGCGAACAGGTCACCGTACTCGCCGGTGGCCGCGTTCAGACCGTGGCCGGCGGGCAGGCCCGCGACCTTGTGCGCGACGACGCCCGGCTCGAGGCCCGCGTTCTGCGCGATCTGCTTGAGCGGCGCCTCGATGGCGACCTTGACGATGTTCGCACCGGTCGCCTCGTCGCCGGTCAGGCCGAGCGACTCGAACGCCTTGGCACCGGCCTGGATCAGCGCGACACCACCACCGGCGACGACACCCTCCTCGACGGCGGCCTTCGCGTTGCGGACGGCGTCCTCGATGCGGTGCTTGCGCTCCTTGAGCTCGACCTCGGTGGCCGCGCCCGCCTTGATGACGGCCACGCCGCCGGCGAGCTTGGCGAGGCGCTCCTGCAGCTTCTCGCGGTCGTAGTCGCTGTCGGTGTTCTCGATCTCGCGACGGATCTGGGTCACGCGACCCTCGATCTGCGCGGGGTCACCGGCACCCTCGACGATCGTGGTCTCGTCCTTGGTGACGATGACCTTGCGCGCACGGCCGAGCAGGTCGAGCGTGGTGTTCTCGAGCTTGAGGCCGACCTCTTCGGTGATGACCTGGCCGCCGGTGAGGATCGCGATGTCCTGCAGCTGAGCCTTGCGGCGGTCGCCGAAGCCGGGGGCCTTGACGGCGACCGACTTGAAGATGCCGCGGATCTTGTTCAGCACCAGCGTGGCCAGCGCCTCACCCTCGACGTCCTCGGCGATGATGACGAGCTCCTTGCCGTCCTGGATCACCTTGTCGACGACGGGCAGAAGGTCCTTGATGTTCGAGATCTTCTGGTTCGCGATGAGGATGTACGGGTCCTCGAAGACGGCCTCCTGGCGCTCCGGGTCCGTGACGAAGTAGGGGTTGATGAAGCCCTTGTCGAAGCGCATGCCCTCGGTGAGCTCGAGCTCGGTGCCGAAGGTCTGCGACTCCTCGACGGTGACCACACCCTCCTTGCCGACCTTGTCGATCGCCTCGGCGATGAGCTCACCGATGGTGGTGTCGGCGGCCGAGATCGACGCGGTCGCAGCGATCTGCTCCTTGGATTCGACCTCCTTGGCGGCGTCGTGCAGCTGCTCGATGACGGCCGCGACGGCCTTCTCGATGCCCTTCTTCAGAGAGATCGGGTCGGCGCCGGCCGCGACGTTGCGCAGCCCCTCGCGCACCAGCGCCTGGGCCAGGACCGTGGCGGTCGTGGTGCCGTCACCGGCCACGTCGTCGGTCTTCTTGGCGACCTCCTTGACCAGCTCGGCGCCGATCTTCTCGTAGGGGTCGTCGAGTTCGATCTCCTTGGCGATCGAGACACCGTCGTTCGTGATGGTGGGGGCGCCCCACTTCTTCTCGAGCACGACGTTGCGACCGCGGGGGCCCAGGGTCACCTTGACGGCGTCGGCCAGCGTGTTCAGGCCGCGCTCGAGGCCGCGACGGGCCTCCTCGTCGAAAGCGATGATCTTTGCCATGTGTGTGTCGTCCCTCCCGGACGTTGGCTGACGGTCTTTAGCACTCACTCAAGCCGAGTGCTAATGCCATTCTGGCACTCGCCCCCAGAGAGTGCAAGACGGCGGCCCGCACCCTCGGGCAGCACCCGTTCGACACCGGGCACCGCACCCGGCCCCCACCCGCGGCAACGGCGACGCCGACGTCATGACGCGCGTCCGTGCCTCACCATCGACGAACTCGGCGCCGCCGATGCCGGCGGCCCGAGCGACGCTCCGGCCTGAGCGGTTCCGAGCAGCGCTACGACGTCTTCGACGGCGAGGGAGCGGGTGAGGAGGCGCGGTCGGTGCCGAGCACGACGGCGAGCTGCTGCGCCTCGGGATCTCCGGCAGGCTGATACTCATCGCTCTGCGCGATGGCGGCACCGCCGATGATGTTGGCGAGCCCGGCGGCGGCCGCGGCATCCTGCGGCAGCACGTAGTACACGGTCGTCGTCGGGTACGTCGATGCGGCCTCACCCGGCGACACCTTGCCACGGGAGAAGCCCGCCTTCACGATCTGATCGGCCACCGCGGTGGCCTTGCCCGGCTCACCGGTGGCGTTGAGCACCAGCACACTGTAGGCGGTGTCGACCACGGGCGTGATCGTCGGGGTGGCCGCCGCGGTCGGCGGCGGCGTCGACTGCGAACCCAGCCGGCCGGTGGTCAGCAGCGTGCCGAAGATGCCGGCGGCGATCAGCACGACGGCAGCCAGCGCCGCCCACGCGACGATCAGCCCGGTGCGCAGCCGAGGATTCTCGGCGCGGTGGGCACCCACCCGATCGGCATCGTCGGGCAGGTCGTCGAAGCTGTCCGGCGGATAGGTCGATCTCGGCACCCCACGATGCTACCCGCCGCGTTCTTGCGTGAGTGTGAGGGCGCGCTCAGCGACCGACCACGCGCGCCAGACCCGCCCGCACCCGCTGGTCGCGCACACGACGCAGCCGCTTGACCAGCATGGGGTCGTGTTCCAGAGCCTCGGCGGTGTCGATCAGCCGTCCGAGCAACTGGTAGTAGCGGGCCGGTGCGAGCCCGAGCTCGGTGCGGATGGCTTCTTCCTTGGCCCCGACATGTCGCGTCCACCGCGACTCGAAGTCGAGGATGGCGAGGTCGCGGTCGTCGAGGGGCACGTGCTCACGCTACTGCGTGGCAGCCTCCGGGTCGGGATGCCACTCCCACGCGGCGCCGTTCGGTCGCACGATCCCGCCCAGCGGGTCGGCGGCGGCGATCACCTGACCGTCGACGGCGAGCGCGAACATCCCGTTGGGCCACGGATCGGGGTCGGGCACCGCGGCACGCCGACCCGCACTCCGTCCCGGCACCGCGCTGTGCCCGGGCACCGTGCTCCGCCCAGGCACCGCGCTCCGCCCGGACACTGCGCTCTGCTCGGGCACCGTGCTCCGCCCAGGCACCGCGCTGTGCCCGGGTTCGGCCCACTCCCCCGGTACGACCCACTCCCCCTGAACGGCCCGATGCAGGCCGGGCGCGTCCAACGTGATCCAGCATCCCGCCGCTCGGGCCGCGGCGGCGATGCGCTCGCGCCCCGCTCGGGGCACGTGCGCGAGCACCCCGGGCGTGGTGATCACCAGTGTCGCGTCGCGAGGCGCGGATGCCGCGACCTCGCCCAGCAGCTCGACGGCATCTCCACAGACCAGCAGCGGACCGTCGGCCGCGACGACGTCGAGGGCGGCGCCGATGCGGGCGGCCCGCTCGTGCTCACCCGGCCAGACCAGACCTTCGATCCAGGCGCGGTCCGCGGCATCCGTCGCCCGTCGCGGCTGCAGGTCGATGCCCGCGCGCCAGACCACCTCGGGCAGGCGCAGCCGCGGCGCCGCCCCGCGCCATCGTGCGGACAGCACCACCGGGCTGACGCCGTCGGCCGGATCGACCGCGAGTGGGCCGTCGTCGGTGGCATAGCGGTACGAGTACCGGTCGGGGTACAGGCACAGTCCGGCGCTGGCTCCGACCTCGAGCAAGGCGACCGGCCCGTCGATCATGCTCAGCGCGGGCAGCAGCGCGGCGCACCGCAGCGGTTCGTTGGTCTGCAGCGTGCGGGCAGCGCATTCGGCGGCAACGGCGTCGGCGTGCATGCGCAGCCACGCGGCCCACCGGGGGTACGCGACGAGCCCGCATCCGAGCATCCGGGTCACCGCGAACACCAGGGGCGGCTGCCGGTGCGTCGCCGGGATGCCGGCGAGGATCGCGCGGGCCTCGGCGTCGCCGGCGACGCCGGCCGCCCACTGCGCGTACAGCGCAGACCGGTGGGGCGCCTCGATGCGGGCGAACCGGTCGTACCGGTCGCGCACGGCGTCGGTGTCGAGCATCCGCCCATTCTCGCGGAATGCGAAACCCGCGGAACACACAGCCTGCGCGTCGGGTTGAATGGAGGTGGAGGATCCCATGGGTTATGGCGTGAACAAGAGTGACGAGCAGTGGCGGGCCGAACTGAGCCCACAGCAGTATGCGGTGCTGCGGGAGGCGGCGACCGAGCGGCCGTGGACCGGGGAGCTGCTGGACGAGCACCGGGCCGGGCTGTACACGTGTGCGGCGTGCGGTGCGGAACTGTTCAAGAGCGGCACGAAGTTCGACTCGCACTGCGGGTGGCCGAGCTTCTACGAGTCGGTCCGCCCCGACGCGGTCGAGCTGCGCGAAGACAGCTCGCTGGGCATGGAGCGCACCGAGGTGCTGTGCGCGAACTGCGGGTCCCACCTGGGGCACGTGTTCCCCGACGGGTTCGGCACCCCGACCGGCGACCGCTACTGCATGAACTCGATCTCGCTGTCGTTCTCACCCGACGAATGAGCGCATTCGACGCGGTTCTGGCGCGCCGATCGTGGTCGAAGGTGACGGATGCCGCACCCTCGCACGACGAGTTGCTTCCGCTGGTGGCGGCTGCCGCGCGGGTCGCCGACCACTCGTCGCTGCGACCGTGGCGGCTGATCGAGCTGCGCGGCGCGGACCGGGAGCGCCTGGGCCGGGCGATCAACAAGGCGCTGGGTGAGAAGGGTGCCTCGTCCAAGCCGCTGCGGGCGCCGCTGCTGATCGCCGTGGTGGTCAGCTACCGACCGAGCGGCAAGGTGCCGCGCTGGGAGCAGGCCGCGACCGCGGCGGGGGTGGCGCACACCCTGAGCCTGCTGCTGGACGAGGCCGGGTGGGGCGTCATCTGGCGCACCGGCGGCTACACGCGCAGCAAGGCGGTGGCGAAGGCGCACGGGCTGCGCGACAACGAGAAGCTGCTCGGCTGGTTGTACGTCGGCGGCAAGCCCGAGGGCAAGGCGACGGCCAAGCGCACGCAGGTCGACGCCGAGCGGTTCCTGTCGCGGATGCCGGGCGAGCGGTAGGCCGCGGCATCCGTCGCGTCAGGTGACGGCGCCGCGACGCGCGTACTGCGGGTCGCGCCACAGTTCGTCGTCGAGCACGCGACGCAGGTGCTCGACCGCGTCCCACACGTCGACGTGACGCAGGTACAGCGGGGTGAGCCCGAAGCGCAGCACCTCGGGCTCGCGGTAGTCGCCGATGACGCCACGGTCGATGAGCGCCTGCATCACGGCGTATCCCTCGGGGTGGCGGTAGCTGACGTGGCTGCCGCGGGCGTCGGGGTCGGCCGGGGTGACCAGTGTGAGCGGATGATCGCCCAGCCGCTGCGCGACCAGGTCGATGAACAGGGTACTCAAGGCGATGGACTTCTCGCGCAGGGCCGCAGCATCCACGCGCAGCGCGATGTCCAGGCCCACCTCCATCGTGGCCATCGAGATGATCGGCTGCGTGCCGACCAGCAGCCTGCGGGCGTCGGGCGCCGGCGCGAACTCCACGGCCATCGCGAACGGGTCGCGGTGGCCCCACCATCCGGTGAGCGGGCCGGTCATGCCGGCGAGGTGGCGGGCCGCGCTCCAGATGAACGCGGGCGAACCGGGGCCGCCGTTGAGGTACTTGTAGGTGCAGCCGACGGCGAAGTCCGCGCCGCTGCCGTCGACGTCCAGCGGCACGGCGCCGACCGAGTGGCACAGGTCCCAGACAACCAGGCTGCCGGCGGCGTGGATCTGCGCCGTGACGGCGGGCATGTCCCAGCGGGCGCCGGTGCGGTAGTTGACGTGGCTCAGCAGCGTGACGGCGACGTCGTCGGTCAGCGCTGCGGCAAGGCCGTCGCGGTCGTCGATGAGACGGATGTCGTAGCCGTGCAGTGACGAGACCAGGCCCTGGATGACGTAGAGGTCTGTGGGGAAGTTGTCGCGCTCGGCGACGATGACGCGTCGCGCGGGGTCGGCGGCCGCCTGGATGCGCACCGCCGCCGAGAGGGCTTTGAAGATGTTGACCGAGGTGGTGTCGGTGACCGCGCACGCGCCGTCGCCGCCCCCGATGAGGCGCCCGATCTTCTCGCCGAGCCGCACCGGCATCTCGAACCACCGGTTGGTGTTCCAACTGCGGATCAGGTCGGTGCCCCACTCGCGGGTGATCACCGCGTCGGCGCGCTCGCGCGCACCGACGGGCAGCACCCCGAGCGAGTTGCCGTCGAGGTAGATGACCCCGGGCGGCAGCACGAACTCGTCACGGAATGCGGCGAGCGGATCGCGCTCGTCCGCCTGCAGGCAGGATTCTCGGCTCCATCCGGCCGTCGTGGTCTCGGTGCTCACCCCACGAGGGTGTCACGAGATCAGGCGATCACGCCAATTCACGCGGATCGCCGCGGCATCCACCGAACATCCCCATCCCATCGTCGAAGTCCGTGCCGCGGCATCCGCCTGATGTTCCGTGCCATCGCCTGAGTCCGTGCCGCGGCCGTGGGCCGTCCAGGCACGGTGCCGGCGACGGGGCGATCTCGTACCGGCGTGCTCAGTCGCCGGCGTGCTCAGTCACCGCGTACACAACGGCGGGGATCTTCCGCGACACGCCGCCGCAACGCCCCGACACGCCGACCGTCGTCGAAAATCCCCGCAGTTGTGCACAGCGCGGCACGCGCGGGGTGCCGCGCCGGCGGGGTGCCTGCTATGGGGCGATGTCCTCACCGGCGTACTGAGTCACCGGCGTACACAACGGCGGGAATCGAGGCGCGAGACGGTGCCGGCTACGGGACTCGAACCTGCAACCCCGGGAACCGGGCGCAGCACCACACGATCCGGTCAAGTCCCGTGGTGTGGTGTCATTTTGGTTGCTTCCTGGGGGGTGGTGGTCAGGCGGTGAGGTAGAACTCGGGGCGTGCGGGCTCGGCGTGGTCGTGGAGGGTGTGGACGAGTTTGCGCATCGAGGTGTCGGAGAAGTAGCGGCGTTCCCCGTAGGACCATTCCTCGTGCTGCTCTTGCAGGACGGCGCCGATCAGGCGGGTCACGGAGTCTCGGTCGGGGAAGATCTGGACGACGTCGGCGCGGCGCTTGATCTCCCGGTTGAGGCGCTCGATCGGGTTGTTCGACCACACCTTCTGCCAGTGCTCGCGCGGTAGCGGTGCGAACGCGGTCAGGTCGGGTTCGGCGGCCTCGAGCATGGCTGCGATCTCCGGGAACGAGCCGCGGAGACTGTCGGTGACGGCC
>NZ_KE383826.1:0-22275 GCF_000422405.1 Microbacterium luticocti DSM 19459
GCGTTCGCACCGCTACCGCGCGAGCACTGGCAGAAGGTGTGGTCGAACAACCCGATCGAGCGCCTCAACCGGGAGATCAAGCGCCGCGCCGACGTCGTCCAGATCTTCCCCGACCGAGACTCCGTGACCCGCCTGATCGGCGCCGTCCTGCAAGAGCAGCACGAGGAATGGTCCTACGGGGAACGCCGCTACTTCTCCGACACCTCGATGCGCAAACTCGTCCACACCCTCCACGACCACGCCGAACCCGCACGCCCCGAGCTCTACCTCACCGCCTGACCACCACCCCCAGGAAGCAACCAAAATGACACCACCCCACGGGACTTGACCGGGCGGATCATCCCCGCTCGCGCGGGGAGCACGCCCGCCCGACGAGGACACGCTCGAACCGGCACGGATCATCCCCGCTCGCGCGGGGAGCACCGGGGCATGCCGCCAGCAGCGCGTGCTGTTCCGGGATCATCCCCGCTCGCGCGGGGAGCACTGGGGAGTTGGCAACTGGCCGCACTTCTGGGCGGGATCATCCCCGCTCGCGCGGGGAGCACCCTTCCTGATCTGGGGTTTAGTCTACGGGCACGGTCTACACGTATCACTTTGCACGACGCGCGTACGCATCACGAGAGGATCACGGATGGCGCTCATCAACGCTTACGATAGCGAGCCGCCTTGCTCCAGCCAGTCTTCGGCGATGCCGAGGACGGTGCAGGCTTGAGCGACTCGGCGGCAGCCCCCACCGTCCCGCGGTCGCGAGGGCGAAGCATCAGAGTGATCCCCTCGACATCGACGGGTTCCCAGTGATGTCCGTGTACGAGGACTTGAGCCGCTGCTCGTTGCGCGCCGAGAGCACCATGATCACCCTGCCCGTTCGTGTCATGTCTTTCGTGCGCTCCCACATCAATTCACGCACGCGCGTGGATACCGAGCCGACGAAGACACCCGCGGAGATCTCCAGCAGCCAGCGGGTCAGATATCCGCGAAGGCCGGGCGGACAGGCAGAGAGCACGAGGACGACCATCCTCATTCGTCCTGTCCGTATGAGGTGCCGCCGGCGACGACCCGCTGGGAACCGTCCCAGAGATAGACGACGTTCTCCGTCGACCCGACGTCTTCACCAGGATCGTCCGGCAGCAAGAGGTGACGGATGTCTCGCACGCAGCGGTCCAGGAAGGCTCCGCCGTGGAAAATGTCTCGCAAAACACGGCGAGCGGCGGACCCGATGTCAAAGGGTGCTTCTCGCGCAAGATCGAACGCGAGCGGGATCGTCATCTCAGCCTTGTAGAGGTCAGCGATGTCATAGACGAACGAACGCGTATGGCCGGTGTGAACGAATCCGAGACCTGGAGAGCACCCCAGCGCAACGATCACGGAGTGCACAACCCCGTACATCGTCGTGTTCGCGGCCGACAGTGCCTGGTTGACGGGATCGCTTGCTTCGAAGGATTCGACCTTGTAGTCCCGCCCGTCCCATGGAACGCCCGTGCGCTTGGACTGTTCTCGATAGACGCGTCTGATCCGCGCACCCTCTCGACCACGCAGTTGCTGCAGCGTGAGGCGGGACGTGTCCTCCCCCGGGAATCGCATTGCATACATCTCTCGCGCGACCTTCAGCCTGCTGCTCTGGTTCGTCACCAATCGCGCCTGAGCCTCGAGAAGACGCGAACTGTGCGAGAGAGAACGCCCATGCGCGTAGTACCGCACTCCTTCTTCCCCGACCTACACGACCGTGGATCCGCTCTCGGCCATCAAGACCATCGCCTGCTGGGTCACGGTCGTACCGGGACCGAGGAGTAGCGCGCCGAGTGCCGCAGCGGGAATGTGCATCACGCCGCGATCGTCCGTGGCCGTGATCGCGTTGGCATCCCGATGCACATGGCACTTCTCGAGGTAGATGAAGGTCAGCCGTTCCTGGGCACGTACCAGGTCCGGAAGGTCAGGCGGACGCGCCCCGGGGATCGCCATCCGTCGTCACCGTACGGGTGCGATGGTCATCAACCCGCACCCATAACCCTTCGCGCGTCCGATGCCGTGGCTCAATGCATGCACGAACAGCTCGGGGTCGGTGACGACCAGCGTTCCCTCGAAGGTCGCAATACGCAGAGTCACCCGCGTCTCACGACGCGAGAATGACACCGTGCGGCGACCACTCACGACCATGTCCCGCGTCTGAGCCGTCTCGTCCCCGCTGCTCCAGATCCGGAACCCGGCGCGCTCCTGGCGTGACAGCAGCCATTCCTCCTGCTGCGCAACGGTGACGTGCCCGTAGACCTTGCCCCTGTCTGCGCCCGTCTCCGCTCGCGAGCGTGTCGGATTCGCGGTCAGCCGGAAGGCGTAGCGGTGCCCACTCTCGATTCGCGACAACAGCGGAGCGTACGGCCGCGTGATCTTCGTCTCAGGGAGCAGCGGCCAGCCGCCCTGCTCGGCGAGCGATGTCAAGTCCGGCATCCGCGGACTGACGATGAAGACATTCGCGAGGTGATCGGCCAGGTCCATTCGCCAGAGCACGCGCCCCTCCGGCGTGGGAGACGCATCCGGAAACGCAGCCATCACCGCAGCGTGCAGAGCGTGCGGTGACGCAAGAAGCGGCTGGGCTGCTCGACGCGCCGGGTTCAATTGAACTCGCGAGAGGTACATCAGATTTCCTCGTCCGATACCAGAATGAGCGGGTCGTGGGATGCCGCGTCCTGACCTGTGCGCGACACCCGCACGTCACGCCAGTCGTGTCGACGACGCCGCGGATCGAAGCTGCGGGGGACATCTCGCAGCGAATCGTCCGCACGCTCTCCGGGCCTCGCGTCCACGATCATCTCCAAGAGCGGCGCCCCATGACCGGCCGTCCGTCGATGCGAATCGGTTGCGCGCCACGTGGCACTGGCAAGCGCATCGCGCAACTCGGCATCGACCACTTCTGTCTTCAGCGGACCGGCAGGCGGAAACGCACGTCGCCCGAGATAGAGCGGAAAGACCGGATGCGCGAGCGCATGCTGCAAGCGCTCCAACTCCGCACGAGTCCGCGCGCCGAGCCCGACGAGAAAGACCGCGTCCGCCAGGTAGAAGCGCTCCGACAGTGGCATGGACGTCCGCCCGTCGAGCGTGCGGGCGGTCTGGAAGTCTCGTTCCACGTGCCCCGGCTGGTCGATGCGCACACCGAACTCGAGACCGTCGAACTGACCCAGCGATTCCGTCCGTCGGATGCCGAGTGCTGCCGCAAGCAATCCGATGACGCCACTGCGCGTCGGTGCTCGCTCGGTGCCGCGAGATGCAAATCGACTACGCGAGCCCCACGACTGCTGTGGCCCGGCGAGTTCGATCAACAGCGTGGGCATGTCTCACGCATCCGTCCCGAGTCGTTCCTCGACAGCGGCGCCAAGCGCTTCGACCGCCTCGGTCAGGGATACCCGATCACCCAACGCGTCCAGGGCTTCGGTCGCTTCTCCGCTCCGCACGATCCACGTCGCGACGGGCGTCGTTCCGAAGTTCTCGTCGATCTCTCTCGCGTGCGCTGCGAGTCTGTCACCTGCCCGTTGCAGCCGCTGATCGCCCACCACCGCTTCTTCGAATGCGCCCACGAGATTCACGGGCTGCGACTCGCGGATGCTGATGACGACGGCATCCGGGACGGTTCGGTTGGCGAACGTGTTCTGTTTGCCCGACGGCATGCTCAGCGCGAAAGCGCGCGCGAACGCTTCGACAGCGCGACGCGACGCAACGCGGTCTCCGAGGTTCTTTGCGAGCAGATCGACATCGATGGTCGCATATCGGTACAGCGTCGAGGAGTTGAACTCGACGGTGCCGATCATTCCTGCGCCGGCATCTTCGGCATCGTCGGCCGCCTTGTGGTCGTCGACGGCTGTGAAGTAGTCGAATTCGGTGTCGACGGCGTGCACACTCAGCGCATGCGCGACCTGACACGCCGCATCGACGTTCAGGTCACTCGCGTCGGCGACCATGCGGCCGAACAGCGCGAGATCGATCGAGTGTCGCGTATCGAGCGCGTTCTTGACATCCGCGCTCTTCAGACTCACCTTCGGGTCGTCGGCCGCGTCCGCGGCGACGCAGAGCTCCGCAACGTGGTCGATCTGCAGATCGCTCAAGAAGAGCAGATACCTGGATTCGCCCGGTAGCGGATTCTCCTGGGTCGACTTGCCGGATGCGGCGAGCTTGATGCCCGCCGCACCGAAGGCCAGTCCCGCGAGTTCCTGGGCGCGCTCGATCGTGATCTGCGGTGCTTTGGCGACGATCCGGTCGCCGAGCAGCTCGACGACGCGCTTGGTGCGCAAACCCAGTTCGCTGTCATCCAGCAGGTCGGCGAACGCTACACGCGTCGCACGCTTCCACGCCTGGCTCGATACTCGCGCACGCCGTACACCGCCGTACACGGCCGACTTCGGGCTGCCGGTGTCGTCACGGTTGAGGTTGCTGGGCGGCACGGTCTGCAGGATGTTGAAGTCCACAATTGTCCGAGTCATGTCGATCTCCTTCGTCGTGTCTGTCATGACGCCTTCGCGGCGTCTCCGGGGTCGTCGGTGGCGTTGTCCACGGCATCCGACTCATCGTCAGGGCTGTGCTCGCGATAGAAATGCCGCCCCCACACGAGGCGGACGCGATCGGCGGCGCCGGGGAACTGCAGGTTGTAGAGGTCGCGCGCGAACTGTCCGTAATCGAGAGGGATGCTGTGCGCCCGGAGTTGCTGGATGAGTCCCCGCGCGTGATGCATCGTCTCGTCCCAGCTCGTCGCCGTCGCCAAAGCGGTGAACCGCGTCCTGACCGCATCACGCGCACCGGAGCGGCGCCCGAGGAGCCGAGCCGAACGGCCGAAGGAGTAGTCACGGCGGTGCATGGCGGCATCCCGATGTGACTGCTGATGCACCGCGAACAGCGTGATCGCCGCATATGCCGCGCGCTCGGCCTCGGTCGGCTCATCGCGCCTGGGCTGGGTGAGACCGTCATACAGTCCGGCGATCGTCAGCCCGACAAGACGCGGATCCGTGCCGACCGGCACCGACACGCCACGACGCAGGATCGCGAGCGTGGCGACGGCATCCGAATCGTCACGGCGATAGCGCGCCTGCAAGTCGGATGCTCGTCGGGAGACATGGGTCGCGAGTCGCTCGCCGAGCGACACCTTCTCGTCAGTCATGCCACCTGCTCCTTTCGATCCTGCGTACCGAACGTCCGCGTCAGCGAGCGGAGGAACCACCCCTCGGCGCGCGGCGTCGTGATCAGTTCCGTCCGCCCGGTACGAGTGACCTCCCGGCCCACCCACGCGGTCGGCCCGGCATCGGCGACGAGTTGCGCACCGAGGCGCCGAAGGACGGAGGAAGCCGTGCCCTTCCATTCAGTGATGGCCTCGAGCGGGTCTCGGCCCGGCTGCAACGTGGTGAGCCACTGCCGATACGGCAGGTCGAGAGCCGAGTATGCGATGTCGGCCGCGCGAAGACGCGGCCCGTCGCCTTCGCCGCCCGCGGCTCGCGCCAGGTTGTCGGCGAGATTGCGGAGGTGTCGCACCCCTTCGTCGGCCAGCCGCACGGCCTCGTCGGCCTGGGCTGCGAGAACCCGATCCGTCTGCCGCAGCAGCGTGAGTGGGATCGACACCTCATCGGCGACGATGTCATCGACGACCGAATTGTTGCTGCCATAGACGACACCGACAGCTCGCAGGCGGAACGATGCCGAGCCGAGCACTCCCGCCTCCTCGAGCTGAGCGAGCCAGTCGATGACGCCGGGAGGCTTGCCGCTGGGGACGCCGGTCTTCGGGTCCACGGGTGCGAGCCCCGGCAGCAGCGCGGCGATGCCGCGCCACAGTGCGCGCCCGGGCACGTGCTCACGCGGCATGTATGTCGTCTGTTTCGCCTTCTTCGTCTGCGGGTCGCTGAACCGCCACGCCGACATCGGCTCGTGCACGAACCCGTTCTGCGGAGTGAGCTTGTCGCCGTTGGCGACGAGGCAGCCGACGACGCGGTCTCCCGAACGGAAGAGGCGGATGCGGCGGGACTGCCAGGTGTACAGGCGCACCGGACCTTGCGGGATCAGCCCGTCACGCTCGGCGGCGGTATCCGACGTGTCGTCTTCCCACGGAGGGATGTCCGCATCCGTGTCTGCCGTGATGATGCCGGCGGTGACGGGCACGAGGTTCATCATGAGTGTCTCGTGAAGGCAGTTTCCCACCGCATAGACACCGCCCAGCAGGCCATCCCACGCGACGCCGATCGGATAACCTTTGCCACCCTTGACGCGCCGGTCGCCTACCGCGCCGGACTTGATCCCGCTGGGATCGAAGGCCTGTGCGTTGACGAGCCAGCGCGCGGCCTCGGCGAATGACAGGTCGAGCG
This sequence comes from Microbacterium luticocti DSM 19459, assembly GCF_000422405.1. Classification (GTDB taxonomy): domain Bacteria; phylum Actinomycetota; class Actinomycetes; order Actinomycetales; family Microbacteriaceae; genus Microbacterium; species Microbacterium luticocti. The sequence goes on from NZ_KE383826.1 coordinate 6,330, forward strand.
CTCCGCTCCCGGCACGGTTCGTGAACAGGCGGTTGTTGCTGGGCAGATCAAGGATGATGGCGCCGACGTCCTTCATCTCGCCGGATGCCGTCGCCAGATCGGCTACCTGCATGAAGGGTCGGGCACCGAAGAGGTCGAACCGATCGGCGAACTCGTTGAAGTACGCATCGATGGACTGCAGAGGGAGCCCCTCGCGATACCAGCGGATCCAGTGGTCCCACTCGACCGGCTCGCCGGCGAGTGTTCGGTAAAGGATCGCCAGCAAGAGGCGCAGGATCGCGAACGACTGTGTCGGCGTCTCGCCGTCGATCTCACGTATCTCACGCGCGCGACGGAACGCATCCTGCAGCGAGACTTCCCCGGAAGACCCGTCGGTGAACCGAACGAGAATCCACGGCTCTGCGGTGAGCCCGAACATGCGAGCGCTCACATCCACCCCCAGTGCGCGACGGTGACATCTGCGATGTCGGAACCTGGTGCCACGATGCACCTATGGGAAGGATAGAGGAGGTGCTCGCGGCTATCAACCCTTCGTTACTTCCTCGAGTACGCACATTGTGTAAATGCGACTGGAGCTACGATACGACCTACCCCCGCTGACGCGGGGAGCATTGCCTTCCTCGACTCCGCACTGGGTCACCCCCGCACGCGGGGACGGGCCACGACATGGACGCTGCCACACCGCCCGCCATTGTAATCACCTGATTGACGAAACGGTGCGTACTCACTATGATGACGTTCGAGGTATCGGCCAGCGCTCACAAACATGGCATCGACGTGCGCGACATGTTCCATGCAGTCGCAAACGCCGTCCGATACGTCGAGCAGGAGTACGAGGGGGAGGTGAGGATGTTCATCATTGGACCGGACCGCACGGGACGCCTCCTGGAGATCGTCCTCGTCCCAGTGGAGGCACCGCAACGCATTATCCACGCCGATCAGCTCCGACCGAGCCGATACAAGTACTTGTGAAGGAGGGCCATGACGTACTCGACCACCCACTCAGACACCGAGAACGACATCGAGGATTTCTTCGCCAGCGTCGAGCCCGCATCCATGAAGGACGCCGTCCACCTCCGCGAGATCGCTGCCGCACGACAGAGTCTCGACGAGGCCAAACAACGGTTGCACCGAGCTGTTGCGGCTGCCCGTGAAGCCGGGGACTCATGGACCGCGATCGGCGTCATGCTGGGGACGAGCAAGCAGAATGCCTATCGCAAATTCGGGCGCCCGCAGAGGAAGTGACCCTCACGCTCCACGCCGCTCATAGGCGAAACCGTCTTCGGGAGAGTAACTCAGGTCGAACTCGTTGAGACTCCCCCTGCCGTCCATGTCGAGTGCGAGCACCAGTTCGCCCTTCAGCGACGGACTGGAGTGCCACGCCGGCAGGTCGAACTCGCGCTTGAGCGTTGCGATGTGCCGGTCGAGGGCGTTGCCCCGGCACATCCCGGCAGGCAGACGCAGCATGCACCCGAGGATGGTACGCGTCATCCGCCAATCCGGAGGCTCGTTCGTCGGTACCTGTCGTCCGCCATCGTCGGTGACCCAAGACGGGATGTAGAAGTTGCCGTCACCATCGCGTTGCAACACCACGACTTCGAGCGTCTCTTCGGTATCGCGCACGGTCTTTCGCCCGGGAGGCGTCATCTCGGGATCGACATCCGGTCCGTTGATCCAGCCGAGCAATGTATGCCGCTGTCGATCGATCTCGCCGAGTCTGTACGAGTCCGCCGCGTGACGTTTCCGTGCCTGCTCATTCCCCAGGGCGAGGGTCGCGGCCTCCAGAGCCGGCCGCCACGACTCGGGCACGAAGTGCGCCTCGCCGCCGTACACGGTCTCGACCAGAGCGGGGATGTCGTCGGGTAGGCGGACCGTGTCCCGCCCGAGCAGTGCCGCCGCGGTGCGCAGTAGGACCGCCTCGGCATAGACGTGCTTCGTCCCCTCGTCGAATGTCGGCGGAACCGCTTTCCACTCGTCGGCGACGAGGACGAGCCGCGCATCACGCAGTGGAGAAGGTCGCTCGCGCTCCGGGTGTCTATGTAGCCGGCCGCTGCGTTGCAGCAGCAGATCGACAGGAGCCACATCCGTGACGATGAGGTCGAAGTCGATGTCGAGAGACTGCTCGATGACCTGGGTGGCCACCACGATGCTCTTTCGGGGTCGTGCCCCGCTCCTGCCGAACAATTCCAGCAATCGGCGATCCTTGTGCGAGCGATCGATCCCGAGAAACCGGGAGTGCGCCAAGATGATCTCGACGGACTCATCCGCGAACGCGTCACGGACCGTCGCCACAGTTTCTTGGGCACGCCGGACGGTGTTGCGGATGACCGCAGCGCAGCCGCCCTCCCGTAATGCCGAGCGCAGCAGACCCACCACCTCGCGCAGATCATCGTCCATGCGCACGAGGTTCACCAAGCGGTCCTTCCCGTTCGCCTCGGGGGTTGTCACCACGGCCGACCCCCCGGCCACCGACCGCGATATCGCCGGGCAACCGATGACACCATCCAGGGCCGCGTATCGTTCCGCCGACGCGTTCTTCGCTTCGTCGCGCCGCGCGCGGCGTTGCGCCCACGTCAAACCTTGGTCATCGGCTCCGCTATCTGTCGCGTTCTCGACGAGCGACTGCCTCCCTCTGTCATACGCCTCGATGAATCGTCGCCGTTGACCCGACGGAAGTGTCGCCGACAAGAGAACGACGGGAGTACCGTACGCGCCCAGCCACTCCAAGACCCGAACGAAGTACTCCTGCATGTATGCGTCATACGCATGCACCTCGTCGATGATCACGACTTTGCTCGCCAGAGCAAGGTGCCGCAGCATCACATAGCGACCGCGGAGCCCTGCGAACAGTGCCTGATCCACTGTCCCGACCACGAAGTTCGACAGTGGGCCTCGTCGAGGGTCACTGAACCAGCGATGAGCGACGACGAGCGACGCAGATGTGGCTTCGCGCCGATGACCGTACGTGTCGCCCATCGAACGGAACCGTGCCTCGCGCTTCTTGTTTTCGAAGTCACGATTGAGGACTGCCCTGCTGCGGGCGAGGAAGACCGACGCCGGCGCCTCCAGCCCCAGCCGTTCCGTCCAATCCAGGATTCGTGAGAACATCCCATCCGCCGTCGCCTGTGTCGGCAATCCGATGAACACACCGCTCATACCGAACCTGGCCGCCAAGGTCTCGGCGGCCAGCAGCGCCGCCTCGGTCTTCCCGGATCCCATCTCCGATTCCAGGATCATCAGTTCCGGCTGAGAGACCGTCTGTGCCATCTCGACGAAGGCGACCTGCGATGGGTGGGGCGTTGCACCCCGAGGCAACGAGAACCTGGAAGCGAATGAAGCTGCGGCATCCACCCGTTCTGCCTTTGGTTGCCACCGCCGAGGAAAGTCCAGCTCGCGCCATGCCTCGCGCACACGATCCGGCGTCGGGGAGGTCGCGGGACCGCCCAGCGGGGCCGGCGCGAACAGATCGCTGCTGGCGATCCAGTCCGCCACGATGACCAGCGCACTGAGAAGCACGAGTACCGGCAGTGGATACCGGGCTCGCTGCCACTGCTCGCGGTCTTCCGACGAGCTGAACGCGGCATCCGCGGCAGTCAGCAGTTGTTCACGGGCCACGACCCATGCCCCCGTACCCACAAGGTGTGGCCGATCCCGGGCAGCCGGCACCGCGGGGGCGCCAGCAGGGCGGCCGTGGTGTGCTGCCGCGACGCTGGCGAGTGACGCCGCGGTCGCCGCATCGAATCCGTGTTTCTCGCTCAGCCATTGCATCACCGCCAGGTGACTGACGAGTTCGTGACGCACCTGCCGACGCTCGTCGCCGTCTCGGATGGTCGGATCGCACTCAAGGCCGAACTCACGCATGCGATCGGCGAGCATCGGCACCTGCACGGCGAACGCCGGAGACGCCTTGCCCACATCATGGATTCCGGCAAGCCAGACCACGAGCGCTCGGGCGGCCTTTTCGGAGCCGACCGTGCGCGTGATCAGCTGGATCACCGAGTGCGGCACCCACTCGTCCCACAGCAGACCTGCCACCCCGGCCGCGTCGTCGAGATGCTGATACAAGGGCAGCCAGCCCACGAGAGCAAAGTTCTCACCGGCGTCGGTGCGGGTTTTCGCCCACACAGATCGGGTCGCGTCATCCAGACTTGCGACGTCCATCCAACCCGTCATGTCGTCCCCACTTCCCCAGATCCCGTCGATCAGCCGGATCCCGTTGATCAGACCGTATGCGAGAGCACCGACATCCCTGCCGCGAGAACAGGGATTCCGATCCGTATGACGAATGACCATGCGCGATGCCCACGGCCGGATACGCCGGCGCATTGAGACTGGCCGCGCCGGAACCCCGTGCACCGAGCCCGGCCTGACCATGGCGCGGCGAACGCTCTGTCGGTCGGATTCACCACGGTCGGGCCGTCACCCGCCTCTGCGATCGCGCAGGGTCCGCTCCCGCGGTGAGGTCGCAGGGCTGGCACGGCCCGCCAGGCTACGCGGTCGCGTGGATGCGCAGCATGGTGGCCCGCACCGCGCGGGCGACCATGAGCCGCAGGCCCTCTTCGATCACCGGAGTCTGCCCATCCATCTGCAGCAGGCCCAGGCCCGCGGCATCCCGCAACCGGCCGAGCGCCACCGGCCGCACCCAGGCCCCCTCGTCATCATCGCGGCCGGGCACGTCGACCGGCGTGCCGAGCACGGTCAGCAGTTCGCCGAGCGCCGTGACCGCCACCGCCCATCTCGACCGCCGCATCACCCGGCTCGTCACGGTAGAGCAGGTCGCCCAGCGTCAGGCCGGCGACCATCTCGGCCGACTCGAGTGGGGGTGTGGATGCCTCGACCCAATCGACTGCGGCGGCGCCGGGCTGCGCGCGACCCTCGCCGATGTCGACGATCTCGGCCGCGGCGAGCGCTTGCCACCACGCCGCCAGTTCGGGCAGGTCGGACATGGACCGCACCGGGCGCGGAGCATCCGGTGCGACCGAGGGGTCGGGTGCGGCGTCCGCGGACGAGGCGGCATCGGCACCGGGCGACCCGGATGCGGACGGGACGGGAGCGCCGGGCAGTCCGGACGGGGACGAGCCGGGGGTGACAGGCGACTCGAGTGAGGACGAGTCGGGGGTGACAGGCAACTCGGGCGCAGATGAGGCGGGGGCGTCGGCGGCATCGGTCAGTGCGGATGAGGACGGGGCGGCCGCGTCGAGGCCCAGGAGTGCCGCGACCGGTGCGATGTCGGTCGGGCGCAGCGCCCCGGTCTCGGTGACGGTACGGGCCGACCCGAGCCACTCCAGCAACGGGCGCACCGCCGTCACGACGCGCAGGCGCGACAGCGCCGCCCGCCGCACCGCGGGATCCACCTGCTCGCCACCCTCGATCGCCTCGCCGAGCGGATCGACCATGCGCGAGTCGACCAGGTCGGCAACCTCGTCGAACGCCTCACCCCAGCCTGCACCCGGCTCGGTCTCGGCACGGAAGTGCAGATACTCGGCGAGAGTCGACAGCGCCTGGTCGACGGCGTCGTATTCGCCCGCGTCATCCAGGTCTTCGATCGCGTCGACGATCGCGACCACCTGCACCGGATCGTGCGGGTCGAGGTCGGCCGTGCGCACCACGGTGAGCACGCTGCGCAGCATCCGCACCTCGTCGCCCACCGTCGGGGCGACGATCACCGGCCGGCCCTCGAGCCAATCACCGAACGCCCGGATCACCGCCCGGTCGTCGCGGCTGAGCTCGGCGAGCTCGGAACCGTCACCAGGGGGAGTCCGTCGGGCGTCGTCGCGGCTGCTCGTCACCCGCCCAGGGTACGTGCTCATCCGACCGCGCACAGCGCCACGAGGCATCCCGTACCCGAGACCCCTCATCCGGTCAGGGCAGGAGAATCCGGCCAGAGCAGGAGAATCCCGCGGCGAATCTCCTGCAGCGGGCGGAATCTCCTGCCGCGCACCGGCCCAGCCCAGCACGCGCTGACACCCCTCCCACCTCAGAACTAGAATCGACAGTGTCCGGCGCCCGCGATCCGCACGAATCTGGAGCCCAGCCGCATGACCACCCCCACCTCCGCCGCCGTCGCCGATACCGTCGAGAACGCCATCGCGACACCGGAGAAGGAGCAGCCGTACGCCGCCCTCGGACTCAAGCCCGACGAGTACGCGCAGATCAAGACGATCCTCGGCCGGCGCCCCACCAGCGGCGAGCTGGCCATGTACTCGGTGATGTGGAGCGAACACTGCTCCTACAAGTCCAGCAAGATCTACCTGCGCCGGTTCGGCCAGAAGGTCACCGACGAGATGAAGACCCGCCTCATGGTGGGCATGGGCCAGAACGCCGGCGTCGTCGACATCGGCGAAGGCTGGGCGGTCACGTTCAAGGTCGAAAGCCACAACCACCCCAGCTACATCGAGCCCTTCCAGGGCGCCGCCACGGGCGTGGGCGGCATCGTGCGCGACATCATCTCGATGGGCGCCCGCCCCGTCGCGGTGATGGACCAGCTGCGCTTCGGCGCCATCGACGACCCCGACACCGCCCGCGTGGTGCACGGCGTGGTGGGCGGCATCTCGTTCTACGGCAACTGCCTGGGCCTTCCCAACATCGGCGGCGAGACCGTGTTCGACGCGGTGTACCAGGCCAACCCCCTGGTCAACGCACTCGCGGTCGGCGTGCTGCGCCACGAGGACCTCAAACTCGCCAACGCGTCGGGCACCGGCAACAAGGTCGTGCTGTTCGGCGCCCGCACCGGCGGCGACGGCATCGGCGGAGCATCCATCCTCGCCTCCGACACCTTCGCCGAGGGCGGTCCGACCAAGCGCCCCGCCGTGCAGGTCGGCGACCCGTTCGCCGAGAAGGTGCTGATCGAGTGCTGCCTCGAGCTGTACCGCGACGGGCTCGTCGAAGCCATCCAGGACCTCGGTGCCGCCGGCATCTCGTGCGCCACCAGCGAGCTGGCCGCCAACGGCGGAAGCGGCATGCGCGTCGACCTCGAGAACGTGCTGCTGCGCGACCCCTCGCTCACCCCCGAAGAGATCCTCATGAGCGAGAGCCAGGAGCGCATGATGGCCATCGTCGCGCCCGACAAGCTCGACGCCTTCTTCGAGGTCACCGGCCGGTGGGACGTCGAGACCAGCGTCCTCGGCGAGGTCACCGGCGACGGGCGCCTGCAGATCTTCTGGCACGGCGAGCAGATCGTCGACGTCGACCCGTCCACCGTGGCCGTCGACGGACCGGTCTATGAACGCCCGGTCGCCTACCCGGCCTGGATCGACGCGCTGCGCGAGGACTCGGCATCCGCCCTGCCGCGCCCCACCGACCCCGACACGTTGCGCGCCCAGTTCCTGCAGCTGGTCGCGAGCCCCAACCTCGCCGACACGTCGTGGATCACCAACCAGTACGACTACTACGTCATGGGCAACACCGCCCTCGCGTTCCCCGACGACGCCGGCATGATCCGCGTCGACGAGTCGACCGGCCTCGGCTTCGCGATCGCCACCGACGCGAACGGACGCTACTGCCAGCTCGACCCCTACCAGGGCGCGCAGCTGGCCCTCGCCGAGGCGTACCGCAACGTGGCCGTCACCGGTGCGACACCGACCGCGGTCACCGACTGCCTCAACTTCGGCAGCCCCGAGAACCCCGAGGTCATGTGGCAGTTCTCGCAGGCGGTCGACGGGCTGGCCGACGGATGCCTCGAACTGGGCATTCCGGTCACCGGAGGCAACGTCAGCTTCTACAACCAGACCGGCGACGTGCCCATCCACCCCACCCCGGTGGTGGGCGTGCTCGGCATCATCGATGACGTCGCGCACCGGGTGCCCAGCGGCTGGCAGGACTCCGGCGAGAACCTCTACCTGCTCGGCGTCACTGCCACCGAGCTGAGCGGCTCGGCGTGGGCGGGAGTCGTGCACGGCCACCTCGGCGGCCGCCCGCCGGCCGTCGACCTGGCGGCCGAGAAGCGGCTGGCCGGGCTGCTGCACGCGGCGAACGACCAGAACCTCATCTCGAGCGCCCACGACCTCAGCGAGGGGGGTCTCGCGCAGACACTGGCCGAGGGCGTGCTGCGATTCGGGGTCGGCGCGCGGGTGTGGCTCGACGAGATCATCGACCGCGATGGGGTGGATGCCGCATCCGCCCTGTTCGCGGAGTCCACCGCGCGCGTGATCGTGACGGTCCCCCGTGAAGAGGACGTGAAGTTCCGCGGGCTGTGCGAGGGTCGCGGGTTCCCGGTGCTGCGCATCGGGGTCACCGACCAGGCCGGCCCGGATGCGGCGCTCGAGGTGCAGGGCCTGTTCACGGTTCCGCTCGCCGAGCTGCGTACGGCATCCACCGCCACCCTGCCGGACGCGTTCGGGCCGACCGTCACCGAGTGACACCCGGATGCTCGGCCCCACCGTCACCGAGTGAGACGGTCGGCATCGGCCCAATCGTCGCCGGTGATACGCGGGTGCGGCCGACGGGAACCGGGTGAGGTGGGCCGGGCCACGGGCGCGCGGACGGGGTCATACCGAGGCGCCGCGGCGCGGGGTCGCGCCGACCCCTACCGCCTGGCGCAGGGATGTCGGTGCACGCCTCTAGACTTGTGCGCATGGCCGAGGACGATGAGTACAGCGCCCTGAGTGAACGGCGGCAGCGCCGGATCAAGATGATCGCCTGGGTGGTCATTGTGGCGCTGATCCTCGTCGCCGGTGGCGCGACGGTGCTCGCTCTGCTGTTCGGCTGACGGTCTCGACACGTCCCCGCGTCGCTGGCCTACGCTGGCAGGGTGGATTTCTGGCAGTTCGCGGGCAGCTATTGGTGGCTCATCTTCCCGCTGATGGCGCTCGCCGGCGGTGCGGCGCGGTCGTGGGAGCGTAGCGCCAAGCGCCGCCACGAGCGGCGCCTCGAGGTGCTGCACGCGAAGGCCGAGCTGAAGGCCGCGCAGGCCGAGGCGAAGGCTGCCCAGGCCGAGTCGCGCAATCGCGGACGTCAGCAGGTGATGGCCGCCGCATCCGCCCCCGCCGAACCGTCGCACGAGCAGCAGCTCGAGAGGCTGTTCACCGCGCACGACGCGGTCACCAAGCGGTGGCTGGAGTATGAGCTCGACGTGGCCAAGCTGATCGCGTTCCCGGCGATGAGCGACGGGCGGCAGCCGCTGACGGCGGCGTTCCTGCGCGCGAAGAAGGTGGCCGACCGACTGCGGCCGGCGTCGGCGAAGACACGGCTGAGCCCCGACGAGTTGACCGAGTACCGCAACGCCGTGACCGATTACGAGGTGGCGTTCGACGTCGCCGAGCGGGATGCGCGGCGGCTGCGCGACTCGTCGTTCACCGAGGCCGAACGCAAACGGCTGGGCACCGCCAAGCAGCTGCTCACGGTCGCGGTCGACCAGGCCGCCACCCCGGCCGAACGGCAGATCGCCTACAAGCGGGTGCGCGAAGAACTGGACGGACTGATCTCGCTGTCGGACGGCGCCGTCGAGGTGCTCGAGAAGAAGGTCGCCCTGCAGCTGCCCTCCGCCGACGGCAGCGCCTGAGAAACGGCAGCGCCCGAGCGGACCACAGCGCCTGAGAACCGGCAGCGCCTGAGCGAACCACAGCGCCTGAGCGCACCGCGACGGCGTCGGACCCGCACCGGCGCGCCGACCACGACAGGGCCGGGTGACGAGGATGCCCGGGCCAGGTGCGGACGCCCGTCGCCCGTCCCCTCTCGCCGCGAGTAGTTGCCGCAAATGGTCGTTATGATCGCGATCTTTCCGACCATCCGCGGCAACTACCGGTGCAGGGGCGGGATCGAGCAGGCGTCAGCACCGGGCCCGGACGGATGTCAGGAGGTCAGGCCCTCGACGTAGTCCTTGTGCTCGGCCATCCACTTCTTGACGATCTCGGGGTACTCGCTCTGCTTGTGCGTCTCGCGGAACATGACGTTCTCGAGCGAGAACAGCAGGTCGGAGTCCATCTTGAACGCCGTGAACCACGTGTTGGCATCGGCGAAGTCGTCCTTGAAGCCCGTGCGGGTCACGGTGTGGATCGACTCGGCGGCGCCCAGCGCGCCCTTCGGGTCCTTGAGGTCCTTCAGGTCGTATGCGTCGTACGCCCAGTGCGGACGCCACAGCGTCACGGCGATGTCGTCACCGGCATCCAGCGCCTTCTTCAGCTCGGCGAGCATGGCCGGCGTCGACGAGGTGAGGAAGTCCATCTTCTGCAGGCCGTATTCCGGGATGACCTTGGTGTTCATCGCCTCGGTCAGACCCGCGCCCGGCTCGATGCCGACGATGCGGTTGCCGAACTCGTCGGCGTGCGCGGCGAGCTGGTCGATCGAGTCGATCGGCGCGTCGGCGTTCACCGCGAGCGTGAGCTTGGCGTCGTCGTTCCACGACCCGACGTCGACGAGGTCCTTGCCGTACTCGTCGAAATAGCTCTTGTGGGTGGTGGGCAGCCAGCCGTCGAACGCGACGTCGAAGTCGCCCTTGGCCAGGCCTGCGAACACGGGACCCGCGTCGGCGTACGTGAGCTTCACGTCATAGCCCTTGTCTTCGAGCACCTGCTGCCACAGGTACGAGGCGGCCTCGCCCTCGGGCCAGCCGTTGAACACGCCGATCGTGATCGTCTTGTGCGGCGAGTCGCCGCCGGCCTTGTCGCCGTTGCCACCGTTGCCGCCCGAGGCGGCCGAGCCGGCACAACCGACCAGGGCGACGCTCGCGACCACGCCCATGGCGAGGGCGCCGAGCAGTGTGCGCTTGTTCATGTGATGATTCCTTTCCTCCCGTGTGCTGTCACGGGTGTTGGGGAGAGCCGCGACGTCGGCCGCGGATGCGACGGCGCGCACGGCGCCGAAGTCTGGGGTCAGGCCGCCGCCGGGGTGCGGGGGGCGGATGCCACGGCCTGCGCCGACTCGTCGGCCGACGCTGCGCTCGGCACGGTCGTGCGGCGCGAACGCCCGGCGGAGCCGAAGCCGTTGGTGACGCGGTCGAGGATCATCGCGAGGATCACGACGGACAGTCCGGCTTCGAAGCCGAGCGAGATGTCGGTGCGGCTCAGCGCCTGGATGACGTCCTTGCCTAGCCCGGGCGCGCCGACCATGCTCGCGATCACGGCCATCGACAGCGCGAGCATGATGACCTGGTTGACCCCGGCCATGATCGAGGGCATCGCCAGCGGCAACTGGATCTGACGCAGGATACGGCCCGGGGTCGCGCCGAACGCGTTGCCCGCTTCGACGACCTCCTGGTCGACGCCGCGGATGCCGAGCTCGGTCAGCCGCACGCCCGGTGCGACCGCGAACAGGATGGTCGCGACCATTCCCGGCACCACGCCGATGCCGAACAGGAAGATCGCGGGGATGAGGTAGACGAACGCGGGCATCGTCTGCAAGAAGTCGAGGATCGGTCGCACGATCTTCGAGACCGTCTGCGACCGGGCGGCCCAGATGCCCAGCGGGATGGCGATGATCACCGCGATGACCACGGCGACCAGCGTGAGCGCGAGCGTGTCCATCGCGTTCTGCCACTGGTCGACGGCGACGATCACCAGCAGCCCGATCAGTGTTCCGACGGCGAGCCGCACACCCTTGGCCAGCCACGCCACCGCCACCAGCACGGCCCCCACCACGGCGGCGTTCCAGACGTCCAGCGGCACCGTGAACCAGGCGCCCACGTCGACCACGAGGAGCGCGATGGTCACGACCACGCCGGCGGTGCGGCCGCGGGTGAGCCAGGTGACGGCACCGAGCACGACGGCGACGACGATCATCGCCACCAAAGACGGCGTGCTGAACAGCCAGTCGACACCGTCGTAGAACGCCGAGAAGACCGTGGCGATCACGTCGAAGAGGCCGCCCAGCACGGCCGTGATCCACCCGATCACCGATTCGACCCAGTCGCCCAGAGGAATGCGGATCGCGTCCATCAGCGGTCACCCCCGTCCACCGCGGCGAGGTCTTCGTCGACGGCATCCATCTGAACCGCCGCGGACGCCGAGCCGGTGGCATCCGCACGGCCCGAGCCGGTGGCATCCACACCGCCTGAGCCGGTGGCATCCGTCCCGCCCGAGCCGGTGGCATCCGCCCCGCCGGCTGCCTGCACCAACGCGTCGGAGTCCATCTCGTGGATCTCGGCGGCCAGCTCGAGCGCGGTGGCCGGGATGACCGGGATCTGCTGCGTGGTCGCCGGCACGTTGCCGAGCGCGGCCAGCAAGGTGATGCGAGGGATGACCCCCAGCAGGCGGCCGTGCTCGCCGACGACCGGCAGCGAGACCGGGCTGCCCACGGCGCGCTCGACGATGTCGGTGAGCAGGTCGTCGGGGGCGACAGCGTGCACGGTGCGGTCGGCGATGGCGCGCAGGTCGGTGGTGCCGGCCTTGACCGCGCGGATCACGGCGCGGTCGGTGACCACACCGAGCAGGGTGCGGTTCTCGACGACGAACACCTCGTCGACCTGCTCTTCGCGCATGACGCGCAGCGCGCCGCGGATGCCCGCCGTCACCGGCACCGACAGCGGACGCTCCATCACCGCGCTCGCGGTGAGAACGCGTGCGCGGTCGACGTCCTGCACGAACTGGGCGACGTAGTCGTTGGCCGGGTCGGTGAGGATCTCTTCGGGCGTGCCGTTCTGCACGATGCGCCCGTCGCGCATGACCGCGATGCGGTCGCCGAGGAACATCGCCTCGTTCAGGTCGTGGGTGATGAAGATGATGGTGCGGCCGAGCTCTTCCTGCAATTCGACCAGCTGCTCCTGCAGCTCGCGCCGGATGAGCGGGTCGAGCGCCGAGAAGGCCTCGTCCATGAGCAGGATGTCGGTGCCTGCGGCCAGCCCGCGGGCCAGGCCCACCCGCTGCTTCATGCCGCCCGACAACTCGTCGGGCATCGCGTCGACGCGGTCGCCCAGCCCGACCTTGGTGAGGATCTCGCGCGCCCGCTCGCGGCGCTCGACCTTGCCGACGCCCTGGATCTCGAGCCCGTAGGCGGCGTTGTCGAGCACGGTGCGGTGCGGCAGCAGCGCGAAGTGCTGGAACACCATCGACATCGACCGGCGGCGGATACCACGCAGTTCGGCGGCGCTCGCGGTGGTGACGTTCGCGCCCTGCACGAGCACCTCGCCGGAGGTGGGCTGGAGCAGCCCGTTGAGCATGCGGATGATCGTGGACTTGCCCGACCCCGACAGGCCCATGATCACGAAGATCTCGCCGGGTTGCACGGTGAAACTCGCGTCGATGACCGCGGCGGTGCCGGCATCCGCCACCTGTGCACGGGTCTGCCCGGACATCAGTCGGCGCACGACGTCTTTCGGATTGCGTCCGAACACCTTGTACAGGTGTTTCGCCTCGACGGCGGGTACTGCTGCTGTGGTGGTCACTTGCTTCGCCTCGGCGGTGCACGTGCGCCGCTGTTGGTTACGCCCGGGTGACGATCTTCCGCGCGGGACGGGACGCTCTGCGATGGGTGTCCACACGCGCCGCGCTTCGGCGACACACATCGGGTCCGTCGCCCAGACCGCCGACCATACGCCCGCGCGTGCGGCTCCCCCAGGAGCTGACGACGCGGCCGCGGACTGGTCGTCGGGGCCGTAAGGCCCTCTATCGACGCTATCGATCTTGATAGAAACCCGCAAACCCGCTCCGCGGCGACCGGGCTTGACAGGCATCCACCACTATGGTTACTTAGTCAAGTAACTAACCAACGAGGAGGCGGTGTGATCGACGAGGGCCGGGCGCTGTTCCTGCAGATCGCCGAGAGCGTCGAGGACGCCATCGTCGACGGCAGCCTGGCCGAAGACAGCCAGGCGCCGTCGACGAACGAGCTGGCCGCGTTCCACCGCGTCAATCCCGCCACCGCCGCGAAAGGGGTGAACATGCTCGTCGACAAGGGCGTGCTGTACAAGCGCCGGGGCATCGGCATGTTCGTCGCGCCCGGCGCGCGGCGGCTGCTGCTGGACGAACGGCGCACCGCGTTCGCGGATCGCTACGTCGAGCCGCTGCTGGCCGAGGCCCGCAAGATCGGGCTCGGCCCCGACGAGGTGCGCACGCTCATCAGCGAGCGCGCCGCACAGACCACAACCGAAGGGAGTCCGCGATGACCGCCGTCATCGAGGTGGACCGCCTCACCAAGCGCTACGGCGACACGACCGCCGTGGACGATGTCAGCTTCACCGTCGAGAAGGACGTGATCTATGGCCTGCTCGGCCGCAACGGCGCCGGCAAGACCACGGTCATGTCGATCCTGACCGCGCAGAACTTCGCCACCAGCGGGCAGGTGCGGGTGTTCGGCGAGCACCCGTACGAGAACGCCCGGGTGCTGCCGCGCATGTGCTTCGTGCGCGAGAGCCAGCGCTACCCCGACGACGCCAAGCCGCCGCACGCGTTCGCGGTGGCCCGGCTGGCGTTCCCCAACTGGGACCAGGAGCTGTGCGACCGGCTGGTGGCCGACTTCCAACTGCCGATGAACCGGCGCATCAAGAAGCTCTCGCGCGGCCAGCTGTCGGCGGTCGGCGTCATCATCGGCATCGCGTCGCGCGCCGAGATCACGTTCTTCGACGAGCCCTACCTGGGCCTGGACGCGGTGGCACGGCAGATCTTCTACGACCGCCTGCTCGCCGACTACGCCGAGCATCCCCGCACCGTCATCTTGTCGAGCCACCTGATCGACGAGGTCGCGAACCTCATCGAGCGCGTGCTGGTGATCGACGCCGGCCGCATCGTCATGGACGAGACCACCGACGCGGTGCGCGAGCGTGCGGTCACGATCGTGGGCGATGCGCAGGCGGTGGATGCCTTCGTCTCGGGCCGCGAGGTGCTGCACCGCGAGACGCTCGGCCGGGTGGCGCAGGTCACCGTGCTGGGTGCGCTGTCGGCCGAAGAGCGCACGCGGCTGGCCGCGGCCGGGCTGGATGTCGCCCCGGTGTCGCTGCAGCAGTTGATCGTGCGGATGACCCAGCACGCGGCCGACGCCCGCGCCGCGGAGGGTCGTGACGGGCGTGGCCGCGCGGGGGGTGGCGCGGACGGCCGTGACGAGCGCGGCCGCGCGGACGGGCGCAGCGAGCGTGGCGGCGCCGGGCAAGGCCGCGCCGGACAGGGCCGCGAGGAACGAGACCGCGCGGACGGGCGCAATGAGCGTGCCCGCGCCGACCGAGACCGCCCCGAAGAAGAAGGAGCACTGCGATGACCTCCTACGCCTCCACTCCCGCACCGGTGGCCTCGGCCGCACGGCGGGGCAACCGCATCCTGAACGTGGTGCGCATGCAGCTGGTGAACCGCATGACGTTCATCTGGATCCCGCTGGTGATCCTGGTCGGCGTCTTCGTGCTGTCGGTGCTGATCTGGGCGATGATCCCGTACGGCGGGCCGAAGTTCTCCGGCGGGTCGCAGGCGCTGATGTGGTACCTGTTCGCGGTGGGGCTGCAGTCGCTGACCCTGACATTCCCGTTCTCACAGGCGATGAGCGTGACCCGTCGCGAGTTCTTCTTCGGCACGTTCCTGACCGCGGCGCTGTGTGCGGCATCCCTCGCCGTGCTGTGCACCCTCGGCGGCCTCGTCGAGGCGGCCACACACGGCTGGGGTTTGAACGGCTGGCTGTTCCACATCGATTGGATGTGGTCGGCCGGACCGGCCGGGGCCGCGCTCATCGTGTTCGCGGTGGCGCTGCTGATGTTCACGATCGGGTTCTGGAGCGCCACCGTGTACAAGCGGTTCGGCGGGCTGGGGCTGGCGATCGTGCTGGTCGGCATCGGTCTGGTGCTGATCGGCGCACTGTGGATCATCGGACGGCTGAACGCCTGGGCGGCCGTGTTCGCCTGGCTCGCCGGCGGTCTGCTGCCGCTGTCGCTGTGCCTGCTCGGCCTCGTGGTCGTGCTCGGCGCCACCACGTTCGCGATGCTGCGGCGGCTCACGCCGTAGCCCGCGCCGGTGCGGCTGGGCGCTGGCGCGGGCTGGGCGCTCAGGCGTCGCCAGCGGCGACCTCGGCTGCGCCGGGGGACCTGTCCCGTTCACAG
>NZ_KE383826.1:23007-62862 GCF_000422405.1 Microbacterium luticocti DSM 19459
CGGAATCGTCCGAAGTAGCCGCCATCCTCCGAACCCTGTGAGGGCCGTGATGGCGAGGTGCGCCGCCATCCTCCGAACCCTGTGAGTGGCGGCGGGAACTGGGGCGTGGGCCGAGTGCTCAGGCGTCGCCGGCGGCGGCCTCGTGATGCTGGATGACTTCGGCCACCACGAACGTGAACCACTTCTGGGCGAACTCGGGGTCGAGTTCGGCCTGCTCGGCCAGGCTGCGCAGCCGGGTGATCTGCTGCTCTTCGCGGGCCGGGTCGGCCGGGGGCATGCGGTTCGCGGCCTTGAGCCGACCGACCTGCTTGGTGCACTTGAACCGTTCGGCGAGCAGATAGATCAGTGCCGCGTCGATGTTGTCGATGCTGCCGCGCAACCGCTGCAGCGTGGCGATCGGATCGGCGTTCCCGGCGTCGGTCATGACGTCCCTTTCTGCATCGTGCGTTCCCGAGGGTATCGCGCCATGGCCGTATCCGCGGCACGCATGACGCAGCGCGAGATGGCCGGATGCCACCGGCCACCGCCTGCGGGGACGACCTCGGCGTTCTGCCCGGGCCGCTCCCACGCGCCGGGCCACGCGGCATCCCCCGCCGCACCGTGACGCGGCCGGATGCCGTGGGCGATGCGCCGAGCGAGGGCGGGCCCTCCCCGGGCTGCTTCACGCGCCCGGCCACGCGGCATCCCCCGCCGCACCGTGACGCGGCCGCATGCCGTGGGCGATGCGCCGGACGCGGGCGGGCCCTCCCCGGGCTGCTCCCACGCGCCCGGCCACGCGGCATCCCCGGCCGCACCGTGACGCGGCCGGACACCGTGGGTGATGCGCCGGACGCGGGCGGGCCCTCCCCTAGAGTGTGTGCATGAGCGACGCCACCGCATCGTCCGACACCGGCCCGGACGTTTCGACGCCGCAGGTCGCGGCATCCATCCCCGCCCCACAAGGGCTGAGCGCGCACGGCGGGGCGGAAACGGATGCCGTCGCCCGCCGTTCCGGCGAGGCCCTGCCCTCGCGTACGTTCTGGGCGAGCCTGAACCATCCGTTCGGCGTCGGGTTCTTCCTCACCCTGGGCGGGCTCGCCGCGTTCGTGGTGGGCCTGGCGATCTCGAACCTGTCGACGGTGATCATCTACGTCGTGTTCGCGCTGTTCTTCGCGCTCGGGCTCGACCCGCTCGTGCGCCTGCTGGAACGCCACGCGATCACGCGGGCGTGGAGCATCGTCATCGTCTACACCGGGTTCGCGCTCGTGCTGGTCGGCGTGCTGTGGCTGATCATCCCCACCGTGGTGCAGCAGATCACCGCGTTCGTCCGCGACATCCCGCGCCTGATCACCGAGTTCCAGGCCTCGGACGTGTTCGCCTGGCTCAAAGACAACTTCGGCGACCAGGTCGGCGACATCCTCAAGCAGATCCAGGGCTTCCTCACCGACCCCGGCAACATCGCAGCGATCGGCGGCGGCGTCGTGCAAGTGGGCGTCACGATCGGCACCACGATCTCGGGGATCATCATCATCCTGGTGCTGAGCCTGTACTTCCTGGCATCCCTGCCCGCCATGAAGGAGTCGTTCACGCGGTTGACCCCCGCGCGCAACCGCGAGAAGGTCGCGTCGTTGACCGAACAGATCACCACCTCGATCGGCGGCTACCTGGGCGGCATGGTGGTGCTCGCGTTCTTCAACTCGATCGTGGCGTTCCTGCTGTTCCTCATCCTGCAGCTGCCGTTCCCGCTGCTGATGGCGGTGGGCGCGTTCTGCATCACACTGATCCCGCTGGTCGGTTCGGTGCTGTTCTGGATCTTCGGGTCGATCATCGCGCTGTTCGCCAACCCGTTCGCGGCACTCATCTTCGCGATCGGATACCTCGTGTATATGCAGGTGGAGGCATACGTATTGACGCCGCGCGTGATGAACCGGGCGGTGTCGGTGCCCGGATCACTCGTCGTGATCGGCGCGCTCGTCGGCGGCACACTGCTCGGCCTGCTCGGCGCGCTCGTCGCCATCCCGGTGACCGCGTCGATTCTGCTGATCATCAAACAGGTGCTGATCCCCCGACAGGACGCCAAGGTCTGACCCGGCGCGAGGAGCTCAGTGCACAACTCCTCCAATCCCGGCACGAACCAGTCGCATGACGGCGATTCGGAGCCCTGCACAGCGAAAGTGGAGGAGTTCTGCGCGGCACACGCGCCGCGCACGTGCCCATCGCGCCGCGCACATGCCTGTCGCGCACTCGTGACGGGTACGACCCCGCGTGCATAACTCCTCCAATCCCGGCACGAACCAGTCGCGAGACGGTGATCCGGAGCCCTGCACAGCGAAAGTGGAGGAGTTCTGCACGGCGCACCCGCGCCGCACGTGCCCGTCGCGCCGGCACCCGCGCTGCGCACCCGGTACCCACCCGCGTCGCGGCGGCGAGCTCAGCGCAGCGGCATCAGGCAGGTCGGCGACGGCGCGGCGACGCGGCGCCGCACCCGCCCGGGAACGCCGGTGCGCAGGTCGAGGGTGAGCGAGGCCACCTCGTTCGAGCGCTGCCCGGCCACCAGCAACGTGTCGCGGATGACGGCGTGGTGGCGGGGCCAGTCCACGCCGGCCTCGACCAGCGCGACCGGCTGCAGCTGCGACCCGTCGCCGCGCACGCGCAGCACCGCGATGGTGTTCGACCCGCGCACACCCGCATACAGGTATTCGCCGTCGCCGGATGCCACCAGCTCCGCGGCCGCGTCGCCGTCGAGCAGTCCCGGGCCAAGCGGAACACCGCCGACCAGGCGCCAGGCGCCCGAGGCATCCGGTGCCAGCACGAACACCTCGCACGACAGCTCGGTGACGACATACAGGTGTCCACTCGGATGCCGGCGCATGTGCCGCGGCCCGGTGCTGCGCGGCAGCACGACCTGACCCACCGACCGCAGAGTGCCGTGCGCGTCGCGCCAGAACCGCACCAGGTCAAGGCCCATGTCGGTGGTGGCGATCAATCCGCCGGGCAGGAAGCAGGCCTGGTGCGCGCGCGACACGCGGGCGTCTTCGCCGGCCGGAGTTCCCTCGTCCCGGTCGCCCCGCGAGCCCAGCGCATGACGCGTATCCCGGTCGCCCCGCGAGCCCAGGTCGAGGCCCACGACGCCCTCACCTTCTCGCCGAGAGAACAACTGCTCGCCGAGAGAGCGGGTATTACCCGCATCCTCGGCGGTCCGTTGTTCTCTCGGCGCGGGGAAGGCGGCCAGGTTCGGCGCGGGGACGGCGGCCAGGTCGGGCTCGGCGTACGGGTCGGCTGCGGCCGGAGCGATCACCGGCGCGGACGGCCGGCCCGTGGCATCCACCGCCATGCGCACCACCCGGCCGTCGCCCCAGCACGACGCGACGAGATACTCCCCGCCCGGCGCCACCGCAACGTGGCAGACGAGGTCGCCCGCCGGCACCGGGTCGCCGAGCCGGGTGAAGGATGCCTCGCCGGTGCGCGCGAACGCCTGCACCGCGCCGTCGGCCTCAAGCGCGGCATAGACCACGTCGAGCCCGGGGTGTGGGCTCACCCACGATGGGGAGCCACCGGTGGCCGCGGCGTCCGGGGCGAACGCGAGCTGGCCCCACGCGAACGGTTCGTCGGCGGCGCCGGCCGTGAGCAGACCGATGCCGGTGGCGGCTCCGTCCATGTCGGCGGTGTAGCCGCCGGTGAGAAAGCGCATGTGGTCTCCTTCTGTGACGACCCGCGGTGCGCCCGTCCCAGTCGTCGCGGGCCCCACCCCACCGGTGCACGCGGAGCGCGCCGGCGCGGTCAGACCAGGTCGTGCCGCACGACCACGGCGTCGCGGGCCGCGCCCACGCCGATCACCGAGATGCGGGTGCCGCTCATCGCCTCGAGCGCGAGCACGTACTCCTGCGCAGTGGTCGGCAGTTCGTCGAACGAGCGGGCGCCCGAGATGTCTTCGCTCCAGCCGGGCAGGTACTCGTAGATCGGGGTCGCGTGGTGGAAGTCGGTCTGGTTCACCGGCACCTCGTCGAAGCGCCGCCCCTCGACGTCGTAAGCGACACACACCGGGATGCGCTCGAGCCCGGTGAGGATGTCGAGCTTGGTGAGCACCAGATCGGTGATGCCGTTGATGCGGGTGGCGTACCGGGTGACCGGGGCGTCGTACCAGCCCACCCGGCGCGGCCGGCCTGTCGTGGTGCCGAACTCGAACCCGCGCGAACGCAGCCACTCGCCCGACTCGTCGAACAGCTCGGTGGGGAACGGACCCGACCCGACCCGGGTGGTGTACGCCTTGACGATGCCGACGATGCGGTCGAGCCGGTTGGGACCGACGCCCGATCCGGTGGCGGCTCCCCCGGCCGTCGCCGACGACGAGGTGACGAACGGGTATGTGCCGTGGTCGATGTCGAGCATCGTGGCCTGGCCGCCCTCGAACACCACGACGTCACCGGCGTCCAGCGCCTGGTTCAGCAGCAGCGCGGTGTCGGCGACCATCGGCCGCAGCCGGTCGGTGTACGACAGCAGGTCATCGACGACCTCGTCGACGGTGATCGCCCGGCGGTTGTACACCTTGAGCAGCAGGTGGTTCTTCTGGTCGAGGGCGCCCTCGACCTTCTGCCGCAGGATGTTCTCGTCGAACAGGTCCTGCACCCGGATGCCGACGCGGTTGATCTTGTCGGCGTACGTCGGTCCGATGCCGCGCCCGGTCGTACCGATCTGCCGCTTGCCGAGGAACCGTTCGGTCACCTTGTCGAGGGTGCGGTGGTACTGGGTGATGATGTGCGCGTTGGCGCTCACGCGCAGGCGCGAGACATCCACCCCCCGCGCGGTCAACGCCTCGAGCTCGGCGAACAGCACCTCGAGGTCGACGACGACACCGTTGCCGATCACCGGGTTGACGCCGGGGCTCAGGATGCCACTGGGCAACAGGTGCAGGGCATACTTCTCGTCGCCGACCACGACCGTGTGACCGGCGTTGTTGCCGCCGTTGAACTTCACGACCCAATCGGTGCGATCGCCGAGCAGATCGGTGGCCTTGCCCTTTCCTTCGTCACCCCATTGGACTCCGACGATGACGATTCCTGGCATGAGTGGACCCCCGGGGCTCGTGGAACGGGTTACGCCCCATCCTATCGGCCGGGTGCGACGCCGTCGGGTGAGAGGCGGGCTGCCTCCAGCGCGAGCGGGCGCTGCCCGGCACCGCGACGGCCGACCCGCCTGCGGCACCGCGGCAGGCCGGCGCGCTACCGTGAACGACGTGCGCAGGCCGGCCGACGACTCCTCCGAAGCCGATCCGCTGCGCGCCGTGACCGCCCTGCCCGAGCTGATCGCGGCGCTGAACGCGCTGCGCGAACGGTCCGGGTCGCCGTCGTTCGGCGAGATCACCCGCCGCATCGGCGTGATCCGCAGCCGCCGCGGACAATCCGCATCCGGCCTTCCCGGCCGTGTCACGGTGTACGACGCGTTCCGCCCCGACCGACGCCGCGTCGACGTCGACCTGATCGCCGACATCGCCCAGGCGCTGGGCGCCGACCCGCGGCCCTGGCGCGACACGTGCATCGCCCTGGGCCCTGCCACCGGCAGCGGCCCCACCGCCACGGTGCGCACCGGCCTTCCTGAGCCGGTCGCCGTGTTCACCGGTCGCGACGAGGATCTGCGCACGGTGCTCGAGGGCGGTCCGGTCGTCACGATCGACGGGTTGGCCGGCATCGGCAAGACCGAGCTGGCCGTGCAGGCGGCCCGGGCCCTGCAGCACGCGTCGGCGGCAGGCATCCTGTTCGTGAACCTGCACGGATACGACGCGCACCGGCCGGCCGCCGCGCCCGGACCCGTGCTGGGCGGCCTGCTGCGCGCCCTGGGCGCACCCGCCGAGCAGGTGCGTGCCCTGACGACCTCCGACCGCGCGGTGTTGTATCGGCGGCTGACCCGCGAGAACCCGCACATCGTGGTGCTCGACAACGCCGTCGACGCCGATCAGGCGCGTCCGCTGCTGCCGGATGCCACCGCCTCGCGCGCGATCGTCACCTCGCGCCGCGTGCTCACCGAGCTGGGCGCGACGCGCGTCGCGCTGACGCCGATGGATGCCTCGGCCTCGGCCGCGCTGCTGTGCGCCACGATCGGGCCTGAGCGTGCCGCCGCCGAACCCGACGCGGTGGCCGAACTGGCCGCGATCGTCGGTGGGCTGCCGCTCGGGCTCGTGCTCACCGGCGCACTGGTGGCCGGGCGGCCGGAGTGGTCACTGACCGATCATGCCCGGCGGCTGCGCACGCTGCCGCAGGCCGACGCCGTCGACCGGGCGCTCGAGGCCTCGTACGCCCGCCTCGACCCGGTGCCGCAGCGGGTGCTGCGGCTGCTCGCCCTGCACCCCGGCCCGAACGCCGGCGCTGCTGATGTGGCGGCGCTGGCCGGCCTGGGCGAGGGTGAGGCCTCGGCCGCCCTGGCGACCCTGGCCGCCGAGAACCTGATCCTGCCCGGCGACGGCGGCACCGTGCGGCTGCACGATCTGGTGCGCGCGTTCGCGTGGCAGCGTCTGCACCACGAGGTGCCGTACTCGCAGCAGCGGGTGGCGATGGCGCGCCTGGGCGAACGGTTGCGCGATCGCGCCCGCGACGACGCACTGTCGGGCAGGTCGACGCCCGAGGCCGACACCACGTGCACGGTGGGGTGCGCGATGTGGCTGGCGGATGCCGGTGAGCACGAGCTGGCCGCGCGGATCGCGGCCTCGATCAGCCGTGCGCTCGACGAGCAGGCGCGGTCGGACGAGGCCGACGCGCTCTACACCCGCGTGCTCGGCGACGCCCCGGCCGCAGCCCGCTCGGTGCTGCTGCTGAACCGGTCGATCGCCCGGTACAACCTCGGTCGGTACACGGAGTCGATCGCCGACGCGGCCGCGGTGCTCACCGACGCGAACGCCAAGCCGGTGCACCGGCTCAACGCGCAGCTGACGCTCGGCAACGTCGACAAGCGCACCGGCCGCTACGGCGATGCGCTGCGGCATTACACGGCGGCGCTCGCCGAGGCCGCGCCGCTCGGCGACGACGCGGCGTTGGCCTCGACGCTGCTGAGTGTGGCCGACGTGCACCGGGTGCGCGGCGAGGTGAGGCTGTGTCTCGAGCTCGGCGAGCGCGGACTGGAGGTGGCCACCCGGTGCGGCAACCGGTTCTTGCAGGGGGCCGCGCACAGCAATCTCGGTCTGCTGCACGCACGGCGCGGCGAGGCGGGGCCGGCCCGGGCGCACATCGCCGCGGCGCTGGAGCAGGCCCGAACCGACGGCGTGCCCGACACCGAGTGCGCCACCCTGAACGCGCAGGGCGACCTGCACCGGGCGCTCGGCGACTGGGCGGCCGCCGAGGCGTCGGATACCGCGGCCCTGCAGCTCGCGCGGCGCACCGGCAACATGCCGCTGGTGGCCAGCGCCCTCGTCGGCCTCGCGATCGCCCGGCTGCGGCAGGGGCGCGTGCCCGAGGCATCCGCCGACGTCGCCGAGGCCCTCGCCGTCGCCGATGCGATCGGCGATCGGGAGGTGCGGGCGCTGGTGCGGATGACACAGGCCGCGCTGTGCGGTGCGGTCGGGGCGGGAGGCACACCGGGGGACGCTCCGATGCGCTCCGAGCTGCTGGCCGAGGCCGAGCAGATCGCGCACGCGCTCGGCGACCCGTACCTGCTCGACCTGCTCGCCGATACCCGCGCCGGTCGCGGCATGTTCGCCCCCGCCGGCTGAGCGTCGCGCGTTCGGGCTTGTTCGGGGTGTTCGGCGTCCGTGCCGGCGCGGCCGCACGATGGCCTGGCCGGGTGCTCGAGGCACCGTGCCCGACGCACCGCGCCGGACGTCGTGCCCAGGCACCGTGCCCGACGCACCGTGCCCGACGCACCGAGCGCGGCGCATACCGGCCTGACCCGAGGAGGACATCCGTGTTCGGACGGAAAGTGAAGGCGTTCGTCGCGCAGAACCGCGTGAGCGAGGACCAGGAGAAGCTGCTCGGCCTGGGGGCCGGGATCGTGGGTCTCGCACTGCCGTCGGCCGCGACGATCGTGTTGGAGTGGTACGGCAAGCCCAAGTACATCGCGATGGCGCTGCGGCAGGCGTGGGACATCACCGACGCCGCGAGCGCCCGTGAGACGATCTCGCGACTGCTCGCCGGCGGGCATCGTGTGAAATTCGCCGACGCGCTCGAGGCGGTGCGCTCGGGCCGTACGACAAACGAGGCGTATGCCAAGACGCTCGCCGACGCCGAGCGTCACGGCTTCACGTCCGCCGAGCTCGAGGCGTGCGACACCATCAGCGCCTGGGATTACGACCGCGTCGCCGGCGTCGCCCGGCAGGCGCACGGGGCCGGGTATCTCGCCGCCGACGAGGTGTGGCAGATCCTCGGCGATCTGGCGCCGGTGGTGCGCGGCGAGTTCGACGACTGGCGCTCCTACGCCGCCTCGATCGCCGTCGGCCGGGCGATCTGCTACGGCGGCGACCCGTTCGACATCCTGTTCTCGCTCGAGACGCAGCTGACGGCCAAGAACGGCGACACGCCCTGGACGCGGCATCCGCTCACCGAACTCTGAAGGCGCGACAGATGGATGCCGGCTCGCTCGACGCCCCGGTGACCGCCGCCGACGTCGCCGCCTACAACGCGGCGCGCGGTGAGGCCGGCCTGACGCCGGTGGCCTCGCCGCGGCGGGTGGCGCTGGGCCTGGGCGTCGGGTTCGCGGTGGCGGCCGCGGTCGCGGGGGTCGTGGCATCCGCTCTGCTGCCGGACTGGCCGTTGTGGCTTCTGATTCCCCTGATCGTCGCGGTGCTCGCGCTGTGGTGCTCGCTCACGTACCGGCGGCTGGCCGCGGCCGACACCGCCCAGATCAAGCTGGCGCGGCTGGCGGCCCACAACCGGTGGACGTTCTGGCCGGTGCTGCGTGCCGGCCAGCGCTACCTGCCCTCGGCGGTGTTGCGCGCCGGCAAGAACGCGACGAACACCGGCGTACTGATCGGCCGCGACGACGGCGTCGAGTTCACGCTCGGGGGCCACACCGCCACCATCGAGCGGGCGGGCTCGACACACATCGTGTCGTTCGACTTCGCCGAGCTGAAGCTGCCGGCACCGGTGCCGCACATGATCCTCGCGAACCGCCGGGCGGGGGTGTTCGCCGCGACCGACGTGTCGTTCGACCGTCGGCAGCGGCTGAGCCTGGAGGGTGATTTCGACCGCACGTTCGCGCTGTACTGTCCGCGCGAGTACGAGCGCGACGCGCTCTATGTGTTCACGCCCGACCTGATGGCGCTGTTCCTGGATGTCGCACCCGACTGCGAAGTCGAGCTGGTCGACGACCGCGCCTACCTGTTCGCCGCGTCGGCGCCGCTCGATGACCGGGCGGTGTTCGAGGCACGGTTCGCCGCGCTGCGGATGCTCGCCGACCGGCTGCGGCGGCGCACCGAGAACTACCTCGACGAGCGCAGCGGGGCGTCCTCGACCCTGTCCGCGCCTCGGCGTCCGGCGTCCCCGCGGGTGGCCGGCCGCGGCCGGCGCCTGCGAACCGGACTGACCGTGCGCGACGGCATCGCCATCGCGGTCGGGGCCGCCTGCGCGATCGGCCTGATCGTGTACGGGCTCATGCACCCCGAGATGCTCGCGCACATGCACGTCCGTCTGCACATATGACCGGTTCGGCCCGGGTCGTGCAGGCGGCGCAGGGGGCTGAGGGGGTGGATGCCACATCCACCCCCTCGGTGTGAATGCGGGCGTCCTACCCATACGCTCGCGGCGAACGGCGGCGGTCGCGCCGCTTTGTAGGATTGAGGCCATGTCCAAGGTCCTGCAGTCCCTGCCCGTCGGCGAGCGCGTCGGCATCGCCTTCTCGGGGGGACTCGACACCTCCGTCGCCGTCGCATGGATGCGCGAGGCCGGCGCGGTGCCCTGCGCCTACACCGGCGACCTCGGCCAGCCCGACGAGACCGACATCGCATCGATCCCCGACCGCGCCCTGCAGTACGGCGCCGAGGTGGCACGGCTGGTGGACTGCAAGCGCGCCCTGGTCGAAGAGGGGTTCGGCGCGCTGGCGTGCGGCGCGTTCCACATCCGCAGCGGCGGGCGCACCTACTTCAACACCACGCCGATCGGCCGCGCGGTCACCGGCACGCTGTTGGTGCGCGCCATGAAAGAAGACGGCGTCGACATCTGGGGCGACGGCTCGACCTACAAGGGCAACGACATCGAGCGGTTCTACCGCTACGGGCTGCTGGCCAATCCGGCGCTGCGCATCTACAAGCCGTGGCTCGACCCCGATTTCGTGGGCGAGTTGGGCGGCCGGCAGGAGATGAGCGAGTGGCTGGTCGCGCACGGTTTTCCGTACCGCGCGTCGGCCGAGAAGGCGTACTCGACCGACGCGAACATCTGGGGCGCGACGCACGAGGCCAAGACCCTTGAGCACCTGGACGTCTCGCTCGAGACGGTCGAGCCGATCATGGGCGTACGGTTCTGGGATGCCACGGTGCAGATCGATCCCGAAGACGTCACGGTCAGCTTCGAGGCGGGGCGTCCGGTGGCGCTGAACGGCGTCGAGTTCGCCGATCCGGTCGAGCTGGTGCTCGAGGCGAACCGCATCGGCGGGCGCCACGGTCTGGGCATGAGCGACCAGATCGAGAACCGCATCATCGAAGCCAAGTCGCGCGGCATCTATGAGGCGCCGGGCATGGCGCTGCTGTTCATCGCGTACGAGCGCCTGGTCAACGGCATCCTGAACGAAGACACCCTGGCCACGTATCACGAGCAGGGCCGGCGACTGGGCCGGCTGATGTATGAGGGGCGTTGGCTCGAGCCGCAGGCGCTCATGCTGCGCGAGTCGATCCAGAAGTGGGTGGGGTCGTCGATCACGGGCACCGTGACGCTGCGGCTGCGTCGCGGTGACGACTACACGATCCTCGACACGACCGCGCCGAATCTGTCGTACGCGCCCGAGAAGCTGTCGATGGAACGGGTCGGTGACGCCGCGTTCGGACCGGTCGACCGCATCGGCCAGCTCACCATGCGCAACCTCGACATCGCCGACTCGCGCGGACGACTCGAGCAGTACGCCTCGCTGGGCCTGATCGGCGGCGCGACCGCCGACCTGGTCGGCACGCTGCAGCAGGGCGCCGCCGATGAGATCTCCGAGGCCGGAGCCGACACACAGCGCGCGGCCGCCGCGGTGAACGAGGCCGTCGAGGGCGCCGCGTTCGACGCCGGCACCGACTGACGCGCGCGGAGTCGCTCCGTTCCCGGGCGGCGTCCCCTCCCCCGCGATCCAGCACCCTCCCCCACAGAGTCGGCGCAAAGTGCGGGTTCCGGGCGCGCCGACCCACACTTCGCGACGACTTCTCACCACCGCGGACGCCGCAGCATCCCGAACCTGAGAACAGGCACGGTTGCGTGCCATCCGTTTGTGCACAGCACTGTGCAAGTTGTACGCTGGCTGGTCGTGACCACACCGCAGCCACCGCGCCGACGGGATGCCGCCGAGAACCGCGCGGGCATCCTCATCGCCGCCGTCGCCGTGCTCGCCGACGACCCGCACGCCTCGGTCGAAGAGATCGCGCGCGCCGCCGGGCTCTCGCGGCGCGCGTTCTACGGACACTTCGATGACCGCGAAGCCGTGGTGCGCGCCGTGCTCGGCGCCGGCGCCGAACGCTTCAACGCGATCGCGCAGGCCGTGTCGGACGACGATCCGCGACGGGCGCTGGCACAGCTGGCGCGCGGACTGTGGGATGAGGCGCAGCACGTGCACGTGGCCGTCGCGATCGCCCTCGATGAGCGACATGGACCGCTGACCGCCCAGGCGCTGGCACCGGTGCGGGCGCGACTGGCCGAGATCTGCGAGCGCGGCTACGCGCAGCGGGTGCTGCGCCGGGACGTGCCGCCCGAGGTCACCGCCCGGCTGGTCGAAGAGGCCGCGCGGGGCGTCATCACCCACGTCGACCCCGAGATCTCGCGCACGCACCGGCTCCCCGAACGAGCGGTGCTCGCGGCGGCGGGTCTGGGGTGGCACGAGATCGACGAGCTGATCGGAGAGCGCTGATGCGCATCGAACTGCACGAGGTGACCAAAGGCCGCCGCGCCCTCGCCCTGCCGGCCACGAGCGTGGTCTTCGAGACCGAACGCCCGCAGCTGGCCATCGCCGAGACCGAGCAGCGCCCCACCGTGCTGGGTCTGATCGCCTCGGGCCGCATGGGCGCCGACACCGGCACCGTGACGATCGACGGGCGGGCGGATGCCGCGCGCCTGCGGCGCCAGGTCGCCCTCGTCGACGCACCGGACGTCTGCGACCCGGCGCCCGACGTCACCGTCGCCGGCATCGCGTGCGAAGAGCTGATGTTCGCCGGGCGTCCGTCGAACCCGATCTCGGCCCGGCGCTGGCTCGAGGCGAACGGGTTCGGCCCCTACGCTCGCACGCCGGTCGCCGACATCCCGCCGCACGTGCGCATCGCCCTGCTGCTCGAACTGACCGCGTTGCGTGACGAGGTTCGCGGCATGGTGCTCGTCTCGCCCGACCGCCACGGCGGCGACCCGATCGCCTGGTGGCGACTGGTCGAGGAATTCGCCCGCCGCGGCTACGCGATGCTCGCGATCGCCGGCGTCGCCTCGGCCATGGTGCTGCGAAGGGATGCCTCCGTCTCGGGCCCCGTGCCAGAGCCCGGATCGGTGCCGGAAGGAGAATCCGCCCAGAGCAGGAATTCTCATCGATCAGATCTCCTGCCCTCGCCGGAATCTCCTGTCCTCACCGGAGGTGAGCCCGCGCACGAGGATCCTGCACCCGCGCGCGACACGGAGGAAGAGGCACCCGAACGGGGCCCACAACCTGAGTCCGGATCGGTGCCGGAAGGAGAATCCGCCCAGAGCAGGAGTTCTCATCGATCAGATCTCCTTCCCTCGCCCGAATCTCCTGCTCTCACCGGAGGTGAGCCCGAGCACGAGTCCGAGCCCCAGCCCGACCACGAGCATCCTGAACCCGCGCACAACACGGCGGAAGAGGTGCCCGGACACGGCCCGCAACCTGAGCCCGGATCGGCGCTGGAAGGAGAATCGGGCCACAGCAGGAGTTCTCATCGATCAGATCTCCTGCCCTCGCCCGAATCTCCTGCTCTCACCGGAGGTGAGCCCGAGCGCGAGGCCGAGCAGCCCAAGCCCCATCCCGAGCCCGAGTCCCGCCCCGCCCCCGAGGAGGACCGATGAAGATCCCGGCCATGATCTCGGCCGAGCTGCGCCGGCTGACCTCCACGAAGATGGGCACGCTCGCGCTGATCGCGCTGATGTGCGTGCCGATCCTGTACGGCGGCCTGTACCTGTGGGCCAACCAGGACCCGTACGGCAAGTTCAGCGACGTGCCGGTCGCGCTCGTCGTCGACGACGTGGGCACGCCGGCCTCCGGTTCGTCCGCGGCGACCAACTACGGCGACCGGGTCGCCGAAGAGCTGCTTCAGGGCAAGGCGTTCGACTGGCGCAGGATGTCGGCGGCCGAGGCCGAGCGGGCCGTGCACGACGGCGCGGTGGACTTCACCGTGACGCTGCCGAAGGACTTCTCGGCCGCGCTCACCAGCGTCGCCGGCGACCATCCGCACCAGGCGACGATCGAGCTCGAGACCAACGACGCCAACAACTACCTGGCATCGACGATCGGCACACAGGCGGTGGAGAAGATCCGCCGCAGCGTCGCCGAACTCGTCGGCAAAGAGGCCGCGGGGCGGCTGTTGACCGCCCTGTCGGACGTGCGTGCCAGTCTGGGCACGGCGGCCGACGGGGCCGCGAAGCTCACCGACGGTGCGGCCACCGCACAGTCCGGCGCCGCACGCCTCGACGACGGGGCGGGCACGCTCGCCACCGGCACCGCCGAACTCGCGTCAGGCGCCAAGACGGTGGCGGCCGGGGCGGCAGACCTTGCCCCTGGCGCGCGCACACTGGCGAACGGGGCGCACCAGGTGGCATCCGGCAACGCCACCCTCGCCGGGTACGCCGACGAGGCGGGAACGGCGGTGCAGCAGGCGACCGACGCGCTGCCGCGGCTGCGGGCGGATGTCGCCGCCGACCTGGCCGCGCAGGGCCTCAGCCCGCAGCAGATCGACCGGGTGCTCGCCCGGCTCGACCGGGTGGCCGGCGCCGTGCGCGAGGGCAACGCCAAGGTGCAGACCGCGGTGGGCAAGGTCGACCAGCTCGCCGCGGGCGCCGCCCAGGTCGCGAGCGGCGCCGACCGCCTGGCCGACGGGGCGGGCAGACTCGCCGACGGCACCGCACAGGTCGCCGCGGGCGCGGGCACCGCGGCATCCGGTGCCGCCCGACTGCACGACGGCGCCGGCGAACTCGCCGACGGGCTCGGCACCCTGCACAATGGTGCGGCGCAGCTGCGGGACGGTCTGCGTGACGGAGTGCACAAGCTGCCGGACTCGACGGCCGACCTGAGGTCACTGCAGGCCACGACCATCTCGGACCCGGTCGCGGTCGAGACCAGCCGGCTCACCGCCGCCGAGGACTACGGCGCGGGGCTGGCCCCGTTCTTCGCCGCGCTGGCCGGCTGGATCGGCATCTATGCGCTGTTCCTCATCGTCAAACCGGTGTCGCGGCGGGCCGTCACCGCGCTGCGCACTCCGCTGCGGGTGACCGCCGCCGGGTGGATGACGCCCGCCGTGCTCGGCGGCATCCAGATGGTGGCGCTGTTCGGGGTGCTCGCGCTGGCCCTCGGCCTCGGATTCGCGCACCCCTGGGGAACGCTCGGCGTCATGGTCGCGGCATCCTTCACCTACACGGCCATCATCCTCGCGCTGAACGTGTGGCTCGGGTCGGTGGGCCAGTTCCTCGGCCTGGTGATCATGGTGCTGCAGCTGGTGACCGCAGGCGGCACGTTCCCCTGGCAGACACTGCCGGCGCCCCTGGTGGGGCTGCACCACGTGCTGCCGATGGGGTACGTGGTCGACGCGATGCGGCAGCTGATGTACGGCGGCGACCTGGCCCGCGCGGGCACCGACCTGCTCGTGCTGGGCGCATGGCTGGCCGGATCGCTCGTGCTCGCGGCACTGGGTGTCGTGCGCATGACACACCGCCGCACCCTGCGCGACCTGCAGCCCAGCCTGATCGGGTAGCGGCGCGGAGCCGCGGAAGCTGCCGTCGGGCGGATCGGGCGGGTCGGGCGGCTGCCTCTGGGTCGAGCGGATGCCTTCGGGCCGAGCGGACTCGACGGAGTCGGGCGGAGCGGCGGCGGATCCGTCTGGCTCGAGCGGATGCCTCTGGGTCGAGCGGATGCGTCCAGGTCGGGTGGAGGGGCGGCGGATGCGTCCGGGTCGGACGGAGGGGCGGGCGGTGCGTCCAGGTCGAGCGGACTCGTCTGGATCGGGCGGAAACGTCCGGCATCGTCCGGCATCGACAAACCGCGGCCGCCGCGTCGGCGCGGCGTTCGTGCGAAAAGTGAGCGGGCCCCGGGGCCGCTCGGGCGTGACGATACGATGCGAGGACGCCGCGGCGCGCCCGACTCGCGGCATCCCGCCACGGAGACAGGTCAATGCCGAACGATCCGCACATGCCCGACCCCGACACCACGGAGGCCGTGACCAGCCGCTCGCGGCGGCACAGCGCCGACACCGGAACGAGCCGCACGACCGGTACGACCGGCCCGACGGACATCACCGGCCCGACGGACGTCAGCGGCGCGACCGGCGCCGGCGGCCCGACCGGCCCCACCGGTACGACCACCGAAGTGAAGCCGAAGCGTCCGCTCGGCCGCACCATCGGCATCGCAGCGTTCGGCGTGGTCGCCGGCCTGGTCGTGATCGCCCTCGTCGCGGCGGGGTTCGTCGCCTTCACCATCCAGCGCTCGTTCCCGACCCTCGACGGCTCGGTCACCGCCAAGGGGCTGCACGCGAAGGTCACCGTGCTGCGCGATGACCGTGGCATCCCGACCCTGCAGGCCGACGACACCCACGACCTGTTCTTCGCGCAGGGGTATGTGCACGCGCAAGACCGGTTCTGGGAGATGGACTTCCGCCGGCACGTCACCAGCGGGCGTCTGTCGGAGCTGTTCGGCGCCTCGCAGCTGGGCACCGACAGGTTCTTGCGCACGCTGGGCTGGCGCACGGTCGCCGAGAAGGAGGTCGACCTGCTCTCGGCCGACGCGAAGGCGTATTACCAGGCGTACGCCGACGGTGTGAACGCGTACCTGGCCGATCACCAGGGCGCGGCGGCATCGCTGGAGTACGCCGTTCTCGGCCTGCAGAACCCCGACTACACGATCGAGAAGTGGACCATCGCCGACTCGCTCGCGTGGCTGAAGGCGATGGCCTGGGACCTGCGCTCGAACCTCGAAGAGGAGACCGGCCGCGCCCTGCTCGCCGGGCACTACTCGGCCGAGCAGATCGCCGAGCTGTACCCGAGCTACCCGTACGACCAGAACCCGGTGATCGTTCCGACGCTCACCGCCGACGCGCCCAAGCCGACGACCGGCGCGGCCGTGGCGCCGGCGCTCAGCGACCACACCGCGCAAGACGAGGCATCCACCGCCGACGCCTCGATCGCCTGGACCGAGGTGCACGACGTCGTCGCCGCCGCCGACGCGTTGGTGGGCGGAGCCGGCGAAGGCATCGGGTCGAACTCGTGGGTGGTCTCGGGCGATCTCACCGCCAGCGGCAAACCACTGCTGGCCAACGACCCGCACCTGGGCGCGGCGATGCCGAGCATCTGGCACCAGATCGGGCTGCGCTGCCGCACTGTGTCACCGCAGTGCCCGTTCGACGTGGCCGGGTTCGGCTTCTCGGGCGTACCGGGCGTGATCATCGGCCACAACTCCACGATCGCGTGGGGTTTCACCAACCTCACCACCGATGTGAGTGACCTGTATCTCGAGAGGGTGCAGGGTGACAAGTACTGGCGCGACGGCAAGCTCGTGCCGCTTCAGATCAGCCACGAGACCATCAAGGTCGCCGGCGGCAAGGATGTCTCACTCGAGATCCGCGCGACGAACAACGGCCCGATCATCTCGAGCGTGAACGACGACTTCGCCCAGATCGCGGCCGACCCGCACACCGCCACCGCGGGGTCGGTCACCGCCCCGGCGAGCGCGCCCGAAGGTGAGACCGCGGTCGCGCTGAAGTGGACCGCGCTGACCCCGGGCACCACCGCCGAGGCGATCTTCACCCTCGACACGGCGCAGGACTTCGCCGGATTCCGTGCCGCAGCCGCCCAGTTCGACGTGCCCGCGCAGAACCTGATCTATGCCGACACCGACGGCAACATCGGCTACCAGGCTCCGGGCAAGCTGCCGATCCGCGGCGACGGCGACGGGTCGATGCCGCAGCCGGGCTGGGACTCCGCCTACGACTGGAAGGGCTTCATCCCGTTCGACAAGCTGCCGGTCTCGTACAACCCCGACGCCGGCTACATCGTCACCGCGAACAACGCGATCGTCGGCAAGGACTACCCGTACTTCCTCACGAACGACTGGGACTACGGCTGGCGGGCGGCGCGCATCGTCGATCTCATCCAGCGCACCTCGGCGTCGCACAAGCTGACCGTCGACGACATGCGCGCGATCCAGGCCGACACCGACTTCTGGATGGGTAAGAAGCTGATCGCCGCCTACAGCGACATCTCGGTCGACGACGACGACGTGCAGGCCGCCCTCGACCTGTTCGATCTGTGGGACGGGCACAACGATGCCGGTTCGGCCGCCGCCGCGTACGCGAACGTGCTGTGGGACGAGCTGGCGCAAGACCTGTTCGCACGTCGCGACGTGCCGACGTCCACGTCGGATCAGGCGCGGTTGTTCCTGGTGGTGAGCACGCTGCTGCAGAACCCCGACTCGCCCTGGTGGACGAACGAGAAGATCGGCGTCACCGGCATGCACGACATGCTCGTGAAGGCCGCGACCGACGCCACCCACCGACTGCAGAAGCTGCAGGGGACGCGCCCCGAGGGGTGGAGCTGGGGCGGCCTGCACACCCTCACGCTCACCAGCGGCACGTTCGGGTCGAGCGGCATCCCGCCGATCGAGTGGCTCTTCAACCGGGGCCCCTACCCCGTCGGTGGCGGGTCGAGTGTGGTGGATGCCACGGGCTGGTCGATCGGTGACGGATTCGACGTCGTCACGGTGCCGTCGATGCGCATGGTGATCGATGTGGCCGACTTCGACGCGTCGACATGGACGAACCTGTCGGGCAACAGCGGCCACGCGTTCCATCCGAACTACCAGGACCAGGCGCAGGCGTGGCAGCAGGTGCAGGGCCTGCCGTGGGCGTACTCCGCCAAGGCCGTGAAGGCCGATGCCACCCACACCCTCGTGCTCACGCCGTAGCCCGCACCGGCGGCAGGCCCGCGTCTGTGACGCACCGGCGGCAGGCCCGCGTCTGTGACGCACCGGCGGCAGGCTCGCGATGCTCGCGATGCGAGAGCAGCGCTCAGCTGAGCTGGGTGCGTGCGTCGGCCGCGTCGATGAGGTGCTGGTCGTGGGATGCCACGAGCACCGCGATGCCGTCGTCGACCAGACCCGCGAGCACCTCGATGAGCTGATCGGCGGTCTGCCGGTCCAGGCTGGCGGTGGGTTCGTCGGCCATCACGATCGCCGGCTCCAGCAGCAGGGCCCGCGCGAAAGCGACCCGCTGCCGTTCACCGCCCGAGAGCCGGTCGGGGTAGTGCGTGGCGCGCGCGCCCACGCCGAGTCGGTGCAGCAGGTCGCGCGCCCGGCGCGACAGTTCGCGCGTGCGCTTGTCGGGCACCGCCGGCAGCAGCACGTTCTCGAGTGCGGTCAGGCCGGGCACCAGGCTCCCCCGCTGGTCGAGGTAGCCGATGTGCGTGCGTCGCCGTGCGGTCACCACGTCATCGGCGAGCCCCGTGATCTCCAGTCCCTCCCACCGCACCGAGCCGGATGCCGGCGGCACGAGGCCGGCGGCCACGCGCAGGATGCTCGTCTTCCCCGACCCGCTGCGACCGGCCAGGCAGTGCATCCGTCCGCGCTCGAGGGTGAGGTCGTAGTCGTCGACGATCGTCAACGGGTCGGCGCCGGGCCGCTCGTACTGAACGGTCACGCCGCGCAGCTCGACGGCGGCCCCGCCGTAGGCCTCCGTGCCGGGTCCGGCGGCTGCGCCGGTGGCGGTCGTGCCGGACCCGGCGGCTGCACCGGGGACGATCGTGCCGGACCCGGCGGCCGCATCAGTAGCGGTCGTGCCGGACTCGGCGGCGGCACCGGTGACGGTCGTGCCGGACTCGGCGGCCCGGGAGTGAGTGTCGGTCATGCGCGGCGTCCCTTCCGACGACGTCCGGTGAACGTGACGAGCGCGGCCAGACAGCCGGCACCCGCCGCCACGATCGCGTAGAGCCACGGGTCGTGCGTGCCGAGCACGACCGCACCCGCCCCAGCAGCCACGGCCGCGACGACCACGGCCGGCACCGTCACCACGATGCCCTCGGTGCGCTGCGCTGCGGCCAGCTGCCCGGTCGTCCACCCGGCGGCACGCAGCAGAGCCCACTGCGCCCCGCGCTGCGCGAGGTCGATGCGGTGCACCAGCCGGGCCAAGACCAGCCCGCCGACGACCGCCGCCGCACCGAGCGCGAGCTGAGGCCACAGCATCCGACCCCAGGTCTGCACCGCGAGAACGCTCGTTCCCGACTGCATCCGCGCCGTCAGCAGCGTCAGCACCAGCGCGGCGCAGGCGATGCCGACGATCACCACGGCCACAGCGTGCACGCACGACGACAGCGCATGCACGCGCGCCTGCCGCGCCCCGAATCCCGCGACCGACCGCGCGCCGATGCGCCGCGATGCCGCGTCGCGCACGCGGGGGCGCACCCGTGATCGCGACCCCGCGATCACGGCTGTCGCACCGATCACGGCCGTCAGCACGAGCACTGCCCCGACCGCGGCGGCAGCGACGGCACGCTCCGCGGCGAAGACCACCGCGACACCGCCGACAGCGGCCACGATCAACCACCCCGGCGCTTCTTCCATCGCGTACCAGCGGGCGATACGGGCACGCGTGAACCCGACCTCACGCATCGCAGCGGCCTGGGCGCGCCGGCCGGGAATCGCCGCCAGCTGCACCGCCCCGGCGAGCAGCAGCACCGCGAGCATACCTATTCCGAGCACGGCATATGTTGCTGTCGACACGGCCAGATCGACCCGTGCAGCCGCTCCGAGCTCGGACCAGCGCTGCCGCACGGTACCGAGGTCTCCGACCCTCTGGTGCCCGTCCGGGTCCATCGTGCCGAACGCGTAGCCGGTCACGGCGATGTCGACGTCGGTGGGTGACGACCCCGCGACGATGGTCGCCTGCAGGCCCAGCCGGTCGATGGCCCGGGCGACATCGACGACCTTCTGCTGCGCCTGCGGCGAATAGCCCGCGATTCCGGCGACCCGTACCCGGATCGCATCGATCGGGGCATCGTCGTGCCAGAGAGGTGCGCTGGCGATCGAGGCGATGGCGGCGGTGCGGGTGCCGACCAGGCCCGTGCCGCTGACGGCCGGCTGCATGGTCGCACCGGCGTGGTCGCCGTCGGCGACGGTGACGTCGACGTCGTCGTATGCCCCGAGCGGCACGTAACCGGCGTCGTGCGTGCCGGCGTCGACCTGGGTGGGATCGAACGTGCCGACCGGCAGGGCGACCGGCAGGTTCTGCTCGTCGGGCCGTGAGACCACGCGCAGCTGTTGATAGGCCGCTTCGCTGCCGATCTGCTGCGGATCGGCCGCCGTGCTCAACAGCAGACCGCCCTCGCGCAGCGGGTCGCGGTAGCCGGATGCGGCGAGCGCGATGGCATCGTGCGAGGCCGTGTACCCGGCGGCGGCCGAGCGCCCGGCCCCCTGCAGCACATTGAGGTTCGGCACCGTCGGCGCGGGATCGTACTCGGTCCCCGGCCAGGCGATCGTGTCGCCCGTGGCATGGGCGAACGGGTTGAGCACGCTCGAGACGTCCGCTGCCGTGCTGCCCACATGCCGACCGGCCGCGCCGTCGACGAGTGGCTTCGGCATCCGATAATCGGGTGTCCCGTCCGGCTCGGTGTGCTCGATCGGGGCGTCGCCGAACGACTCGACGTCGACCTTGACGGCGAGGTGGGCGGTCGGCGCGTCCGACACCAGCAGCGGCACCACCGGAGTGGACCCGACCGTCTGGGCGGACCAGCGATCCCAGTCGTCGCCGTCCGCCGCCCACAACCGACGAAGCTCGCCGATCACCGCTGCCGGGGTGTCGGAGCCGCCCGAGGTGGCGAATGCGGCCGCGTATGCCGACAGTGCCTGCACGGCATCCTGTCCGCCGGCCGAGGCGGTCTCACCCGCCCAGTCGGTCACCTCGCCGGGTCCGGTGTGCGCCGTGGGATGCAGCTGCACCAACGGATCGAGGAACGCTCCGGCATCGCCCAGCAGCGCGCGCTCTGCGACCGGGTCGACGAGGGTCACGCGTGTGGCCGACAGTGCTTCATCCGGCAGCGCGATCCCGTAGGCGTCCGCAGTGCCGCTGTATCGCAGCCGCAGGTTGCGCTCGTCGAGCGAGAAGCCGGTGACGCCGTTGAGCTCGGGCGAGAGCAGCCCGCACAGATACGCCGTCAACGCGGGGTAATCGCCCTGCCGATAGTCGTGCCCGTCGATGCTGGATTCGCGGTCGGGCGCATCGCACTGCGCATCGCGGCGCGCATCGTCGGGATGCGTCTCGTCGACCACGAACGCCTGCGAGTCACGAGCGACGATCCGTTCGCCGAGCCCGTCGTTCGTCGTGTACGTCGCCGTCAGCCGGTACGCCTGCGGCCGGCTCGTCGTGCCCGGCAGACCATGCGGCACGGTCATGCCGACCGAGCTATAGGTCAGGCCCGGCAACAGCACGTCGCCGATCGGCGCGGCGATCTCGACGCCCGGCACGGTCCGCACCTTCGCCAGGTCGTCCATCGTCATGCCCTCG
This sequence comes from Microbacterium luticocti DSM 19459, assembly GCF_000422405.1. GTDB lineage: Bacteria > Actinomycetota > Actinomycetes > Actinomycetales > Microbacteriaceae > Microbacterium > Microbacterium luticocti. The sequence continues at coordinate 44,840 of NZ_KE383826.1, forward strand.
AGCGAGGCGCTCAGGCTGTTCGGGGGAAGCATTCCCCGTATGGCATCCATTCCGTCACGAGGCGTGACCAGGATGTCGTAGGCGCCTCGCCAGTTCGCGTCGAGCGTCGTCTGCAGCGCCGTGGCCGCCGCCGACTGGATGCCCGATGCGGCCAGGGCGACACCCGCCAGCAGCACCACCGACACGATGCGCAACGGCTGTCGTGCGAGGCGGCGCAGCGGCCCGGGCACACCGCGCGTCATCCGTCCGCCCCCGCCGGAGCCGGCCTCAGCCCGGCTCGGGTGCACCACAGCGACCGCTGCACCGGCTCGACGTGCGCGGAGCCCACGAGCACCACGAGCCCGCCGTCGGTGCGCAGGCAGGCGGCGGCATCCCGGATGGGATCGTCGCCGACGGGGCCGAAGGATGCCGCGTCCACCGTGACGGCGTCGGCACGGGGTGCGGCGGGCGCGACCAGGTCGGCGGCGGCGCCCCGCGCCTCGTCCGGGCTCAGCGCCCGCAGTCGCTCGGCGTCGTGGGCGAGGACGGTGTGCGCGCGGTCGCACACCTCGATCGCCGCCACTCGTGTGCGCGCGTCGGCGCGGTAGCGCACCGTGAAGTAGGCCGTCGCGTCGGGCGTGGCCTGCTCGACGCACGAGATCGATCGCGTGGACTGCGTCGGTGCCGGGGCCGTGGCATCCGTCGCCTGCGGCCCGGCCGACAGCGCGTACGCCGCAACCGACCCGCTCACCACCGCGGCGGAGACGAGCCCGGCCACACCGATGCGGTGCTACCGGCGACGGCGGCGGCCGATCTCGTCGATGCGCTCGTCGATGCGCTCACCGATCACGCCCAGCGTCGCGTCGAGATAGATGCCGTCCTTCGGCTGTGCACTCATGTCTCACCTCGCACCGCGCGGCGCAGTGTCACCCGCACGCGCTCGACCCGCTTCGCGACGGCCGAGGTCGACAGGCCGAGGTGGTCGGCGGCCTCGGCGTACGAGAACCCCTCGACCAGGCACAGGTGCACGATCCGCTGGTCCATGCCACCGAGCCGACCGATCGCATCGCGCACCCAGGTGAGCTCTTCGATCCGTTCCTGACGGGTGTGGTCCCCGGGCAGCAGCGACTCGTCGAGCACAAGATGGGCTCGGCGGGCGCGCAGCACGTTGCGGGTCAGGTTGCGGCAGGTCACCAGCAGCCACGGCAGGGCCGAGGCATCCACCAGCCGGATGCCTCGCAGCTTGCGCCACGCGACGACGAAGGTCTCTTGCACGACGTCTTCGGCATCGCGGTCGTCGCGGGTCATGCCCCACGCATACAGGTAGACGGCCTTGCCGTGGCGTGCGAACAGCGCGCTGAACGCACCGCGGTCGCCGCGCAGCGCGAGCCGGATCAGCTCGCCGTCGGTGTCGGTGTCGTACATGCGCCCTCGTCGTGTGCGGAACAGCCTTCACCCTTCAGTGTCGCGCGGCGACCGATCATGACGTGCCATGCCGGGTTTTCTCGACGGGCGGTCGGCCGGCCGGTGCCGGCATCCACCCCACTCATCGGCTTTCGTTACGGTTCCGTTATCACATGGATGTCAGGTTTCTCGGATGAACCGTCCAGAAACCGCCCCTACGGTGGACCGGTCTGCCGCGTGGCGCCCGAGCCGGGTGGTGGATGCCTCGGTCCGGCCCGCGTGGTCGAACGGCACAGCATCCCCCTGACGGGGCACCGCCGCGCCGAGGCGACCAGCCCGCCCGGGTGGTGCAGCCGCTGATGCGCTCCCCTGCAGCCCGACCGGACACGTCCGGACACGCAACGGCGGGGCAGTACGAACATCGGAGTCCCGTGCGCCTTCGCACCCTCACCCTCCCGCAGAAGTCCCTGTTCGCCGCGGCCACCGTGGTCGCCTCCCTCGGCATCATGGCCGTGCCCGCCAGCGCCGCCGGCACCAGCGCCGCCGATCCGACGACCGCAGCCGAGGCCGTGATCCACGAGCCTGCGCTGCGCCCCGTCGACCGCGACGCCGCCTACTTCGCCAGCGCCGCGCGCGGCACCGCGAAGCTCGCGCACGGCAAGGTCAGCACCGCCAACCTTGAGGTGCAGATCGCGCTGGTCGAGCAGTCGCCCGAGCTCTCGGCCGAGTCGGCGCAGACCCTCACCGGCGAGCTGCGCGCGATGACGGCATCCGTTGCCGCCCAGGTCGTGTCGTACGACAAGGCGCAGGCGCGCAAGGCCGCCGAGGCCAAGGCCGCCAAGGAGCGGGCCCGCAAGGCCGCCGCCGAAAAGGCGAAGCAGCTCGCCGCCCAGCGCGCCGCCGTGCCCGCGTCGACCGGTCGTGCCACGCCGGTCTCGTCCTCCGGCGGCAGCTCGCCGGCCGCGGCCCGTGCGTTCGCGAAGAGCTACATGGCCGGCGCGTACGGCTGGGGCGGCGACCAGTTCGCCTGTCTGAACTCGCTGTGGAACCGCGAGTCGGGCTGGCGCGTGCACGCCGCGAATCCGAGCGGCGCCTACGGCATCCCCCAGGCCCTGCCGGGCTCGAAGATGGGCGCCGGGTGGCAGAACTCCGCCGAGGTACAGATCAAGTGGGGCCTGCGCTACATCAAGGCCCGCTACAGCACTCCGTGCGGCGCGTGGAGCCACTCCCAGTCCACCGGCTGGTACTGACCCGGGCAGATCCGGTGGGTGGGATGCCGCGCCCTTCCCACCGGCTGGTGCCGCTCCGGGCAGGCCCGATCCTGATCCGGTGAGCCTGCCGCGCCCGCCCCACCGGTGAGAGTGCTTCTGACGGACGAGAGCGTGGGTACTACCCGCATCCTCGTCCGCCAGAAGCACTTTCGCGGCGATGGCGTGGTGTTAGCGTCGAGGCATGGTGGCCGCACTCGTTCTGACGTTGCTTGCGATCGCGACCGTGGTGCTGTTCGCACTGTGCGCCACCGGCAGAGTGCACCGCAACCCAATCGCCGGGATTCGGATTCCCGCCCTGTTCGCCTCGGACGAGGCATGGCGAGTGGGGCACCGAGCCGCTCTCATACCCATGGTCGTCACCACCGTGATCTGTGCGGTGCTGACGATCGTCGCCGCCGCCGTTCCGTCGTTCGCCGCCGGCGGCACGTGGGCGGCCGTGATCGTGTTGCTCGGTGGCCTGCTGGCCGCAGCCATGGTCGCCGGCCGCGCCGCTCGGGCGTTGACGCGCGGCTGACCAGTGTGTTCAGAGCATGAGCCGCTCCCATCGAGGTGTCACGGCAGTGTCCCACTCACCAGGAATCATCCTCGCGGCAATACCGCCATGGATTCCGCCTGCACTGGTTCTCATCGATCGGGCCGCGTCGAGCGACTTGCCGGCAACGGTCCCGCTGCACTGGAACGGTTCCCTGAACCCGGACGCCTGGTATCCGGTCGGGGCTGCGTTCTGGATGACCTTCCTGCCTGGCGTCATCGGTGCTGTGCTCATCACCCTGGTAATCGCATCCTCGGGCGATGATGTGTCGCGATTCGGGGGCAGTGCCGCTTTGGCCGGCGGGACGTTCGTTACCGGCGGCATCGCGTTCGCCTGGTTTGCCGCCCTGGCCGCGGCGGTGACCCCGGCGCAGTCACCCAGTGCTCTATTGCAGCTCCTTCTTTGGGCAGCACTCACCGCACTACTGGTATTTGTCTGTGGTGCTCTCCCACGCACGCGCGGCAGGGGTGCGTCGAACGAGCCCGTCGTGCGCGACCGCCAGGAATAGACTCGCCGCGCCCTCCCCACCGGCTGGTGCCGCCCCGGGCAGGCCTGATCCTGCTCCGGTGGGCGGGATGCCGCGCCCTCCCCACCGGCTGGTGCCGCCCCGGGCAGGCCTGATCCTGATCCGGTGAGCCTTCCGCGCCCTCCCCACCGGTGAGAGTGCTTCTGACGGACGAGAGCGCGGGTACTACCCGCATCCTCGTCCGTCAGAAGCACTTTCGCGGCGACGGCGGGATACGGCGACGGCGGGGTGCGGCGACGGCGGGATACGGCGATGGCGTGGTGCGGCGATGGCGTGGGCGACGAGCCCCCGCCCGGGGGGCGCTCAGAGCCCGCACCCGAGGGGCGCTCAGTCGTACTCGCGCGGGTTGGGGTCGGGATGCGGGTGCGCCTGCGGCTCCTCGGCGTCGGCCAGCTCGTCGACGACCATCGCGGAGCGGTCGATGCGGCCGTTGCGGTACGCCTGCCGGCCGACCATGTGCGCGGCCAGCGGCGCGGTCGCCAGCTGCACCAGCACGACCGGCACCAAGAACGCCGTCACCGGCCACGACCGCAGCGCCAGCGCGATCGCCAGGCAGATCAGCAACAGCCCGAGCACCTGCGGCTTGGTCGCCGCATGCAGCCGGGTGGGCACATCCGTGAACCGGGCCACACCGATCGCGGCGGTCAGGCACAGCAGCGCGCCGCACAGCACCAGCACGGCGGCCACCACGTCGAGCACGGCGCCCAAACCCGAGACATCCATCACTGCCCGTCCTTCCGCGCCACGAACCGGGCGATCGCGATCGACGCGAACACCCCGACCGCGGCGATGATCAGCATGACCGGCAGGTTCTGCGTGTGCCGGTTGATCACCATGTCGGCCCCGAGCACGCACAGCACCTCGGTCAGCAGCACGTCCGCCGCCACCACCCGGTCGAGGATCGACGGACCCCGCACCACCCGCCACAGCGCCACCAGCGCCGCCGCGGCGAACACCGCGTAGATCGCCCAGATGAGAACGGTCACGCGGCACCCCCGGCATCCCGCAACGCCTCGACCTGGGCGCGCGAACCCACCGCGCGCACGATGCGCTCCTCCCAGCGCAGCACACTGCGCCGCTGCTTCTCGACGTCCCCCATCGAGTGCACCCCGATGAAGTGCAGGTACAGGATGCGCCGGTCGCGGTCGGTGCGCACCACCAGCGACCCGGGAATCAGGGATGCCGTCACCCCCACGTGCGTCATGATCAGGTCGTCGTCGCACCGCAGCCGCACGGCGATGATCGCCGTGCCCGGCCGGTGCCGCCAGTCGATCGCCTGCCACGCCACGGTGAGGGAACTGCGCACCACCGCGGCCAGGAACTCGACGACGTACACCAGCCCCCACCACAGGTTGATGCGGCCCGACAGCTCGACCGGGGGCAGCCGGAACACCCGGGTCACCACGACCGCCACGACCAACCCGGTGACGAACGCGAGCACCGTGAACTGCCCCCACAGCAGCATCCACAGGGCGATCAGCCACACGAAGAACGGCAGCTGACGCCAGACGACCTTCAGCGCGTTCACTGGTCCACCTCCTGCTGCAGCTGCTCGAGATGCACCGGCTGGGCGATGCCGGTGCCGATGCGTGCGCACAGGTCGTAGAGCGGCCCGGCGAACACGGTCAGCGCGACGGTGACGGCTACCATCGCGGCCGTGGCCGCGGTCATGATGCGCGGGATGGCGCGGCGTTCGGTGACGACGGATGCCTCGGGCGCCTCTTTCAGGTATCCGATGCGTGCGAGGGTCTCGGCCTCGGGTTCCGGTTCGGGCTCGTCCTCTTCGCGCCAGAACGACAGGTTCCACGCCCGCATCAGCGTGTACAGGGTGAGCAGCGAGGTGACGATGCCGCCCACGATCAGGGTGATCATCAGCGGTGTGCCCACCTGCGCGGCGGCGTCGAACAGGGCGTACTTGCCGATGAACCCCGAGAACGGCGGTAGGCCGCCGAGGTTGATCGCGGGGATGAAGAACAGCACGGCGAGCACCGGGGCGGCACGCATGAGCCCCTTCACCTTGAGGATGGAGGTCGACCCTGCCTGCCGCTCGATCAGCCCGACCGCGAGGAACAGCGTGGTCTGCACCACGATGTGGTGCACGATGTAGAACGCGGTGGCGCCGAACGCCGCGGGCGTGGCGATCGCCAGGCCGAACACCATGTAGCCGATGTGGCTGACCAGCGTGAACGACAGGATGCGCTTCAGCTCGGCCTGCGCCAGTGCGCCCAGGATGCCCACGATCATCGTGGCCAGGCCCACCACCAGCAGCAGCGTGTTCACGTCGCTGGTGGCGAACAGCTGCGTCTCGGTGCGGATCATCGCGTACACGCCCACCTTGGTGAGCAGCCCCGCGAACACCGCGGTCACCGGCGCCGGCGCGGTCGGGTACGAGTCGGGCAGCCAGAACGACAGCGGGAACACCGCCGCCTTGATCGCGAACGCGATCAACAGCATCAGGTGCAGCACCAGCTGGGTCGATTCGGGCAGCTGGCTCATCCGTTCGGAGATCTGCGCCATGTTCACCGTGCCCAGCGCCCCGTAGACCATGGCGATCGCGGCCAGGAACAGGATCGACGACACCAGTGACACCACGATGTAGACCACCCCGGTGCGGATGCGCGACTCGGTGGCGCCGAGGGTGATGAGCACGTACGAGGCCACCAGCAGGATCTCGAACCCGACGTACAGGTTGAACAGGTCACCGGCGATGAACGCGTTGAAGATCCCGGCCGCGAGGATCAGATAGGTCGGGTGGAAGATCGACACCGGCGTCTCGTCGTCGCCGTCGGCCGAGCCCTGACCCACCGAGAACAGCAGCACGGCCAGCAGCACCACCGCCGACACCCCGACCAGCAGCGCCGCCAGCCGATCGACGTAGAGCACGATGCCGAACGGCACCGGCCAGCCGCCCACCGAGACCGCCAGCGGGGTGCCCGAGGCATCCACCGCCACCAGCAGGATCGCGGCGATCACCAGCACCGCCGACAGGGTGACGACGGATGCCGCCACCTGCACGCGCCGGTGACGTGCGGCCACGAGCGCCACGGCCGCCCCCAGCAGCGGCAGCGTGACGATCAGCGGGATCAGGGCGTTCACGGGCGGTCCCCCCGGTCCACGGGCGCATGGTCGTCGATCGCGGGATGGTCACGGTGGTGCAGCACGGTGATCGGTGCGGTCGAGACATCGATGAAGTCGGTGCTGATCTCGTCGTCGGCGTCTTCGAGTTCGACCTCGTCGTCGAGGGCGTCTTCGTCGGCCTCGTGCGCCGCCCCGCGCAGCGCGATGTCGTCTTCGTCGTCGGCGACGGTGTCGGCCTTGCCCAGCTGCCATGAGCGGTAGATGAGGGCGAGCAGGAACGCCGAGACGGCGAACGTGATGACGATGGCGGTCAGGGTGAGCGCCTGCGGCAGCGGGTCGCTCATGCGGTCTTTGTCGGTCTCGCCGAAGAACGGCGCGTCGCCGGGCGCGCCCATCACGATCAGCAGCAGCAGGTTGGTGGCGTTGCCCAGCAGCAAGAAGCCGATGAGCACACGGGTCAGGCTGCGCTCGAGCATGGCGTACACGCCGCACGCGAACAGCACGGCCATGATCACGATGAGGATCCCGCTGACGGTCATCGCGCCTCCGCCCGTTCGCGGGCCTGCTGGCCCTGGCGGTCGACCTCGGCGCCCAGGCTCCGCAGCACGTCGAGCACGAGACCGATCACCACCAGGTACACGCCGATGTCGAAGATGGTCGAGGTCACGAACTCCAGGTGCCCGAGCACCGGCACGTCCGCGGTGATGACGGCGCTGGTCAACGGCGCGGCACCGAACAGCACCGGGATCACCGCGCAGGCGACGGCCAGTGTCATCCCGACCCCGAGCAACCGGCCCGCGTCGGTGGGGGCGGCGGCGCCCAGCTCGTACCGGCCGCCGGCGATGTACCGCATGACCAGGGCCATGCCGGCGACCAACCCGCCGGCGAACCCGCCGCCGGGCAGGTTGTGTCCGGCGAACAGCAGGTACAGCGAGACGACGATGATCGTGTGGAAGAGCACGCGCACGATCACCTCGAGCATGATCGAACGCTCCTGCGCCTGCACCCGCTGGCTGCCGACGAGCCAGGCGCGGCGGCCCGGTGCGCTGCCGGCGCCCTGCCGGCGCAGCCCGTCGGCGGTCTCGATCAGGGGCCGACGCGAGCGGCCGACGCGTCGGGGCAGTGCGGCGGTGGCCGACAGCAGGTCGGCGCGGTGGGTGACGAAGACGAGGGATGCCACACCCGTGGCCGCGAGGATGAGCACCGACAGCTCGCCCATGGTGTCCCAGCCGCGCAGGTCGACGAGGGCGACGTTGACGACGTTGCGGCCGTGCCCGAACTCGTAGGCCAGCTCGGGGAAGCTCTCGGAGATCGGGGCGTGGATGCGGGCGCCGGTGGCGACGATCGCGATGGCGGCCATGGTCAGCCCGACGGCGGCGCCGATCACGGCGCGGGCGAGAGGCCACACCGAGGCGTGGTGCTCGCCCATGCGGGACGGGATGCGGCGCAGCACGAGCGCGAACGCCACCATCGTCACGGTCTCGACGAGCACCTGGGTGAGGGCGAGGTCGGGGGCGCCGCTGGTGGCGAACAGCAGGATCATGCCGAGCCCGGTGACCGACACCAGCACCACGCCGGTGTAGCGCTTGCCGGCACGCACGGCGATCAGCGCGGCAAGGATCATCAGCGGCGCGGCGAACACCTGGGCGGGCGACTGCCACGCGTCCAGCTGCGCGCGCCAGTGCGGGTCGGCCAGCAGCGCGGTGCCTTCGGCGGCGACGAACACGACGAACACGGTGCCCACGTACAGCGGCAGCGATCCGCGCTGGGTGGCGCCGGTGACCAGCACCGACAGGCGGGCGATGCCGCGCAACGCCATGTTGTACGCGCCCGGTGCCGAGAACGGCAGCAGCCGCGAGCGGCGGTCCAGGCGCACGGCGAGGGTGGCCCAGAACACCACCGCGCCCACGGCGAGGGTGCCCAGCGATATCCACAGCGCCGGCTCGACGCCGTGCCACAGCGCGAGGTGTGCCGGGTGCGCGCTCGGGTCGGCGGGCACGGTGTCGGCATAGCCGGTGACGGCCGCATCGAGCCAGCCGGCGCCGAGCCCCGCGGCGAGGCTGAGCGCGGCCAGCACGACCGGTCCGGCGGCGAATCCGGCCGGCGGAACGGGCCATTCCGTATCGGGAATACGCTGCCGGTTCGCGTCTTTCTTGCGGCAGAAGGCACCCCAGACGAAACGGATGCCGTACGCCGCGGTCAGCGCGGATCCCACGGCCATGCCCACCAGGGCGACCAGTCCCCACGTCGAGCCGGCCGCCGAGGCATCCAGCAGCGCCGCCAGCGCGCCTTCTTTCGCGGCGAACCCGAGCGTCGGGATCACCCCCGCCATCGAGCAGACGGCGACGACGGATGCCGCGGCCAGCACCGGGGCGCGGCGGCCGAGACCGGACAGCTCCCTGATGTCACGGGTGGACAGCTGTCGGTCGATCACGCCGACGATCAGGAACAGGCTCGACTTGAACAGGGCATGGCTGATCAGCAGGGCGAGGCCGGCGAGCGCGGCATTGCGGGTGCCGTAACCGAGCACGACGGTGAGCAGGCCGAGCTGACTGACGGTGCCGAAGGCGAGGATGCGCTTCAGGTCGGTCTCACGCAGGGCCTGCAACCCGCCCAGCAGCATGGTGAACACGCCGAGGCCGATGAGCACGGGGCGCCAGGGCGCGGTCTCGGCGAACGCCGGGGCCAGGCGGGCGATGAGATAGATGCCCGCCTTGACCATGGCGGCGGCGTGCAGGTAGGCGCTGACCGGGGTGGGCGCGGCCATGGCGCCGGGCAACCAGAAGTGGAACGGGAAGATGGCCGACTTGCTCAGGGCGCCCACGAGTACGAGCACGACGGCGGCGTCGACGACCGGGCCTGCGGGCGGGTGGGCGATGATCGCCGCCATGCTGGTGGTGCCGGACTGCACGACCAGCAGCACGACCCCGACGAGCATGACCAGCCCACCGACCGTGGTGACCAGCAGGGCCTGCAGCGCGGAGCGACGACTCGCGCCGCGGCGGTGGTAGAAGCCGATGAGCAGGTAGCTGAGGACGCTGGTGACCTCCCACAGCATCACCAGCACGACGATGTCGTCGATGAGCACGAGTCCGTACATCGCGCCGGCGAAGGCGAGCAGCACTGCACTGAACTGCCCGACGCCCTCGAGCGTGCCACCCGCGAAGTACCACCGGCAGTACAGCAGCACGACGGCCCCGATGCCGGTGACGATGAGCGCGAGCACCCAGCTGAGCACGTCCATGCGCATGGTCAGGTGGATGCCGAGGCTGGGGATCCAGTCGTATTCCTCAGTGGGAATGTTCCCGCCGAGAACAGTCGGTCCCTGCAGTGCGGTGTGCACGAATGCGATCAGCGGCAGGATCGCGGCGGCGTAGAAGGCGCGGGCCCCCAAGAGACGTACCAGCACCGGCATGAGCAGCGGCACCAGGGCGAACGCGGCGAGGAGGGTCAGCATGCGCGCGGCCTCCTCCGGTTTCGCGGGTCTGAATCCATCCTACGGGTCACGGCCCACTCATCCCCAGGCGGGGACCGCCCGGTGATGTCGACGTCTGTCAGGCCGGGGCCGTGGTGTTGCCGGGGTGGAAGGTGCACGTGAAGCGGAAGGACGCGGCATCCCGCCCCTCGAGCATCGCGACCACCGCATGACCGGCCGCGCGCCCCTTGTCGGCGGCGGGCTGGGCCATCGTGGTGAGCTCGTACGGGGCGAGGCCGTCGACGTTCACGCCGTCGAATCCCGTCACACTCACATCGTGCGGCACCCGTAGCCCGGCCTCTTCGGCGGCGCGGATCACTCCGGCGGCGAGCAGGTCGCTCTGGGCGAGCACCGCGGTCGGCCGGGTGGCCGGGTCGGCGAACAGCACACGCCCGGCGATCAGGCCCTCGTCGATCGAGCTGGCCGCGGCGGCGAACGCACCGGCATCCGGGAACTCCTCGCGCATGCCCGCCAGCCGATCGCGGGTGACGTCGACGGTGATCGTGTCGCCGGGGACGAGCCAGCCGCGTTCGCGTGCGGCGTCGCGCGGCAGGGCCACCATGGCGACGCGGTGATGACCGAGCGAGCGCACGTGCCGGGCCATCTGCTGTTGCGCCTCGCGGTTGTCGAGGTCGATGCGCGGCACCCCTTCGCCGGCGTCGCCCTCGATGACGACGACCGGGATGCCACGACCGCGCAGCGTCGCCAGCGAATCGCGCATGCGGGGGTTGCAGCCGACGAGCACCGCGGCATCCAGGGGCGCGGTCGTGAGTGCGTGCTCGCGGGCGGCGTCGTGGTCGCGAACGTCGTCGCGCAGCAGCAGCAGGCCGGCGCCGAGTCCCGCCACGCCGTCGGCGATGCCGTCCATCATGAGGCGGGTGACCGGGTCGAGGAACACGGTGCCCAGCGGCCCCTGCACCACCACCCCGACGATGCCGCTGCGACCGCGGCGCAGCGAGGCCGCCCGCGGGTCGGGGCCGGTGTAGCCGAGCGCGGCGGCGGCGTCGAGCACGCGCTGCCTGGTGGCATCCGACACCGCAGTCTTGCCGCTGAACACCACCGACGCCGTCGACGGTGCGACGCCGGCGGTGCGGGCGACGTCGGCGATCGTGGCTCTGCGGGTGCTCATCGCCCCCGATGCTACCGGCCGCACGCCTGGGCCGGCCGGGCGTCGATCTCCTGACGATGCGCGCGAACGACAGGTCGATCTCCGGCTCGACCGAGGTCGCACTTCCGGCTCGATCGACGGCCCCGAATCGATTCGATACACTGGCGCGATGGATCCTGTGCTGACCCGGTCGCAGCTGGTGCGCTGGCGCGCTGCGATCTTCGCGATCTTCATGGCGAGCGGGCTGAGCATCGCAACCTGGGCGGCGCGGGTCCCGGCGATCCGCGACGCGTTGCAGATCAGCCGCACCGACGTCGGCCTCATGCTGCTGATCGGGGGGCTCGCGTCGATCCTCGGCCTGTCGACGAGCTCCGTCGTGCTCGCCCGGTGGGGCGCGCGGCGGGGGATGCTGGTGATGATGCTCACGTTCGCAGTGGGCGTCGCGGTGATCGGGGTGAGCGCCGACCTGCTGCATTCGGTCGCGCTGGTGACCGTCGGACTCGTCCTGTGGGGATTCGGCAACGGATGCCTCGACGTGATGATGAACGTCGAGGGCGCGGCCATCGAGAAACACATGGGCAGGACGATCCTGCCGCTGTTCCACGCGTTCTTCAGCTTCGGCACCGTGATCGGTGCCGGCGTCGCGGCGATCGGGGCGGGGATGCCACCGGCGGTGCACCTGCCGATCATGGCCGGTGTGATCGTGGTGATCGCCGTGATCAGCATCGCCAACGTGCCGTCCCGTGAGGCGGCGATGGACGCACCCGCGGCGGCGAAGGCGGGCTGGCGCGACCGGCTGACCCTCGCGCTGTCGGCGTGGAAGGAGCCGCGCACCTATGCACTCGGGCTGATCATGCTCGGGATGTCGTTCGCCGAGGGCGGCGCGAACGACTGGCTGGCGCTCGGGGTGGTCGACGGGCATGGCGCGCCCGAGGCACTCGGAGCGGCCGCGCTGGCGACGTTCTCGGTGTGCATGACCGGGGTGCGCGTGCTGGGCGGACCGCTCGTCGACCGGTTCGGCCGGGTGCTGACGCTGCGCATCCTGGCGGTGCTCGCGGGCGGCGGGTTGCTGCTGTTCATCCTCGCGCCGAGCCTGCCGCTGGTGTTCGTGGGCGCCGCGCTGTGGGGGATGGGTGCATCCCTCGGGTTCCCGCTGGGGATGTCGGCGGCGGCGGACGACCCGGCGAAGGCGGCCGCCCGGGTGAGCGCCACCGCGACGATCGGCTACGTCGCGTTCCTGGCGGGTCCCCCCGTGCTCGGCTACATCAGCGACCACATCGGGCTGCTGAACACGCTCTACATCATCGTCGCGCTCATCGTGGCATCGGGCCTGGCCTCGGGTGCGGCCCGCCCGCTGCACGGCTCGGCGATCGGGGTCGGGCATCCCGTCCCCTCCGACTCGACCGAACCCTGACCCGACCGGCCGGCTCGGTATCCCTGCCCGTCCCGTCCCGATCCGCTTTCCGGCCGTCAGATCGATGGTTGCCGCAAATGGTCGTCATGATCGCGATCTTCCGACCATTCGCGGCAACTGAGGCAGCGGGGGGAGGCGGGGGCGGGGGAGCGGGCGGGAGGGAGGCGAGGGCGGGAGAGCGGGCGGGCAGGCGCTGCCGTCACGCGGCACGGTGCAGGGCGGATGCCGCGACCAGCGCGACCACGAGATGCACGAGCCCGATGGCGACGGCGGCAATGGTGACACCGGCCCAGGCCGACGCATCCGCCCCGCCCGAGAGCATGCGCCCGAGCACGACCGTCGCGGCGATCGCGCCGAGGTAGCGCGTCGACTGCAGCAGCCCGGATGCCACTCCCACCGCGTTCGGCGGGGCGGCGCGGCGCACCGCCTCGGTCATCGCGAGCGATCCCATGCAGTACGGCACGCCCATGAACGCGGCCATGACGAGCATCGGCACCGGCGCGGTCGTGACCACTCCGAGGCCCAGCGCCACGGCCGACACCAGCAGCGTGACGGCGGTGGCCACGAGCACGGGTCTCAGGCCTCGGCGGTCGATGACACGGGCGACCACCGGGGCCAGCGCGATCGTGGTGCCCGACAGCGGGAGCATGAGCAGCCCGACCACCGCGGTCGAATATCCACCGGCGGACTCGAGCAGCTGGGGCAGACCGAAGAACGCCAGGTAGTAGAGCGCGCTGAACACCGTGAACCCGACGTACGTCCAGGTCAGCGCCGGCGTGGCTGCGAGCATCCGCACGTCGATGAACGGCACGCGAGCGCGCAGCTCGCGCCAGACGAACAGGGCGAGGGCGAGCGCGCCTACCGCCAGCAGCGGCCAGAGTGCGTCGCCGGCGGCGCCGAGCGCGGCCACGAGCAGCGCGACCGCGGCGACCGCGAAGCTCACGACGCCCGCCGGGTCGAGCACGCGCAGCACCGCCGCGCCGGTGACCGCGGTGCGCGGCCGGTCGCGCGGCGCGAGCACCGCCACACCCACCAGTGCCGCGAGGGCGAGCGGAATGTTCACCAGGAAGATCGCGGGCCACCCGGCCAGGGCGATGAGCAGTCCGCCCACGACCGGGCCGAGGGCTGCGGCGGTGGTGTTGGCGATCTGGATGCGCGCGAGCAGGCGCGGCGGCGAGGCCCCGGCGCGTTCGGCGAGCGGTCCGACGAGCGCGACCGCCGCGGGGAAGGCGACCGAGGTGCCGACCGCCATGACGCCGCGGGCGACGAGCACGAGCGCGAACCCGTCGAGCGGGGCGATGGCGCCGGCGACCACGACGAGCGCCATGCCGGCGATGAAGATACGGCGCGCGCCGAACGCGTCGATCACCCGGCCCATCAACGGCTGACCGACCGTGGAGGCGATGTAGAAGACGGTGATCACCCAGGTCACCGTCGCCACCGTGAGATCGAAATCGTGCAGCAGCGAGAGCAGCGCCACCGCGATCATCGACGAGTTCAACGGGTTGAGGGTCGTGCCCAGGCTGAGCGCGGCGACGGTCAGCGACGCGCGCCGGCCCGCGGCATCCGTGCCCTGTTGCGCCCGCGAGTCACCCACCCGACGATCCTCCCACCGCGCCGCCACCCGGCCTGCGGCGACCCCGCCCGCGGGTAGGCTCGTCGGGTGCGTCTTGTCATCGCCCGCTGCTCCGTCGACTACCACGGCCGGCTCAACGCGCATCTGCCGCTGGCCACCCGGCTGCTCGTGCACAAGGGCGACGGCAGCCTGCTGGTGCACTCCGACGGCGGATCGTACAAGCCGCTGAACTGGATGAGCCCGCCGTGCGCGCTGGTGGTCGAATCTCCCGACGAGGATGCCGCGGCCGCGGGCGTCATCGAACAGTGGCGCGTGACCCACCGTAAGAGCGGTGACGAGCTGATCGTGCAGATCCACGACGTCGTGCACGACTCGTCACACGAGTTGGGCGTGGATCCGGGCCTGGTCAAGGACGGTGTGGAGGCCGACCTGCAGCGCCTGCTCGCCGAACAGGTCGGTGTCATCGGCGAGGGCCTGCAGTTGGTGCGCCGCGAGTTCCCGACCGCGATCGGCCCGGTCGACCTGCTGCTGCGCGATCCGGCCGGCGGCACGATCGCCGTCGAGGTCAAGCGCCGCGGCGACATCGACGGGGTCGAGCAGCTCACCCGCTACCTCGACCTGCTCGGGCGCGACCCGCACCTGGCCCCGGTGACCGGCGTGTTCGCCGCCCAGGAGATCAAACCGCAGGCCAAAGTGCTCGCCGCAGACCGCGGCATCCGGTGTGTCACCCTCGACTACGACCAGATGAAGGGCATCGAATCGGGCGCCCCGCGCCTGTTCTGATCGCCGTCTCTGACCGACGCGGCCGCGAAACCTCCACCGGTCGGCCCGCCGCGCCCGCCTAGGCTGGAGGCATGTCGCCGCGCTCGCCCTGGACCTGCATCCTCTGGGATGTCGACGGGACGATCATCGACGCATCCGAGGGCATTCTGCGCCGCCTGTCGGTGACGCTCGAGCATTTCGGGCACCCCGCGCCGCGCCGCGACGAGCTCGCGCACTGGATCGGGCCGCCGATGTTCGACTCGTTCCAGGTCAACGTCGGCATGACGCCGGAGCAGTCGTCCGAGGCGGTCGCCTACTACCGCGCGCTGGCCAGGCACGACGGCTACCTGACCGGCGCGCGGCTGTTCCCGGGTGTCGCCGACCTGATCCGGCAGGTGGATGCCACGGGCCTGGCGCAGGCGACGGCCAGCTCGAAGCCCGAGGTACAGGTCGTCGCGCTCATGGAGGGCTTCGACCTCGCGCCCTGCTTCACCGCCCTGGTGGGCTCGACCCCCGATGAGAAGACGCTCAGCCGCAAGGCCGACATCGTCGCCGAGGCGCTGCGCCGGCTCGAGGCGGCCGGTGCCGACACCAGCCGCCCGGTGCTGATCGGCGACCGCCACCACGACGTCGAGGGCGGCGCCGAGCACGAGGTGCCGGTGATCTTCGTGCGCTGGGGGTTCAGCTGGCCGTACGAGGCCGACGGCGCCCAGGCCGTCGTCGACACCGTCGACGACCTGCGTGCGCTGCTGCTGATCGACCAGGCCGGGGCCGGTTGAGATGGATGCCGCGGTGCTCACGGCTGCGGTGTTGCGCTGGCTGGTGCCCGCGCTGGTGGTGTTCGGCGTCGCCGCGCTCGCGGTGATCGCGATCGGACTCGGGCTGCGCGCCGCGCGCCGTTCGCCCCGTGCCCGCGCCGAGGCCGAGCGCGCGCGCACCGCGGCCGGGTCGGCGCTCGTGCGCCTGGACGACGCGGTCGAAGAGCTCGACCTCGAGGTCGGCCTGTCGGGCGCGATGTACGGGGGCGACGCGCCACCCGGCCTGCGCCGCGCGCGCATGACGGCGCAGCACGTGCGCGACCGGTCCTTCGACGAGTTCCGCGCCCTCGGCGACGATGGGCTGCTGCCCGACGAGGTGCGCCGGCGCGCCTCGCGCATCGCCGGCCGCGTCGACGAGGTGCTCGCGCAGGTCGCGCACGCGCGCGCCGAGCACGAGGACTGGATGCAGCGCAACACGTCGGCCGCCGCACAGATCGAGGCGGCCCGGGGGCGCCTGCAGCTGCTGCGCGAGCAGATCGGTGATCCCGGCGCGCTGGTGCGCACCCTGTCGGACCGGTTCGACGAGTCGGAGTGGACGGATGCTGCAGCCGCGGCATCCACCGTTCAGGACGACCTCGACCAGGCCACGGCCCTGCTCGACCGTGCCGGCGCGGCTGCCGCCGACCCGACCCGCAGCGCCCTCGCCGACCTCGGGCTGGCCGAGCGGCGCATCCGGGCAGCACGGTGTGCCGCGCAGCGCCTCGAAGACGTGCACCGGGCCGTCACCCAGGCCGCCGCCGCGGTCGCCGGTGAGCACGACGCGGCGCGCGAGGCGATCCGGCAGGCGCTCAACGTGCGCGAGAACCTCGAGCCCGACGCCTCGCAGCGGCTGGGTGCGGCGATCGACGAGGCTCAGGCCCGGCTGGACGAGGCGGTCCGGGATGCCGCGCGCCGGCCGACCGCGACGGTCGAGGCGATCGCGCGGCTGCGGGACCGTCTCGATCTGGCGCTCGGCGATGCCCGCACGGCGCAGCAGCGACTGCGGGGGGCGCGGACGGCCTTGCCCGGCACGATCGCGGCGGCGCAGAACGCGATCGCGCATGCCGAGGCATCCGTCGCCGGCGCCGGTGCCGACGCCCGTGTGCGACTGGCGGCCGCGCGCGACGAACTGGCCAAGGCCCGGCAGCCGGTCGACCCGGTCGAGGCCCTGGATGCCGCGCGCCGCGCGATGCGGCACGCCGAAGACGCGCAGGCTCTGGCCGCCTACGATCGGATGACCGGCAGCTGAGCCTGCGCGCCGTGTCGGCGAGTGCGTCCGCGCTACAGCGCGCGGATGTTCTCGGCCTGCAGGCCCTTGGGGCCCTGGGCGACGTCGAATTCGACGCGCTGGTTCTCTTCGAGGGAGCGGTAGCCGCTCGACTGGATCGCGCTGTAGTGCGCGAAGACGTCGGCGCCACCGTCATCGGGGGCGATGAAGCCGAAGCCCTTCTCCGAGTTGAACCACTTGACGGTGCCCTGCGTGCTCATGTGTTGCCGTTCTGCTACGTACCGGCACACCGTGCGCCGGATTGACTCAAACGTAGCGAAGTCGTGCCCTCGGCAGCAGAGTCGGCGCAGATGGTGACAGAAATGTTGCATGAGCCCATACGACGCCCGGGCCGGGCTGACGCCGCGGGCCCGGGCGTCGGACGGATCCCCCCGGATAGGCCACGCCGAAGCGCGGCGTATCCACTGTACTGATATATCGGCCGGTCGGCGGGTGCCTGCTCGTGCGTTAGTGGGCTGTGTGCCGTTCGCGGCGGGGTGAGTCCCATAGCGTGGTGTCATTTCCTGCGGGGTCCTCGTCGTCGTTGACGATGGAGGGCCACCGTGGGATGACCAGTTGTTTCCGGCAAGAAGCAAAGGAGAGATCCCACGATGACCCACTACCAGTCTGCCCTGACAACCCTGATCGGCGAAGTCCTCGCCGACCCTGAGCTTGCCCACTCGGACGTGTTCCGCCGGATGCTGCAAGCCGGCCTGCAGGATCTCGTCGACGCGGAAGCGACGGCGAAGATCGGCGCGGCCCGTTACGAGCGCACCCCGGAACGGACCACGCGCCGCAACGGAACCCGGCCCAAGACGCTCGCGACTCCGGCCG
>NZ_AULS01000022.1 GCF_000422405.1 Microbacterium luticocti DSM 19459
AGTCGCGAGCGTCTTGGGCCGGGTCCCGTTGCGGCGCGTGATCCGTTCCGGGGTGCGCTCGTAACGAGCCGCGCCGATCTTCGCCGTCGCTTCCGCGTCAACGAGATCCTGCAGGCCGGCTTGCAGCATCCGACGGAACACGTCCGAGTGGGCAAGCTCGGGGTCGGCGAGGACTTCGCCGATCAGGGTCGTCAGGGCAGACTGGTAGTGGGTCATCGTGGGATCTCTCCTTTGCTTCTTGCCGGAAACAACTGGTCATCCCACGGTGGCCCTCCATCGTCTACGACGACGAGGGCCCCGCAGGAATTGACACCACGCTATGGGACTCACCCCATCCATCGCCTCACAAGGTTCGGAGGATCACGCTAGGTTCGGAGGATTCCCGCAGAATCGTCCGAAGATCGCGTGATCCTCCGAAGTCTGGGTGCAGCGCCTGGGGCGTCGCGGCCGTGTGGCTGCGGCATCCCGCCCCGACTGTCGGCGCCGCTCCCGGGTGCGACCGCTCGCCGTGCCCCGCGGCATCCATCGCCCCACAAGGTTCGGAGGATCGCGCCAGGTTCGGATGATTCCCGCAGAATCGCCCGAACATCACGTGATCCTCCGAAGTCTGGGTGCAGCGCCCGGGGGGCGTCGCGGCCGTGTGGCTGCGGCATCCCGACCCGACGGGCACCCACAGGTGCCCGGCCGCGCCCGATCGCCGCACCCCGCGGCATCCCGACCCGACTCGACTCAGCCGAACCGGCCCCACCCGAGGTCGCGGCGCAGCGGCTCACGCAGGTTGCGGGCCGACAGCTCCCAGGCGGTGCGGGAGGGGGCATCGGATGCCGTGGCCGACGCCTCTTCACGTGCGTAGACCTCGGAGACCACGGCGATGAGCGCGGCGAGTTCCTCGTCGGTCGGGTTGCCGCGCACGACCTCGACGCGCAGCGATTCGTCCGCCGCGTGCTCGTCCCCCCAGCTCATAGCGGGATGTTACCGTGCTTCTTCGGCGGCAGCGTCGCCCGCTTGCCGCGCAGCGCCCGCAGCGACTTCGCGATGAACACGCGCGTCTGCGCCGGCTCGATGATGCTGTCGAGCTCGCCCCGCTCGGCCGCCAAGAACGGGGATGCCACGTTGTAGAGGTACTCGTTGGCCAGCCGCGAGCGCACCGCGGCGATGTCTTCGCCGGCCTCTTCGGCGCGCTTGAGCTCGCCGCGGTAGAGGATGTTGACCGCGCCCTGTCCGCCCATCACGGCGATCTCGGCGGTCGGCCAGGCGACGTTGACATCGGCACCCAGCTGCTTGGAGCCCATCACGATGTAGGCCCCGCCGTAGGCCTTGCGCAGGATGACGGTCACCAGCGGCACGGTCGCCTCGGCGTAGGCGTACAGCAGCTTCGCGCCGCGGCGGATGACACCGGTCCATTCCTGGTCGGTGCCGGGCAGGTAACCGGGCACGTCCACGAGGGTCACGATCGGCACGCTGAACGCGTCGCAGAACCGCACGAATCGGCTCGCCTTCTCGCCGGCGTCGATGTTGAGCGTGCCGGCCATCTGCGACGGCTGATTGGCGATGATGCCGACGGTGCGGCCCTCGACGCGGCCGAAGCCGATGACGATGTTCGGGGCGAACAGCGGCTGCACCTCGAGGAAGTCACCGTGGTCGACGATGTGCTCGATCACCTGGTGGATGTCGTAGGGCTGGTTGGGCGAGTCGGGGATGACCGTGTTCAGCGACCGGTCGGCATCCGTCGTCTCCCACTCGAACTCGGCCTCGTACACCGGCAGCTCGGCCATGTTGTTGTCGGGCAAGAAGCTCAGCAGCGTGCGCACGTAGTCGATCGCGTCGTCCTCGTCTTCGGCGAGGTAGTGCGCGACGCCCGAGCGGGTGTTGTGCGTGTGGGCGCCGCCGAGTTCTTCCATGCCGACGTCTTCGCCGGTGACGGTCTTGATCACGTCGGGTCCGGTGACGAACATCTGGCTGGACTTGTCGACCATCACGACGAAGTCGGTGAGCGCGGGGGAGTACACGGCGCCGCCGGCGGCCGGGCCCATGATGATCGAGATCTGCGGGATGACTCCGGATGCCGCGGTGTTGAGCCGGAAGATCTCGCCGTACTTGCCGAGCGCGACCACGCCTTCTTGGATGCGGGCTCCGCCCGAGTCGAGGATGCCGACCACCGGCATGCCGCTGCGCAGCGCGAGCTCCATGACCTTGATGATCTTCTCGCCGGCCACCTCGCCGAGCGACCCGCCGAACGTCGAGAAGTCCTGCGCGTACACCGCGACGGTGCGGCCGTGGATGGTGCCCACCCCGGTGACGACCGAGTCGCCGTACGGGCGGGCCTTGTCCATGCCGAACGCGGTGGTGCGGTGTCGCACGTACTCGTCGATCTCGGTGAACGAGCCGGTGTCGAGCAGCAACTCGATGCGCTCACGCGCGGTGAGCTTGTTCTTGGCGTGCTGCTTGGTCTGGGCGTTCTGCTCGGCGTCGACGACCGCTTGCTGGTAGCGCGCGCGCAGGTCGGCGATCTTGCCGGCGGTCGTGGAAAGGTCCGGTTCGGTCACGCCTTCCACCCTAACGATCACCCCGCCGCAGCGGTTGGAGGGCGCGTACAAGCAGCCCGGTGTTCCCCTGTCTGCATGTGACACACGTTGGCCCTCTGCTCCGCCGGGTGAGGGCAGGAGATTCGGGCCGCTGCAGGAGTTTCGGGCGCGGTTACTCCTGCTCTGGCCGGATTCTCCTGCTGCGGCCGGGATGGGGGGCGGTAATGCGGTGAGCGCGGTATTAGGGGTAGTAGGGGGTGAGCATGAGCCCGATCAAGCGCAGGGACCCGAGGCCGATCACGTCGGGGCGCATAGGGTGAGTGCATGAGCGAGGGATACCCGAGGACGGCCGCGGTGAGCCCGCGTGTGCAGGTGGTGGCATCCACCGGATCGACCAATGCCGACGTGGTGGCCGCGGCATCCGCCGACCCGTCGGGTTGGCCGCACCTGAGCCTGCTGCTGACCCGTGACCAGCGCGCGGGTCGCGGCCGGCTCGACCGCACCTGGACGGCGCCGCCGGGCACGGCGCTCGCGGTGTCGGTGCTGGTGCGGGTGCCGCAGGTCCCGCCGGCGGCGCGTGGGTGGATTCCGCTGATCGCGGGGGCGGCGATGACCCGCGCGGTGGCCGCGCAGCTGCGCGGCACCGGTCACACCGTGCGGTTGAAGTGGCCCAACGATGTGCTGCTGGACGGCGGCAAAGTGTGCGGCATCCTCGCCGAGGCGGTGCCTGGTGACATGGATGCGGTGGTCATCGGGTCAGGGGTGAACACGCGCATCGCCCGGTCCGAGCTGCCGGTGGCGACGGCGACCTCGTTCGCCGCGGTCGGGCGCGACGTGGACGAAGACCGCCTGATCGCGGACTATCTGGTGGCGCTGGACGAGCAACTCACCGCGCTGGCCAAGAGCGGCGGGCGCGCGGCCGAGGCGGGGGTGCGCGGCGAGGTCGAGGCACTGTCCGCAACGCTCGGTCAGCGGGTGCGGGTGATGCTGCCGGCCGGCGGGGTTCTCGAGGGGGTCGCACAGCGGCTCGACGACGACGGACGGCTTGTGGTCGTCGCCGGATCGACCGAGACCGCCGTGTCGGCCGGCGACGTGGTGCACGTGCGCGGCTCGGCGTAGCAGCGCGCGCGGCGTCACCGGCCCCGGGCGGTGCTGGCGGGGTGACGTATCGGTACCACGCGGGCCGGCCATGCCACGCGGACCGCGCGAACACGCGCACCACACTCCGGGCCGCCGTCGAGGGCGGAGGCGGACGTCGTCGTGACATCCCGCGCCGTATCGCCGGGATGTCGCAGGCTGCGGCCACAATAGAAGGCATGAGTCAGCCGACCAGCATCGGTGGCCGGCCGCCGGCGCCGGCGCCGGGCATGCCCGCGCCGCCCGAGTTGCGCATCGCACGGTTCCGACCGCATGCGCACCGCCTGTTCTGGTCGGCGGTCGTGCTCATCGCGGTGTGCGGTGCGACCGGCTGGCTGTGGGGCAACGTGCCGCGGCCCTTCGAGAACTGGATGCTCGTGGCCGCGGCATCCGTCATCGTCCTGTTGCTCGTGCTGCTGCCGTTCGTGTCGTGGTGGTCGCATCTGTACACGATCACGACCCGGCGGGTCATGGAGCGCCGCGGCATCGTGCGCG
Source organism: Microbacterium luticocti DSM 19459 (assembly GCF_000422405.1). Taxonomy (GTDB): domain Bacteria; phylum Actinomycetota; class Actinomycetes; order Actinomycetales; family Microbacteriaceae; genus Microbacterium; species Microbacterium luticocti. Next base: position 4,158 of record NZ_AULS01000022.1, read on the forward strand.
TGCGGCGGCGCGAGCTCGAGCACGTACGCGGGTACACCGTGCATCTGCGCCGCGGACCGCTGCAGCGGATGTGGGGGACGGGCACGCTGACCCTGTCGAACGGCGTGGAAGCGCAGATGAAGCTGCGGAACGTGCCGATGGCGGTGCTGGTTCATGAGACGCTCGTCGACCAGGTCGAGGTGAGTCAGATCCTGGCACACCGGGACGCCGCATCCATCCCGATCGCGGCCCCCCCGGCCTGATCGTCGCCGCGGCTCGGCCCGGCTTGACCCCGCGGGCCGCAGCCTGGATGTCGTCGCAATGCCGGTCTGGCCACCACGCCCGTGCCTCGGTCCTCACCGCTGGCCGCGCCACCGCCTCGGGCCGCGACGACAGCCACGCCCGTGCCTCGGTCCTCACCGCCGGCCGCGCCACGGCCTCGGGCCGCACCGCCGGCCACGCCACCACCTCGGGCCGCACCGCTGGCCGCGCCACCGCCTCGGGCCGCGACGACAGCCACGCCCGTGCCTTAGGCCTCATCCGAGCCCGGCCCGGGTCTGCGGCGCGCATACGCGAGAATGGACGGGTCGGAAGGAGCGGGATGACCCTGCGAGTGGGAGTGGTGGGCGGCGGCCAGCTGGCACGGATGATGATCGCGCCCGCGGTCGAGATCGGTATCGAGCTGTGCGTGCTCGCCGAGCAGGACGGCATGGCGGCCGGGCTTGCCGCATCCGCCGTCGGCGATTACCGCGACGAGCAGACCGTGCTCGACTTCGCGCGCACCGTCGACGTCGTCACCTTCGACCACGAGCACGTACCGCAGCCCGTGCTGCGCGCCCTGGTCGATGCCGGCATCGCTGTGCATCCCGGCCCCGACGCGCTGCTGTACGCGCAGGACAAGCTACTCATGCGCGCCCGGCTCGACGAGCTCGGGATGCCGCAACCTGACTGGGCGGCCGTGACCGACACCACGGGACTGCAACGGTTCCTCGACGAGCACGGCGGGCGGGCGGTCGTGAAGACCCCGCGCGGCGGCTACGACGGCAAGGGCGTGCGTGTCGTCGAGACCGCCACCGAGGCGGACGACTGGTTCGCCGCGCTCGCCGAGGACGCGCGTGGAGGAGCGCTGCTGGTCGAAGAGCTCGTCGACTTCCGTCGTGAGTTGTCGCAGCAGGTCGCGCGGCGGCCGTCCGGACAGATTCGGGCATACCCGGTCGTCGAGACCGTGCAGCGCGACGGCGTGTGCGCCGAGGTGATCGCGCCCGCACCACACCTGAGCGCGCGCCTGGGCGAGGTCGCCGCCGAGGTCGGCACCGGCATCGCCGAGGGGCTGGGGGTGACCGGGATGCTCGCGGTCGAGATGTTCGAGACCACCGACGACCGTGTGCTGGTGAACGAGCTGGCGATGCGCCCACACAACTCCGGACACTGGTCGCAGGACGGCGCGGTGACCGGCCAGTTCGAGCAGCACCTGCGCGCGGTGCTCGACCTGCCGTTGGGTGACCCGTCGCCCCGGCAGGAGTGGGCGGTGATGGTGAACATCCTCGGTGGGCCGCAGTCGGATGCGCTCGATGCACGGTTCGCGCGGGTGATGGCCGCCCACCCGGGCGTGAAGCTGCACACGTACGGCAAAGACCCGCGGCCGGGCCGCAAGGTCGGCCACGTGAACGCCGTCGGCGACGATCTGGACGACGTCGTGTACGACGCCCGTGCGGCCGCGGCGTTCTTCGAGGGCTGACGCGACTCGGCATTCTTCGAGGGCCGACGCGACTCGGCGTTGTCACTCGCCTTCGGCGGGAGCCAATCGAGGCTGCAGGCCGGCGGCGAGGAAGTAGACCCGGTCATCGAGCCGGTTGATGTCGGCCTTCAGTTCGGTGCGGGTGTCGTGCAGTTCGGTGCGGACGCCTTCGATGTCGGCCTTCAACTCGGTCCGGACACCCTCGATGTCTGCCTTCAGTTCGGTGCGGGTGTCGTGCAGTTCGGTCCGGATGCCTTCGATGTCGGCCTTCAGTTCGGTGCGGGTGTCGTGCAGTTCGGTCCGGATGCCTTCGATGTCGGCCTTCAGCTCGGTCCGGACGCCTTCGATGTCGACCTTCAAATCGGTGCGCCACTTGCGCATCGATGCCCACATCGCGACCGCGGCGGCGACGATCGTCGCCAGCGATACCCAGGTCTCGAGCGGCAAGCTGATCACCCTTCCAGTGTGCTCCGAATGCCGGCGTTCTGCCACCGGCACGCCACCGACGTTACGCGCGAGGACCGGCGTGCAGGCGGCGCGTACCGGTACCCGTGGACAAGTTGCGCCCGGGCGGTGAAATCGACGACCTGGGGAGGCGGCGATGACGCCCCCAGACCCGACGCACCCGCGGCCGCCCCCGACGCACCCGCGGCCCCCAGGTCCGACACCCCAGACCCGCCGCACCCGCAACCGCCCCCACGAATCACGCCCTCGCCCCCGGCACACCCGTGCCGTTGCGGTGATCTTCCAGTGTTGCGCCCTAGCCTGGACGCGTGACCGAGCCGCTGCATTCCTCTGCCTCGCCCCTGGTCGGTGTCGTGATGGGCTCCGACTCGGACTGGCGTGTGATGAGCGACGCCTCACAGGCGCTGACCGACTTCGGCATCCCGCATGAGGTCGAGGTGGTCTCGGCGCACCGCACCCCCGACAAGCTCGTCGACTACGGGCGCGGCGCCCGCGCCCGCGGACTCAAGGTCATCGTCGCCGGCGCCGGGGGAGCCGCGCACCTGCCGGGCATGCTCGCCTCGGTCACCGCGCTGCCCGTGGTCGGCGTTCCGGTGCCCCTGGCGACCCTGGACGGCATGGACTCGTTGCTGAGCATCGTGCAGATGCCCGCCGGCATCCCGGTCGCCACCGTGTCGATCGGCGGTGCCCGCAACGCCGGCATCCTCGCCGCGCGCATCCTCGGCGCATCCGACCCGGCGATCGCCGACCGCGTCGAGGCGTACGCCCGCGATCTGACGGCGCAGGTCGAGCAGAAGAACCGTCGCCTCAAGGAGTCTCTGTGACCACGATCGCGGCCGCTCGGGCCGCGGCACCGCGTCATGTGGTCGAGGCGCAGCCGATGCGCTACCCCGACGTCGACGACACCGACGTGATGACCCGGCGCGGCTGGCTGCTCGTGCAGCTGGGGTTCCTGTGCCCCGGATCGGCGCAGGTGCTCGCGGGCAACCGCCGGCTCGGCCGGTTCGGTCTGGGTGCCACCGTGCTGATGTGGGTGCTGCTGATCGCCACCGCCGTCACCGCCGCGCTGTCGCCGTCGACGTTGGCGTCGATCATGACGGCATCCGTGCCGCTGCCCTGGGGCGGCCGCGCGTTCGTCGTCGCGTTCCTGGTGGCCCTGCTGATCATCGCCTACGCGGTGCTGTGGGTGGTGCTGGCCATCGACACGCTCCGGCTGGTGCGCCTGGTCAAGACCGGGTCGGTGGCACGGTTCGGCATCCTGCTGCTGGCGGCTTCGCTGATGGTCGCCTCCAGCGCCACCGCGGGCACCCTGGTCAGCAAAGTGGATGCCTTCAGCAGCGCTCTGGGCAGCATCTTCTCGGCCTCGGGGCCGCCGGTGCCGCCGTCCGACGGGTATTACAACATCCTGCTGCTGGGTGCCGACAGCGGAAAGGGCCGCGACTCGATGCGGTTCGACTCCATCTCGGTGGTCTCGGTCAACGCCGAGACCGGACGCGTGGTGATCACCGGCATCCCGCGCGACCTCGAGGGCTTCCCGTTCCCGAAAGACAGCCCCATGCACAAGCTGTACCCCGACGTGCACACCGGGCAGGCCGGCGCGAACTGAGGGTGGACCGGCGCGATCAACCAGCTCAACACCGAGTTGGAGGTCTGCCGCGACGGCGCCAAGATCTACCCCGACGCACAGCGCCAGGGCTCGGACCCGGGGGTCGAGGCGACCAAGGATGCCGCGGAGGGGCTGCTCGGTATCAAGATCCCGTACTACGCGTTCATCGACATGGCCGGGTTCGCGGCTCTGGTCGACGCCCTGGGCGGGGTGAACATCACCGTCACCGAGCGGCTGCCCGAGGGCGGCGGGCCGAAATACCCGGGGCAGCCGGTCGACGAGTGGGCCACCGGGTGGATCGAGAAGGGCCCGCAGCTGATGGACGGCAAGACCGCCCAGTGGTACGCGCGCAGCCGCAAGACCACCAGCGACTGGGACCGCATGAAGCGGCAGCGCCAGCTGCAGGAGGCGATCCTCAAGCAGTTCACGCCGTCGACGGTGCTCAACCGATTCGAGCAGATCGCGAAGGCCGGTGAACATCTCGTCAAGACCGACATCCCCTCGTCGATGCTGGGCTACTTCACCGACCTGGCGATCAAGGCGAAGGGGCAGAAGGTCACCACGATCGAGCTGACCCCGGCGCAGGACGTCGACCAGACGCATCCCGACATCGCCTATGTGCACGAGCTCGTGCACAAGGCGCTGCATCCGCCGACACCGACCCCGGCGCCGAAGGGGTGAGCGCCGTGAGTGTGATGCTGCGCGTGGTGCTCGACCAGCTGGTCACGGCCACCCATCCCGACCTGGCGACGGCGTCGCGCGAGTTGGCGCGCGCGCTGGTGCAGGCGCGGCCGAGCGGTTGCGAGGTGGGTGCGATCGTGCCGGCGGGCGCTGCCGAGCTCGATGTGCCGGGCCTGGGCGAGGTGCGCCGGATGGCGATGGGCCGGCGCGAACTGGCGGCGGCGTGGCAGTTGGGCGTGACCGCGGGCGCGGGCGGCGGCCTCATCCATTCGCCGACGCTGCTGGCGCCGCTGGTGCGGCACGACCGGGTCAACGACCACGATCAGACCGTGGTGACGCTGTGGCACCTGCGCCCGTGGGAACACCCCGACGAGGTGCCGCGGGCGCTGCAATCGTGGGCGAAGGCGATGCTCAAGCGGGTGCGCCGCCACGCCGATGCCGTGGTGGTGCCCACGCACGCGATGGCCGAGCGGCTGGCCGAGCTGACCGACCTGGGCGGACGCATCCGCGTGATCGCGGGGGCGGCGCCCGCCGGTTTCGCGGTGCCGACGGATGCCGTCGGCCGACGTCGCACGATGACCCTGCCCGAGGCGCTGATGGTGCTGATCGGCGACGCGTCGCCGTCGTCGGGGCTCGCGGCCGGGTTCCGCGCGATCGCGGCCTCGGGTGCCGACCTGCCGATCGTCGTGCTCGACGCGCGCGACGGCGAGGAGCCGGCCATCGTCGAACTCGCCCAGGCGGCGGGGATCGGTGAGCATCGGGTGCATGTGCGGCCGGGGCTGGATGCCGCCGACCGCGCGGCGATCCTCGACGCGGCGGCGATCGTGCTGGCGCCGGGGCGGCGCAGCGGCTTTCCGTGGCGGGTGGTCGAGGCGATGGCCCTCGGTGTGCCGGTGGTGGCTGCGGCATCCGCCGACCACCGGGAGGTGATCTTCGAGGGCGGACGGGTCGTCGGAGACGGGGCGGACGACGCCGAGGCGTTGGGGGATGCCGCAGCCGACGCGCTGTCGTCGATCGCCGGCCTCGAGCGGCTCGCGGTGCTGGCCGGCGATCGCGGCCGGGCGTTCTCGTGGCGTGAGGCCGCCGACCGCGTCTGGCAGCTGCACGCCGACCTCTGAGGCGGCCCGGTCGCCCCGGCCGGTGTTCGAAAGCCGGAGGCCGGAGTCGAAGCGCGCCCCGGCTCGCGGCACGGGCGCGCTGCAGGCCCCGCCGCGCGGTGTCGCGCGTGCAGAACTCCTCCAATCCGGGCGTCGCGTGTGGCCAGAACCCCGTAGCGGGGGCGTCGGCATCGAAAGTGGAGGAGTTCTGCACCGCACACCCGCGCGTCCTCATCACGAGGCATCCCTCAACTGAGGCCCGAGGCATCCTCAACACCCACTGAATACGGCGTGTCGCACCGGTGGATCTCAGACTCCGGTGGTAATCAGTCGTCACTTCCGCCACAATGTTCACATGTTCGCTCGTCGCCCTGCCCTGATGACCGTGCGCTGGCGCTGGGTCGTGCTCCTGCTGTCGGCGGTGCTCGGCGCCGCGGTGCTGACGGCGGTCGCGCCGGCGCCGCGGGCCCAGGCGGCCGAGCTGCCGGGCACGATCGTCGACGGCGGGTACATCATCTCCGACGCCGAGTTCTATCGGGCGAACGCGATGACCGAGGCGCAGATCCAGTCGTTTCTGAACGGCAAGGTCGGCTCGTGCGCGAAGGGCGCGACGTGCCTGAAGGACTACCGGGGCGATTTGACCGCGCGCAAGGCCGACACGTACTGCACGGCCATCGCGGCCGAGAAGAACGCGACCGCGGCACGCATGATCTACCGTGCGGCCACCGCGTGCCACATCAACCCGAAGGTGATCCTGGTGATGCTGCAGAAAGAGCAGGGGCTGATCACCTCGACCAAACCGAGTGCCTGGAACATCGAGCATGCGATGGGGCAGTCCTGCCCCGACACGCCGGCGGGATGCTCGGCGGCCGCGGCCGGCTTCTGGAACCAGGTGTACCTGGGGTCGCGGCAGATGCAGATCTACACGAAGTATCCGAGTTCGTTCGGGTACCGGGCCGGTCAGTACAACACGATCAAGTGGGCGCCCAGCGCGTCGTGCGGCACGTCGAAGGTGTTCATCAAGAACCAGGCGACCGCGAACCTGTACAACTACACCCCGTATCGCCCGAACATCGCCGCGTTGGCCGCGGGCTACGGCACGGGCGACGCCTGCTCGACGTACGGCAACCGCAACTTCTACAACTACTACGTGGCGTGGTTCGCTCCCGGGGCGTCGGGTTCGAAGGGCGCGCCGGCCCAGGTGGGTGCGTGCACGGTTCCGGCGGCGGCGGATGTCGCGGGCCGCAGTGCGACCGCGACGGTGAACGTGCCGTCGGTGAACGTGCGCAAGGCTCCGACGACGCTGTGCGGCACGGGCGTGAGCACCCTGACCAAGGGAGCGACCGTGACGATCACCGGCACCTACGGTGCGTGGTCGCGGATCACCTCCGGCGGCGGCACGGCGTGGGTGACGACGGCGTACCTGGCGGCGGGATCCTCGACCACGGGGGGCGGCGGCGGTTCGCCGGCGTCGACCGGGTGCGCGCAGCCGGCGACGGTGACGAGCGCCTCGGGCACCGCGGTGGTGACGGTGGCGGCGCTGAACGCGCGTACCGCGCCGTCGACGGACTGCGACACGGGCGTGCAGACGATCAGGATCGGGCAGAAGTACACCCGCACCGGCACGTCGGGGGTGTGGTGGCGGCTGAACGTGGGGGGCAAGCAGCTGTGGGCGCACAGCGACTATCTGGCTCTGGAGACGCCGGCGCCCGCGCCGACGGCGACCCCGAAGCCCACGCCCACCGCGACCGCGACGCCGAAGCCGACCCCGACGGCGACGAGCACGCCCAAGCCGAAGCCCACGGCGACGGCGACCCCGAAGCCCAAGCCCACGGCGACGAGCACGCCGAAGCCGACGACAACACCTAAGCCCAAGCCGACCCCGACGACGGCACCCAAGCCGACGCCGAAGCCGACGACCCCGGCCCCGAAGCCGACGACCAAGAAGACGATCGCGGCGCTGAACCTGCGTGCCGCCGGCAGCATGTCGGCGAAGGTCGTGCTGGTGATCCCGAACGGCGGCACGGTGACGGTGCTGAAGACCAGCGGGTCGTGGAGCCAGGTGACCTACGGGTCCAAGTCCGGCTGGGTGGCGAACGCGTATCTGACAGGCACGTCGACGCCCGCGCCCGCGCCGAAGCCGCCGGCTGCGGCATCCGGCACTCAGCGGACCATCGCGGCGCTGAACCTGCGTGCGAGCGGCAGCATGTCGGCAAAGGTCGTACTGGTGATCCCGAACGGGGCCACGGTCAAGGTCGTCAAGACCAGCGGGTCGTGGAGCCAGGTGACGTACGCGTCGAAGACCGGCTGGGTGGCGAACGCGTACCTGACAGGTGCGTCGACGTCGAAGCCGGCCACCGCGACGAAGAAGACGATCGCGGCGCTCAACCTGCGTGCCGCCGGCAACATGTCAGCGAAGGTCCTGCGGGTGATCCCGAACGGCGCCGCGGTGAAGGTCGTCAAGACGAGCGGATCGTGGAGCCAGGTGACCTACGGGTCGACGACCGGCTGGGTGGCGAACACCTACCTGAGGTGAATGGTCGAGGCGCCACGCGCCTCAATCGAGGTGCCGAAACGCCGCAGGCGGCTCCCAGACGGGTCTCCACTAAGATTGCGGGTGGCCATCGAACAGTCCGCGGCGGCCGCTAGGACGACATACCCGTGACAATGACACTCGACAAGAGCGCCTTCGACACACCCGGTCAGGGCCGAGGGCTCCTCGACGTCTTCAAATACCGCTACCTGTTGCGCCTGCTGATCAGCAAGGGCACGTCACTGCGGTATCGCAACTCGGTGCTCGGCTGGCTCTGGTCGTACGTGCGGCCGACGGTGCAGTTCCTCGTCTATTTCGTGGTCGTAGGGCACATCATCGGCGTGAGCCGCAGAGTCGATCTGTTTCCGCTCTATATGTTCTGCGGTCTCGTGATCGTCAACCTGTTCAATGAGGCCATCGGGGCCACAACGCGGTCGGTGGTCGACAACAAGGCGCTCGTGCGCAAGATCTACCTCCCTCGCGAGCTGTTCCCGATCTCAGCCGTGATCGGTTCGTTCATCCACTTTCTGCCGCAGTTGATCGTGTTGCTGATCGTGGCCCTGCTCTTCGGCTGGGTGCCGACGTTCGCGTCGGTCGGCCTCATGCTGGCGAGCCTCGCCCTCGCGACGACCTTCGTGCTCGGCGTCGGGCTGACGTTCTCGGCGATCAACGTGCGCTTCCGTGACGCGCAGAACTTCATCGAGATCATCCGCACGGTCGCCACGTGGTCATCGCCCATCATGTACACCTGGGTGATGGTGCAGAAGCCGCTTGAGCACCATCAGTGGATCTTCGAGATCTTCATGAGCAACCCCATCACTGTCGCGGTCGAGTTCTTCCACCACGCGATCTGGGACTCCGTGGTCGCCCCCGAAAAACGGTTGGGATGGCCGCCCGATTTCGGATGGAATGTGCTCGCCTCCATCGGTGTGATCGTCGTTGTGACGCTCATTGGCCAGCTCGTGTTCCGCCGCTTCGAGCGCACGTTCGCCCAGGATCTGTGATGACCGCATTCCGTACTGCCACGGCACAGCCGGCCATCGTGCTCGACCACGTCTCGAAGTGGTTCAACAAGAGGTCCACGCGATCGTTCAAAGACACTTTCATCCACTGGATCAAGCGTCAGCCGGTGCGGTCGCAGCAGTTCCAGGCGCTCAAGGACGTCAGCTTCGTCATCAACGAGGGCGAGTCGGTGGCGGTCATGGGCCTCAACGGCTCGGGTAAGTCGACCACGCTCAAGATGGTCTCAGGAGTGCTGCGCCCGGACGAGGGCCAGGTGCTCACCCGCGGCCGGGTCGCCGGGCTCATCGAGGTCGGCGCGGGCTTCCACCCCGACCTCACCGGGCGTGAGAACGTCTTCCTCAACGCCGCGATCCTGGGCATGAGCGAGAAAGAGACCAAGGAACGGTTCGATGAGATCGTCGCGTTCAGCGAGATCGGCGATTTCATCGACCAAGAGGTCAAGCACTATTCCTCGGGCATGTTCATGCGCCTGGCGTTCAGCGTGGCGATCCACGTCGAGCTCGACGTGCTGCTGGTCGACGAGGTGCTGTCGGTGGGCGACGCACCGTTCCGCGCCAAGTGCAACGCGAAGCTCAAAGAGATGGCCGAGCAGGGCGTCACGATGATGATCGTCAGCCACAGCGCCGGCCAGGTAAAGGAGCTGTGCAGCCGCGGCATCGTCATCCGCAAGGGTGAAGTCATCTTCGACGGCCCGATCGACGATGCACTGAAGGTGCTCGAGCAGTAGCACTCAGGCCAGATACGCTTGCAGGCCCGCCACCGCATCAGTCGGTATGAACCCTGTCTGTGCGATCTTGCCGAGGTCGAGCACGCTGTTGCGCGGGCGGGGCGCGACGGGTCCTGACGCCTGCGCGAAGTAGTCCTCGGTCGACACGCCGGTGACCCGCGCGGGGTCATGGCCCGTGAGCGTGAACACCTGCCGGGCGATCTGGGCCCAACTGGCCGGCTCGCCGGTCGAGGTCAGGTTGTAGACACCGTACGGCGCCGACGTGTCGAGCAGGTGGCGGATGCCGCGGGCCAGATCGTCGGTGAAGGTCGGCCGCCCGATCTGGTCGTCGACGACGCGCGGGTCGATGCCGCGGTCGGCGAGCGACGCCATGGTGTGCACGAAGTTCTTGCCGTCGCCGATCACCCATGACGTGCGCACGATGTAGTGCCGGGGCGCCGTGGCGACCACCGCGTCGCCGGCCGCCTTCGTCTGCCCGTACACGCCGAGCGGGCACACCGGGTCGTCCTCGCGGTAGGGGCGGTCGAGCGTGCCGTCGAACACGTAGTCGCTCGAGACGTGCACGAGCGTGACGCCGTTCTGCGCCGCGACCCGCGCGAGCGCACCCACGCCGGCGACGTTCGCCGCCCAGGCCGCCCGGCGACCGTCGGGCGTCTCCGCCGTGTCGACGGCCGTGTACGCGGCGGCGTTGATGATCGTGTCGTAGTCACGCCAGCGTCGCCGGGACTCGAGGTCGGGCGCAGCCAGGTCGATCTCGTCTCGCGTCGCATACTCGACGTGCGACACGCCGCCGAACTCGGCGCGCAGCGCCCGACCGAGCTGCCCGTTCGCCCCGACCACGAGGGTCTTGCGCGGTGGCACGGGTGTGACGTCTGCGAGGCGGGGGTGCGAGGCATCCTTCGCCGACAACTCGGCACGATCGAGCGGGATGGGCCAGGCGATCGCGGCGGTCTTGTCGGCGAGGTTCAGGAACGTGTACTGTGCGTCGGGCGACCAGTGGTCGTTGACCAGGTAGACGTAGGCGGTGTCGGGTTCGAGCGTCTGGTAGGCGTTGCCGACGCCGCGCGGCACGAACACGGCGCGCGACGGGTCGAGTTCGCAGGTGAACACCGTGCCGAACGAGGGCCCCTCGCGCAGGTCGACCCATGCGCCGAAGATGCGGCCGGTGGCGACCGAGACGAACTTGTCCCATGGCTCGGCATGGATGCCACGGGTCGTGCCGACGGCATCGTTGAACGAGATGTTGTTCTGCACCGGGCCGAAATCGGGCAGGCCCTCGGCGGTCATCTTCTCGCGCTGCCAGTTCTCTTTGAACCAGCCGCGGTTGTCGCCGTGGACGGGCAGCTCCCACACCGTCAGCCCCGGGATCGGTGTCGTCGTCGCGGCCAGCGCCTTGCCGTATTCGGTCATGGCGGGTGCCTCACTGCCCCTTCGAGGCGTAGAACGCCTCGGTGGCATCCTTCGCCGGCGCCCACCAGTCCTCGTGCTCGCGGTACCAGGCGATGGTGTCGGCAAGGCCCGCCTCGAAGTCGCGGAACCGAGGCTGCCAGCCGAGCTCGGTGCGCAGCTTGCTCGAGTCGATCGCGTATCGCAGGTCGTGCCCGGCCCGGTCGGCGACGTGGTCGTAGGCGTCGGGATCCTGGCCCATCAGCCGCAGGATCAGCTCGACGACGGTCTTGTTGTCTTTCTCGCCGTCGGCGCCGATCAGGTAGGTCTCGCCGATGCGGCCCTTCTCGAGAATGGTGAGCACCGCCGAGGAGTGGTCGTCGGCGTGGATCCAGTCGCGCACGTTGCGGCCGGCGCCGTAGAGCTTGGGACGGATGCCGCGAATGACGTTCGTGATCTGCCGGGGGATGAACTTCTCGACGTGCTGGTAGGGGCCGTAGTTGTTCGAGCAGTTCGAGATGGTCGCCTGCACCCCGAACGAGCGCACCCAGGCGCGCACGAGCAGGTCGGATCCGGCCTTGGTCGACGAGTACGGTGACGAGGGGTTGTAGGGGGTCTCCTCGGTGAACCGGGCCGGGTCGTCGAGCTCGAGGTCGCCGTACACCTCGTCGGTGGAGATGTGGTGGATGCGGGTGCCATGGCGGCGGGCAGCCTCGAGCAGCGTGTAGGTGCCGACGATGTTCGTGTCGAGAAAGGGCCGCGGGTCGTGCAGCGAGTTGTCGTTGTGCGACTCGGCGGCGTAGTGCACGACCGCGTCGACATCCGCGAACAGTTCGTCGACGAGGGCCGCGTCGGCGATGTCTCCCTGCACGAACGTGAACCGGTCGTCCGGCAGCCCCTCGAGCGACGCGCGGTTGCCGGCGTAGGTGAGCTTGTCGAGCACCGTGACCGTGTGGTCGGTGTTCTGGATGACGTGGTGCACGAAGTTCGAGCCGATGAACCCGGCCCCTCCGGTCACGAGCAGATGAGCCATGGTGGCCTTTCGTGAAGAGGTCTCATTCCATCCTCGCAGACGCCGTGATCACAGCACGGTGGCCAGCGCGTCGAGGCCTTGAGTGAAAACGGGTGCGAAGCGCGTGATCTCGTGATCGGTGACGCGATGTGCATGTGCTCGTGTACGCCACGAAGACACGGCTTCGATGACCCGCGTGATGGTCGCGTGGGCATGCTCCGGTGTGAGACCGAACAGTGGGGCACAGTCGAGCAGTGCACGTGCTTCGTCGACAGGGTCGGTGGCGCCTGCGATCGTGGTGCGTCGCGAGTGCTGGTCAGGATCCGGATTCACATCGAAGACCGGTGACAGTCGCCAGCCGTTCTTTGCGCGAAGGAACCCGTGATTGCGCAGGTGATCATCTGTGTTGTGGACCGCCACAGAGAAGGCGATGCGGGCCCATAGTTGGGCAAGGTCTGCTGATGCCTGGGGCGAGACAGTGCTGAGAGCGTCGGCGACATCGAGGTAATCATGAGTCTCGCCGTCGTCGGCCTCCAGCAGGGTCAACGCGCTGATGTAACCGATGCGATGCCCGGTCTCGCGATCGAACCGCTCAATGAGAAGGACGGCCCGGCCTGACACCTCGACAAGGGATGAGCGGGGGCATGCGATCCCGGCGTGTTCGGCGAGGTCGAGTACGATCTTCTCCCAGCGCATGACATCCCATTCATCTGCGCTGTGTCCGAACTTCGCGATCAGTAGTCGCTCATCGTCGGCGATCGATGCTTTTGGCCTCGCTCCACCCAGTGAGCCCGAACCGGCGTCAAGAAGTGCTTTGAGGGCTTCTTCGGGAGGATCGTCTCGACCGGCTTCTTCGGCAGCGCGCATGAGTCGGGGGAGTGCGACCAGCTTCGGTACATCGGTGCCGGGATGCTCGAACTCACCGCCCGCAGTCTTTGCCACGCGTAGGGCGCCCTGGCGGGTCTGGTCAGAGACTCCGAGAAGGTAGTCGACGTCGTCGAGTGTGCGTGCTGAGCGCTGCTCACGTCGGGCCAGCGCTCGCTCTCGCTTGGCTATCAGATTCCGTCCCCAGCGATCAGGAGCAGCATCCTGCAGTGCCCGAGGGAGCCCCTGTGCAGAGTGGTGTGGGCCGCGGACGAGTGGGAGCGCGGGCTCGAGTGCGTATCCGCCGTGCCGTGACAGGTATGTGTCGGCGTAGTCGAAGGTCGTCGACAGTCTCCGGTTGCGCACGGAGGTTCGTAGTCTGCCGACCTCGGACGTTGAACCTGCGAGCTCGGTGTAGACGACGACCTCGGTCATGAGCGCACGCGCTTGGGAAGGATCTGGTCGGCGCGGGCACGGCCGAGATCGGTTTCATACGGATCGGTCGCGGTGACGATGCGGTCGAGCACGTCGAGCGCGCGCGCGACGGCCAGTACTGCTCCGAATCCGACACCGAGGTCGCCCGCCTCGATCTTGGTGATCGTTGCGCGCCCGACACCTGCCCGCTCGGCGACTTGTTGTGCGGTCAGACCCTGCAATCGCCGCCACGCTCCCAACTGTTCACCGATGGTGGCGGCAGAGCGGACGACCTTTGCCGCAGGAGGACGGATCATGACTGCTCCTTGTGCACGCAATTACGAGCATTCTAGCTCATAATGGCTCGAATTAAAAGCATTAGGCGCGACGGGCGGGCGTCATCCCTGCACTCTTGAAAGCGTGCCGACCTTGAAAGCGTGCCGACGAGATCGCGGTGATCGCCGGCCGGCGGCCAGCGGTGGAGCAAGCCGAGAGCCGACGCGGTGCCCGAGAACTCAGCGCCCCCGGTGGAGCAGGTCGAGCAGGTAGGAGCCGTAGCCGGACTTCACCAGCGAGTCGGCCCGCTCGTGCAGCTGTTCGTCGGTGAGGAACCCCTGCCGCCACGCGATCTCTTCGGGGCATCCGATCTTCATGCCGGTGCGGCGTTCCATGGTGCGCACGTAGTCGGCGGCATCCGTCATCTGGTCGAACGTGCCAGTGTCGAGCCACGCTGTGCCGCGCGGCAGCACCTCGACCTGCAGCGTGCCGCGGTCGAGATAGGCGCGGTTCACATCGGTGATCTCGTACTCGCCGCGGGCGCTCGGCTGCAGGCCGCGGGCGATGTCGATGACGTCGTTGTCATAGAAGTAGAGTCCCGGAACCGCGTAGTTGCTCTTGGGCTGCCCGGGCTTCTCTTCGAGCGAGACGGCCCGGCCGTCGGCGTCGAACTCGACCACGCCGTACGCCTCGGGCTGCGAGACCCAGTAGGCGAACACGGCGCCGCCGTGCACGTCAGAGAACCGCGTGAGCTGTCGGCCGAGCCCCGGCCCGTACAGCAGGTTGTCGCCGAGCACCAGGGCGACCTTGTCACCGCCGATGAAGTCCGCCCCGATCGTGAACGCCTGGGCGAGCCCGTCGGGTGAGGGCTGCTGCGCGAACGAGAGGCTGATGCCGAACTGCGAGCCGTCGCCGAGCAGCCGCTCGAAGAAGGGCGCGTCGTGCGGGGTGGTGATGATCAGGATGTCTCGGATGCCGGCCAGCATCAGGGTCGACAGTGGGTAGTAGACCATCGGCTTGTCATAGACCGGGATCAGCTGCTTCGAGACCCCGAGGGTGATCGGATGCAGCCGTGTGCCCGAGCCGCCGGCGAGGATGATGCCCTTCACACAACCATCCTGGCAGAGGCCGCAGGCGCGCGATGTGCTCCCAGGTTCACACAGGGCGGGTCGCGTAAACTCCCGGGGTGACAGTCTCGGAGAAGCCCGATTTCGTCGTGCGCACTTCGCGCACCGGCGACGGCAGTATCTCTGATCCGGCGGCCACGAGTCGGCCCACTCCGGTGCGCGCCGACATCCAGGCACTTCGCGCGCTCGCCGTCCTCCTCGTCGTCATCTACCACTTCTTCCCAGGCCGTGTTCCCGGCGGCTTTGTGGGCGTCGACGTCTTTTTCGTGATCTCGGGCTTCCTTATCACCAGCCACCTGGTGACGAAGCCGCCGCGGAGCGGTCGTCAGCTCGCGGAGTTCTGGGGGCGTCGCATCCGGCGACTGTTGCCGGCGTCGTTCCTCGTTCTCGCGGTCACTCTTGTTGCGACGGTGCTGTGGTCCCCGCAGACGGTCTGGACGAATGTTGCCAAGCAGGTTGCGGCCGCGGCGGCCTACATCGAGAACTGGTTCCTCGCAGGGCAGGCGGTCGACTATCTCGCCGCTGACGATGCGCCGAGCCCAGTGCAGCACTTCTGGTCGCTCTCTGTGGAAGAACAGTTCTATCTGGTCTGGCCGATCGTCGTGCTGTTCGCCATCTGGTTCATCCGACGGCGCACACGCAACGCCGACCGAGTGGCGGTCGGGTCTGCCATCGCCGTGATCGTCGCTGTTTCGCTGGTGGCATCGATCTGGATCACCGCCACCGACCCGGCGTCCGCATACTTCGTCTCGTGGACCCGCGCATGGGAGCTCGGGCTGGGGGGATTGGCGGCATGCGTCTTCCCGTGGGTGCAGCGTCGCCTCGACGGCCATCGGCCGGCGCGTCTGGTGATCGCCTACGGCGGTCTCGCGATGATCGCGATTGCGGCGCTCTCGTTCACGGGTGCGATGCCGTTCCCCAGCTACACGGCTGCGCTGCCGGTCGCAGGAACCGCGTTGGTGATTCTTGCGGCGATCGAGCGGGGACCACTGTCGCCGTTGCGTGCGATGTCGTGGAAGCCCGTGCAACTCGTCGGCGATGTGTCGTACAGCATGTATCTCTGGCACTGGCCGGCACTGGTCTTGTTGCCTTACGCGCTCGGCCACGATCCTCACCGGACGGCAAAGGTGCTCGCGATCGTCGGTGCCTTCGCGCTCGCGTGGCTCACGAAGGTCTTCATCGAGGACCGCTTCCGTGGGCGTAAGCCCCTCGGCCAACCGCTTCGCCGCTCATTCATTTTCGCCGTCAGTGGCATGGTCGTGATCGGTCTCGCGTCGGCTGCTGTCGTGGCCACTGTCAACGCGCAGTCCGCCGCGGCGCAGGCGAAGCTCGACCACGCCCTCAACGACCCTGACTCGTGCTTCGGGTCGCGCGCGCTGGTCAACAGCGATTCGTGCTCACCGCACGGCGAAAAACTCCTCACGTCGCCGGTGTTCGCGAAGGAGGACAAGCCGGCGCCCTACAAGGACGGTTGTTGGATTGTCGGCGATTTCAGCGACCTGAAGACCTGTCACTACGGCAGCAACGATCCCCACGCGAAGCAGATTGCGCTCATCGGCAACTCGCACGCGGGCCACTGGCTGCCCGCGCTGGAGGAGATCGCCAAGACCGAGGACTGGTCGATCACGACCTACCTCATCTCCGAGTGTTACACCGTGGACGTCCTGGTCGACTACGGAACGCCGGAGCGGTCGCAGAACTGCCTTGACTGGAACAAGAACGTCATCGCCGAGGTGCCGAAGAAGGGCTACGACCTCGTCGTCTTCTCCAACCGCACGTGGGAGAAAATGCCCGGAAAGACCCGCGAACAGACGTGGGCTGCCGCGGGTGAGGCTTACAAACGCATCCTCACTGATTGGACCAATGCCGGTACCCCCGTGCTGGTGCTGCATGACACGCCGTATGCGACCGAGCTCAAGAATGTTCCCGATTGCGTCGGCGCGCACCTCGACGATCTCTCCGACTGCGACGGAACGCGAGCGCGTGAGCAGGTCGACCCGCTCGCTGACGTCGCCGCCACCATGTCGAGACCGAACCTGAAGATGCTCGATCTGACCGACCGAATCTGCGCGGGAAACACGTGTTACTCGGTGCTCGGCGGCGTGATCGTCTACTTCGACCGTGGCCACCTGTCGGGAACGTTCGTGCGGTCGCTGACAGCGGACATCAAGCGGGCAGCCGACCAACTTGTGCGGACCCCCGATCACTGACCGCGCTCCGCTTCATGGCCCCGAGCGAACACGTGCGCCCAGGTGAAACTCAAGTGCGTTCCCTACAATGTACGGGTTCCGTGGCGCCGGCCACGCCTCACCCCGTGACGATTGCGAGACCAGTGCCCCGACCCTTCTCCGTCATCTCACCCATGTACAACGTGGAGCCGTACGTCGCGGAGTTTCTCGAGTCTCTGGTGACGCAGTCGATCGGTCTCGACCAGCTTCAGATCATCTTGGTCGATGACGGATCGACCGACGGAACTGCAGCGGTCGCTGAGGATTTCGCACGTCGCCACGGCGACTCCATCATGCTGATCCGCAAGGAGAACGGTGGACAGGCGAGCGCTCGGAACGAAGGGCTCCGCCACGCCACCGGGCAATGGGTGACCTTCCCGGATCCCGACGATGTCCTCGACCATCGTTACTTCGAGGTCGTGTCCCACGGCCTCGCGGACGCGGCGCATCACGGGCAGGAACCGGCCATTGTGTCGACGCGGCTGCTGATGTGGTACGAGGAGACGGGGAAGGTCAAGAAGAATCACGCCCTTGACCTACGGTTCCGATCTGGTGCCCGTATTGTCGACCTCGACGAGTCCCCAGACTGGATTCAGCCGCACGCCACGTCTGGGTTCTTCCGACGTGACATCATCCGTCGGGCGGAGCTGACATTTCCCGAGAATCTGCGGCTGCGATTCGAGGACACGAGCTTCGTCTCGCGGTACCTCCTCAATACGCCGCGGCCTGTTGTGCAGTTCCTGCCCGCGGCGAAGTACCTCTACCGGCAGCGGGCTGACAGCTCGTCCACGATTCAGAAGAGCGCCAACGACCCCCGGAAGTACGTGGACACGATCGAGGTCGGCTTCCGTGGCGTGATCGAAGAGGCGATGACGCTGAAGGGAGCGGTGCCGCGCTGGGCGCAGAACATCTTCCTTTATGACCAGTACTGGATCCTCAAGAGTTCGCAGAGTGCCGCTGTTCGCAACGCGGAGTTTCCTGACGCCATGTACGAGCGGCTGAAGACCCTCGTACCTGAGTACCTCCAGCATGTCGACGACGACCTCATTTTGAACTTCCGTTTGATGCCCGTGACTCCATGGATGCGCGAGGCGCTATGGCTCGTGAAGCACGGTTCTGGACACTCAGTCGTCTATCGCGGACCCGTCGACAGCGAGCGTGGCCTCGCATCGCTGGTGTACCGATACGTCGGGGATACGCCAGATGAGCTTCTGCTCATAGGACCTGAGCGCACCCCTGCCTCAGCGATCCACGTCAAGGACCAGGGGCTTGAGTACGTTGGTCGCCCCATCGTGTGGCAGCGTACGATCTGGGTGCCAGACGACGTGGTAGTGCTCTTGACCCTCAACGGTGTGCCGATCCACCAAATTCATGATGCGCCGCGCAAATTGACACCTGCGTTCGAACTCGGATCGACATCGATTCGGGGCAGGACATGGGCCGGATCTTCGCAGCGGATCCTGACCCGAGCGGGAAAGGCGGCAAGGCGCCGATTTTCTCGAGGTGGGCTCGCGCTTGTGCGGCGCGATCTCGCAGTTCACTCGCGCTACCTCGCGCGTCGCTTTGCCGACGCCTGGGTGTTCATCGACCGCGACAACCTGGCGAACGACAGCGCAGAGGATCTCTACTGGTGGGTGCGCGATCGCCATCCCGAAGTCAATGCCTGGTTCGTCCTCCGGCGCGACTCCCCGGACTGGCCCCGCATGAACGCTGCCGGCGCCCGTCTTGTAGAGTATGGCACCGCGGAGTTCTACGCTCTCCTTATCCACGCGCAACACCTGGCATCCAGTCACGCTGACCGCTTTGTGACACATGCATTGCCCCGGAAGTACAGGCCCGGCCGATACAAGTTCACGTTCCTGCAGCATGGTGTCATCAAAGGGGATATATCCTCCTGGCTGAACGGAAAGCAGATTGACCTTTTCGTAACGTCGACCCGGGATGAGTTCGAGTACATCACGAGTCCGTCGCCGTTCAAGCACGGCACGAAGGAGGTCCGGTTGACGGGGCTTCCTCGGTTCGATGTGCTCCAATCGCGCTCAGAAGCGACTCCCGACGAAAAGAAGGATCTCGTCGTTGTCATGCCGACGTGGCGCAATTATCTCGTCAGCGGGATGGGGAAATCGTCCGGAGACCGAAATGGAATCGATGACTTCCTCGAAACGGAATATGCGAAACGGTTCTCCGAACTTTTGGGTGCCCTTGCCGTTCACCCGTCAGTGATAGAGGCAGAGTGCACGATTCTCTTCATGCCTCATCCCAACATGGGAGTTTATCTGCCGAGCTTCCCGCTCCCAGACGGTGTGGCGGTCGCCTCGTACGACGATGTGGATGTGCGCGATGTCCTGACCCGCGCACGGATGCTCATCACCGACTACTCTTCGATGGCGTTCAATGCGGCGTATATCAGGTTGCCGATGGCGTACTTCCAGTTCGATCGTGATGAGTATTTCGTCGGCCATACAGAGCGACCCGGATACTTCAAATACGAGCGCGATGGATTCGGGCCGGTCTGTGACAGTGTCCCCCAGGTTGTCTCTGCAGTGGAATCGGCGTTGCGTCAAGGTATGACAGCCGAATACGCGGAGCGGGTCGATCGGACGTTCCCGGTTCGGGATGGCCGAAACCGAGAGCGTGTCTTCGAGGCGATGCTCGACATCACGCGTCGAGCACCCCTCCGTGAACGCGTGCTCTTGAGATCCGCCACGCCGAACCCATCCGGGACATGAATGGAGAGCATGGTAGGATGGATCGCTCCGATGGTGTCCAAGCAATCCGTGCTTGCGCCGCTGCTGTCCCCAAGCGCATCGCCGTGACGATCAACTCGCTTCACACAGTCGGGCACGTTCGGAGCTTGCGTGAGGCCGCGTCTAGCCGCCACGCCGCCCGAGGAGTGCATCACGCAACCACGCGGGCAGCCGTCTTTCCCTGAACGGAAACTATGGAACTATCGATCATCGTACCGACCTATAACGAGGCACCGAATGTGGCCGAACTCGTTCGCCGCGTCGCGGCATCTGTGCAGGGGATTGATGCCGAGGTCATCTTCGTAGACGACAGCTCGGACGACACTGCCGACGTGGTTCGGTCGGTGATGGAGACCGCGTCGCTTCCAGTCAAACTCATCAAGCGGGACACACCAACGGGCGGTCTCGGCGGTGCTGTCGTGGAGGGTATCTACGCGGCGCAGGCCGACATCTGCGTCGTGATGGATGGCGACCTGCAACACCCGCCCGAGGATATCCCCAAGCTGTACGCACGCTACCGCGAGGGTGACGCGGACGTGGTGGTTGCATCGAGGTACGTCGGAGCTGGCTCCGCTCATGGGCTCGCTGACCGGTCCCGGGTGCTGGTGTCGCGCCTTTCAACTCTGGTCACGCGCGCCATGTTCCCGATCCGGCTCCGCGATGTCACCGACCCGATGACGGGATTCTTCCTGGTCGACCGGAACGCCGTGGACGTCAGGGGGCTGAAGCCACGGGGGTTCAAGATTCTCTTGGAGATGCTCGCGCGCCGCGCGGTGCGTGTCGCCGAGGTCCCATTCCACTTCGCCTCACGCTACGCAGGGGAGTCGAAGGCGTCTCTCCGTCAAGGCCTGCACTTCCTCGTCCAGCTCGCGGCGCTCCGCTTCGGCAAGATGTCTTTGTTCGCACTCATCGGCGGGTTCGGCGCGGTAGCGAACCTCGGCATCATGTGGTTCTTGATCCAGTTCGGCGTCCACTACATCCCCGCCGCGATCATCGGCGCCGAGGTGACCATCGTCGGCAACTTCCTTCTGCAGGAGCGTTTCGTCTTCCGCGACATGACCGCGGACGCGTCAGGTATATGGTCACGCTTTGCAAAGTCCTTTGCGTTCAACAATATCGAAGCGCTGGTGCGCATTCCCTTGATCGCGCTCCTCGTCAACGAATGGCACGTTTCTAGCGTCATAGCGGCGGGGATCACGCTCGCGGTCGCGTTCATTGTCCGATTCGTCTTCCACTCGCTGATCGTCTATGCACCGCGTCGGAGTTCGTCGGCAACACGCACATCCAAGATCTTGGATGAACTCGATAAGCAAGCGGCAACGCCCGGCGAGTTGTAATTCGGAATGAACGTGGCGCCTCAAACCTCCCGCGTCCGCGCGCAAGTCGATCGTCGCGAGTACGCTGCCGCGAATCTTCGCAGTCGTTGGCACTCGGCATCCCGTCGAGTGTTGGATCACATGTCACACCATGCGGTGTGGTATGTACTCGTGACCGCTGTTGCGCAGCGCATAGCGACGGTCCTTGTCCTCTTCGTCGTGGTGGGATTCGATAAGGGCTCCGCACACCTACTCGAGTGGGATGCCACCTGGTATCGGGGTATCATCACGCGCGGCTATCAGCTTGGCCGTGATGATGGTACCCCGTCCAACTTGGCGTTCTTTCCTCTGTATCCGATGACCGCGAAGCTGCTGGCTGCACTTCCATTCGTGTCGACCGGTGCTGCGATGCTCATGATCGGCATCGCGGGTGCTGTCGTGGCCGCTGTGCCGATCTTCCTCATCGGCAAGCACCTTCACTCGGTGACTGTCGGCTTCGTGCTTGCGATGCTCTGGGGGGCGATGCCACAGAGCATCGTGCTCGTGATGGGCTACCCCGAGGGCTTGTTTACAGCCGCGACGGCCTTCGGTCTGTTATTCCTGTTGCGTAAGCAACCGGTCGCGGCTGCAGTGGCGACGTGTCTAGCCGGCCTGATCCGCCCGTCTGCGCTCCCGCTGATCCTGGTGGTCATGGTGTGGTCGTTCGTGAATCTTTGCCACAAGCCGAGGCAGTGGCGCTGGTGGGTGTCGACGGGTCTTGCACCACTGGGAACCGGCGTTTACCTCATCTACATCGCGTACCGCACCGGTGACCTCTTCGGATACTTCGCGATCCAGCGCGATTGGAACCTTCGATTCGGGAAACCGTGGGAGCTCGTCCTTCAGGCGCACTACTACTTAACGACGAACGACTCTTATCTCGTGTCCATGGACATCTACCTACCCATCGTGGTCGCCTTTGTCCTTCTGGTTATCATGCTGGCTGGGCGATGGCGGTGGCCGGGATACAGCTGGATTGTGTTGTATACTATCGTCGCTGCTGCGCTTGTGGTCACGCGAGCGACGTTCTTCTGGAGCGAATCGCGCCAGTTTCTCGTTCTCTTCCCGCTCCTCCTTCCGCTCGCGACCATCAAGACCTCCCGCTGGGCGTGGGTGATCACGTTGATTGTGGGTACGGTGGCCAGCGCGTACTTCGGGACAATGCTCTTGTCGGCGTTCCAGTACTCCCCTTGAACGGTCGCGAGTCGGATATGGAGAATCATCGATGACCTTACTCAGTGTGGTGATTCCGCTGTATCGCGTTGAGCGATACCTGCCGGACCTGCTTGGCAGCCTGTCCGCGCAACGTCCGGGAGCGTATGAACTCGAGATCATCTTCGTCGATGATGGGTCCCCCGATCGTTCGGGAGAGATCGCCAAGCACTGGCTGGATCGCGCAGGCGTGCGCGGGTCGGTGATCAGGCAGGATAACGAGGGAGTGAGTGCCGCCCGCAATGCCGGGTTGGCTGCCTCCAGCGGGCACTGGGTCACCTTTCCGGACTCTGATGACTTTTTCTCGCGCGACTACTTTCATAATGTCGCCCGCTTTCTACAGCGACACGGGAGCAACGTCGCGTTTGCAACCACGCGGCTGGTCCGCCTGCGTGAGCCAGAGACCAAGCCGCGCGATGTGCACGCGCTCAAGTTCCGCTTCATGGCGGGGAATCGGCGCGTCCCCATGGCGCAGTATCCTGATTTCTTCCAGCTTAATGTCGCTTCGGCGTTCTTCAAGCGAGAGAGGATTGTGAAGCGTGAGCTTTCCTTTCGGCGTGGATTGCATGCCTCGGAAGACGCGCTGTTCGTGGCGGAGTACCTTCTTGGCGAGGACGAAGCGCCGGTCATGGGAATCGTTGCGGATGCGCGATACGTGTACCGCAAGCGTGCAGCAGGGGATTCAGCCGTCGATCAGTTCCGCAATCGGCCGGACTCTTACATCGAGCGGTTCCGCGACGGCTATGTCCCTTTGATGGTCCGCGCAGCGGCCAACGGCGCTGTTCCGGAGTGGCTGCAGTCGATGTTTCTGTACGAATGTCAGTGGATCCTGCCCGTGCAGATGACTGCTGAGGGCTATGCGCGGGTGTTGGGGTCCGCCGAGCGCGAGGTGGTGCTGGCAGTGCTGGCGGATTGCGCAAGGCATGTGAGCGAACGGCGCCTCTTCGAATACGACGCCACTGCCCTTCCGTTGGAGTCACGACTCCTTCTCCAAGTCCTCGCCGGCAGGTCGATTCCGGCGTGGGTGGGTGCACTGAGGCGGCGCGACGAGTTGCTGGTCATGACGACCGACCCTGGAGCTGTCGAGATTCGCCCCGGCGATGCGGAGTCCGTCAAAGTGGAGACGCCCGACTACTTCGGGCAGCAGGTGCTACACCGGTTGTGGGCACATGCGGGACGGGTCAACAGCGTCGTATCCGACGGTGTTACACGGCAGATTCTCTCCCGAACGGGCTGTGACACATGGGATCAGCAACAAGACAGAATGCGCCGAAGGCAGTTCAGTCAGCTACGACGTGCAATTCCCGCTCGCCGCGGCGAGGTTCGCGTGTGGAAACCTGTGCCCGGGCCCTTCGGGTCATTGTTCCATCGAACGCTGTGGAATGCACAGTTACTCACGCGGCACGCTCGCCTGCTGGCGAGCTGCCTACTCTCGAAGTGATCATGACGTCGGGCATGGTGGCGGCACGCTCACCGCCGCATCGCGGCCACCTGCACCGTGACGATCTGACCGGTCAGGTCGGATGCCGCGACGTTCAATGTCACGCGCGCCACATCCTCTGCATCCAATAACGTGTCCGCAGGCTCCTCGCCGAACGCCGCCGTCCGCATCGGGGTGTGCGTGCGCTGCGGGTTGATGCAGTTGATCCGGATTCCCTCGGCCGCCCATTCCTCGGACAAGGCCTGGGTGAGGTTCACGACACCGGCCTTCGTGGCCGAATACGTGCTGTATCCGGCACGCCCGCGGGTGTACGAACTCGAGGTGAACAGGATGATCTGCCCGCCGCTGGAGCGCAGGTGCGGGTAGGCGGCGCGACAGATCATCGCCGGTGCGGTCAGGTTGGTCTCGATGGTCAGACGCAGGTCGCGCTTGGTGGTCTCGGCCAGCGGAGCGACCTTGAGCACGCCGGCGGTGACCACCACCACGTCCACACGTCCCAGCTCGTCGGCCACGCGTCGCAGCGCCGTGCGCACCTGTTTCGCGCTGGTGACGTCGGTGCCCGTCGTCGAGCGGCTGAACTCACGCACGGTCGCCCCCGCGTTCTGCGCCTGCACGACGATGCTCGCTCCGATGCCGTAGCTGCCGCCGAACACGACGACCACCTTGCCGGTCAGGTCGGGCAGGCTCTCGGGACGGGTGTCGAGGGCGAGGGACGCCGATTGCAGCTGGAAGAGCTTGTCGGCGATGTGCACGTCGATCGGCTCGGTGACCTTCATGTTCTCGGCGGTGCCGTCGACCACGTGGATCGGCACCTCCGGCAGGTACCGGAACACCACGCCGCAGTCGTCGGTGGCGTGGAAGTCCGGGTCGGCGGATGCCAGTTCGTACGCGCGACGGATCGTCGCCAGTCGGAACGCCTGCGGGGTCTGCCCCCGGCGCAGCGTGGAGCGATCCGGGATGTCGGCGATGCGACCGTCCCCATCGATCCGGATGATGGTGTCGGCCGAGGCGATGGCCGTGTCGACGGCGTCGAAACGGTCCAGAGCCTGAACGCAATCGCTGATGATCCGCTGGTCGATGAAGGGGCGCACCGCGTCGTGCAGCAGAACCTTCGTGTCGTCACCGTCGATGGCGGCAAGGGCGAGCTGGGTGGTGTCGCTGCGCGTCGGGCCGCCGGGAAGGATGCGGCTGAGCTTGGGGAACCGGTCGGCTGAGAGCAGGTGGTCGAGCTCGCTGAGCGAGGCCGCATTCATCATGATGATGATCTCGTCGACGAGAGGGCTGGCGCTGAGCGCCTCGACCGTGTGCTCGACGATCGCCTTGCCGGCGATCTTGATGAGCTGCTTCGGGATGCCCAATCCCACACGGACCCCGATCCCTCCGGCCAGGACGACGGCGACAGTGCGGGGGCGATCGGGCATGCGTACTCCTGTGGTCGATGCGCCGGATCGCGGCGCTCTGCTCATCCTATTCGGCGGCCGTCTGGGGTGACCCCGCGGGGTAGCCCCTCCGCGATGGGGTCCGATTCGGGCGCCCCTGTTCGGGGTCCCTACTCGGTGGGTTCTGGGCGGCCGGAATCGACGGCATCGATGACCACGGCCGCGATCCGGTCGGCGCACGCGGTGGGTGCCGCAGAGGTCGGCGCCTGCACCCAGCGTGCGGCGAACGTGCGGGCAGCCTCGGCGGTGCCGGCGCCGGCGACGATGGCGCTCGCCAGTGCGGGGATGTCACGCACGATCGGGCCGGGAAGGTCGTGCCGGTAGTCCAGGTAGAAGTCGCGAGAGGCGATGTACTCGTCGAGGTCGGGGGCGAGGAAGTAGCTCGGAATCCCGAGTACGGCGGCCTCGTACAGGGCCGAGGAGTAGTCGGTGATGAACAGGTCGGCGACCTGCAGCAGCTCCTGCGTCGAGAACCCCTCGGCCACGTCGACGCCCGGGCCGAAGTCGACCGGCATCAGCGGATGCACCTTCACGACCAGGTGCACGCCGACAGCCGCCAGCGCGGCATCCAAGGCCGTCGCATCGACGGTGACGGTTCCGTCGAGCCGGAACGTCGGGGCGAACACGGCAACCCGTGCACCCTGAAGGTGCGGGTGCACCTCGTAGACACGTCGCCGGATCCGTGCAGCACGTTCGGGGTCGAGCAGGCGATCGACACGGGGGAGCGGGGCGACCGTGACCCGGGCGGGGTCGGTGCCGAACGCGTCGGCGAAGGCGGGCCGGCAGTCCTCGCCGCTGGCGAGCACGACGTCATAGCCCCGATGCATGCGCATCGCTTTCGCCAGGCGCCGGTCGCGCCCCTCGTGGTGACCCAGGATGCTGAGCCCGAACTTCTTGAACGCGCCCAACGCGTGCCAGATCTGGATGACGGTGAGTTCCGGACCGTGCCGCAGCAGGCTCGCGACCATCGCGTACGTGTCGATGACGAGCACGCGCGCCGTCGCCACGTGGTACAGCTGCGTGAGCAGGTGGAACGCGTAACCGATCTTGGCGAGATAACCCGGGGGCACCATGCGCACGAGAGTGACGATCTGCACCGACGGGTCGGCGCGCCGGATCGCCGCGGCGAGGTCGACGAAATCGTCGGGCACCGTCTCGTGCTCGCGGCTGATCATCACGACCTTGCGTCGGCGCGGCAGCAACCGCAGCGGCGCATAGGCCAGGTTCAGAGCGAAGCGCGCCGCATACGCGACCGCCACCCGCAGCGCCATGGCACCCGACGCCCGCGTCACCGTCGGCGTGCTGCCGCCGGGGGCCGCCGCCTCGGGCCTGCCGCTTTCACGCGGCGTGAGGATCAGTTCGCGGGTGATGCGCTCCGTGGAATGGCCGTCGCAGGCGCCCATGAACCGCTCGAGGAACGCGTCCTGTGCCGAGCCGGCTCGTGCCGACCGGACTGCGGATGCCAGGTGCGCCCCATCGGTGACCAGCGAGCCGCTCACGTACTCGGGGAACGGGTGATAGAAGTCCCGATCGGCGGTGTACTCCTCGAGGTCGGGGCAGAAGAAGACGATCGGCCGTCGCAGCAGCGCGTACTCGAAGATCGTCGACGAATAGTCCGTGACCAGGACGTCGGCCGCCATCAGCAGCTGCGTGATCTCACGGTCGCCGGTCACATCGACCACATCGGTGACATCCGGTCGTGCGGCGGCCAACGGCTGCACGAACGGGTGCATCTTGACGAGCACCACCCAGTCGTCGCCGAGCTCGCGGGCGAGCCCCGTCCAGTCGACGCAGTCGTAGTCGAACGTCGCCGTCAGCTGGCCGTTGCCGCGGAAGGTGGGCGCATACAGTGCGATCCGCTTCGAGTCGGGAATGCCGTAGCGGGCGCGCACTGTGCGACGGGCATCCGCGACGAAGCCCTCGTCGAAGAACACGTCCGTCCGTGCGACCCCCAGCGGCTTCACCCGCGAGAGGGGTACCCCGAACGCCTCGGCGTAGTTCTCGCGCACCGCCTCGCTGCTGACGGTGACGTCGGTGTAGTTGCGATGGATGATCGACCCCGGGGTGGGGCCCCCCGGCAGGCCCTGGCGGCTGTACCCGACCCGTTTGAACGCCCCGGCCGCATGCCACACCTGCAACAGCCGTGACTCGGGCCGGATGCGGAACGGGTAGATCAGCGGGTAGAAGTCGTCGAGGACGATGGTCTGCGCGGTGGCGGTGACCCAAGGCAGGCGAAGGATGTCACGCCAAGGTCTGCGTGCGCGCATGCTGGGCTTGAAGATGCCGATGATCTCGGCGTCCGGCTGCTGCCGCCGGACCTCGTCGCGCAGGAACGCGATGTTCCCCGAATACCCGGCCCGTGAGTCCGAGAGGAACACGATACGGTTCGGCCGCACCCGCACCAGGCGTCGCAGCAGCGCATAGCTGAGGAAGTACGGCGCCCACCGCCACTTCTGCAGGAAGCTGCTGTGACGCAGGATGCGGCGCAGACTGGGCATCGCTCGGGGCTCATCTCGGTCGGTGTTCACGGCGCCCCGATTCTATGCGAGCGGCGTGGGCGTGTGCCCGGCGCCCCGGCGCGCCTCTCGGGCCCGTCACAGCGATGTGCCGATAATCTCGACTGGTGCCCAAGACTCCTCCTGGACGCTATCGTGCGGATCGACGCGCAGCGCACGCAACACCGAGGAAGCGGCGGCGGTGGCCATGGATCACCGCCATCTGCGTGCTCGGTGTCGTCTGCGTGCTCGGTGGCGTGGTGGGGCTCTTCGTCTCTCAGGCGATGTCGGTGAAAGACGACCTCACGGCGGCGAAAGACCAACTTTCGGTGATCGCCGACGAGGTCAAATCCGGAGACGCCGTCAAGATCCAGACCGCCGGGCAGAAGATCCTCGACCTCACCCGCCGGGCCGACGATACGGTGAAGAACCCGCTGTGGGAGGTCGCCTCTGGAGTTCCCCTGGTGGGTCAGAACGTCGACGCCGTCCGCCGTGCCACAGAGGCCACGCGCATCCTCGTCGACGGTGCCCTGCCCGCCGGCATCAAGCTGCTGAGCACGCTGCAACTCGACAAAGTGTCGGTCAGCGGCGGCGGGATGGACATCACACCCATCCGTGAGGCCAGCGACTCGCTGCCGAAGATCAACGAGGCATTCAAGACCGCCCAGAGCAAACTCGACGGTGTCGACCGCAGCAAGTTGCTGCCAGCCGTCGACGACGCAATCAGCTCGCTGTTCGACGTCATGGAACAGGCGGGACCGCTGCTGCAGAATGTGCAGCACTATCTGCCGACCTTGCTCGACCTCGCCGGTGCGGACAGTAAGCGCACGTACATGCTGATCTTCCAGAACAACGCCGAAGTACGCAGTGGCGGCGGCCTCCCTGCGGCGACGGCGATCGTGAACGTCGACAACGGCAAGGCGAAACTCGCTGACCAAACTGGAACCTACAGCTTTCCCCGTGACCGTATCGTCCTCGACGTCCCTCCGGAGACCGCCTCTCTCTACGAACCCGACACGTTCATGGGCTTCGGCAACTTCTCGCGTACTCCTGACTTCCCCACCACAGCCAAGGCATTCGACGGACTCTGGCACAACGTCAGCGGCAAGCACCTCGACGGGGTCATCTCTCTCGACCCGGTCGTGCTGTCGTACATGCTCAAAGTCACCGGGCCGATCAAGACCGCCGATGGCCGCGACCTGACTTCGAAGAATGTCGTCGAGACGCTGCTGTACGACGCCTACATCCGCTACCCGGTGAACGCCGTACAGGATGCGTTCTTCGCCGACGTCGCCGCCCGGGTGTTCGACAAGATCTCATCGGGCAAGTGGGACGTCATGAAGATGCTCGATCAGCTCGAGCTCGCGGTGAAGGAGCAGCGGCTGCACGTCTGGTTCCCGCGTGCTGCCGAGCAGTCGATGGCGGTGGAACTCGGGCTCGATGGCGCGCTCGCCACCGACAACACCAAGGCCACCGAGGTCGGCATCTTCGTCAACGACGCCGCCTACAGCAAGCTCGAGTTCTTCATGAAGAACAACGTGTCGGTGACGTGCGACCCGACCGCGCGCACCGTGACGACCTCCATCACCGTCGCGAACAGCGCCCCCCTGGAGGGCATGACCAAGTACCAACTCGGCATCCGCAACAAGCGATACGGAATCCCGCGCAACAGCTTCATCCTCGATACCATCTTCTTCGCGCCGCCCGGAGGAGAGATCACCGCCGTCGACCCCCAGGGCGGAGACTCGCCGTACGACCGGCGCGTCGGCATCGAGCAGGGGCGCAATGCCGAGAGCATCCGCGTGTTCGTGCCCAGCGGTTCGACACGCACCATCTCGTTCACGAGCACTCTGCCGGCCGGGGGCCTCGGGCCCCTGTCGGTGCGGTTCAGCCCGACCGTCACCACGACGCCCGTGACCATCGCTCCGAGCTGTGGCAGCCTGTTCGCCGCCAAGTGACGGCGGTTCGCCGACGTGCCATCAGGGCTCCTCGTGAGCGACCGGTAGCGGCGCGTCGGCTGTGACATCCAGCCTCTCCCGCCACGACCGAGACTGGCCGGCGCGGACGAGGCAGATGACCAACAGCATCCAGCCGCCGCCGAACAGGGTGAAGCTTTCGAACAGCGAGTTCACCAGCAGCACGACCAGGATCAGCGGCGTCCACGCGTAGACGACCGACCGGCGCTCGCCGGCGACCAGCCAGGAGCGGATCACCGCGATGCCGGCCATCGCCACGAACAGGAACAGGCCCAGCCACCCCACCTGCAGCACCAGGTCGGCGAACGCGTTGAGCGCCGTCGAGTAGTGCTTGCCCAGCTGGAAGTTGATCGACACGAACGGGTACTGCTCGCGCGGCCACGGCCCGAACCAGCCGAACCCCTGCACCGGGTAGAACCGCACATAGAACGACAGCACCCGCCACAGGTTCGCGCGGATCGAGAAGTCCGGCCCGGCCGCGGCGATCAGCTGATGCCGGAACAGGTACGCGGCCGCCACCCCCACCACGGCCGCGGCTCCCAGGCTCCACTGCAGCGTCATGCGGTCGTGGGGCTTGGTGTGCCGCACCCACGCCAGCGCCGCCGTCGCCACACCCACCGCCGCGGCCACCGCCAGCACCGTGGGGGAGCGGCTCAGCACCGCCAGCGCCCCGCCGACCGCCACCGAGTACACCGCGACGCCGGGCCGCACCGACGCGGTGCGCCACTCGATGACGAACGTGACCAGCGCCAGCACCGCCACGAACCCCAGCATGTTGCGCGTGCCGAAGATGCCCTCCACCGGCCCGAACCGCACGATGTCGCCGGCGATGCCCAGCCAGTGCACCGGGGCGCGCGACAGGATGCCGATGAAGATCTCCATCGCCAACGAGATCGACAGCAGCCACCGCATCACATCGCCGAGCGCCCGCGCCGTCTGCAGCGTGTCGCGCACATGACCGATCACGATCGCCAGGAACGCGATCCCCATGAGCGACACCCAGCCCACCAGCGTGTCGGAGCGCGATTCGCTCCAGAACACGCTCAGCAGCGTCCAGGCCAGAAACACCACCAGCGACACCGGCACCAGCCGCAGCAGCGAGATCTCGCGGTGCCGGGCCACCAGCATCCCGAACCCCACCACGCACAGCCCCGCCACGATCGTGACGTAGGTGACCAGCCCCGCCGTCCACTGGATCGCGTGCGATGAGAAGACCGCCGCCATCGTCGTCAGCGTGAACGCCCGTGCCATGCCCGCCGACCGCAGCAGCTCGGGCAGCCAACGCCCGGGCGCCTCGTCGGTGTTCACGCCCGCGCCCCGTCCTCATCCGGCACGAGTTCGCCCCGCTCGATCGCCACCCGCTGCTCGATCGGGCCGACGCCCACCAACGGCGCCTGCTTGATCTTGAACGCCAGCATCACCACGAACATCCAGCCCCACATCAGCAGCGGCTCGGACTCGGCCATGCCCTGCACCACCAGCATCCCCGCCACGAGCGTCGGCAGCAGCGTCAGCGGCGAGTACGGCCGGTCGGCGCGCAGATCCCACCGCGGCCGGTCGACGGCGAAGAACCACGCCCGCCAGATGAACGCCAGATACAGCAGCGCCAGCAGCACCACCCCGACCGCGCCCAGCTGCATCGAGACGTCGATCCACATGTTGTGCGCCTGCGCCACCGACTGCTCGTGGTCGATGATCCATCCGTCGAAGTTCGGGTCGCTCGTCAACCAGGGCGTCGCGAACCCCCATCCGGTGACAGGATGCTCGGCGCTGCGCGCCAGCACCGCCTGCCAGATGCGCTCCCGGCCGGTCAGGTCGGCCGACCGGCCCAGCACCGAGAAGATGTGGTCGCGCAGCAGCCACGCCGTCGCCGCGCCGCCCAGCCCCACCACGGCGTACAGCGCGTAATAGACGGTGCGCGAACCCGGTCTGCGCGCGGTGCGCATCAGCAGCACCGTGCCCAGCACCACCGCCACGAACACCGCCGACAGGTACACCGTCGCCGACGACGCCCGCACCATCAAGAACGCCGCCAGCACGATCCAGCCCACCAGCAGCACCCGCCGCGGCGCCTTCGCCGCGATGCGGATCGCGAACACGATGATCGCCAGCAGGCACACCGCCGCCAGCAGGTTCGCGTTGCCCTGGATGCCCTGGATGCGCCCCCCGTTGAACAGGTTGCCCCGCACCCAGTACACGATCGGGTCGTCGGCGGGATGGGCCGGCACGACGAACCCGGGCAGGATCGGGCCGTGCACGAACAGCACCACGCCCAGCTCGAGCAGCAGCGACAGCCCCAGGCACCACTTCAACGCCGACGCGATCGCCCTCACCAGCTCACGCCAGGTGAGCACCGCCGCCACGAACAGCCCCTGCACCGTGGTCAGCACCATCAGCGCCCACGTGACGAGCGAGGTCACCGGCCAGTGCGACCAGAACACGCTCAGCCCCGCCCACACGATGTACGCGACCGGGAACCACGGCAGCCGGCGCCAGTTGACCGCCGGCCGGATCACGAGCCACAACACCACCGAGGTGACGCTGACCGCCACCGTCAGCACGGCCGCCGCCGTCTCGCCGATCGCGTTCACCCACGCCACACCCGACAGCGCCATGAACAGCACGACGATGCACCAGCCGCGCAGCAGCAGATGCCGCGTCTTCTCGCGCACCGGCGCGGTCGGCGGCGGCGACGTCGGATGCTGGGAAAGGGCGGCCATGTCGCATTCAGGCTACCCTGCGACATCGGCCGGGACGTGGCATCCGGGGCGGCGATGCCGCCGACCCCGCCACCCCGGCGACCGCGGTGCTTCGGGGTGCCGCCGCGCGCCGTGACCAGGTCGTTATGGGGCCGCGACACGCCGTCGGCGCGTCGCGAAGGTTCAACCCGAGGATGAGGCTTTAATATCCGCGACTTGACCATCTCGAATCACACCGGTGTAATTATCTGCAAGCGCGAATCGCGTGGGGGGAAAGCAGGTTGGAGAACGAGATGACGGGCGCACAGTACCGCTCAGGCGTTCCCGCAGATTGGTTCGTCGATCCGGTCGACCTCGGCGTGCCGGGCATCCGGCGCCCGGTCGACGAAGAAGACAATCCGCTCGCATGGCAGGCCGACGCGCTGTGCGCGCAGACCGACCCGGAGGCCTTCTTCCCGGAGAAGGGCGGGTCGACGCGCGACGCGAAACGCGTGTGCGCCTCGTGCGAGGTGCGCGCCCAGTGCCTGGAGTATGCGCTGCAGAACGACGAGCGCTTCGGCATCTGGGGCGGGCTCAGCGAGCGCGAGCGCCGCAAGCTCAAGCGCCGCACCGCGTAGGCCACGCGCCGAGGCGTTCGCGCACCGCGCCGGCGCGGTGGTCGGCGTCGCGGGGCGCGGCGCGTTGCGCGGGGCGCAAGTGGATGCCTCGCCTAGGCTGTCCACGTCATGCCCGCTCGAGTACACGCCATCCTCGTCGTGCGTCCCGACGCGCGCATCCCGGCCGCCCACCGCCTGGAACGGCTGCTGCAGGCGCTGGCCGCGCAGACCCGCACGGTCGCCGCGCTCACCATCGTGCTGTGCGGGGACGACGCCGACGCGGCCGCGTTCGCCGCGGCATCCGGTGCCGAAGCGGTGCTCACCGCCTCGCGCACCACCGGCTTCGCGGCCGCCGTGCAGCTGGCCGCGCGCCGCATCGACGGCGGCGCGGTGTGGCTGCTCGCCCACGACACCGTGCCCGAGCCCGACGCCCTGGAACACCTCACCGACGCGCTCGAGATCGCCCCCTCGGTGGGCATCGTCGCCCCCAAGCTGGTGCGCTGGAACGACCGCCAGCACATCGTCTCGCTGGGCGTGTCGATGACCCGTTACGGCCGCAGTGTCGGACTCGCCGACGACGAGTACGACCAGGGCCAGCACGACGCCACCGAAGACGTGCTCGGCGCCGACGTCCGCGGCATCCTCGTGCGCACCGAGGTGTGGAACGAACTGCACGGTCTCGATCCCGCCCTCGCCGGCGCCGACGAGGGACTCGACCTGGGCGTGCGCACCAGGCTCGCCGGCGGCCGCGTGGTGGTCGTTCCCGCCGCCCGCGTGGCCGTGCACGGCGACGGCGTCGCGGGCCTTCCCGGTCTGCCGGTCGAGCGCACCTTCCGCACCTGGTACATGCGCCGCCGCGCCCAGCTGCAGCGTCGCCTCGCCTACGCCCATCCGGTCGCGCTGCCGCTGCTCTGGCTCGCCCTGCTGCCGGTCGCCCTGTGGCGCACCGTCGTGCAACTGGTCGCCAAGACGCCGGGGCGGGTGCTGCCCGAATGGGGTGCCGCGTTCGCCGCGCTCGTCGGTCTGGGGGCGGTCGCCCGTGCCCGGCGCCGCATCCGAGCCGTCCGCCGCGTCGCCTGGAGTCAGCTCGCCCCGCTGCGGGTGAGCCGCGAACAACTTCGTACCGGGCTGCATCCCGACCCCGATGTGCACGACGACCACGCCCGCCGCGGCGACCTGCGCTTCTTCTCGGGCGGCGGCGCGTGGGCGGTGCTGGGCGCCCTGCTCGTTGCGATCGCCATGTTCCCCGCACTGCTGGCCTGGCCGGCCCTGGGCGGTGGCGCGCTGGCCCCGCTGCGCGCCACGGTGGGCCGGCTGTGGGCCGACGCCGCGTTCGGGCTGCGCCCCGAAGGCCTCGACCAGATCGGCCCGGCGGACCCGTTCTCGGGGCTGATCGCGCTGATCGGCACACTCTGGCCGTTCGAGCCGTCGCGGGCGCTCGTCGTGCTGTGGCTGCTCGCCCTGCCGCTGGCCGTGCTCGGCGCCTGGTTCGCCGCGACCCGCCTCACCGACCGCTCGGTGCTGCGCATCACCGCCGCCGTCGCCTGGGCCCTGGCCCCCACCTTCCTGGCCGCACTCACCCAGGGCCGGCCCACCGGCGTGCTCGTGCACCTGCTGCTGCCCTGGCTGCTCTACGCCGGATCGGTCGCCCACCGTTCGTGGGGTGCCGCCGCCAGCGCCTCACTGCTGCTGGCCGCCGTCACGGCCTGCGCGCCCTCGCTTGGCCCGGCCCTGGTGCTGCTGTGGCTGATCGTGCTCGTCGTCATGCTCACCGTGCGGCGCGGTCGCGGCGCCGCACGCGTGGCGTGGACACTCGTGCCGACGCTCGTGCTGTTCGCGCCGGTCGCATTCGCGCAGTTGCGCGCACAGAACCTGTGGGGGCTGCTCGCCGACCCCGGCGTTCCGTGGGCGGGGCCGCAGGTGGCCGCCGACGCCGCCGGCCGC
Source organism: Microbacterium luticocti DSM 19459 (assembly GCF_000422405.1). Taxonomy (GTDB): domain Bacteria; phylum Actinomycetota; class Actinomycetes; order Actinomycetales; family Microbacteriaceae; genus Microbacterium; species Microbacterium luticocti. The sequence goes on from NZ_AULS01000022.1 coordinate 39,218, forward strand.
GCGCTGCTGGCCGCCGGATCGCCCACCACCGACCCGGGCGGCTGGGGGGCCCTGCTGCATGCGGGCACGTTCGGCGCGTGGGCGGCCACGCTCTCACCGGCATGGATGCTCGTGCTGCTCGCCCCGCTCGGCCTGCTCGCGATCACCGCGGTGTTCACCCGGCGCTGGCTGGCCGGGGCCGTGCTGCTGCTGGTCGCCGTGCTCGGCATCGCCACCGCGTGCGCCGCCGCCGGCATCGCCGTCTCGTTCACAGACGGCGCTGCCGTCCCGCTCTGGCCCGGAACCGCCCTGAGTCTCGCGTGGGCCGGCGCGGTCGGCGCCGCCGTGCTCACACTCGACACCGGCTTCGCACTGTACGCTTCGCCCGACGCCGACCGCGCCATCGCCGCGGGGCGGCCGCGGGTGCTCGCCGCCACCGTCGTCATGCTCGCTCTGGCGGTGTTCGCCCTGCCGGCACTGACCGCCCATCTGCGCGACGAGGCGCGGTTGACCGACGGACCGGCATCCACGCTGCCCGCCTTCGTCACCGCCGAAGGGCGCAGCGACCCGAACACCGGCACCGTCGTGCTGCGGCCGCTGGCCGACGGCGGCGTTCAGGCGCAGGTGGTGTGGGGCGAATCGGCGACGCTGGGCGGCCAGTCCACCGTGCTCGACACCGCGACCGGCGTCGACGCGCGCGCCCGCGAGTTGGCGGCGCTGGCCGCCGACCTGGTCAGCCCCACCTCGTCCGACGTCGTCGCCCGGCTGCAGGCGCAGGGGATCGCGTTCGTGTTGCTGGCTCCCGCCGACGAGCACGCCGACCGCGCCCGCGCCCTGCACGCCACCGCCGAGACCGCGATGAGCCAGCGCAAGGGCCTGGGCGCCGTCGGACAGACCGACAAGGGCACCCTGTGGCGGGTCACCAGCGGCGTGAAGCCTCGGGCCGAGGCATCCGTCGCCGTCACCTCGCTGGGGCACGGCATCACCGCCGCGCAACTGATCGCCGTCGCCGTCGCACTGCTGTTGGCGGTACCCACGGCGGCATCGCGCCGCCGTGCCCGGCACACCCCGCGCGTCGTGGGCCGCCGCGAGGCGGTGCCGGTGCCGGTGCACGTCGAGACCGGCCCGTCCGCCGCCGCCGACGCGGCCCTGGTCGGCGAGGGGGATGAGTCATGACCCGCATCGGGACCAGCGCCCGGTTCGTCGCCGGGGCCGTGATCGCCGCCGCCACGGTGGCCGCAGGGGCCGCGACCGGCGTTGCGGTCGTGGTCGGCGAGGGGGACCAGTCATGACCCGCATCACAACGAGTGCCCGGTTCGTGGCCGGGGCTGTGATCGCCGCCGCCACGGTGGCCGCGGTCGGCGGCGGGGTGCTGTTCGACTGGATGCCGCACACCGCGGCGCCCGCGTCGGTCTCGGTGGCTCCGGCCGCCGCCGACGCCGTGCTCACCTGCGGCGGGCCGCTGCTGGCGATCGGTCGTGACGCGAAGGCCGCGTCGGGCATCGCCGTGGCCGCCGACCAGAGCGTGACCGCCGCCGCCGACGCCGCGCAGGACGTGCTGCAGATGGACGGGATCTCGGGCGAGGGGCCGCTGCGGCTGACCGCACCGGCCGAAGGCCGCACCGTGCCGATGGTGGCCGCGGCCGGCTCGGCGACCGTGTCGGCGTCGGATCTCAGCGGGTTCAGCGCCGCCGCGTGCGCCCCCGCGCTGATGGAGTCGTGGCTGGTCGGCGGGTCGACCACCACCGGCGCGTCCGACCTGGTGCTGCTGGCCAACCCCGGCTCGGTGGCCGCGACCGTCGACCTCACGTTCTACGGTGCCGACGGGGCCACCCACCCCGGCGCCGGCTCGCACCTGGTGGTCGCCCCGGGCACCGAGCAGGTGCTGCCGCTGGCCGGCCTCGGGCTGGGTGTCGAGGCGCCGGTGGTGCGGGTGAGTGCCACCGGCGCGCCCGTGCGGGCGGCGCTGCAGTCGAGCATCACCCGGGGACTGACCCCGGGCGGGGTCGCGCAGCAGGGTGCGATCGCCGCCGCGGCGACCACGCAGGTGATCACCGGTGTGCGGGTCACCGCAGCGCCCGGCGACGAGCCGACCTCGACGGTGCGTCTGCTCGCTGCGGCCGGCACGACCGAGGCGAGCATCACCGTGCTCGGTGCGCACGGCGCGACCGGCCCGGCGATGCAGGTGCCGCTGAAGGCGGACGGACCGGTCGAGGCCACGCTCGACGGCCTGGCACCCGGGGTGTACACGGTAGTGGTGACCGCCGACAAGCCCGTGGTCGCCGCGGCCTGGCAGGCGACCGGCACCGGGTCGGGCGACGACTTCGCCTGGGTCAACGCCGCGCCCGCGCTGTCGGCCGGCGACACCCTGTTCGCCGTGCCGGACGGGCCCGGCGCGCAGCTGGCGGTGACACCGGCCGGCAGCGAACCGGTGCAGGTGACGATCACGCCCTCGTCCGGCGGGTCCGGCACGACGGTGACCGTCGCGCCGGGCGAGACCACGACGATTCCGGTCGGTGCGGACGCCGGTTACACGTTGACGGCCGACGGCGCGGTGCACGCGGCGGTGACCTTCGCCGGGAAGGCCGCGCTCGCGGCGTTCCCGATCTGGCCGCAGGATGCCGCATCCGCCCCGGTCGTCGTCTACCCGCGGTAGCGGGCTCGCGGCGGGGTGCGGCCGCGCACGCTGCGCAGAACTCCTCCAATCCGCGTGGCGGGGCGTCCGGGGGCCGCGGGATTCCGGGTCGCGTCAGAGGCGGGGACGAGTTTGGAGGAGTTTTGCACCGCGCGGGTGCGTGCCCGGGGGCGGCGCGCGGAGTGGTTGCACTTTTCGCTGGGTGGTCGTGCCTTTCGCGGGGGAGGGGCTGTGGCTTTCGCGGGGTGCGGCCGCGCCCGCTGCGCAGAACTCCTCCAATCCGCGCGGTCGGGTGTCCGGCGCTCGCGGGATTCCGGGCCGCGATGAGAGGCCGGGGCTGGATGTGGAGGAGTTTTGCACCGCGCGGGTGCGTGCCCGGGGCGGCGCAGGGCCCCGGGGCATCCCGGATCAGAAGCGGAAGTAGCCGAGGCCGAGTTCCCACAGATCGCGGCCCAGGTACTCGGCGGCGGCGCGGAAGACGGCGCCTTCGATCGACACCCGCACCACGCGGTCGTCGACGTGTGGCACCTTGATCAGCCGTTCGATCGGGATGCGGTACATCACGATGCGCTTGTCATTGCGGTCGACCAGCCACCGCGGCACGCCGGCGTCGCTCGTGTGCGCGGGCGCGTCGGCGACCTCGAAGTGCACGTCGCGGAGGTCCGGCCACGCGGCGCGCAGGAACTCCGCCGCCGCCGTGACGGCCACGTCGAACCGCTCGTACCGGTTCTCGAGCGGGGGAAGCGGGGGCCGCACCACCGAGCTGCGGCCGAGGCGGCCATGGCGCCCATGCCGGTCGGGCACCGGCTGCCGCCGCGTCGGCTGGACCCTGCGCCGCATCATGCGACCAGTCTAGGCGGGCGCGTGTGGCGGTGGCGGGTGCAGGGATGCTGGGCTGTGGGCCACGGCGACTCGCCGGGCCGGAGGTCGGGGGAGGTGGAGCACCGGGCGCAGGTCGTGGGCCCCGGTGCGGGTTCGGCGGCGACCGGTGCGAGGCGGTGGCTGGGGGCGCGGCGGTGGCGGGCACAGGGCGGGGCGACCGCTACCGTGGAAGGCAAATGCGCCAGAGACTGTGCTCCAAGGTGGGATGCGCCCGCGAAGCGGTGTCGACCCTGACATACGACTATGCCGATCAGATGGCCGCGGTCGGACCGCTCGGGCGCGAGGGCGACCCGCACGCGCACGACCTGTGCCGCCAGCACACCGAGCGGCTGTCGGTTCCGCGCGGCTGGGTCGTCGTGCGCCACGAGACGCTGCAGCTGTAGCCGCGGGCACCGGCGTTTCGACTCGCTGCGCTCGCTCAAGGGCCTCGGCGTCACCGAGTACGGCGACACCGGCGGCGACGCGGTGGGCAGCCGCGGTGGCGGAGCAGCCGGTGGACATCACGCGCTCAGGAGATATCACGAGAACAGGAGACTATCCGCGAGATCTTCCTGATCTGGCGATATCTCCTGAGCTGGTGCTGGGATGCCCCGGGGCACCGGCGTTTCGACCCGCTGCGCTCGCTCAAGGGCCTCGGCGTCACCGAGTACGGCGACACCGGCGGCGGTGCGGTGGGCGGCCGCGGCGGCCAGTGGACGTCACGCGATCAGGAGATATCACGAGAACAGGAGAATGTCCGCGAGATCTTCCTGATCTGGTGATATCTCCTGATCTGGTGACGGGATTCCAGGGGCACGGGCGTTCCGACTCGCTGCGCTCGCTCCAGGGCCGCAGCGTCACCGAGTACGGCGATACCGGCGGCGGCGCGGTGGGTGGCAGCGGCGGCAGTGGACGTCACGCGCTCAGGAGATATCACGAGAACAGGAGAATGTCCGCGAGATCTTCCTGATCTGGTGATATCTCCTGATCTGGTGACGGGGAAGCGGCGCAGGCCGGACGCGACGCAGGGGCGGGGCGGCGCAGGCGTGGGACAATGGGCGGATGCCGACTGACACGCCCGAGGCTCACGCACGCCCGCTCGACTACCGCGTCGCCGACCTGTCGCTGGCCGAGGCCGGCCGCCACCAGCTGCGGCTCGCGGAGAACGAGATGCCCGGCCTCATGGCGTTGCGCGCGGAGTTCGCGGCATCCCAGCCGCTGAAAGGCGCCCGCATCGCCGGGTCGCTGCACATGACGGTGCAGACCGCGGTGCTCATCGAGACCCTCGTCGCCCTCGGCGCGCAGGTGCGCTGGGCCAGCTGCAACATCTTCTCCACCCAAGACGAGGCCGCCGCGGCCGTCGTCGTCGGCCCCGACGGCACCGTCACCGAGCCGCGCGGCGTGCCCGTGTTCGCCTGGAAGGGCGAGACCCTCGCCGAGTACTGGGAGTGCGCCGACCGCATCTTCGACTGGTCGGCCGAAGGCTTCGACGGCCCCAACCTCATCCTCGACGACGGCGGCGACGCCACCCTGCTCGTACACAAGGGCGTCGAGTGCGAGAAGGCGGGGCAGGTGCCGGATGCCTCGGCCTCCGACTCCGCGGAACACCGGGTCATCCTCGACCTGCTGCGGCGCAGTCTCGCCCGCGACCCGCAGCGGTTCACCCGCATCGCCGAGGGCCTGCTCGGCGTGACCGAAGAGACCACGACCGGGGTGCACCGCCTGTACGAGCTCGCGGCATCCGGCGAACTGCTCGTTCCCGCGATCAACGTCAACGACTCGGTCACCAAGTCGAAGTTCGACAACATCTACGGCATCCGCCATTCGCTGCCCGACGGCATCAACCGCGCCACCGACGTGCTCATCGGCGGCAAGGTCGCCTTCGTCGTCGGCTACGGCGACGTCGGCAAGGGCGCCGCCGAGGCGCTGCGCGGGCAGGGCGCCCGCGTGATCGTCGGCGAGATCGACCCGATCTGCGCGCTTCAGGCCGCGATGGACGGCTTTCAGGTCGCGCGCCTGGACGACGTGATCGACCAGGTCGACATCCTCATCACCGGAACCGGCAACACCCACGTCGTCACGCTCGAGCACCTGCTGGGACTGAAGCACCTGGCCATCGTCGGCAACGTCGGCCACTTCGACGACGAGATCGACATGGCCGGGCTCGAGTCGCTGCCGGGCGCCGAGAAGATCGAGATCAAGCCGCAGGTGCACGAGTGGCGCCTGCCGAGCGGCCGCAGCATCCTGGTGCTGTCGGAGGGTCGGCTGCTGAACCTCGGCAACGCCACCGGGCACCCGTCGTTCGTGATGAGCGCCTCGTTCACCAACCAGGTGCTCGGCCAGATCGAACTGTTCACCCGCACCGACCAGTACCCGGTCGGGGTGTACACGCTGCCGAAGATCCTCGACGAGAAGGTCGCCCGGCTGCACCTGGACGCCCTCGGCGTGAAGCTCACCACCCTCACCGACGAGCAGGCCGCCTACCTGGGCGTGCCCGTCGAGGGACCATACAAGCTCGACCACTACCGGTACTGAGGCGCGGAGGCCAGCCGACGTGAGCGCGCACTCCCGGCCGCGCCGAGCCACCGTCGGCGACGCCGCCGCACAGCTGAACCTCACGCCCATCGTGCTCGACGCGGCACGGGCCGAGCGCACCTACGGCCGGGTCATGCTCATCGAAGACCTGCCCGAGACCGACGCCACGGGCGCCATCGTGCTCGGCTCCGGCATCCGGGATGCCACGGCCCTGGCCGCTGCTCTGGCTGCGCTCGCCGCCACCGACGCCGCCGCACTCGTGGTGCGCGAGACGGTGCCGCGCGGCGATGCCGCCCGCCAGGCGCTGTCGGACGCGGCGGTCGCCGTGCTCGGCGCGCCCGCCGACACCGACTGGCTGCGGCTGGCGTCGTACCTGACCGAAGAGCCCTCGCCGCTGCACTACGGCGTCGACGCCGACCGTGGCACCACCTCAGACCTGTTCGACCTGGCCAACTCGCTGTCGGCGGTGCTGGGCGGGCCCATCACCATCGAGAACGGTGTGGGCCGCATCCTGGCGTTCTCGGCCGACCAGGCCCGCGGCGACGAAGCCCGCAAACAGAGCGTGCTCGGCCACCAGGTGCCCCGCACCTACACCGACCTGCTGCGGGCGACGGGCGCGCTGCGCCGCATCGACACCTCGGATGAACCCGTCTACATCGACGATCTGGCCCCCGACATCCTGCCCCGCCTCGCCTTGCGCATCCGCGCGGGCGCGCAGACCCTCGGCTCGATCTGGGCGATCGTCGACGGGCCGCCCACGCCGCTGCAGCGCAGCGCCCTCGTCGAGGCCGCCGCCGCGGCATCCATCTCACTGTTCCGGCAGCAGGCCAGCACCGACGCCGTGCGCCGGCTGCGGGTCAACGAGGTGCTCAACCTGCTCGACGGGGGAGTGCGCGCCAAAGAGGCCGCCGAACGGCTCGGCTACCGCGCCGTGGCCACATCGGTACTCGCCGCCACCCACCCCGGGCACGACACCGACGAGGCCGCACCGGGGGATGCCGCCGCCGAACTGCAACGCCTGGCCGACGCGCTCGGGCTGTACCTGAACCAGCTGCATCCGCTCTCGGTCGTGGCCCCCGTCGCCGGCGTGGTCTACGCGATCCTGCCGCACGAGCACGACCAGCCGCCCGACACGTTCGCGCAGCGGATCGCCACCGCCTTCGCCGAACGGTTCCGCCACGGCCGGCCGGTGCTCATCGGCGTCGGCGACGCGACCGCCGACATCACCCAGCTGCAGCAGGCCCGCAGTCAGGCCGACCGCGCCCTGCGCGTGCTGCTGCACACCTACCGCGACGCCCGCTCACGGTGCGTGGTCGGCGCCGACGAGGTGCGCATCGAATCGCTGCTGCTGCGGCTGTCGGATGCCCTGGCCGCCGAACGCGAGCCGCTGCGCGGGCCGCTGGCCGCACTGCGTGACCACGACGCCGCGCACGGCACCGCCTACGTGGTCACCCTGGCCGCCTGGCTCGACGCGTTCGGCGACATCGGGCGCGCCGCCGCGGCCTGCCATGTGCACGCGAACACGTTCCGCTACCGGCTGCAGCGGCTGCAGGAGATCGCCGGAGTCGATCTCGACGACCCCGAGGCCCGGTTCGGGCTGATGCTCCAGCTGCGGCTGTTCCCGGCCCCGCCCCGCTGAAGCGGCCGCCGGCGCGCCCGGCGCGCTATCGACTCAGGTGCGTCACCGCAGTGCAGCTGCCGGCCGGGCGCGCTGCCCACCCGGGCACGTTGCCGAGCCCGGGCGCCTCGCCGCCCCTGGCACGTCACCGACCCGTGCATTTGTGCGACTGCACAAAGCACAGCGTCGTGTTCGGAGAATCGCACGAAGCATCCGGTCGCCGTCTGCGCTTGAGTGGAGCGAGCGGGCGACGTGGCCCGCCCACCCGACCCATGACCAGGAGGCCCCCATGCGGTCCCGACTCCTTTCCGCCCTTGCGCTCGCCGGCGTCGCAAGCCTCGCCCTGTCGGCGTGCGCGGCCGGCGGCGCCCCCGCCGCGCCGCAGGGAAAGCCCGCCGTCGACGGCACGTTCACGCTCGCGCTGAACGCCGACCCCGGCACGCTCAACCCGCTGCTGACCGCCAACACCCCGACCCACGCGATGGCCCAGATCGCGTACGACTACCTCGTGTACGTCGACCCCGAAACCGCCAAGGTCGGCCCCTGGCTGGCCGAGAAGTGGAAAGAGACGCCCTCGTCGGTCAGCTACACCATCCGCGACGGCATCACCTGCGCCGACGGCTCGCCGCTGACCGCACAGACCGTCGCCGACAACATCGCGTTCGTCACCGACGAGAAGAACGGCTCGGCCCTGCGCGGCGTGTACGTGCCCGCCGATGCCACCGCCAGCGTCGACGGGCAGACGGTGACGATCTCGACCCCGAAGCCGTCGCCGTTCCTGCTGATGAACACGTCGCGGCTGCCGATCCTGTGCGAGGCGGGGCTGAAAGACCCGGATGCCGCCGCCAAGGGCTCGACCGGATCCGGCCCGTTCACGCTCAGCGAGTCGGTGCCCAACGACCACTACACGTTCACCCGTCGCGCCGACTACTCGTGGGGCCCGGACGACACGACCGCCAAGACCGCCGGATTGCCCAAGACCGTCGTCGTGAAGATCATCACCAACGAGTCGACCGCCGCCAACCAGCTGCTGGCCGGCGAGGTCAGCGCCGCCACGATCGAAGGCGACGACCAGGCGCGCCTGGACTCGGCGGGACTGACGACCGTATCGCGCAGCCGCATCGCGGGCGAGATGTACTTCAACCACGGCACCGTCACCGGTGACAAGGCCGTGCGCACCGCGCTCGTGCAGGCGCTGAACCTCGCCGACCTCGCCAAGGTGATCACCGGCGGTCGCGGCGGCCCGGCCACGGGCCTGGTCACCACCGACCCGCGCGCCTGCGTCGACGACACCGTGTCGGGCAACCTGCCCTCGTTCGACACCGCGGCCGCCGCCGCCGCGCTCGACAAGGCGGGCTGGACGCTCGGCTCCGACGGCATCCGTCACAAGGACGGCACCCCGCTGACCGTGCGGTTCTTCTACGACTCGCTGGGCGACACCTACGATGCCGCCGCCGACCTGGCGCAGCAGGCGTGGACGAAGCTCGGCGCCAAGGTCGAGATGACCTCGGGCGACGGCAACAAGGCCGTCGAGGCGCTGCTCAGCGGCAAGAACAACTCCGGCTGGGACGTCGCCTGGGAGCCGCTGTACGTCAACCTGCCGAGCATGCTCACCCCGTTCTTCTCGGGGCCGGCCCCGGCGAAGGGCCTGAACTTCTCGCAGATCGACAACCCCGATTACGACGCCGCGGTCGCCAAGGCGACGAACGAGGTCGGCGCGGCCTCCTGCGCCACGTGGGCGCAGGCCGAGAAGGCTCTGTTCGCGCAGACCGACGTGGTGCCGTTCGCGAACGCCGTCGCCAAGACCTACTTCTCGCACGCCGGTCTGGCGTTCGGCAACACGTTCGTCGGGTCGGCGCTGCGCGTCTTCGAGTGAGAAGCCGATGACCGCCACCGAACTGGCCACCCTGCCCCGCCCGCGGCTGCGCGCCGCGGGCGGCGGCTGGGCGATGTTCCTGCTGCGCCGGCTCGGCACGTTCGTGCTCTCGCTGTGGGGACTGGTGACCGCGGCGTTCCTCATGCTGCAGGTGATCCCCGGCGACCCGGCCCGCCTCGCGGTGGGCATGAACGCCCCGGTCGCGCTGGTCGAAGCCACCCGGCACCAGCTCGGTCTCGACCTGCCGTTGCCGGTGCAGTACCTGCGCTTCATCGGCGGGCTGCTCACCGGCGACCCGGGTGACTCGATCGCGCTGCACCAGCCGGTGCTCGACGTGATCGGTTCACGACTGCCGGCCACCCTCGAGCTCGCGTTCATCACGATCGTGGTGGTGATCGTGGTGGCCGTGCCCACCGGTCTGCTGTTCGCCGCGATCAGCCGCGGTGGCCGCCACCGCCTGGTCGACCTCGGCTACACGACCGTGTCGGGGGTGCTCGCGGTCGTCCCCGAGTTCCTGCTCGGGGTGGGCCTGGTGTACGTGTTCGCGGTCGCCACCCACCTGCTGCCGGTGGCCGGTCGCACCGGCCCCGCCAGCTACGTGCTGCCCGTCGCGGCGCTGGCCATCGGCGCGATCGCGCTGCTGTCGCGCATCGTGCGCGCCGAGGCGCTCACCGTGCTCGACGCCGACTACATGCGCACCGCCCGCGCCAAGCGCATGCCCGCCCGGCTGCTGTACCTGCGGCACGCCCTGCCGAACCTGCTCACCGCCACCTTGACCATGTCGGCCATCATCCTCGGCAGCCTCATCGCCGGCACCGTGCTCGTCGAGAGCATCTTCGCCTGGCCGGGCCTCGGCCAGACGCTGGTGTCGTCGATCACCGACAAGGACTACCCCCTCGCACAGACCCTCGTCGTCGTCTACGGCGGAATCGTGCTGCTCATCCACTTCGTGGTCGACGTCGTGCTCTCGCTCGTCGACCCGCGTTCCACGATCCGGGAGGCCTGACATGGCCGCATGGCGCACCCCGCTCGGCATCTTCTCGGCCGTGGGCCTTCTCGTCCTTGTGTTCTTCGCCGTGTTCGGCCCGATCATCTGGGGCGCACAGGCCGTCGCCTCCGACCCCGGCGCGTTGTCGCAGGGCCCGAGTGCCGCGCACCTGCTGGGCACGGATGCCGCCGGCCGTGACGTGCTGGCCCGTACCTTCACCGCGACCCGGCTGAGCGTGCTGATGGCGCTCGGCGCGGTCGCCATCGGCGTTGTGCTGGGCGTCGTGATCGGCACCCTGCCCGCGCTCGTGCCGCGCTGGGCGGGCCGGATCGTGGTCGCCTTCGTCAACTTCGCGATCGCGTTCCCCGGGCTGCTGCTGGCGATCTTCCTGCTCATCGTGCTCGGCAAGGGCGCAGGTCCCGCCGTGCTGGCCGTCGGCCTCGCGATCGCCCCCGCGTTCGCCCGCCTCACGCACACCCTCACCGCGTCGGTGGCCGGCCGCGAGTACATCGACGCCGCCCGGGTGCTGGGCGTGTCGCGGCTGCAGCTGCTCGGCCGTCACATCCTGCCGAACATCCGCGAGCCGCTGATCGTCAACGCGTCCATCTCGCTGGGCACCGGGCTCATCGCGTTTGCGGGCCTCTCGTTCCTCGGTCTGGGCATCCAGCCCCCGCAGTTCGACTGGGGGCGGATGCTGAACGAAGGACTGTCGCGCATCTACGTCAACCCCGCCACCGCGCTGGCCCCCGGCATCGCCGTCGTGTTCGCCGGGCTCGTGTTCACCATGCTCGGTGAGACCATCGCCCGCAGCACCGGGGTCAGCCGGTTGCGACGGATGCCGCGTGCCCGTGCCGCCGCTCTCGCACCGGGCGGATCCGTGCCCGAGCCGGGCGACACCGAGGCCGTGCTCGACGTGCAGCACCTGGTGGTCACCGTGCCGGGGACGGACGGGCCCACCCAGGCCGTGCGCGACGTGTCGTTCCGGGTCGCACCCGGTGAGGCGGTGGGCATCGTCGGCGAGTCGGGGTCGGGCAAGAGCCTCACCTGTCACGCGATCGCCGAGCTGACCGAGCCGACCGTGCAGGTCGAGGCATCCCTCATCAGATTCGCCGGAACCGACCTGCGCCGCGGCGCCCGGCCCGCACCCGGGCTGTCGGCGCGCGCCCGCGCGAGGTTGCTGGGCACCCGCCTGGCCCTCGTCTTCCAAGACCCGATGTCGTCGCTGAACCCCGCGCTGCGCGTGGGCGCACAGGTCGCCGAGATCGGCTGGCTGCACGAAGGACTGAGCCACCGGCAGGCGCTGCGCAAGGCGGTGCAGCGGCTGGGGGATGTGCGCATCCCCGATCCCGAGCGGCGGGCCCGTCAGCTGCCGCACGAGTTCTCGGGCGGCATGCGCCAGCGCGCCATGATCGCCATGGGCCTGGTGGGCACACCGTCGCTCATCATCGCCGACGAACCCACGACGGCACTGGATGTCACCGTGCAGCGCGACGTGCTGCAGCTGCTGCACGACGTGCGTGAGTCCACCGGCGCCGCGCTGCTGCTCATCTCGCACGACATGGCCGTCGTCACCGGGGTGTGTTCGCGCCTGCTCGTCATGTACCACGGGCGCATCGTCGAAGACATCGCCACCGCCGACCTGGTCGCCGGGCGCGCCCAGCACCCGTACACCCGCGCGTTGCTGGCCGCCGTGCCCACCATGCAGACCCCGCGCGATGAGCCGTTGGCCACCATCGGCGACACCGACCGGGCCGCGTTCGCCGACGTCGAGGTGGTGCACTCATGACCGGTCTGGTTCTGCAGGATGTGCACGTGCGCTTCGGCCACGGCGCCGGCGCCTTCCACGCCGTCCGCGGCGTCAGCCTGACGGTGGCCGACGGTGAGGTCACGGGCCTCGTCGGCGAATCCGGGTCGGGCAAGTCCACCCTGGCCCGCGCCGTCGTCGGACTCGTCGAGCCCAGTGACGGCCGCATCCTCGCCGACAGCGTCGACCTCGTGCGCGCCCGTGGTGACGCCGCCCGCCTGCGCCGCCGCATCCAGATGATCTTCCAAGACCCGTCGGCATGCCTCGACCCGCGCATGAGCATCGGCGACTCCATCGCCGAGGCGATCCGGGCCGCCGCCCGCCGCGAGAAGACCGGCGCGCCCTCGCGACGACAGTGCCGCGACGAGGTCGCACGGCTGCTGCAGACCGTGCAGATCGACCCGGCACGCGCCGACGCCGCCCCCGCCACGCTGTCGGGCGGGCAACGCCAGCGCGTCGCCATCGCCCGGGCGCTGGCCGCCCGCCCCGCGGTGCTGCTGGCCGACGAGATCACCTCGGCGCTCGACGTGTCGGTGCAGGGCGCCGTGCTCAACCTGCTGCTGGCGCTGCAGCGCGAACTCGGCCTGACCATGCTGTTCGTCAGCCACAACCTCGCCGTCGTGCGCTACGTGTGCGACCGCATCGCCGTCATGCGCGCCGGCGAGATCGTCGAGTCCGGCGCCGCACTCGACGTGATCGACCGCCCGCAGCACGACTACACCCGCGACCTGATCGCCGCCATTCCACGACTCGGGGAGACGATGTTCGAATGACCGCCCAGACCACCCGCCCGGCTCGCATCGACGACTACCTCGACGTGGTGGTGCCGGCATCTCCGGTCACCCGCGCCGACGGCACCACCGTGTTCACCCTGACCGGTGCCGACCGGGCCGCCGACCGCGCCACCAGCGAGCTGTGGCTCGTGCCCGCCGACGGGCCCGCCCGGCGGCTCACCACCGGCCCCGGCGACACCGCGCCGACCTGGAACCCGGTCACCGGCGACATCGTGTTCCTGCGGGAGGATGCCGCCGGCCGCCCCCAGGTGCATGTGATCACCGCCGACGGAGCCGAGGCCCGCGCCCTGACCACGTTGCCGCACGGTGCCGGCGCGCCGGTCGTCTCGCCGGACGGACGCCGGGTCGCATTCGCCGCCCCCGTCGACCGCGGCAGCGGTGACCCGCTGGTCGCCCGCGGCCTGTCGTACAAGGTCGACGGGGCCGGGCTCCGTAACCGGCTGCGCACCCACCTGTTCGAACTCGCACTCGACACGGGCGTGCTCACCCGCCTCACCGACGGCGACTGGGATGCCTCGGAACCCGCGTACGCGCCCGACGGCACCACACTGGCGTTCTCCGCCGCGATCACGCGCGACGAACAGCTCGGCCTGCGCAGCCGGGTGCGGCTGCTCGACCTGGGAGTCCCCACCTTCCCGATCACCACGGTCGGCTCCGCCGCGGCCGTGCACGCGCCGCTGGCGTTCACCCCCGACGGCACCGGCGTGCTCGCCGTCGGCGCCGCCGAGCCCGGCATCCGCCACGCCGGCCTCTGGCTGCTGCCGCTGGACGGTGCCGGCGACCTGTGCCTGACGGCATCCCTCGACCGCAACGTCATGCCGGGTGGCACCGGCTATCCGGGCGGACGCCCCGCCGTCACCGACGACGGCACCGTGGTGTTCTGCCTGCGTGAGGGCGGGTCCACGCACGTGTGGGCGACCGATCTGACCGGTGCGGCGCCGCGTCCGGTCGTCATCGGCGAGCAGACCGTCGTCTCGGGGCTGGCGGTCGCCGCCGGCCGGGTGCGCGTCGTGCGCGCGGATGCCACCGGCTTCGGCGAGCTCGTGGAGTACCCCCTGCACGGCCCCGGCGAACCGCGCGTGCTCACCGACGCCGGTGCCCGCACGGCCGGGATCGACTTTCCGCGTTACCGGTCGCGCCACTTCACCATCTCGGACGGCACCGTCGTCGAGGCCTTCCTCGCCGAACCGGCCGCAACCTCGCCCGACGGCACCGACTCCGAACGCACGCCGGGGCCGCTGGTGCTGGACGTGCACGGCGGGCCGCACAACGCGTGGACCGGCACCCTCACCACGATGCACCCGTACCACGCCGAGCTGGTCGCCCGCGGGTACACCGTGCTCATGGTCAACCCGCGCGGCAGCGACGGGTACGGCGAGGCGTTCTTCACCGCGGTGCACGACGGCTGGGGCGATGCCGACCTGCCCGACCTGCTCGAACCCGTCGACGCGCTGATCGCCGAGGGCGTCGCCGACCCGCGGCAACTCGTGGTCACCGGATACAGCTACGGCGGATTCATGACCGCCGCCCTCACCGCCCGTACCGACCGGTTCGCGGCGGCTGTGGCCGGCGGGCTGGTGTGCGACCTCGCACACCCGGCCGGCGACTCCGACGAGGGCATCGTGCTGCAACGGTTCGAGTTCGACCCCGACAGCGGGCGCGCCCGCGCCCTGTCGCCGCTCGAACACGTGCAGGACGTCACCGCACCCACCCTCGTGCTCCACGGCGGCGCCGACCAGCTGTGCCCGGTGCACCAGGCCGAGCAATGGCATGCCGGGCTCGTGCTTGCCGGCGTGCCGAGCGAGCTCGTGCTCTACCCGGGCGAGGCGCACGCGTTCATCCTCACCGGACGGCCCTCGCACCGGGCCGACTACAGCAGGCGCGTCGTCTCGTGGTTCGAACGCCACCTGTCACCGACCCCGGCGCGCGCCGGGATCGAACCCGCCCGGTGGCAGAACCGGCTCGAGACGATCATCGCGAAGTACTCCGTGCCCGGCGCGAGCCTGGGCATCCTCACCACCACCCGGTCGGGGCCCGAGGTGCACGTGGTCACCGCCGGGGTGCTGAACACCCGCACCGGCGCCCGGGTGCAGCCGGACTCGCTGTTCCAGATCGGCTCGATCTCGAAGGTGTGGACCGCGGTGCTCATCATGCAGCTGGTCGCCGAGGGCCGGCTCGACCTCGACGCGCCGGTGCGCGACGTGCTGCCCGAGCTTCGCGTGGCCGACGAGCACGTGGCCGCGACCGTCACCATACGCCAGCTGCTCACCCACACCTCGGGCATCGACGGCGACGTGTTCATCGACACCGGCCGCGGCGACGACACCGTCGCCCGCTACGTCGCCGCCCTCGGCGAGGTGGCCCAGAACTTCGCCCCCGGCGAGGACTGGTCGTACTGCAACACCGGATTCGTCATCCTCGGCCGCATCGTCGAGGTGTGCCGGCAGGCGGTGTGGGACGACGTGCTGCGCGAGCGCATCCTCACCCCGCTCGGCCTGGCGCACACCACCACGCTGCCCGACGACATCCTGCGCCACTCCTCGGCCGTCGGCCACGACGGGCCCGACCCGGTCACGCACGTGCTGATCACCCGCTCGGCCGGCCCCGCCGGGCTCATCAACGCCCGCGCCGAAGACGTGCTGCGGTTCGCCTACGACTCGATCAGCCCCGACCCCGTGCTGCTGGGGCGTGACGACCACGCCGCCATGCGCACCGAGCAGGGTGGCGGCCACCGCATGGGCGTGGCCGACCGGCAGGGGCTGGCGTGGATGCTGAACGACTGGGGTGGCGCGCGTGTGCACGGGCACGACGGCGGCACCATCGGCCAGCAGGCGTTCCTGCGCGTGGCCGCCGAAGCCGGCGTCGCCGCCGTGCTGCTGACCAACGGCGGGCTGATGGGTGCGGCCGCGAACGAGCTGCTCGCCGACGTGTTCGCCGAGCTCGCCGGCATCACCATGCCCGCGGCCCCGGTCCCGCTGCCCGAGTCGGCGCCCGGCGCCGACCTCGACGCGGCGGCCGCCCGCGCGCTGGAGGGCACCTACCGCGACGCCGCGGCATCCATCACCCTCACCTGGGACGGTCGTACTCTGAGCGGCACCCGCCTCGAACGGATGAACCCGACGGGCCGCGAGGAACTGGTCGCCGAGACGTCGTTCACCGTGCGCCGCGCCGCCGACGGCACGTACCTGGCCGGCACCGCCGGGTCGCCGCTGTGGGCGCAGCTGTGGCGGCGCGACCTGTCGGGCGGCACCGTGCTGCACTTCGCGGCGCGCGCGTTCCGCAAGGTCGGCGATGAGTGACCTGCGCGCGCATGCCGCCGCCCGATGCGACCGGGTCGTGGCCGACGCGCTCGCACTGATCGAGGTCGAGTCGCCGTCCGCCGACCACGCGGCCGTCGCCGCGAGCGCACGGGCGGTGGCCGCGCTCATCGAGGCACGGCTGGGCCGGGCGCCCGAGACCATCGTCGTCGACGGGGTGACGCACCTGCGGCTGACCGGCGGGGGAGCCACCCGCATCCTGCTGCTGGCCCACCACGACACGGTGTGGCCGCTGCGGACCCTCGATACCATCCCGGCACGCGTCGACGACGGGATGCTGCGCGGCCCCGGCTCGGTCGACATGAAGACCGGGCTCGTGCTCGGCATCCATGCCCTCGACCTGCTGCGGAGCCTGGAGGGCGACGCCGCCCTCGACGGCATCACGCTGCTGGTCACCGGAGACGAAGAGGTCGGCTCGGCCACCTCGCGAGAGCTCATCGAACGCGAGGCGCGCGGTGCGCGGGCCGCCCTGGTGCTCGAAGCCGGTGGCGACCGCGGCGAACTGAAGGTGCAGCGCAAGGGCACCTCGATGTATCGGATCAGCGTGCACGGCCGGGCCGCACACGCGGGGCTGGAGCCCGAACGCGGCATCAACGCGGTGGTCGGCCTCGCCGACGTCATCGGCCAGGTCGCCGCCCTGAACGACAGCGAGCCGGGCCTGACCGTCGTGCCCGCCGTGGTCGCCGGGGGCACCGCCACCAACACCGTGCCCGCCGCGGCCCACGTCGACGTGGATGTGCGTGCCGAATCGGCCGACAGTCAGCGCCGCCTCGACGAGCGCATCCGCCGCGTCGCGCCGACGCTCGCTGGTGCCACGGTCACCGTCACCGGCGGGGTGAACCGCCTGCCCCTGCAGGAGGCCGATGCGGCGGCGCTGTTCGCGCTCGCCGAGCGGGTCTCGCACGCACACGGCCTGCCCGCGCCGGTGCCGATCCGGGTCGGCGGGGCGTCGGACGGCAACTTCACGGCCGGAGTCGGCACGCCCACGCTCGACGGGCTCGGCGCCTGGGGCGGGGGAGCGCACGGCGACGACGAGCACGCCGTCGTCGCCGGGCTCGGCGACCGGCTCGCGCTGCTGGTCGGTCTGCTGCAGGCCCTGCGCGCCGAGGCGGCCGGTCGGGGCGAGCAGGTTGCGGTGCGGGATGCCGGAGGTGTCGCGTGAGCGTCGAGGTGCGCCCGCTCGACGGCCACGAGCAGCTGGCCGAGCTGGTCGCCCTGTTCGACCGGGTGTGGGGCATCCGGCCCGGCCGCACCATGCTCGACCTGGCGACCCTCATCGCATTGCGCAGCGGCGGCCACTACGCCGCCGGGGCGTTCGTCGGCGACACGATGGTGGGCGGATGCGTGGGCTTCTTCGTCGAACCGTTGGGCACCCTGCTGCATTCGCACATCGCCGGGGTGCTGCCCGCCTACGCCGGCACGGGCATCGGCCGGGCCCTGAAGGACCATCAGCGCCGGTGGTGCCTTCAGCGCGGGATCACCGGCATCCAATGGACCTTCGACCCGCTGATCGCCCGCAACGCGCACTTCAACCTGTGTACGCTCGGGGCCGTGCCCGTGCAGTACCACGTCAACCACTACGGGGTCATGGCCGACGCCATCAACGCCGGCGACGAGAGCGACCGGCTGCTGGTGCGCTGGGACCTCACGGCTCCGCAGCCGCAGCGGGCGGCGGCGGGCGCACCGACGCGCGGGTCCGCGCCGGCGTCGGTGTCGTCGGCACAGGCCGCCACGGCGTCGGCACGCCGTGACCCGGCCGCGCCGGCGTCGGCACAGACCGCCACGGCACAGGCCGCCCCGGCGCGCCGCGGCCAGGCCGCCCCGGGGTCGGCGGGCCGCGGCCAGGCCGCGCCGGGGTCGGCGGGCCGCGACCAGGCCGCGCCGGCGTCGGCACACCGCGACCAGGCCGCGGCGGCGTCGGCACAGGCCGCCACGGCACAGGCCGCCACGGCGCAGGCCGCCACGGCACAGACCGCCACGGCACAGACCGCCACGGCACCGGCCGCCATGGCACTGGCCGAGACCGCCGGACGGTCGGCCGAGACCGCCGGACGGTCGGTCGAGACCGAGGCGTGGCCGGTGCTGGCACAGACCGCCACCGGGCAGCCGGTCGCCGACACCGACGCGTGGCAGCAGCCGATCGTCGCGGTGCAGATCCCGTCCGACATCGAGCGCATGCGACTGGAAGACCCCGCGCTCGCCCGGGCGTGGCGACGGGCATTGCGCGGTGCGCTGACCCGGCTCGTGGGAACCGGGGGAGAGTCACCGTGGCATCCCGTCGGATTCGACGCCGACAACCGTTACGTCTTCACCCGGAGGATCCGATGATCATCGATTCGCTCACCGTCCGCGACCTCGCGCTGCCGCTGGTGGCGCCGTTCACCACCTCGTTCGGCACGCAGACCCGGCGGGTCACCTACCTCGTGCACGTCACCGGCACCGTGCAGACGGCCGCCGGGCGGGTGCGCACCGCCGGGTGGGGCGAGTGCGTGTCGCTGGCCGACCCGCTGTACTCGTCCGAGTACCTCGCCGGTGCGCGCGAGGTGACCGAGCGTCACCTGGTGCCGCTGCTGCAGCACGCGCAGCGCGAGGGCACCGAGATCACGGCCGAGACGGTGGCATCCGTGCTCGCCCCCGTCGTCGGGCACCCGATGGCGAAGGCCGCGCTCGAGATGGCGGTGCTCGACGCGCAACTGCGCGCACACGGCGTCTCGCTGGCGCAGTACTTCGGGGCCACCCGCACGCACGTGCCGTCGGGGGTGTCGGTGGGCATCCAGGACTCCATCGACGACCTGCTGCGCGCGGTCGGCGGATACCTCGACGCCGGCTACGTGCGCATCAAGCTCAAGATCCAGCCGGGGTGGGACCTCGAGCCGGTCGCGGCGGTGCGGCGCGCGTTCGGCGACGACGTGCCGTTGCAGGTCGACGCGAACGCCGCGTACACGTTGGTGGATGCGCGGCAGTTGCGCCGGCTCGACGACTACGGGCTGTTGCTCATCGAGCAGCCGCTGGGCGAAGACGACCTGGTGCAGCACGCGACGCTGGCGCGACAGATGAGCACACCGATCTGCCTCGACGAGTCCATCGCGTCGGCCAAGGACGCCGCCGACGCGATCACGCTGGGGGCGGCCTCGGTCATCAACATCAAGCCGGGCCGGGTGGGGGGCTACCTCGAGGCGCGCCGCATCCACGACCTCGCCCGGGCACACGGCATCGCCGTGTGGTGCGGGGGGATGCTCGAGACCGGGCTGGGCCGTGCCGCCAATGCCGCGCTGGCCGCGCTGGACGGGTTCACCCTGCCCGGCGACATCTCGGCCTCGGACCGCTTCTACACGCGCGACATCACCGAGCCGTTCGTGCTCGAGAACGGCACGATCGCGGTGCCGACCGGCCCGGGGCTGGGCGTCGAGCCGGTGCCCGAGATGCTCGACGAGCACGCCGGGCTCGTGCAGGAGCTGTGGGCGGCGTAGGGCCCCGGGGCGCGGCGCCCGGGGGGCGCGGGGCCTCGGGGCCGTGGTGCCCGGCGGCGTGGGGCCCGTTGCGCGGCGCCCGAGCGCAGGAGATATCACCGGGACAGGACGATGTCGGCCGGATTCTCCTGATGCGGTGAGATCTCCTGTGCCCGTGAGGGGCCGCCGGACGTTTCGACTCGGTCCTGCGGCCTGGCTCGACGGCCGGCGCCCGAGGGCGTGGGGCCCGTTGCGCGGCGCCCGAGCGCAGGAGATATCACCGGGACAGGACGAGGTCAAGTCCCGTGGGGTGGTGTCATTTTGGTTGCTTCCTGGGGGGGGGTCAGGCGGTGAGGTAGAGCTCGGGGCGTGTGGGTTCGGCGTGGTCG
>NZ_KE383827.1:0-38109 GCF_000422405.1 Microbacterium luticocti DSM 19459
CCGTCGCCCCGGACCGCAACACATCGAGATCGTCGATGCTGTCCGCCCCCGCGAGCATCCCGCCAAGGATCGTGCGGACCTTCACCGCCACGTTCGCCGCCGGAAGCGTCGAACACGCCTCGACCAGACCGGTCAGGCCCGCCTTCTCCGCCAGCGCGAGCACCGGAACCAGACCCGCATGCGACACGAGGTTGCCGTCATCGAACACCGGCACCAGACCATGAGATGCTTTCACTTAAGAGATGCCCCTCTGTTCTCGGAAACGTTGACTTCAGCACTCAACATTTTCCCAGACCAGAAGGGCATTTCACTTACAGGCACGCCCTACACAAGCCAACCCAACCGGTGGATCAGGGCTGAAACCGATCGTTGTCCCAGTCACACCCACCTGAGTGAGAGTACGTCGTAACCGTCGAAGAAAGCGGCTGATCATCCACGTCGCTATCACCGCCGCTGTGGCCGGAGCCAATGTGACCAGGAGGTCGAGTTCGGCCAAGCGCGGCGGTGAGCTCTCACGTGTCTCAGCAGCGCTCGTAAGACCCGCCAAGAGCTGGTCTGCTGACACCTCGTCGCCGAGCGCTGCCGCCACCGCAGCGGCGACAGCGTCGGGCTGCCCCCGCGTCCAATACAATGTCGGAGCGAAAGCGACCTGATACCTCGAGAGGGCCTTCGCGTTGCCGGCGCTGAGAGACTGCAGGGTGCCCGAGTCAACAGCGACAACATTGGCGAACCTTGAAGCCTGGTTCTCGATGACACCTACCACTCTGAGGGTCAGCGCGCCGTGAAAGAGACTGATCGATGAGCCAACCGGCGAGGTTGCCGCGAGCGAGGGACTCACGACCGCCTCGGTGTGCCCCGAAGGCAGCCTTCCGGATTGCAGCACATACCCGCTGGGAAAGGGATTGGAGGCCCACTGTTGTTGCAACATCGTCGCCACTTCGCCGTTGCCGTCGAGTTGCACCACGCCGTTTACGTAGCCGATGCGAAGATGGGTTCCTCCGGCTGCGCGCGCCGCCTCTATGACAGCAGACGTGGCCATGTGATCGCGATCGTCGTCAAGAGGCAGCTTCCCGGAGATCGGCAAGGTCATCGCGTAGTCCGCCGTACCGACCTCTGTGGCTGCCAGCGCCCACGACGGCACCTGCATCATCCTGACGAGACCGTTGACACCGATGGCCAGTGCGCTGACGGCGAATAGAAGGACTGCGGCGATTCGGACGATCCGAGACCGTGCGACGAATAGTGCGAGTTGAAGTTTCATATGACGGTATCCACGACCGCCGGATCGACCAGTCGGCCATCATGGATGCGCAGCACACGATTCGTGAACCGAATGATCTGAGGGTCATGCGTGGCGACGATGACCGTCACTCCGCTCTCAGCCAGTCCGTGCAGTAGCGAGAGAATAGACTCGGACGTCGCGGTGTCGAGCGAGCCGGTGGGCTCATCAGCGATGAGGATCTGGCGCCCACCCGCCAACGCGCGAGCGACACCGACTCGCTGACGCTGGCCACCGGAGAGTTCTGCCGGTCGCCGGGACTCCATCCCGGCGAGACCGACACGGTCGATCCAGAGAGTGGCTTCGCCCTTCGCCTCACTACGCTTCATTCCCTGAGCACGCAATGGCAGTTCAACGTTCTCATCGACTGTGAACTCCGGGATGAGGTTATGGTCTTGGAACACAACGCCGATGTGTCGCAGACGGAACTCCGCTCGCTCGCGCTCGGACTTCTGGTTGAGGTGCTCACCGAGCACCTCAACCTCTCCGACAGCGTCCGGCTCAAGTCCGGCAATGACATTCAGCAGGGTCGTCTTGCCGGAACCGCTCACCCCGAGCACCGCCGTCAACGTGCCCTGGAGGATGTCGAGCTCATCTAGGTCGAGCGCGACGACCGTCTCCGCCGCGGAGCTGAACTCGACGCGCACACGGCGGAGACGGATCGACGTGTTCAGCATCCGTTGGCCGTCCTCCAATACTCCGCGCGGTCACGGTTCAGTTCACCCACCACGGCCCGAGTGTGCCGCCGGGCTGGGAGTAGGCGCAAGAGGCATCGTCGATTTGAGACGTA
Source organism: Microbacterium luticocti DSM 19459 (assembly GCF_000422405.1). GTDB lineage: Bacteria > Actinomycetota > Actinomycetes > Actinomycetales > Microbacteriaceae > Microbacterium > Microbacterium luticocti. Next base: position 2,070 of record NZ_KE383827.1, read on the forward strand.
TTGACCGCACGAGACAAGACTCAAGAGAATCGTGCCTGAACTCACCGTCTGCGAGCACAAGATGACCCAAGTGACGCACAATGGTGTGGTGGATGAGGTCGCAGACACTGGGCATGAAACCTGCTCCGACCGCGACCTCGTCCGCGTGATGCGCCTGCGCGGTTCGCGGGCGTTCGACGCGCTGTTCTACCGGCACGCGCCCTCGGTCCGCGCCTACGCGGCGTCACTGCTCGATTCGCCCCGCGATGTCGACGACGTCTTGCAGGACGTCTTCGTGATTGCGTGGTCGAAGATCGAGGCGAAGCGCATGCTCGGCGACTCGGTGCTCCCGTGGCTTCTGGTGACGACACGAAACGTCGCCCAGAACACGAACCGTGCACGCGGCCGGCGACGAGCGGTTCCGCTGGAGGACGCGGAACCGAAGGCCGAAGACAACGTCGAGCAGTCGGTCGTCGCAGCCGAGACGTCCCGCGTGCTGGAGTCGGCGCTCTCGAAGCTCAACAAACTCGATCGTCGCATCGTCGAGCTGTGTCTGGTTGAGGGTCTCACGTACAAGGAGGCTGCACGCGCGACGCGAACCACCACGAGCACGATCCGCAACCGCCTCTCGCGCTCGAGACAGATGCTCCGCGGCGAGATCATCGCTGAGATGGGAGACTCAGATGGCCGATGAGGATTGGTCAGAGCGAGAGTACTTCGACGCACAATTGAGCGAGATCCACCGTCGCATCTCTGCCAGAACGGTCCGGCAACGACGGCGCAAGATGTGGCTCATCGCCGCTGGAAGCGTCACCGCGAGCCTGGCGATCACCGGCGGCGCGGTTATGGCTATACAAGCCACCGACACTGAGAAGACCGGCTCCGTTTGCTATAGCAGACCTTCGCTGTCATCTAGAACGATCGAAGCGGGTGAGGCCCCTGAGAATGGCACCCCCGGGCCTCTACCCGGGATGGATGAGCGAGTGGCTGGTGCGGAGGAGCAGTGTGCCCTTGCCTGGCAAGTCGGCGCTTTCGAGCCCGGAGGCGTCCAGGACGATCCCCAATACCCGGCCCCACCCCTGTTCACCTGCGTCCTACGTGATGGGCGACTCGGCGTGTTTCCCGACGACGGCAAGACGACCTGCCTCCAGCTCGGACTGCCTGATCCCCTCGCCACGCCGCCGCGCTGATGAACGGCTACACGAGCCCTGAACTCAATCGACGGTGGTGATCGTCTCGCGGTCGACCTGCACCCGCCGGCTGCGGCGGCCCACGGTCCACTCGAGGATCAGCGCGACGATGCCGCCCAGTGCCAGCCCGATCGTGCCGCACACGACGGCCAAGAACCCGAAGACCTGACCCTTGGTGTAACCGACCGCGCTCACCGCGCTCGACTCCAGCCCCGACGTGTCGACGTCACCGAACGCGAACGTGAGGATCACTGCGGCAAGCACGCCGAGCGCCGCGCCCAGGATGAGGAAGACGGCGATCTTCGGCGCGCGACGGACGGTCGCCGCTTCGACGCGCTCCTCGATCAGCTCTGCGGACGTGTCCGCGGAGGCAGCGGCCCCCTGAGGGGCGTGGGTCTGGTCGGCCATGGGTCCATTGTCCCACCCCGCATGCCGCCCGTCGTCGCCCCGCATGCCGCCCGTCGTCGCGCCGTCATCAGGCGCGCGGCCACGCCCCTACCTCTTCATACCACTACCGAGGACCACTGGACTGATGCGGTGCCGCCGGGGACGACCGCGACGCGAGGATGCCCCGCTCCTTACCGTCGTGAGAGCGACTGCCGGCACCGCTGCGAGAGCGACCGCCGGCGACGCGCTCAGGGGCGCAGCGGCAGCAGGTCGGAGATGTCGGCGCGCACGCCCGAGGCGAGGATCCGGCCCTGGGCCGCGGCTTCCTGCCACTGCTGCTGGCCGAGCGCCAGCGAGATCCACGTCATCGGGTCGGTCTCGACGACGTTCGGCGGAGTCCCCCGGGTGTGCCGCGGGCCCTCGATGATCTGCACCGCGCCGAACGGCGGCACCCGCACCTCGACCGTGTGGCCGGGGGCCTTCTCGGCGAGCAGCTGCAACAGGTAGCGCACCGCGGTCGCCAGATCGGTGCGACCGGGATCGCCGCTGCTCACGCCGGCGAGCGCGGCTCTGCCGTCCTCCGTGGAGATCTTGCGCGCCATGTGCCCACCGTACTCTGCGGGCCCGCGGATAGGCTGGCGGGGTGAGAATCCTGGTCCTCGGTTCGGGCGCGCGCGAGCACGCCATCATCCTCGCTCTGCGCCAGGAGGCGACCGAGCACGAGATCTTCGCGGCGCCCGGCAACGCCGGCATCGCACAGGATGCTGTGGTCGTCGCCCTCGATCCGACCGACCCGGCGCAGGTGACCTCGTACGCCAACGAGCACGGCATCGACCTGGTCGTGGTCGGCCCCGAAGCCCCGCTGGTCGCGGGCGTCGCCGACGAACTGCGGGAGCGTGGCATCCCGGTGTTCGGCCCCGGTAAGGCGGCCGCGCAACTCGAAGGGTCGAAGTCGTTCGCCAAGCGCGTCATGGAGGCCGCCGGCGTGCCCACCGGCCGGGCCGTGCGCGCACACACCGCCGACGAGGTGGCCGCGGCGCTCGACGAGCTCGGCGCACCCTACGTCGTGAAGGCCGACGGCCTCGCCGCCGGCAAAGGCGTCATCGTCACCGACGACCGCGATGCGGCCCTCGGCCATGCTGCGCAGTACCTCGGCACCGCGCCCGTGCTGGTCGAGGAATACCTCGACGGACCCGAGGTGTCGCTGTTCTTCCTGTCCGACGGCGACCACGTGCTGCCGCTGAGCCCCGCGCAGGACTACAAGCGGCTGCGCGACGGCGACGACGGCCCCAACACCGGCGGCATGGGCGCCTACTCCCCGCTGCCGTGGCTGCTGGAGCGATTCGGCGGCGAGGACGCCTTCGTCGACCTGGTCACTACAACGATCGCCGAGCCGGTGGTGCGGCAGCTGGATGCCGAAGGCACGCCGTTCATCGGACTGCTCTACGCGGGGCTCGTGCTCACCGACGCCGGCGTCAAGGTCATCGAGTTCAACGCCCGCTTCGGCGACCCCGAGACCCAGGTGGTGCTGCCGCGGCTGGTCGATCCGCTGTCGGAGCTCATGCTGGCCGCGGCCTCCGGCCACCTGGAAGACATGCCGCGACCGGCGTTCGCCGAGGCGACGGCGGTGACGGTGGTGCTCGCGAGCGAGGGCTACCCCGAGGCGCCGGTCACCGGACGGGTGCTCACGGGCCTGGATGACGCGGCCGCCGTGCCGGGCGTGCACCTCGCGCATGCGGCCACCGGCCGTGGCGATGAGGGGCTGGTCGCCACCGGCGGCCGAGTGCTCAACGTCGTCGCGCTGGGCACGACATTCGCCGAATCGACGCAGCGCGCGTACGAGGCGATCGCGAAGATCGGGCTCGCCGGCGGCCAGTACCGCACCGACATCGCCGCCCGCGTCGTCGAGGACTGAGCGCGGTCAGACCGCCCCCGCGCCGCGGATCATGAACGGTCCGCGCGCACGTCGGCCATGATCTCTTCGGCCGTGGCCCCGACGTCGCTGCCGACGAGCGAGACGCCACCGGGTGTGCGGGCGGGGACGACCCTGTCGGTCTCAGCCCGACGGTAGACGAACACATCGGTCAGCTGCGGCAGCACCAGCTGCTCACGACCGCGGGTCGCGGCATCCGTCGCCAGCACCTGCTCGACCGCCGACGTCATCCGCGCGCGCTCGGCGGGGTCGGCGGCCAGGAAGGTGCTGACGGTCTGCCAGCGGCGCACATAGTCCGCCCGCGAGACGGTCTCACTCCAGCGGAACGTCGCCCGCTCGGCGAACACGAACCCGGGCAGCTGCTCGACCTGCTCCTCGCCCTCCTCCCCGCCGGACGCCGTCGCCTGCGGATGAGCGATGCGGTGGCAGGCGAGGTCCCACGAGCACTCCGGATCGGTGCGGTTCCAGACCAGCCCCAGCGTTCCGCCCGGCCGCAGCACACGACGGATCTCGGCGCACGCCGGCTCGCGCTCGAACCAGTGGAAGGCCTGCGCGACGGTCACCGCGTCGACCTCGGTATCGCCCACCGGGATCCGCTCGGCGGTGCCGACCCGGGCATCCACATTCGGCAGGTGCGCCCGCAGCACGGCGAGCATCTGCTCGGACGGGTCCACGGCGATGACGCGCCGTGCCCGCTGCACCAGCTGCACGGTGAGCTTGCCGGTGCCGGCACCGAGATCCAGCACGGCCTCGACCGGTCGCGACAGCATCGCCTGCGCCGCGGCGGCCGGGAATCCCGGCCGGTAGCGGTGGTAGTCCTCGCCGGCGCCGCGGAATGACCGGGCGAGTGCTTCATCGACCATGACGCGACACTACCCGCACATGCCACAGCAGAGGTCCAGCTCGATGGCCATCGCCGACCACGTCATCGCCCATCGCCGACCACGTCATCGCCCATCACCTGGGCGACTGAGTCACAGCTCCCGCAGGCGCGGCAGCACCCCGGCGGCGAGCGCCTCGACCGACTCGAGCTGGTGGCCGGGCCGCACGCCGAACACGACGAGATCGATGCCGATCGCCGCGAACCGTTCCATCGTCGGCCAGAACCGCGCGTCGCCCGGGTCGAGCCGGGTGCCCATCACCTGCTTCTCGATCGCGTCGTAGTCGGTGCCGACCGTGTCGCAGTGCCGGCGCAGCACATCGAGCAGGTGGGCCGCCTCGTCGGGGTCGGCGGTGGTCAGGTTCACGATCTGCGCGTACTGCGCGGCGATGCGCAGCGTCTTGCGCTCGCCCTTGCCGCCCACCATGACCGGCGGATGCGGGGTGCTCACCGCCGCCGGGCTGTTCAGCGTCTCGGCCAGGGTGTAGTGGGCGCCCGTGAACGGTCCGGCGTCGTCGCTCCACATCTGCAGCGCGATCCGGATCGCCTCCTCGAGGCGCTCGAACCGCTCCTTCAGCGCCGGGTAGGGCACGCCCAGCGCGTGGTGCTCGCGCTCGTACCAGGCCGCGCCGACGCCGAGCACGGCACGCCCGCCACTGAGCACGTCGAGGGTGGTGACGATCTTGGCCAGCAGGCCGGGATGCCGGTACGTCACGCCGGCCACCAGGGGCGCCAGCCGCATCCGCTCGGTCTGCGCCGCCACGAATCCGAGCGTCGTGAACGCCTCGAGCATCGGCTCGCCGGCATCACCCGCCGCCTCCATCTGGAACCAGTGGTCCATGACGGTGAACTGGTCGAAGCCGCCCTGTTCGGCGGCCCGGGCAGACCGAGCGATCGCGCCCGGAATGGTCGCCGGTGAACCGGGCACGGTGTAGTTCCAGAAGTGGATCCCCGCGTGCATGTCGCCAGCGTATGCCCGGGAGCATCCATCGGGTACCCGGGAGCATCCATCGGGTAACGGAACGGCGACCACAAGGCGGCTCACAGATGTCGCGGTCTACGCTCGATGCGTGAAACTCCCGCTGCCCAGCCGCCTCGACCGCTATGTGTCACGCGCCGGGAGGGCCGTGCGGGCCGAGCGGATCGCGTACGCGCGCTCGAAGCCGATCCAGCACGACGTCGTACTGTACGAGTCGTTCGCCGGCAACGGGGTGCTGTGCAACCCCGAGGCGATCTTCCGCTACCTGGTGAACCGTCCCGAGTTCGACCACCTCTGGCATGTGTGGGCGATCGCGGATGACGCGGCCATCGCGCGCTTTCAGGCCGAGTTCACCGATCACCCGCGCGTGTCGTTCGTGCGCCGCGGCGACTTCGCGTACTGGCGGGCACTGTCGACGGCCGGATACCTCATCAACAACGCCACCTTCCCGCCCGCGTTCGGCAAACGCCCCGGCCAGGTCTACCTGAACACGTGGCACGGCACCCCGCTCAAGCTCATGGGGTTCGACATGCCCGGCGGCGCGATCGAGTCGGCGAACACGCTGCGCAACCTGCTGTCGGCCGACTACCTGCTCGCGGCCAACCCGTTCATGGCCGAGACCATGTACGAAGACGCCTACCGGCTGCGCAACGTCTACCAGGGCCGCATCATCGAAGAGGGCTATCCGCGCATCGACCGGCAGCGGCTCAGTGACGCACAGCTGGCCGACGTGCGCGCCGAGCTCGAGCAGGCCGGCATCGGACTGCGCGGCCGACGCATCGTGCTGTACGCCCCGACCTGGCGCGGCTCGTCGTTCAGTCGCCCCCAGGACGACCTCGACGAGCTCGCCGACCACGCGGCATCCCTTCAGGCGCGGCTGGGCGACGACGCGGTCGTGCTGCTGAAGACCCACCAGGTGGTGCACGCCCTGGCCGCCGATCGGCCGGCGCTGCGCCGCATCCTGGTGCCGAACACGATTCCCGCGAACGTGCTGCTGGGCGCGTCGGCGGCGCTCGTCACCGACTACTCGTCGATCTTCTTCGATTACCTGGCCACCGGTCGGCCCATCGTGTTCTTCACACCGGATGCCGCCGACTACGCCGCCGATCGCGGCACCTATCTGCCGGCCGACCAGCTGCCCGGCCCGGTCACCGACGACCCGGGCCAGGCGGGGCTGCACGTCGCCGAGCTGCTCGAATCGGCCACCGCCCACCCCCGCTACGCGGAGTGGGCCGAACGGTTCACCCCGTACGAGGACGGCGCGGCGACCCGGCGCGTGGTCGACATCGTGTTCCGCGGCGTCACGACCGGTCGGCGGGTGCGCCCGGCACACTCGGACGGTCGCACCCGGCTGCTGTTCTTTTTGGGCGGCATGCGCTCGAACGGCATCACCACCTCGGTGCTCAACCTGCTCAACGCGATCGACCACACCCGCTACGACGTCACGGCCCTGATGCCGCTGTTCCGCGCCGAAAACCCGCTCGAGAATCAGGCGTTGATCAACCCGGCGGTGCGGCAGGTGTTCCGCATCGGCGGCATGAACGGGTCGAAGGCGCTGCAGCTGCGCCGGCGCGCCCGCGACCGCCGCGGCCTGCCCCCGGCGCCGCGCGACGAGCGCTGGCATGCACAGCTGTGGGACGGCGAGTGGGCCCGGGTGTTCGGCTCGGCCACGTTCGACTGGGTCGCGGACTTCTCGGGCTACAGCCCGATCTGGTCGAATCTGCTGCTGCACTCGCCGTACGCGCCGCGCGCGATCTGGCTGCACAACGAGATGGCCGCCGACCGCGAGCGCACCGTGGCCGGCAAGCAGCCGCTGCGCCGCAACCTCAGTCTGGTGTTCTCGCTGTACGGCTCGTTCGACAACCTCGTGTCGGTCTCGCCGCAGCTGACCGAGCTGAACCGCCAGGCCCTGGCCGACTACGCACCGCCCGAACGGTTCACCACCGTGCGCAATCTGCCTGACGTCCAGCGCGTGGTCACCGGCATGCGCGAGCCACTGGCATCCCTTCTCGACGACGGCGAGACGACGCCGGCATGGATGGCCGAGCTGGCGCGGGACGACCGCGACACCGTCTGGTTCGTGTCGGTGGGGCGCCTGTCGACCGAGAAGAACCACGCCCGGCTGATCCGTGCGTTCGCCGCCGTGCACCGGCAGCATCCGCACACCCGCCTGGCGATCGTCGGCGGCGGGCCGCTGGCCGACGACCTGCAGCGCCAGATCGTCGAGGCCGGGCTGACGGATGCCGCGTTTCTGACCGGCATGCGCCGCAACCCGTTCGCCATCCTGGCCGCGGCGGACTGCTTCGTGCTCTCGAGCCGGTACGAGGGCCAGCCGATGGTGCTGCTCGAGGCGGCCCTGTGCGGCCTGCCGATCGTCTCGACGGCGTTCGGGTCGGTGCGTGACGCGCTGCCCGGCGACACGATCCGGGTGGTCGACCAGTCAGACGACGCGCTGCGCGACGGGATGCTCGCGTTCTTGGCCGGCGAGGTGCCCGCCAGCGGGCTGGATGCCGCCGGCTACACCGCCGAGGTCACCGCCGAGCTCGACGCGCTCATCGCGGCCGGCCGTGCCGCGGCGACCGCCACGAGCCCGGTGCGCACGGTGCACGGGGCCTGAGCCCGGGGCGACCGGCGACCGCCCGGGGCGGAACCGTGGTTGGCTGGAACCATCGCGTTTTTCAGGAGGACCCCATGACGGATGCCGCGCCCACGACCGTGCCCGACGAGACCGCGCTGTTCCACCGGGCCGCTCGCCGCAACCGCTTCACCGCGCGTGAGGCGACCGTCGTCGCCGTGACCAGCCCGGCGCCCGAGTACGTGCGGTTGACGCTGACCGGGCCGGACTTCGCCGACTTCACCAGTACCGGCCCGGGCGACCACGCGCGCACGTTCTTCCCCGATCCGAGAACCGGCGAACTGGTCGCCCCGGTCGCGACCGGGCCCGGCGAAGACGGCATCGTGCGCCCGCAGGCGCCGACCTTTGGGCGCGACTTCACCCCGCTGCACGTGCGCGACGAGGACGGGCGCCGCTTCGTCGACCTCGACATCCTGCGCCACGACTCCCCCGGGCCCGCTGCGCAGTTCGCAGCGACCGCGGCCGTCGGCGACCGGCTCGTGCTGGTCGGCCCGCGCGGGTCGACCAGCGCCACGCAGAACGCGCCTCGGGTCGTGCTCGTCGTCGACGGCACCTCGCTGCCGGCGGCCGGACGCTGGCTGGCCGAGGTTCCGGCATCCACCGACGTCGAGATCATCGTGTGGGGCCATGCGGTCGAGGCGGCACACGCGTACCTGTCCGGCTTCGCCGACCGCGCGTTCGGCCTGCACTCCGCCGGTCGCGGTGAGGGCGACCACGGCGGCGTGGACCTGGTGGCCGCCCTCGAGACAGTGGGGGTGGATGCCGCAACCTACGTGTTCGCGGCGGGTGAGGCATCCGCCCTCGTGCCGCTGCGCCGGCACCTGCGGCACACGCTGCGCCTGCCGCGCGAGCAGTACGCCGTCAGCGGCTACTGGCGGATCGGGGTGGAGGCATGGGACCACCACGCCCCCATCGACCCGATCGATCCGGACTGAGCCACCGCGTCACGCCGCGACCGGTGCGCGCGGCGCTGGGTACGCGCCGCGACCGGCACCCGACCCGCCCGCGCCGCTCAGCGACCGGCGGCCGACCCGCCCGCACCGCTCAGCGACCGGCGGCGGGACCCGGCACGTCGTGCGCGTGCTGCCACTGCGCGGCCGAGGTGGCGCGGGGGTCCTTCATGAACAGCACGACCACGACCCCGACGGCCATCACGATCGCCGGCAGCAGCATCGACTGCGCCATCGCGTCGGCGAACGGGCCGGCGATGGCATCGGGCAGGCTCGTGCCGGTGCCCATCGCCCCGGCGTGCTCGCTCGCGCCGGGCAGGTTCGTCTCGAGGCGCGACTGCATGAACGCGGCGATCGCGGCCGAGCCGAGCACCGAGCCCATGGTGCGGGTGGTGTTGTAGATGCCCGAGCCGGCGCCGGCCTGACGCGGCTCGAGGCTGCGCGTCGCGGTGGTGGCCAGCGGCCCCCACAGGCCCGCGCTGCCGATGCCCATCACGGCCGAGGGCAGCAGGAACATCCAGATCGGCGTGTCGGTGTTCGCCAGCGCCGCGTACCAGAACAGAGCGGCTGAGAACAGCACGAGCCCCGGCACCAGCAGCAGCCGTGAGTCGATGCGGTCGAGCAACCGGCCGGCCACCGGCGACAGCACGCCGGCCAGCACCGCCATCGGGATCATCAGCAACGCCGCCTGGGTGGGGGTCAGGCCCCGGGCCAGCTGGATGAAGAACATCATCGGCAGCGTCATCGCGGTCACCGTGAACCCGACGATCGCGATGCCGAGGTTCGAGACCGAGAAATTGCGGTCACGGAACAGCTCCAGCGGCACGAGCGCCTCACTGCGGGTCTTCGCCTGCTGCCAGATGAACACACCCAGCAGCACCACGCCGAACGCGATCAGCTGCCAGACGGTGATCGGTCCCCAGATCGCGCCCCAGTCGTACTTCTCGCCCTCCTGCAGACCGAAGACGATGAAGAACAGGGCCGCGGCCGACAGGAACACCCCGACCACGTCGAAGCGGTGCTCGTGCGTCGGGAGCGCAGGCACGAGCATCCATGCCAACACGAACCCGATCACGCCGACGGGCAGGTTGACGAAGAAGATCCACTCCCACCCGAACGCGTCGACGAGCAGGCCGCCGGCCAGCGGGCCGACGAGCATGGCCACGCCCGACGTGGCGCCCCACAGGCCCATGGCCGCTCCCCGCTGGTTCGGCGGGAAGGTGCGGGTGATCACGGCCATGGTCTGCGGGGTCATCATCGATGCGCCCACGCCCTGCACCGCGCGGAACGCGATGAGCATGGTCAGGCTGGTCGACAGGCCGCAGCCCAGCGACGACAGCGTGAACAGCGCCAGGCCGATCAGGTAGAGGTTCTTCGGCCCGAACCGGTCGCCGAGCCGCCCGGTGATCAGCAGCGGCACCGCGTAGCCGAGCAGGTAGGCGCTGGTGACCCACACCACGTTATCGAGGTTGTTGGTGTCGGGGTCGAGGGCGGCCTTGATGGCGGGGTTGGCGACCGAGACGATCGTGGTGTCGACGAGGATCATGAAGAACCCGATGACCAGGGCCCACAGGGCAGGCCACGGGCTGTGCGGCTTCTGACCGCGTCGAGTGGATGCCGCGGTCTGCGCGGCGGGGGACGTTTCGGTCATTGCTGGGCTGCCTTTCGCATGGCTTCGTGGACGGTGCGATTCTGGTGGGTGAGAGCGTCGGGACCCCACGGATAGTCCTCGCGGGCCAGGCGGGCGAGGAGGGATTCGGTCCACTCGATGTCGGCGCGCATGAGCGCGATGTGCCGGTCGAGTTCGACGATGTACTGCTCAGAGACGCCGCGGCCTTGTGCATTCAGAAACCCGGCGCGCAGGGCAGTGTATAACACCTGCGCCGACCCTCGCCGGACCCACGTGGAAAGATGGGCACGTGACCACTCCCCTCGAGCTTCCCGGCTGGACCCACCGTTACTCGGGCAAGGTGCGCGACCTGTACGTTCCCGCCGACACCACGGCCGACGCCAAGGCAGACCGGATGCTCGTGGTGGCCAGCGACCGCGTGAGCGCGTTCGACCACGTGCTCACCCCCGGCATCCCCGGCAAGGGCGAGCTGCTCACCACGTTGAGCCTGTGGTGGTTCGACCGGCTGGCCGATGCCGACGGCGGCGACCCGGTTCCCAACCACGTGATCCACGATGCCGACGTGCCCGAGCCCGTACGGGGCCGCGCCATGGTGGTGCGCGCGCTCGAGATGCTCCCCGTCGAGTGCGTCGTACGCGGGTACCTGACCGGTTCGGGCTGGGGCGAATACCAGGCCAGCCAGACAGTCTGTGGCATCCACTTGCCCGACGGACTGCACAACGGCGACCGGCTGCCCGCGCCCATCTTCACGCCGGCGTACAAGGCACCGCTGGGCGAGCATGACGAGAACATCTCGTTCGAGCGCGCCGTCGAGCTGGTCGGGGCAGAACACGCCGAGGCCGCGCGATCCCTTTCGCTGCAGATCTACGAGCGGGCCGCCGCGACCGCCGCCGCACGCGGCCTGATCCTCGCCGACACGAAGTTCGAGTTCGGGCTCGACGCCGACGGCACGCTGACCCTGGCCGACGAGGTGCTCACCGCGGACTCGTCGCGCTATTGGGATGCCGAGGCGTGGCGTACCGGCGCGACGCCCGAAGAGCGCATGGCGAGCTTCGACAAGCAGATCGTGCGCGACTGGCTCGCCGCGCACTGGGACCGTCAGGGCGAGCCTCCGGTGCTGCCGTCCGACGTCGTCGAGCGCACCGCCGCCCGGTATCGCGAGCTCATCGCCCGGCTGACCGACTGACCCGAGTACGCCCGCTGAGGCGTTCACACTCGCCCGCTGGGGCGTTCACGCTCACCCGCTGAGGCGTCCACGCACGCCCCGCTGAAACGTTCGCGCTCACCCCGCTGAGACGTCCCCCTTCACGCGCTGAAACCGGCGGACTATACACCTGGACAGTGGATGCCTCAGGCAGCGCCATGCGCGTCTGGACACCTCGGCAATAAACCCGGGCCTCGCTCGCCGCGCCCTTGTTCACCACGACATATAGTGGCGCCAAAGCAATGAACCACTAGATATAGTGGTCGCGCGTTCCGGTGGTCGAAAAGTGGACGCGATCTATGAAAGGGACTGCCATGGACACCACGATCTCGGTCGCCTCGACCGTCGACGAATACCTCGACCGCTCCGACTGGCGGGTGAACGCCAACGCGAACCAGGGCTACTCGCTGGGCGGACTCATCCTGAACGCCTCGGGAAAGCTGATCGCGAACTACTGGCTCGACGAGGTGTACACGCCCGATGCGGCGCGCGCGCACCGGTGCGGCGACATCCACATCCACGACCTCGACGTGTTCGCCGGCTACTGCGCGGGCTGGTCGCTGCGGATGCTGCTCGAGCAGGGGTTCAACGGCGCGCCCGGCAAGATCGCCTCGGCGCCGCCGAAGCACCTGACCAGCGCGCTCGGGCAGATGGTGAACTTCCTCGGCACGCTGCAGAACGAATGGGCCGGCGCCCAGGCGTTCAGCTCGTTCGACACCTACCTCGCCCCGTTCGTCCGGCTCGACGGCCTGGACGACGACCAGGTGCGTCAGGCGATGCAGGAGTTCGTCTTCAACCTCAACGTCCCCTCGCGCTGGGGCACGCAGACGCCGTTCACCAACCTGACCTTCGACTGGACCGTCCCCGACGACCTGGCCGACCAGCATCCCCTCATCGGCGGCACCGTGCAGCCGTTCACCTACGGCGAGCTCACCGCCGAGATGGGCGTCATCAACCGCGCGTTCATCGAGGTGATGAGCGCGGGCGACGCCGACGGGCGTGCGTTCACGTTCCCGATCCCCACCTACAACATCACCCGCGATTTCGACTGGGACGGCCCGAACGTGCCCGAACTGTTCGCGATGACCGCAAAGTACGGGCTGCCCTACTTCCAGAACTTCGTGAACTCCGACCTCGACCCGCACATGATCCGGTCGATGTGCTGCCGGCTGCAGCTGGATGTCACCGAGCTGCTCAAGCGCGGCAACGGTCTGTTCGGCTCGGCCGAGCAGACCGGGTCGCTGGGCGTGGTCACGGTCAACTGCGCCCGCCTCGGGTTCGTGCACGCCGGCGACATGGATGCGGTGTACCGGCGTCTCGACGAGTTGATGGACATCGCCCGCGACACGCTCGAGGCCAAGCGCGCGATCATCGACCACCACATCGCCGGCGGCCTGTTCCCGTACACCAAGCGATACCTGGGAAGCCTGGCGAACCACTTCTCGACGATCGGGGTGAACGGGCTGAACGAGTTCGTGCGCAACTTCACCGGTGACCGCGACGACCTCACCACCGAGGACGGGCGCCGCCTGTCGGCGCAGCTGCTCGACCACGTGCGCGGGCGCATGGTGACGTTCCAAGAAGAGACCGGCAACATGTACAACCTCGAGGCCAGCCCTGCAGAGGGCGCCACCTACCGGTTCGCCAAAGAAGACATCGCACGCTTTCCCGGCATCATCCACGCCGGCACCGACGCGAACCCGTACTACACGAACAGCTCGCAGCTGCCGGTCGGGTTCACCGACGACCCGTTCGAGGCGCTCGAGTTGCAAGAGGAGCTGCAGCAGAAGTACACCGGCGGCACCGTGCTGCACCTGTACATGGGCGAGGCGATGGTCTCGGCCGCCGCGTGCCGCAACCTGGTGCGCCGCGCGCTGGAGCGGTTCCGGCTGCCGTATCTGACCGTGACGCCGACGTTCTCGATCTGCCCCGCGCACGGCTACGTCTCGGGCCACCACGAGCAGTGCCCCGAGTGCGGGTCGGAGTGCGAGGTGTGGACCCGGGTGATGGGCTACTTCCGCCCGATCGCGTCGTTCAACATCGGCAAGAAGGGCGAGGCCGCCGAGCGCCGGTACTTCTCGCAGCAGGTCGCCGAGCCCGAGGCGGCGCTGGCCGGAGCGGTGTGAGATGGGCGCGCGGGTCGCGACGGCACGGGATGCCTCGACCGATGCGCGGGCCGACGCAGGGGCCGACGCCGGGGCACGGGATGCCTCGGCCGACGCGGGAGCGTGGGGTGCGGCATCCGCGGGCCCGGTGGTGTCGACCGGACTCGGCCGGCCCCCGCGGCATGCGGCATCCGCCGATCGCCTGCGCGTGGCGGGGATGACCCGCATGTCGACGGTGGACTGGCCGGATCATCTGGTGGCCACGGTGTTCCTGCAGGGCTGCCCGTGGGACTGCTTCTACTGCCACAACCCGGCGCTCATCGACCCGCGCGCCGACGGTGCGCTGCCCTGGGCGCAGGTGCGCACCTTCCTGCACTCCCGGCAGGGCCTGCTCGACGGCGTCGTGTTCAGCGGCGGCGAGCCCACCATGCAGCCGGGGCTCGTCGCCGCCGTCGACGAGGTGCGTGCGCTCGGCCTGGGCGTGGGGCTGCACACCGGTGGGGCGTATCCGGCCCGTCTGGAGCAGCTGCTGCCGCGCGTGGACTGGGTGGGCCTGGACGTCAAGTCGACGCCCGAGCGGTACCAGGCCGTGATCGGCCGGCCCGGCGGCAGCGAGCGGGCATGGCGTGCGCTCGAGTCGGTGCTGGCCGAGCACGAGCGCCGTGCCGGCACCGACCGGCCCTTCGACTACGAGGTGCGCACGACCGTGCACTCCGACGCGATCGATGAGCGGGGACTGTGCGAGCTGGGTGAGAGCCTGGCCGACGCGGGCGTGCGCACGTGGGCGCTGCAGCGGTTCCGGTCGACGGGTGTGCGCGATCCGATGCCGCGCGGCACCGAGGGCCGGCGCGTCTCGTTCGACGCGCTGCCGCGCGATCGGTTCGCCCGCATGGTGATTCGCTGAGACCGGTCCCGCCGGAGGTCGACTCGATCCGTATCGACGCCGGGCCGCCGCAGCCGCGCCCAGACCCCCTCCGCCGTGTGTGACCACCCGCACGGCGGAGGGCTTCACCGCTCGGGTGTGGGCCCGAGCGGCTCGGACCCGGTCGCCCGGGCCGCGGAGGGTCGCACCTCGCCGCTGCGCGCACCCGCCGCGGAAAGGACCGCAACACAGGCAACTCCCAGATAAAGTCATTCCGGTGGCATCCCCCCGCGCCGCCCCGACCCTTCTGGAGCCCGCATGCCCCTCTGGACCCTGCACGGAAACGGCCGCACCGTCGAACCCGGACAGGTCGTGCACCCGTCCGAACGGCTGAGCTGGCCGGCGACCATCGCGATCGGTGCACAGCACGTGGTCGCGATGTTCGGTGCGACCTTCCTCGTGCCGATCCTGACCGGATTCCCGGTGTCGACGACGCTGCTGTTCTCGGGCCTGGGCACCCTGCTGTTCCTGCTGATCACGCAGAACCGGCTGCCCAGCTACCTCGGGTCGTCGTTCGCGTTCATCGCACCGATCACGGCGCTGAACGCCGGGCACGCGCTTCAGACCCCGCTGCAGATCACCCAGGCACTGCTGGGCGTGGTGGCGGCGGGCGTGCTGCTGGCAGCCGTCGGCTTCGTCGTGCAGGCGGTGGGCGTCGGCTGGATCGAACGCCTCATGCCGCCGGTGGTGGCCGGCGCGATCGTCGCGCTCATCGGCTTCAACCTCGCACCCGCGGCGTGGAACAACTTCAAGGCGCAGCCCGAGCTGGCCACGGTCACGCTGGTCGCCGTGGTGCTGTTCAGCGTGCTGTTCCGCGGGTTCCTCGGCCGCATCTCGATCTTCCTCGGCGTCATCGTCGGGTATGTCGTCGCAGCGGTCACCGGACAGGTGACATTCGACGCGGTCGCCGAGGCCGACTGGATCGGGCTGCCGCAGTTCCACCTCGCCTCGTTCGGCGACGCGGCGGCCTGGGCGGCGGTGCCGATGTTCCTGCCGGTGGTGCTGGTGCTCATCGCCGAGAACGTCGGACACGTGCGCGGTGTGGCCACCATGACCGAAGACCCCTCGATCAACGGCCGAACCGGCCGCGCGCTCGTCGCCGACGGCGTCGCGACGACCCTGGCCGGTGCGTTCGGCGGGTCGGGCACGACCACGTACGGCGAGAACATCGGCGTGATGGCCGCGACCCGCGTCTACTCGACCGCGGCGTACTGGGTGGCCGGCACGGTGGCGATCCTGCTCGCGTTCTCGCCGAAGGTCGGGGCGCTGTTCAACACCATCCCGCCCGGGGTGCTGGGCGGGGTGACCACCGCGCTGTACGGCCTGATCGGGGTGATCGGCATCAAGATCTGGGTCGACAACCGCGTGGACTTCTCGCGTCCGGTCAACCAGTACACGGTCGCGGTGTCGTTCGTGATCGCGATCGCCGGCTTCGCGATGGGCTGGGGAGACTTCCAGCTCGGCGCCATCGTGATCGGCACCGTGGCGGCCCTGCTGATCTACCACCTCGGCAACTTCATCGCCCGCATGCGCAAGACCGGTGCGGATGACGGTGGCCCGCTCGGCCCGGTCGGCCCGCTCGGCGGCGAACCCGTCGACTGACCCCACGGGTGGCGACCCGTCGACGGACCCGGCGGACGTACGCGCCGGTCAGGCCGAGGCGCGTACCACGAGCTCGGTGGGCAGGATCGTCTCGTGCGCCGGCTGCCGCCCGGCGAGCACGTCCAGCAGCACCGTCGCCATGGTCTGCCCTTGCTCGAACGACGGCTGGCGCATCGTCGTCAGCGCAGGAGTGACGGATGTCGCGACCGGTGAGTCGTCGAATCCGATGACCGCGACGTCGTCGGGCACGCGCAGACCGGCGGCGGCCAGCACCTCGAGCGCGCCCCGGGCCATCAGGTCGCTCGCCGCGAACACCGCATCGGGCGCGCCGCCGTCGGCGAGGATGCGCCGCATCGCCTCGGCGCCGCCGTCGGAGGTGAACGCGCCGTCGGCCTGCGGGCCCTGGTCCAGGCCCGCATCGGCCAGCGCGGCACGGTAGCCGTCGAGCCGGTCGACGCCGGCCGGCATGGTGAGCGGCCCGGTGATGGTGGCGATGCGGCGATGCCCCTGCGAGATCAGATAGGCCGTGGCATCCCGCCCCCCGGCGACGTTGTCGACGTCGACGTAGTAGTCGCCGTCGCGGTGCCGCACCGGGCGGCCGCCGTAGACGACGGGCATGGCGGCGGCGATGCGGTCGATGAACGTGTCGCTGGTGTGGTGTGAGACGACGATCGCGCCGTCGACGTTGCCGCCGCGCATGTAGCTGGTCATCTTCTCGCCGGGGTCATCGCTGGCGATGAACAGGTTGAGCACATAGTCGCTGCGCAGCAGGCGCTCGTTGATGCCCGACACGATCGAGGCGAAGAACGGGTCGCCGAAGAACCGGGTGGTGTCTTCGGGCACGACCAGCCCGATCGCCAGGGTCTGCCTGCTGGCCAGCGACCGGGCGGCGCGGTTGGGCACGTAGTGCAGCTCGGCGATCGCGCGCCGCACGGCCTCGAGCGCCGCCGGACTGACCGAGGTCGAGCCGTTCACCACGCGTGACACGGTCGATCGCGACACCCCGGCGGCGGCGGCGACCTCTTCGATCGTCACCGCCTGATGCGTCGTCGTCGTGCTCATGGCAGTCCCCCCATCGGGATGCTACCGGCCCACCGGCGCGCCGGTCTCGTCGTCGACCTCGTGGCCGGTCGCGCCGCGGGCCGCGTGGCCGGTGTCGTCGCCGACCTCGTGACCGGCCGCGTCGCGGGCCGCGTGACCGGTGTCGTCGTCGACCTCGTGGCCGCTCGCCCCGAGCGCCCGCGCCGCGATGATGCGCGCGTAGTCCCGGCCGCTGTCTTTGACGGTGCGCCGCTGCGTCGCGTAGTCGACATGCACCAGCCCGAACCGCTTGTCGTACCCCCACGCCCACTCGAAGTTGTCGAGCAGCGACCAGTAGAAGTAGCCGCGCACATCGGCCCCGGCCTCGACCGCGTCGAGCACCGCGCCCAGGTGCGCACGGACGTACTCGACCCGCTCGAGGTCGTGCACCCGCACCTGGCCGTCGGATTCGACGACCGGCTCGTCGTCGTAGGCGGCGCCGTTCTCGGTGACGTACAGCACGGTGCCGGCCGGTCGCGCGTACTCGTCGGCGACCCGCACCAGCAGGCGGGTGAGCCCCTCGGGCTGCACCTCCCAGTTCATCGGCGTGCGTGCAAGTCCCCGGTCGTACCAGAAGATGCTCTCGTGCGAGGGGAACGGGGATGCCGTCGGTCGCGCCGTCGGCGCTTCTCCGGCATCCGGCGCCACCGCCGGCGGCCGCCCGCCGACGTACTCGCCGTGGTAGTAGTTGACGCCGAGCGTGTCGATGGGGGTGGCGATCACCTCCAGGTCGCCGGGGTGCACAGCATCCTGCCACCGGGCCACCGCGACCGGGTCGACCACCCGGATGTCGTCGACGATGTCGGCGGGGTACGCGCCGCGGAACACCGGGTCGAGAAACCAGCGGTTGAACTGTCCGTCGATGCGGCGGGCGGCATCGGCATCGGCGGGGTCGGCCGCATCGACCGGGTCGGCGACGGTGAGGTTGAGCGTCAGCCCGACATCGAGCGACGCGTCGCGGGCGCGCAGCTCGCGCACGATCTGCCCGTGGCCGAGCAGCAGGTGGTGTGCGGCGAGCAGGCCCTCGGCGACACTGCGGTGCCCGGGCGCGTGCACCCCGGCGGTGTGGCTGAGGAACGACGAGCACCACGGCTCGTTCAGCGTCGTCCACACCGGCACGCGATCGCCGAGCGCGTCGTGCATGTCGAGGGCGTACTCGGTGAACCGCTCGGCGGTGTCGCGCACGGTCCATCCGCCGCGCTCCTGCAGCGCCTGAGGCAGATCCCAGTGATACAGGGTCAGCCACGGCTTGATCCCGGCATCCAGCAACTCGTCCACCAGGCGCGCATAGAAGTCGACGCCCGCCGGATTCAGGTCGCCGCCGTCGGGGCGCACACGTGCCCACGACACCGAGAAACGGTAGGTGTCCAGGCCCATCCGGGCCATCAGCGCGACGTCGTCGCGGTAACGGTGGTAGTGGTCGCAGGCCACGTCGCCGGTGTCGCCGTTGAGCACAGCCCCGGGCACGCGGCAGAACGCATCCCAGATCGAGTCGCGGCGGCCGTCGTCGTGGGCGGCGCCCTCGATCTGGAACGCCGCGGTGGCGGCGCCGAACAGAAAGCCGGGCGGGAACGGGCGGGAGCTCGCGGTCATGCGGGCAGGTCCTCTCTGCAAAACGTCTGGGGGAACGAGTCGGGGGCCGGCACGCGGCGTGCGGGCGTGGGATGCCGGGGCTGTCGCACGAGGGGCACCTCAGCCCTTCACCGCGCCGGCCATGATGCCGCTGACCAACTGCTTGCCGGCGAAGATGAACAGAAGCAGCAGCGGCACGGTCGACAGCAGCACGCCCGCGAGCACGATGGAGTAGTCGACGAAGTAGTTCGACTGCAGCAGCGACAACGCGACCGGCAGAGTGGGGGACTGCGGGTCGAGCACGATGAACGGCCAGAAGAAGTTGTTCCAGGCCGTCACGAACGTGAACAGGCCCAGCATCGCCGCGGCGGGACGGGCGGCGGGCAGCCCCACGGTCAGGAACGTACGGAATGAGTTCGCCCCGTCGACCCGGGCCGCCTCGACGAGCTCGTCGGGCACGGCCTGGCGCAGGTACTGCGTCATCCAGAACACGCCGAACGCGCTGGTCAGCGCGGGCACGATCACCGCTCCGATGTTGCCGGTCCAGCCCAGGTCGCTGAACAGGATGTACAGCGGCACGACGCCCAGCTGCGTGGGCACCGCCATCGTGGCGATGACGAACACCAGCAGCGCCCCACCGCCGACGAACCGCAGCTTGGCGAACGCCCATCCGGCGAGGGTCGAGAAGAAGACGACGGATGCCGCGATCAGCGCGGAACTGAGGATCGAGTTCCACAGCGCCACCCAGAAGTTCACGGCCGGATCGTTCACGACCGTGGCGGCGTTCTTCAGAAAGTTGCCCCCGGGGATCCACGACATGTTCGGGTCGCGGATCGTGTAGGCGTCGCCCGAGCCGATCAGGAACGACCAGTAGAACGGGAACACCGCGGCCACCAGCACGACGCCCAGGCACGCGTAGACGAACCAGCGCGGGCGGTCACCGCGGCCGCGGCGGCGGGGCGACGGGCGAGGGTCGGTCATGGCGGGGACGGATGCGGGCAGCACGCTCATGCGCGGGGCTCCTTCGCTGGGGCGGCCACAGATGGGGCGGCGACGGCGCGCGTCTGGTTCGCTTGGGCGGCCACACGCCGACGGGCATCACGCGCGGCGGCGCGACTTTGCGCACGGGTGGCCTGGCCGCGGGCACCCTCGTCACGCACCAACGACCGGGTGATGAAGAGGTTGACCACGCCGATCAGCAGGATGATGAGGAACAGGATCCAGGCCAGCGCCGCGGCGCGACCGAAGTTCCACTCGCCCCAGCCGATGTTGTAGAGGTACAGCGTGATGGTCAGCCACTGGTTGTTGGCCCCGCCGGTGCCGTACTGGTCGTACATGCGCGGCTCGTCGAAGATCTGCAGCCCGCCGATGGTCGAGGTGATGATGACGAAGATCAGGGTCGGGCGCAGCCCCGGCAGCGTGATCGAGAAGAACTGCCGCACCGCGCCGGCACCGTCGACCCGCGCGGCCTCGTAGTAGTCGCGGGGGATCGCCTGCATCGCGGCGAGCAGGATGAGGGTGTTGTACCCGGTCCAGCGGAAGTTCACCATCGTGGCGATGGCGATGTGGCTGGCGAAGGCGTTAGAGTGCCACGGGATGTGCGGCACGCCGAGGTGTGCGAGCGCGGTGTTGATGATGCCGTACTTGTCGCCGAACATGTTGCTGAAGATGAGCGCGACGGCTACCGGCGCCATGATGTAGGGCAGCAGCACGCCCATCCGCCAGAACGTCTTGGCGCGGAGGTTCTGGTCGAGCATCGCGGCGATGAACACCGCGAGGATCAGCTGCGGCACGCTCGAGAGCAGGAAGATGCTGAACGTGTTGCGCAGCGCCACCCAGAACTTCGGCTGGGTGAGCACGTACACGTACTGGTCGAACCCGATGAACGTCCCGGAGTTGCGGACGAGGTCCCAGTCCATGAACGAGATCACCGCGGTGTAGGCGATCGGGAACAGCCCGACCACCGCGAACAGGATGAAGAACGGCGAGATGTACAGGTAGGGCGAGAGCTTCAGGTCCCACCGGCTGAGCCGGTGGCCGAAGCCGACGCGGCGGGGTGGACGGCCGGATGCGCCCGGCGGCGCGGCGGCCACGTCGGGCCGGATGCCGGTGGTGGTCACGGATGCCTCGATTCGACGGTGCGGTCAGGGCAGGGGCACCGCGGGCCCGGGGATGCCCCGGGCCCGCGGCCGGGGGGACTACTTGATCGCCTTGACCTCAGAGACCCACTGGTTCCACGAGTCGGCGGCGGACTGCGTGCCGTCCTCGACGCGGGTCAGGGCCTTCTGCATGGCGTCGTTGATCTGAAAGTAGTACTGGCCCTTGAACGGCGAGACCGTGACGGCCGCGGCGCGGTCCGAGAAGATCTTGCCGACCGGCGCGTCGTTGAAGAACGCGTTGGTCGCGTCGAGCAGTGTCGGGTCCTTCAACGCCTCCTGCTGGCTGGGGAAGGTGCCGGCGTTGCCAAACGCCTTGATCTGCTGTGCCGGGTCGGTCAGCCAGCTGGCCAGTTCCTGCGCCTCCTTCACGTGTGCACCGTTGGCGGGCACGGTGAGGTACGAACCGCCCCAGTTGCCGCCGCCGTTGGGGAACACGTTGGCGATGTCCCAGCCGGTGACGTCCTTGGCGTTGCCCGAGATGATGCCCTGCATCCAGGCCGGGCAGAGCATGGTGGCGTAGGCGCCGTTCTGCATGCCGGCGTTCCAGTCGTCGGACCACTGACCGAGGTGGGCCGACTGGGTCTTGCTGGCGGCGAGCACCTGGTCGTAAATCTTCTTGACCTCGGGGTTGTCGGTCGCGGTGATCGCGCCGGTGGAGGGGTCTTCGTAGGCGGCCGCGACCTGGTTGATCATGCCCTGATAGGTTCCGCCGGCCGAGTCGAACCAGGCCTTGCCGGTGGCCTTGACGTACTGGTCGCCGACCGAGAAGTAGGTGGCCCAATCGCCCGAGAGCAGCTTAGCGACCTCGTCGCGGTCGGTGGGCAGGCCCGCCTTCTTGAACAGGTCGGCGCGGTAGCAGATGGCCTCGGGGCCGATGTCGGTGCCGTAGCCGATGAGGTTGCCGTCCTTGTCGGTGGCATCCTTCACCTTCCAGTCCAACCACCGGCTCTTCAGGTCGTCAGGCACGGGGGCCAGCAGGTCGGAGTACTTCATGACCTCGGGCAGCCAGTCGACCTCGATCGCCTCGATGTCGGCCAGGCCCTTCTTGCCGAGCTTCTGGAAGTAGTTGGCGCGGGCGTCGTTGCTGGTCGCGGCCTTGTTGTGCACGACCTTCACGTTCGGGTGCTCTTTGGTGTACTCGGCCAGCAGCGCGTCGGTGTAACCGAAGTCGTTGAAGGTGGCCACGGTCAGCGTGATCTGCTGGCCGTCCTTGCCCGAGGCGTCGCCTCCCCCGCCGGCGCAGCCGGCGAGCGTGAGGACGGTGGCGGATGCGGCGGCCGCCGCAATGGCGGTGCGGCGCAGGACGCGTGATTTCACGGTGTCACTCCCTTGTGGTGTGCGATCTGTGGTGTGCAGTGTGTCGGCGTTGCCGGTGGTGCAGTCGCGGTGTGCGGTCACGCTCCGATCTTTCATGGGAGCGCTCCCACGCACGTGGCCCCACTGTATGCGCACCCGCGTGATCGCGTCAAGGGAGCGCTCCCACGACCAAGGTCACGGTTTGATCACGGCGTTCGAGCACGGCGCTTGATCACGGCTTTCGAGCACCGCGCTGCCCGGCGGCCCGGATCATCACGGCACGGTGATCGTGCGGTGTGCCGCCAACGCGCGCATCGTCGCGGAACGGGCTGTCACCCGGTGCGTGGTGACGGCGTGGACCGTCACTGCGCGGGTCGGCATGACGCTCACGATCACTGCGCGGCCGGCGAGGATGCGGGTGGTGATTCGCCGCCGGCGGCACGGCCCGCCGCATCTGTGGTCTGGGCGTGATCCGGGTTGGCGCGGCCGGTGGCATCCGGGAGCTGCGCGGGATCCGTTGTCTCAGCACCATCCGGGTACGTTCGGCCGGTGGTATCCGTGACTTGGGCACCATCCGGGATCGCGCGGCCGGTGGCATCCGGGATCGCGCTGCCGGTGGCATCCGGGATCGCGCCGGTGGCATCCGGGATCTGCGCGGCATCAGGGTACGCGCACAGGGCGTCGAGAAAGCGGATGACCGTCTCGCGCTCGGCAGGCGTGAGCGCTGCGGCGACCTCGAAACGGTGCGCATGCGTGCGGCCGATCTCGTCGCGCACCCGCTCGTGCGTGCGGTCGGTGATGCGCACCACGAGCGCGCGCCGATCGGTGGGGTGCGGGGCGCGCTCGATGTGGCCGGCGGCCTCGAGCCGGTCGAGCAGCTTGGTGGTCGAGGCCGTCGAGATGCCCAGGTGCTCGGCGAGTGCGCCCGGGGTGACCAACCGGGACTCCCCCTTGGCCGCCACGAGCAGGCGCAGCGCCTCCATGTCGCTTTCGTTCAGGGCCATGCGGGTGCGGGCGCGGGCGCTCAGCGCGCGCTCGGCCTCGCGCCACCGGCTCATCCCCACCAGCACGCGCACGGTCTGCGCGAGGTCGGCATCGCCCAGCGCAGCATGGTCGATCAGCTGCCGGTCGGGGTCGATGACCCGCGGGTCGAGCATCCGCTCCGTCTCGCGCGGGTCGGGACCGGAGGGCATGCGCATGTCGGCATTCTATTGAGCGTCGATTCCGGTGCGGGGAGCCGGGCGCCAGGCAGCGGACAGCGGGCCGGACAGCGGGCGACGGGCAGCGGGCGCAGGGCACCGGGGCCCCGGGCGCGACCGCGAGGCGGCCGACCGGACAGCGGGCGCCGGGCGCGAGCGCCGGACGGCGGACCGGGCGTCGGGCACCGGGCGACGGGCGGCGGACCGCACAGAAGGCACCCGGCATCGCCCGAGGCTTCGTGCCGGTCGAGGAGCTCCGGGGGCCGAGTCCGACGGCACCGTAGACTGGACACGCACCCCTGCACCGAGACATCCGGAGCCCGCCATGCCCACCATCGTCGTCGACGTCATGCCCAAGGCCGAGCTGCTCGACCCGCAGGGAAAGGCCGTCGCCGGCGCCCTCGCCCGTCGCGGTGAGACACCGTTCACCGCCGTGCGCATCGGCAAGCGGTTCGAACTGACCGTGGACGGCGACGTCGACGAGACCGTGCTCGCCCAGGCGCGGCAGATCGCCGACGAGATCCTCTCGAACGCCGTGATCGAGGACGTCGTGGGCATCGAGGTGGTGGAATGACCACGCGCATCGGGGTCATCACCTTTCCCGGATCGCTCGACGACCGTGACGCGCAGCGGGCCATCCGGCTCGCCGGTGCCGAGCCGGTGGCGCTCTGGCACGGCTCGCACGACCTGCAGGGGGTGGACGCCCTGGTGCTGCCGGGCGGCTTCAGCTACGGCGACTACCTGCGCTCGGGTGCCATTGCCGCGCTGTCACCGATCATGGCCGAGGTGAAGTCCGCGGCCGACGACGGGATGCCGGTGCTGGGCATCTGCAACGGATTCCAGATGCTCGTCGAGGCACACCTGCTGCCCGGCGGGCTGATCCGCAACGCAAACCAGCAGTTCGTGCGCCGTGACCAGCGGCTGCGCGTCGAGAACGCGACGACGGCATGGACGAACGCGTTCGACGCCGGCCAAGAGATCGTCATTCCGCTCAAGAACGGTGAGGGCGGGTACATCGCCGACGCCGACACGCTCGCCCGCATCGAGGGCGAGCAGCTGGTGGCGTTCCGCTACGTGGGCGTGAACCCGAACGGGTCGCTGAACGACATCGCCGGGTTGACCAACGAGCGCGGCAACGTCGTCGGTCTCATGCCGCACCCCGAGCACGCCGTCGAGCCCGGGTTCGGTCCCGACACCGCCGCGGCGATGCGTTCGGGAGTGGACGGCCGCGGCTTCTTCGACTCGGTGATCGCCGCCACGGTGCACGCGGCCGCCTGACCGACCGGCATCCGGCCGGCGAGGTGTCTCGCGGTGCGGTCGGTGCCGCGCGGGCGGCGCATGTCTCGCGCCGATCGCCGTTGCGGTGCGGCCAGTGCCGCGGGGGCGCTGCAGGCAGTTCCACAGTCGGCGAGGTGTCCCACGCCGATCGACGTTGCGGTGCAGTCGGTGCCGCGCGTGCGCGGCAGTGCGGTTGCGG
Source organism: Microbacterium luticocti DSM 19459 (assembly GCF_000422405.1). Taxonomy (GTDB): domain Bacteria; phylum Actinomycetota; class Actinomycetes; order Actinomycetales; family Microbacteriaceae; genus Microbacterium; species Microbacterium luticocti. Next base: position 27,249 of record NZ_KE383827.1, read on the forward strand.
CCGAACGCGCCTCAGACGCGGAAGACGGCGTGCACATCGCCGACGAGGGCGCGACCGCCCAGGTCGGTCAGCTCCATGAGCACCGAGGTGCCGACGACGGTGCCGCCCAGCTCGGCGACCAACTCGTGCGCGGCGCACAGCGTGCCGCCGGTGGCCAGCACGTCGTCGACCAGCAGCAGTCGCAGGCCGGGACGGATGTCGTCGTGGGCCTCGATGGTCGCGGTTCCGTATTCGAGGTCGTAACCGACGGATGCCGCCGGCCGCGGCAGCTTGCCGGCCTTGCGGATCGGCACCAGGCCCACCCCGGCGGCGATCGCGACCGCACCGGCGAGCAGGAATCCGCGTGCTTCGACCCCCGCGACGACGTCGAACGTGCCGGCGAACGGGGCGATCATCGCATCGATCGTGGCGCGCAGCGCCGCCGCATCAGTCAGCAACGGGGTGATGTCGCGGAACAGCACTCCCGGCTCGGGGTAGTCGGGGATGGTGCGGATGAGCTGTTCGGCGCGGGTGAGCTGGTCGTCGGGCACCCGTCCACCCTACGCGCCGGTCCGCCGGGCGCCGGGCGGCCCCACCCGGCGGCCGGTGCCGTCGCCGCACCGCCCGGCCCCACCCCGGCGGCCCGTACCGTCACCGCCTCCGGCCGGCATCCCGTGCACAACTGCGGGGATCTTCGGCGACACGCCGTCGCTCCGCCGCGACACGCCGCACGGCCGTGAGAATCCCCGCAGTTGTGCACACGGTCGCGAACGCCCGCCCCCACCCCGGCGGCCTGTGCCGTCGCCGCACCACCCGGCCCCCACCCCGGCGACTCGTGCCGTCGCCGCCTCCGGCCGGCATCCCGTACACAACTGCGGGGATCTTCGGCGACACGCCGTCGCTCCGCCGCGACACGCCGCACGGCCGCGAGAATCCCCGCAGTTGTGCACGCCGTCGCGGGCGCGGCGCGGCCGACACGGCGCGGCCCGACCGACACGGCCCCGACCGACGAGGCCGCAGCATCCCGCCCCACCCGACCGCGCCGTCGCCATACCCCTGCGGGCATCCCGTGCACAAGGGCGGGGATCTTCCACGACACGCCGTCGATTCGCCGCGACACGCCGCGCGACCGCGAAAATCCCCGCAGTTGTGCACACCGTCGCGAACGCCCGGCCGCCACCCGGAACACCCGGGTGAGACGACAGATGTAAGCGCTTGCACTACGCTGTTCGCATGACGACGACCGCGCTCGAGGACGCCTCCGCCCCGCCCACGGCCCCCGGTACCGAGTGGTGGCGCACCGCCGTGATCTACCAGATCTATCCGCGCTCGTTCGCCGACGCGAACGGCGACGGCGTCGGCGATCTGCCCGGCGTCACCGCACATCTCGACGACCTGAAGATCCTGGGCATCGACGCGATCTGGCTGAGCCCGTTCATGACCAGTCCGCAGCGCGACGCCGGCTACGACGTCGCCGACTACTGCGACGTCGACCCGCTGTTCGGCACGCTGGACGATTTCGACAGGATGCTGCAGGCAGCCCACGCCCGCGGCATCCGCGTCATCGTCGACCTCGTGCCCAACCACTCCTCCGATCAGCACGCGTGGTTCCAGGCCGCACTGGCCGCGGGTCCGGGCAGCCCCGAACGCGCCCGCTACCTGTTCCGCGACGGGCGTGGCGAGAACGGCGAGCTGCCGCCGAACAACTGGGAATCGGTGTTCGGCGGGCCGGCCTGGACCCGGGTGACCGAGGCCGACGGGCGCCCCGGCCAGTGGTACCTGCACCTGTTCGACAGTTCGCAGCCCGATTTCGACTGGACCAATCCCGAGGTGCGCGCCGAGTTCCGCCGCATCCTGCGGTTCTGGCTCGACCGCGGCGTCGACGGGTTCCGTGTCGACGTCGCCCACGGCCTGATGAAGGCGCCCGGCCTTCCCGACTACACGCCGCCCGCCGACAGCGGCTCGATGGGCGGGGATGAGACCGACGTGCCGTACTGGGGCCGGCCCGAGGTGCACGACGTATACCGCGAATGGCATGAGCTGCTGGCCGCCTACGACGGTGATCGCGCACTGTGTGCTGAGGCGTGGATGCCGACCATCGCGCAGACGGCGCTGTGGGTACGCCCCGACGAGATGCACCAGGCGTTCAACTTTCCCTATCTGATGTCGGACTGGAACGCGCAGACGCTGCGGCACGTCATCGACGAGTCCCTGCGCACCTTCGCGGCCGTGGGCGCGCCCAGCACCTGGGTGCTGTCGAACCACGACGTGGTGCGACACGCCTCACGCCTGGCGCTGACCGCCGAGAACCCGCAGGGGCACGGCATCGGACCGAACTCCCCCGGAAAGCCGATCGCCGAGCTGGGCCTGCGTCGGGCGCGCGCCGCCACCACGCTCATGCTGGCACTGCCCGGTTCGGCCTACCTCTACCAGGGCGAAGAGCTCGGCCTGCCGGAGGTCATCGACATTCCCGACGATGCCCGGCAGGACCCCACCTGGTTCCGCACCGGGGGGGAACGGTACGGGCGCGACGGATGCCGCGTGCCGCTGCCGTGGACCGCCGACGGGCCCTCGTACGGGTTCAACACCACGGGTGCCTCGTGGCTGCCGCAGCCGGCGGAATGGGCACACCTCGCACGTGACGTGGAGGCGAGGGATGAGGCATCCACGCTGTCGCTGTACACCCGGCTGCTGGCCGAGCGTCGCGCCCGTGCGCTGGGCGCCGGTAGCCTGGTGTGGATGCCCGATGCCGGTGCCGACGTCGTCGCATTCCGCAACGGGAATGTGACGGTGATCGCGAACCTCGGCGACCGGCCGGTGCCACTGCCTGCGGGGCGCGTGATCGTGTCGAGCGAGCCGCTCGAGAGTGACACGGTGCCCCGCGATGTCACGGTGTGGATCGAGGCGGACTGAGCGAGACGGACTGAACGAGACGGACTGAACGGAACCGACCGGCACCGCCCGCACGGCACAGGAGAACGGAAGGCACGGGGGCCATGGTGAGCATCGACGAGGTGGCACGGCTGGCCGGCGTGTCGACCGCCACCGTCTCGCGGGCGCTCAGCGGCCGCGGCCGGGTGTCGGATGCCACGAAGGCCCGGGTCGAGGCGGCCGCCGACACCCTCGGCTACGTCGTCTCGGCACCGGCGTCGAGTCTGGCGTCGGGCCGCACCCGCAACATCGGGGTGCTCGTGCCGTTTCTGCAGCGTTGGTTCTTCAGCACCGTGCTGGCCGGCACCGCCGCCGAACTGATGCGGCACGGGTACGACATCACCCTGTACAGCGTCACCGAAGACCTGCCGCTGCGGCGCAGCGTGTTCGAGACGTTGCTGCGTCGGCAGCGCGTGGATGCGGTGATCGCGGTGTCGATCGCACTCGGCGACGACGAGATCGATCGGCTGCTGGCGCTCGACATGCCGGTGCTCGCGATCGGCGGCCCCGACCCGCGGCTGACGACGCTGTCGGTGGATGACGTCGCCGTCGCCCGGCTCGCCACCGAGCACCTGCTCGGGCTCGGGCACCGGACCATCGCGCACATCGGCGCAAGCCCCGAGTTCGACCTCGACTTCCACATCCCCACCCAGCGTCGTCAGGGTTTCGAACAGGCGTTGACCGCCGCCGGGGTCGCGGTGCGCCCGACGCTGTTCGAACCCGCCGACTTCACGATCGAGGGTGGATTCCGCGCAGCGAAACAGTTGCTCGGGCGCCCCGGCGGGCGACCGACGGCGATCTTCGCGGCGTCGGACGAGATGGCGATCGGCGCCATCATGGCGGCCCGGGAGCTCGGCTATCGCGTGCCCGCCGACCTGTCGATCGTGGGGGTGGACGGGCACGAGCTGGGCGGGTTCTTCCGTCTGACGACGGTCGATCAGTTCCCCGCCCGGCAGGGCGAGCGTGCCGCGCAGGCGATCCTGGCTCTGCTCGACGCGGCCGGCGCCCAGCCCGAGCAGCTGCCGTTCGAGCTGGTGGTGCGCGGCACCACCGCGCGTCTGACCGAGGTCTGAGCAGCTGCCGTTCGAGGGGGTCGTCGCGGTGCCACCGCGCGCGCCTGACCGAGGTCTGACCGGCGTCTGAACGGCGTCCGAGCGGCGTCTGAGCGGGGCCAGACCCAGGCCAGTCGCGGCGTCTGAACGGCGTCGAAGCGGCGTCTGAGCCAGGCCAGAGAGCGGGGCCAGACCCAGGTCAGGCACAGCGTCTGACCCGGGCCGGACCCCGGTCAGGTCACGTTTTCGGGCCATGTGACCGCGTCGCGTTGCGCCGGGGCGTTCACCGGCGTAGTGTCGCCCGCCGTGACGAACGACAGTCGCGACGCGACGCCCGAGGCGCCGATCGCGAAACGCATCCTGATCGGCGACCCGCTGGCGTCGCAGAACGCGGACGAGCACCTGCTGCCCAAGCGCATGGCGCTGCCGATCTTCGCCTCTGACGCGCTGAGCTCGGTGGCGTACGCGCCGCAGGAGATGCTCATGATCCTGCTCACCGGCGGGCTCGCGTTCCTCGCGTTCGCGCCGTGGGTGGCCGCCGCGGTCGTGCTGCTGATGACCGTGGTGGTGCTGTCGTACCGGCAGCTGATCCGCGCCTACCCGTCCGGCGGCGGCGACTACGAGGTCGCGCGCACGAACCTGGGCGAGATCCCGGGCGTCGTGGTGGCCTCGGCGCTGCTGGTGGATTACATCCTCACGGTGGCCGTGTCGACGGCATCCGGTGTCGACAACATCATCTCGGCGCTGCCCGGGCTGAACCCGTGGCGGGTGGAGCTCGCGGTCGCCTGCGTGGTGGCGATCGTGCTGATGAACCTGCGCGGCGTGCGTGAGGCATCCCGCGCGTTCGCGATCCCCACCTACGTGTTCATCGGGTCGGTCGCCGTCATGGTGGTCACCGGCCTGGTGCGCACGTTCGTCGGCGCGGCGCCGGTCGCCTCGAGCGCCGACTACGCGCTGCACACGCAGAGCATCTCGCAGGCGGCGGTGATCCTGCTGGTGCTGCGCGCGTTTTCGAGTGGATGCTCGGCCCTGACCGGTGTCGAAGCCGTCTCGAACGGGGTGCAGGCGTTCCGCAAGCCCAAGATCCGCAACGCGCGCACCACGCTGGCGATGATGGGCGGCATCGCCGCGGCGATGTTCGCGGGGCTCGTCGCGCTGGCGCTGATCGCCGGCGTGCAGTACGCCGAGAACCCCTGCGACCTGGTCGGATTCGACTGCCGCACCATGCCGCAGCCGAGCCTGATGGCGCAGCTGGCCGCCGCCACGTTCGGCATGGGCTCGATTCCGTTCTTCATCGTGCAGGCGGCGACCGCGTGCGTGCTGCTGCTGGCGGCGAACACGGCGTTCAACGGGTTCCCGCTGCTGGGCGCGGTGCTGGCGCGTGACGGCTACGCGCCGAAGGCGCTGAACACCCGCGGCGACCGGCTGGTGTACTCCAACGGCATGATCGTGCTGGGCGTCGCGGCGATCGCCGTGCTGGTGATCTACCAGGCGAACCTGTCGAACCTGATCCAGCTATACATCATCGGCGTGTTCGTGTCGTTCTCGCTCGGCCAGATCGGCATGATCCGGCACTGGATCCGCGGGCTGCGTCGCATCACTCATCTGCCCGCCGAGGCACGTGCGCAGCAGTCCGCGAAGCGGCAGACGTTCAGTTACCGCAAGGGTCTGGTGATCAACAGTCTGGGCGCGACGATGACCGTGTCGGTGCTGGTCGTGGTGACGATCACGAAGTTCACGCACGGTGCGTGGCTGGTGTTCCTGGCGATCCCGATCCTGTCGACGCTGATGATGGGCGTGTACCGGTACTACCGCGACGTGGAGCACGAGATCCGCATGGACGACACCGTGCACTTCGGCGCGGAGGGCGATGTCGCGCTGATCCTGGTGAACCGGCTGCAGAAGCCGGTGGCCAAGGCGCTCGACTATGCGCTGGCGGCGCGGCACGACAAGACCATCGCCCTGCACGTGGCGGTCACCGCAGAGGAGTCGAAGGCGTTGCAGAAGGGCTGGGAGGCGCACGGGATGCCGGTGCCGCTGGTCACGATCGAGTCTCCCTTCCGCAGCTATGCCGGGCCGGTGATCGAGTTCATCAACCAGTACCGGGCCGAGCACGGCCCGAGCGTGGTGACGGTGTACCTGCCGCAGTACATCGTGGGGCACTGGTGGGAGAAGGTCCTGCACAACCGGCGCGCGCGGCGGATGGCGCAGCAGCTCATGCTCGTGCACGGAGTGACGATCACGCTGGTGCCGTGGATGCTCGACTCGTCCGAGCTGATCTACGGCCGCCGTTCACGCCCGGTTCCCGGCCAGGAGCGGGCCGGGCGCCCGTACTCGTCCGGAGCGCGGTTCGACGCCCGGCCCCCGGCCGCTCAAGACAAGACACGGCGCTGAGCCGCGGCATCCGTCGCCCGCAACCACCTCAGGCAGGCAGCACCTGAGACTCGAGGCGTGCGTAGCTGGACTCCATGCCGTCGACCATGCCCGTGGCGAGCACGGCGTCGCGGGTCGCGGCATCCGGATACTCGATGATCACGGTCAGCAGGGTCGCGCCGTCCTCTTCGTACAGCTGCAGGTCGTTGAGGGTCGCCGGGAAGTCGGTGCCGGTCATGTGCTCGGTGGTCACCGCGCGGCGTGGCGGCTCAGACAGCACGCTCTCGCCGTCGAATCCGAACGGCTCGCCGGCGACACCGGGTTCGGGCGCCCACGCGAACCGGTACCCCGCCTCGGTGACCTCGCACTCGGTCATGCGCCAGCCGTCGGGTCCGAGCATCCATCGCCGGATCAGCTCGGATTCGTGGTGCGCGCGCCACACCAGCTCGCGCGGTCCGTCGATGAGTCGGGTGATGCGCACGTGCCGGTCGTCGAGCACCTCGAGGCGGGTGCCGTTGCCGGCGGCGTAGTCGCGCAGGCTCTGCAGCACCGTGTCGATCTGCGCCATCGCCATGCGGGTGCCTTCGACCATGCCCATGCCGACCGCCTGCTCGAGCGATTCGATCGAGGTGAAGTGCGTGGTTCCAGTGAAGCGGGTGCCGTCGGGGGCGTCGTCGAACGCGAACACCATGCGCATCGGGTCCATGCCGGCGGCCAGGTCGCCGTTCTCGTCGGCGAACCCGTCGAGCACCTCGAAGCCGTTCGGCTCGTCGATGGTGACGAACTCCCAGCGACCGCGCGAGAGCTCACCGTGCGGGCCGGTCATGTGGTACTGCGCGAGTCCGCCGGGGGCGAAGTCGAAGCGGGTGAAGGTGGCCGGCCACCCGGGAGGGCCCCAGAACCGCTCGAGCTGACGCGGGTCGGTGAACACCTGCCACACCCGCTCGCGGGGCGCCGCGAACGAGGCGGCGATGTGCATCGTGAGGTTCTCGGGGTCGGTGGTGATGTCGGTGACGGGCATGATCTCTCCGTGGGTCGGGTCCGGTCGGTTCCGGCGTGGTGCGGGTTCGGGTCAGGATGCCGGGGGCCCGGCGTCTTCGGCGAGCAGCGCGTCGATGCGGTCGATGCGATCGCGCCACAGCTGCTGGTAGCGCTCGAGCAGCACACGTGCCCGGGCGATCGTGTCGGGGTCGGCGCGCACGAGTCGCTCCCTCCCCTCGGCCCGCTTGACGATCAGGCGGGCGGCTTCGAGCACCGCGACGTGCTTCTGCACCGCGGCGAACGACATGTCGTAGTCGGCGGCGAGCGCCGACACCGACTGCTCCTCGACGACGGTGCGGCGCAGGATGTCGCGGCGCGTCGCGTCGGCGAGGGCCCGGAACACCCGGTCCACCTCGTCGTCGGTGAGCTGCTCTTGCGGCTCTCGTTGTGCAACCATTTGGTTGTACGTTACGCGCGGATGCGGCATCCGTCAAGGGGCGGTTGTCGCGACTCGGCATGACTCGACCGCCGAGCCCGCGCACATCCGCGCGGCGTAGCCTGGAAACCGTGACGATCCCCACCGAGACCATCGATCTTGCCGCCGTGCGTGCGGACTTTCCCGCGCTGCACCGCGAGGTGGACGGGTGCCCGCTGATCTACCTCGACTCGGCGGCGACCGCGCAGCGCCCGCAGTCCGTGATCGACGCCGAACTCGCCTTCGTCACCGGCGCGAACGCGGCCGTGCACCGCGGCGCACACACCCTGGCCGCCGAGGCGACCGATCTCTTCGAGGACGCCCGGGCGACCGTCGCCGGGTTCGTCGGTGCGGCCCCCGAGCAGCTGGTCTGGACCTCGGGCGCGACCGCGGCCCTGAACACGGCGGCGTACGCGATCGGTGCGGCCGGGCTCGTGCGCGAGGGCGACGAGGTCGTCGTGACCGAGGCCGAGCACCACGCGAACCTGATCCCCTGGCAGCAGTTGGCCTCCCGCACCGGCGCGGTGCTGCGGCACATCCCCGTGCACGAGGACGGCACGATCGACGTGTCGGCTGCGGCATCCGTCATCTCGTCGCGCACCCGCGTCGTCGCGTTCGCGCACGTGTCGAACGTGCTCGGCATCGTGAATCCGGTCGCCGACCTGGTCGCGCTCGCGCACGGCGTCGGCGCGATCGCGGTCATGGACGCGTGCCAGTCGGCCCCGCACCTGCCGCTCGACCTGCCCGGGCTCGGCGTGGACCTCGCCGCGTTCTCGGGTCACAAGATGCTCGGCCCCAACGGCATCGGCGCGCTGTACGGCACCGCCGAGTTGCTCGACGCGCTGCCGCCGGTGTTCACGGGCGGGTCGATGGTCACCACCGTCACGCTCGAGACCGCCGAGTTCCTGCCCGCGCCGCACCGGTTCGAGGCAGGCACGCAGCCGGTGTCGCAGGCGGTCGGCCTGGCCGAAGCCGTGCGCTACCTCGACCGGCTGGACATGGGCGCGGTGCACGCGCGCGAACGGATGCTCGAGCAGCGCATGCGCGAGGGCCTGCGCGGCATCGATGGGGTGCGGCTGCTGGGTGACGCCGACGCCGAGCGCATCGCGCTGTGCGCGTTCGCGGTCGACGGGGTGCACGCGCACGACGTGGGCCAGTTCCTGGATGCTCGGGGCATCGCCGTGCGGGTCGGGCACCACTGCGCGCAGCCGCTGCACCGCCGGTTCGGGCCGGCGGCCACGGTGCGGGCCAGCGCCGGGGTCTACACGACCGAGGACGAGATCGACGCGCTGATCGACGCGGTCGGCGCCGTGCGCGGCTACTTCGGGGCGGCGTGATGGGCGATCTCGACCAGCTGTACCAGGAGCTGATCCTCGACCATGCGCGTCGACGGGTGGGCAGCGGGTTGGCGCCGGCCGAAGGTCTCTCCGCCGACCACCACGAGCGCAATCCGGTGTGCGGCGACGAGATCACGCTGCGTGTGCGCGTGGACGGCGACCGCATCCGCGACGTGAGCTGGGAGGGCGAGGGCTGCTCGATCTCGCAGGCGTCGGCCTCGATGCTGTCGCAGCTCGTGACGGAACGCGCCCCGCTGCCGAGGAACGAGGCATCCGCCCTCATCGACGGTTTCCGCACCGCGCTGCGGTCCCGCGGCACGATGGAGCTGGACGAGGACGTGTACGAGGATGCCGCGGCCCTGACCGGGGTGTCGAAGTACACGGCTCGCGTCAAGTGCGCGATGCTCGCCTGGGTCGCACTCGAGGCGGCGCTGGCGGCGCTCGACGGCTGAGGTTGCGTGAGGGACGCGCCGCGGCCCGCCAGGCTACGAACCTGAACAACGAACCTGAATAGGGGGCCTTCCCCGCTCGCGCGGGGAGCACGGGCATATCCTCACTCGCTGCGCTCGCTTCGGTTGGGTCATCCCTGCTCTTGCGGGGAGCACTTCGCCTTCGTGGTCATCCGGAAGGGTTTCCGTGGATCATCCCCGCTGGCGCCGGGAGCACACCGAGATCTCGGCCGGCGTCGTCCCCGTTAAGGGATCATCCCCGCTCGCGCGGGGTGCACTGTCTCCCCCACCGCCTGTTCAAGCGCGGTCGGGATCATCCCCGCTCGCGCGGGGAGCACAGGGCGTCGTTGAAGAGGACTTCGCCGATGTCCGGATCATCCCCGCTCGCGCAGGGAGCATCCGGAGGCAGATTACGCGCCCGTCGCGTCGTCGGGATCCTCCCCGCTCGCGCGGGGAGCACGCCCGCCCCTGGACATTGGTGCCCATGCCCATCGGATCATCCCCGCTCACGCGGGGAGCACTCGGTGTCTTCGCGGTCCTGGTAGAACCACACCGGATCATCCCCGCTCGCGCGGGGAGCACGCAGCTGGGGCCTAGAAAAAGCATCCGCCGTTCGGATCATCCCCGCTCGCGCGGGGAGCACGTCGCGAAGTTCGACTTCCTCGTCCGCGCCGTCGGATCATCCCCGCTCGCGCGGGGAGCACCACCAACGGCAGCCGTTCGCCGCGAGTCGCCTGGACACAGGGGAGATCGACCTCAGCGGGTGCGGGGATCATCCCCGCTCGCGCGGGGAGCACTTGGTGGCCTGCCGAAGCTGGGCGAGCACGTAGGGATCATCCCCGGTCGCGCGGGGAGCATTTGGTGGTGGTTCTGCCCCGGGAGTCGGTGACCGGATCATCCCCGCTCGCGCGGGGAGCACAGCAGGTCGCGCACGATCCGCACCTCGGCCTCAGGATCATCCCCGCTCGCGCGGGAGCACACGAACCCGTACGGGAACAACGCGCCGGCCTGGGGATCATCCCCGCTCGCGCGGGGAGCACATCTCAACTTGAGACACGCTATCCATGTCGGGGGGATCATCCCCGCTCGCGCGGGGAGCACAACCCGGGGCTCGGTGTCCGCATCTCTGAAGAGGGATCATCCCCGCTCGCGCGGGGAGCACGTCACTTGACACTAACCGCGCCAGTTGGTAGACGGATCATCCCCGCTCGCGCGGGGAGCACGAGTTCTGGATCAAGTGCACGGACTCGTACACAGGATCATCCCCGCTCGCGCGGGGAGCAC
>NZ_KE383827.1:38419-39380 GCF_000422405.1 Microbacterium luticocti DSM 19459
GGCGGCGGCCGGGATCATCCCCGCTCGCGCGGGGAGCACGTCCACCCCGCCGATGGTGTCGAACCATTTCTGGGATCATCCCCGCTCGCGCGGGGAGCACGGCCTCCCACTTCTGGATGATCGACCTGGACACGGATCATCCCCGCTCGCGCGGGGAGCACACCAAGACGGTGTGGCGTATCGAGCAGGTGCCGGGATCATCCCCGCTCGCGCGGGGAGCACTCATTCCCCACCATCAGTTTCCCGTCTGGCCGGGGATCATCCCCGCTCGCGCGGGGAGCACGGTCCGTCGTGCTCGTCGGGCTCGATCGGTTCCGGATCATCCCCGCTCGCGCGGGGAGCACCCTGCTTCGCGCACATCCACACCACCGATGACGGGATCATCCCCGCTCGCGCGGGGAGCACGTCATGGTCACCCGGCGTGGGCGGTGTCTCAACGGATCATCCCCGCTCGCGCGGGGAGCACTCTCCCCACAGGGTGCGGGCGACCTTGGCGGCGGGATCATCCCCGCTCGCGCGGGAAGCACCTGGTGCACGTAGATGCCGGTGGTGATGCTCCGGGATCATCCCCGCTCGCGCGGGGGGCACGTCACCGCTTGCGTGACCTCGCGGAGCACGATGGGATCATCCCCGCTCGCGCGGGGAGCACTGGCATGAGGGGAGGCCGGCGTCCGTGACGTTGGGATCATCCCCGCTCGCGCGGGGAGCACTTGGCCGAGTGGCGCGCCGTCCGCGCGGCCTGGGGATCATCCCCGCTCGCGCGGGGAGCACCACAGCCGGGAATCGTCGCCCCGGTCCTCGTACGGATCATCCCCGCTCGCGCGGGGAGCACGAACCTCTCTCGGATCGAACGAACGTACTACTAGGATCATCCCCGCTCGCGCGGGGAGCACACCCGGTTCGGGGTGTCGATGGACGAGGGCCAGGGATCATCCCCGCTCGCGCGGGGAGCACCATCCGG
>NZ_AULS01000025.1 GCF_000422405.1 Microbacterium luticocti DSM 19459
ACCCGACCTGACCGCGTTCGCACCGCTACCGCGCGAGCACTGGCAGAAGGTGTGGTCGAACAACCCGATCGAGCGCCTCAACCGGGAGATCAAGCGCCGCGCCGACGTCGTCCAGATCTTCCCCGACCGAGACTCCGTGACCCGCCTGATCGGCGCCGTCCTGCAAGAGCAGCACGAGGAATGGTCCTACGGGGAACGCCGCTACTTCTCCGACACCTCGATACGCAAACTCGTCCACACCCTCCACGACCACGCCGAACCCACACGCCCCGAGCTCTACCTCACCGCCTGACCCCCCCCAGGAAGCAACCAAAATGACACCACCCCACGGGACTTGACCCGGCCCGGGCGGCGCAGCACCGGATTGGAGGAGTTCTGCCGCACGTCGCGCCGCCGCCATCGTCCCGTCATGGGTTGCCACCGCCGCGTACCCTGTCGATCATGACCGCCCCCGAAGCATCCGCCGCCTCGCCCACCACCCAGCCCGCCACCCAGCCCGGCGAAGCGGCGCTGGCCGCGGTGTTCTGCATCGACGAGCTGCTGCCGGCCGACGCGCGGCAGTGGCAGCAGCGGGCGCGTCGGTTCGCGCGCGAGCAGATCGCGCCGACGATCGACGACGACGCCGAGCGACAGTATTTCCGCCGCGAGCTGGTCGCAGGACTCGGTGAGGCGGGGCTGCTGGGCATGCACCTGCACGGATACGGCTGTGCCGGGGTGTCGGCGACCGCGTACGGGGCGGCGTGCCTCGAGCTCGAGGCGGTCGATTCGGGCTGGCGCACGTTCGTGTCGGTGCAGGGTTCGCTCGCGATGACGGCGATCGCGCGGTTCGGTTCCGAGCAGCAGAAGCAGGCGTACCTGCCCGAGATGGCGGCGGGCCGCATGATCGGATGCTTCGCCCTGACCGAGCCGGCGGGCGGCAGCGATCCGGCGGCCATGACGACACAGGCGCGCCGCGACGGCGACGACTGGGTGATCTCAGGCGTCAAGCGGTGGATCGGCCTGGCGTCGGTCGCCGACATCGCCATCGTGTGGGCCGTGGTGGACGGCACGGTGCGCGGGTTCGTCGTCCCGACCGACGCGGCGGGATACTCCGCGACGCCGATCGACGGCAAGCTCGCGATGCGCGCGTCGATCCAGTGCGAGGTCGTGCTCGATGACGTGCGCGTGCCCGGTGAGGGCATCCTGCCCCTGGCGCAGGGGCTGCGCGCGCCGTTCTCGTGCCTGAACGAGGCGCGGTACGGCATCGTCTGGGGTGCGATGGGTGCGGCGCGGTCGTGCCTCGAGGCGGCGCTCGGGCGCGCTCGCGAGCGCGAGGTGTTCGGGCGCGCGATCGGGGGTTTTCAGCTGACCCAGGCCAAGCTCGCCGACATGCTCGTCGAGTACGAGAAGGGCGCGCTGCTTGCCGTGCATCTGGGGGCGATGAAGGATGCCGGGACCCTCACGCCCGCGCAGGTCAGCGTCGGCAAGCTGAACAATGTGCGGCAGGCGATCGCGATCGCCGGGCTTGCGCGGTCGATCCTGGGTGGGGACGGCATCACCGCCGAGTTCCCAGTGATGCGGCATCTGGCCAATCTCGAGGCGGTGCGCACCTATGAGGGCACCGACGAGGTGCACGCGCTGATCCTCGGCCGGGCGCTGACCGGCCTGCCGGCGTTCACGTAGCGGCTGTGGACGACTCCCTGACCCGTGTCGGCCGCCGGTGCCATGATGGTGCCATGATCACTTCTCTCCTCGATCGAGCGATCTACTCCTACGCGGATGTCGATCGCCTCGTGGGGCTGCATGCGGGTACGTCGCGTCGGTGGCTCGAGGGGTACGAACGTGCGGGACGCATCTACCAGCCTGTGTTGCGTGAGGAGCCCACGGGCAGCGATGCGGTGACATGGGGAGAGATGGTCGAGGCGCGGCTGCTTGCGGAGTTTCGGAGCAAGGACGTGCCGGTGCAGCGGTTGCGCCCTGCGGTTGCGCGGTTGCGCAAGGAGTTCGGCCAATACCCGTTGGCGCAGGCGAGCCCGTTCCTCGACGTCGAAGGGCGCGAGCTGGTGTTGCGGGTGCAGAAGGAGGTCGGCCTTGAGCGACCACTGCGGTTTGTGGTCGTGCGCAGCGGTCAGGTGATGTTGTCGCACGCGTCGGAGCGGTTCACCGACGCGGTGGAGTACGAGAACGAGGTCGTGCGGCGTCTGAAGCCCGATCTGCGGACGCCGGACGTGCTGATGGATCCTGCGCACACCTTTGGTCAGCCCGCCGTCCGCAACGTGCGGACGGAGGCGCTGGCCGAGGAATACCGCGCGGGGACCACACGGGAGCAACTCGCAGACCTTTACGAACTCACTGCGCGGCAGGTCGATGAGGCGTTGCGGTTCGAGCTCATCGCCGCGGCCGAGCGCGCCGCATGATGTCCAGCGCGTTCTCGCCGGTGTATTTCACTGACGAGAACGCGCTCGGTCTCGGCAAGCTGTTGCGGCGCAGCGGCCGTGACGACATCGTCTACCCCGGGCACGAGGACCTTCCCGAGGTGCCGCTCGGTGCCCGAGATGTCGAGTGGATGCAGGTTGCCGGTGCTCGCGGGTTCATCGTGCTGACTCGTGACCGCCGCATACGTACGCGGCCTGCTGAACTGGCCGCGTACCGCGAGTTCGGTGTCTGCTCCGTGTGGATCGGTGCGAAGCGCGACCTGCGTGCGCAGGACCAGGTGGAACTCTTCCTCAAGCACGAGGATCGGATCCGGCGCGCTGCGGCACAGCTGGGGGCCGGCCCCTGGGCACTCGTCCTGGGCCTCTCTGGTCTTCGGCAGATCGCTTTGCGTGAGGGCTGATGTACAGCGGTTTCATTCGGGCGCGATGCGCATCACCCGCGGAATGGTCGGCCGCGATCGAACGGTCCCGCGCGTGAGTTATCGCGCTACCGCGCGAACGCGCCACGGCGCGAACGGGTCGCGCACGGAGCAGCGACCGTGACCGGCCATCGGGTGGAAGGCCGGCGCGAAGCGGCTCACCGATACACCTCGACCGGGCATCGCACGCCCGATGCGTGGGCGAGGCGGGCGTCGCCGGTGATCAGGGGCGCACCGAGGTGCTCGGCGAGGGCGACGTACCCGGCGTCGTAGCTCGACAGGTTATCGCGCAGCTCCCACGCACGATCCGACAGCAGTGACCAGGGCCACAGTTCGACCGGCAGTGCCTGGGCGACCTCCCGCGCGGCGGTTCCCTGCGCAGGGGTCAGCCGATGCCCCAGCACGAGGCCGCGCACGCCGCTGTCGACTTCGGTCGGCAGGATGTGCGGTGCGTGCAGGTCGGTCGCGGCCAGCCTGTCGGCAAGGGCGGATGCGGCATCCGACCGTGATGTCCCGAGGGCGATCACGACCGAGGCGTCGACGACGACCGGCTCGACCGACAGGTCATCGACGCGTGGCACCGACGGCCTCGACGATGTCGTCCATCGCGATGTCGGGATAGGACTGCGCGTTCAGCCGTGCGCGCGCGATCGCCTCGGCGGCACTCGGCGTCGACGCGAGGCGTGCCAGCTGCAGATTGAGGTACTCCTGCATCGAGCGCCCGGAGCGTGCAGCCCGCGCCGCAAGCTCGTCACGCACCTCATCAGGCACGTTGCGCACCGTGATCGTCACCGTCATGCCGCCATTCTACCTGCGGTGCATGCAGTACGCCTGCACTCAGGCACCTGCGACCCACCTCCAGCCTCCCGCGCCGAGCGCCGCCGGCGGTTGCCACTTGCTGCTGCATAGTCACGAGGGCGATCAGTTCCGGTCCTCCTCGAACAGTGTTTGCTGCGCGCCTTTGGATGTGACTCGGTACCGCGTGTTTCTACTGCCGCGTCCGGGGATGTTCTGCTCGATCAGCCCCTCGTTCTTGAGCGTCCGTAGCCAGTGCTCCGTCGCCTTGGTACCGAGGTCGAGGGCGTCGCTGATCTCGGTCTTGGAGAGTTCTCCTCGGTCCAGCAGCAGGTTGACGATCTGACGCCGCCGGTTCAGACGTGGCCTGTGACGCCCCTCGCTGATCGACCGGGCGTATTCGGAGAGGCTGTAACTCGCCCCGCGTCGCACGCCGGTCTGCGTCACCAATTCACGGGCAACGAGGTCCTGCAGTTCTCGTGTGGCCCGGGTGCTGTCGCTGATGCCAGTAGCCGCACGATAACGGGCGTTGGTCATGACGTCATTGCCATGACGCATGAGCGCAAGGCCGATGCACTGGGAGTCAGTGAGCCCTTCGCGACCGACCAGCTGGAGCCATGCGACCGTCTCCTCGTCAAGAAGGGTGTGGTTGGGGAAGATCACCTGGAACGATGTCGTGCCGTCCTTGAACACCGGAGGGCTCATTCCGGCCTCTCGAAGGGCGGCGAGCATGGCACGAATACCCGAGCCGCGATTCTCGCATACAGTGCGGTTCTCGCCAGGGATCTCAACATCCTCGAGAATCTTCAGCAGAGACCCGTTTCGTGACGAGGATCTTCCTTCGTCGCCCAAGTGATCGATGTCGACCGCGCCGAAGAGACCGCCGGGGTTCATGATGCGGAGGCGGTCGGGGTACATCTCGATCTGCACCTGCATGCCTCGCGATCCGGGACTGAGATCGCGATGGACGAAGGCATTGACGATCGCCTCCCGAAGCGCTTCCGGCGGGTATTCCCAGAGGTCACGGCGGCCGACACCTGACACCAGGGCTCGCTTCTTCATGTTGCGGTGCACGACGGCGAGGGCCTCAGCTGCCATCGTCGGGATCGAACCGTCGATCGAGGCGTTGTCGAGAAACCGCACTCCGGATGCGGCACGCGTCCCCTCGACGGTCGGATAGGACACGAACGTGACATTCAGTTGTGGGAAGAACTGCTGAGGGTATCGGCCGAGTGCGAGGAGGCCTGCCAGAGTCGGATGGTCCCGCGCGTCGGAGCCCTTGGAGATCACCTTGGTCATCCGGAGGATGACATCGTCAGGCTCATCTCTGAAGATCCGTGCGTTGGTACCGGTGCGCATACGGGTCGTGAATTTGGCAACGCTCTCGGCGTCGAGGTCTGCAAGGGTCGCATCGAGAACCGGTTCGTGGTCGAACTGCGGCTGCCCACGGTCGGCTAAGAGTTGCTGGACCTCCTGGGAGGTGAGTCTGCGGTCGCCTTCTCCAACGCGAATGAAGGATCCGTGCGCCATCCCTCGGCTCTTGACGTAGCAAGGTTTCTGCTCCCGGGGAAGCTCGGGGATATCGGCTATGACGAGGGTTGCGTCATCGACTTCGACGAGTTCGATGACCGGTTGGAGCGGCGGATCCATGCTCTCCCGCGCTGTTGAAGCGAGATCTGCCACCAACTTGCCCGGATCCCGTGGCTGCACCGCAGTGAAGTTCGTGCTCTCGTCCAGGCCGAGGATGATGGTGCCGCCGCCGGGTGTGTTCGAGAACGCAGAGAGTGTCTCCACGACAGACTTAGGCAGGCCCATTCCCGCCTTCTTCGCCTCGACGCCGACAACTTCCGCCCCGAACTTCCGCAGAGCTGCAACCAGTTCGACCCCGTCGCTCATGTCGACCTCCTCATGGATACCCACTTAGGATCCTACCCCAAAGTGTTAGGATGTGGCATCCAGAAATTAGGATGATACGCGTCAGCCGACGATGGCACCGCCGTCGACGCGCTCGCGCCCGGCGAAAGCCCCCGCCATCTGGCTACCCGACCGCCCCGAACTGCGCCTACGCGGCGGTGCCGGCGGGCCGGGCGCGATGCGAGCATCGGAGCATCGCCGGGCTGCGACACCCCAGCCAGAGCCACGCAGCCGAAACCGCGGCATCCGTTCGACCGAGAATCGACCGAAGGAGATCGATATGACCACCGTGTACACGCCCCCGCCGTTCGACCCTGAACTGGCCGCAGCCCTGGAACTTGCGGCCGGGATGATTCCGCCCACGATCACGCCCGAGATGATCCCGCTGATGCGGCAGATGCCGGCCGACCCGACGCTGGCGGACCAGATCGCGGCGGTGGGTGCCGTGCACGAGGAGCACACGATCGCCGGGTACGAGGGCGGCGAGATCATCCTCTCGGTGTTCCGGCGGCAGGACCAGACGGTGCCCGGTCCGGGCATCTACCACATCCACGGCGGCGGCATGATCCTCGGCGACCGCCTGCAGGGCGTGCAGGGGTTCCTGCCGTTCATCGCCAGTCACGGCGCGGTGGTCGTCTCGGTCGAGTACCGGCTCGCGCCGGAGTTCCCCGACCCGGTGCCGGTCGAAGACTCGTACGCCGGCTTGGTGTGGACGGCCGAGCATGCCGGCGAGCTGGGGATCGACCCCTCGCGGCTCATCGTCGGCGGGGCGAGCGCGGGCGGCGGGCTCGCGGCCGGCGTCACCCTGCTGGCCCGCGACCGCCGCGGCCCGCAGTTGCGCGCATCGCTGCTGATCTACCCGATGCTCGACGACCGCAACGAGACCGTGTCGTCGCACCAGATCCAGGGCATCGGCGTGTGGGACCGCGCCAGCAACGACACCGGGTGGGACGCCTACCTCGGCGACCGCCGGCGCACCGACGCGGTGTCGATCTATGCCGCTCCGGGGCGCGCCGAAGACCTCTCCGGGCTGCCGCCGACGTTCATCGACGTGGGCAGCGCCGAGGTGTTCCGCGACGAGGACGTCGCCTACGCGTCGCGCATCTGGGCGGCGGGCGGCGTCTGCGAGCTGCACGTGTGGCCGGGCGGGTTCCATGGCTTCGACGGGCTGGCCCCGCAGGCGCAGCTGTCGATGCGCATGGTCGAGGCGCGCAACAACTGGATCACCCGCATGATCGACGCGTAGTCGGCTCGTCGCGCCGCGCGTAGGGTGGGGCGCGACGACGAAAGGATGCCGATGAGAGAGCTCGCCGGCCGGCTTCTCGCCCTCGATCCCGAAGCGAGCGAGACCCTCAAGGTGATCGCATACTTCGACCGTCTGATCGACGGACGGGTGGGGGCCGAGGGGATGCTGCGCGGCGCTGCCACGCTCGCCGGTGCGCCGGTGGGTCACGCCCGGCCCGGTGCCGAGCGGGGCCGGCGATTCGGGCCGGATGCGGCATCCCTGCCTGACGGGTCACCCGACGGCTGGCCGAGTGTGGGCTTCGGTGAGGGTGCGGTCGTATGGCTCGAGCGGTCGGGTGAGGCGCACGCGAACGACGCGATGGTGCTCGAGCGGCTGGCGATCGCGCTGTCGATCCTGTCGACGCGGCTCGACACCGTGGCGCCCACGCGGCAGGCGGTCGAGACGCTCGTGTCGGCCGACGCGACCGACGAACAGCGCGACGAGGCGCTGCAGCGGCTGGCGCTGCCGGTGCACGTGCCGGTGCACGCGGTGGCCGTGCCGACCGGCGTGCCGCTGGCCACGGCGGCACCGCATGCCGTGGTGGCGACGCGGTTCGGTGTGGTGCGTGCGGTGCTGACGGTGGTGGATGCCACGGGCCTGGCGCCCTCGGCCGGCATCGGTGTGGCGGCCCATGTGGCGGGCGAGATCCCGCAGTCGTGGCGGTCGGCGCTGATCGCGCTGCGCCTGGCCGACCCGTCGCGGCCGGTCGTGCGAGCGGATGAGCTGGGCGCGCTGCTGGCGCTGTTCGAGGTCGAGGATCAGCGTGCGGTGCCGCATCCGGACGTGGATGCCGTCGGTCGGGCGCTTGCCGCGCACTGGACCGAGTCGCTGCTGCGCGGGCTGTCGGCGGGCGCGAGCCACCGGGCACTGGCGGCCGAGGCCGGCGTGCACCACTCGACGATGGGGGCGCGCGTGCGCGAGTTGACGCCGATGCTCGGCTTCGACCCCGCCACGCCGGTCGGCCGCACGCGCCTCGACGTCGCGCTCATGCTCTACCGCTTGGCGAACACCCGCTTCGACGGGGAGCGGTGAGGCGTGGCAGCTCGTAGTTGGTTCCGGGTGACTTCGCTCTCGCTCGCCGCATGCATGCCGGTGCTCTTACCGGATGTGGTCGACATGCAGCTCGTACATGTCGCCGCGGTACAGCGAGAGCGTGGACTCGATCATCCGACCCTCGCTGTCCTGCGCACGCGCACGGACGGCCAGGCACGGTGTGCCCTCGGGTAGGTGTAGCAGCTCCGCTTCGTCGGAGCCGATGGCGACCGCGCGGACACTTGAGGTGGCGCGCTCGATCGCCACGCCGTACTGCTCAGAGAGGGTGGCGTAGAGCGATCCGGTGAGGTCCTTGCCGAGCAGGCCGGGAAAGCGTTCCGCCGGCAGCCGTGTGCGGTCCACCGCGATCGGCAGATCATCGCCGAAGCGCAACCGTCGGATCAGGTATGTCTGCGCCCCTTCATCGACTTCGAGTTCGGCCGCGACCTCTGCATCGGCGGGCGACATAGACAGCTCGAGGATCTGTGAGTGCGCGGTGCGACCCACGCTCTTCATGGACTCGCTGAACGACTTCAGTGACAGGCTGCGCACCATCGGCTGCTGGGCCACGAACGTGCCCTTGCCGCGGATGCCGACGATGCGCTTCGCGTCGAGCAGGATCGTGAGCGCTCGCCTGGTCGTCATCGGCGAGGTGCCGAACTCCCGTGACAACTCTTCCTCGCTCGGCAACGGATCACCGGGGTTCATCGTGTCGATGCGCGCCGAGAGCTCTCGGAGGACGCGGAGGTACTTGGGAGTCATTGTCTTCTGCCGCGAGCATAGCGGGTCACCGTCGCCGCCTTCACGCGGTTCCGGTGCGGTCGCGTCATGCCAACGAAACATGGTTGACGCTCGTGAGGTCGGATGCTACCGTACAAAACCCTAGGTTTGAGAGGCAACCCTAGGGTTAAAGGGGAAAGAGACATCAATGAAGACGAACTCATCCCGGCGTCCCTTGCGCCGCACAGGTGTGCTCCTCACGGCCGCGCTGACGGTGGCGGCGTTGTCGGCGTGTTCCGGAGGGGGCGGCTCGTCCGCGGGCGGCGACCTGACGGTGACGTACATGGACTCGGGCACCTACAACAAGGCGGCGGAATCGATCGTCTCTGACTTCGACAAGACGAACGACGCGCACGTCAAGGTCGAGGCGTTCCCGTTCGCCACACTGGGGCAGCAGAACGCGACCGACCTGATCACCGGCACCGGTGCCTACGACGTCATGTCCACGAGCGCCTGGGACGTCGAGTTCTACAACCGCCTCGCCCCGCTGAACACCCAGCTCGACAGCTGGAAGAACAAGAGCTCCTACATCCCCGAGCTGCTCAAGGACGGTCCCACGCCGTACTACGACGGCAAACCTGTCGGGCTGACCTACGCGGCCGACGCATACGGCGTGTTCGTGAACACCAAGTACCTGCCCGCCGACACCACCTTCGACACGTGGACTGACCTCATCGATGCGGCCACCAAGTTGAAGAGCACCCTGCCCGACGGTGTGGCACCGGTGTCGTTCGCATTCGGCGCGGCCGACCAGATCCCGTCCATCTTCCAGGGCGCATACGACGGCTTCTACATCACCAAGGACGGCAAGTGGGGCTTGGATGACGAGAAGGCCGCCGCTGCGCTCGACCAGACCGCAGCCATCGCCAAGCTGGGGCCCGCGAACGCCGCGTCGCTGAGCATCGATGAAGCGAACGAGCTCTTCCTCGGCGGCAAGGCCGCGATCCTGATCGGCTGGCCGAGCTTCGTGCGCGGCCCGCTCAACGACTCGTCACGCTCGACCCTCGGCGACGGCTGGGCTCAGGTGCCCTTCCCTGGCCCCGGCACGCCGGCGCTCTCGTCGTGGTCGTTGTCGATCTCGAGCCTCGCGAAGAACAAGGACCTGGCGTGGAAGTGGATCGACTCGTACGTCACCCCGGAGAACGCAACGAAGTGGATGTTCAGCTACGGCATCGGCTCCCCGTTCAAGAGCACCTACGAAGACCCGGAGCTGCTGAAGAAGCACGCCAATGACCTGCCGATCCAGTCGGCGAACCTGTCTCGAGCCATCCCGCTTCCGCTGACGCTGAAGGCATTCGATGCGTTCATCCGGCCGATGAGCCAGTTCATCACCAGTGGGGGATCGTCCGCGGATGCGGTGGCGGCCATCGAGGCGGGCTGGAGCAAGCTCGAGCTTCCTAAGGCACTCATCCCCACGGCGACCGCGAACGGTCTCGTCGAGAAGTGACGACCTTCGCCCCGGCAGGGAGGTCGCGTCGCACCCGCAACGCGACATCCCTGCTCACCACCCGCCGCGACACGCTGTTCCTGTGGGCGTGCATCGTTCCGGCGATGCTCGTCGTGCTCGTTCTGCAGGTGTATCCGCTGGCCGACGCCAGCGTGCTCTCATTCCTCGACTGGTCGATGGCGACGTCGGCCGAGCCGGGCAAGTTCATCGGGTTCGGCAACTACGAGAAGATCCTCGGTGACCCGGTGTTCTGGAGCGCGGTGCGGGTCAGTGCCACGGTGACGCTCGCCGGTGTGGCCATCCAGCTGGTTCTCGGCACGGGGATCGCGGCGTTGCTGCGGCCCGGTCGTCGCGTGCACCGGATCGCCCGTGCTGTGCTGGTGCTCCCCATGGTGATCGCGCCTGTGGCGGCCGCGAACATCTGGAAGCTGATGTTCAACTCACAGAGCGGGTCGGTGAACGTCGCCCTTGGCGCACTCGGCATCCATGGGCCGCAGTGGCTCGCCGACCCGGTGTGGTCGGTGGTCGCGATCATCATTGTGGATGTCTGGCAGTGGACGCCGTTCGTCATTCTGGTGATGGGGGCGGCGATGCTGTCCATTCCTCAGGATCTGGTCGAGGCGGCAAGCGTTGACGGGGCGGGCCGGTGGCGCACGTTCGCGCGCATCGAACTGCCGCTGCTCACAGGAGCGATCGCCCTGGTCGTCACCTTCCGCGTGCTGGACTCGCTGCTTCAACTCGACACGGTCTATGCCCTGACGCAGGGCGGACCCGGGTATGCCACCTACACGCTCACGTACTACCTGTATGCGCTGGGTCTACGGGACTTCGAGATCGGGCAATCCGCCGCGGGGTCGTGGCTGTTCATGATCGTCGTGACACTGATCATCGTCGTGATGTTCCGCATCGACCGTCGATCACAGAGGAGCTTCGAATGAATCGGCGGCTGCGCACGGGCCTGCTCACGACTCTGGTCATCGTGATCGTCGTGGTGTGGAGCATCCCGTTCTTCTCATTGCTCGCGGCGAGCCTGAAGACCCCGGCGGACTTCTTCCAGCCCGCGTTCTTCGCCCCGAACCCGACCTGGCAGAACTTCGGCGAGGTGTTCTCAGATCCGAAGACATTCGTGATGCTGCGTAATTCGCTCATCATCGCGTCGCTGACCACGGCGGTCTCGGTCGTGTTCGGAACGCTGTGCGGGTACGGGCTGGCACGCCTGGGTGTCAGGCCATGGGTGGTCGGGGCTGCGGTCTTCCTGCTGTTGTTCTTCCGCTTCTATCCGCGTATCGCCATGGTGATCCCGTTCTTCGTCATGATGCGCGATGCGGGATTGTTCGACACGCCGTGGGCCGTGGTCCTGGGGCACCTGGGCATCACGGTGCCGTTCGTCACGTGGCTCATGCTGATCGCCTTCCGAGGGGTGCCGCACGAGATGGACGAGGCGGGTGCGCTCGATGGTGCGAGCGTGCCGCAGCGCTTCTTCCATCTGGTGCTTCCGGTGGTCGGCAGCAGCATCGCGACGGCCGCAGTGCTCACCGCGGTGCTGAGCTGGAATGAGTTCCTCATCGCGCAGTCGCTGACGCGGTCGAGCAATCCGGTGCTGTCGACGGGCGTGGCATCCTTCATCACTGACGCCGGGGTGCAACTCGGCCCGATGGCGGCATTGAGCGTGGTGATCTGCATGCCGATCGTGGTGTTCGCGCTGCTGATGCAGCGTCACTTCGTCGCCGGCATGACGATGGGTGCGGTGAAGGGATGACGCCGGCCGCACCGCCGGTCTGCCGTTCGCTGCGGGCCGCGCGGCACATCGTGCGCGTGGCGAATGGCTGCGGAGGCCTCTCGACGATGACGTCTGAAGGCGAAGGGACGTCTGACGGTGACGGGGTGCCGCAGTGACGAGGTATGCGCTCGCCGACGCGATCGGATGCCTCGCCGGGGGATTGATCGTCTCATGCCAGGCGTATCCGGGTGAACCGATGCGCGATCCTCGCACCATGGCGCAGATTGCCCAGGCTGCGGTGGACGGCGGTGCCGTCGCCGTTCGGCTGCAGGGGCTGGACGACATCCGGGTCGCGGCACACCTGCCGGTGCCGGTGGTCGGGCTGTGGAAGGACGGTAACGCGGGCGTCTACATCACGCCGTCGCTCGAGCACGCCGTTGCCGTGGCGGATGCCGGCGCGGACGTCGTCGCACTGGACGGCACGCGCCGGCGGCGGCGGGATGGGCGGACACTGGTGGAGACGATCCGCGCGTTGCGCGTCGAGCGAGACGTGCTCGTCATGGCGGATTGCGGCTCGCTCGACGACGCACGGGCGGCCGAGGACGCCGGAGTCGATCTGATCGGAACCACCCTGTCGGGGTACACGGGTGAGCGCGCTCGCACCGACGGACCGGATCTCGAGCTGATCGCCGAGGTCGCGCGGCGGTGCGACGCTCCGGTGATCGGCGAGGGGCGAGTCCGCACACCCGACGATGCCGCCGCGGTGCTCGCCGCCGGAGCCCTGGCGGTGTGCGTGGGCACCGCGATCACACACCCCGCGTCGATCACGGCACGGTTCGCCCGCGCGCTCGCGCGCGGGGCGTGACAGAGCGCTGCGCAGGTGGCAGTATGCCCGCGAACGGGCCAATGGTGCGGGGCCCTGCGCCTGGCGGCTACTCGTTCTCCTCTTCATCCGTGTCGTGTGACAGGCGGCTTACCGTCGCGGCAGAAGCACTGACGGCCGCCCGGCCCACGTGATCACCAAGACATCGCGCGCGCGGCTTGCCGCCACATAAAGCAGCGACCGTTCGCGCAAGAGAACGTCCTCCCGTTCGGCAACTCCCGCTCTCTCGAGCACGGCACGGTTGGGGATGACGCCCTCCGAGACATCGAAGAGAATCACCCGGCTGAACTCCATACCCTTCGCGGTGTGCATCGTGAGCACGACGGGTGTGGTGCTCAGAGCTTTCGCACTCTTCAGATGGGTGAGATCGATGTTGCGCCGCGTGCACTCTTCTCTCAGACGCGTCGCTCGATCATTTGTGCGGGTCAATACCGCGATCGTCGCAGGATCGACGCCCTCCGCGAGCCAGTCTCTGATGAACTCCGCCACCACATCGATCTGCGCCGCGTCCGTCTGCTTTCCGCGGATGAGAGGCTCGGGCCCGCGGCGGGCCGAGCGATAGCCGCCCACTGTCTCAACCGCTCCTTCGGCGTCCACATACTCCATACCCTCCAGCACTCCGAGTGCGTAACCAAGGTTCTGGGAAGTGGTGCGGTAGTTCAAGGTCAATCGTCGCGACCGTCCGGTGATCTTGATTCCGTAGCGGCTCAGCGTGACCTTCTGGCCGTATATGCGCTGGTGGATATCTTCGGCGATGAACAGATCGTCCCGGCCGGGCCGCGCCAACGCGCGGAGCATCTGCCAGTGTGTGGGAGTGAGGTCTTGCCCTTCGTCGACGAGGATGTGATCGACGCGCAATGCTTCCGCGGCCGGTGACTCCTCAAGCCAAGCCGCAGCCACTGCGGATAGTTCCGCCCAGCTCAGCGTGCGGTGTAGACGCGCATCTCGGCGATAACGATCGACGATCTTCCAGAGCTCTGCCCGCTTCTTCCGGTCCAGTGCGAGGCCGCGGCCGGGGCGGCGAGCACTGAAGTACTCCTCGGCTGTGGAGATTCGATTGGGAAGGATCACCTGGAGATACTCGGCAGCAAGAAAGGACGCGGTCTGTACAGCCTCGGGCAGGTCGGGATCGACGTCCGCGATTGCCTCGTCCCATCCCGCATCGTTCGACCTCAGTGAGGTGCCGGCCTCGATGATCGCACCCAGAACGCGTTCTCCCGCGTTCCCGAAAGCCTCGCCGGCATGGTCGCGGATCGAGACCGCAAGTTGGTCAACACCGCGGACGAGAGCACCTGGGGATCCGAGTCCGCGTGCCTGTGGGATTGACGGGTCAAGCCGCTCAAGGTCGCGCTGTAGATTCTCTCCGAGGGCTCGTGTGAACGTCGTGAGCACGATGGAAGCGCTCGGGCTGGCAGCGACGAGGTTCCTTGCTCGGTGCAGGAGGACCACGGTCTTGCCGGTCCCCGCCCCGCCCGAGAGCCTGAACGGACCGTTCCAGTGCCCGGTCGCATATTTCTCCTGCTCGGGGTGGAGGAAGACTCTCCAGGCCCCGAAGTCCCCGTTGTCGATGATCCGGCGCAGTTCTTCATCGTCCCCGACGATGGTGAACTGCATCTTTGAGAGTGGTCGATGGAGCCCCCGGAGAATCCGATCATCCTCTGTCTCACCGCTGGCCACATCTTCGGGTTGTGTCGCTGGCTCCTCATCGCTGGGTTGATCTAGCCCAAGCTCCAGTCGGATCGTGGGGATCGTGTCTCCCACAGCGAGACTGAGACCGGCAGTCTGCTGCCATGCGTTTTCCAGGGCACCGACGAGATCGAGAAGCTCTGATTCGGACTGGGCGGCGAGTAGCCGCCGAGCAGTTGTGGGGTCGAAGCCGAGCAGGTCGGTGAGGTCGGCGAACGTCCGGCCGAATCTCGAGCTGAGGAATGAGACAGGCTCGGGAGCGGCCGGCATGGAAGACGTCGGGATCCACTTCTTCGGCGCTGCCTGATCCGGCATTGTGTCGGCGATGAGCTCTACTGCACCGTTGACCGCGTTAAGGTTCACCCTGAGTGTGCGAGCCCGGCGAATCGCCTCGTCATGCTCCCAGGTGCCCGCGTAGACGTAGGTGCGCTCGTGCCCCATGGAGTCGAGCCGGTACAGTACCGCTCGCCAGGAGCCATCGACTCGCGCCGTCCGAGCGCGGGAGTCGACCGCGTTCTCCATCTTCTCAATGTGCAGACCAACGCTGCTGTCGTCCTCCGCCAGCTTCGCAAGGAAGTTGAAGACCTTGACCTTGAGTGCTTTCTCGGTCGCGTGGTCTTTGACCTTGGTCATGACGATGTTCGGCACGTCTCAGTCACGCTCCTTCTGCGCGGCGTCAAGCGCCGTCATGATGTGGTGCAGATCTGGTTCCACGAGGGTCCATCCCTCGCGCGCGAGTTCCGCAATATCTGCATCGTTGAGATGAATCCGCGCGGCGATCCTCAGATCGGGCCATGAGATCCCAACCGGGATGCCGTCGCCTACCTCCTCGCCAATGGAGGGGATGGGCGCGTCGGTCTTGGCAAGCTCGATGAGGAGGTCACGTTCCCTTCCGAAGGCCATGTCGACGGCCCCGCTCCAGTGAGGCGGCACTTCTGGAGCAGTGGCGGCAGCGTGCGTGATACCGACCTCGTCCGCAAGGCCGCTCGCGGTGGTGATTATGGCCTTGTTCACCGCGCCGCGCTGCCCGAGCAGGTTGCTCAAACGCAGCCAAAGACGCCAGGAATGCACGAAATCCTCATCTCGGAGCGCGCTCTCCCGGTCATCGAGCACCAGCATGGTTGTCGTTTCGACGTCGTCGATCAGCTGCGATGCCCAGACGAGTGGACCCTTGTTCACGACCCATGCCCTCGTCGGATTCTCCACTCCCGGGGCGGTCCCCGACAGCACCTGGCGGAGGACCGATTCCAACCCGGATTCGGGAAGGTCGATGAACTGGCCAGCCGGCTGCATTGCCATCGTTGGCAGGGCTCGACCAACGGCCTGCCACTGGTCATCGGCCTGCCCCGGGCGCTGAATCCAACCCATGAGTTCAGTGATCGGGTTGGCGGTGACACGGTCGAGCCAGCTGAGGGCGAGGCCATAGGAGCTCGTGAAGTTCGCAGCGAATGTGGGGTCAAACCAGTCCACGTCAGGTTCAGGATCCCCTGATTCGGCACGTTTCAGGTCGTCCCATGTGATCGCCATGACGCGATAGCCGAGGTCTCGCAGAGCCTGTCTCTTCTTGGCATCCTCACGCAGCACGTTTACCTGTACCGACGCGTGATAGGCGAATCCATCAGTGTAGATCGCCAGCGGCGGCACTCCTCCACCGAACGGCTCTAGCACGAAGTCGGGCTTCGTCGCTCCCAAGGCGACCTGAGGGCGCAGGAGCCATGTCCGATTGCCCAGTGTCACTTGCACCCGGTTGCCTGTCTCACCCGGCAGCTCTTTGACAGCTGCACCCAAAGACTTCGCTCGGCCGATGAACACCTTGCGGAAGTACGCCTCGAGGGAGCTTTCCACGACGGGAGCGGCACCTTCGGAGACGTCCCATGTTCCTTCTCCGAGGAGGTCTCGGAGCGCGCGTTCGGCGCTCGCGCGTGAGACGAGGTCGGCATGGCCGCCGGGTGCGTATGGCAACAGGCAGAGGTGGCATGCGGCGCGCCCCTCATGCTGGCACTGACAGTCGGCGACAATCTTGAGAGCTGCCTGAAAGAGTTCGCGTACACGGTCGGGAACTGCCATGTCGGCGAGGTACCCGGTCCCGCCTGGCACTGTGTCATGAATCAGTAGAGCAGGTACGTTGGTGTCTTCGCCCTGAACCGGGTCAACGATGCGCTCGATGCGTAGGTGATCGGGGTCGCCGCCGATGATCTCCCGCAGGCCGAGTTGTACAGCAGCGGAGAAGCTCGGCACGGCGAAGCTGTCGCCCACGGTCAGTGACGGTGGCATCCGCATCACCAGCCCTTGCGTCCTGAGCGTGCGTGATAGTGCGATCGTACGCACCTGTTCTTCGCGGGCGTTGCGCAGACGGCACCAGGCACGGTGCTCTCGTGCGCTGTTCGCATTTGTTGAGGTGTCGAGCTTGCCGCATGCTTCGCAGACCCGGAACAGTGGCGCATTGACGTCCTCACCAGCGAGCAAGCGGCTCTGTCCGTGCTGCGAGCGGTGGCCCATGTTGAGCCACCGGATCGTGAGGCTGCGCAGATACGAGACGCCGAAGCCAGACTGTCCGACGTACCACCGGCGGATGACATTCTGCGGATCGATGTCGGCCGCGACCTTGATCGTGAACGGCTCCCGTTGACGTTCATCACGTGCATCGTTGATGGATGCTTCGTCCTTGCGTACCTCGGCGTATGCGCGTCTGAGTTCGACGACGTCGAACTGCTGGGCAGCATCGGCGATGCCCTTCGCGAGGCAACGCGGGCATTGAGTCGGTGCCGCGATGCTGCCAACGAGCTGCTCGCTGTACCCGCACTCCGGGCAGAACACCCACCGCTGCACAGCGGCGCCCTCGACACCGAGATCAACCGCGTCGACTTTCATCTCGAGGCCGCGTGCATAGAACATGGCGCCCGGGGCAAGTTCTGAGATGGCGGATGCCGCACCCCGGTCGAAGCTCTCAGCTCCGTGTTCCCAGGCGTTGGTCTCTTCATCGAACCAGGTCAGCGAGACATTGAGTTCAACGGTGTCGTCAAGGAGTGTGTAGTTGGGGAGCAAGCCCGCGCGTTCGAGCGCGGAGATCCACGGATCGTTCGTGTGAGCGCGGATGAGCGCGCCAGTCATCTTGAGGGCAGATTGCGCGGAGCGCAGGCGCGCCTTAACCTCCTCGTCGTCCTTGGTAGCGGGATGCTCTGCTTCTCTCTGCAACGCAGGTAGGCCGTCCTCGATCTCCGTCCGTCGTCGGAAGAGCAACTCGCGCTCATCGTTCCACCGCTGGACCGCGCCGAACACGTCGGCCGCAAAGCCACTCGTACGTGGCCCTGAACTCGGCACTGACCAGGCGCGCAGACCATCGCGGGCCCACGGCGCAAGAGTGTGGAACTCGGCGAGGAACTCAGAGACGCGCTCGGGCCCGGCCTCAGCATCCTCGATAACCCGGTCGAGGAAGGTGCCTGGCTCCGCAGTGGCAAGTACGTCGCGGGCGATCCGCGGTTGCTTCTCGGCAAGACTCGCCTGCCGGTCACACAGGTAGGCAATGAACTGTCGCTGCAGGATCTCCTCGGCATCGAGATACGTCGCTGGTGCGCGCACCTGTCCGTTGATGACGCTCAGTGGCTCGCCTACCTTCGGAAGCTGATCGCCGCGGCCCTCGACGAACGCCAGCGACAACGCGTTCCCGGTCAGGCGCCCTGCGCGGCCGACGCGCTGCAGATACGACGCTACGGTCTTCGGTAGGCCGGCGAGCATAACTGACGACAGGTCGCCAATGTCGATACCCATCTCCAGCGTCGGCGTCGCGACGAGCACATTGGGGGTGTCGGGCCGCATGGCCGACGCCTTGAATCCCTGCTCGTACCGCAAGCGGACTTCGTCTGTGAGCAGACTGGAGTGTTCGCGGGCGACGACACTACGCATATCGCCCTCTTCATACAGGCGCAAGTAGTACCCGCCCTGCCGCCGCTCGCGGCGCAGTCGTCCGGGGCAACGGGACGCCATGCACGGGGCGCCCTCGAGTTGATCAATCACGGTGACCGTCCCGGGAATCGGGCTTCGGCAGACGTCACAGACAAGTAGGTGTCGACGGGCCTGACGGTCTTCCTCACGCACCGGGGTGACGGTAATCAGGGCAGGATCGATCTGATAAACAGCGGTGCTGCCCGAGTTGATCTCTACACCTGTGACCAGGCCGACACGCTCGAGTTCGACGAGCAGGGCACGGGTGAGCTTGGCCCCGTCAGGCGCCGTGACGCCGAGCACCTGCTTCGCCCAGATCGTGAACCAGCTCTGCGGTGTGCCTGCTACGTCGAGGTGCGTGCGTTGAGCGTCCGTTCCGACCGGGGCGTTACCACCCACTCGCGGGTATCCTGGGGCGTCGCGTCCGCGCGGGAACGCAGGCATCCCGACACCGCGCGGCCGACCGCCCCAGACAGCCCACCGTCTTCCGTCGCTCTGGATGTACTTGGTGAACCACCTGTGCTCGATCGCCCCACGCTCTCGCATTCGTTCGAGTACTCCGCGGACCCACTGCACGAGTTGACGGTCGGTCGCACCGTCGGCGTCGGAGTCTTCTCCGAGCTCTGCCTGGCGCGTGTAACCCTTCACGACCCGTGCGCCAATGCTGGCGAGTTTGGCCGGTGACCCCGCATCCACTTCAGCGGCGAGTGTGCCGGTGAGTTCGAGAGTACGGCCCACCCGCGACTGCAGGCCAAACTCGAGCTCAACGTCAAGCAGCAACCGGTCACGAACACGGCGGCGCACCTTAGCCGGCACGTCGATGGCGCGCGGCGTTGACCAGAACTGCTCGAACTCGGGACGTTCAGCGATGTCTGGGGCTAGCAATCGAAACCGCTCGACGGGGGTCTCAGCACGATGGAGAAGCTCTTCGACGAGCGTGTCCAGACCCATCGTGCGGTTGCCGACGGCGTGGCGGATCGCGTTGCGCAGCCCGAAGACGTGCGAGCGGCTCTGCACGAACCCCGCACGATGCGCGGCATCCTGGACGCTGTCGGTGAACACCAGCGCCTTCTTCTCGTTTGTGTCGAGCGCGTGGTCGGCGAACATCGTCGTGACCGCTACTGACAGCATGGTCGCGACCGCCGAACCCAGGAACCGGATTCCGTCCC
Organism: Microbacterium luticocti DSM 19459; assembly: GCF_000422405.1. Classification (GTDB taxonomy): domain Bacteria; phylum Actinomycetota; class Actinomycetes; order Actinomycetales; family Microbacteriaceae; genus Microbacterium; species Microbacterium luticocti. The sequence goes on from NZ_AULS01000025.1 coordinate 19,487, forward strand.
GACGCTGACAGGATGGACACTCGTCGTTGTCCGAGCGCTCGCCGATGTCATCACCCGTTACCATGAGCACCGGGATGCGCGTAGCCGTCGTCTCGGCGCCGTCAGAGTTGGGCTCGATCAGCCACTCGCGTACATTCAGCCACCGCAGTCCGTCGAGGTCGCGATCTGTACTTCCGGCGGGTGCTTCTGCTGCTCGTGCTGCCTCAGCCGGGGCATACAGGAGAGCCCGGAACCGACTATTCGCATGCGAAGCATGGTTGGCGCGAATCGGCGTGTCCATAGGTGCGAGCGTGGTCCCCGTGGGCTCCAGTTCGATACCCCATCCGCTGCGCCCGCAGTGGCGGCAGAAGATCGCCGGAAATTGAGCCGGGGTCTCGTCGCCATCAACGCCGACGCGGAAACCGTCATCACTCCATGACAGTGTGACTTCGGGGGTCGCTGCTCGGTCAATGCGGGTGAGCGCGCGCATCCATAGGTGCAGGTCGATGGAGAGCGCCGCGCGCCCTTCGACGGCGCGCACATGGCTGAGCGCGGCGATTAGCGCCGCCGCGAAGTTCACGCGGGAGCCGCGCCGAGCTTCGTAGGTCTCTGTCGCTCCCAGGCCCGCCGGGATCAGCAGGTCCGCCAACTCATCGAGCGCGATAGCGTTGCCTGTCTGTTCGATGAGCGCCTCGGTGATGGGGTGTGCTCGCAGTAGGTCGAGGTGATCCGACGGCTCGAAGGCCGGGGGCTCGCCTGCTGCATCTGCGTAAAGAGCACCGATCACCGCGTGAGTGATGGCTGCCGAGTCCCGGGCGCCTTTGACCTGTTCTTCAACGAGACCATTCACCCGTTCAACGAGAAGCACGTCGACCGCCCGCGGTCTAAACCCGCGCGCCGCCACCCGAGCGGGTGCGTCACCGATCCACTCGCGTGCTGACAGGCGCGTCTCTGTGACGACGGCCGAGGCGTCGAATCGCTCGCCAAATACCGTGTTTGCGAAGGCGATCATGCTCGAGGGGTCGTTCTGGTCACCGAGGGTTGCCGACGTCGCGACTGGGGTGATGCGTGTCGGGTCGCCGCCATTGCGCGAGACGGCGAGGCCGAGGCGCCGCAGCAGCATGGCCACGTCGGTGCCCTGCGCGCCGTCATAGGTGTGAAACTCGTCGAGCACCAGGTACTGCAGGCTCTTGGCGCTCTGTTGCCAAAGTGGCTGGTCGGCGGGCCGCAGGAGCAGCCGGTCGAGCATCTTGTAATTGGTGAGCAGGAGATCGGGCGCTTCGGCCCGCATCGCCGCTCGGTCGTTGATCAGCCCATCGGGGGTGACGTCCGTGCGTTTGACGTGCTCCTGCCCGGTGTAGATCGCGGCGCGCACGCCGCTCAGTGCCGAATTGGTGGTGATGATTTCGGCGAGACGTCGGGCCTGGTCGTTGGCTAGCGCGTTCATCGGGTAAAGGATCAGGGCCTTGATGCCGCCCTGCCCAGCGCGCTTCGTGCGCTGCACGTGATCGAGGATCGGGTAGAGAAAAGCTTCGGTCTTGCCGGAGCCAGTACCCGTTGTCACCAGGGTTGGCAGAGGCGCCGGCTTCTGCACCGTGAGGTTCGCTGTGCTGAGGCGCGCGAACGCGACGGCCTGGTGCCCGTAGGGGATGAATCCGTGATCGTCGTACCACTCGAGGGACTGCCGCCAGTCGCCACCCGCCGTGCGGAACGGGACGCGCAGTCGTACATATGGTCCCTTGAAGATCCCGTCGACGGGGTCGCGCAGGAACGCCTCCAGCGCGCGCCGCGCATCGGCATCCGCAAGCGCGAAGGTTGTCGCCAAATAGTCAACAAGGCCGCGCTGGATGTCGTCCGCCTGCAGGGTCGGCAGCAGCTCACTCACAGCCTCAACTTATCGGAGGGTAGAGACACTGCAGACCGGCCCCCGTATTCAGCTCGTCCGAGATTGGCGCCAGCGAAGCGAACGCAGGGCGACGGCATCCCGCACCTTGCTGTCGTCGATCGCGACGTAGCGCTGCGTCGTGGCAAGTGATGCATGACCGAGGAGGGTCTGCACAAGACGCAGGTCATGGGTCTGCTCGTGGATCTCGGTCGCGCATAGGTGACGCAGTTGATGCATCGTCGTCCCTGCCGGCAGCGCGCGTGAGACGAGCGTTCCCACCCAGTGGGGCGAGAGGGGCCCGCCCTGCGGATTCGGGAACAGATAGCCTTCGGGCGCATCACGTAGGACATCGGCGATGTCGTTGGGCAACGGGAGCACACGCTGCTTGGCCCCCTTGCCGTGCACGATGAGTGACCAGCCGACAAGGTCCTGCACGAGATCATTCACGGGGTGAATCTGGGCAACCTCCGCTCGCCGCATACCGAGTTCGTTAGCGAGGCGGAGCATGAGGGTGACTCGGGCATCGGATGTCGCGACCGCGCGCTGGACTGCGGAAGCCTCGGCGGGCCGCGGGTGAGGCTCCTGCGGGCGGACCATCGGTAGGGACTCACCGATGTTCGCGTTGGTGCGCTCGGTGCTCAAGCCCCACGCCCAGAAGCGTCGTACCGAGGAGCGGAATGCCCGCGCGGTCTCGCGACTCCACATCTTGCTGCCCGTCCAATCGAGCAATGACTGTGCGGTCAGTTCCCATGGAGTCGGGGCAAGGCCCGCGCGAGCGATCCGGCGGAGGTGATAGACCCGCAATTCGATGGTCTGCGGTGAGAGGCGCATGGCGTGCATGGCCACGCACCACGACGTGATCTCGGCGGCCCAGGCGGGCGGCACGGGGATGGGTGATCTCATGCCACAACTTTGGGCTTCTTCACTGCTGGGAGCTACCGCCCCGCCGTGCAGCAGCGGGAGGCCGCGCGAACCCCCCAGCGTGTGTCTGAGGAATTGCCTACAGGATGGGCCATGGGAGGCGTCGTGGGCATGCGGCACAGCCCAGACCTACAGGTTCGGTTGGGCTGATCCACCCCGAGACCCACTTCACCGATGAGAAGGCGGGGCGCCTGCGGCGGGCAACGTATCGACGACTTCGACGGCACTGGGCATTCGTCAACGAGCTCATGCTGTTCGAGATCGACCATCACGTCTCATATGGCGTCCAGATCTACGCCAGCTCGCGTCATCCGGACTTTCTGCAGGCGTCGTCGCTGTATCATCCCGACACAGCTGTACGTTCCCTCTCTCTCCTCAGGAGCGAACATGATGGTTCGGGTGCTGAGCCGGGGTTGAAGGATGAGGAGGGTCGCTGGGATCTGCGTCCGCACGCCAGCCGCATCCAGCACGTCGACGAGGACACCCTCCGCACCTGGCACGCGATCCTGGAGACCGACGACGTACCCATCGCCCAGACACGCATGGTCTACACCGTCAACAAGTCCACCGCCGCAGTTCTCTCCAAACTGGCTGCTGCACCCCGCATCGGTTCACTTGGGCTGCAGTTCTCGGCTGGCTGGCATGAGACGAATGACAGAGCCAAAGGCTACTT
>NZ_AULS01000026.1 GCF_000422405.1 Microbacterium luticocti DSM 19459
ACCGCGCGAGCACTGGCAGAAGGTGTGGTCGAACAACCCGATCGAGCGCCTCAACCGGGAGATCAAGCGCCGCGCCGACGTCGTCCAGATCTTCCCCGACCGAGACTCCGTGACCCGCCTGATCGGCGCCGTCCTGCAAGAGCAGCACGAGGAATGGTCCTACGGGGAACGCCGCTACTTCTCCGACACCTCGATGCGCAAACTCGTCCACACCCTCCACGACCACGCCGAACCCGCACGCCCCGAGCTCTACCTCACCGCCTGACCACCACCCCCAGGAAGCAACCAAAATGACACCACCCCACGGGACTTGACCGCGCCTGCCCGCCCGATCACAGCCATTTGCGTCGACTGAGCTGGCACGGTCGCGGCGCCGGATGCCGTGGCTCAGTCCGTGCGCACCAGAAGGTCGCCGACCTCGCAGTCCAGCGCCTCCAGAGCCGGACCGCCCTCACCTCCGCCACCCGGGACTGCCATGTCGGTGGTTCGTGTGATCGTGGGTTCATGAGCGCAGCAGGCGAGCTGGAGGTCGTGACCGTCGAGGCGGCCATCCTGCAGAAGGAGGAAGACCTGAAAGGGTGGTGTCCCGCGAGCGGCGAGAGCGTCGGCCGGATGTCTCCGATTCCGGGCTCGGATGACGGGACGATCGAGTGCCCGGACTGCGGCCGTTCATGGTTCAGCGGCTCCACCGTGCTCGATGACCATGACCGCCCGGCGTTCTCATGAGCACACCCTCGCCCGATGACAGCATCCGGTTCCTGAACAATGCCTTCCGACTCATCAACTCTGACGTGGCCACCCAACTCTGGGAGCGGGGCTGGGCGGTCACCGATCCGGACGCCGCGCAGCTCGAATGGTTCTGGCCGCCCACAGCACCCACCGGATATGCCGGACTGCCGGATCCACACGAGCAGGCTCGACTGCGCCGGCCCGGCATGATCGAGCCGCACCGGACCCCCTGGACGACGCCGACGCGGATCCGACGATCAGGAGATGTGTGGCGCGTGGAATACGGCTCGGCCATCGCGCAGGAGCCGGACGAGCTCGTCGAGTATGACGACGGCGAGGCGTTGCTGAACGACCTCGAGCGCATCGAGTGCTGGCCGATGAGCGTGGAGGAGACGAAGCGCATCAGGAACGAGCGGATCGTGGAGGTCACGTACGCCGCCGCGCACGACGACTTCTACCGCGCTGCGACCATCACCGAGCCCTACGCAAGTCGGCTCGGCGAGATCATCGCCTGGCAACGGTACGAAGCCGAGCGGCGGCGCGGGCCCGACTCGGGCCATTCCGCCACAAGAATGCCGGCGTCCCGGCGCCGCGGCGGCAGCCTGAGCGCTCAAGCCCAGATTGTGGAGGCTGCGGCGTGGGCATCGGCCGTGCGCACGGCCCGAGCCGGCGGCCCTGACTGGAGTCTCTGAGCGTGCTCTCGGCGCCGACTCATTCGTGCGCGTGGCGGGTCGAAAGGCTCTGAGCCTGCTCTCGGTGCCGGCTTATTCGTGCGCGTGGCGGGTCCGGAGGTTCTGAGCGTGCTCTCGGTGCCGGCTTATTCGCGCGGGCAGCGGGCCCGGAGGCTCTGAGCCTGCTCTCGGTGCCGGCTCATCCGCCCGCGCGACGGGCACGGTAGGCGGCGACGGCGTTGCGGTTCGCGCAGGTCGTCGAGCAGTATCGCTTCGACCGGTTGCGCGACAGATCCAGTGCGATCGCCTGGCACCCGGCATCCGCGCACACGCCGATGCGCCCGGTCTCGTCTGCGCGGATGACGTCGATCAGCGCCATCGCGGTCTCGACCAGGATCCGCTCGGACAGCGGCCGGTCGTCGGCAACGGCGTGCAGGTGCCAGTCGGTGTCGTCGTGCCGGGTCAGCCGCGGCGTCAGCGACACCTCGGCCAGCACCGCGTTCACGTGCGTCACCATCGCGTCGCGCGGCGCCAACAGCATCGCGCGCAGCCGCGGACGCAGCCCGCGCAGCGCTTCGAGCTCGGCCGCGTCACGGTCGATGCGGCCGGTGTACGGCTCGGCACGCACGAACGCGTCGAGATCGGCGACGGATGCCAGTGTGTCGGGCTCTTCGGCCGTGTTGACCAGCCGGACCGCCGCCCGCAGGGCCGCCGTCGTGTCATCGGTGAACAGCACATTGACAGCTTACACAACCCGGGCGTAGTGTCATCGATCATGAGCACCATGGCCAATGACACGGCACCCCTCGGCGCCGTGCGCGCGGTCGGTCCGGGCCTTCTGGTCGCGCTCGGCGCCGCGTTCTCGTTCGGCATGTCGGGCGCCTGGGCCCGCGGCCTCATCGACGCCGGCTGGACGCCCGGCGCCGCCGTCACCGCCCGCGTCTGGGTCGCCGCGCTCGTGCTGGCGATCCCCACGATCGTCGCGCTGCGCGGCCGCCGCCACGCGCTGCGCCGCAATGCCGGCATGATCATCGCCTATGGCCTGCTCGCGGTCACCGCCACCCAGCTGTGCTACTTCCAGGCCGTCGCGGTCATGGACGTCGGTCTCGCCCTGCTCATCGAATACACCGCGCCGGTCGCCGTCGTGCTCTGGCTGTGGCTGCGCCGCGGTGAACGACCGAGCGTGCGCAGCGTGATCGGTGCCGTCATCGCGTTCGCCGGCCTCGTGCTCATGCTCGACGTGCTCACCGGTGCCCGGGTGCACCTCGCCGGTGTGCTCTGGGCGCTTGCCGCCATGGTCGGCGCTGCCGCCTACTTCGTGCTGTCAGGCCGCGGCGACACCGACCTGCCGCCGATCGCACTGGCCGGGCTCGGCCTGCTCATCGGCGCCGTCGGCCTCAGCGCTGCCGGACTGACCGGCATCCTGCCCATGGCGTGGAACATCCACGACGTCGCCTACCGCTTCGGCACGGTGCCCTGGTTCGTGCCGGTGCTGGCGATCGGCCTGCTCGCTACCGCGCTCGCATACGTGCTCGGCATCGCCTCGACCCGGATGCTCGGGTCACGACTGGCCTCGTTCGTCGCGCTCGCCGAGGTGATCGCCGCGTTGCTGTTCGGATTCCTGCTGCTGGGTCAGCTGCCGAACCTCGTGCAAGCCCTCGGGGGAGTGCTCGTGCTCGCCGGGGTCGTCGTCGTCAAACTCGGTGAGCCGCGCGCGCCCGACTTCGTGGAACCGGTGCCCGAGCCCGAGCCCGGACCCGACCCCAGGTCCGAGCCCGAGCCCGGGACGACCGCGGCCTGATCCGCCGTGCCCCCACCGACTGCGGCCTGATCCGCCGGGTGCCGGATACCGTGCCATGCCCGGACGCCCGACGCCGGATACCTGATGCCGGGCGCCGGGCCGGTGGCATCCGTTCACCCGCTGCTGCGCACCAGCTCGAGGCCGGCGCCGGCGAACTGGCGCAGCGTCGCGTCGGGCAGGAAGGCGCGGGTGAGCGCCGCCGCGATGCGGGTGAGGTCGCTCTCGTCGCGGTACAGCAGGTACAGCGATTCGAAGCGCGGGTGGAACTTCTGCTTGAACCGGTGCAGCGACCCGAACCCGTACACCGGCTCGAGCAGGTCGGCCAGCCGCTCGCTGAGCTTCGCGATGGCGTCGGCGTCGGGCGGATACTCGTGGGTCAGCGGCGCGCCCGATAGTGACAGCAGCTGTGCCCCCTCGTCGCGGAAGTGCTGCGCCGACATCGCGATCAGGTACTCCATCACGGGCGGGAACCCGCCCTCGCGCCGCCGCATCAGATCCAGCGTCCAGCCCCGCACCGACCCCTGCCCGTACACCGGCAGCCACGACAGGAACCCGTCCACGTCACCGTCCGGCGAGACCGCCAGGGCCACCCGCACCTCGGGGTCGTCCGCCTCGGCGAGGGTGCCCAGGGTGAAGCGCATCTCGGGCAGCCCCTTGTCACCCACCCACAGCTGCGAGATCGCCTGCAACTGCGCCCGCACGCCCCACGTCTCGTCGCGCAGCCGCGTCATGCGGAACGTCACCCCCTCGCGCTCGGCCCGGTTCATCGCCGTCCGGATCGGCCCGAACCGTTTGCCGGTGAACGCCAGCCCGGGCAGGTCGACGATCGTGTCGTCGGCGACGACCAGGCTGCGCCAGCCCGGCGGCACCGCCGCGCGCGTGGCCTCGTCGGCGCTGAAGAAGCACGGCACGAGCCCGGCATGCTCGGCGGCCCGCACGAACTCGGCGACCGAGGCGGCGCGGGTGGATGCCTCTCCCAGCGGATCGGCGAGAGCCAGCGCGACGCCTGCCCGACGCTGATACGCGACGATGCCGTCCGCGGTGCGCGCATAGGCGTTGGGCTCCCATGTGGTCATCCACGACAGCGTGCCGCCCCCGTGGGTCTGCAACGCCCGGCGCACCTCGTCGCGGTCAGGCTGCGGCATCCGCCCCAACACCGCCCGTCGCCGCCACCGGAACGCCCGCCGCACGGCGATCAGGTAGACGAGCACCAGCAGCCACAGCACCGCGGTCGCGATGTCGACGGCGGGGTCGCTGCCCAGCGCGTCCTGCACCGCGGCGCGCCCGGTGAGCACGAGCAGACCCAGCAGCAGGGCGCCGTAGGCGACGTTCAGCGTGGCCAGCACGAGCGCCACCACCCACGCCCACCGTCGCGCCCGCCGCAGCCCGTCGGCGATGACCAGCACCACGACGACGTCGACCGCCGTGCTCCAGAACGGACCCGACAGCGGCTTGGTCGGTCCGAACAGCCCGTCGGTGGGCGCGATCGCCACGATGACGCCGATCGCCCCCAGTGCCAGCATGGCCACGTACGCGATCAGCCGCTGCTCGCGCAGTGTCGTGCGGCGGATGCGCAGCGAGTGGTCGAACGCCAGCACCAGCAGCACCGCGACCGCATGCTCCAGATCGGGCAGCCGCCCCCAGAACAGCACCGCGACGAACACGAACGCGATCAGCACCGTCCACGCGCGCACCCGCCACGGCCCCGACAACAGACCGGCCGCCGCCGCCAGGCACGCCATCGTGCCGCCCGACGGCCCGACGTCCAGCGCTCCCGCCTGCGCGACCGCCCACGGCCATCCGGTCATCGCGCACAGCCACAGAAGACCCGCCGACACGAGCACCGCCAGCAGCTGGCCGGCCCAGAAATAGGCGAGCGCGACCGCGCTGCCGCGCCGCCACTCCAGGTACGCCATCCCGACGAACCCCGACAGGGCGAGCACGTACACCCACGGGGGGTCGACGAAGAACGCGCCGGTGACCGGCGTCCACCACCGGCCCTCCGCCAGCACGGGAAGCCCGTAGGCGACGGCATCCCACACCGGCGACTCGTGCAGCGGGCGCCACAGCCCCGCCCCGGCCACACCGGCCAGCAGCAGCAGCGCCAGCATCGTCCAGGTGGCCGGGATCGCCCGCAGCGCACGCCACAGTCTCGTCCGAGGGCGAGGGGCCGTTCTCATCCATGCTCCGCTTCTGTCGTGCAACGTGCTGTGCGTTCCGTCCGGACGCGGTGCTTCGATTCTGGGTGAGGCGTCCGACACCCGGCAACCGACCCGCGCCCCTGCGGCCGGTGCGGCACGGATGCCGCGTTGCACGGCACGGATGCCGCGGACCGGCCGTGGCACGTCGCCTCGCGCCGTGCACGGTGCCGCGGGCGAGGCCGTTCGCCGCCGCCCGGGGCAACGGATGCCGCGACGGGGTCGATCGCCTCCCGCCGGGGCGACGGATGCCGCGGGCTCTATCGCGCCTGCCGGGGCGACGGATGCCGCGGGCTCAGGCCGGCACGACGGCCCGGGCGCGCAGGGCCTGTGCCACCCGCGTCGGGCCGGATGCCGCCATGCGGGTGAAGAACGCGGTGCGCACCGACGCCGAGACCCGCGAGATCGGGGCGGCGGGCTCGCCGTCGGCCAGGCACTGCTCGAGCGCGTCGCGCAGCAACCGCACCGCCTCGGCGCGTTGCTGTGACACGGCGGAATGCGTGACGCCCAGCTCGGCGGCGATCTGGGTGATCGGCCGCTCCTCGATGTACACCGCGTGCACGATCCGTCGCATCCGTTCCGGCAACGCCTGGATCGCGCACTCGAGCACCGCGCGACGTTCGGCGAGCATCGCCGACTCTTCGGGCAGCGGCAGGTCGGTGGCCACCTCGCGAGCCGACGGGTCGTCGAGCGTGGTGAGGGTGCGCCCCGCATCCGCGAGCGTTTCGACCACCGCATCCTCGGACACGCCCATCGCGGTGGCGATCTCGGCGGCGGTGGCCGTGCGGCCCAGGCCCGCGGTGAGCGTGTCGCGCACGGCGAGGGTCTCTTTGATGCGGGTGCGGATGCCGCGGGTCGCCCAGTCCATGGCGCGCATCTCGTCGGCGAACGCGCCGAGGATGCGACGGCGGGCATAGGCGGCGAACGGTACGCCGAGGCTGGGGTCGAAGGCGTCGGCCGCGGTCACCAGGGCGAGGGCGCCGACCGCGGCGAGCTCGTCGCGCGGCACGTTCGTGGCGCGCGCGTGCGTCTCGGCGGCCAGGTACCCGACCAGGGGCAGGTTCTGCACGATGAGGCGGTCGCGCTCAGGATGCGGGGGCATCGGGACGTCATCACCTCTCTCATCGACATCCCCAGTCGATATTCCCCAGCGGCCTTGGTTTACTGAGATCAGTCTCGTTCGCCCCGACACCGGGGAAAATGAGAAGATGCTCATCTTGTCTGGATAACCATACGGGACGGGTTGCCGATAAGACAAGAAGACCGCCCCTCGCTGGGCGCACTGGGGATTCACTGGGGAAGAGGAATCATGGGAACCAACGAGCTGTCCATGCGGCTCTGGCATGAGCGCGAGCTGCTCACCGCTCTCCTGTTCAAGCTCGACGTGCAGCGCATGCTGCTGGCATCCGGCCAGGACCGCTGGATCGACATCGCCTCACGCGAGATCGACGAGGTGTCGGCGCGCTTGCGCGACACCGGCGTGGCGTGCGTCGTCGAGGCGGTCGGCGTCGCGCACGAGTGGGGGGCGCCCGAGGACGCCACGCTGCGCGAGCTGATCGGGTACGCCCCCGACGACGCCTGGCGCGAGGTGTTCACCGGACACCTCGACGCCCTCACCGGCCTCACCGCCCAGATCGCGCAGGTGCGCGACGCGAACACCGCGCAGCTGCGGGCGGTGTTGCAGCGCACCGAAGAGGCACTGGGCGACCTGCAGGGCGCGACGGACGCCCGCCTGGACGAAGCCGAGGTGGAAGCCGAGGTGCGGGCATGACCGGGCAGCCCGGGCAGGGCCGGCGGCCCGACCCCGCCGCATCCGACCTCGACGTGGACGCCCTGCTCGCACTGCAGGCGCAGCGCGTGGTCTACCGGTCGGCGCTCACGGTGACCGAGCGGGCGCTGCCGTCTTCGCTCGACGACTTTCTGCGCTGACCCGCGGCCGCTACCGCAGGGTGCGGACCCCGCGGTTCAGTCGAGGTCGGCGAGCAGGGCCGGCAGCCGCTGCGCCTCGCCGGGTGCCATGGCGTAACCGTGCTCGCGTGCCGGGTATGAGCGTGCGCGCACGTCGTCGACGTACGCGGTCACCCCGTCGACCATCGCCTTGCGCACCTCGGCGTAACGCTTCACGAACCGCGCGGTGGGGCCCTCGGTGATCCCGAGCAGGTCGTGCACGACGAGCACCTGGCCGTCCGCGGCAGGGCCCGCCCCGATGCCGATCACCGGCACCGGCAGCCGCGGCACCAGCGCGGCCGTCACCTCGGCCGGGATCGCCTCGAACACCAGGGCGAAGCATCCCGCCTGAACCAGCGCGGACGCATCGCGCGCCACCTGCACCGCGGCCTCGGCAGTGCGGCCCTGCGCCCGATACCCGCCCAGCGCGGTGGCCGTCTGCGGGGTCAGTCCGACATGCCCCATCACCGGGATGCCGGCGGCGACGATCGCCCGCGCCCGCTGCGCCGTGGTGCCGCCGCGCTCGACCTTGACGGCATCCGCCCCCGCCTGCTTCACGAACCGCTGCGCGGTGCGCACCGCCTGCTCGTCGGAGGCCTCGTACGAGGCGAACGGCAGGTCGGCCACCAGCAGCGCCCGGCGCAGGCCGCGCCGCACCGCGGCGGCGAGCATGAGCATCTCGTCCACGGTGATCGGCACGGTGCTGTCGTAACCGAGCACGGTCATCGCCGCCGAGTCGCCCACGAGCACCACGTCGGCTCCGGCCGCCTCGGCGACCTGTGCACCGGGGTGATCGTAGGCGGTGACCATCGCGATGGGGGCGCCGTCGGCCTTCATCGCCGCCAGCGTGGCGATCGTGACGGGCGCGGCGCCGGATGCCACGGGCCGGGCGCTCATGCCGTACCCCGCCCGTTCACAGGGGCGGCCGTCCGGTGCCGCCGTGGACGGGCTGCCGTCGGGGACATGATCGTGGCGGGCATCAGCGCACCTCCAGGATGGTGTTGTCGATGAGCCGCGCGGCGCCGACCCGGGCGGCGACGGCCAGCAGCGCCGTGCCGGTGATCTCGTCGAGCGGGGCCAGGTCGTCGGGTGAGCGCAGCTCAAGGTATTCCGGCTCGATCCCGGCGTCATCGAGCACGGCCCGTGCCGCCGCGATCACCTCGGTGGCACGGGTGTGCCCGGCGGCGAGGGCGGTCTCGGCCGCGACCAGTGCGCGGCGAAGCGCCGTCGCGCGGGTGCGGGCCGTGGCATCCAGGTACGCGTTGCGCGAGCTCATCGCCAGCCCGTCGTCTTCGCGCACGATCGGGCACGCCTGGATGCGCACCGGCATGTCGAGGTCGCGGGCCATCCGGCGCACGACGAGCACCTGCTGCGCGTCCTTCTGCCCGAAGTAGGCGACGTCGGGGGTGACGATGCCGAACAGCTTCGCGACGACGGTGGCGACACCGTCGAAGTGGCCGGGGCGGGTGGCGCCGCACAGCACGTCGGTGATGCCCGACACGTGCACGGTCGTCGCGAACCCGTCGGGGTAGATCTGGTCGACGGGCGGGGCGAACAGGATGTCGACACCTGCCTCGGCCGCCAGGCCGGCGTCGCGCTGCTCGTCGCGCGGATAGGCGGCGAGGTCTTCATTCGGCCCGAACTGGGTCGGGTTCACGAACAACGACACCACGACCAGGTTGGTCTCGCCACGCGCCTGCCGCATGAGCGAGAGGTGTCCGGCGTGGAACGCACCCATGGTCGGCACCAGTCCGACGCTCGCGCCGCGGTCCCGGGCCACGCGCACCGCGGCGCGCATCTGGGCGGTCGATCTGATGATCTGCATCTCTCACGCGCTCCTTGCGGCGAGGGCGCGCGTGCCGTGCACGAGCGCGTCGAACAGGGGCAGCAGCTCGGGCGCATCGGTCGCCACCGCGGCCCGGTGCAGGGCCACCGTCACGTCGTCGCCGCGCACGATCGGCCCGGTGAGCGCGGCCGGCCCGTCGGCCGCCCAGTTCTCCACCGTGCGGCGCACCAGCGGGGCGAGCAGGGCGCGCGCATCGACATCGGGCACCGCCGCAGCGGTCAGCTGTTCGGCGGCCGACTCGAGGGTCACCACGAAGTTCGAGGCGAACGCCGCGGCGGCGTGGTAGACGGCACGCCGCGAGGGGGCGATCTCGAACGGCGTCATGCCGAGGGCTGCGGCCAGATCGTGGGCGACGTGCAGCGCACGCCGGGTGCGGCCGGCGACCGCGCATCCGGCCCCCGCCAGCACGGCAGGGTCGTCGCCGGTGCGGATGGTCTGCAGCGGGTGCAGACCGAAATCGACGTCCTGGATGCCGGTGGCACCGGAGGTGTGTCCGACAAGTCGTGCGCGACCCGATGCCGCGGCTGCGGCATCCGGGATCTGACGGTCGGGCACGCACAGCAGCACGACATCCGCGGGTTCGACCTGCTCGCCGCGGCCGGACGGGCCGTGCACGGTGAACCCGGCTCGGATCAGCGCACGGGCGAACACCGTGCCGACGCGACCGGCACCGACGACGCTCACATCGGTGACGGAGCGCCCGGTCTGCGGCGACGGGAGGGTCATGGCGGCACGATCTGCGCGGGGACAGGGGTTGTCTTGAGGATAGTGACTGCCATGGGCAGCAGGGGTCACGCCCTGCCGCACGGCAGCCCCCACACCGATGCCGCAGCAGGAGCCACACCGATGCCGCAGCAGGAGCCACACGGATGCCGCAGCAGGAGCCACACGGATGCCGCAGTGGGACCCACACCGACGCCACAGCAGGACAATCCGGCCACAGCAGGAGAAATCGGGCCGGAATCTCCTGCAGCCGGCGGAATCTCCTGCCGTCGGCGGTCCGGCCACGGCGCGTCAGGCCGGCTCGGCCGCGGGGGATCAGGGGTCCTGGGCGGGCGGGACCCAGCGCTGTTCGAAGCGGCCGAGCTTCCACACGATCACGGCAGCGGCCCAGGTGACCGCGAGCAGCCCGACCACGACGTAGCCCACGCTGTTCAGATCGATCGCCCCGACGGCATCCCAGAACGGCCCCGACCAGCCCAGCTCGTCGGCGAGCAGGCTGAGCAGCTCGATCGTGCCGATCACCAGGGCGATGAACACCGACAGCACCGTGATGACCAGGTTGTAGTACACCTTGCGGGCCGGACGCATGAACGCCCAGCCGTAGGCGATGTTCATGAAGATGCCGTCGGCGGTGTCGAACAGGCACATTCCGGCGGCGAACAGCAGCGGCAGCGACAACACGGCCCACCACGGCAAGCCGCTGACCACCGCGGCCCCCGAGAGGACGAGCAGCGTGATCTCGGTGGCGGTGTCGAATCCCAGCCCGAACAAGAAGCCGATCGGGTACATCTTCCACGGCCGGTCGACCTTGTCCGACAGCCTGCCGAACAGGCGGTTCATGAGCCCCCGCTTGGCGAGTTGGTCTTCGAACCCGGCCTCGTCGAACTCGCCGCGGCGCAGGCCGCGGAACGCCTTGACGATGCTGATCGCGATGAGGATGTTGACGATCGCGATCAGATACAGGAACACGCCCGACACGGTCGTGCCGATCACACCGGTGATCGCGTGCAGTTGCGACCCGTCGTCTTTCACGGCCACGTTCAGCGCGCGAATGCCGAAACACAGCAGCAGGGCCATCAGGAATACCACGCTGGAGTGCCCGAGCGAGAAGAAGAATCCGACTCCCGCGGCCGGGCGGTTCTCGGCGAGCAGCTTGCGGGTGGTGTTGTCGATCGCGGCGATGTGGTCGGCGTCGAAGGCGTGTCGCATGCCCAGGGTGAGAGCCAGGATGCCGGTGCCCACGCCGAACACGGCACCGCTGGCCAAGTGATACTTGCCCGCGGCCCCGGCCAGCAGCAGCAGGAGGCCGAGGGCGAACAGGGCGATGATCACCAGCACCATGGGAACGACGGCGCGGGCCCGCACACGGCCCGGCCCGTTCGCCGCGGTGGCCTTCTCGGGTGCGCTCGTGGTCATGTGTGCCTCGCCTTCCGGTGCATCCGCGCCAGGTGCATGCTCGTCCTCGCCGGGCGCATCGGCAAGCATCTGATGCGACAAAGTCGCAGATTCGTGCCTGCGCACCGGCGCTGCGCGGCGTGTGGCGCAGGGGCGACTGAG
>NZ_AULS01000027.1 GCF_000422405.1 Microbacterium luticocti DSM 19459
CTCCTGCGCACGATCGTCAGCACCCCCGCCAGGCTCGCCTCCACGGCGCGGCGACTGGTGATGCACCTGCCCGCGCACTGGCCCTGGGCCACAGCCTGAACGCTGCTACGGGAGACCGCGACCGGACCACCACGCACCGCGATACCCTGACCACCCAGCCCGCGACGGGCGCGACCGGAAACCAAAGTGGAAAAGCCAGAGCACCGGCTGGCCGACCCCGCGCGCCCCCGCAACAAGCCTCGCCACCGAAACACGAAAACACGCCCACCAAAACCACGACGGTGGATCAGGGCTCAGATTATGCCATACCGATTAGGCCATACGCCGGGTGATCTCTCTCCACCCTGGATAAGTGGTGAGGCGGAACGAGGATCTTGAGCGCGAATGGAGCGCGTACTCTCAACGGTTCGCGACCAGCCTCCGCCAGGCTCGCGAACAGGCAGGCTTGAGCCAAGAGGATGTTGCCTACCGCTCCGGGGTTACGCGGTTCACCTACCAGAAGTACGAGAAGGGCGAGTCCCGACCGGGGAACCCGGCCAACCCGACACTACGAACGCTCATCGCGCTGTCACAGGTGCTGCAGGTTCCGGTCGAGGCGCTCATCCCGGACGACCCGCCCGACCTCCGTAGCCGGTAGGAGCATTCCGCCGGGAGGCTACCGCGCCAACTCCGGTGGCCACGAGCGATGACGTCCGCACCCGTCGATACGCTCGGATGAGACAGCCCGACGTGATTGGAGCACTGTGCTGGCATGGGAATCGCTTACACAGTCGGATTTCGACCGAACGGTCGAGCTTCTCATCAAGCGCTGGTATGCCCGCAATCATCCTGAGTTCATCGTGCAAGCCATCGACGGGCGCGGTGGCGACGGAGGCATCGATCTCGACGTACGCGACCCCGTCACGGGCAAGCTCATCAAGATCTACCAGCTGAAGTTCTTCCCGGAGGGGTTCTCCGGCGGCTTCAAACCGCGCCGAGAGCAGATCCGGCGCTCCTTCGAGAAGGCCGCGAAACTGCACCCGCCCGTGTGGACCCTCGTCATTCCCCGCAACTTCACCGTGAACGAGCGCAAGTGGGTGAGTACTCTCGCAACCGGTTCGGGTATCCGTGTCGAGTACGTGGGTAGAGTCGAGCTCGACGACCTCCAGGCTTCGGACCCGGACGCGGTAGCTCTCGCGGAACGTACCGCGGACAGGAAGGCGCTGGAGCTGGTCGGACGCGAGAGTGCGGCACTCCTGACCATGGACGACGTCGCTCGCGAAGTGAAGCGGCTCGCAACTCGCACCGATGCCATGAGCCCTCATTGGTCATTCGAGACAACCACTCGTGGAGACACGCTCACGCGGTCCCTTTTCGCCAAGCATCCTGACGCCGCAACACGTGAACCTCTGTCCATCAACTTCACGGCGAATTTCATGAACCATCCCGAACTGCGCAAAGAGTACGAGGACTCGATGGAGTACGGGATCAGCAAGACCGTCACGCTTCCCCCGGAGGTCGTCGAGACCTTCGAACGCATCGGGCCAGAGTGGTTCGCCGCGCGGTTCGGCGCCAGCACCTTGGAGATCCACCCTTCGCCCACGAGCCTTCGCGACCTGCCCGCGACGATACGAATCTCCCCACAAGGCGCGCAGAACCGTGTACTCCGAGGCATCGCCACCTGGATCACCCAAGGCTCAGCGGGCGCAAGGGTCGAGACCGTCTTCGACGGAGGCCTGACGATAACCTGGCGCCTCACACGCGACCGGGGGCCGGGCTCCTCCATCACGCTTAGCTTCGAGCCGACCAATCACACCGGCATCGACGTGGAGCGGGCGATCCGCGCGCTTGCTGCACTGCACCAGAATGCCGATGTAGTGCTCGAAGTGGACGGGCATAAAGACCGGCTCACCGTTGAACCAGCATTGGAATTCAGCGTAGCCACGGAAGTCGCCGAGCTCGCCGAAGACCTAGCCGCAATCGAGCAGCTCACCGGAACTCAATTCGCCTTCCCCAGGAACGTCAACGCGATGGAACGGATCTGGATCCGCATCGTGCGCCGACTCCTCGAGGGTGACTGCGTTCTCGCACCCGACCTCGAGAGCCTGAGTTTCACCTTCAACGGCAAGCTCGGTGAATCCATCGAAGAGCTACTCACGAACCCGAGCGCAATCATCGCGACCACATCTCACTGGTCACGCGACGTCCTGGGCGAAGAGGTCACAGTGGGAGACGTCTCCATATACCACCCAGCCATACGGATCGTCGATGCGTCAGAACACCTCGAAGCACTCCGCGCTGGCAAGGGCGCCGGTCGCACCGCGGTGGCCGTGCCGAACGACCCAAGACTCGGCTTCCGTCTCTACTCACCGTCACGGTTGAAGGCAGAGCAGGTCCTCGCGACGCCCTGGGGTTTGACAGGCGTAACCGAACACACCGAACTCGAAGCCACTGCAGGCGAGCCGGGTTAGACCGCACAGCCACTCATTCTTGTCCGCGATAGATGGCTACATTGCCAAGTCGTTGCCATCTGGGCGAGGACATTGCCATCTTCACGCGGAACCTACAACCTACTGGAAGTCCCCCGCGGGCGCCATGTCGGCGAAGCGCGAGAAGTGGCCCTGGAAGGCGATCTCGATGGTCGCGGTGGGGCCGTTGCGGTGCTTCGCGACGATCAGGTCGGCCTCGCCCGGGCGGCTCTCGGCGTCGTACACCGACTCGCGGTGCAGCAGGATCACCATGTCGGCGTCCTGCTCGATCGATCCCGACTCGCGCAGGTCGCTCACCTGCGGGCGCTTGTCGGTGCGCTGCTCGGGCCCACGGTTCAACTGCGACAGCGCGATGACCGGCACTTGCAACTCCTTCGCCAGCAGCTTCAGCGCCCGCGAGAACTCGCTGACCTCCTGCTGCCGCGATTCCACCCGCTTGCCCGACGACATCAGCTGCAGGTAGTCGATGATCACCATCTTCAGCCCGGCCCGCTGCTTCAGCCGCCGGCACTTCGCCCGGATCTCGACCAGCGTCATGTTCGGGCTGTCGTCGATGTACAGCGGCGCATCGTTGATGCGCCCGCGCGTGGCCGCCACGGTCGTCCAGTCGCGCGAGTCCAGTGTGCCCTTGCGCATGTTCTGCAACGGGATCGCGCCCTCGGCCGACAGCAGGCGCATCGCGATCTCGCTGCGCCCCATCTCGAGTGAGAAGAAGATCGCCGGCATGTTGTGCTTGATCGCCGCCGACCGTGCGAAGTCCAGCGCCAGCGTCGACTTGCCCATCGCGGGACGCGCCGCCACCACGATCATCTGCCCCGGGTGCAGCCCGTTGGTCAGCTCGTCCAACTCACGGAACCCGGTCGGGATGCCGGTCATCTGGCCGTCGCGGCCCCGGGCCGCCTCGATCTCGTCGACCGCGGCATCCACCGCCACCGTCAACGGCACATAGTCTTCGGATGCCTCGGCCCCGGTGACCCCGTAGATCTCGGCCTGCGCGGTGTTGACCAGATCGAGGGCCTCACCCTGGCCCGAGTACCCCATCTGCACGATCCGCGTGCCGGCCTCGACCAGCCGGCGCAGCAGCGCCCGCTCCGACACGATCGACGCGTAGTAGCCGGCGTTCGCCGCCGTGGGCACGATCGAGGTGAGCGTGTGCAGGTAGTCGGCGCCACCGGCCCGCTGCAGGTCACCGGTCTTGATCAGCTCGTCGGTGACCGTGATCACATCGGTCGGCTCACCGTGCGAGTAGAGGTTGAGGATCGCCTCGAAGATCAGCTCGTGCTTGGGGATGTAGAAGTCCGACCCGCGCAGGCTCTCGATGACGTCGGCGACGGCGTCCTTCGACAGCAGCATGCCGCCCAGCGCACTCTGCTCCGCGAGCACATCGTGCGGGGGAGTGCGCTCACCCTCGCGCGGTCCACCCAGGCGCTCTTCGGAGATGTCGGCGATCGACACGACGTCCGTCCTCCTTCACGTTCGGGCACGCTGCGATGTGAGACCGGGTCGATGCGGTGACGCGGCCCCGTGATCCGAGCAGATCATGGACCTCCGACATCCTCCGACGCCGGCGACGTCGCCCCCGGGATGGGTCAGGAACCCACGCTAGGGACGCACCTCGACCCCTGCAACCGAGCCTGTGGATAACGGTGTGGAGAGTGTGCGCGAAACGCCGTGCGGCCTGTGTAGAGACGGTGTGGACAACTCCTGTGCAGTTCGCCGATTTCCACTCGTTTCATCCGGCTGACCTGGGGGTTCTGTATTCCCATGCTGTGGATGAAGTTGTGCTTGAAGCAGCGGTTGAAGGTTGTGGGATGCCGCGGAGTTATGCACAGGACGGCCGGTTTCGCAACTCGGCACCGACATCGTGCCAACACGCCGCCGACACGGTGCCATCTCGCCGCCGACACGCCGGCGACTCGCCGCCGACGCGCTTCGTCAACGTCCGCATGGAGGGGGCTCCGGCCGCCCCCGCGCGGGGTCCACGCGGGGAGAATCCGAGCATTCGGCCCCCACCCATGCGCCCGAACAAGCCGCAGACCCAGCCGTACCCATGCGCCCGAAGAAGCCGACGACCCAGCCGCGCCCATGCGACGGAAGAAACCGAGGAGCCAGCCCCACCCAGGCGCTCAAGAAACCCCCACCCACACGCTCAAGAAACCTGACGCACGCAGGGGTACGAGGTGCCTCATGTCAAGATGCCCGCGAAATGGTTCCCGTGCCTCATGTAGGAATGCCCGCGGAATCTAGCCTGTCTGGCGGAGCTTGACGCCGCGGGCTGTGTCGGGCGG
>NZ_AULS01000028.1 GCF_000422405.1 Microbacterium luticocti DSM 19459
TGACACCACGCTATGGGACTCACCCACTGGTACCGCGAGCTGACCTTCCGTCGGCAGGAGGAAACGGTCGGTCTTCAGCGCCGTCTCGCTGACGCGACCTTCACGCTGCTCTAGCCACTCGGCAAGGAGCGTTTCGACGGCGATCTTTCCGGTGCTCGGGTTGTAGTTGTGCTCATCAACCGTTGTGCGCTGCCCGCGTTCCCACTCCACGGCGGCCCGCTTTGTGTCGAAACGTCGAGTGCCGACAACCCGGCCGCCGACCTTCAGCCGCCCTTCCCACTTGTCACCACGACGGGCGGGCATGAGCGCTTCCCCTTCGCGGCGCTCGGGCTCTCGCTGCCGTTCTCGCAGCAAGCCAGGCCTCAACATCAGCGGCGCGGTAGCGTGGAACCCCCTCGGCAAGCCAGTAGACCGCATGGCCCTCCCCAGCCTGCCACCAGCGCACCAAGGTGGACTTCGACACCGACAGCCACGCCGCGACCTCATCAGTGCGCAGCAGTCGATCGCCTGGTGCCGATGAGGTCGATTCCTTCATCGAAACTCCCCCATATCCGGATCGAAGCCGGCGTAGAACGCCTCCTCGGCTTGGCGGCGAGCCTCCACGTCATCGAGGACGAACTGCACGAAGTCCTGATCGCGGTTCTCGATGATCCGGTCCTCGACGGGCTCGGTGGGCTCCTCCCCGGGCCATGCGGTCTGACGGGTGGGCCGGTCGCGGTCCAGTCGGGTGCCGCACGCTGCGACCCAATCGCGGAACCGTTGTCGGGCTTCGGCGAAGTTACGGTGCCATCCCAGCGATGCCGAAGCGTTCTGCTCGGGGTCGTAGGCCGCGAGCCAGTGCAGGTGCAGGGCGCTGAGTTCCCACACGAGCTCAGGGTGCCGATGCCAGAACGGCGGCAGCACCAAGCAGGAAGCCCATAGGCGCGGCGCAACCAATCGGTCCACTTGTTGGGTTCCAGCCACTCGGCCTCAGCCTCGTCCGACGTGAGGAGGTTCCAGTTGATCGGGTGCGGCGGTTTCGGCAGCATCGAAGCGGCGTCCCATTCGGTCGCCTCCTCGGGCTCGGGCTCTTCCGCCCCGGGGATGTCTTCGCTCTCAGCCATGACGCTCTCCTTGTCAGAGCCCGAGTACCGGCGTGGCGCTCGGTGCGCTCCGTTGCGCCATGAAGCCGACCGATGCCTGCTCGGCCATCTCCTCCATCAGCGCGGCGCTCTGGGATCGAGGCGTGCGGTCGACCTCGTATCTGGTTCGCGCGAGGTCGTGGCCGACCTTCTTCGCCACGAACTCCTCGGCCTTCGCGGTCTGACCGTCCTGCTCCGTGCTTGCCGCCCGGCGCGCAGGGGAAGTCCGGCACGCCGGCGTCCGCAAGCCGTAGCGCGGCGTCGGGCAGCGGCATCCCGGCGACGGCGGTGAACAGGGCGGCGGGGTCCATCACAGACTCCTCACCGCGAGCTCTGCGGTGTGCGCCGTGCGGCCCGTCTCCATCGGTGCCAGCGGGGTCCGCTCGGCGCGCGGCGCCGGTGCCGCATCGCGGGTCAGACCGGGCGGGTCGCCCGCGCCGGCCTGCACGGTGTTGAGGGCGTCGAGGATCGCCGCCGCGGTCGTGCGTACCCGCTCTCCGGTGGCCTGCACGACCTCGGCCGGGTCCTTGTCCTTGACCGTGCCCGCCCAGCCGGAGACGTAGTTCACGCCGTAGGAGCTGCCAGGCCCTCCCACAGCCCGGCAGGTGCCGCGCCCTCGGGCAGGGTTGGCACCGGCCGCTCGGGGATCGGGTCGCCCGTGGTCTGCGAGACAACATCGGTGACCCATCCGGCGGGTAGGCCCATCAGCCACTCCACGAATCGTGGCGCTGGGCGCCTCACGGGTTCGCCGTTCAGAATGGCGGGCGCAGGGGCGGGCCGTCCGGTGATGTGTTCCCATCGGGCGATAGCGAGGGCGTAGCGTCCCCAGCCTCGAGGAACTCCTCGATCAACGCGAACGTCGCCTCCGGCGAGGGTCCGCGTTCCCGCTTCGTCACGAGCTCGACTACTTGATGGCTGAGCGTGATCGCCCCTCTCCGTGCTCGCACCTTGTCTATCGGTTCGTTGCCTCGGATCGAGCCGGAGGCAAGCGGAGTGCGAAAGAGCGGGACGGGCGAGGATGAAGACGCGGAACCGGGCGTGCGGAGCGCCGACGTGGGAAGCGGGTAGGCCGATCCATCGTGCGTCGTACCCGATGTCGGCCAGATCTCCGAGTACGGCGCCAAGTGCCCGTAGAGGTCGGGCTGGCTCGTCTCCCAGACCCCACGGGTCGGGTTCCAGGTTGCGAACGGTTGCTGCTCGGGCGGTTTCGGGGTTGCGTCGTTCATCGTCGTCTTCTTCCGGGACGGAGCGGATTGCGGTTGCAGAGAGCAGCCCCCGCACGTTCTCGATCGCGGCCCATTGAGGTTGCAGCACCTCGATTGCCGCCGCCATGTGCGCCCACAGGCCGGAGCGAATGCCAGGTGCGAGGCCGGCCATCTTCCCGACCGTGGACACGTCCTGGCAGGGAAAGCTGCCGCAGAAGATGTCCACCGGCGGCACGGTGTTCCAGTCGATTGTGGTGATGTCCCCGAGGTTCGGGGCGTCGGGCCAGTGGTGTGCAAAGACGTGGACGACGGGCTCGTTGATTTCGGAGAACCAGACGGTGCGGGCGTCGAAGACTTCCTCGACGGCGAGGTCGAGCCCGCCGTAGCCGGAGAACAGCGACCCGACCCGCAGACGACGGTCGGCGCGCGCATCGTCGGTTTCTGACATGAGGACTCCGCCTGATCGGTGATCCCGGTCGTCGTCCGCTCGTGAACCTGATGCCGGGCTGGTCACCTGTCAGGTGCTCGCGCCGGCTCCCTGCCCGCCGCAGCCCGCCCCCGCGACGCCTGCTCACCTCGTCGTCTTCTCGACTCGTCCTCAGAGTCACCACGCCTATTGCAGATCGAGGGAAAGCGCCCGGCGAAGCGCATCGCGAGGGCCGGTGTACGAACGGGGATAAGGTGCGGCTATAACGAAGCGGCGACCCAGACGGCAGCCTCAGCCGACCGAAGACAGTGAGTGGTTGAGGCGGCTGGACCGTATCTCGGACGCGGTTGACGCCTGGCGCAGGCGTGCGGAGAATCCCACGTCACCCGAGTCGGGGAGCTCACTCGCAGCTGACTCAACCCTGATCCACCGTCGTGGTTTTGGTGGGCGTGGTTTCGTGTTTCGGTGGCGTGGCTTGTTGCGGGGGCGTGCGGGGTCGGCCAGCCGGTGCTCT
>NZ_AULS01000029.1 GCF_000422405.1 Microbacterium luticocti DSM 19459
GATCCCCGCAGTTGTGCACGGCCGTGCATCACCGACATCCGTCGCAGGCGGTCTCGTCACGACGATCGTGGCGGCGATGGTGATGGCGATGGCGGTCGTGGTTATGGGTACGGGCACAGCTTGAGTAGTCGCTTGTACTCGTCATCAGATGGAGGCGTAGAGTTGCGGGGGATCAGGACTTCTCCGTATGGATCGAAGATTGCCCCATCGAGGAAGGCCTGTTCCGAGGGCCGCTGAGCTATCGCGTAGCCTTGGGACTCCAGGCAGTCTGCGAGCGAGACCAGAGCGTGATACAGCTTCTTCTTCTGTGCGGTCGTCTGCTCGGGCGGTTTGTCGTACCCAAACTCCGCCTCGCATTTGGCGCGGGCCTTCCGGAAGACGCTCAACTGATCGCTCGGTACCGCGGATTTGATGTCACCGTCCTCCGTGATCGAAACGTCGAAGCCGGCCTCTTGCAGGCACGCCTTCATGTTCTTCCCGAAGTCTGGATCGATGGCGCTCAATTCGCCGGGTGTGTAGCTGGGCGAAGGGCGAGG
This sequence comes from Microbacterium luticocti DSM 19459, assembly GCF_000422405.1. Classification (GTDB taxonomy): domain Bacteria; phylum Actinomycetota; class Actinomycetes; order Actinomycetales; family Microbacteriaceae; genus Microbacterium; species Microbacterium luticocti. The sequence goes on from NZ_AULS01000029.1 coordinate 537, forward strand.
GTTGTCCGAACTGGCACATCCTGACATGGACAACACAGAAGCGGCCGCGAGTACGGCGAGACAGATACCCACTCCCTCGCGTGACACGGTAGCGCGAGGCGAGGTCAAGCTCGAGCGTCTGGCTGGTGAGAGCCGCATGGCAGTCATCATGCCACGCTCATCCGTCCTCGGTGAGCACCACCCCGAGCTTTTCGAAAGACCACGCGTTCGCCGTGATGGTGGGCGTCAGTCAGGTGTAGTAGTACCAGGTGGTCACCGAGTCCCAACTGCAGAGCGTGATCTTGCGGGTCTTGTACTCAGAACCGAATTGGAACGCGCCGTCGTTCTCGATCGTGGGCGCGGACCAGCAATACCAGTTGATGTGGATTGTACCCTTGCAAGTCGCGGTCGCCGCGTTGGCCGAGACCGAGAAGTAGGTACATGACCCAGCAGCGTTTGCAGGGGCCGCGCCAACCAGGAGCCCGCCAGCCGCCAACGCCACCGCAGCTCCGAACGCCGCGATCTTTCTTTTCAAGCTCATGTCGATGCCTCCGTACGAATCCTCAGATAGCTGGGAAAACGCTGTGTATTATCTATACACGTCCTGGATATCAGCATCTCGACGCGCTGTCAAGGGTGTCTAAGCCGGCTCGGCCCGCACAAGACCCTCGACCTGGTCTACACCGGCCGGCTGATGAGCGGCGACGAGGCCGTCGCCTCGGGTCTGTTCTCGCGGGCGTTCCCCGACGACCAGGTGCAGGATGCCGCATCCGCCGCTGCCCGGGCCGCCGCCGCCGGCGCGACCGCCGCGTTCCTGGCGAGCAAGATGATCGTCGCCCGGGTGCG
>NZ_AULS01000030.1 GCF_000422405.1 Microbacterium luticocti DSM 19459
CTGAGAGCGCCGTGGCTTCGCCCGGACGGGACCAACGGCCTGTCGACGCAGGCGGTCGCGAGGATTACGCTTGGCTTCAGGCGGGTCATCCTGCCCGCCGTGGGGCTGGAAGGCGGGTCGCGATGGACGCGATGATGATGGATGCCATGGGCAAGGACATGATGTCGATGCCCGGCATGCAGGCCATGTCGATGGACATGTCCGTGATGCAGCAGTGCATGGACGCGTGTTCGGCGTGCGAACAGGCGTGCACGGTCTGTTCCATGCAGATGATGTCGTGCGCGCCGGCGTGCATGAACTGCGCCGACATGTGCAACACCATGATGCGGGCCATGATGCGCATGCAGGGGATGACCCCCGCCGCGATGATGGCGATGCTCGACGCGTGTGTGGCGATGTGCCAGGTGTGCATGGACGAGTGCATGGAGCACGCCGACAAGAGCGAGGTGTGTCGCATGTGCGCACAGTCGTGCCAGGCCTGCATGGACGCCTGCGCCGCCATGCGCGAGATGATCGTCACCGCCGTCTGACCCCACGGCCCAGACGAGGGATGCCGCGGCATCCCCTCGACGTTCAGTTCCGCCGCGGCGGCGTGGCCTCAGGCGGCTCGGTCTCAGGTCGCTCGATTTCAGGGCGCCCGGTCTCAGGCGGCTCGCTCTCAGGCTGCCTGGTCTCAGACTGGGGCGACGTTGTACTGCGCCCGGCCGACGGCCAACACGTGGTACCTCCGGTGCAGCGCGACCGGCGTGCCCGGCGTCGCCTCCAGAGCGGCGGCGCCCGCGTTCCACACCGTGTGCGACTCGCCGTCCAGCGTGTGCAGCACCAGGGTGCCGGATGACGCATCCGTCGCCGTCACGAGGGCATCCGCCCACTCCAAGGGCGTCGCCGCCGCCAACCGCGCCTGGATCAGGTGCAGCGCGTGGCCCGGCGCGTACGAGGAGCACACATCGCCGTGTCCGCACATGCACGCGACACGCTCACGCACCTCGACGGGCGTCTGGCGGGTCAGCGGCGTGCTCACGACAATCTCCTCAGGTCGATACGGGTCGGTGTTTCCCCGAGGCTACGGCTGCGCCATCCGGCCCCGCCACCGCGGCGTCATGAAGTGCAACAGTCCCCCTTGCCACCGCGCCCGTGCCGCCGGCGGCGCCAACGGAACAGGAGGACACCGCGAGATCGGGTGAGTCCCATAGCGTGGTGTCATTTCCTGCGGGGTCCTCGTCGTCGTTGACGATGGAGGGCCACCGTGGGATGACCAGTTGTTTCCGGCAAG
>NZ_AULS01000031.1 GCF_000422405.1 Microbacterium luticocti DSM 19459
GATGAACTCTGCACGGTCTATCGCACGCAGTTCCCGGTTCTCTACGAATATGACCGGCGCACATACGTTTATGACGTGAACGGGCGACTTGTTCCGAGGTCCCTCGTGGCCATCTGGCGCTCGCGAAATGAGAATGATGGCATGTACTCATCAGATGAGTTGACAACCATTCATCCTGGTAGCGGTGGCCGCTACACGCACGAGCTGCCTTTCACGACTCCTGATCGCGAGGCTGATATGCGTGCCGCGTACTCTCGGTTCGAAGGACTACTCGGGATGCCGCGAAATCTCGCGTAGGCGGCCCGTAGGTCTTCTTCGCGATCCAGACGAGAGAACGGGAGGATATATTCGTAGCATATTCCGCTACCGGGATGCGTCGCACTGAGTTGCTCTCGTGAAAAACTGCCAAGATTCTCTCCGCCCGATCGCCAAGTGTCCAGCACGCTGTTTGGAATTAGCCGCCCGTTCGCGTCATAGAAATACTTCTTTCGGTCATACCCATAAAGCACCGGAAACTGTGTACGATAGACCGTGCAGAGTTCATCTGCGGTGATTCCTAAAGCTAGGGCAACAAGAACGTCAACTTCCAGTTGTGCTGTGCGCCGCTCCATGGCTAGCCGCAGGGGAACGTCAGGAGACCATGGCGAGGTCATGACTTGCTCCCACATCGATGCATATGCAGGCACGAGGCAGGTCAGCCGCAGAATGCGAACGACGATCTCATGCCCCAGCGCGCCACTGTCAACAACTATGGGCAGCCTTTCTGCCACTCCTTGGTATATCCCGCTTTTCGGCGTCGCACGCACGGCAAAATCTGAAACCAATGATGACATAAAACCGGCAGCCATGACAATATCGGTAAGCTTGCGAGTGGGCGCCCCCAGTGAGAAGATCCCATTCACGTGCGCGCCGCCAGGCGGAACAATCGCGGGGATGAGTGTCCGTTCGCCGGTGTTGGCGGCCATCGCGCGCCAGGCGATGCGGTAGTAGTCACGTGCGGGGACGGACTTCCCGTCGACGTCCCAGTGCGTGTAGGCGGCGTCGTAGGTGGCGGTGTCGCCACGAGGCTTGTAGGAGGTGGCGGGGATCCAGTCTTCGGGGAGAGCTTCCAGAT
>NZ_AULS01000032.1 GCF_000422405.1 Microbacterium luticocti DSM 19459
TTTTGGGTGGGTCGTGCTCATGTGATTTCAAGTCTTTAAGAGCAAACGGTGGATGCCTTGGCATCTGGAGCCGAAGAAGGACGTAGCAATCTGCGATAAGCCTCGGGGAACTGATAAGCGAGTTTTGATCCGAGGGTGTCCGAATGGGGAAACCCCGCCGGGCGGCGTGCCGACCCGGTGACTCCCGTCTGAATGTATAGGGCGGGTAGAGGGAACGTGGGGAAGTGAAACATCTCAGTACCCACAGGAAGAGAAAGCAAAAGCGATTCCGTGAGTAGTGGCGAGCGAAACCGGAAGAGGCCAAACCCAATGTGTGTGATAGCCGGCGGGCGTTGCATGTTGGGGGTTGTGGGACTTTGTGTGGCCGTTCTGCCGGACGGCCGGCGTGACAAGCGTGCATAGGCGAATCGTCTGGGAAGGCGGGCCGTAGCAGGTGATAGCCCTGTAGCCGAAATGTTGTGTCTTGGCGTTGCGAAGTATCCCAAGTAGCACGGGGCCCGAGAAATCCCGTGTGAATCTGTCAGGACCACCTGATAAGCCTGAATACTCCCAGATGACCGATAGCGGACGAGTACCGTGAGGGAAAGGTGAAAAGTACCCCGGGAGGGGAGTGAAATAGTACCTGAAACCGTTTGCTTACAAACCGTTGGAGCCTCCTTTGCAGGGGTGACAGCGTGCCTTTTGAAGAATGAGCCTGCGAGTTAGTGATATGTGGCGAGGTTAACCCGGGTGGGGTAGCCGTAGCGAAAGCGAGTCTGAACAGGGCGTTCAGTCGCATGTCCTAGACCCGAAGCGAAGTGATCTATCCATGGCCAGGCTGAAGCGACGGTAAGACGTCGTGGAGGGCCGAACCCACTTAGGTTGAAAACTGAGGGGATGAGCTGTGGATAGGGGTGAAAGGCCAATCAAACTTCGTGATAGCTGGTTCTCTCCGAAATGCATTTAGGTGCAGCGTTGCGTGTTTCTTGCCGGAGGTAGAGCTACTGGATGGCCGATGGGCCC